>NZ_JBXVVR010000020.1:0-644 GCF_057219975.1 Roseomonas sp. TF40 | reverse complement strand
TGGAAGGCCAAGTTTGGCGGCCTTGAGGTGACTGAGGCCAAGCGGCTGCGGACGTTGGAAGAGGAGAACGCCAAGCTCAAGAAGCTGCTGGCGGAAGCGATGCTGGACATCGCGGTGCTGAAGGACATCTCGACAAAAAAATGGTGACGCCCGGCGCGAAGCGGAACGCGGTCGCTCATGCCCGGGAATGCCACGGGCTGAGCGAGCGTCGGGCGTGTAAGCTAATCGGCATTGCCCGGCGGGTGGCGCGGTATCAGCCGAGCCGGGGGGATGACGCTGGCCTGCGGCAGCGGCTGCGGGAGCTGGCGGCCGAGCGTCGCCGGTTCGGATATCGGCGTCTGGGCTACTTGCTGGCCCGCGAGGGCCTGGCGCCGAATCACAAGAAACTGCTGCGGCTCTACCGCGAGGAGGGTCTCAAGGTGCGCCGCCGCGGCGGCCGTAAGCGTGCACTGGGCACCAGGGCGCCGATGGTGCTGCCGCAGGGGCCGAACCAGCGCTGGTCGCTGGACTTCGTGTCCGACGCGCTGGGCTGTGGTCGGCGGTTCCGCATCCTGTGCGTGGTGGACGACTTCACGCGCGAATGCCTGGCGCTGGTGGCCGACACCTCGCTGTCGGGTGCGAGGGTGGCGCGTGAACTCGATGCG
>NZ_JBXVVR010000019.1:0-695 GCF_057219975.1 Roseomonas sp. TF40 | reverse complement strand
GCAATGGCCAAGGCGAAATTCGAGCGTAACAAGCCGCACTGCAACATCGGGACGATCGGGCACGTTGACCACGGCAAGACGTCGCTGACGGCGGCGATCACGAAGGTGCTTGCGAAGACGGGCGGTGCGACGTTCACGGCGTACGACCAGATCGACAAGGCGCCGGAGGAGAAGGCGCGCGGGATCACGATCTCGACGGCGCATGTCGAGTACGAGACGACGAACCGGCACTACGCGCATGTGGATTGCCCCGGCCACGCGGACTACGTGAAGAACATGATCACGGGTGCGGCGCAGATGGACGGCGCGATCCTGGTTGTGTCGGCGGCCGATGGCCCGATGCCGCAGACGCGCGAACACATCCTGCTGGCGCGTCAGGTGGGCGTTCCGGCGCTGGTGGTGTTCCTGAACAAGATGGACCTGGCGGATCCGGACCTGGTGGAGCTGGTGGAGATGGAGGTGCGCGAGCTGCTCTCCTCCTACAAGTTCCCGGGCGACGACATTCCGATCATCCGCGGCTCGGCGGTTGCGGCGCTGGAGGACAAGACGCCGGAGATCGGCGAGAAGGCGATCCTGGAGCTGATGGCGGCGGTGGACAGCTACATCCCGCAGCCGGAGCGTCCGGTGGACATGCCGTTCCTGATGCCGATCGAGGACGTGTTCTCGATCTCGGGCCGCGGCACGGTGGTGACGGG
>NZ_JBXVVR010000018.1:0-1028 GCF_057219975.1 Roseomonas sp. TF40 | reverse complement strand
CTAGGTGTTTAGTCCCGGCATTTGGTGGTGCGGATTTTGTGTGAAGCGGTCGGGCTGGTCTGCCCACGCCTTGCAGATGAACTCGTATGGTGTGAGCCCGCGAAGGCGCTTGAGGCGGCGGGCGAAATTGTAGGCGGCGATGAAGCCGTCGAGGTGTTGCCGGAGTTGATCGTGGCTGTCGTAGTGGAAGCGCTTGACGGTGGCGTCCTTGATGGTTCGGTTCATCCGCTCGACCTGGCCGTTGGTCCAAGGATGGTTGATGCGGGTGAAGCGGTGCTCGATGCCATGCTCGGCGCAGCGCAAGTCGAACATGTGCGTGAGATATCGCGCGGTTGGGCCATTGGCGTAGCGAGGCGGTAGTCGGAACTGGATGCCGTTGTCGGTGAGCACGGTGTGGATCCGGTACGGCACGGCGGCGACGAGGGCCTCGAGGAAGGCCGATGCGGTGACACGCGTTGCGCTCTCCACCAACTGAGCGAAGGCGAACTTGCTGGTGCGGTCGATGGCTACGAAGAGGTAGAGCTTGCCTTCGGCGGTCTGCACCTCGGCGATGTCGATGTGGAAGAAGCCGATCGGATACGCCTTGAACGCCTTCTTGGTGGCCTTGTCGCCCTCGACCTCGGGCAAGCGGGAGATGCCGTGGCGCTGCAGGCAGCGGTGCAGCGAGGATCGGGTCAGCTGCGGGATTGTCGCCTGCAAGGCGTAGAGGCAGTCGTCCAGCGGCAGGAGCGTGTGACGGCGGAACGCCACGATGATGGCTTCCTGCTCTGCGGACAGGGTGGTTGAGCGCGGCGCCTTCGGGCCGGTGGGCTGGTCAGCCACGGAGGAGCGCTTGCGCCACTTGGCGACGGTCTTCGGGTTGACGCCAAAGCGCCGTGCCAAGTCCCTCAGGCTCGCTTGACTATGCTGGATCGCGCGACGGACCGCCTCTGTCGTGCGGGCGCTCCCGTGAAGAACCTGGCCCATAGCGCGTCCTTCCATGCCTGGGAAAAGACTGCACCATCAAACCCTGGGATCAAACACCTAGA
>NZ_JBXVVR010000017.1:0-1873 GCF_057219975.1 Roseomonas sp. TF40 | reverse complement strand
TACCGCCCGCCCGCCCCAGAGACGGCGCCCGCGGCCAGGTCGCAGATCAGCTCAGGAGCAGGCGCGGCGGCGATGGCCCACTAAAATTCCGCCCGGACCGCTCGATGGGGGCTGGTCAAGCGCGATCCGCGCCTTCGCGATCGGTAAGCTGTCCTGGATCCGGCAGCAGCAGCGCAAGCTGCAGGAGCAGGAGCGGGAGACGGCACGCGAGTACTTGGACCGGGAGAGCCACTACGTCTGGGGCCGCCGGTGCCTGCTGAAGGTCGTCGAGCATGACGCCCCCCCGGCAGTCGAATGGCGCCACCATCGGTTGGTGCTGGCAGTCCGGCCGGGCATGGACGAGGGCCGCCGGGGCGAGGTTCTGGAGGCCTGGTACCGGGAACAGCTCCGCGAGGAGGCCAAGTCGCTGACAGCGGAATGGGAGCGCCGACTCGGCGTTCGGGTGGACCGTGTGTTCGTCCAGCGCATGAAGACACGCTGGGGCAGCTGCAACCCCGCCAGCCACGCGATCCGCCTCAACACAGACCTGGCGAAGAAACCCCGGGAGTGCCTGGAATACATCCTGGTGCACGAGCTGGTGCACCTGCTGGAGCCGACCCATAACGCCCGCTTCGTGGCATTGATGGACCAGTTCCTGCCCGGCTGGCAGCTTCGGCGCGACCAGCTTAACAGGCAGCCGGTGCGCCATGTGGATTGGACGTACTGAGAAGGCTCGCGGGCCACTTGAATTGATTCGTGCTCCAAGCGGCGACCGGTAGGCGGTCGGCTTTTGGAATACCCCCAAGGTCGGCGCAGAGAAATTTCAGTGAGATCAATGAGGTAGGGCTTAAGGGTCAAATCGGGCTACCCCCGAACTTCGGAGACTTTCGAGCCTCCGGAGAGCGATTTCGGGGGGCGTTGCGTTCTCCAACCCTCAAGCCGCCGCGGCGAAACCACAGGAAACCTGCGGTTTACGGCGCTGCCAGTGGAAGGGAAATATGAGGTTGGGAAACCGACTGGAGCTGCGGTGGCGATTCGAACCGTCACCCCCAGCTGGCCCGGGGCGGATTGGGCGCGAGGGTCAGATGGTCACAATGATGTATTGGCATCGTCGGTTGCGTGTCCCCGCATCCCACTTGATTTGCCCTACCAAAGCCTCGGCACCATCGCCGGGGCTTTTCGCGTTTCTGGCACCCTCGGCCAGGCGAAGAATGGCGCCAAGCTCGCCGCGGACTTCCACACGCAGGCTGCCTCCCTCAGGGTGGAGGTGGATCGCCTCGATTAGGGCACGCACCATCTCACGCGCGGCCGTCGCGTCGTCCAACTCCAGCAGGCGGGTCAGCTCGGCGACGCGCTGGCGGTAGAGCTCAGCCAAGTTCGGGTGCAGGCGCGGGGCAGGGGCTGACGTGCTCCTCTGAATGTATCCACTCAGACGGAGAGTCCTCTGCGTTGATGTCTGATGGTTGATGGGATGGCAACGGGGTTGGGGGCATGCCCCCAACCCCGTTGGCCGGCGATCTCGGCGGGGGTCCGCCCGCCCAGCTTCGAGTGCGGCCGGATGGTGTTGTAGTCCTGCCGCCAGGTGGCCAGCACCGCCCGGGCCTGCGGCATGGACGTGAACAACGTCTCGTTGAGGCACTCATCCCGCAGGCGGCCGTTGAAGCTCTCGACGAACGCGTTCTGCGTCGGCTTCCCGGGGGCGATGTAGTGCCACTCCACCTGCCGCTCCTGCGACCAGCGCAGGATCGAGGTCGAGGTCAGCTCCGTGCCGTTGTCGCTGACCACCGCCAGAGGCTTACCGCGGATCGCCACAACCGCATCGAGTTCACGCGCCACCCTCGCACCCGACAGCGAGGTGTCGGCCACCAGCGCCAGGCATTCGCGCGTGAAGTCG
>NZ_JBXVVR010000016.1:0-5663 GCF_057219975.1 Roseomonas sp. TF40 | reverse complement strand
TGTTCATTCAAGCTGTGCATCTGATTGAGGGAAGAAGGTTGTTCTTCTGATCTTTTGGTTATTGGCCCGAAGGGTTGATGGCTGGGGGGTGGGAAGGGTGGCCGGATGGAAGTTTAGGTTTAGTCAGTGGGGTTGGGATGTGGGTTTGTGTGTGGTGTTGGCTGAGGCGTCGCGAGGCGTTGAGGTTGATATCATGCTGAAGAACCTGAGAGTTTGATCCTGGCTCAGAGTGAACGCTGGCGGCATGCTTAACACATGCAAGTCGCACGCCTCGCAAGGGGAGTGGCGGACGGGTGAGGAACGCGTAGGAACGTGTCGTTGGGTGGGGGATAACCCTGGGAAACTGGGGCTAATACCGCATGAGGCCTGAGGGCCAAAGCAGTAATGCGCCTGATGAGCGGCCTGCGTCCGATTAGGTAGTTGGTGGGGTAACGGCCTACCAAGCCTCCGATCGGTAGCTGGTCTGAGAGGACGACCAGCCACACTGGGACTGAGACACGGCCCAGACTCCTACGGGAGGCAGCAGTGGGGAATATTGGACAATGGGCGCAAGCCTGATCCAGCAATGCCGCGTGGATGAAGAAGGTCTTCGGATTGTAAAGTCCTTTCGACGGGGACGATGATGACGGTACCCGTAGAAGAAGCCCCGGCTAACTTCGTGCCAGCAGCCGCGGTAATACGAAGGGGGCTAGCGTTACTCGGAATTACTGGGCGTAAAGGGCGCGTAGGCGGCTTTTCAAGTTGGACGTGAAATTCCTGGGCTCAACCTGGGGACTGCGTTCAAGACTGTGGAGCTAGAGGATGGAAGAGGGTCGTGGAATTCCCAGTGTAGAGGTGAAATTCGTAGATATTGGGAAGAACACCGGTGGCGAAGGCGGCGACCTGGTCCATTACTGACGCTGAGGCGCGACAGCGTGGGGAGCAAACAGGATTAGATACCCTGGTAGTCCACGCCGTAAACGATGTGCGCTGAATGTTGGGGTTCTTAGAACTTCAGTGTTGTAGCTAACGCGGTAAGCGCACCGCCTGGGGAGTACGGCCGCAAGGTTGAAACTCAAAGGAATTGACGGGGGCCCGCACAAGCGGTGGAGCATGTGGTTTAATTCGAAGCAACGCGCAGAACCTTACCAGCCCTTGACATGGCCACGACCGGTTCAGAGATGGACTTTCCCCGCAAGGGGCGTGGCGCACAGGTGCTGCATGGCTGTCGTCAGCTCGTGTCGTGAGATGTTGGGTTAAGTCCCGCAACGAGCGCAACCCTCGCCTCCAGTTGCCAGCACGTCTGGGTGGGCACTCTGGTGGAACTGCCGGTGACAAGCCGGAGGAAGGTGGGGATGACGTCAAGTCCTCATGGCCCTTATGGGCTGGGCTACACACGTGCTACAATGGCGGTGACAGAGGGATGCGAGGCAGCGATGCCAAGCCGATCCCGAAAAGCCGTCTCAGTTCAGATCGTACCCTGCAACTCGGGTGCGTGAAGGTGGAATCGCTAGTAATCGCGGATCAGCACGCCGCGGTGAATACGTTCCCGGGCCTTGTACACACCGCCCGTCACACCATGGGAGTTGGTTCTACCTTAAGTGGCTGCGCGAACCGCAAGGACGCAGGTCACCACGGTAGGGTCAGTGACTGGGGTGAAGTCGTAACAAGGTAGCCGTAGGGGAACCTGCGGCTGGATCACCTCCTTTCAAGGAATGCGACTGGGGTGAGGGGTTTAGGCCTCTCGGCTGGTGCATCCTGAAAATAGAAATGCCTGCGTCTGACATGGTCCTGAAATGGACCTTGCCGAAGGTGGCGGCCCGCGGATGCGGGTTGCTTGCTGGAAGCTCTCACTGACGATCTTGCGTCCATCCGGCTGCCCCTCCCTCCGCCTGAAAAGGCAGGGGTGTTTTCGATAGAGTTGGCCTTAGGGGCCAGTAGCTCAGTTGGTTAGAGCACACGCTTGATAAGCGTGGGGTCGGAGGTTCAAGTCCTCCCTGGCCCATACTTTCTTTTGGCAAAGCCAAAAGAAAGTATCCCCCGGAAGGGAGCGAAAAGGGATCTGCGCGGCGCTGCCGCGCAGCCCGGCGTGCGGCCAGCGGAACGGTTGGCGGGCGCGTTCTTGTTCACTTCCGGTGATGGGCCGGTATCCAACGGGGGCTTAGCTCAGCTGGTAGAGCACCTGCTTTGCAAGCAGGGGGTCATCGGTTCGAATCCGTTAGCCTCCATGTTGCAAGGCTGGCTCTTGAAGCTGGCTTGCTGCCGGAGCGGTGCCTTGAGCGGGCGCGAGCCTGTTCGGCGCTGCCTTCCCTCAACAGATTTCCTGGCGCGGGCCTTTGGGCTGGCGTTGGGCATGTTCTTTCAAACGGTGAATCGGATTTGGTGGATCGCAGCCTGGCTGCGTTGTCGGGGAGACCTGGCGGCGGGTTGGGTGCGTGATCTGCCTTGGAAGTGTGAGTTGTGTGAGTTGAGCTGCTGCTGACCTGGTCAGGGCGTTCTGTGGTGTGTCTCGAGAGGGGCATGGCGCGGTTTGGTCCTGCGCGCGGGCGGTGGTGGTGAGAGTGAGTGTGACAAGGGCGTTCGGTGGATGCCTTGGCGCCAGAAGGCGATGAAGGACGTGGCACGCTGCGAAAAGCCGCGGGGAGATGCGAGCGATCGTTGATCCGCGGATATCCGAATGGGGAAACCCCTCCGCAAGGAGATCCTCACCTGAATTCATAGGGTGAGGAGGCGAACCCGGGGAACTGAAACATCTCAGTACCTGGAGGAAAAGACATCAACAGAGATTCCGCTAGTAGTGGCGAGCGAACGCGGAGCAGGCCAGTGGTTGCATGAAGAGAAGCCGAAGGATCTGGAAAGGTCTGCCATAGCGGGTGATAGCCCCGTAGGCGTAGTGCTTCATGTGATCCTTGAGTAGGGCGGGGCACGTGAAACCCTGTCTGAACGTAGGGGGACCACCCTCTAAGCCTAAATACTCTCTGGCGACCGATAGTGCACAAGTACCGTGAGGGAAAGGTGAAAAGCACCCCGACGAGGGGAGTGAAAGAGACCTGAAACCGAGCGCCTACAAGCAGTCGGAGCCCGCAAGGGTGACGGCGTACCTTTTGTATAATGGGTCCGCGAGTTTCTGTTGGCAGCAAGCTTAAGCCGTTAGGTGTAGGCGCAGCGAAAGCGAGTCCGAATAGGGCGCTCAGTTGCCGGCAGAAGACCCGAAACCTGGTGATCTAGCCATGGACAGGCTGAAGGTGGGGTAACACCCACTGGAGGGCCGAACCCACGCCTGTTGAAAAAGTCGGGGATGATCTGTGGCTAGGGGTGAAAGGCCAATCAAACCGGGAAATAGCTGGTTCTCCGCGAAATCTATTGAGGTAGATCGTCATCTGTTTACCGCCGGAGGTAGAGCACCGGATGGGCTAGGGGGACCCAAAGTCCTACCAAACCCAACCGAACTCCGAATGCCGGTGAGTATAAGGTGGCAGACAGACAGTGGGTGCTAAGGTCCATTGTCGAGAGGGAAACAGCCCAGACCACCAGCTAAGGCCCCTAATTCGTGGCTAAGTGGGAAAGCATGTGGGACGGCCAAAACAACCAGGAGGTTGGCTTAGAAGCAGCCATCCTTTAAAGAAAGCGTAATAGCTCACTGGTCTAA
Source organism: Roseomonas sp. TF40 (assembly GCF_057219975.1). NCBI lineage: Bacteria > Pseudomonadati > Pseudomonadota > Alphaproteobacteria > Acetobacterales > Roseomonadaceae > Roseomonas > Roseomonas sp. TF40. Next base: position 2,035 of record NZ_JBXVVR010000016.1, on the reverse strand, counting down.
ACAAGCTGTTCTGCGGCGAAAATGTAACGGGGCTCAAGCCACGAGCCGAAGCTGTGGGTGCGTCGAAAGACGCGCGGTAGCGGAGCGTTCCCTAGGCCTGTGAAGCGGTATCCGTGAGGGGCCGTGGAGGTATGGGAAGTGCGAATGCGGACATGAGTAGCGACAAGGAGGGTGAGAACCCCTCCCGCCGAAAGTCCAAGGGTTCCTGCGCAAGGCCAATCCGCGCAGGGTGAGCCGGCCCCTAAGGCGAGGGCGAGAGCCGTAGCCGATGGGAACCAGGTGAATATTCCTGGGCCCGCCAGAAGTGACAGCCGTGAAGTGCAGTGTCTCCTTATTGGATTGGAGGTGCTGTTGGATCGGCTCGGGAAATAGCTCTGGCATATGGACCGTACCCTAAACCGACACAGGTGGACTGGATGAGTATTCCAAGGCGCTTGAGGGAACCATGCTGAAGGAACTAGGCAAATTGCTCGCGTAACTTCGGGATAAGCGAGACCTGCTGGCACGCAAGTGTTGGTGGGTGGCACAGACCAGGGGGTGGCGACTGTTTAGTAAAAACACAGGGCTCTGCGAAGTCGTGAGACGACGTATAGGGTCTGACGCCTGCCCGGTGCCGGAAGGTCAAGGGGAGATGTGCAAGCATCGAACCGAAGCCCCGGTAAACGGCGGCCGTAACTATAACGGTCCTAAGGTAGCGAAATTCCTTGTCGGGTAAGTTCCGACCTGCACGAATGGCGTAACGACCTCCCCACTGTCTCCAGCATGGGCTCAGCGAAATTGAATTCCCCGTGAAGATGCGGGGTACCCGCAGTCAGACGGAAAGACCCTATGAACCTTTACTGCAGCTTCGCAGTGGCGCCAGGAAGGGACTGTGTAGGATAGGTGGGAGGCTTTGAAGCATGGGCGCTAGCTTGTGTGGAGCCAACCTTGAAATACCACCCTGTGCTTTTCTGGCGTCTAACCGAGCCCCGTTATCCGGGGCCGGGACCCTGCGTGGTGGGCAGTTTGACTGGGGCGGTCGCCTCCCAAATGGTAACGGAGGCGCGCGATGGTGGGCTCAAGCCGGTCGGACATCGGCTGTTGAGTGCAAAGGCACAAGCCCGCCTGACTGTGAGCGCGACGGCGCGAACAGAGACGAAAGTCGGCCTTAGTGATCCGGTGGTCCCGCGTGGAAGGGCCATCGCTCAACGGATAAAAGGTACTCTAGGGATAACAGGCTGATCTCCCCCAAGAGTCCACATCGACGGGGAGGTTTGGCACCTCGATGTCGGCTCATCGCATCCCGGGGCTGGAGCAGGTCCCAAGGGTTCGGCTGTTCGCCGATTAAAGCGGTACGTGAGCTGGGTTTAGAACGTCGTGAGACAGTTCGGTCCCTATCTGCTGTGGGTGTACGAGACTTGAGAGGATCTGTCCCTAGTACGAGAGGACCGGGATGGACGCACCTCTGGTGAACCAGTTGTCACGCCCGTGGCATGGCTGGGTGGCCAAGTGCGGAATGGATAACCGCTGAAGGCATCTAAGCGGGAAACCAGCCTCAAGACGAGGTCTCGCCGAGGGCCGTGGAAGACCACCACGTTGATAGGCCGCAGGTGTAAGAGGGGTAACTCTCTCAGCTGAGCGGTCCTAATAGCCCGATAGAACTCAATCCATCACCATCGCACCGGCCAGGGTTGCCTCAAAAACAACCCACGCCGCGCGCAGCACCAAGCCGCGCAACACACACAACACACACTTCCAATCGCCAAATCCGAACAACACCCGTCATATGTTGTGATACTTCACAGGATCCGGCCTGGTGGCCCGGTGGCCATCGCGGGGATGATACACCCGATCCCATCTCGAACTCGGCCGTGAAACACCCCAGCGCCCATGGTACTGCGTCTCAAGACGCGGGAGAGTAGGTCGTCGCCGGGCCACCACGCCGGATCCTCACTCACATCACAACATAGCCTCACCACCGCGGGGTGGAGCAGCCCGGTAGCTCGTCAGGCTCATAACCTGAAGGTCACAGGTTCAAATCCTGTCCCCGCATCCC
>NZ_JBXVVR010000015.1:0-14566 GCF_057219975.1 Roseomonas sp. TF40 | reverse complement strand
TCTTGCCGTGGTCAACGTGCCCGATCGTCCCGATGTTGCAGTGCGGCTTGTTACGCTCGAATTTCGCCTTGGCCATTGCTCAGGTCCTCAAGATCGGATCGTGTTACCAGCGGTAGTGGCTGAAGGCCTTGTTGGCCTCTGCCATCCGGTGCGTGTCTTCGCGCTTCTTGACGGCCGAACCGCGGTTGTTCGCGGCGTCCATCAGCTCAGCGGACAGGCGGTCTTCCATCGTGTGCTCGCCGCGCTTGCGGGCGGCGTCGATGAGCCAGCGGATTGCCAGGGCCTGGCGGCGCTCGGGGCGCACCTCGACGGGCACCTGGTAGGTCGCGCCACCGACGCGGCGGCTGCGAACCTCGACGGCCGGCTTCACATTGTCCATGGCTTCATGGAACACGCGCAGCGGATCGCTGTTCGGACCACCACGACGCTTCAGCGTATCCATGGCGGCATAGACGATGCCCTCTGCGGTGCTCTTCTTCCCGTCATACATCAGCACGTTCATGAAACGGCTGAGCACGACATCCCCGAACTTCGGGTCGGGGAGGACTTCACGCTTCTCGGCGCTATGGCGGCGCGACATGTCTCAGCTCCTCACTTCGGCCGCTTGGCGCCGTACAGCGAGCGCCGCTTGCGCCGCTTCGGCAGGCCCTGCGTATCGAGCACACCGCGCAGGATGTGATAGCGCACGCCGGGAAGGTCCTTCACGCGGCCGCCGCGGATCAGCACCACGGAGTGTTCCTGCAGGTTGTGGCCTTCGCCGGGGATGTAGCTCACGACTTCGTAGCCGTTCGTCAGGCGCACCTTCGCGACCTTGCGGAGCGCCGAGTTCGGCTTCTTTGGCGTGGTCGTGTAGACGCGCGTGCAGACGCCGCGCTTCTGCGGGCTGCCCTGCAGCGCCGGAACCTTGTTCCGCTTCGCGAGAGGCTCACGCCCGTTGGCAATGAGCTGGTTGATCGTCGGCATGACGCCCCTTCGTGCCCGTCCGGTATCCCCCAGCCTTGCAAAGAGCATTCGCCCGCCTGGAACGCGCAAATGCGCGCCCCTGCGGGCTCCTGTCCAGCCACCGGCCTCAGCTCCCGAAGGGGCGGCGCCGGCAACACAAAGCTGTTGGACCAAAATAAAAGCCTGACCGGGCCGTAGCGTGATGCGCCAGCCCCTGCCAGGGAGCGGCGATATATCTGTCGGCCCGGGGTGAGTCAAGCGAAGCCCGCCCAAAAACACCCACCCCGAAAAGCGACGGGGCCGGTCCCTTCCGGAACCGGCCCCGCATCAGCTGGGCTTGGCGCCCTGCCCTGCCTATTCGGCCGCCCGCGACGGGCCCGGGAGGGGGGCAGGCGCCGTGGGGATGCGCCCCCGGTCCCGCTGCGCCGCCACGGCCCGCAGGCGGTTCATCACGCTGCCCGTGCCCGCCGGGATCAGGCGGCCCACGATCACGTTTTCCTTCAGACCGGCCAGGTTATCGACCTTGCCCGCCGTGGCGGCCTCGGTCAGCACCCGAGTCGTCTCCTGGAAAGAGGCGGCCGAGATGAAGGAGGTGGTCTGCAGCGACGCCTTGGTGATGCCCTGCAGCACCGGCTCGGCGCGCGCGGGGCGTTCCTTCAGGGCGAGTCGCTTCTCGTTCTCCATCTCGAACTCGATTCGCTCGACTGTCTCGCCCACCAGATAGGTCGTGTCGCCGGCGTCGAGGATCTCGACCTTCTGCAGCATCTGGCGAACGATCACCTCGATGTGCTTGTCGTTGATCTTCACGCCCTGCAGGCGATAGACGTCCTGGATCTCGTTCACGAGGTAGTTGGCCAGCGCCTCCACCCCGAGCACGCGCAGGATGTCATGCGGCACGCGCGGGCCGTCGACGAGCGGGTCGCCGGCCTTCACATAGTCGCCTTCCTGCACCGAGACGTGCTTGCCCTTCGGCACCAGGTATTCACGCGGCGTGGGCGGATCGTCGCCGATCTGCTCCGGCACCACGAGGATGCGGCGCTTTGCCTTGTAGTCCTTGCCGAACTCCACGCGCCCGTCGACATCCGCGATGATCGCGGCGTCCTTCGGGCGGCGGGCCTCGAACAGCTCCGCGACTCGGGGCAGACCGCCGGTGATGTCGCGCGTCTTCGACGATTCGCGCGGCATGCGCGCGATCACGTCGCCCGCATTCACCTCCTTGCCGTTCTCCACCGAGAGCAGCGAGCCCGGCGGCAGGAAGGTGATGGCCTCACTGCCGTTCTCGCGCTTCACGACGTTGCCGTTCGCGTCCTTCATGATCAGGCGCGGCCGGAGGTCCGCGCCACGGCCGACCTGCTTGTACTCGACCACTTCCTTGAAGCTCAGGCCCGTCACCTCGTCGGTGCGGTCCATCAGCGTCACGTTCTCGATCAGGTCGGCGTATTCTACCTTGCCCTGACGCTCGGTGATGATCGGCAGGGTGAAGGGGTCCCACTCGGCCAGCTTGGTGCCGCGGGTGACGCTCTGGCCTTCCTCGGTCAGCAGCTTGGCACCATAGGGCACGCGCATGCGGCCACGCTCGCGGCCATTCACGTCATAGAGCACCGCCTCGCAGTTGCGGCTCATGACGATGGCGGCGTTCTGGCTGTTGATGACGACGGAGCGGTTGAGGAACTTCACCGTGCCATCCGCGATCGCCTCCACCGCCGACTGCTCGGCGCCACGCTGCGCCGCACCGCCGATGTGGAAGGTGCGCATGGTGAGCTGCGTGCCCGGCTCGCCGATCGACTGCGCGGCGATGACGCCCACGGCCTCGCCGACATTCACCGGGGTGCCGCGCGCGAGGTCGCGGCCATAGCACTGGCCGCAGACGCCGACTCGCGCATCGCAGGTGAGCACGGAGCGGATCTTCACCGCCTCCACGCCCGCCTTCTCGATCGCCTCGGCCTCGGGCTCCTCGATCAGCATGTTGCGCTTGACGATGACCGCGCCCGTCGCCGGGTCGATCACGTCTTCCTGCGTGGTGCGGCCCAGGATGCGCTCCGAGAGGCTCGAGACCACCTCGCCGCCATCCATCACGGCGCGCACGGTGATGCCGCGCTCGGTGCCGCAATCATCCTCGACGATGATGCAATCCTGCGCCACGTCGACCAGACGCCGCGTCAGGTAGCCGGAGTTCGCGGTCTTCAGCGCCGTATCCGCCAGGCCCTTGCGGGCGCCGTGGGTGGAGTTGAAGTACTCGAGAACCGTCAGGCCTTCCTTGAAGCAGTTGATGATCGGCTGCTCGATGATCTCGCCCGAGGGCTTGGCCATCAGGCCGCGCATGCCGGCGAGCTGGCGCATCTGCGCGGGCGAACCGCGCGCGCCGGAGTGCGACATCATCCACACCGAGTTGATCGGCTTGCCGAGCTCGGCCTTGCTGATCTCCTTCATCATGGCCTGCGCCACTTCCTCGGTGCAGCGCGACCAGGCGTCGACGACCTTGTTGTAGCGCTCGCCCGCGGTGATCAGGCCGTCGAGGTATTGCTGCTCGAACTCCTTCACCTGCTCCTTGGTCGTGCCGATCAGGTCGTACTTGTTGTCCGGCATGACCATGTCGTCCTTGCCGAACGAGATGCCCGCCTTCGCCGCGTTGCGGAAGCCGAGCCCCATCAGCCGGTCGGCGAAGATCACGCTCTCCTTCTGGCCGCAGTGGCGATACACCGCGTCGATCACGTCGGAGATGTTCTTCTTCGTCAGCATCCGGTTGACGAGGCTGAAGGGCGTGCGCGGATCCCTGGGCAGCAGCGCGCCCATCATCATCCGGCCCGGCGTCGTCAGCACCGTCTCCATGCGCTTCGGATTCGCCTCGGTCGGCGCGGGAACGCGCGCGAAGACGGCCGAATGCAGGCGGATCGTGCCGTTGGAGAGCGCCTGCTCCACCTCACCCAGCCCGCCATAGACCTGCGGGCGGAAGTTCAGCGCCTCACGCTCTTCGGCCGAGAGCGAATCGGCCGCCTTGCCGGCCGCACCCGCGACCAGCGCCTTCACGCGCTCGATATGCTTGGCCGCCTCGCGGAATTCCGGCGTCTCGAGCGCGAGGTAGTAGAGGCCGAGCACGATGTCCTGGCTCGGCACGATGATCGGCTTGCCGTTGGCGGGGCTGAGGATGTTGTTGGTGGACATCATCAGCACGCGCGCTTCGAGCTGCGCTTCCAGCGAGAGCGGCACATGCACCGCCATCTGGTCGCCGTCGAAATCCGCGTTGAAGGCGGTGCAGACAAGCGGGTGCAGCTGGATCGCCTTGCCCTCGACCAGCACCGGCTCGAAGGCCTGGATGCCCAGGCGGTGCAGCGTCGGCGCGCGGTTCAGCAGCACCGGGTGCTCGCGGATCACCTCCTCGAGGATGTCCCAGACCTCCGGGCGCTCCTTCTCCACCATCCGCTTCGCGGCCTTGATGGTGGTGGCGTGGCCGTACTTCTCGAGCTTCGAGTAGATGAAGGGCTTGAACAGCTCCAGCGCCATCTTCTTCGGCAGGCCGCACTGGTGCAGCTTCATCTCCGGCCCGACGACGATCACCGAACGGCCGGAATAGTCGACGCGCTTGCCGAGCAGGTTCTGGCGGAAGCGGCCCTGCTTGCCCTTCAGCATGTCGGAGAGCGACTTCAGCGGGCGCTTGTTGGCCCCGGTGATGGCGCGGCCGCGACGGCCATTGTCGAACAGCGCGTCAACGGCTTCCTGCAGCATGCGCTTCTCGTTGCGCACGATGATGTCCGGCGCGCGCAGTTCGATGAGCCGCTTCAGGCGGTTGTTGCGGTTGATGACACGACGATAGAGGTCGTTCAGATCCGAGGTCGCGAAGCGCCCGCCGTCGAGCGGCACCAGCGGGCGCAGCTCGGGCGGGATCACCGGCACGACGTCCAGGATCATCCACTCAGGGCGCGCGCCACCCTCGGCGAAGCTCTCCAGCATCTTGAGACGCTTCACGAGCTTCTTGCGCTTGGCCTCGGAGGTCGTCTCCTTCAGGTCGGCGCGCAGCTGCGCGGCTTCCCGGTTGAGATCGATCGCGGCGAGCATCTGCTTCACCGCCTCGGCGCCGATGCCGACGCTGAAGGCGTCCTCGCCGAACTCATCCTGCTTGTTCTGGAACTGGTCCTCGGTCAGCAGCTGGTGCAGCTTGAGGTCGGTCAGGCCAGGCTCGAGCACCACATAGCTCTCGAAGTACAGGACCTTCTCCAGCTCCTTCAGCGACATGTCGACCATCAGGCCGACGCGCGAGGGCAGCGACTTCATGAACCAGATATGCGCGACCGGCGAGGCGAGCTCGATATGGCCCATGCGCTCGCGCCGCACCTTGGCGAGCGTGACCTCGACGCCGCACTTCTCGCAGATGATGCCGCGGAACTTCATGCGCTTATACTTGCCGCACAGGCACTCGTAGTCCTTGATCGGACCGAAGATGCGCGCGCAGAAAAGCCCGTCGCGCTCCGGCTTGAAGGTGCGGTAGTTGATCGTCTCCGGCTTCTTGATCTCGCCATAGGACCAGGAGCGGATCTGCTCCGGCGAGGCGATCGAGATGCGGATCTGGTCGAAGGTCATCGCCTGGCCGGTCTGGCCGAGGATCTTCATCAGCTCGTTCATGCGCTCACTCCATGAGGAGCGCCGGCGCCATCACGCGCGCCGGCGGCGAGAAAGGGAATCGGGAAGCCGCCGCCCATCAGGACGGTCGGTTCTCGAGATCGACGTTGAGGCCGAGCGACTTCAGCTCCTTCACCAGCACGTTGAAGGATTCCGGCACGCCTGCCTCGAAGCTGTCCTGGTCGCGCACGATCGCCTCGTACACCTTGGTGCGGCCCGACACGTCGTCAGACTTCACCGTCAGCATTTCCTGCAGCGTGTAGGCGGCGCCATAGGCCTCGAGCGCCCAGACCTCCATCTCGCCGAAGCGCTGACCGCCGAACTGCGCCTTGCCACCCAGCGGCTGCTGCGTGACGAGCGAGTAGGGGCCGATGGAGCGGGCGTGGATCTTGTCATCCACCAGGTGGTGCAGCTTCAGCATGTAGATGTAGCCGACCGTGACCTTGCGCTCGAACCGCTCGCCCGAACGGCCGTCATGCAGCCAGACCTGGCCCGAACGGTCGAGGCCGGCCTTGTCGAGCATCCCCTCGATGTCGGCCATGCGCGCGCCGTCGAAGACCGGCGTCGCGATCGGCACGCCCTTCTTCAGGTTCTCGCACAGCTCGATCAGCTGGTCGTCGTCCAGCGGCTCGATCTCGGCCTTCATCGTCTCGGCGGGATAGGCCTCCGCCAGCTTCGCGATCAGCTCCTCGCGCATCGCGCCGCCGCGGCGATATTCCTCGACGAGCTCGCCGATCTGCTTGCCCATGTTGGCGCAGGCCCAGCCGAGATGCGTCTCGAGGATCTGCCCCACATTCATGCGCGAGGGCACGCCGAGCGGGTTCAGCACGAGGTCAACCGAGGTGCCGTCCTCCAGGAAGGGCATGTCCTCGATCGGCACGACGCGCGAGACGACGCCCTTGTTGCCATGGCGGCCGGCCATCTTGTCGCCGGGCTGCAGCTTGCGCTTCACGGCCACGAAGACCTTGACCATCTTCATCACGCCGGGCGGCAACTCGTCGCCGCGCTGCAGCTTCTCGACCTTGCTCTCGAAGCGCTTCTGCAGGCGCTCGACGGCGGCGTCGAATTCGCGCTTCAGCGCCTCGATCTCCGCCATCGCCGCATCGTCCTGCACGCCGATCTGGCGCCAGGTGGCCTTGGCGAACTGGTCGAGCACCGAGTCGTCGATATGCGTGCCCGCCTTCACACCCTTGAAGCCGCCGCTCGCCTTGCGGTCGAGCAGCTTCTCGCGCAGGCGCGAATGGAAGGAACGCTCCTGGATCGCCTTCTCGTCGTCGCGGTCCTTGGCCAGGCGCTCGATCTCGGCGCGATCGATCGCCATGGCGCGCTCATCCTTGTCCACGCCGCGGCGGGAGAAGACGCGCACATCGACGATGGTGCCGGCCACGCCCGGCGGCAGGCGCAGCGAGGTGTCGCGCACGTCGGAGGCCTTCTCGCCGAAGATGGCGCGCAGCAGCTTCTCCTCCGGCGTCATCGGGCTCTCGCCCTTCGGCGTCACCTTGCCGACCAGGATGTCGCCCGGCTGCACCTCGGCGCCGATATAGACGATGCCCGCTTCGTCGAGGTTGCGCAGCGCTTCCTCGCCGACATTCGGGATGTCGCGGGTGATTTCTTCCTGGCCCAGCTTGGTGTCGCGGGCCATGACCTCGAACTCCTCGATGTGGATCGAGGTGAAGACGTCATCGCGCGCGATGCGCTCGGAGATCAGGATCGAATCTTCGAAGTTGTAGCCGTTCCAGGGCATGAAGGCGACGAGCGCGTTGCGGCCCAGCGCCAGCTCGCCCAGCTCCGTGCTCGGCCCGTCGGCGATGATGTCGCCGGCCGCAACCCGGTCGCCCACCTTCACCAGCGGGCGCTGGTTGATGCAGGTGCTCTGGTTGCTGCGCTGGAACTTGCGCAGGCGGTAGATGTCGACGCCACGCGTCGTGTTGTCCTCGCCGGTGGCGCGCACCACGATGCGCGCGCCGTCGATGCTGTCGATCACGCCTTCGCGGCGCGCCACGATCGTCGCCCCCGAATCGCGCGCCACGGCCGCTTCCATGCCTGTGCCCACCAGCGGCGCGTCCGACTTGATCAGCGGCACCGCCTGGCGCTGCATGTTCGAGCCCATCAGCGCGCGGTTGGCGTCATCGTTCTCGAGGAACGGGATGAGCGCCGCGGCGACCGAGACGAGCTGCTTCGGCGAGACGTCGATCGCCGTCACTTCCTCGGGCTTCACGAGGCGGAAATCGCCGCCGTCGCGCACCGAGACGAGTTCGCTGGTGAAGCGGCCCTCGCCATCCACGGAGGCATCGGCCTGCGCCACCACCAGGCGCTCCTCTTCCATTGCGGAGAGGTAGCGCGGCTTGGCGTCCACGATCTGGCCCTCACGCACCAGGCGATAGGGCGTCTCGATGAAGCCGTACTTGTTCACCTTGGCGAAGGTAGCGAGCGAGTTGATCAGGCCGATGTTGGGGCCTTCCGGCGTCTCGATCGGGCAGATGCGGCCGTAATGCGTCGGGTGCACGTCGCGCACCTCGAAGCCGGCGCGCTCGCGCGTCAGACCGCCCGGGCCAAGCGCCGAGAGGCGGCGCTTGTGCGTCACCTCGGAGAGCGGGTTGGTCTGGTCCATGAACTGGCTGAGCTGCGAGGAGCCGAAGAATTCGCGCACCGCGGCGGCGGCCGGCTTCGCATTGATCAGATCGTGCGGCATGACCGTGTCGATGTCGACGGAGCCCATGCGCTCCTTGATCGCGCGCTCCATGCGCAGCAGGCCGACGCGATACTGGTTCTCCATCAGCTCGCCCACCGAGCGCACGCGGCGATTGCCGAGATTGTCGATGTCGTCGATGGAGCCGTTGCCGTCCTTGAGCTGCAGCAGCACGCGCAGCGTCTCGACCACGTCCTGCTTGCGCAGCGTGCGGACCGTGTCGGGCACTTCCTCGGCGGAGAAGCCCAGGCGCATGTTCATCTTCACGCGGCCGACGGCGGAGAGGTCATAGCGGTCGGCGTCGAAGAACAGGCCGCGGAACAGCGTCTCGGCCGTCTCGGCGGTCGGCGGCTCGCCCGGGCGCATCACCCGGTAGATGTCCATCAGCGCTTCGTCGCGGTTGGAGTTCTTGTCCACCGCGAGCGTGTTGCGCATCCAGGGACCGGTGGACTGGTCGATCGCGAGCGTCGGCAGGCGGTCGATGCCCGCTTCCTCGATCAGGTTCAGCTTGGCCTCGGTCAGCTCCTCGCCGGCCTCGGCCCAGATCTCGCCGGTCTCGAGGTTCACCATGTCCTCGGCGGCGAAGCGGCCGATCATCTCGGCACGGCTGACCAGCACCTCGGTCGTCCCGCCCTCGGCGATCTTGCGCGCCTGGCGCGGCGTGACCTTGGCGTCCTTCTCGGCCACCACGGCGCCGGTCTTGGCGTCGATCAGCGCCTCGGGCAGCTTGGCGCTGCGGAAGGTCTCCGGGTCGAAGGGGCGCGACCAGCCCTTGGGGCCGCGCGTGAACACCACCTGGCCATAGAAGGCGTTGAGGATCTCCTCCCCGTCCATGCCGCGGATCTCGTTGATCTCGAGCGGCGGCAGGCCGGCGGCGGCGCGTTCGGCGCGCTGCGCCTCGGTCCAGGCGCTGTCGAGCGCATAGAGCAGCGTGGTCGCCGGCAGCTTGCGCTTGCGGTCGATGCGGACGTAGCAGATGTCCTTGGCGTCGAATTCGAAATCGAGCCAGGAGCCGCGATAGGGGATGACGCGCGCGGCGAAGAGATACTTGCCGCTGCTGTGCGTCTTGCCCTTGTCGTGGTCGAAGAACACGCCCGGGCTGCGATGCATCTGCGAGACGATGACGCGCTCGGTGCCGTTGATGATGAAGGTGCCGTTCTCCGTCATCAGGGGCATGTCGCCCATGTAGACGTCCTGCTCCTTGATGTCGCGGACGGAGCGGCTGCCCGTATCCTCATCCACGTCCCAGACGATCAGGCGCAGGCGCACCTTGAGCGGGGCGGCGAAGGTCAGGCCGCGCTGGATGCATTCCTCGACGTCGTATTTCGGCTCTTCCAGCTCGTACTGGACGAATTCCAGCCGGCCGCGGCCGCCGAAATCGTCGATCGGGAAGACCGACTTGAAGACCTCCTGCAGACCCGCATGGGTCCGCGAATCCGGATCGACGCCCATCTGCAGGAAGCCCTCATAGGAGGCGCGCTGCACATCGATGAGGTTGGGCATCTGCTGCACTTCGGGCAGGCGCCCGAAAGACCGCCGGATGCGCTTGCGACCCGTGAAGGACTTCGTGATAGCGTTCATGCCTGTCCCGCTTCCCATTTCCGCTGTGGCCCACCCGCCTGGTCGGGAAGGCCATCGCCGCGCGGCACGTCCTCCCGGACCGACAGGCCCGGACTGCGCCACGCAGCACTCTCAATCACCCGGCGCCCACCTCAGTTCCTGGCAGCGCCGCCGCAACTTCAACGCTCAAAACGCAGGCGCGGGCGGGATTCCGACTTCGGATTCCCGCCCGTTCCCTCCGATATAGTGCCCCCCGGTCACCGACCGAAGGGGTTTCGCGCCGCGGCCGAGCCGGATCGCCCAGCCTGCGGCGCAAGGGCTCAGGTGATGTCCACCTGGGCGCCGTTCTCCTCGAGGACCTTCTTGATCTTCTGGGCCTCGTCCTTGCTCACGCCTTCCTTCACGGTCTTCGGCGCGCCCTCAACGAGGTCCTTGGCCTCCTTCAGGCCGAGACCCGTGATGGTACGGATCTCCTTGATCACGTTGATCTTCTTGTCGCCACCCGCCTTCAGGATGACGGTGAACTCGGTCTTCTCCTCGACCGGGGCGGCGGCGGCGGCGGCCGGCGCAGCGGCGGCAACCGCCACCGGCGCGGCGGCGGAGACGCCCCACTTCTCTTCGAGCATCTTGGAGAGCTCAGCGGCCTCCAGAACCGTCAGGGCCGAAAGCTCTTCGACCAGTCGCGCGAGGTCTGCCATGTTCGTATGTCCTTCGATCTAATGGCTTGGCTTGATGTTTGCAACACCCGAGCGGAACACCCGCCCGGGCGCATCGGTGTCGGCTGGGAAAACGGCCCCTCAGGCCGCTTCCTGGCTTTCGTCCTTCTTGGCGTAGGCGGAGAACACCCGGGCGAGCTGCGAGCCCGGCGCCTGCAGCACGCCCGCGATCCGAGTCGCAGGGGTCTGCAGCAGGCCGAGCAGCTGCGCGCGCAGCGTCTCCAGCGAGGGCAGCTCGGCCAGCGCCTTGACGCCATTGGCGTCCAGCGTCTGGGTGCCGAGCGCTCCGCCAAGGACCACGAACTTGTCGTTGGTCTTGGCGAATTCCACGGCGGTCTTCGCCACGGCCACCGGGTCGCGCGACCACGCAAGCGCGGTCGGACCCTTCAGCAGCGGCGTGATGCCCTGGAAACTCGTACCATCGAGGGCGATGGCCGCCAGCCGGTTCTTCGCCACCTTGTAGGTCGCGCCGGCTTCCCGCATGCGGTTCCGCAGCCGCGTCGCATCCGCAACCGTCAGGCCCTTGTTCTGGCTGACGAGCACGAACGACGTTTCCGCGAAAACCGTCTGCAGCGCCTTCACGAAGGCGGCTTTTTCCGTACGGTCCACGTCCGTCTCCATGTTGGCCGATCGGATTCACGGCGTCGGGTGCGGGCGGCCACAGGCCGTTGCGCCCCACGTCGATCCGATCGATCTGGTCAGCGACCTTTTGGAAGGGCCACGACCGGTTCAAGCAAGGGCCAGGGCTGTCGCCCAGACCCCATTGGCCTGCTGGAACGGGACCGGCAAAGCCAAGCCAGGCGGGACGAACCCGCATGACCTGAAATTCCTGGCACCCCGTCTATCCCTGCGCCGCCCGAGGGCCGCTTCAAGGCGCGCCGGCCGAGGCCGACATCGCCACAGGAGGTCTCCGACAGGTTCGGACAGGGGCCGAGGCCCCTGCCCTGCCCGGCACTTCCGTGCCGAATCTTGTTCGGGCCGAACTCAGCCCTGGGCGCTGAGCGAGCCGATATCGACCTTCACGCCCGGGCCCATGGAGGAGCTGAGCGACACCTTCTTCACATAGGTGCCCTTGGCGCCGGTCGGGCGGGCCTTCTGGATCGCGTCGATGAAGGCGCGGGCATTGGCCGCGAGGCTGTCGGCCTCGAAGCTCGCCTTGCCGATGCCGGCATGGATGATGCCGGCCTTCTCGGCGCGGAACTCCACCTGGCCGGCCTTGGCGGCCGTCACGGCGCCCTTCACGTCCATGGTCACGGTGCCGAGCTTCGGGTTCGGCATCAGGCCGCGCGGGCCGAGCACCTTACCGAGGCGGCCCACCAGGGCCATCATGTCCGGGGTCGCGATGCAGCGATCGAACTCGATCTTGCCTTCCTGCACCAGCGCCGCGAGGTCATCCGCGCCGACCACATCGGCGCCGGCGGCCTTGGCTTCCTCGGCCTTCGGGCCGCGGGCGAAGACGCCCACGCGCACGGTCTTGCCGGTGCCGTTCGGCAGGCCGACCACGCCGCGCACCATCTGGTCCGCATGGCGCGGGTCGATGCCGAGGTTCATCGAGATCTCGATCGTCTCGTCGAACTTCGCCTTGGCGTTCGCCTTCACCAAGCTGATCGCCTCATCCAGCCCGTACACCTTCTCGGCGTCGAGGCCCGCATTGATCGCCTTCAGGCGCTTGCCCTGCTTCGCCATGGCGTCAGCCCTCCACCACGGTCATGCCCATCGAACGGGCTGAGCCCGCGAGCATGCGCACCGCGCTTTCGATATCGGTGCAGTTCATGTCCTTCATCTTCACCGCCGCGATCTCGCGCAGCTGCGTCTTGGTGACGCGGCCGACATTCGGGCCCTTCCCCGGGGTCAGGCTGCCCTTCTCGATCTTCGCGGCCTTCATCAGGAAGTAGGTGTTCGGCGGCGTCTTGGTGATGAAGGAGAAGGTGCGGTCCGAATACGCGGTGATGACCACCGGCGTCGGGGTGCCCGGCTCCATCTGCTGCGTCGCCGCGTTGAATTCCTTGACGAACTGCATGATGTTCAGGCCGCGCTGACCCAGCGCGGGGCCTACCGGCGGCGAGGGGTTCGCCTTGCCTGCAGGGATCTGCAGCTTGATGTAGCCGACAATCTTCTTCGCCACTTTTCAGTCCTCTGTCCGTTTCAGAGGCCCGCGGTGCCAACGACCCGTCCCCGGGTCTCCCGCGTTCCTGCAACGCCAAACAGCCCGGGGAAGCCGGGCCGTCAGCGGAGGCGGGCGTGTAAGCCCTTGCCCCCGCCCTGTCAATCCATGGGTGCCTAGAGCTTCTCGACCTGCCCGTATTCGAGCTCGACCGGGGTGGAGCGGCCGAAGATGGAGACGCTGACCTTCACGCGGCCCTTCTCCTCGTCCACTTCCTCGACCACGCCGTTGAAGCTGGTGAAGGGGCCATCCGCCACGCGCACCTGCTCGCCCACCTCGAAGATGATGGCGGGGCGCTTCGGCTTGTCGGCGCCGTCCTGGACCTGCTTGAGCATCCGCTGCGCCTCGGCCTCGCGGATCGGCGTCGGGCGGTTCTTCTCGCCGAGGAAGCCGGTGACCTTGGGGGTGTTCTTCACCAGGTGCCAGGCGTCGTCGGTCATTTCCATCTTCACCAGCACATAGCCGGGGAAGAACTTCCGCTCCTGGTTGGTCTTCTGGCCGCGCTTGACCTCCACGACCTCCTCGGCCGGGACCAGGATTTCCTCGAAGGCGTCGGCGAGGCCCTTCTGCGCCGCCTGCTCACGCAGCTGCTGCGAGATCTTCTTCTCGAAGCCCGAATAGACGTGAACGACGTACCACTTCTTGTCGGCCATCACGCACCCACCCCGAACAGCATGCGCATCGCGAAGGCGATGGCCTGGTCCACCACCAGGAAGAAAAGCGCCGCCAGCGCCGACAGCGCCAGGACGAGACCGGTCGTCACCAGCGTCTCCTTGCGGGACGGCCAGGTGACTCGCGCCACCTCTTGCCGCACCTCACGGACGAACTGCGCGGGATCGAGCTTGGCCAAGAGGGGCCCCTTCATGGTCAACAGGACGAATTGTCTCCGGTTTCGGGGCCGCCCCCCGGCCCGAAGGGCCTGGGGGGCAGTCGCGGAACTCGCGCGGCGCGTGGCAGGGGCGGAGGGTCTCGAACTCTCAACCTCCGGTTTTGGAGACCGGCGCTCTAGCCAATTGAGCTACGCCCCTACGGCGCCGCGCGAGGAGGGCGATCTATAACAGCCAGCGCGGCCTGTCGAGATGCGATGGCGCCCTCAATGCCCTCCGCGCGTCGGTTTTTGCATCGCGGCCGGGCTCAGGCCCGCGGAACGAGCTTCACCACCACTGTCGCCGCCATCTTGTCGTGCCAGGTCTGGCGCCGCGAATCCCACAGCATCCACAGATAGCCCAGGCAGAGCGGGATGGCGGAGAGGATGTAGCCGACATAGCGGGTCAGCAGCTTGCCCACCGGCACCGGCCCGCCCGTGCGGGCATCCACGATGCGCAGGCCGAGCGCGAGCTTGCCCGGCGTGGCCTGGCGTTCCGCCCAGAAGGAGACGACGACCAGCGCCACCACCAGGCTCGCCATCATCTCCCCGCCGAGGGACATGGTTCCCCCCTGCACCGCGTCGCCGATCACGCCCAGCACCAGCGACAGCGGGATCATCCAGAGCAGATCGAGCAGATGCGCGGCCAGCCGCCGGCCGAATCCCGCCAATTCGGTGGTCTGTTGCGACATCCGCATGGCCCCTTGCTGCCTGCGATCTTGCTAAGCAGGCCGCGCTGCCCTGTCCAGCGCCCCGCAATGCGAAAGGGGCGGGACGCCTGCGCGCCCCGCCCCTTTCAATTGTCCACCGCATGCAGCGGCATTTCTCGCCCCCCCTGCGGCCGCCTTGCGCGGCCGAGGCCGCGAACGCGGCCCGCCACCTATGTGGCGAGCCAAGCGCGCGGAGCGCGCGCCCGGCGCTTGAGGGCCAGAAAGCCTACTTGACGATGCTGGCGACGACGCCGGCGCCGACGGTGCGGCCGCCCTCGCGGATCGCGAAGCGCAGGCCCTCATCCA
>NZ_JBXVVR010000014.1:0-45226 GCF_057219975.1 Roseomonas sp. TF40 | reverse complement strand
ACCGCGGGGTGGAGCAGCCCGGTAGCTCGTCAGGCTCATAACCTGAAGGTCACAGGTTCAAATCCTGTCCCCGCATCCCCCTTGATTTGCCCTACCAAAGCCTCGGCACCATCGCCGGGGCTTTTCGCGTTTCGGGCACCCTCCGCCAAGCGAAGAATGGCGCCAAGCTCGCCGCGGACTTCCACACGCAGGCTGCCTTCTTCGGGGTGGAGGTGGATCGCCTCGATCAACCCGCGCGCCATCTCCCGCGCGGCCTTGGCGGCGTCCCTCGACGATCAGCCCTCGTCGCTGGCGACCCAACGCCATGGCATGAACTCGTCGATGCGCCTCCGACAGCGAGCCGGAGCGGTCGTTCGACGGTTGGACGCAAGGGCTCATCGTCGCGCTCATGCCGGGCAAGGCGCCACCCTTCCGCGAATGGGCAGCACGGATCGTCCCGGCGATGCCCTGCCGCAGGGTTCGGCGCGTCAGGACGCGCGGCGGACCTTGGCAGGGTCGGCCTCGTCCCAGACCTTCTCGGGCATCGGCAGCCCATCGAAGGTCTCGCGGCCGAGCGGGCCGTCGGGCGCGATGCCGAGCCCTTCCAGCACCCACATGAACTGCCGGGCGTGCTGGCCGGCGTGCCAGACCGTGCGCTCGAGGAATTCGTGCATGGTCTGCTCGCCGTAATAGACGTCGGCGCGGCTCCGCAAGTCGCGGTCGCGGCCGGGGCCGTCGAACCACTCATCCATGCGACGTCGCATCGTCTCGGCATAGGCGATGAGCTCGGCGCGGCCGGATTGCAACGGCTCCGGCACGCGCATGTAGCTGTCGAAGGTCAGCGGGATGCCGTCCTCGTGTTCCAGGAAGGCGTCGGCGATGTTGGAGATGTGCCAGCCGAGTTGCGCGAAGGTGCGCGGGCGGTTCGGCAGCTCGCGCGCCAGCGCCTCGTCCGGCATCTGCGCGATGAAGCGCGCGGTACCGGCCAGGACGGCATCCAGGCGCTTGCGCATCTCCGGCACGGACAGCATCTTCGGCGCGCCATAGGCGATGCCGCAGAGCTGCGCGACGTCGCGCAGGATCTGGCCGTTGGCCCAGGTATCGCCGCGCGTGACGATCGGGACCTGCTTCAGGCCGAAGCGTTCCAGCTCCTCATATGCCGCCTCGTCCTCCAGCACGTTGCGCGAGAGGAAGGGGACGCCGTGCTTCTGCAGGAACTCCTTCGTGCGCAGGCACGAGGAGCAGCCGGTCATCCAGTAGACGCGGATCGCGTCGTCGGCCGTCGTCGTACTCATTCTTCGCTTTCCTCCCTCACGCCGCCGTCGCGGGCAGGCCCTTGAGATACGCGATGACCTCGTCGCGGGCCACCACGTCACCATACTTCGCGTTGATGTCGAAGAGGTTGGCGTCGTGCGGGCCGTCGTGGCGGTCGCCGACGCATTCCCGCGGCACGATCACGCGGTAGCCGTGCTGCACGCCGTCCAGTGCGCCGGCACGGACGCAACCGCTGGTGGAGCAGCCCGCCAGGATCAGCGTGTCGATGCCGAGGGCTGCGAGCATCGGCGCCAGCGGCGTGCCGAAGAAGGGGCTGGGATACTGCTTCACCAGCACGACTTCCTCCGGCAGCGGCGCGACTTTCGGGTCGATCTGCGCGAGCGGCTCGCCCGCGATCATCCTGCGCAGCGCCGGCACCTTGCGGACGAACCAGCCGCCATCGGCGCCGGAGGGGTGGTACTCCACGCGGGTGTGGATGACGGGGATGCCGGCGGCGCGCGCGGCGGCGAGCAACGGGGCGGTGTCGGCGACGGCGCGCACCACGCCCTCGGCGAAGAAGGGCGAGCCCGGGGTGGTGTAGGCCAGGGTGAAGTCGATCACGATCACCGCGGGCTTCGATCCGTAGCCGACCTTGCCGTCGAAGACGCCGACATAGTTCTGCTCGCGCGTCACGGTCATGGGGGTCTCCTTCAGGCTTCGTCGGGGAAGTGGCAGGCCGCGAGATGGGCGGTGGTCCCGGCCGGCGTCAGCATGGGGTCCTGCTCGACGCAGGCGCGCGGCAGGCGGGTGCCGGCGGCCTCCGCGGTCTCGCCGCCGCGCGCGGCGACGATCCGCGCGCGCGGGCAGCGCGGGTGGAAGCGGCAGCCCGACGGAAGCGCCGCGGCGCTGCCGATCTCGCCGATCGGCCGGATGCGTGCGCGGGCGCGTTCCCTCGCGGGATCGGGCCGCGGCACCGCCGACAGCAGCGAGACCGTGTAGGGATGCCGCGGCGCGGCATAGAGCGCGTCGCGCGGCGCCATCTCCACCACACGGCCGAGATACATCACCGCGACGCGGTCGCTGACATGACGCACCACGGCCAGGTCATGCGCGATGAAGAGGAAGGCGACGGCAGACCGCGCCTGGATTTCCTGCAGCAGGTTCAGGATCTGCGCCTGCACCGAGACATCGAGCGCGCTGACGGGTTCGTCCAGCACGACCAGCGCGGGATCGAGCGCGATGGCGCGCGCGATGCCGATGCGCTGGCGCTGGCCGCCGGAGAATTCATGGGGGTAGCGCGCGGCCATGGCGGGCGAGAGGCCGACGCGGCCGAGCGTCTCCGCGGCGCGGCGCCGCGCCTCCGCCCGCGCGACGCCATGCGCAGTCATGGGCTCGGCGATGATCTCGGCCGCTGTCATGCGGGGATCGAGCGAGCCGTAGGGGTCCTGGAAGACCATCTGCATCCGCGGCCGCATCGCGCGCAGCGCGCGGGCGGAGGCGGCGGTGACGTCGGCGCCTTCGAAGCGGACGCTGCCGGCGCTCGGTTCGATCAGGCGCAGCACGAGGCGGCCCAGCGTGCTCTTGCCGCTGCCGGTCTCGCCGACCAGGCCGAGCGTCTCGCCGCGCGCGAGGGTGAAGGAGACGCCGTCTACGGCGCGGACCGCGGGCCGCTTCGCGCCGAACAGGCTGCTGCCGCCGGCGAAGCTGCGGTGCAGGTCCTCGACCTCCAGCAGCGCGGTCATGCCGCTGCCTCCAGCGCGCCCTGGCGGTGGCACGCGGCCTCGTGGCCGGCGCCGGTCAGGGCGGGGCGTGTCGTGCGGCAGCCCGCGTCGTCGGACACGGCGAAGCAGCGCAGCGCGAAGGCGCAGCCCGCTGGACGGCGCGCGGGATCGGGCGGGCTGCCCGCGATCGGCGCGAGCTTCGCACCCGCCGGCGCGTCGAGGTCGGGGATGCTGCGGAAGAGCGAGATCGTGTAGGGGTGGCGGGGCGCGCGGAAGACCTCGGCGACCGTGCCGGTCTCGACGACGCGGCCGGCATACATCACCGCAACGCGGTCGGCCTGTCGCGCGACGACGCCGAGGTCGTGGGTGATCAGCACCATTCCCATGCCTTCGGCGTCGCGGAGTTCGCCGAGCAGATCCAGCACCTGCGCCTGCACCGTGACATCGAGCGCCGTCGTCGGCTCGTCCGCGATCAGCACGCGGGGGCCGAGCGCGATGGCCATGGCGATCAGCACGCGTTGGCGCATGCCGCCGGAGAACTGGTGGGGATAGTCGTCGATGCGGCGCGCGGGGTCGGGGATCTGGACGCGGGCGAGGAGGGCGACGGCGCGCTCCCGCGCCTCGCGCCGGCGGATCGGCAGGTGGCCGCGCAGGACTTCCGCGATCTGCTCGCCGACTGTGAAGACGGGGTTGAGGCCGGTCAGCGGGTCCTGGAAGACCATGCCGATCCGCGCGCCGCGTCGGCGGCGGAGCTCGGCGGGCGGCAGCGTCAGCAGGTCCTCGCCTTCCAGCAGCGCCTGGCCCGCGATGACGCGGCCGGGCTTCGGCAGCAGGCCGAGGGCAGAGGTGAAGGTGACCGTCTTGCCCGATCCGCTCTCGCCGACCACGGCCAGCGTCTCGCCGGCGCGGACGTGCAGCGAGACGTCCTCCACCAGGCGGACGGCGGTCTTCTCGCCGGGGACGGCGGCGGTCAGGCCGCGCAGCTCGAAGGCCGCGGTCACAGCAGCTTGCCCGTGTTGCGCCGCATCTGCGGATCGAGCGTGTCGCGCAGCCCGTCGCCCAGCAGGTTCAGCACCACGACGGTGAAGGCGATGCACAGCCCGGCCGAGAGCGAGATCAGCGGATTGGTCGTGATGGAGGTCTGGCCCTCCGCGATCACGTTGCCCCAGGTCGGCGTCGGCGGCTGCACGCCTAGGCCCAGGAAGGATAGGCCCGCCTCCGCCAGGATCGCGGTCGCCGCGCTGACCGTCGCGACCACGATCACCGGCGGCAGCGCGTTGGGGATGACGTGGCGGCGCACGATGGTCCAGGGCGTGAGGCCGATGGCGCGCGAGGCCTCGATGAAGGGGCGCGGGCGGATGGTCAGCACGACGGAGCGCATCACCGCCGCGACGCGCGGCGTATAGGCGATGGCGACCGCGAGGATGATCGAATCCAGCGTGTTGCCCCGCGCCGCGACCAGCGCCAGCGCCAGCAGGAAGGAGGGGAAGGCGAGCAGGATGTCGATGACGGCGACCAGCGCGCGTTCCACGAAACCTCCGGCATAGCCCGCGACGGCACCGATCAGCGTGCCGAGGCTCAGCGAGATCAGCACGACGAAGAAGCCGACCTGCAGCGAGACCTGCGCGCCGTAGATCAGGCGCGACGCAACGTCGCGCCCGAACTGGTCGGTGCCGAGCCAGTGCGTGGCCGAGGGCGGCGCCAGATTGTTCATCAGGTCCGTGCGCGTCGGCGAATGGGGCGCGATCCAGGGCGCGAAGAGCGCGACGAGGACCAGGATCGAGATGCCGACGGCGCCGATCATGAAGCCGGGATGGCTGGTGTAACGACGGATCGCGGCACGGCGGCGCGCGGCGGCCTCGGCGGCGGCGTCGATGTCCTCGACCATGGTGCTCATCGGCGCCGCAGCCTCGGGTCCACCACGCCGTAGACCAGATCGAGCGCGGTGTTGAGCAGTACGACAGCGGCGGCCAGCACCAGCACGCCGGCCTGCACCAGCTGGTAGTCGCGGGCGAGGATCGCCTTGAGGATGGTGGAGCCGAGGCCGGGGCGGCTGAACACGGCCTCCACCAGGATCGCGTTGCCGAGCGACCAGGCGAAGGTCACGCCGATCACGGCCAGCACGGGGATCAGCGCGTTGCGGAAGGCGAGCTTCCAGACGATGCGCCGCTCCGGCACGCCCATGGCGCGCGCGACGCGGATATGGTCCTGGCCGAGCACTTCCAGCATCGCGGAGCGCGTCAGCCGTGCGATGTAGGCCGCGACGGAAAGGCCGAGCACCAGCGCGGGCAGCGCCAGGTGGTGCAGCCCCTTCCAGAAGCCGGGCTCGCTGGAGGCGCCGAGGGCAGGGAACAGGCCGAGCGCGTGCGAAAAGGTCAGGATCGCGACCAGCCCGACCCAGAAGACGGGGAAGGAGATGCCCCCCAGCGCCACCAGCATCACCGCGACGTCCACCGCCGTGCCCTGTCGCACCGCGGCGACGATGCCGAGCGGCACGCCCGCCAGCACCGCGACCAGCATGCCGGCGACCGCGAGCGCGGCGGAAGGCGGCACCGCCGCCCAGATCTCGGCCAGCGCGGGCTGGCCGGTGACCACGGAATTGCCGAGGTCGCCCTGAACCGCGCGGGCGAGGAAGACGAAGTATTGCTGCCAGACCGGCAGGTCGAGACCGAGGCGCGCGCGCAGCGTGGCGAGCGCCTCGGTCGTTGCGAAGTCGCCCAGCATGTAGAGCGCGGGATCGCCAGGGATGGCCCTCATCAGGAAGAAGGCCACCGTGACGATCCCGACCAATGCGACGGCAAGCTGGCCGAGGCAGCGGGCGACGTAAAGCGGCATCAGACGCTGCGCAGCGAGACCGGGGCCACGTTCACCGTGAACAGGCTGTTCTGCACGAAGCCTGCCACCGTCGGGCCGTGCGCGATGAACAGCCGGTCCGCGTAGAGCGGGATGACCGGCAGGTCGTCCATGGTCTGGCGCAGCAGGCGGCTATAGACGGCGCGCCGCGCGGGAAGGTCGGGCGCGCGCGCGGCTTCCGCCAGCAACTCGTCCGCGCGGTCGTAGCGCGAGGTGTTGAGCCCCGGCGGATGGCTGCGCGTGTGGTACAGCGTGACCAGCGGGCTGTCCGGGTCGGGCGGGCCGACGACGGCGGTGATGCAGGACTGCACGTTGCCGCTGCTGCGCGCCTGGACATAGGCGCCGCGTTCCAGCACGCGCACCGTCGCCTGGATACCGACCTGCTGCAGGTCGTTGGCCAGCGCGACGGGGAAGCGGTCGAAGGGGTTCAGGCCGACCGTCGTGATCTCGAAGCGGAAGTTGGAGACGTTGGCCTCCCGCAGCAGGGCGCGGGCGCGGTCGGGGTCGAAGGCGTAGCGCGGCACGCCGTCCTCGGAGAATTCCTGGAAGGTCGAGGTCAGCACGCTCGTCGCCTCGAACTTCGTGCCGCGGAAGAAGCCGTCGATCAGCGCGCGACGGTTCATCGCGTGGGCCATGGCGCGGCGCACGCGGATGTCGCGCAGCGGGCCGGCGGTGGTGTTCAGCACCAGGTTGACCGTGTTGTTCGCCGGCCGGTCGAGGACGGAGATGCCCTGGGCGCGGCGCAGGCGCTCGATCACCTCGGGCGTCTGCAGCGCGTAGAAGATGTCGAGCTCGCGGTTCTCCAGCGCGATCGCCGCCGCCGTCTCGTCGCGCACGATGCGGAAGACGACCTCGTTCAGCGTCGAGGCGCCGCCGAAATAGTCGGGGTTGGCGGACAGCCGCACCTCGTTGCCGGTGGTCCAGCGCTCGAACACGAAGGGGCCGGTGCCGATCGGGTTCATGCTGTAGCGCTCGCCGAGTTCCGTCACGGCGCGGCGGGAGACGATCCAGCCCTGGTTGAAGGCGCAGAGCTTGTGGAGGAAGCCGGAATTCGCGGCCTCCAGCACGAAGCGGACCGTCATCGGGTCGGGGGTCTGGATCTCCCGCAGGCCGGCGAGCTGGCCGCGATAGAGGCTGCCCGTCGCGGGATCGAGCACGCGCTCGAAGGAGAACTTGACGTCGTCCGAGGTGAAGGCGCCGTAGCCCTTGTGCCAGGTGACGTTCGGCCGCAGGCGGAAGGTCCAGACGGTGCCGTCGGCCGAGACCTCATGGCCCGTGGCGAGGTCCGGCACGATGGCGTTGGTCGCCTGGTCGTACTGCACCAGGCCGGAATAGACGTGGCTGGCGATGGACTGGTTCTCGTTCTGGAAGATCCGCGCGGGATCCAGCTGCGAGATGTCGGAGCCGAAGCGCACGCGCAGCGTCCGCGTGCCCTGTGCCATCACCGGCGAACCGAAGGCGCCGCCGAGCGCGAGGCTCGCCGCCCCGGTCAGGAAACCGCGCCTGCCGAAGCCAGGCGGCGACTGCATGTCATTCATCCCCAAGCTCTCCCTTGTTGGTCTGTCGCTCCGGTGCCGGGTTCGCCGGGCGGAGTTCCTTGGGCCAGTCGCGCGGCAGGCGCGCGCCGGCGGCTTTCATCGCGGCCGCCAGTTCGGTGGCGCGCTGCGCATCACGATCGCGGATCATGCCGGCCTCCGGTCGCGCCAGGGCGTCCCGGCCTCATAGGCCATGCCGAGGCGGAACAGCGCGGCCTCGCCGCCCGCGCGCGCCATGGCATGCCAGTGCAGCGGCAGGCCGGCGGGGGTGAAGCCGTTGCATTGCACCAGCGCGGGCAGGCCGGCGAGGCTCGCGGGGGTGAGCATGGTCTCGCT
Source organism: Roseomonas sp. TF40 (assembly GCF_057219975.1). NCBI lineage: Bacteria > Pseudomonadati > Pseudomonadota > Alphaproteobacteria > Acetobacterales > Roseomonadaceae > Roseomonas > Roseomonas sp. TF40. The sequence continues at coordinate 37,548 of NZ_JBXVVR010000014.1, read as the reverse complement.
GGTGTAGGCCGTCGATTCCGGCTCGACGCCGAGCCGCGGCGGGACGTGCAGCGCGCCGAGGGAAAGGATCACGTCGTGGTCCTGCCATAGCGCCTGCATCGCCTCAGTGAAGGCGCGCCGGAAACGCTGGGCCGCGAGATAGTCGACGGCGCGCACGCCGATGCCCGCGAGCAGCTTGTCGCGCAGCGCGGCGCCCATGAGGTCGGGGCTCTCGCGCAATTCCTTTTCATGGATCGCGGCGGATTCTGCGGCGCCGATCAGCCGCGCGGCGTCGAGGCAGGTGGCGGCCGGCCAGGGCAGGGCGATGTCGCGAAGCTCGGCGCCGAGGCGGGACAGCACGGTCAGCCCGTCCTCGAGCGCGGCGGCGAGCTCGGCGTCGGGGGCAGGGAAGCCCGGGCCGGGATCGCGGAGCACGCCGACGCGCAGGCCCTTCGCGCCGGCCTGGCCGGCCTCACGCAGCTGCGTGCCGGCCAGCGCGTCGCAGACCATGGCGGCGTCCTCGGCGGTCCAGGCGATCGGGCCGGGACGGTCCATCGAGAAGGTGTTGGGCAGGAAGCCGTCCAGCGGCAGGATGCCGGGCGTCATCACCACGCCGCAGCAGCCCGTGGCGGCCGCGGGCAGGCGCACCGATCCCGTGGTGTCGGAGCCGACGGCGAACAGCGCCATGCCTGTCGCGACCGCGACGCCCGCGCCGGTGGAGGACCCGCCGGTGAAGCGCGCGCTGTCCCAGGGATTGCGCGCGGGCGGGAAGGGCAGGTCGAAATGCTCGGCGCCGGTACCGGTGCCGTATTCCCAGGTCGCCAGCTTCCCGATCAGCACGGCACCGGCCTTGCGCGCCCGCGTCACGATCGGCGCATCGGCCGTCGCGACACGCCCGGCGCGCAGGCGCGAATTCGTCGTCGCGGGCAGGCCGGCGACGTCGGCGTTGTCCTTGATGCCCCAGGGAATGCCGCCGAGCGGGCCGCGCCGCGGCGCCTCCGCCGCGCGGCGCGCACCGGCCTCGTCGAGGTGATGGACGGCGTGCAGCGCGCCGTTGCGCGCGGCGACGACGGAAAGGCAGCCGTCGAGCAGCGCGGCCGGCGTGGTCCGTCCGGCGTCGAGCGCGGCGAGCGCCTCGGCGAGGGTAGTTGGCGCGGCGCTCATCCCGCCATCCACCGTGCTTCGGTGGCCATCGCGGCCTCGGTCCCGACGATGCCGTCGCGCAGCGCGGAGGGCGCGAGGTCGCCCGCGATGGCGCGGCTGTCGCCGCTCTCCAGCAGGGTCGCGAAGGCGCGTGTCATGCCGGCGATGGCGGCGCGCTGCGCGTCGCCGGGATAGATCACGATCCGCACGCCGATGGCGGCGAACTCGTCCAGTGCCATCGGCAGGCCGCGCGCGGCCATGCTCGCGTTGAACAGCAGCGGCGCCGGGGCCAGGCGCTCCGCCATGCGGCGGATGGCATGTGCGTCCTCGAGCCCCTCGACGAAGGCGATGTCGGCGCCGGCGGCGAGATAGGCCTGCATGCGCGACAGCGCGGCCTCCTCGCCCTCGGCCTTCAGCGCGTCGGTGCGCGCGATCAGCAGCGGGCCGCCTTCCGGGCGGGCCTCGCGCGCGGCGCGCAGCCTCGCCAGCATCTCGTCGCGGGGGACGACCTGCACGCCGTCCAGCAGGCCACAGCGCTTGGGGAAGGGCTGGTCCTCCAGGTGCAGCGCGGCAACGCCGATCCGGGCGAAGCGGCGCACGGTCTGCGCGACATTCAGCAGCCCGCCATGGCCGGTATCGGCGTCCGCGATCACCGGCGCGTCGCCCGCGCCCTCCACGATTTCCGCGATTCGCGCCGACATCTGCGACAGGTCCAGAAGGCCGAGATCGGGCTGCCCGGCCGCGCGCGCGATCGCGCCGCCCGAGGCATGCAGCGCTGCCGCCCCCGCATGGACCGCAAGCCGCGCCGACAACCCGTCCCACACGCCGGGCGCCAGCACCGGGCGGTGCTGCGCGGCGCGCATCAGCGCGGCGAGACGCGCGGCGGGACTGGTCGCGGCCATCGACTCTCCTCGGCGCAGGCACGGACGGGCTTCTTGCCGTCGGGCGCGATGTTCGATATGACGAACAACGTTCGGAAAAGCAAGCATGCCGCCAGCCCCGGTCAAATCCGCGACGCGCGCCCTGGATGTCCTGGAACTGCTGGCCGCCCAGCCGCAGCCCCTGGCGCATGGCGAGATCGCGCGCGCCCTGGCCATGCCGAAATCCAGCCTGACGGAGCTGCTCGCGACGCTGGAGGCGCGCGGCTATGTCGCGGTGGAGGCGGAGCGCTACCGGCTGGGCCCCGCGCTGCTGACGCTGGCCGGCACCCTGCTGCGGCGGACGGATGTCGCGCGCATCGCGCAGCCGATCGTGGCGTCGCTGATGCTGCGCACCGGCGAATCGGCCGCGCTGGTGCTGCGCCAGGGCACGGAGGTGGTGGTGGTCTGCAAGGAGAATTGCGACCAGCCGATCCTCTATTCCCAGCAGCTCGGCCAGCGCGGGCCGGTCAATGCGTCGGCCGGCGGCAAGGCGCTGATGGCCTTCGCACCGCAGGCGGAACGCGAGGCCTGGCTGGCCTCCGGCGCGTTGTGCCGGGTGACGCCGCATTCCGTCACCGACCCCGCGGCGCTGCGGCGCGAGCTGGACGCGGTTGCGCGTGGCGGCATCGCCTACAGCCGAGAGGAGATGGTGCCCGGCATCGTCGCGATGGGCCTGCCGGTCTTCGATGCATCCGGCGCGCCCTGCGCGGGCGTGTCGGTCGGCGTGCCGACGGTTCGCTTCGACAAGGCGCGGGAGAGGCGCGTGGCCGACGCGCTGCGCGCCGCGGCGGCGGAGATCTCCGCCGCCATGGGCCACCGCATGGACAGGAGGGGAGCCGCGGAGTGACGGGCGGACAGACCATCGCCGAGAAGATTCTTTCGCGCATCTGCGGCCGCCGGGTCGTGGCGGGCGAGATCGTGATGCCGGAGGCCGAGCTGGTCACGGTGCATGACTGGTACACCGTGAACGCCTTCCGCACGCTGGAGGAGTTCGGCGTGACCCGGCTGCACGATGCGTCGCGCGTGCTGCTGGTGACGGACCACGAGCCGCTCGCCGTCTCGCCCCAGGCCTTCGCGCGACAGCAGGCGATCCGCGGCATCGCGTCGCGCTTCGGCGTCGCGCATCGCGAGCCCGGCCGCGGCGGCCTCGGCCATGTCTTCCCGGTCGAGGAAGGCATCGTCGTCCCCGGCATGTTCGTCTTCGCCTACGACCCGCATGTCACGAATTTCGGCTCGGTCGGCGCGCTCGGCATCGCGGTGCTGACTGAGATTCCCGAAGTGCTGGCCTGTGGTTCCGCGTGGCTCGCCGTGCCGGAGACATTGCGTGTCGACATCACGGGCCAATTGCCCTTCGGCGTCTTCGCGCGCGATGCCGCGCAGAAGCTGATCGGCTCGCACGACGCCGCCCTGTTCGAGGATGCGGTCGTCGAATATGGCGGGCCGGGCCTGGCGGCGCTGCCCATGGATGCGCGGCACACGCTGTGCAACACGCCGGTCGAGCTCGGCGCCGTGTCGTCCGTCGTGGAGCCGGATGCGCGATGCCTGGACTACGTCCGCGCGCGGTCGCGCCGGCCGATGCACCCGGCGCTGCCGGATGCCGATGCGGCGTATCGCGCGCGCGTGACGCTCGACCTCGCCTCGCTCGCGCCGCAGGTCGCGCTGCCGCCGACGCCCGACAACGTCGTGGACGTGACCGAGGTCGCGGGACGCCCGATCGAGCACGCCTTCATCGGCTCCTGCGCGTCAGGCATGCTGGACGATCTTCGCGTGGCGGCGAGCGTGCTGCGCGGGCGCCAGGTCGCGCCCGGCGTGCGCTTCATCGTGACGCCGGCGACGCAGCAGGTCGCCGCCGACGCCGCGGCCGAGGGGCTGATCGAGGTCTTCATGCGCGCCGGCGCCATGGTCACCGCCCCGGGCTGCGGGGTCTGCGCGGGCGGGCGGATCGGCGGCGTCGCGGCGGGCGAGCGCTCCATCGGCACCGGCACGCGCAACGAGCCGGGCCGGCTCGGCGCGCATGAGGCGGTGCTGCACATCGCGGGGCCGGCCACCGTCGCGGCCTCCGCCATTGCCGGCGCCATCGCCGATCCGCGCCCGCTGCTGCGGGACGCCGGCTGGAAGGAGGCTGCTTGATGGCCGCCGATTCACGCTCCCGTGCGCTGCGCGCGCTTCACCGATCGGAGGCCGCGTGATGGACCTGATCATGCGCGGCCGCGCCTGGGTCTATCCCGACAACGTCGCGATCGACGGCGACCTGATGGCACTGGAATGGGCGCTGAAGCGCGAGACGCGGCCGGAGGTGCTGAAGGACCACGTCTTCGCCGGCCTCGATCCGGATTTCCCGAAGCGCGCGCGCCCTGGCGACATCGTCGTCGGCGGTCGGCGCTTCGCGCAGGGCAACGCGCATATCCAGGGGATGATCGGGCTGAAGGGCTGCGGCGTGGGCCTGGTGGCGGAGAGCATCCCGATCGGCTCCTTCCGCAACGCGCTCGCCGCCGGGCTGCCGGTGCTGCCGCGCTGCCCCGGTGTGCGCGCGATGTTCGAGAACGAGGACGGGATCGAGGTGGATTTCGTCGCCGCGCGCATCCGCAACCTCACGCGCGGCGTCGAAGCAAGCTTCGCCCCGCTCGCCCCCCATCTGATCGAGATGCTGCGCGCCGGGGGCTGGGGGCCGATGTTCCGCCGCCGCCTCGACGCGATGGCCGCCGCCTGAAACCGGGAGAAACGACATGACCTCGATGCGCCTACCTCGCCGCGCGCTGCTGGGTGCGGCCGCTGCCTCGCTGGCGACGCCCGCCTTCGCGCAGGCCTATCCGTCGCGCGCCGTGCGCGTCGTCGTGCCCTTCCCGCCGGGCAACACCAGCGACATCCTCGCCCGGCTGGTGGCCGAGGAATTGCAGCAACGCCAGGGCGTGACGGTGGTGGTGGAGAACCGCGCCGGTGCGTCGGGCGCGCTCGGCGTGCAGGCGGTGACGGGCGCGCGGCCCGATGGCTACACGCTGCTCTGCACCACGCAGTCGCCGCTGGTCGTCAACCCGCCGCTGACGCGCAACCTGCCCTACGACCCGATCCGCGACCTGGCGCCGATCGGCGTCTTCGCGCGCAACGGCTTCGTGCTGGTCGTCGCGCCGGACTTCCCGGCGCGCACCATGGCGGAGGCCGCGGCGGTGCTGCGCGCCGCACCCCCGGGCCGCTTCACCGCGGCCAATCCGGGCCTCGGCACGATGAGCCACCTGGCGATGGAACTGCTCGGGCTCTCGCTCGGGACGAAGATCGAATCCGTGCCCTATCGCGGCAGCGCGCAGGCGCTGACCGACCTTGCCGCGGGGCGCGTCAACCTGATGATCGACGGCTTCGCCTCGGCCGTGCCGCAGGCGCGCGGCGGCACGGTGCGCGCGCTGTCGCTGATCCAGCCGCAGCGCTCCGAACTGGTGCCGGAAGTGCCGGGCCTGGCGGAGAGCGGCGTGCCGGAACTCGCCGGCATCGAGGCGCTGTCCTGGACGGCGATGCTCGCGCCGGCCGGCACGCCGCCCGAGATCGTGACCTGGTGGGTCGAGGCGCTGCGGCGCGTGATGTCCGATCCCGCCGTCGCGCGGCGCCTTGCGCAGACTTTCATCCAGGCCTTCCCGCCGGAGGCGCCGACCGCCTTTGGTCAGGAGATCGCACGCGACCTCGCCAAGTGGACGCGCGTGGTCCGGGACGCCCGGATCGAACCGCAATAGCGACTGTTCGCGCCGCTGCGCGTCGCCGGCGGCACGGTCACCACAAGACAGGGCACGCCGCGGCCACCTCGTGATTCCCCGCGTCGAACGCGTTCGCAGCCGCGCCGGCTTCCCGATCGTGTTCGTGCGGGATCCCCCCTGGCCTTGACCGTGGACCCGAAACTGGTTGGCCCGAGGGGAAAGCGTCCGGGCTTCACGAGCAGCCCTTCCGGGCCGCCTTGGCAGCGAATTCCTGCGGCGTCAGCTGCCCCAGGGCAGCGTGCGGTCCACGAAGCCATGCCCGCCGATGAATCACGACCGCCCGCGTCGGCTCAACACCAGAGAGTCAGCCCTTTGTGCGCTGGGTATCAGTTTTTTCCCGGCAGCTCCTTCAACGCTGAGATAGCCAGCGCCGATTCCGCCAGCAGCTTCTTCAGACGCCGGTTCTCGTCCTCCAGCGCCTTCAGCTTCTGCGCGTCCGATACCTCCATGCCGCCGGACTTCGATTTTCAACGGTAGAACGTCTGCTGGCCGACGCCGTGCCGGCGACAGACATCCTCCGTCGTCGCACCGGCCTCCTGCTTCCGCAGTACACCAAACATCTGCGCTTCCTCATCGTCCATCTCCTGCCGGGGACGGACTCTTACCCGGATCGAGGCATCAGGCAGGGGCAGGTCAGACTCATCTTCCGACTCATCTTCCGACCTGGGCGGGACTCCCTGAGCCTTGCGATGTGGTGCCATTTCGCACAGCAGGGCGCGCTGCCGGGGGCGAATGTTGCGCTCGAAGGCTGACCTTCCCGGTCGGCCGGAGCGGTGGAAACACAATCATGAATGCCCTGCGAACAGTCATCCTTCATGCTTCGGCCCGCAAGCTTGCGACGGCCGTACCGAGGTGCCTGCGTTGCGCGATGCTCACGGCCTTCCTGCCGATGCTGCCCGCTGCGGCGCAGGAGAGTCCTGCTGCCGCCCTGCAGGCCTGGGCCGTCGCCTATGCCACCAATGAGGGTCCGGTCGCCGCGCAGCTCTATACGAGCGATGCCAGGCTGTGGGGCAGCGTCAGCCGAACGCAGACGGTGGGGCAGGGCGCCATCGCCGAGTATTTCGGTCGTGTCCGCCCCGGCGCGGCCGAACTTGATGTGCGCTTTGGCGAGCATACTCTCCGCCAGATGACGCCCGACACAGCGATTGCCTCTGGCCATTACACTTTCGTTCGTATCCGCTTCGATGGGTCGGAACAGCTGGAGCCGTCGCGCTTCTCGATGACACTGGTTCGCGGCGCTGATGGCGTGTGGCGCATCGCCGACCATCATTCTTCCCGTCTCCCGCCGGCGAATTGAGCGGCGTCAATCGGCGTTCACCTCTGCCAGCGCCTGCTCGAGCATCGCGGGCTGGCGGATGATGAGCGCCCCGCGTCCGCGTGCGAGAACGCCCGCACGCAGAAGCCTCGCCACTTCGCGTGAGACGGCCTCGCGCCGTGCGCCGATGCGGTTTGCGATGATCTGCTGCACCGGCGGCGGGGAGATCAGCCTCGCGCCCCCGGCCTGGGCGGGACCCGCGGCACGCAGCAATTCGGCGTAGAGGCGGTGGCGGATGTCGAGCGTTGTCAGTTCCAGCATGCGGCCGTTGATCTCTCGCACGCGATGCACGAGCACCTGCATCAGCCGTCGCCCGAGCGCCGGGACCTCTGCCAGCAGAGCCATGAACGCCGGGCCGGACATGCGGCAGATCAGGCTGCGATGCAGAGCAACGACACTGGCAGAGCGCGGCGCGCCGTCCACCGCCGCCATCTCGCCGAAGAAGTGCCCGGCGTGGATGTCATCCAGGATCAGCTCTCGCCCACCGGCGGTGCGCAGCGCCACCCGCACGGTGCCGGTATGGACGAAGAAGACGTCATCGGAAGGGTCGTCGAAGTCCAGCAGCAACTGGTCGGGCTCCGCGTTTAGCCACTGCGCCCGTGCCGCATAGCGCTGCGCGACCTCGGGCGGGAGGCCGTCGAAGAAAGGCAGTGCCGTAAGGCTGCGGGAAGCGCGCCCGCTCGGATCCGGCACAACGGCCCGGCCCGTGTCGCCTTGGTTGCGCGCTGCCATCGCCTCGTCTCCTGTGCCTGCCGAGCCTCTGCGAAGCCGCCGCCAAGCGATGTGCGAAATAGCACATCCTCGCACGGCTGGTGATGGCATCCTGCGTGGCAAGGTGTTCCACTCAAGCGCAGGATCCATGCCGATGACGACCCGCCTGCCGCGACCCCTGGGCGCTTCCCCGATGCCAGCTGCGCCCATCGGGACCGGCCGATGACACCGCGCGGGCTACGCTGCCGACGGCGCGGCGGGACGGCAGGGGGGCATTCCGCATGAAGGCCGATCGACTTCGTTTCTGTCCCGCCGGGGACAAGGTGACGAGATCCGGCCTGCCCAGGCGTCGCGTAGCCGCGGCGCTGATGCTGGCCGCGATGCCGGCGCCCGTCGCCTTCGCGCAGGGCCAACGGCCCCTGCGCATCGGCTACATCGTGAACGGGCCCGAGCGCACCCTCTTCGAGGAGAAGTTCGAGCAGGGCATGCGCGAGAATGGCTATGTGCTGGGCCGCAACCTCGCCATCGACTATCGCCACCAGCTGCGCCCGGACCACGACCTCAGCGAGGTCATGCGCGAGTTCGTGGCGGCGCGGGTGGATGCCATTGTCGCCTCCACGCGCGGCGGCGTGCTGGCCGCCCGCGCCGCGACCACGACCATCCCGATCGTCTTCGGCGCGACGCGCGATGCGATCCAGGATGGGTTGGTGCACAGCCTCAGCCGGCCGGAGGCCAACGTCACGGGCCAATCCTTCCATGCTGGCGAGCTCTCGGCCAAGCGCGTGCAGCTGATGCGTGACGCCTTCCCCCGGGCCGACAAATTCGCCGTGATCTTCAACCTCTACTACCCGTCGCAGATCCAGATCGAGGAAGCCGCGCGTGCCCAGGCGGCGCTGGGCATCGAGCTGGTGTTCCAGGGCATCGCCGTTCCCGAGGGGCTTGATGCGGCCTTCGCGGCGCTGAAGCGCGAGGGGGTGGCGGCGCTCTTCGTGGTCTCCGACGTCTCCACCATCACCAACCGCTTCCGGCTCGGCGAGGTCGCGTTGCGCCACCGCATGCCGATGATGATGTCGAACAAGCGCTACCTGACGGGCGGCGCGCTGATGAGCTACGGCCCCGACATCAGCGAGGGTTTCCGCCGCGCCGCGCGACAGGTGGTGCGGGCGGCGAACGGCACACCGATCAACTTCCTGCCGGTCGAGAACCCCACGGATTTCGAGCTGGTGATCGACCAGCGCGCGCTGCGGGCGCTGGGCGTGGAGATCGCGCCCGCCGTGCTCGACCGCGCCGACGAGGTCATCGAGTGAAGCGGCGTTTTCTCCTCGCACTGCCGCTGGCCATGCCGGCACGGGCGCAGGGCCGCGTCGCCCGGCTGGGTCTGCTCTCCTCCGGGCAGATTTCGATCGACCAGTTCCGCCAATGGGGCCTGCCCGAACTGGCACGGGAGGGCTTCGTGGAGGGCCGCACGCTGGCGCTGATCGCCCGTTCCTCGGATGGCGATGCCGCACGCCTCGCTTCGCTGGCGGCGGAGATCGTCGCGGACCGCCCGGATGTGGTGATCGCGGTCTCGAACCCCGCCGCGCACGCGATCCGCCAGCGGGACGCGCAATTGCCCATCGTCATGGGCTTCGCCGGTACCGACCCGGTGACCGATGGGCTGGCGGCGAGCCTCGCGCGGCCCGGCGGCAGCGTCACCGGTGTTGTGATGCTGGCCGAGGAGCTGGACCTCAAGCGGCTCGAGTTGTTGCGCCTCGCCATGCCGCGGGCCCGGCGCATCGGCTTCCTCGCCGGGGCCACCTTCGTGCCTGCGCGGGTGCCGGCGATGGTGGCGGCAGCAGAGCGCATGGGGGTGGACCTGGTGCCGGTGAGTGCCGGCGGGCCAGCGAGCTTCGGTCCTGCCTTCGCCGCCCTGCGGGCGGCCGGGGTGGAAGCGCTGGTCATCGCCTCCTTCCCCGGCTTCTCGACCCACGCGGCGACCTTGGCGGGGCTGGCGCGGGAGGCCGGGCTGGCCACGATCTGCGAGTGGAAGTCCATGGCCGAGGCCGGCTGCCTGCTCAGCCACGGCCCGGTGAATGAGGAGCTGCGTCGCCAGGTGGCGCGCCATGTCGCGCGCATCCTGCGCGGCCAGCCGCCCGGCGAGATCCCGATGTTCCAGCCCGAGCGCTTCGAGACGGTGGTCAACCTCCGCACCGCGCGCGAGATCGGCGTGGAGGTGCCGCCTCTGGTGCTGGCCTCGGCACAGGAGGTGATCGAGTGATCGCGCGGCGCATCCTGTCTGCCGCCACCCCGGCCGCCCCCGCAACTGCCCGTGCGCAGGCGCGGCGCCGCGCTGGCGGCCGAACTCGTCGCCTCGCGGGCACGGCCAGGCGGCAACCTGACCGGCGCAGCCAAGACTGCGAAGCTGCTTTGGCGCGAAAGGCTCGCGATGCTGCGCGAATTGCTGCCCGAGGGGCGCCGCGCCGTCGCGCGGCTCGAAAACGCCGGTCATCCCATCCATGGCCGCACCGCTCCGATGTCCTGGCCCAGGCGGAGCGGCTCGGCTTCGAGGCACGTATCGTGTTCTCGCCAATGATCGCCGGAATGGCCTCCTTCGGCGTCACCTCTGTGGACTGCATCCTGCGCGGCGTGCAGCGGACCGAGCTGCCCGTCGTACTGCCAATGTGCAGGGAACCGATACCGAACCTCAACGTCTTGGCGGATCCTGGCCTGTGCGTGCCGCCCCCGTTGCTGGCCGACGCGAAGGAGGTGCTGGATTGATCGCCCGCCGCGCCTTGCCCCTGCTCGCCCTGCCGTCGCTGGCCTTGCCCTCCCTGGCCGTGGCGCAAGCCCGCCTGCGGCGCATCGCCATCATCGTCTCCAGCGCCGAGGGCGACCCGGACGCCATCGGTCGCGCCACGGCGCTGCGCGAGGGGCTGCGCGCCCTGGGCTGGGTGGAAGGGCGCAACATCCAGATCGAGAGTCGCTGGGGGGCCGGCGACATCGCCCGCGCCGAGGCTCATGCGCGCGAACTGGTGGCACTGGCGCCGGACGTCATTGTCTCGAACGGTACGCCCCAATTGGCCGCCCTGGCCCGCCACAACCGCGCCATTCCGGTGGTCTTCGTCGTGGTCGTGGACCCGGTTGGCGCCGGATTCGTGCGTTCCATGGCCCGGCCGGGCGGCAATGTGACGGGCTTTGCCACCTATGAGCCGGAACTTGGCGCCAAATGGCTGGACCTGCTGCGGGAATTCGACCCCGGGCTGCGGCGCATCGCGGTGGTGGGCGATTCCGCCTTTCGAGGCTTCGCCGGGCTGGCGGCGCATGTGCTGTCGCACGCGCCGACGCTGGGGCTGACGGCGCAGACGCTGGAGTTCCGCCTGCCGGAGGAACCCGTGGAAGCCCAGATCAGTGCCTTCGCGAAGGGCGGCGCCGCGGGGCTGATCGCGCTGCCTACCGCGCTCAACCTGCTGGCGCGCACGCGACTGATCGCGGCCGTGGAGGCTTCGCGCATGCCCGCCATCTACCCCTTCCGGCCTTTCGTGGAATCGGGCGGGCTGATGTCCTATGGGTTCGAGCCGCTGGACCTGTTCCGCCGCGCCGCCAGCTATGTGGATCGGATCCTGCGGGGCGAGAATCCCGGGGACCTGCCGGTGCAACTGCCGACGCGCTTCGAGTTCTTCATCAACCGGCCTGCCGCACGAGCCCTGGGGCGTGATTTCTCGGACCTGCTGCTGGCCCGCGCCGATGAGGTGATCGAATGAACCGCCGCGCCCTTCTGGCGACCCCGCTGTTCGCCGCGCCGGCCCTGGCGCAGCGCCCGGCCCGGCGCCTTGGCGCGCTGGTGTTGACGGATCGCGCCGCTTCCTTGCTGCGCGCGCACCTGCTGCCCGAACTCGCCCGGCGTGGCTGGCGCGAGGGCGAGACGCTCAGCCTGGATCTGCACGTGGCACCCGCCCGCGGCCAGCCGGATGCCGCGCGCGCCCTGGTCGCGGCCGCGCCCGATGCCATCATCGCCGTCAGCGCCCCGGCCATCGAGGCCGCGCGCGCGGCCACCAGCCGCATCCCCATCATCATGCATGGCGCCGATTTCCGCCTGCTGGCCGGCACGCCCATGGCGCGGCCCGGCAGCAATGCCACGGGGGTCGCGCTCAACACCGTGGAATCCGAGCTGAAGCGTGCCGAACTTGCCGCCGAACTGACCCCCGAGGCCACGGCCATTGCCGCGCTGTTCTATCGCGGCACGGCCGGGCGGGCAGAGAGGGAGGCGGCGATGCGCCTGGCCGCCACGCGTTCGGGCAAGCGGCTCGACGTGTTCGAGATCGCCTCGGCCAGCGAATTCCCCGCTTCCCTGGCCGCCATGCGCGCGCAAGGCATCGGCGCCGTGGTGCTGGCAGGCACGCCCGAGGCGCTGAACGACATCGGCAGCCTGGCACCGGCCGCGCGCGCCGCCGGCATCGCCACCATCTGCCTCTGGGCGATGATGGTAGAGGCGGGCTGCCTGCTTTCGCACGGCCCCTCTTTCGGTGCGATCTATCAGCGCGTGGCGCACCACCTGGCCCTGGTGCTGCGCGGCGTGCCGCCGGGCGAAATCCCGATCGAGGCGCCCGAGCGCAGCGAGACGGTGATCCATCTGGGCGTCGCGGCGCGCATCGGCCTGACCGTGCCCATCCCCATTCTCGCCCGCGCCGATCTCGTGCTGGAGTGAACGCCATGCTCAGACGAAGTCTGATCGCAGCACCCATTCTGCTCGCCGCGGCCCCCGCCGCGGCCCAACCCACGCGCCCGCCCGCCCGCATCGGCCTGCTGACCGCGCAGCGCGCGGCCAGCATGGAACCCTTCCTGCCGGCACTGCGGGCGGGTCTGGCCGAGGCAGGGCTGGTCGAGGGCCGCAACCTGACCCTGGAGACCCGCTTCGGCGATGACGACCTCGGCCGTGTGCCCGCGCTGATGGCCGAACTGGTCCGGCTGCCGGTGCAGCTCCTGCTGGTGCAGGGGGCGGCCGTGCCGGTGGTGGTGCGCGCCCGCCCCCCCGTGCCCGTGGTCTTCGTGCTCAGCAGCGATCCGGTGGCTGCCGGCATTGCCCCGAGCCTCAACCGCCCGCCCCCGGGCTTCACCGGCCTGACCCTGCTCTCGGCCGAGTTGAACGCGAAGCGGATGGAGTTGCTGCATGAGCTGCGGCCCGGCCTGAAGCGCGTGGCGGTGATCGCCAATCCCGACCATCAGGGCGAGATGCTGGAGCGCGAGCAGACGCAGCGCATGGCCGATCGCCTGGGCATCGCGGTCACGCTGCACCACACGCGCAGCCGCGCGGAGCTGGACGCCGCCTTCCGCGCGATCGAGGCAGAGGCGCTGCTGGTCTTCACCGATGGTTTCGTGCTGCAGAACCGCGCCGACATCGCGGCCTTCGCGCTGGCGCGGCGCATGCCGCTGATCGGCGGCTGGCGCGCCTTCGCCGAGGCCGGCGCGCTGATTGCCTATGGGCCGCGCCTTGCCGAATCCTACCGCCGCTTCGCCCATTTCGCGGACCGCATCCTGCGCGGCACCGCGCCCGAGGACCTGCCGATCGAGCGCCCGAGCGTGTTCGAGCTCACGCTCAACCAGCGCACCGCCGCCGCGCTGGGCCTAGACGTGCCGACCTCGCTCCTCGCGCGGGCGGATCTCGTGATCGAATGACGCGCAGCCTCTCCCTCGCCCAGCGCCTGGCGCTTGCCTTCCTCGGCCTGGTTGCGGGCGTGCTCGTCGTCAATGGCAGCATCTCGATGTATTTCGCCTATCGCGAGGCCACCGCCGCCGCCGTGCGCGTCGAGCAGGAGAAGGCCGATGCCGCGGCCGAACGTGTGGCGCAATTCATCGCCGAGATCGAACAGCAGATCGGCTGGACCACCCGCGCGGATTGGGCGCGCGTGCCGATGGAGCAGCGTCGCTACGACTTCATCCGCCTGCTGCGCCAGGCGCCGGCCATCACCGAGGTGCTCTATGTGGACAGCGCCGGACGCGAAAGGCTGCGCCTGTCGCGTCTCGAACCGGATGCGTTGGACAGCGGGCTCGATCTCACCGCCGATCCGCGCTTCCAAGGAGTGCGCGACAACCGGGTCTGGTACGGCCCCGTCACCTTCCGCCGCGGCTCGGAGCCCTACATGTCGCTGGCCATGGCGCATGCCGGGCGCAATCCGGGGGCGACGATCAGCGAGGTCAACCTCAAGCTGATCTGGGAGGTCATCACCGGCATCCGCGTGGGCGGCACCGGCTATGCCTTCGTCACGGACACCGCCGGCCGACTGATCGCGCATCCCGACATGAGTCTGGTGTTGCGCGAGACCGATCTCTCGGCCCTGCCGCAGGTGGCGGGTGCGATGGCCGGCACGGGTGAACGGGTGAGCACGGCACGCGCGCCGGGCGGCCAATCAGTGCTTTCGGCGCACGCGACCATCCCACGCCTGGGATGGATCGTCTTCGTCGAGCAGCCCACGGCCGAGGCGCTGGCACCGGTCTATGCCGCGCTCTACCAGACCCTGGCTTTGCTTGTCCTCTGCGTGGTGCTGGCGCTGTTCGCCGGCGTGGTGCTGGCGCGGCGTCTGACCGGGCCGATCCGCGCCCTGCAGGCGGGCGCGGAGCGGCTCGGCCAGGGTGACCTCGACCAGCGCATCGCGGTCACCACGGGCGATGAGATCGGCACGCTGGCGCTGCGCTTCAACGAGATGGCCGGCCGCATCCAGGAGGCGCAGGAGACGCTGGAAGCGAAGGTGGCGGACCGCACGCGCGAATTGGCGCAGTCGCTGGAGGATCTGCGCACCGCGCAGGACCGGCTGGTGCAGACCGAGAAGCTCGCCTCGCTCGGCCAGCTCACCGCCGGCATCGCGCATGAGATCAAGAACCCGCTGAACTTCGTGAATAACTTCTCTGAACTGTCCGTGGAACTGCTGGCCGAACTGCGCGCCGCGATGGCGGGCGTCGCGCTGGATCCTGCGCTGCGCGCGGAAGTCGAGGAACTGTGCGCCATGCTGGAGGACAACCTCTCCAAGGTGACCGCGCATGGCAAGCGCGCTGACAGCATCGTGCGCAACATGCTGGCCCATTCGCGGGAGGGAAAGAGCGAGCGGCGGCGGGTGGATGTGAACGCGTTGCTGGAGGAGACGCTGGCCCTGGCCTGGCATGGCGCGCGGGCCGAGCGGCCCGGCTTCAACGTCACCATCGAAAGGCGGCTCGACCCGGCGGTGGGTGAGCTCGATGTCTATCCGCAGGAATTCACCCGCGTGCTGCTCAACCTCTTCGGCAACGCCTTCCACGCCGTGCACCAGAAATCGGCACCGGGCTTCGAGCCGCATCTGCTTGTGACAACCCAGGCCAAGCCGGGCGAGGTGGCGGTGGTGGTGCGCGACAATGGCACGGGCATCCCCGAGGCCGTGCGCAGCCACATCTTCGAGCCCTTCTTCACCACCAAGCCGCCCGGCCAGGGCACCGGGCTCGGGCTTTCCCTGTCGCACGACATCGTGGTGCAACAGCATGGCGGACGCATCGCGGTCGCGACCGAGCCCGGCTCCTGGACCGAGTTCACCATCACGCTGCCGCGCGCGGCCCACCCCCATCCCCCGGTGCAGGAGCGGGCGGCGTGAGCGTGCTGGTGTTGGTGGTGGATGACGAGCCCGACATCGCGGCGCTGTTCCGCCAGCAATTCCGTCGCGATCTGCGCCAGGGCCGCTTTGCCATGGAATTCGCGACCTCCGGACCGCAGGCGCTGGGGCAGATCGCCGCCAGCGCCGGGCGCGACATCATCCTGCTGCTGTCGGATGTGAATATGCCGGGCATGAGCGGCTTCGACCTGCTGGAACGCGCCCAGTCGCTGCGGCCTGATCTGCCGGTGGTGATGATTACGGCCTATGACGACGCGGCCACGCGCGCTCATGCCGCCGCCGCCGGTGCGGCGGGGTTGATCGCCAAGCCGATCGACTTCGCGCAGTTGCGCGCGGAGATCGACCGGCGCCTGGAAGCCTGGGCCGCGCGATGACGAACCTCGTCCTGGTGGTCGATGACGAACCCGACCTCGCGGCACTGATTCTGCAGAAGTTCCGCCGCGAGCGGCGCGAGGGTGAGCTCGCCTTCCATTTCGCCCGGGACGGTGTGGAGGCGCTGGAGCGGCTGGCGCAGGCGAGCGAGACCCTGGTCGTGCTGGCCGACATCAACATGCCGCGGATGGATGGGCTGACCCTGTTGGCCCGGCTGCAGGAGATGGCCGACCCGCCGGCGACCGTGATCGTCTCGGCCTATGGCGACATGGCCAACATCCGCACCGCCATGAATCGGGGCGCCTTCGACTTCCTCACCAAGCCCATTGATTTGGCCGATCTTCAAGCCACGCTCGCCAAGACCTTGCGGCATGTGGCCGGGCGCCGCGCGGCGCAGGCGCAGCGCCTTGCCGCCGAGCGCGCCCAGGCGACGCTGGCCCGCTACTTCTCGCCGAATCTGGCGCGCCGTCTGGCGGATTCGTCGCGGGCGGCGGAACTTGGCGGCCAGCGCCGAGAGCTGACGGCCGGCTTTACCGATATCGCGGGCTTCACGGCGCTGGTCGAGACGCTGGAAGCGGCGGAGTTGGTCAGCCTCCTCAACGGCTACTTCATGGGCATGACCGACATCGTCTTCGCCCATGGCGGCACGGTGGCCAAGGTGATGGGCGACGCCATGCTGCTGTTGTTCGGCGCGCCCGATGATCAGCCCGACCACCCCGCCCGCGCGGTATCCTGTGCGCTTGCGCTCGACGCCTTCGCCGAATCATTCCGGATGCAGCGCGCGGCGGAGGGCATGGCGCTGGGCGTGACCCGCATCGGGTTGAACAGCGGTCCGGCGCTGGTCGGCGATTTCGGCGGGGGACGACATTTCGACTACACGGCCTATGGCGAGACCGTGAACATCGCCGCCCGGCTGGAAGCGGCGAACAAGGCGCTCGGCACCAGGCTGCTGGTTTCCGGAGCTACGGCGGGCGCGATCGCCGGTTTCCAGGGCCGGCCTGTGGGCGATCTCCTGCTGCGCGGCTGTGCCCAGCCGGTGGCGTGCTACGAACCCCTCACACCGGATCGCTTCGCCCAGCCGGCCAATCGGGCCTATCTGGAGGCCTTCGCCCTGCTTGGTGCCGATAATGCCGCGGCACTGGCCGCCTTGGCCGCGGCGCCGGCCGATTCCCTGGCGCTGTTCCACGCGGGCCGGTTGCGCGGCGCCGGCCAGGGCAGGCTGGTCGATCTGCGATGAAGGGCGTCGGGCGCGAGTTCGGCGCCGGCACCAATGCGGGCATTCTTGCCGCGGCGCAGACGCTGACCCACGGCATGATGGCCTTCGCCGCCCTCGGCCCGGCTGGGGCGGCCTTCGGCATGGCGGCCGCGTTGACGGCCTCCGCCCTGGCAGGCCTCGTGGTGGCCTGGCTCGGCAGCAGCCGGCCCCTGATCGGCACGACGACGGCAGCCACGGCGCTGGTGACAGCGGCGTTGCTGCACGGCATGGGGCCGCTGCCCTTGGGGCAAGGCATCGCGCTTGCCATGCTGCTGGCAGTCTTGGGCGGGGCGATCATGCTGCTGCTGGGCCGGGTGGGCTTTGCCCGTCTTGCGGTCCTGGCGCCGACCCCGGTCACCATGGGCATCGCCAATGCCACGGTTCTGCTGGTCCTGGTCGGCCAGGTCCCGCTGATGCTGGGCCACGCGCCAGGGCAGCCAGTCTCGCTGGAGCAGGCGCGGGCCGGCTCGGTCCTGGTGGCGGGTGTCGCCGTGCTGCTGATGCTGCGGCCCGTCCCGCGCCTGCCTGCGCCGCTGGTGGCGCTGGCGGTGGCCGGGGCGCTGCATCACGGGTTGGATGCGGCATCCGTGGCGCTGGGCCCCCTGGTCGGCGTGGTGCCGGGGCCGGAGCAACTGCTTCAGGGCCTTGCCCTGGCCTGGGATGCCGGATTGCCCGCCACGCCTTGGTCCCCTGCGCTTTGGGGCCTGCTGCTGCCGGCGGCCCTGTCGCTTGCGGTGCTCGGCTCCCTGGAGGTGCTGGTGGCTGGCAACGCGCTGCGCGAGGCCTCCGGCCAACGTGCCGAGCCCGGCCGGGACCTGACCGCCGCCGGGCTCGGCATGATGGCCGGGGGTGCGGTGGGCGGGGTGCCGGCCGCGGCGCTGGTTTCCCACAGCATGGCCTGCTGGCGCTGGGGCGGGCGAGGGCGGCTCGCCATGCTGACGCGCGCGGCCATTGCCGGCGCCACGCTGCTGCTGGCGGGGCAGGCCGTGGCCGCCTTGCCCTTCGCCGCCCTGTCCGGCGTGCTGGTGGGCGCGGTGTTGCGGCTGGTGCAGGTGCCGGCCTCGCCCTGGCGAAGCGGCCTCGGCCGGGCACGCCGGGCCGGCGATGCGCTGGTGGTGCTGTCAGTGGCGGGGGCCGCGCTGATCTTCGGCCTGGTCGCGGCGGTGGGCGTGGGCGTGCTGCTGTCGATCCTGATCTTCACGGCCTCCATGGCGACCTCCTCCATCCGGCGGGTGACGCGCAACCCGATCGGACGTTCGCGCATCCGCCGCCCGCCTGAGCAGGAGCGTGCGCTGCGCCAGGCCGGGGAGGCGATCGCGCTGCTGGAACTCGAAGGCGCGATCTTCTTCGGCAGCGCCGAGCGTGTGCTGGTGCAGGCCGAGTTGGAATGCGCCGCCGGGGCCGGCGTGTTGATCCTCGACCTGACGCGCGTGACCCGGATCGACCTGTCGGGTGGGCGGCGGCTGATCGAGGTCTGCCGGGTCGCGCCTGGCCGCGTCCTCCTGGCGCCGCTGCATGGGCAGAGCCGTGCCAGGGCGGAACTGGATGCGCTCGGCCTCTACGCGCGGCTGCCCCCGGGCGCCGCGCAGGCGGACATGCCCGCGGCGGTCGAGGTGGCGGAGGAACTGCTCCTGGCCGATTCGCAGACATTGCAGGAGCCGGCGCCGCGCTCCTCGCGGGAGATGCTGGTCGCGCTTGGCATGCCGCCCTCGGCGGTTGGCGCGCTGCTGGCGCTGTGCATCGAGCAGCGCTTTACCGCCGGCGCCTTCATCCTGCGCCAGGGCGAAGCCGCCGATGCGGCCTATCTGCTGTTGTCAGGCCAGGTGCTGATCAGCCTGCCCACCGGCGAAGGGCGGCCAGCGACGCGCCTCGCGGTCCTCGCACCGGGGGTGATCTTTGGCGAATCCGCACTGCTGGGCCAGTCGCGGCGCAGCGCCGACGCGTCAGCGCGGGGCGATGTCGTGTGCCTGCGGCTCGACGCCGCCGCTGTGGCGCGTTGGCGAACGGAGGCGCCCGGCCAAGCCTGGCACCTGATGGCGCTGGTGGCGCGGCAACTCGCCCTGCATGTCGGCGCGGCCAATGCGGTCATCGACAGGCTGGAAGCATGAAGGGAGCGCCCGCCGGCTTCGCCGCCCTGCTTGCGCAATTGCCCATCGCCGCCGCGGCGCGACGGGCCCTGCATTTCCGCCTGGCCGCGCGGGGGCGGCATTACCACGGGCCGGCACATGTCGCGCTGCTCTGGCGACGTCACCGCAGGCTCGGCGCGGGCAGCTTCCTTGTCCGGCCGCCTTGGGACCGCCTGATCGCCTGCGCTATCGCCTTTCACGACGCAAGCTATGATGGGCGCCGCAACGACAATGAGGCCGCCTCCGCCCTGCTGTGGCGGCGATGCGCCCGCCGTCTCGCGGCGCCGCAGCAGCGGTGGGTCGAGATGACGATCCTGGCGACCGCTGATCACCTCGACGAGGGAAAGCTCCGTGGAACCTCCGGCCGGGCGCGGCTGGCGCGTGCCTGGCTGCTGGACCTCGACCTGTCCCCGCTTGGCGAGCGGCCGGGTGAGTTCGCCGCCAATACCGGACGGCTGCGTCGCGAGTTCGGGCATTTGTCCCAAGCCGCCTGGGATGCTGGCCGTCTGGCCTTTGTCGGGCGCATGGCCGGTGCGCCCAGGGTCTTCCGTACGAGACGCTTGTCGGCGCGCTTCGGCAGCAGAACCCGGGCCAATCTTGTGCGTACCCTGCGCGAGGCTGCGGTCTGAGGCGCAGGACCTTGCTTCTGCCGTTTGTGAGCGTCCCTTCACTCAACGGCACCGCGCTGCTCGACAGCCACCTCCACCACGCCGTCGTCGGGCGCATCAAAGGCACCAGCTATCGCCTCCGTCGCCACGCCGACCTGCTGCCGGACACCATTGCCCAGCGTCGTTGGTACCCATCCGACCCGCAGCCCCGCAGACGCAGGCGACCACCCGAGACACGCATCGCGGCGCCCACAGCCGCAACGGAGCCAAACTGACGAGTTCTCAGCCAGCACTTCTGAGGGAATCGACCTCAGCATTAACAGCATCACGCCTGGCACGAGCCGGCAGCGTCGCTTGATCGCGACGACGGGCCGCAGGCGAGTGACAGGTGGCCTGGACGATCGTCAGACCCGTAAAGCCGATCTTGGCCACGACCGACAGGATCGCCGCCCAGCGCGACAGGTGCTGCGCCTCATGCTCCGGCACCATCCGCATGTCCGCGCTCGAACCTCAGTCGAGAACTTGTTCGTCGTCTTGTCCGCCATCGCTCCGCCCTCTCCGGAGTGGGAGCCCCCGACAAACCCGGGGCGGTTCGCCCCTTTCATCACAAGACCGTGGTGGATGGCCGAGAAAGGCTTGACGCAACCCGCAAACTGCCGGCCGAAGCGGGGCGACGCAAATATTTCAGCCTTCCGCTTTTCACTGGACAGAAATGACCCTGGGCTCCACGGTCGCGAGGAGTTTTGGCCTTGATCGGGCGGATGCAGGTCCTCTGATGCCGAAGCTTTCTCCCGGTGCGGCAGCGCCACGATAGCTGAGGAAGATGGACTGCGATGGCTACGGTCAACACGAACCTGACCTTTTCCACATCGACACAGTCGCTGTGGAGGCCCGGGCCGGCAACCGATCTGACCATCGACTCGGGCACCGCACTGATCTGGGACCCCGACCCGATCGTCAAGAAGTTCGGTTTCAGCGCCCTGGGATTCTCGCTTGACGCGGAATTCTTCCTCGATGTGAAGTTCGGTCTGCTGGCCTATGCCAGCCTCGGTACCGGCGGTCATTTCGACGCCGCCTTCACCTTCTCGGTTGCGGTCAACCTGCCTACGGCGGTGATCGCGGGCGAGGTGATGACGTTTGACTTCACCAAATTCGAGATCACCTCCTCCAGCATCACCACCGCCGGCTTCGGCACGCCGGAATCCTCCGCCGCGGGCAAGATCGGCGCGGGGCTGGATCTGATCGTCGAGGCCGAGACCGGGTTCCGCAACATCTTGGTCGGTCATTGGTTCGGCGAGGAAGGCCCCTACGATTTCACGATTCTGGATATCAAGGAGCGGATCGAGCTGATCGCGGTCAGCCCGCTGAATCCGGAATTCTCGCTGGACCTGACCGAAGGCGTTACCCTGACTGCCCGCCTGCCAACAGGGGCGAGCATCCGTGAGAGCATCGCCAGCAACGGTGGCGGACGGGTCGCGGGCCAGGGCGCTTCGGAGCGGCAATTCCTGTCGCTGGATGCCGATCTGGACGCGCTGCTGGTCAGGATGCTGGACAAGATCGCCCTGCCTCCGGTGCAGGTGGTGGCGAAATTCCTGGGCGAAGTTGTCTTTGCCGAGCACACCTACGATATCGGCGACTACCTGCCCTTCATTGGCAAGGGCAAGGCTGCGTTCAATTTCACCCTGCTGGACATCACCGCCAATGCCGGGCTGAGCGTGACCGAGGAAGTGAGCCTGGACATCAACAAGCCAGGCACGAACACGCCCGATATCCTGGTGACGCTGGTGTCGGACAATGGCACGGCGGGCAATACCGGCGACGACATCACCGTGCGCGGCGCGCTGGGACAGCAACTGAACATCGATTCGCCCACCCTGCCCGGTGTGGGTGACGCGATCATCACCGCGACCTACGCCGTCAACCGCGCCACCTTCTTTCACGGTGTCGGCGTGGGCATCAACGCCTCCATCAACATCGATGCGCTGTCCGGCTACCTGAGCGGGTCCTGGGTGCCCGAAGCGCTGCGCTTCAGCTTCGGCCCGCTGTTCTCCACGCAGATCCCCGATGGTGGATTCCAGATCAACCTGGGCAATTTGTACGAGGACACGTTCGAAGTCGCCGGATCCGCCTTCAACATCGAGACCGAGACCTATCGCGTCCTCCATGTCGAACGGGCGCTGGCGCCGACCGGCTACGACACGAATCTGCCCAATGCCGAAGAGACCCTGTACGCCTATTTCCGCGCTGCGCACGAACAGCTTGCCGCCATCCAGGCAACGTACAACGACAGCGGATTCAACATCCAGCCGCCATCGAACAGCCTGGAGACCAGCTTCAACTTCACCGGCAACGCCACGCCGGTCATGTTCATCTGGTCGGGCGCGTTCAGCCAGACGGTCACACTGAACACGACGAATGGCAGCGTGGCGACGCTCGATCTGGCCGGACCGCCGGTCGTGCCCTCGAACGCGGCGATTTTCTCGGGCCTCGCAACCGCCGGCCTCGCCAATTCCGGCATGGGCAATGCGAGCGGCTACAGCTTCCTGACTTTGGCAAATCCCTTCGAGAACGTCTTCTATCGCGTCAACGGCAAGGATCTGCTCACCAACGGCTCGGTCAATGTCGAAGGTACGGCCAACAACGATTTCATCTACCTCTACAAGGACGACACCAGCTTCATCGATGGCGGTGCGCAGCGATCGGGTGGGTTCGACACCTTCATGGCCAACTTCGCGGCCTATTACGGCGATGCCGCGATCCGCTGGGACCTCAACGCCTCGGTCACCGCGGAGCAGGCCGGTGCGGGGGGCGGCATCACGCTGTTCAACGATGACCCAGCCATCACCGACCTGACCGTGCGCAATGTCGAGCGCGCCATGCTGCGCACGGGAGGCGCCGATGACTACCTTGTGGGCTGGTTGCAGGGCGATGTGTTCGTCACCGGTGGCGGTGCTGACATCGTCATCATGCCAGCCGACAACGCTGCTGATCTGGCCGTGCTCGAAGGTGGTGACGATGTCTATGTCACCGCCTTCGTCACCCGCACCAGTGCGGCCACAGTGTCGGACGTGGTCTATGGCGGCAGCGGCATCGACAACGTCTTCGTCACGACCGCGACGCAAGGCCTGCGGTACAACATCATCGTCGACACCTTCGACTCACCCACGCCGGCGCCGCGCTTTGCCGGCGGGATCGGCGCCGATGCCGGCTTCGGCGACATTCAGCAATTCTATTTCGATCTGCGCGCCTTCGGCTATGCCACGGTGGCGTCCAATCCGGCCCCACTCGTCGCGACGGTCGATGCCGTCACGCCCGACTACTATGTGCTGCTGAGCGACGGTGCAGGGCCGCACGGCCTGCGGCTGGCGCGCGACGTGGAATACGTCAGCATCGTGGATGGCGGGACGGGCAACGACCTGGCCATCTTCATGGGCGGCACCCGCTATGAGGGTGGTGCGGGGATCGACGCTTTCGCCGCGGACTTCAGCCAGACGGAAAGCGTCTTCGGCACGCGTGGCGGCATCAACATCGTCGTCGGTCGTGACGGGATCGACGGGTTCTATGGCGAGACCGTCATCGACGGATTCGAGCGTCTGCTGGTCGCGGGCACCAAGGCCAAGGACGTGCTGGTGGGCGGCGTGCTGGCCGACTACCTTGGTGGCGGCGACGGCAATGATGTGCTGTCGGGCGGCAGTGGCAACGCGACCGATACCCTGTCGGGTGACGGCGGCAATGACCTCATGTTCTGGGCCAATGGCGGGGCTGACAACATCCGCGGCGGCGAGGGCATCGATCGTCTGGACATCGCGGCGGATGGGCTGGAGAGCCACGGGCTGCGCTATCGCTTCGTCAGCTTCAGCAACAATCAGGTCGTTTCCGGCAGCGAGGTGTTCTACTGGGCCTATGACAGCGCCTCGCTGCTGCTGGATGCGTTGGACTTCACCCGCACGCTTTCCAGCTTCTATTCCATGGACATCAGCTTCGTGACCGATGTCTACGCCAGCACCTATCAGCTGGAGACGACGAACATCCGCGGTTCGGCCACGGGTGACGATGTGCTGCTCTACCAGGGCGGCATCACCTATGTCGGTGGCGAGACGGCCAATGACCAGGACACCTTCGTCGCCGATCTCTCCGCCTTTGGCGCCGCGATCACCTTCGTCATCAAGGATGATGAGGCGCTGGACGGGTCCGACGGCTATACGCTCGCCAACACCATCTACATCGAGGGCATCGACCGCGGCGTTCTGACCACCGGGGCGGGCGATGACCTGCTGGTCGGCGGTCGGCTCGATGATTATTTCTCGGCCGGGGCCGGCGCGGACAGGCTGTATGGCGGGGCCGGCAACAATGAGTTGCACGGCGGCGACGGCAACGACCTGCTGATGTGGATGGCCGAGGGCAACGGCACCATCACCGGCGGTGCGTCCCGCGACCTGAATGCACGCGACGTACTCGTGCAATCGGGTGGCGATGCGGCGTCCGGCCTTCGGATTTTCCTGCCTTCGGGGGTGGAACTGACCACGGGCGGGCCCTTGACCGCCGCTTCAAGCCACCAGGCCCTGGCCAGCGCCGTCGAACAGGCGCTGTTCGCGTCGCGATTCCTCTACGACGCGGGCACCTTCACCCTCGATTACGCCAACATCTCGCGCGTCGAATTCGCGGGCACGGATGCGCATGACGAGATCGTGCTGTTCCAGTACGGCGAGAACTACCTCGGTGGCGAACGCAGCGGCGATGCGGACCTCTTCGCAGGCGACTTCCGCTTCAAGATCGATCCCGGCCGCAGCTTCGGCGACATGGTCTTCGATGCCCGCACCGGCGATGTCTACGAGGCCGCCGAGGACCTGAAGCTCGGCGGCTTCGAGCGCTTCCACCTGCTGCTCGGCGACGGCGCTCATCTGGTACGTGGTGGCGATCTCGGTGACCATGTCGAGGGCACGACCGGCTTCATCACCTTCCTGTCGGGGACCGGCAATGACCTCTTCATCGTCGGCGATGAGGGTGGGCTGTTCGAACACATCGGCGGCGCCGACACGATGTTCGGTGCCGGGTCGGGCACCACGCTGATCTACACCGCGAGCGGCGCGGCCGAGATCCGGCTCCTCAACACCAGTGGCCAGCAGATCGGACCGGTCCTGTCGCGCCTGGACGGCCTTCAGGACATGACGGTGTTCCAGCAGGCACTCGGCGATTCGTCAGTTTACGCGACGCTGCTGACACACGGCGACAGCTCCATTTTCTATAATGGCGCAACCGAAGTCTTCGCCACTGGCAGCGCCGGCAATGACGTGCTGATGAGCGGGAACGGCCAGTCCCTGCTTGCCGGTGGCGCGGGTGACGACGTGCTGATCGTACGGCAGGGCAACCATGTGCTCATGGGTGGTTCGGGATCCGACGCCTATGTCTTCAGCGCCCTGTTCGGGTCAGCGGTGATCCTGAACGAGATCGACACCGACACCATCCTGATGTTCACCGGCGCGACCTTCGCCGAACTCGCTTTCGCGGCAGACGGGCTGGATCTGGTGATCACCACCTCGCCGGCAGACTTCGTCAGCAGCACCTTGCGCGTAGAGAATTACTTCGCGGCTGGTCCGAACGGATCGAATTTCGCGATCATGACGACGGACGCGTTCTTCACCATCGATCTGTCGGGCTTCGGGGCCTTCACCGGCCTCGCGATCGCCGTGCATACGGTGATGAGCGGTAACGATTCTGATGATGATTTCGGCGCCGGCAACCATGTCGGTCGCGAGATCCACATGGGCGGGGGCGATGATTTCGCGCGGGCCGGCGCCGGGCAGGACCGGTTCTTCGGCGGCCCCGGCCAGGACGGTGTCTCCTATATCGACGCCACGGGTGGCGTGACGATCAACCTGCGCCTGCAGAACGGTACCGGCAACTACGCCGAAGGCGACCTCTACAGCTCCATCGAGCACGCGGCAGGGTCGCGCTTCGATGACCTGATGATCGGCTCAGCGACGGCGAATACCTTCGTCGCGGATCTCGGTAGCGACACCCTGTCCGGGGACGATGGCGATGACGCGCTGTTCGGCGGGCTCGGCGACGACAGCCTGAATGGCGGCAATGACGACGATGTGCTGCAGGGCGACGAAGGCCATGACACCCTCATTGGCTACAACGGCAGTGACGTGCTGCGTGGCGGCGATGGTAATGACAGCCTCGATGGTGGCGAGAACGACGACCTGATCGAGACCGGCAACGGCAATGACACCGCGCAGGGTGGCGACGGTGACGACGTTGTCATGTATGTCGGCGACGGGTTCGACATCATCGACGGTGGCCTGGGCCGCGACTGGGCCGATTTCCGTCAGCATACGGGGGCGATCGCGGTCGACCTGCTGAGCGGCGTGCCGGTCCGTTCCACCGACGGCGTGAATGAGACCACCATCGCCGGCCTGAGCGGCATCGAGAACATCCGCGGCACGGATTTTGGCGACGACCTGTTCGGCAATGATCTGGACAACGTCATCGATGGCGGGCTCGGCTTCGACGTGATGGTGGGCCATGCCGGCGCCGATACCTTCATCAGCGGCGGTACGCGGGGTTTTGTCGACTACAACCGGGAGACCGGCACGCGGGGCATCGACCTGGTGTTCCAGTCCTTCACCCCCGGATTGTCACCGCATATCGCGGGCACCGACAGCCACGGCCATTTCGATCGGCTGTTCAACATCGCGATCATCCAGGGGACGTTCTTTGCCGACAACATCCAGGGCAGCGATGATGACAACGAACTATCCGGCGGGGATGGCAACGATTTCCTGAATGGGCTGAACGGCGACGACCTGCTTTTTGGCGAAGGCGGCGACGACACGTTGCTGGGTTTCTTCGGCAAGGACTCGCTGTTTGGCGGATACGGCAGCAACACGCTGCGCGGCGAGGAGGGCAACGATGTCCTGGTCGCGGATGCCCTGACGACCTTCGACAACATGTTCGGCGGCGCCGGGTTCGACACCGCCGCCTACGACCAGTTCGAGCTCGGCCTGACGATCAATGGCAGCCAGGTCTTCGCCAATGGCGTCCAGATCGGCTTTCTGGACGGGATCGAACAGGTCGTGGGCGGTTCCGGCGATGATGTGGTCAGGCTGTCCGGGGTGAACCCGTTGAACCCGTCCAACCGGGAATTCTTGCAGGCCTATGCCTATACAGGCGGCTTCGATCAGATCACTGGCACCGACGTGTTCCTCGGCGGGCGCAACACGCTGAGCTTCGCGCAGTTCGACGGCGCGATGAATGTGCGGATGGGCTCGGGTGTTGCGCGCACCGACGATGCGGCGACCATCACCGGCGACGGCACACGCCGCGCCGCGGTGTTCGACGACATCCACGTTGTGGTCGGCTCGCGCCATGGCGATTACCTGGAAGGCAACGTGATGCGCCCGCTTGGGCAGAACATCACGGTGTCGGAACTCCAAGGTGGCGATGGCAGCGACACGCTGGTCGGGCTTGGTGGCGATACGGTCCTGATCGGCGGCGCGGGTGATGATCTGATCCGCATCTTCGTTCCGGCCTTCGATTCGCAAGGACAACTGCCGATCTTTTTCTACGGGATCGATGGCGGCGCCGGCGTGGACAGCCTGCAGATCAATGGGCTCACCAGCTGGGACATCGATCTAACGGCGAGCTATGCGAACCTGGCGATCAGCGGGATCGAGAACATCCTCGGGAGCACCGGCGCCGACACGCTGGTGGGCGATGCCGGCGCGAACAGCTTCCGTGGCGGCCAGGGCGATGACGTGTTCTTCGGCGGCGATGGCGGCGACACGCTGATCTATACCTCGGGCGTTGATGTCTTCACCGGCGGCCTGGGAGTCGACACGCTGGACCTGTCGGAGTTCTCCGCCGCGGTCGTGGTGGATCTGGCCAATCTATCGGCGACGGCGCGCACGAACGACACGCCGACGGCGACGGGTGGTGTGTTCCGCACGATCGTGACCGCGTTCGGCGGCGACGTCGAAGGCGTGGAGGGCACGGGCTTCAACGATTCCATCACCGGCAACGGGCTCAACAACGTGCTTGCGGGCGGGGCGGGCAATGACACGCTGCGCGGCGGGGCGGGCAACGACCTGTTGATCCATGACGCCGGTCTCGACGTGCTGGATGGCGGAGCCGACCGTGACACAGCCAGCTTTGCCGGATTCCAGTTCGCGATCGACCTCGACCTCACACGAACCGGGGTCGATGTGTTCCACCGCGGCGCTGCCACTTTGGGCACGGGCGCAAGGGTGAACATGGCGACCCTTGTCGCGGTGGAGAACGTCATCGGCAGCGCTCAGGCGGATGCCCTTCGCGGCGATGATCTGGCCAACAGCATTTTCGGCAATGGTGGACGGGATTTGATCTCGGGCCGTGGCGGGGATGATTCGCTGTTTGGCGGCGACCTGTCGGACACGCTGCAGGGCGGTGACGGCAATGACAGCATCCTCGGAGGCGTCACCGATGCCGATCTGGGCGATAGCATCGACGCCGGGATCGGCGACGACACCGTGTTCGGCGGTGCGGGCAACGACACGATCCTGGGTGGTGAGGGCGCCGACAATCTGCGCGGCGAAACCGGCGATGACAGCATCGATGGCAGCGCCGGCGGCGATACGATCGCAGGCGGGCGCGGCCATGACACGCTGCGTGGTGGCAATGGCGAGGGTCTCGACAGCCTCTCCGGTGGCGAGGGCGACGACATCCTGATCGGCGGGATCGGCGCCACAAGCGTGCAAGAGGGCGGCAGCGGCGATGACCTGCTGACGTCTGGCGACGTGGCCGACACCCTGCGCGGTGGCGACGGGGCCGACACGCTGGTCGCCGGCGGCCTTGACGACATCGACGGCGGGGCGGGATTCGACATCGTCTCCTACGCCGCGGCCCTCTCGGCCGCTTTCGTCGTGCTCTCCAACAGCGGCAAGGCCGTGACCGACGGCGCGGCGATTTTCGATCTATTGTTCAATGTCGAAGGCGTGCTCGGTGGCCTCGGGGACGACACGCTGGGCGGCAATGCGGGTGACAACCGCCTGCAGGGCGGTGCTGGCCGCGATGCGCTGTTTGGCGTTGACGGCGATGACGTGCTGGAAGGCGGGGCGGGCAATGACAGTCTGGAGGGTGGTGCGGGGCGTGACCTGCTGAAGGGGCAGGCAGACCATGACACGCTGATGGGCGAGGGTGGCGATGACCTGTTGCAGGGCGACCTCGGCAACGACAGCCTGCTCGGTGGCGACGGTGCCGATGAGATGCAGGGCGGCGCCGACAACGACACGCTGCTGGGCGAGGCCGGCGACGATACGCTGAACGGTGACGAGGGCGCGGACACGCTCGATGCCGGTCTTGGCAATGATGCGGTGAACGGCGGCGCGGGGGATGACATCCTGATCGGCGGCGCGGGCGGCGATGCGCTGGATGGTGGCGCGGGGATCGACACGGCTGATTATTCGGCGGCGACGGGCGGCGTGGTGGTCAACCTCGTCAATGCGGCCCTGAACACCGGCGACGCCACCGGCGACACCCATGCCGGCATCGAGAACCTCACCGGCAGCGCCCATGCCGACAACCTGGTCGGCGATGCGCTGGCGAACCGGATCGATGGTGGCAACGGTGCCGATACGTTGGAAGGCGGCGGCGGGTCCGATACGCTGATCGGCGGCGCGGGCAACGACCTGTTCCGCACGACCGGGCCGGGCGAGAATGCCCGCAGTGACGGTGGCGAGGGCGACGACACCTTCATCCTCAGCAATGCGTTCTTCACCGGCGACATCTTCGGCGGCAGCGGCATCGATCATGTTGATGCCAGTGGCTATGTCGGCTTCCGGATCACCGTCGACCTCGCCGCTGGAACCTATGATGACGGATTGGCGCGGGCCATGACCGGCGTCGAGCATGTGTCCGGCGGTAGCGGCGGCGATTCCCTGCGCGGCAGCACCGCGAACAACCGGCTGATCGGCAATGACGGCAATGACAGCCTGTTCGGCGACATCGGTCAGGACAGCCTCTTCGGCGGCGCCGACAATGACCGTCTCGAAGGTGGCGCGGGTGCCGATACGCTCGAGGGCGAGGCGGGCGCCGACCTGTTGCAGGGCGGGACCGAGAATGACCGCCTGCTGGGTGGCGATGGCGCCGACACGCTCGACGGTGGTACCGGCGCGGATCGGATGTTCGGCGGGTTGGGCGACGACGTCTACATCGTCGATGCGGCCGGCGATGTGCTGAGCGAGTCCGGCGGCGATGGCCGCGACACGGTGCGCAGCAGCGTCACCTTCACCCTCGCCAATGGCTTCGAGGCGCTGGTGATGCTCGCTGGTGCCGTGAACGGCACGGGCAGCGAGGGCGGCAACACCATTGAGGGCAATAGCGCCGCGAACCTGATCTCGGGCCTGGGCGGCGCCGATGTGCTGAACGGCAATGACGGTGCGGATACGCTGCTGGGTGGTGTCGGCGCCGATACGCTCGATGGCGGCACCGGTGTCGCGGATAGTCTGGTGGGTGGCGCGAATGACGACATCTACCTGATCCGCGATGCGCTCGACGTGGTGCTGGAGATCGCGGGCGAGGGCACGAAGGATGAGGTGCGCGCCACGGTCACGACGACGCTGGCGGCGGAGGTGGAGATCCTGCGCCTGCTCGGCAGCACGAACCTCTCGGGCACCGGCAATGCGGGCGGCAACCAGATGCTCGGCAATGCCGGCGCCAACCTGCTCGCGGGCCTCGGCGGCAATGACACGCTGAACGGCGCGGGCGGTGCGGACACCCTGCTGGGCGGCGATGGCAATGACGTGCTGAACGGCCAGGCCGGTGCCGACCTGCTGGAGGGTGGCGCGGGCAACGATATTCTCTCCGCCGGGGGGGGCGGCGACACGCTGATCGGCGGCACGGGCGCGGATCGCCTGACGGGCGAGGCCGGCGTGGCCGATGTCTTCCGCTGGGCCAATGTCGCGGAGACGACGGGCGACCGCGTGTTCGGCTTCGAGCATCTGGTGGACCGCCTGGAATTCGCGCGCGCGGGCTTCGGCAACCTCGCGGCCGGTGCGTTGGCGGCGGGGAACTTCGCCTCGAACACCACGGGCGTGGCGAGTTCGGCGGGCGGCACGCCGCAATTCATCTACGAGACGGATACCGGCCGCCTGTGGTTCGACGTGGATGGCGGCGGCGGCGGGGCGTCGGTGGCGATGATGCAGTTCGCCGCGCGGCCGGTTGTCACGGCCGCGGACATCGTGCTGATCGGCTGAGTTCGGCCAGCAACGGCGGTTCCAGCGCGCATTCCCCGGCGCGCGATGTGCCTGCCTCCGGGTGGCGGAGACCGGCTGCGGTGTCTCGTGGCCTGAGGGCGGCAGTTCCGCGCCCTGGCCGTGGTGGATGACTTCGCCCGCGAGTGCCTGGCGCTGGCGGCGGACACTCGCCGCAGGCTTGAAGCCGGCTGCCTTCCCAAATCCCGGGCGCGGCGGACCAGACACAAGGTTCGGTCACGATCCTGCATCGCCAGCACCGTGCCTGGCCGAGATCATCGCCGCGGCAGGTGCGTCGTCGCTATCGAGTCTGCGCCGCTCGGGGCCCTTGGAGGGCGCGCCAGACCTTCTCGGACGTCGCCGGCATCTCGACACGGCCCGCGACACCTGCACGTGAGAGCGCATCGGCAACCGCGTTGGAGACAGCAGCGAGCGACCCGGTGACGCCCGACTCTCCTGCCCCCTTCACCCCGAGCGGGTTGCTGCGTGCGGGCACCTCATGCAGTTCCACCTGCATCGCGGGCACGTTGAGCGCGCGCGGCATGGCGTAGTCCATGAAGGACCCGGAGAGCAGCTGCCCATCCGCATCATGGACGATGCGCTCCATCAGCGCCTGGCCTAGACCCTGCGCAATGCCGCCCATCACCTGGCCATGCACGATGTCGGGGTTGATGACGACCCCCACATCGTCCACGGCGGTGTAGCGGACGACCCTGGTCTCGCCGGTGTCGGGATCGAGCTCCACCTCGCAGACGTGGCAGCCGTTGGGAAAGTTCAGCTCGGCGGCGTCGAAGTCACCGTTGGAGTCGAGCTTGTGCGGCAGGCCTTCCGGAAGGAGCGGCTCCAGACGCAGCCACTGCGCGATGGCAAGCAGGCCCATGCTGCGATCCGTGCCGACCACACGGAAGCGGCCTGCCTCAAATTCCAGGTCCGCCTCCGCCACTTCAAGCCTATGGGCGGCGAGCATGCGGGCCTTGCGAATGATCTGGTCGCAGGAGAGCGAAAGGGCCGATCCCGCCATCAGCAATGAACGGGACGCGATGGAGGCAAGGCCGCGCGGCACGTCGCGGCTGTCCCCCTGGCGCAGACGGACCAGTTCTTCCGGAATACCCAGGCGAGCAGCCACGAGTTGGGCGAAGCTCGTCTCGTGACCTTGGCCGCTCGACTGGGTCGCAACGACCAGATCCACGCCGCCATCCGAAGTGAAGCGGATCTCCGCACTCTCATAGAGCAGCCCGCCAACACATTCGAGGAAGCAGCAGAGCCCACGGCCGCGCAGACGTCCCGCCGCGCGGGAAGCGATCTCGCGCGCGGCGAAACCCTCCCAGTCGGCAAGCACGAGCGCCTTGTCCAGCACGGCCTCGAACTCGCCGCTATCGTAGAGGCGGCCCGAGGGCGAGCGATACGGCATCGCCGCGGTGGGTATCAGATTCTGCCGGCGCAGCAGCACGGGGTCGCGCCCGGTCTCGCGCGCGGCGGCGTCCACCAGGCTTTCCATGACCAGCGCCGCGGCCTCGCGCCCGGCGCCACGATAGGGGCCGGTCGAGGCGGTGTTGGTCAGCACCAGCTTCACCGTCACGTCGATGGCGGGCGTGCGATAGACCAGCGGCAGACCATTCGTGGTGTTGCGAATGGTCACATAGGGCCCGTGGACGGAATAGTAGGCGCCCATCGCGTCCAATACGTTGAGACGCACGGCAAGGAAGTTGCCGTCTGGGTCGAGTGCCAACGCCGCATCCATGACCGCGTCGCGGCCGTGATTGTCGGAGAGCAGATGCTCGCTGCGCGTGCCGCGCCACTTCACCGGCCGGCCGATGACGCGCGCGGCATGAAGGATCGACACGTCCTCGGGGTAGGGTTGCTCCTTCACGCCGAAGGCGCCGCCCACATCATGGGTGAAGACCAGCATGCGCTCCCGCGGCACGTTGAAGGTGTGGTCGCACAGCACGCGCAGCATGTATTGCACGCCCTGGCTGGCGCAGATCAGGCTCCAGGCCTCGCTGGACGCATCATAGCTGGCGATCGCGGTGCGCGGCTCGATCGGGTTGGCGATGACGCGGTTGTTGATCACGCGCAACCGCGTGACATGGGCGGCGCGCGCGAAGGCCGCCGCCGTGGCGGCCTGATCGCCGCCATGCCAGGTCAGGCCGATGTTGTTCGGCGCATCGTCCCAGACCTGGGGCGCGCCGGGTTGCACGGCTGCGGCCGTATCGACCGCTGCCGGCAGCGCTTCGATCTCGGGCAGGATCAACTCCGCTGCGTCCTCGGCCTGCGCCCGGGTGGCCGCGACGACCAGGGCGATGGGCTCGCCGACATGGCGCACGCGCCCCTCAGCCAAAGCGGGGCGGGGCGCTTCGACCGGGGTAGGCATGGCGAAGCCCGGGATCGGCAGATAGGGGATGCGCCCGATGCCGGCGGCGCGCAGATCGGCGGCGGTGAAGATGCCGAGCACGCCGGGTGCCGCGCGGGCGGCCGTGACATCGACGCCGTGAAGAATGCCGTGCGCGACTGGCGAGCGGACAAAGACCGCATGGGTCTGGTCGGGCAGGTCGATGTCATCCGTGTAGACGCCGCGCCCGGTCAGCAGGCGTGCATCCTCCCGTCGCCGACTTGGCCGCGACAGGCTCATGCGATGGGCCGCAGGAGGGCTGGAGAGGCGACGGACCGGGGATGGTCCCATCGGCGGCGGCGCTGCATGACGTTCCCTCGGAAAAAGCCTCGCCGATTCCGGGTGGCGAGTGATATTAACTGTATAGTTAAGCCTAGACGTCGGCGCTCGGCTGGGTCAAGGCGGACGAGGCGGTGGCTTGCGCGGCGGGACGGCAACGGGAATAAAAGCTGACGATGCAATCAGCCCTGCGCAAGCAACGCGCCCGCGACGCGCAACCCGAGGCGGCGGCCCAGCCCGCGACGCCGACGGACGAAGCAGCGCCGCCCCCCAAGGCAGCTCCCCGCAAGAGTGCGCGGCGCCCGGAGAAGCCACACATCACCACGCCAGCACGCCTGCCCGGGGAGGCGCAGCGGCGCATCCTGGCCTCAGCCCGCGCAGAGTTCGCCGAGAAGGGCTTTGCCGGGGCGCGGACCGAGAGCATCGTGCGGGCGGCGGGAGTGAATCCGAACCTGCTCTACCATTACTTCGGCTCCAAGGAGCGACTGTTCGTTGCAGTCATGGAGGAGGTCTATGGTGATGTCCGCTCGCATCACGGCGATCTCGAACTTGAAGCCCTGTCACCGGAGGAAGCCATCCGGCGGCTGACGGAAGCGACCTTCGACCTGTTCGTCGCCTCGGACGATGTCATCCGCCTGCTCTCGACAGAGAACATCCATCACGCCGAGCACATTCGCGGCTCGGCCAGGATCGCGCATCTTTATGACCCCTTGCTGGCGCTGATCGGCCGCCAGGTCGAGCGCGGGCGCGAACAGGGGGTGTTCCGCGCCGAGGTGGAGGCGGAGGAATTATTCATCACCATCACCGGCCTGTCCTATTTCTACCTGTCGAACCGCCACACGCTGGGGGTCATCCTGCGCACGGACCTTAACGGGCGGGCGCGGCGGGAGCGGCGGCGCCGGCATATCGTTGATGTCGTGCTGTCCTATCTCCGCCATGGCGCGGATGGCACGCAGCGGCTGCGCCAGCCGGCTTGACCCGCTTGACCGGCGCCGCACCGCAAGGATAGCTTGATTAACTAGTTAATAGGCACGACCAAGCGTGCCCGCAACGGAGCCGGCGGGATCGAACCGCCCGGCCGGAGGGAGATGTCGATGCGTCGATTGTTCGTTGCGGCAATGGCCGCGATCGGTCTGCAGCTGGCCACCCCGGCCATGGCGCAGGAACGCGTGACCCTGGTGCTGAACTGGACGCCTTCGGGCGATCACGCGCCGATCTACTACGCCATCCAGCAGGGCTGGTATCGCGAGGCGGGTGTCGATCTGCGCCTTGAGATCGGTCGTGGCTCCGGTGCCTCCGCCGCGCGGGTCGGAGCGGGGGCCGAGATGGGCATTTCTGACCTCGGCTCGGTGATGGTGGCGCGTGGTGCCGGGGCGGACATCATCGCGGTGATGAACATCTTCGCCAATTCGCCACAGGGCTTCTACTGGCTGCGCTCCTCAGGCATCCAGTCGGTGCGCGATTTCGCGGGCCGGCGCCTCGGCAATCCGCCGGGCGATGCGGCGCGCGTCATGTGGCCCGCCATCGCGCGCCAGATCGGCATGGAGGCCGGCTCGGTCACCTGGGTGAACATCAACCCCGCCGCGAAGCCCGCTGCGCTGCTCTCGCGGCAGGTCGAAGGCACGACCTTCTTCTACAATTACCACTACATCATGCAGCGTGAGATGGGCGCTGATCTCGGCTTCGCGTCCTGGCGCTCGCTCGGGCTGAACCTGTATGGCAATAGCCTGATCGCGAATGCCCGCTTCCTGCGCGAGAAGGAGCAGACGGCCCGCGCCGTCACGCGCATCACCCAGCGCGCCTATCTGCATTGCGTGGCCACGCCCGATCCCTGCATCGCCGCGATGACCGCCGCCGTCTCCGGCATCAAGGCCGAGGAGGAAATCCAGAACTGGAACCTGACCGTCTCCGCCCTGTTCGACGACGACGCCTTCCGTAACCAGGCCTTCGGCTGGTTCGTGCCCGAGCGCGTGCGCGCCGACCTGGAAGTGGTGCGCCAGACCTTCGAACTCGCGCGGCCCTTCGAGGCTGATGCGGTGGCCACCAACGCGCTGCTCGACACCACGCTGCGCCTGCCCGCGCGCCGCGCGAACTGAGGCGATGGGCGTGCAGCGCAAGACGCTTCGGGTCGCGGGCATTGCGCTGCTCGCCCATCTGCTTGCGGTGCTGGCATGGCATCTGACGGTCGAGATCGGGCAGTTGCCGGCCTTCATCCTGCCTTCGCCGATGGCCACCTTGGCCACGCTGGGCAACGCCCGCTACGATTGGTGGAACAACACCGCCGTCACGGCCATCGAGATCTTCGGCGGCTTCTTCCTCGCCACCGTGCTCGGACTGACCTTGGCCCTGCTGTTCACCTGGAGCCGGCTTGGCATCGCGCTGCTGATGCCGTTGCTGATCACCTTCAACATGATCCCCAAGGTCGCCCTTGGCCCGCTGGTGATCGTGTGGATGAGCTACGGCGTGGTGACCAACATCGTCATCGCCTTCTCCATCGCCTTCTTTCCGATCCTGCTGACCACGCTGCGCGGCTTGCGCGAGACTGAACCGGAGCTGCTCGAGCTGGTCGGCGCATTGCACGCAACACGCTGGCAGATCTTCACACGTATCCAATTGCCCGGCGCGCTGCCGTACCTGTTCTCCGGCATGAAGGTCGGCTCCATCCTCGCGGTGGCGGGCGCCATCGTGGGCGAGTTCATCGGTTCGGAGGCGGGTCTCGGCTACCTGATGCTGCAAGTGCAGGTGAGACTCGACACAGCCGCGATGATGATGGCGGTGCTGCTGATCAGCCTGATCGGCATCGCGCTCTATGGCCTGGTGGCGGCGCTCGAGGCGCTGGTGGTGGTGCGTGATGCGCGACTCAACTGAGCCCACGCCCTTCATCCGGCTGCGCAACGTCGCCAAGACATTCTCGCGCGACAGGGCCGAGTTCAAGGCGTTGACGGATGCCAGTTTCGATGTCCGCGCGGGCGAATTCGTCTGCCTCGTCGGCCCCTCGGGCTGCGGGAAGAGCACGCTGCTGCGCATTCTCGCCGGGCTTCTCAAAGCCGATGAAGGCTCGACCGTCAGCATCGGCGGGCCGGGCGCGCCCTTCACGCCCGGGCGCGATGTCGGCATCGCCTTTCAGCAACCGCTGCTGCTGAAATGGCGCCGCGTGCTGGAGAACGTGCTGCTGCCGGCCGAGATCCTCGGCCTGCCGCGACGCGAGAGCATCGAGCGCGCGCGCGATCTGCTCGACCTCGTCGGCCTGTCTCAGGCGGAGCGCAAATACCCCTATGAGCTTTCGGGCGGCATGCAGCAGCGCGTCGCCATCGCGCGTGCGCTGGTGCATGACCCCAAGCTGGTGCTCATGGATGAACCCTTCGCGGCACTCGACGCCCTGACGCGGGAGCGCATGAATGTCGAGTTGCTGCGCATCTGGGAGAAGAGCGGCAAGACCATCGTGCTGGTCACGCATGGCATCGGCGAGGCCGTCTTCCTTGGCCAGCGCGTGGTGGTGCTGACCGCTGGGCCGGCGCGCATGGCGGCCGATATCCCGATCGAATTGCCGGCCAATCGCACGCTCGAACTGAAGACCGGCGAGGCCTTCGGCGCCTATTCTCGGCAGATCTATGGCCTGCTCGGGATGAGCTGAGCCACCTGGATCGGGCAGGCGACGCCCGACCAGCCATGGAGGAAAGTGAGTGAGCCCAGCAGCCCAGACCGCCGCGACCATGATCATGCGCCCGACCGAGGCGTTCCGCTTTCCCGGCGGGGCGCGTGTCGGCATCATCTTCAACATCGCCTATGAAGGCTGGTCGCCGGGGCAAGTGCCGGGCATCGGCCCCATGGGCAACCCGCTCAAGCCCGGCTTCTACGATGCCAATGCGG
>NZ_JBXVVR010000013.1:0-48539 GCF_057219975.1 Roseomonas sp. TF40 | reverse complement strand
CTTCGCCACGATCTCCTCAGGCGTGTGCGCCTTCTTCCGCGCCATCCCAAACACCCCTTCCGCTGCCGCCGGACTACATGACCGGCGGACCGCTTCTACGGGGGAAGGTCAGGGTAGAAAAAATCTATGGGCCACGGCAACAGGCGCCCGGCGCCGACGCGGAGAGCATCATGCAGACCGACCCCACCTTCGCCGCGCCCAGCCGCTTCCTCAAGGGCAACATCCACACCCATTCCAACGTCTCCGACGCGCGCCTCGCCCCGGTTGAGGTCTGCGCGGCCTATCGCGCGGGCGGCTATGATTTCATGGCGCTGACCGATCATTTCCTGGCGAAATATGGCTTCCCGATCGTCGATACGCGGCCCTTCCGCAGCGCCGGCTTAACCACCCTGCTCGGCGCGGAGGTGCATGCGCCGGCGACATCGTTCGGCGAGATCTGGCATATCCTCGCCGTTGGCTTGCCGTTGGACTTCGCGCCGACCGCGCCCGGCGAGACGGGCGCGGAACTCGCCGCGCGCTGCGTTGCCGCCGGTGCCTTCGTCGGCATCGCGCATCCGGGCTGGTATGCCTTGTCGGCAGCCGATGCCAACACGCTCACAGGCGCGCATGCGGTGGAAATCTACAACCACACCACGCAGTTGCGCACCGATCGTGGTGATGGCAGCCATCTGGCGGACCAACTGCTCGCCGAGGGGCGGCGCATCTCGCTGATCGCGGTCGATGACGCGCATTTCCATTGCCCCGACTGGTTCGGCGGCTGGGTCATGGTGAAGGCCACCGACAATGAACCGGACGCGCTGCTGGCCGCGCTGAAGGCCGGGCGCTTCTATGCCACGCAGGGCCCGCAGATCGAGGGCATCGCCTGGGGCGCTGACAGCGTGGAGGTGCATTGCTCGCCCGCCGCCAGCGTCATGGTGCTGGGCCGTGGCTCGCGCGCCGCGCAGGCCGTCGCACCCTTGCAGACGCGCGTGAGCCTGCCGCTGGGCAAGCTGCGGGAAGGCGGCTTCGCCCGCATCGTGGTGGCCGACGCGCAGGGCCGCCGCGCCTGGTCCAA
This sequence comes from Roseomonas sp. TF40, assembly GCF_057219975.1. Lineage (NCBI taxonomy): Bacteria > Pseudomonadati > Pseudomonadota > Alphaproteobacteria > Acetobacterales > Roseomonadaceae > Roseomonas > Roseomonas sp. TF40. The sequence continues at coordinate 47,485 of NZ_JBXVVR010000013.1, read as the reverse complement.
CCCGCACTTCTTCGCCTGACCTCACACCGCCGCCAGCAGGGCGGCCGGCGGCGGCGGCACGGCCGCCAGCAGGGCGCGCGTATGCGGGTGGGCGGGTGCGCGCAGCAGCGTCGCGCGCGGCGCGTCCTCGACGATGCGCCCGCCCTGCATCACCAGGATCCGCTCGCAGCAGGCCGCCACCGCCGCGATGTCGTGCGAGACCATCAGCAGCCCGATGCCGCGCGCCGCGCGCAGGCGGTTCAACAGCCCCAGCACCTGGGCCCGCACGGACACATCCAGCGCCGAGACCGGCTCATCGGCAAAGATGAATTCCGGGGCGAGCGCCAGGGCACGCGCGATCGCCACGCGCTGCTTCTGCCCGCCCGAGAGCTCGTGCGGCCGGCGCGCCGCGAAGCCGGCATCGAGCCCGACATCCGCCAGCAGCCCCGCCACCCGCGCCGCGCGCTCGGCCGGGGTGCCGAGGCCGTGGATATCCAGCCCCTCGCGCACCAGTCGCGCCACATCCCAGCGCGGGTCGAGCGCGGCGGTGGGATCCTGCTGCACGATCTGCAAGGCGCGGCGCACGGCGCGGCGGTCGGCGGCCAGTGCCGCGCCCAGCGGCCGCCCGCGATAGCGCACCTCCCCGGCCGAGGGCGGAATCAGGCCGAGCAGCAGCCGCCCCAGCGTGGATTTGCCGCTGCCGGACTCGCCCACGATGCCCACCGCCTCCCCGGCCATCAAGGTGAGGCTGACATCGGCCACCGCCGTCACGCCGCCCCGGCGGGCGAAGAGCCTCGCGCCGAAGCGCCGTGTCAGCCCCGCGGCTTCCAGAAGCGGCGTCATGCGGCGAGCAGGTGGCAGGCGGCGGCGCGGCCTGGGCCGAGCGCGCGCGGCTCCGGTGGCGGGCCGGCATCGCACAGGCCCGGGCGCGCCAGGGCGCAGCGCGGGTGGAAGCGGCAGCCGGGCGGCGGATTCCGCGGATCGGGCGGCGTGCCGGGCATTTCCTCGGCCGGCAGCGCCTCGCCGCGTACCAGATCGAGGCGCGGCACGGCGGCCAGCAGGGCGCGCGTGTAGGGATGCGCCGGGCTGGCCAGAAGGGCGGCGACCGGGCCGGTCTCCACCACCCGCCCGCCATACATCACCGCCACCCGGTCGGCGATCTGCGCGACCACGCCGAAATCATGCGTCACCAGCAGCATGGCCAGGCCATGGCTGCGCCGCAGCCCCGCCAGCAGCCCCAGCACGCGCGCCTGCACCGTCGCGTCCAGCGCCGTGGTCGGCTCGTCGGCGATCAGCAGCCGCGGCCGGCAGGCCATGGCGAGCGCGATCAGCGCGCGCTGGCGCATCCCGCCCGAAAGCTCGTGCGGATAGGCGCGCGCCACCCGCACCGGGTCGGGCAGGCCCATTTCGGCCAGCAGCGTGGTGACGCGCGCCGTCACGGCCTCGCCGCGCACGCCGTCATGCCGCGCCACCGCCTCGCCGATCTGGCGGCCGATGCGCAGCACGGGGTTGAGCGCCGTCATCGGCTCCTGGAACACCATCGCGAGGCCAGGGCGGTGGGGGGCGCGCAGCAGATCGGTGCTGCCCTCCCACAGGGCCTGGCCTTCCACCTGCGCGCGCGCCCCATCGCCGCCTGGGCCGAGCACGCCCATGACGGCCAGGGAGGCGACAGATTTGCCGCTGCCGCTCTCCCCCACCAGGGCCAGGATTTCGCCGCCTGCCACGTCGAAATCCGCGCCATCCAGCCCCCGCACGGGCCCGAAGGGCGTGGTGAAGGTCACGGCCAGGCCGCGCACCGAGAGCAGCGGTGGCCTCATGCGCGCGGGTCCGCGCGATCGCGCAGCCAGTCGCCGATCGCCTGCACGCACAGCGTCAGCGCCAGGATCACGAGGGTCGGCACCACCACCACCCAGGGCGCGGTCAGCATCTGGTGCCGCCCTTCGCCGATCATCCGCCCGAGCGTCGCCGTGGGGGGCTGCACGCCGATGCCCAGGAAGGAGAGGGAGGATTCCAACAGCAGCACCGCCGGCAGCCCCAGCGTGAACTGCACGACCAGCGGGGCCGCCAGATGCGGCATGATGTGCTGGCGCAGCACCCAACCCGGACCGGCGCCCAAAGCCAGCGACGCCTCCACAAAGGGCCGCTCGCGCAGCGACAGCACCTGGCCGCGCGCCAGCCGCGCGTAATTCTCCCAACCCGCGAGGCTGACCAGCGCGATCACCACCCAGGTGGAGGTGCCGAACACCGCGAGGCCCAGCAGCACCAGCAGCAGATAGGGCAGCGCGATCTGCGCATCGACGATCACCATCAAAGCGGTTTCGACCCGACCGCGCAGATAGCCCGCGAGCAGGCCGATGCCGGTGCCGATCAGGCAGCCGATCACCGAGCCGATCAACGCGATGCCGAGCGAGGTGCGCAGGCCGTGCAGGGCACGCGAGACCAGGTCGCGCCCGAGCTGATCGGTGCCGAACCAATGCGCCGGGTGCGCGCCCTCGAAACCTGCCGGTGGGCGCAGCCGGCGGAGCAGCTGTGTGCGGTCGGGGTCGAAGGGCGCGATCCAGGGGGCGGCCAGGGCGGCGACCAGCAGCAATACCGCCATCGCCAGGGCAAGGACGACCGGCCAGGGGATTCGCGGCGCGACGCGGCGCAATGTGCTGGTGGCGCTCACGCCTCCGCCATTCGTGTCGCGCTGCCGCGGCGGATGCGCGGATCAGCCACCGCGTAGAGCGCATCGACCCCGAGATTGATGACCACCACGACCAGCGCATAGGCCATGACGCCGAATTGCAGCACCGGATAGTCGCGCACCTGCACCGCGCCGACGAAGGTCTGGCCGATGCCGGGCAGGGCGAAGACGGTCTCGATGATCAGGCTGCCATTGATCAGCCCGTTGAGTTGCAGGCCCATGATGGTCAGCACCGGCAGCGCGGCGTTGCGCGCCACATGGCCCCACAGCACGCGTGGCGCCGAAAGCCCCGTGGCGCGCGCGGTGCGCACATGGTCCTGGCCCATCACCTCGAGCATCTCGCCGCGCAGGAAGCGCACCACGGATGCGACCAGCCCGGCAGCCAGGGTGAGTGTGGGCAGCACATAATGCCAGGGCGTGTCGCCACCCACCGACGGCAGCAAGGACAGGGCAAGGCCGAAGACCAGCACCAGGATGATCGCCAGCACGAAATGCGGCACCGCATAGCCGAAGAAGGCGACACCCATGGCCACCCCGCCCCAGAAGCGCCCGCGCCGCACCGCCGCCAGCACGCCCAGCGGCAGCCCCACCGCGAGCGTCAGCATGAAGGCCGAGACGGCAAGGCCCAGCGTCGAGGGCAGCGCCTCGGCATACAGATCCAGCACCGGGCGGCGCTGTGCGATGCTCACGCCGAAATTGCCCGAGGCCAGCGCCGCCACATAGGCGGCGAACTGCGCCGGCAGCGGTCGGTCGAGCCCGAACTCGGCGGAGAGTTCGGCGCGCTGCTCGGCGGTCAGCCCGTCATCGTAGAGGTAGTCGAAGGGATTGCCGGAGATGCGCGCGCCGGCGAAGGTCACCACCAGCACGAGCAGCAGCGTGATGCCCGCCCGCGCGACACGTCCCGCGAGGAAGCCGATCAACTGATGTTCACCAGCCCGGCGCGGAAGGGCAGTTGGTAGGGGCGCACATTGTGCGGGATCTCCCAGGCGATATTGGCGCGCATCGCATAGGCCTCGGCGGGCTGATACAGCAGCACCCAGGGCACCATTTCCGTTTCGGTCAGGATCACCAGGCGCCGATAGGCGTCGCGCCGTGCCTGCGGATCGGTGCCGAAGCGCACCGCGTCATAGAGCGGCTGGTAGGCGGGGAACTTCTCGGGGGCGAACCATTTGTCGCGCGTCACCCAGGATGCCTGCGCCCAATGCGTGTCGAAGGCGCCGAGCATGTCGGGGTAGTAGAGCGGGTTCGACCAGTCGCGCGTGAAGAACTGGCTGCTGTCCTGGCCGAAGCCCTCGATCACCTGCAGCCGAGCGCGGAAGCCGACATCCTTCCACATGTCGAGCACCGCCTGCGCGCCCTGGTCGCCATAGGTGTAGTAGGCGGATTGGAAGGACAGCACGATCTCCGCGCCATTGTAGCCGGCGGCGCGCATCAGGCGTCGTGCCTCGGTGGGGTCGTAGGGCAGGAGGTTGAGGTCATTTAGGAAATCATGGTCCGCGAAGCCGCGGAAGTAATGCCCGCGCGGCGCATGCGCCTTGCCGCCCCACAGCGCGGCGGTCAGCGCGTTGCGGTCGATGGCGAGGTTCATGGCGCGGCGGATGCGCGGGTCGGCGATCTCGGGCCGATTCATGTTCAGAACGTAGAGGAAGAACATCGGCCAGGTCGTCTCGACCAGGCGCAGCCCGCGCCGCGCGCGGATCGGCGCCTGCTGGTCGGGCGGGATGGAGACGATGAAATCCACATCGCCGTTGAGCAGCGCGGTGACGCGCGGCGCCATCTCGGCGACGCGGGTGAAGCGCACGCGATCGAGCGGCGCGGCGGGGCCCCAATGGTCGGCGAAGCGCTCGACCGTGAGATCGGCATTGGGGCGGAAGCTGCCGACGCGATAGGGCCCGCTGCCGGCCGGCGATTGCGCGGCGCGATCCAGGCCGATGGCGTCGGCCTGTTCCTTGGAGGCGATGCCGGCGTTGCGGCAGGAGAGCAGCGCCTCCACCAGCGGATCGGGCCGGTGGGTGACGATGCGCACCGTCATCGCATCCTGCTTCTCGACGCGCGCGAAGTTGGAGAAGTAGCGGCCGTGATTGCCGCGATATCGCGCCTCGGTCGGGGTGAAGACGCGCTGGAGGGAGAACACCACGTCATCGGCATCCATCACCGTGCCGTCATGCATCCGCACGCCTTCGCGCAGGCGGAATTCCGTGACGGTGGGCGAGATCGAGCGCCATTCCGTGGCGAGCCCAGGCAGGTAGCGCGGGGTGGGGCTGCGCGTGTCGATCTCGACCAGCGTGTCGCAGAGACAATCGAGGAATTGCGCGGTGTTGTTGCCGGTCTCGGCCTGGAAATCGAGCGTGCGGGTGTGGGTCTGCACGCCGACGCGCAGTTCACGCGGGTTGGCCATGGCGGGCATCGGCATGGCCGACGCCAAGGTACCGGCAGCGGCGGCGGCCATCAGGTCGCGGCGAGCGAGCGACATGGGCGGATCTCCCGTTTCGTGGCGCCCCTGCCAATTGCCGGTCGATGGAAACGACTGACGCTGGAACATAGGCTCGATCTATGTTTAGATGAACGTCCATTCGATAATCAAATGACAGGATGATGACGGCGCTGCGCGGTGCGTCGCCCGGCACCACCTTCAAGGAGCGCTCCCATGGCCGACGCTGCCACCATCATCGCGGAGATCCGTCATCTGCTCGAGCAGAAGGCCAGCGGGCAATACGGGCTCACCTTGATCAACCAGCAGCAGCATGCGCTGCAGGCGGCGACGCTCGCCGAACGCGAGGGGCATGCCGATGCGCTGGTCGCCGCCGCCCTGCTGCACGATATCGGCCACATGGTGCACGATTTGGGTGAGAGCCCGGCCGATGCCGGCATCGACGACCGGCATGAGGAGTTGGGCCATGCCTGGCTGGCCAACCATTTCGGCCCCGAAGTGACAGAGCCCGTGCGCCTGCATGTGGCCGCCAAGCGCTACCTCTGTGCCGTGGAGCCGGACTACTTCGCCAAACTCTCGCCGGACAGCGTGAAGAGCCTGGCACTCCAGGGCGGCCCGATGTCGGCCGAGGAAGTCCGAGCTTTCGAGGCACTGCCGCACAGCGCCGAGGCGGTTCAACTGCGCCGTTATGACGAGCAAGCCAAGGTGAAGGGGCTGGAGACGCCGGCGGTCGCGCATTTCATGCCTGCCGTGGCGCGCAGCCTGAAGTCATAGGTTGCGGCCAAGGGCGCGAGCCGGGACAGGACGGGGCTGATACCAACCTGGCGGAATGGTTCGAAGGCGCCACCGTGCCCATGCAAGGGCGCTATCCTGGTTCTTCTTCCACGCCGATCAACCATCAGCAGGCTGGTCCATCCAGCGACTGGCGATCGGCACCAGGCGCCTTCACATCGAGAAGCAGCGCATGGGCGGGATGATGCTCGCGCCCATCCTCCGTCAACCAGACGAACTTGGCGAAATGCGCGAGTTCGACCAGGCGATCGCCGACCGGAAAAGTCAGGCCCTTGCCCACCGCGGCCAGGAAGCGCACCCCCGGTACTGGATTGAGCCCGGGTCGCACCGGCCAGGTCGGCAGCTTCAACTGGTGCGAGACGTCGTAATGGACGATCGTGCCATCAACCTTCGCCACGAACCAGCAATGCATGCCCGGCGCGTGGTTGCTGCCGGCCTTGAACCAGAAACCGGCCGTGTAGGCCGCGGTGATGCCGGCTGCGACGCAAGCGGCCACGCAATAGCCATGCATGTCCAGGCAATGCCCGCGGGTCGGCACGGTGAGCAGCGGCACCGTGCTGCGCCCCTCCATCAGGCTTCCCGGACCGTGCCCGTACCAGAAATGGCCCGCTGCGTGATCGATGATTCGCTGCAGCGCCTCCGCCTCGTTCGATGCCCCCTGCACCAGCGCAGCGACGAAGCTGCGCAGTTCGGGCGATGGCACGACATAGCGCGTGGCTGGCGGGGTCCAGATCCAATCGGGCGGATCGCCGGCGAAGGCTTCCATCCGGTAGCGCAGCACGGGGCGGCGCGGCGCGGCCGTCGGGCGGATCAGAAAGGCCTCCTGCGCGGCGTTGGTCGCCGTCACCCGCTCCAGGATCTCGCCATGTTCCACCTCAAAGCTGTCGAGGCGGAAGCCGAAGGCGTCGGGAAAAATCGGCGCCAGCAGCAGCGGCGCGCCGGGCGGCACCGGATCGGTGAGGTTGACGGTGACGATGGGCAAGACGCGAACTCCCCTGGGTTCAGTTGCCGGCAGCCACAAGCGATGCGAGGGCGCCGGACGGCCGCGCCAGGCGTCGCGGCATGGCGCCGACCAAGGCTTGCGCATAGGCGGTGACAGGTCGTTGCAGGATCGCCTCGGCCGGGCCGATCTCGACCACGCGCCCATCCTTCATCACTGCGATGCGCTCGGACACGGCGCCGACGGCCTCGAGGTCATGGCCGATGAACAGCAAAGCGAGGCCGCGTTCGCGCCGGATGCGGGCCAGCAGGTCCAGCACCTGTGCCTGCACCGTCATGTCCAGCGCCGAGACCGGCTCATCGCAGACCAGCAGAAGCGGATCCACCGCCAGGGCACGCGCGATCGCCACGCGCTGGCGCTGCCCGCCGGAGAGCTGGTGCGGGTAGCGGTCCAGATGCGCGGCGGCGAGCCCGACTTCCTCCAGCAGGCGCTGCGCGCGGGCGCGGCGCTGGGCGGGCGGGGCCAGCGCATGCACCGCGAGCGGCTCGGCCAGGATCTGCGCGATGGTCAGGCGGGGGTTGAGGCTGCCGGCGGCGTCCTGGAACACCATCTGCACGGCCCGCGCCATCGCCTTGCGGCCACCGGGCGCCGCCGGGTCCTGGCCGAAGACGCGGATCGTGCCGCCGGAGGGCGCCACGAGGCCGACCGCCGCGCGCGCGATGGTGCTCTTGCCCGACCCGCTCTCCCCCACTAGGCCCAGCGCCTCGCCAGGTGCGATGCGAAAGGACACACCATCGACGGCACGCAGCTTCGCACCCCCCACGCGATGCGGCCGGAACACCACCGCGAGGTCACGCAGTTCGAGCGCCGGAACCGCCGCCGCATCGACCGCGCCGGCAGGCTGGATGCGCCCAGGGCGGCTGGCGAGCAGGGCGGCGGTGTAGGGGTGGGACGGTGCCGCGAAGATCCGCGCGGTCGGCCCGGCCTCCACCACCTTGCCATGCCGCATCACCGCCACCTGCTGCGCGATGCCCTCGACCACCGCCAAATCATGCGAGACGAAGAGCATGGCGAGTCCGCGCCGCGCCTGCAGCGCCTTCAGCAAGGCAAGAATCTGGGCCTGCACCGTGGCATCAAGCGCGGTGGTCGGCTCATCGGCGATCAGCAGCGCCGGATCGGCGGCCAGCGCCATGGCGATCATCACGCGCTGCTGCTGCCCGCCCGAGAGCTGGTGCGGGAAGGCGGCCGCCTTGCCCTGCGGATCGGGCAGCCCGACCTCGGCCAGGGCATCGAGAACGCGCCGCGCGATGTCCGCCTTCGGCAGGCTGCGATGCGCGGCAATGGCCTCGGCGATCTGCGCGCCGACGCGCATGGAGGGGTTGAGGCTGCCCATCGCCTCCTGGAAGACCATGCCGATGCGCCGCCCCCGCAGCGCGCGCCAGGCGCGTTCGGGCGCGCCCAGCATCTCCACACCGTCGATCCTGAGGCTGCCCGAGAGCTGCGCCGCCGTTGGCGCCAGCCCGGCGATGCCCAGCGCGGTCAGCGACTTGCCCGAGCCGCTCTCGCCCACCAGTGCCAGCGTCGCCCCGGGCTGGAGCGAGAGGCTGACGCCATCCACCGCGATCGAATCGCCGAAGCGCACGCGATAATCGCGCAGCTCGACCAGCGGGGTTCCGCTCATCGGCGCAGCCTCGGGTCGAAGCCGCGCTGCAGCACATCGGCCAGCCAGTTCACCGCCACCACGCCGGCCGCGAAGACCAGCACCACGGCCTGGATCACCGGGTAGTCGCGCCCCGAGATCGCCTGATAGGCCAGCGTGCCCAGGCCCGGCAGGCCGAACAGCACCTCCATGGTCAGCGCGCCGCCGATCATCCCGGCCAGGATCAGCCCACCAAGTGCGACCACCGTGGTCAGCGCGTTCGGCAGCAGATGGCGCAGCACGATGCGCAACGGTGAGAGCCCCTTGGCGCGCGCCGTGCGGATATGGCTGGCGGTCGTGGCCTCCTTCAGATCCTCATGCAGCGGCTTGGCGACCTGCCCCGCGATGTCCACCGCCAGGATCAGCACCGGCGACAGCCATTGCCCGATCACCGGCAGCCAGCCGAGCCAGACCGAGAAGACCAGGATGGCGGCAAGCCCGACGCAGAAGGTGGGCAGCGCGATCGACCAAAGGTTCAGCGCCTCCACCAGGGCCGGAAAGGCCGAGCGTGGCCAGAGCGCGGCCGCGGTCGCGAGACCGATGCCCAAGCCGAGCCCGCTGCCGAGGGCGAGCACCGCCAGGCCAAGCGTGGTCGGCAGCGCCGCCAGGATCAGCTCGGCCGCCGGGCGGTCGAAGCGCAGGGAATTGCCGAAATCGCCGATCAGCGCACGCCCCGCCCAGATGCGGAACTGGGTCAGGGCCCCGGCATCGAGGCCGAGCTCGGCCCGCAGCGCCGCGATGGCCTCGTCATCCAGGCTGCCTTCCAGCGCCATGGAATCCACCACATCGCCCGGCACGATGCGGATCAGCAGGAACACCGCGATGGCGATGCCGGCGAGCAGCAGCGCCTGGCGCAGCAGGCCAAGCCCCGCCTGGAGCGCGATCGTCATCTTCCGCGCTCCCGCAGCGGATCGAGGGCCAGGCGCAGCCGGTCGCCGACCAGGGCGAAGCCGAGCGTCACCACGCACAGCGCCAGCACCGGCGCCAGCACGGCATGGGGGGCGGATTCCGCGAAGCGCGAGGCGCCGGAGATCATGCGGCCCCAGCTCGGCGTCTCGGGCGACACGCCCAGGCCGAAGAAGGACAGCACGCTCTCGGTGGTGATGGCGCGCGGCATGATGATGGCGGCCTGCGTCACCAGCGCGCCGGCGATGTTGGGCAGCACATGGCGCCACAGCGTGGCGAGCGGCGCCGCCCCCATCACCCGCGCCGCGGCGACATAGCCGCTCGCCCCCTCACGCCGCCACGCTGCGCGCGCGACCAGCGCCATGTGGGGCGCATAGGCCACGCCAAGGGCCAGGATCAGCGGCCAGATGCCGATGCCGAGTGCGACCATCAGCGTCAGCGCCAGCAGGATGGAGGGCATGGCGCGCACCATGTCGAAGGCGCCGAAGACCAGGAAGGAGGGCCAGCGCCCCAGCGCCTCCGCCGCAAGCCCCAGCCCGGCGCCGAGCAGCAGCGCCAGCAGCGTCGCGCCCAGCGCCACGGCGAGCGAGATGCGCGTGCCGGCGGCGAGGCGCGCCAGCACGTCGCGTCCCAGATGGTCGCGGCCCAGCCAGTGCAGCGCATCCGGCGGCGCGTTGCGCGCCGCCAGCTCCTGCACCAGCGGGTCGTGCGGCACCAAGCCCGGCCCGACCAGCGCGACCGCCAGCGCGCCCCCGAGGATCACGAGCCCGAGCGCGAAGCCGCTGATGCCGCCGGCGCGACGCGGCGGCGCCATCGCGCTGGCGGACATGCTCAACCGCGCGCCGTCAGCGCGCCGAAGGCGAGCCCGCCATCGACACGATGCTGGCCCCAGGTGAAGCCGGGCGAATACCCAGTCACGTCGCGACGGTTCACGATCGGCTCCGGCGCATGGCCGATGACGACGGTGTAGTAGTTGTCGATCGCGCGCTGCCAGGCGGCGAGGTAGAGGCGCCGGCGCTCGTTCAGGTCCACGGCGGCGATGGCCGCGCGCACCAGCCGGTCGAACTCCGCATCACGCGTGCCGCCCCACAGGCCGACATTCGGGCCATCGCTCATCAGCCGCACGAAGCGCAGGAAGATGTCCGCCCGCGGGCCGGAGCCGAAGGGGGCAAGATCCCAGTCATACTGGCCAAGCCGGCGCTGCGCGCCGATGTCGTCGAGCGCCAGGTGCTCCACCTGGAAGCCGAGCTTGCGCATGGCCTGCACCGCGATCTCGGAATAGGCGTTCTGCCAGGAAACGATGCGGCAGGGCGTGGCGGCCGGATTCACGCCGGCCTCGCGCAGCAGGGCACGGGCGCGCTCCTCATTCGGGGCGGCGTGCACATCGGCATCATGCATCGCCTTGTCCCAGAAGAACTGCCCGGGGGCGGCCATCTGGTTCGTCACCGCGCCGGCCTCACCGGCCACGAAGCGCATGAAGGCGGGCTTGTCGAGCATGAAGGCCACGGCCTGGCGCACGCGAATGTCGTTGAAGGGCGCGCGTGGGCTGCGGTTGTTGAAGGACCAGAACCACCAGGTGGTGTCCTTCATGAACTGCACTTCCAGGTTCGGATCGGCGCGCACCGAGGCCAGCTTGTCGTAGCCGACGCGTGCGATGTGCAGGTCGCCCGCGCGCAGCGCCAGTGACAGGTCGGAATCGTCGCGCAGCGAGAATTCCACCGCTTCCGCGCGCGGCAGACCGGCCTGCCAGTATTGCGCGAAGGCCGGGGCGTGGAAGCTGACATTGGGCTGCCAGCGGCCGAAGCGGAACGGGCCGGTGCCGATCGGCTGGCGGATGGTCTGCGCCCAGCCCTCGCTCTCGGGGGCCACGATCCACAATTCGGAGAGCAGGTTGAGCAGCGGGCCGTAGGGCTCCTTCATCGTCATCACGAAGGTGCGCGCGTCGGGCGCCTCCAGCGAATCGACCAGGCGCATCGGCGCCGAGAGCCAGCCGCCGCGCACCTGGTCGCGCACGCGCACCGCATTGGCGCGCACATCCTCGGCGGTCAGCAGCCGGCCATTGTGGAAGCGCACGCCCTCGCGGATCGTGAAGCTGTAGCGCTTGCCGTCCGGGCTGATTTCCCAGGAGGTGGCCAGGAAGGGCTTGACCGTGCCGTCATCGGCGATCGAAGTCAGCGTCTCGACATAGACCTGCTGCACGGCGATGGAGCCGGTGTGGCGATGGGGATCGGCGGTATCCAGACCGAGGAAGGCGACCTTCAACGTGCCGGCGCGCGGCGCGGCCTGCGCCAGCGCCGTTGCCGGCAGGGCCAGCGCGGCGCCGCCCAGCAGCAGGTGGCGGCGCAGCAGGTGCAGCGGAACATCAGTCATCGTCATTCTCCCCTATGGGTGTCTGAAGTGCGACGCCGTCGCAGCCCTCCGCGGGCAGGCGCAGGTGCCGCAGGATGGTGGGGGCAAGGTCGATGGGGCTGCTCGGCGTGGCGCGCGTCGCGCCGGCGGCGAAGCCCGCGCCCTCGATCATCAGGAAGGGCATCTGTTCCGCCTCGCCCAGGCCGCCATGCTGGCCGCAGCCCAGGCGGTCCGGCTTGGCACCGGCGGGCCGCGCCGCGAAGGCAAGGCCAGGGATGCCGTATTCGTTCGGCGCGGTCCGCGTCGACATCGCCACGGCGCACAGAAGGTGGTCGCGCGCCGCGTGCCCGATCTCGGCCAGCGCCGCGCCGGCGAAGACACCGCCCGCCCAGGGGCGCGCGGCGAGGAAACCGAGCACGGCATCGGCATCGCCCTGTCGGTCCGGATGCAGATAGACCAGCGCCGCCGTGCCGTTGGAGACGGAGAGCAGGCCTGCATCCGCCGCATCGCGCTTCAGCCCGGCGGCGACGAATTCGGCCTCGATGTCCACCACCGCCTCGACCGTCTGGTGGCCATGGTCGGAGCACGCGACGAGCAGGATATCCTCACCGGCCTCGCGCCGTGCCACGACGGCGGCGCGCACCTCGGCGAAGCGCGCATCGGCGGCGGCGATGGCCGCCATGGCGCGCGGCGCGCCGAGCGGCACGGCATGCTGGGTCGCATCCGGCTCGCCCAGCCACAGCACGCCCAGCGCCGCTTCCCGTCCCGCCAGCGCGCGGGCGAGGAAGGCTTCGGTCAGCATCGCATCGCCCGCGGCGTCGAGCGTGACGGCGGCGACGGCCTCCTCCCCCTCCAGCCGCCGCAGGCCGGGGCCATGCGCCCAGGCGCGGTGCAACACCCAGCCATGCCCGTCGGGGTCATGCGCGCGGGCCGCGCCGGGCGAGACGTTGGAGAACACCATCGCCTCCCGCCCTGCGCGGGCGAGCCGCTCCGCCAGCGTGGGCACCTCCAGCGTGCGGCCGCGGCTCCGGCGCAAAACGTCCATGAAATCGGGCCGGCCGACATCGTGGCCGACCAGCATGCCCTCCTCCATCAGCGCCACGCTGTTGCCCGCCAGGCCATGGCGCGCCGGCAGGCAGCCGGTGGCGAAGCTGGCCGAGACGACCCGGGTGGCGGAGGGAAAGACCGAGCGATGCGCGGCGAAGCGCGTGGATGCCGCGGCGAAGGCGGCCAGCGCCGGCGTGGTCTCGGCGCCGAGCATGTCGCGGCGCAGCCCGTCCAGCACGACAATGATGGCGCGGCGCGTCATGGCGAGGCTGTCCCGTTCAAGGCGGCGTCGATGAGGTCGTAGTTGCGCGGCGCCGGATGCGCCGCCCGCCAGGCGGGATCGAGCGGCCGGGACAGCAGGAAGGGCACCGCGCATTCGAACAGCCCGCCATGCGAGCGCAGCCGCTCGCCCGACAACTGGCCGAGATCATGCTCGGCCGCGCGGGCGCCGAGCGCCACGCCGCGCGCGCCGAGCACGGCGACATCGCCCTCCATCTCGGGCACCAGGTCATAGCGCGCGCAGGCCTGCGCGCCGGTCATCGCCAGATGGATTCCGGGGGTCGCCCGCAGACAGGCGATCACCGCCTCGGCCGTCGGGCCGCCCGCGCCGAGATAGACGCGCACGAAGCCGCCCAGCGCGCCGTGGTGGCGCACGAAGGGATCCGTGATGGGGCAGATCACGCGCGCCGCGCCGACGCCGAAGCGCGCGTCGAGCACATCACCGACGAAGACGATGTTCGGCCTGCCATCGGGCAGCGCCATGTCCGTCATGCCATGGTCGGCCGTCGCGGCGACCAGCGCACCTTCCGCCATCAGCGCGCCGATGCGCCGGTCCACGGCGCGCAGGAAGGCGCGCGCCTCCGGCGCTTCGGGCGCATGGCGGTGCTGGACGTAGTCGGACAGCGAAAGATACAGGAAACGCGCGCGCCCGGCCCGCAGCAAAGCGAGGCCGGCATCCAGCACGAAGAGCGACAGCTCGGCCGAGTACTGCCCCGGCACCGGCGCGCCGACCAGGCCGGGCAGGTCGTCCACGCCATGGGTGTCGAACCGCGCCTCGCTTGCGCGTTCCGCCGAGACCGCGATGCCCTGGGCGCCGATCGGCAGGCCCTTCGCCAGGGCACGGCGCAGCTTGTCCTTCGCGGTGACGATCGCGACGGGCACGCCGGCGCCGGCCAGCGCGGCCAGGATGGTGGGTGCGCGCAGCTCGGCATCGCCGGTGACCATCACCGTCTCGCCGGTCGCGCGGTCCAGATAGGTGTTGCCGGACACGCCATGCACCGAAGGCGGCACGCCGGTGACGAGGGAGAAGTTATTGGGGTTGGTGAAGCTCGGCATCGCCGAGACGGCAGGGCCGTGAAAGCCCTCAGCGATACAGCGCGCGATGGCGGGGAGTTCGCCGGCGGCAAGGCAGAGCGCCAGATAGGCCGGGTCCCACCCATCCAGGCAGATGACGGCGATGGCACCGTCAGGATGACGATAGCGGCGCCCGTTCACCAGAATATCGCGCCGCTGTGACATCGTTTCCGCCTGCATTCAGCCTGCCACCCTTCCGGAACACCGGTGCGGAGCGGTATATGTCGCAAGCGGACGGCGTGGTCGAATGACGAATATTCGTCAGGGATGCGCCGCTATTTCGTGCTGACATGTGAGTGTCACGATTTATTCGCGGATTCATCACGATGACACGCTCCCCGCGCCTGCGCCCGCCGCTTCGCATGATCGAGGCCTTCGAGGCCGCGGCGCGTCTGGGCTCGCGCAGCGCCGCGGCCGCCGAGCTGAACGTCACGCCGGGCGCCATCAGCAAGCAGCTTCGGGCGTTGGAGCAATGGCTCGGCCTGAAGCTGTTCGCCGAGGATGGGCGCGACATCATGCTCAACGAGGCAGGGCGCAGCCTTGCCCAATCCGTCACCGCCGGCATGGCGCAGATCGACGACGGACTCGCGGCTCTGCGGCCCCAGCACGGTGAGCGATCGCAGCTCAGCGTCCTGGCACCGGCGACCTTCGCCATGAAATGGCTCATTCCGCGCCTGCACCGGCTTGAGCGTGTCGCGCCCCTGCTGCAGGTCACGCTGCGACAGACCAACACGCATGATGATTGGCTGACGCTGCCGCATCATGTCGCGATCCGCCGGGACGGCTTCGTGCCCACCGGCTACGAGGCGCAATCACTGTTGCGGGAGACGCTGACCGCCTTTCTCGCCCCGGCGCTGGCGGCGCGTATCGCCACGCCGGAAGAGGCGCCGCTGCTGGAAAGCGGGACGCGATCCGGCGACCTGGAACGTTGGCTCGTCGCGGCCTCCGTGCAGCGGCTTGGCCAGCCATGCCGTCGCTTCGCGCATTTCTACATCGCCTATGAAGCGGCGCTGGCCGGGGAAGGCCTGATCGTGGCGCCGACCGTGCTGGCCTCGGCCGATGTCGCCGCAGGGCGCCTGGTGGCGCCATGGCCGCAGATCACCGTGCCGGGTGCCGCCTATAGCATCGTCATGCCGGCGACCGCCGCGATGCGGAACCGCGCAGCCCCCTTCCTGGATTGGCTCTATCCGGAACTCGAAAGCCTGGCGATCGCTCCGGCGTCGTAACCGCACACGACGTCATCCGCCGGTCCCTGAACTGTCATCCGCCTGTCGGCGCCGCTGGCCGATCCTTGGGCCACTGCCATGAATGGCCGGCCAGCGAAGGATCAATCCCGATGCGCACACTCCGCATTCTCACGCTTTGCGCCGCACTGCTGCTGGGCGTTGCCGTCCATCCGGCCGAGGCGCGCGAGTTGGTGATCTACAACGCCTCCGACAGCGTCAACACGCCGCTGCTGGCGGCCTTCCGCCAGGCGCATCCGGATATCCGCGTCACCTTCGTCTCCGGCTCCACCGGGCCCATCACGGAACGCGCCATCGCCGAACGGGCGCGGCCGCAAGCCGATGTGGTTTATCTGGTGAACAACCTCGCCCTTGAGCAACTCAAGACCGCCGGCGTCTTCGAACCCTATCGTCCGCGCGGCGCCGAGCTTGCGCCGCAATTCCGCGAGCCGGATGATTTCTACGTCATGCACTTCGCCACCACGATGTGCATGGTGGTGAACACCGAACGCCTGGCCGAACGCCGCCTGCCCATGCCCGTGGCGTGGGAGGATCTGGTCCGCCCGGTCTATCGCGGCGAGATCTCGCTGCCCTCGCCGCTGCGCTCGGGCACGGGGGTGGCGATCCTGACCACCTTCGTCGATGCCTTCGGCTGGAACTTCGTCGAGAATTTGCATCAGAACGTCCGCAGCTATTCCGATGGCGGATCGGGCGGCGCGCAATTGGCGGCGCGCGGCGAATTGGCGATCGGGCTGTCCTTCGACACCACCTGCCACGCCCAGAAGGCGCAGGGCCGGCCGGTCGAGATCGTCTATGGCCGCATCACCCCCAATGTGATGGAAGGCGGCGGGCTGGTGGCCGGCGCGCGCAACCGCGCCGAGGCGCAACTCTTCCTGGATTTCATGGCGAGCGAGGCGGCGGCGCGCGTGCTGACCAATCTGGTGGGCGCCACGGCCGTTCCCGGCTTCGGGCTGGTCGATCTGAACACCATCACCTTGTGGCAGATGCGCCGTCCCGTTGATCAGGCCGCCTTCCGCCGCAGCTTCACCGAGAGGTTCCAGCGCTGAGCCCCGCAAGGCCGCGGCTGCTGCTGGAGGGCGTGCGCAAGGCCTTCGGCCGCGCCCAGGCGGTAGATGGCGTGACGCTGGCGGTGGGCCAGGGCGAGTTCGTCACGCTGCTTGGTCCATCAGGCTGCGGCAAGACCACCCTGCTGCGCATCGCCGCCGGCTTCACCGCCCCCGATTCCGGGCGCATCCTCCTCGACGGCGCCGAGGCCACCGCCGCGCCGCCGGCCGCGCGCGGCATGGGCTTCGTGTTTCAATCCTACGCGCTGTTCCCGACCAAGACGGTGGCCGAGAATATCGGCTTTGCCCTGCATGTCGCCGGCCGCCCGAAGACCGAGATCGCAGCAAGGGTGCGCGAGGTCGCGGCGCTGGTCACCATCACGGCCCTGCTTGACCGCTACCCGCATGAATTGTCGGGCGGCCAGCAGCAGCGCGTGGCGCTGGCCCGCGCCATCGCGCCGGCGCCGCGCATGCTGCTGCTGGACGAGCCCCTCGCCGCGCTGGATGCACGCATTCGCCACCGTCTGCGCGACGAGATCCGCGCGCTCACCGACCGGCTTGGCATGACGGCCCTCTACGTCACGCACGACCAGGAGGAAGCGCTGGCGATCTCGGACCGGGTGGTGGTCATGCATGAGGGGCGCATCGAGCAGGCGGCGGCACCGGCCACCCTGTATCTGCGGCCGGCCAGCCGTTTTGTTGCCGAATTCATCGGCCAGAGCACGCTGATCGAGGCCGAGGTCGTCCAGGGTGTCCCACAGGCGCTGGGCCTGGCCTGGCCCATGGCCGAGCCATGCCCCGACGGCCTCTGGCTGATGGTGCTGCGTCCGGAGGAACTGGCGGCCGACCCTGATGGCCCGCTGGTCGGTACGGTCGCCTGGGTTCGCTACCTCGGGGCCGTGCTGCGGGTCGGCCTGGTGCTACCCTGCGGCACCGGCCTCATGGCCGATTTGCCTTGCCGCGCGCCGCGCCCCGCCCTTGGCGAGTCGCTGTCGCTGCGGCCCGTCGCGACGCCCGTTTTGGTCCCGCGATGAGCTTTCGGCGGCGCCTGCCAGGCCTGCTGCTGGCAGCGCTGGTCGCGCTGCCCGTGCTGATCTTCATCGGTTGGCCGATCGGCATGGTGCTGGCGCGCGGCTTCGTCGTCGCCGGGCCGATGCCGGAATGGCGCCTTCGCGATGCGACGGAACAGGCCCTCGCCCTCCTGCCGGAAGACCGGCGCGCGGCGGCGGTGGCGCGCTGGGCCGTGCCCCGCTCCACCCGGGAGGAGGTGGAGGCGCTGGCCACCGCCTTTCGCCTGGCCGGCATCACGCCGAGCTGGGACCTCGCCGCCCCCTTCGACACGCAGCGCGAGGCCGCCGCCGCGGCCCGTGCCGCCTTGGCGACGGAGGCGCAGGCCCGCATCGCGCAGGCGCTGCCCATCGCCGCCATCATGCGGCACCGGCGCGTCGCCCTCGCCTTCCAGGTGCGGGACCAATTGCCGCCCGACGCCTTCGAGGCGTTGCGCACCGGCGAGGAATGGCGGATCGGCCTCGACCACTACCTCGCGCCGCTGGCCGATCCGCATCTGCGCCGCGCCGCGCTGAACAGCCTGGGCTTCGCGCTGTTCGCCTGCGTGGTCACCACGGCGGTCGCCTTTGCCCTGGCCTTCGCGGTGAATCGCGGCGGCGTGCGCTGGCCCGGCCTGCTGCGCGCCATCACGCTGTTGCCCCTTGTCGCACCCCCCGTGCTTGTCGCCACCGCCGTCATCATGCTGTTCGGCCGCCGGGGCCTGGTGACGGACGGGTTGCTGGAGAAGGGCCTCGGCCTGATCGATGCCGATACGACCAATATCTACGGCATCGCCGGCGTCATGCTGGCGCAGGTGCTCTCCTTCGTGCCGGCGGCGTTCATCGTGCTGGACAACACGCTGCGCCGGCAGGATGGCCGGATGGAGGAAGCCGCGGCCATCCTGGGTGCGTCACGCCTCGGCACTTTCTGGGAGGTGACGCTGCCGCTGGCGGCACCGGGGCTGAAGCGTGCGGTGGTGCTGGTGTTCATCCTCAGCCTGACGGATTTTGGCAATCCGCTGCTGCTGGCCGGGCGCGACGTGCCGGTGATCGCAGCCGTGATCTATGACGAGATGACGGCCTTCCGGAATACCGGCCTGGCCTCTGCGCTCTGCGTCCTGCTTCTGGCACCGGGGCTTCTGGTGCATCTGGCGCTGGAACGCCTGGGCCGGCGCAAGCGTTACGATGCCGGCGCAGGTGCGGGCACCGCGCCGGAAGCGGCCCTGCCGGTGGCCTGGCGGCGGGGACTGGGGGCGGTTTCGCTGCTGGTCGCGGCTTCGATCCTGGCGGTGTACGCGACGGTGGTCGCGGGCGCCTTCACGCAGGAATGGGGCGTGGCCTGGGAGCCGACCTTCATGCATTTCGCCGCCGCAGGCACCGGCTATGGCAGCAGCGAGCGCGGCGTGGCGGTGGTGTGGGACAGCCTGTGGGTGGCCGCGCTGGCCGCACCGCTGGGTGGTGCGCTCGGCGTGCTGCTGGCCTATGTGATCGAGCGAATCCGCCCGCCGGGGCGCGAGGCGCTGGCCTTCCTAGCGCTGCTGCCCGCGGTGTTGCCGGGGCTGATCTTCGGCATCGGCTACATCCTGGCCTTCAACCTGCCCTTCGGCCTCGAATCCCTCGCCCTGACCGGGACCGGCGCGGTGCTGGTGCTGAACATCCTGTTCGGCAACATGTTCGTGGCCGTGCTGGCGGCGCGTGCCAGCCTGCAACGCATGGATCCGGCCATCGATGAAGCCGCCGAGGGGCTCGGCGCGGGGCTGCTTCGGCGCTTCATCGAGATCACGGCGCCGCTGCTGCGCGGCGCACTGCTGCTCGGCACGCTGTACGTCTTCGTCGATGGGATGACGACACTGTCCTCGGTGATCTTCCTGGTCAGTGGCGACCACAAACTCGCCTCGGTGGCGATCTTCAACCATGCGGGCAGCGGCGATTACGGCCAGGCAGCGGCCAAGAGCGTGGTGATCCTGGCCTGGGCGGGCCTGGCCATGGCGGTGATCTGGTGGCTGGAACAACGCGGCGGACGCCGCCTGGCGGGGCTTCGATGAACGATCTCGTGGCGCGCGATGCGGCGGCCTTCTTCCACCAGCGCGGCTCCTCGCCCTGCCTCGCCGCGCTGCGCGCCGTGGGCGGGTGCTGGATCGAGGATGCGGATGGCCATCGCATGCTCGATTTCCACGGCAATACCGTGCACCACATCGGCCACGCGCATCCGCGTCTGATTGCCGCCCTGCAGGCGCAATTGCAGGAACTGCCCTTCTGCCCGCGGCGGCACACCAACCTGCCGGCGGTCGAACTGGCGGAGGCGCTGCTGGCACGCTGGCCCGGTTCGCCGGCGCGCGTGCTGTTCGCCACGGGCGGGTCTGATGCGATGGAGATCGCGCTCAAGCTCGCGCGCGTCGCCACCGGGCGGCATGAGAGCATTTCCCTCGAAGGCAGCTACCATGGCGATGGGCTCGGCGCGCTCGGCCTGGGCTCGGCGCGGCATGATCCGCGTCTCGGTCCGCTGCTGCCGGGGCGCCACCATGTGACGCCCTATTGGGTCGATGCCGGGCGGATGCTCGACGAGATGCGCACCACCTTCGCCGCGAGCCCCACCGGCATCGCCGCGGTGGTGGCGGAGCCGATGCGCTCTAACTGCCACGTCCCGCCACCGGGCCTCTGGGCTGCGGTGCGCGCATTGTGCGATGCCCATGGCGCCAAGCTGATCTTCGACGAAATCCCCTCCGGCCTTGGCAAGACCGGGCGCTTCTTCGCCTTCGAACACTTCGGTGTGATGCCGGATGCCGTGGTGCTGGGCAAGTCGCTCGGGGGCGGGATCGTGCCGATCGCCGCGGTGATCGCCGACGCGGCGCTGAACGTGGCACCCGAACTCAACCTTGGCCACTACACGCATGAGAAGAACCCGCTGACCTGCCGCGCGGCGGTCGAGACGCTGCGCATCATCGCCGAGGAAGGGCTGGCGGCGCGCGCCGAAGCCATGGGCGCGGCGTTGTGCGGCGCCGTGCAGGCGGCCACAGGCCTCACGCCGCGCGGGCTCGGCTTGTTGCGGGCCCTGCCGCTGGAAGGCGCCTGGGCGGGGCGGGCGGAAACGCTGGTGGCGCGGTTGCGGCCGCTGGGCTTCTCTTGCACCGCCAAGGGGCGCGACGCGATCGGCCTGTCGCCGCCCCTGCTCATCACCGAGGATGAGATCACGCTGGCCACGGGCATGCTGGCGCAGGCCCTGCACGGCTGAGCCGCCGCGCGCATTGCGCGATGCAAGACATCCTCCTGGCATGTCGTGACCATGGCGCAACGCTGCGGGCAGCTTGGGGCTGGTCATTCAAGCGTCCGTCAACCGTCATTCAAGCATCACCAATTGAAGCTAGGGCATCGGTAGCATTCCAGCGGGGCCGCCATGACCGTCACTCCCTTCACGACCCTCGGACGCCGTGCCACGCTTGGCGCCGGCCTCGCCACCCTGGCCGCGCCGGCGTTCACCCAGGCGCGAACCGAGATCAGCCTGTGGCACTATCAGACTGCCAACATCCCCGCGCTGCGCGAGGTGCTCGCCGCCTTCCATGAGGCGCATCCGGAAGTCCGCGTCACCGACGTGCCCAAGGATGTCGGCACGATCGCCACCGAGGTTCAGGCGGCCGCGCTCGCGCGTCGGCCGCCCGACGTCGGGCAGATCCTTGCGCGGCTGACGGTGGGGCTGGTGCGCAATGCCGGCGCCGTGCCGTTGGATTCCGGCGAGGATCGCGGCGCCTTCCTGAACAACGTGCTGCCGCGCTTCCGGGAGGTCGGCATCCTCGACGGCAAGCCTTATGCCGTGCCGCATTCCTTCGGCACCCCGTTGCTGTATTGGAACAAATCCGTCTTCGCCGCCGCCGGCCTGGACCCCGAGCGTCCGCCGGCGAACTGGGATGAGGTCGTGGCGATGGGGCGGCAGATCCGCGAGCGCACCGGAAACTACGCCCTGTTCATCTCGCAGAGCGGCCGCGACGTGGCGCAGCAGCAGATGATGGTCAATGCGGGTGCGACCATGCTCGCGCCCGACCTGACCCGCGCCACCTTCGCCACGCCGGGCGCCATCGCGGCGATGCAGCTGTGGCAGGACATGGCGGTCACGCACCGCATCCACGCCACGCTGTCGGAGCGCGAGCAGACCACGCTCTGGCTGAGCGGGCAGATCGGCATGTTCCAGGGCTCGGTCGCCAGCTTCCAGGGCTTTCGCCGCGACACGGCGGGCCGTTTCGAGTTCGGCGTGGCGCACTACCCGCTGTGGAAGGACCTGCCGCGCCGCGTGCCCAACAGCGGCTCCACGATGATGATCTTCGCCCAGAACCCGCAGCGCCGGGCCGCCGCCTTCAAGCTGCTCGCCTTCATGATGCGCCCGGCGATCACGAATCGCTGGTCCTGGACCTCGGGCTACCTGCCGCTGGCGCCCAACCCGCTGGAGGATGCCGGGCTGCGCGAGTACCTGGAGCGTGAGCCACGCTGGCGCATCCCAGTGGCGCAGATGCAGGACACGGTCATCACCGCGCGCTGGCCCGGGAACCGCGTGGTCGAGATCCAGATCGTGCTGGAGAACATGGTGCAGGCGCTGATGCAGGGCAGCGGCCCGGCCAGCACGCTGGTGCCGAGGGCCGAGGCGGAGATCACGCGACTCATCGCCGAAAGCCGGTGAGCGTCGCCCCCACCCTGCCTGCGGGTGCTAGCCGGGCAAGGCCGGCCAGCGCGCACCGCCTGCGGCGCCTGCTTCCCTGGATGCTGCTCTCACCGTTGCTGCTGCTGCTCGCGGCCTTCACCTACTGGCCGCTCCTGCATACGATCTATCTCAGCGTGGTGGATGTCCGTCTGTTCGAGCCCGATCGCTTCGTCGGTCTGGCCAACTACAGCGGCCTGTTCCGCAGCCCCTCCTTCGCGCAGGCCGCCTGGAACACGCTGATCTACATCGCGCTGTCGCTGCCCCTGAAGGTCCTGCTGCCGATCCCGATCGCCGTCTTCGTCTGGTGCGCGGGTGCCCACATGGCGGCGCTGCACCGCTCCATCCTGTTCGTGCCGACGCTGCTGTCCTTCGTCGTGGTCTCGATCGTATGGATCTGGATGCTGAACCCGGTGATGGGCATGCTGCAATCGGGCTTGCGGCCCCTGGGGCTGCAGATGCCGCCGCTGCTGTCCGACGCGGCAACCGCGATCTACGCGATCATCGGCATCTCCGCCTGGAAGGTGATCGGCTTCAACGCGCTGCTCTACCTGGCGGGCCTCGCCTCCATCCCGCGCGAGCTGATCGAATCCATGCGCCTGGATGGGGCGAGCGACTGGCGCATCACCCGCAGCCTGCTGCTGCCGCTGCTCTCGCCCACCATCTACTTCGTGGCGATCACCTCGGTGCTGTTCACCGTGCAGCAGGTGTTCACGCCGATCAACATCATGACCGGCGGCGGGCCTTCCAACGCCACCACCAACCTCTTCTACCTCGCCTATGAGATGGCCTTCGAGAGCTTCAACATCGGCTTCGCCTCGGCCACCGCACTGCTGCTTTTCGTGGGTCTCGGTGCACTGGCCGCGCTGAAGGCCTGGCTGCTCGGCCGGCGGGTGCACTATGCGTGACACCGCGCCGCTGACGCTGACGCCGCCCTGGCGGGCGCTGGGCAACATGGTGCTGTTCCTGGCCTCGCTGTCGATCGTGGTGCCGCTGCTGCTGGTGATCGCCACCAGCCTGAAGCCCGCCATCGAGATCCATGGCGGCCTGCCCTGGCCGCAATCACCCACGGGCGGGAACTATGTTGAGGTCTTCGACAAGATTCCGCTCGGCCTGTATTTCTGGAACAGCGTGGCGACGACGTCGCTGCGCGTCGGCGGCCAGCTGGTGATCGCGCTGCTCGCTGCCTATGCCTTCGCGCGCTTCGAGTTCCGCGGCCGCGACCTGCTCTTCGCCCTGACGCTGGGGGCGATGATGCTGCCGCACAGCCTGACCTTCCTGCCGACCTACCTGATGATCTCTTGGCTCGGCTGGTTCGATACCTGGTGGGGGCTGATCGTGCCCAACCTTGCGGCACCGGTCGGCGTGTTCCTGCTGCGCCAGCACATGCTTGCCTTCCCGCGCGACCTGCTGGACGCCGCCGCGATCGATGGCGCGGGGCCGTGGCGCGCGCTGTGGCTGGTGATCCTGCCCAACATCCAGCCAGCCCTGGCGGCCATCGCCATCCTGCTGTTCATCGATTGCTGGAATGAATACTTCTGGCCCCTGGTCATCACCGAGAGCGAGCACGCGATGACCGTGCAGATCGGCATCCGCCGCTTCCTCGACGCCGAGCGCGGCGACGACCTCGGCCCGCTCATGGCCGGTGTCGTGCTGGTCAGCCTGCCGGCCATGGCGGTGTTCCTGTGGTTCCAGCGCCGCATCCTCGAAACCTTCGTCAGTGCCGGCCTGAAAGGTTGACGTGTCCCCCATGAGCCTTCGCCTCATCCAGCTCTCCGACCCGCATCTCTCCGCCGCACGCGCCTTCCATCAGGACAATTGGGAACAGGTGCTGGAGATTCTGGCGGCTGACCCGCCCGATCTCATCCTCGTCACCGGCGATGTCGTGCTGTCCGACCCCGATGTGGAGGATGACCACCGTTTCGCGCGCGAACAGCTCGAACGTCTGCCGGCCCCTTGGCGCGTGCTGCCGGGCAATCACGACATCGGCGACAATCTGGTCTCCGGTGCGATGGCCAAGCGCGTGGATGCGGCGCGCCTTGCGCGATGGCAGCGCCATTTCGGCGCGGATCGCTGGTCGCTCAGCCTGGATGGCTGGCTGCTGCTTGGGCTCAACGCGCAGATCCTCAACGCGCCGGGCCTCGCGGCGGAGGCCGAGCAGCAGGCGTGGCTGCACGAGACCTTGGCACAGGCCGACTCTGCCGCACCCGTTGCGCTCTTCCTGCACAAGCCGCTCTTCATGGATCACCCGAGCGAGACGGCGATGGACCAATCCTCGCTCGACCTCGAAGCCCGGCGCGGCGTGCTCGCGGCCCTTGCCGGGCGCGACCTGCGCCTGGTCGCCAGCGGCCACAAGCATCAATGGCGTGCCTTCGATCTCGATGGCGTGCGGCATGTCTGGTGCCCATCCACCGCATCGGTGAACGGCGCGCCGAGCGCGAAGAATTGGGGGCTGCGCGACGTCGGCTTCGTCGAGCACCGGCTCGACGGACGGCGCACGCGCCAGCGGCTGCTCGGCCGCGACTGGCTGACGCGCCATGAGAGCTATGTCGTGTCGCTCGAACATGGCGGCCCGATGCAGGCACCGCCTTTGCGTGCAGCGTTCGCGGCTGTGCGGCCGAAGGAGTCGTAACCCGCGTCACGCGATCTTCGCCGACGTGTCACGCCGCAATCGCGCAGGCCAGTTAGGAATCGTCAGGGAGGTACCCGCAATGATGCCGACACGACGCCAGCTTGGTCTGGTTCCCGCCCTGGCCGCAGGCGCCCTGCTGCCGGGCATCGCCGCCACGCAGACGCCCCGCGTGCTGAACATCGGGGTCAACCGCGTCTCCGTCGGCGCCGAGCCCGCCTTCGATGTCGGCATCCACCAGGGCAAGGTGGTCGGCGAGATGTTCGAGAACCTCGTCGAGGTGGATTTCGACACGCCCGGGCGCCTCAAGCCGGTGCTTGCCGAGCGCTGGAATCGCGTCGATGGCCGTACGGTGGATTTCCATCTGCGGCGCGGTGTCATGTTCCACAATGGCGACGAAATGACGGCCGAGGACGTGGCCTTCACCTTCGGGCCGGAACGCCTGCTGAACGCGGACGCGCCGACGCGCGGGGAGCTTGGCCGCTACATGGGCCCGATCGAGCGCGTCGAGGCGGTGGATCGCTACACCGCCCGGGTCGTGATGCGCGCCGACAACCCGGTGATCGAAGCGCTGTTCGCGCAATGGGCAGCCGCGATCATCAACCGCCGCGCCTATCTGGCGGCGGGCAGCTTCGAGGCCTGGATGCGCGCCAGCGTCGGCACCGGCCCCTATCGCCTGCGCGAATTGACGCCGGGCCGCCATGTCATCCTGGACGCGCATGGTGCCTATTGGGGCGCGAAGCCGCAATTCGAGCGTCTGGTCTTCCAGGTTGTCCCAGAGGTCTCCACACGCATCTCCGGCGTCATCGCCGGCAGCCTCGACATCGCGGCGGACATTCCGGTTGATCAACTGCGCCGCGTGCAGGGGCGCCGCGAAGCCCGCGCGGTCGGTGGCCCGGTCAACAACATGCGCGCGATCTACCTGTCGCGGCGCGACAACCCGCTGATGCGCGACGTGCCGCTGCGCCGCGCCCTCGGCCTCGCCATCGATCGCCAGCGCATCACCCGCGCCTTGTGGGGCGGCCACCCGACCGTGCCCGAGGGCATGCAGTGGCCCACGATGGGCGCGATGCGCATCGAGGACCGCGACTGGCCGCACGCCGCGACCTTCGATCCTGCTGAGGCGCGCCGCCAGTTGGCGACCTCCGCCTACAAGGGCGAGCCGCTGAACTGGACGCTGATGAACAACTACTACATCAACGAGGTCGCGACCGCCGAGGCGATGGTCGAGATGTGGCGCGCCGTGGGCATCAATGTGCGGCTCAACGTGGTGGAGAACCGGGCGCAGGTGAACACGGCACCGCTCGACATCCGCAATACGTCGATGAACTACGACGACTTCCCCGATCCATTCCCGATCCTGGGCCAGTTCGGCCGTGGCGGCTTCGTCTCCGCGACTCACCGGTGGTGGCAGAATGACGAGGTCGACCGGCTCGGGGACGAGATGATGGCGACCATCGACCCGGCGGTCCGCAAGGCAGCATGGCGTCGCATCCTGCGCCTGATCGAATGGGATGATCCGGCGGTCCTGGTGCTGCACACCACCGCCGCCTTCCACATCGCGCGCAGCGACCTGGCGTGGACGCCGGCCAACGGTCACTGGCCGCGCATGCAGCTTGCGATCGCCCGGCGCTGAGCGAATGACCCTGGCGCTCGCCGCGCCACCGGTGAGGCAGGTCGAGGCCGCGCCGTTGCTGGCGCTGTCGCGGCTGACGGTCGATTTCGCGGCGCGCGGCGGCGGCAGGGTTCGCGTGCTGCACGGCATCGACCTGGACATCCTGCCGGGCGAGACGCTCGGCCTGGTGGGCGAGAGCGGCAGCGGCAAGAGCGTCACCTGCCTCGCCGCTCTGCGGCTGCTGCCGGCGGAAGCGCAGATCGGTGGCCGCATCGCCTTTGGCGGCGAGGATGTGGCCCGCATCTCACTGGCGCGGCTGCAGTCGTTGCGCGGCGGGCGCATGGCCATCGTGTTCCAGGACCCGGCGGCGGCACTGAACCCGACGCAGACCATCGGCTGGCAGCTGCGCGAAAGGCTGGTGCGGCATCAGGGTCTGGGCGGTGCGGCATTGCAGGCGGCGGCGATCGCCGCGCTGGCGCGGGTCGGCATCGCCGATCCGGCGCAGCGGCTGGAGGATTACCCGCATCATCTTTCGGGCGGCATGTGCCAGCGCGCGATGATCGCGATGGCGCTGACCGGCAAGCCCAAGCTGCTGATCGCGGATGAGCCGACCACCGCGCTGGATGTCACGACGCAGGCGCAGATCCTGGAGCTGCTGCGCGACCTGCAGCGCGAGACCGGCATGGCGATGGTGCTGGTCAGCCACGATCTCGGCTTGATCGCCGAAAGCTGCGCGCGCGTCGCGGTGATGTATGCCGGGCGCATCGTCGAGCAGGGACCGACCGCGGAGATCTTCGCCACGCCGCGCCATCCCTATACGCGCGGCCTGCTCGCCTCGTTGCCGCGCATCGAGCAGGTGGTCGCGCGCCTGTCGGCCATGCCCGGTGCGCTGCCGCAGCCCGGCCAGCTTCCACCCGGCTGCAGTTTCGCGCCGCGCTGCGATCGCGCAACGCGAGCCTGCGAGCTCGGCGTGCCGCGCCTGGAGCGGCACGGGGCGCGTGGCTTGCGCTGCCTGCATCCGCAGGATGGCCCGCCGGCGGCGCCCGGACTGGTGCGGTTGGAGGCCGGCGCCGATCGCCTCGGCGCGCCGATGGTCGAGGCGCGGGCGCTGGGCCTCTGCTACGCCCCGCGGCGGGTGCTGGGACTCTTCGCGCGCGGTGCCGCCGTCCAGGCGGTGGACGGCGTCAGCTTCACGCTGCACCGGGGCGAAACCCTCGGCCTGGTGGGCGAGAGCGGTTGCGGCAAATCGACCGTGGCCCGCATGATCGCGGGCCTGCTCGCCCCGAGCGCCGGAGAACTGCGCTTTGCGCCCGAGCGCGGCGCGGCGGCTGGCGTGCCTGCACCGCGTTTCGCGCAGCTTGTCTTCCAGGACCCGCTCGGCGCCCTGGATCCGCGGCAGCGCATCGCCGCGCAGATCGCCGAGCCGCTGGAGATCCACCGTATCGGCGATGCCGCCTCGCGCCGGGCGGAGGTGCTGCGTCTGCTGCATGCGGTGGGGCTGGACGCCACGCTGGCGGAAGCCTTCGCGCATCGGCTGAGCGGCGGGCAGCGGCAACGCGTGGTGCTCGCGCGTGCCCTGGCGCTGCGCCCGCCGCTGCTGATCGCGGACGAGCCTTTCTCCGCGCTGGATGTCTCGGTGCAGGCGCAGGTGATCGAATTGCTGGCCGAGTTGCAGGCGCGCGAGGCGCTGACGCTGCTGTTCATCAGCCATGATCTGCGCGTCGTGCGCCGGATCTGCGGGCGCGTCGCGGTGATGTATGCCGGCCGGATCGTGGAGACTGCCCCCGCCGCGCGCCTGTTCGGCGCGCCCCAACACCCCTACACCCGCGCATTGCTGGCTGCGGTGCCGTCCCCGGCCGTGGGGGCGCGCCGTTCGCAGCCGCCGCTGCCTGGCGAACCGCCTAGCCCGCTGCGCCCGCCGCCCGGCTGCCGGTTCCATCCGCGCTGCGCTCAGGCGCGGCCGCGCTGCCGCGTCGAAGCGCCGGCCCTGCGCGCGCTTTCCCCCGGTGAGGCGGTTGCCTGCCATGTGGTGCATGGCGATGCGTGAGGCCGGGCGATGAACGGCGCCTGGGTCGCCAGCAAGCTGGTGCGCGCGGCGGCGACGCTGCTGCTGGCGGTCACGGTGGTGTTCGTGGTGCTGCGACTGGCGGGCGATCCGGCGGAAATTCTGTTCGGCGACAATGTCGGCCCGGAGACAATCGCCCGCTATCGCGCGCTTTGGGGTCTCGATCAACCGCTGGGCGTTCAGTACCTGCTGTACCTGCGCAGCCTGTTGCAGGGCGATTTCGGCCTGTCGTCGCAGGATGGTTCCTCGGCCTGGCAGCTGGTGATGGGGCGTCTGCCCTACACCTTGCAGCTTGGCGGCGTGTCGCTGCTGCTGGCGGTACTCATCGGTATCCCTGCCGGCATGGCGGCGGCGCTGGCGCGCGACAGCCTGGCTGATCGCCTCGTGATGCTCGGCGCAGTCAGCGGCTTCTGCATCCCGAATTTCGTGCTCGGCGTGCTGCTGATCCTGGTCTTCGCGGCGCAGTATGGCTGGCTGCCTAGCCATGGCGCCGGTACCGTCTGGCACCTTGTCCTGCCGGCCGTCACGCTCGGCACATCCTGGGCTGCCGTGCTGGCGCGCTTCGCGCGATCGGCGATGCTGGAGGTGCTGGGGCAGCCCTATATCCGTGGCGCGCGCGCCGCAGGACTGACCGAGGCGCGGGTTCGCTGGCGCCATGCGCTGCCCAATGCCGCGATCCCGCTGGTGACGATCTTGGGCTTCATGGTGGGCGGGCTGGTGGCCGGCGCCATCGTTACCGAGAGCATCTTTGCCTGGCCGGGCGTGGGCCGGTTGCTGGTGGATTCCGTCAAGCTGCGTGACCTGGCCGTGGTGCAGGCGATCGTGCTGATGGTGGCGGCGACGATGGTGAGCGCCAACCTGATCGTGGATCTGCTCTCCGCCTGGCTCAATCCGCGGCTCCATGCCGCCACGGGGGCGTGATGGACCAGGGTATGCGCCACGCGCCCGTGCCGAAGAGCAGGTCGCGGCGTCTTGCCGGCGACATTCTGCTCAACCTTGCCTTTGCCTGGCTGGCGCTGGTGCTGTGCGCGGCACTCACCGCGCATCTGGTAGCCCCCTTCGACTATCGCGCGACAAGCCTGGAAGCGCGGCTGCTGCCGCCGGTGGGCATGGGTGGTGAGTGGCCCTATCTGCTCGGCACGGATCATCTGGGGCGCGATATCCTCAGCCGCCTCCTGCACTCGATCCAGATTAGCATGGCGGTGGCCCTGGCCGGGTCGCTGATCGGGGCAGCTTTCGGCATCACGCTGGGCTTCCTGGCCGCGCATCTGCGCGGCGTGGTGGATTCGGTGTGCATGGCGCTGGTCGATCTGCAGGCGGCGATGCCCTTCATGGTGGTCGCGCTCGGCGTCCTGGCGCTGTTCGGCAACAACGTCGTGCTGTTCGTCGTGGTGATCGGGCTGCATGGCTGGGAACGCTATGCGCGCCTGACGCGCAGCCTGGTGCTGGCCGAGATGGAGCAGGGCTATGTCACCGCCTTGCGCGGCTTCCGCGCGCCGCCGCTGCTGATCTATCGCCGACACGTCCTGCCGAACATCGCGGCGGCATTGATCGTGAACTTCACGCTCGGCTTTCCCGAGATCATCCTGCTGGAGAGCGGGCTGAGCTTTCTCGGCCTGGGCATCCAGCCGCCCTTGACGAGCCTTGGCAACATGCTCGGCTTCGGGCGCGATTACGTGGCCGATGCGTGGTGGCTGCCGGTGGTGCCGGGTGTGGTCATCTTCCTGACCACGCTGGCGATGAGCCTGGCGGGCGATGCGCTGCGGGATCGACTGGATTCGCGGCTGAACCTGTAAATCGCGCGCTCAGAGGCTGTGATAGAATCGAGTTTGTGCATTAATGCCCGTTGATATCATTGGGCTTTTTCCTGCGCATTTGGCGCTTTCGGGCATTAATTCACAACCCCTCACCGATCAAGCCATCTGGCGACGCACCGCTCGGCGCACCAGACGCGGCCGATGAGTGGCTGTGGCGCCACCGTGACCTGCACCAGGCCGGCGCCCCGCCCGGGAGCCTCCTCGCCCCGATCGACAACTCCCACGGCAGCAGACGGCCAGCCACGAGCGGCGCACCGCCGAGTCCCCCGGAACGTTGCGACACCGCCGGGCCTGTGCGATCTCGGCACTATGCGAACGCATCCGCCGGCGCGCTTCACCGCGCCCCGAATGCAAGATTCTCCCGCCGGAAATCCATCGATTGCGTCGGTGAGGGACGCCAGGCGATGTCGCGGCGCTTGCCGTAATGCAGCACCGAGCGGTTCAGCAGCACATAGCCCGGATCCTCGCGCTCGATGATCTCGAGCATCCGGCGGAAGGCAGCGCGGCGCGCCACCGGGTCGGTCGACGTCTCGAGCAGCGTGCAGAGGGTGTTGAACTCGGCGTTGGTCCACTCGCCCTGCTGCTGCTGGCCGCCTTCCTGGCAGTGCTGCGAATTCATCGAGCCGACCGGGTCGTTGAAGCGGGCGGTGTTCGACCAGTCGCGGATGCCGCGCTGCGTGCGACGGTCGTAGATCTGCGCGAAGTTCTCGCGCATGTCGATGCGGACATCGAGGCCGACGCCGCGCCACATTTCCTGGAGAATCTGCGCCGTCGCCACCTGAAGCGTGTAGTAGTTGTTGAGGACACGGAAGGGGATCGGCTGGCCGGCATAGCCCGCCTCCGCCAGAAGCTGGCGGGCCAGGGCGGGGTCGTGGGCGGGGGCGGTCCAGTCGGGCAGGAACATGGCGCCATAGAATTCCCATTGCAGGCCCGGCGCGGGCTCCGCCTCGCCATTCCAGACCGAGGCGGTGATGGCGCGCACATTCACCGCATGGGTCATGGCGCGGCGCACCCGCGCATCGCGCAGCACGGGGTGGCTGGTGTCGAAGACGATCATGCGGTGGTTCAGGATCGGCCCGCCCACCACCTCGAAACGCGGGTCGGCGCGCACCGAGTCGAACTGGTCCGGCGGCAGATCGGTGATGAAATCATAGGCGCCGCTGAGCAGCCCGGCGACGCGGCCGGCCACTTCCGGCACCACGACGAAGCGGATCTCCCGCGCCGGCGGGGCGCCGCCCCAGTAGGCGTCATGCGCTTCGAGCACCACCTGCACATCGGGGCGATACTCACGCAGTCGATAGGGTCCGGTGCCGACCGGGGCGCGCTGCCAGGCGTTCCAATCGGCGCTGCGCGCGAAGGCGCGGCGCGACAGGATTGCGGCGCCCTCACGCGCGAGACGGCCTTCCAGCGTCACGTCGGGCGTGGCGTTGACCCAGCGGATCGTTTGGCTGTCAACGATCTCGAAATGCCGTAGCGCCGGATAGAAGCGTCGCGACACCGCGGTGACGTCGCCCGGCACCTGCGCGGCACGCGCGCGCAGCGCCGGATCCACGCCTTCCAACAGATCGGCGCGCGAATTGCCCCACATGCGCAAGGGGCCGAAGGAGAAGGCGACATCCTCGGCCGTCATCTCGGTGCCATCATGGAAGAGCACGCCGCGCCGCAGCCGGAATTCGAGGGTGCGGTCATCGATGCGGCGCCAACTCTCGACGATGCCCGGACGCAGCGAGAGATCGCCCTGACGATCGCTGTCGATCAGATTGTCGAAAAGCGAGCCGAAGATTCGCGTGGCGACATTCGAGGTCTCGCGGGCCGGCTCCAGCGCGCCGGTGGTGCTGAGCCCCTGCACCGCGACGGTCACAACCGGGCGTGGCGTTTGGGCCGACACCTCGGGGGCAACCAGCGCGATCGCCGCCGCGAGCAGCCCCGTCCTGATGGGTAACCTCATGGCGAGTCCTCCTGCTTGGTGTGGGATTGGGCTTCGGTCGAGGCTTCCGTGAGCAACGCAGCCGACAGGCTGGCCCGGCGGGCTGCCGAGAGGCCGAGGCCCGCTTCGAGAAAGGCGTCGAGGGCGCCATGGCGCATCTCAGCCTCGGCGAAGGCAGCCGCCAGGAAGCCTGGATCGGCGGCCATAAGGGCGCGATGGGTGGCCTCGGCCACGCCGGGCCTGGCTGGCGGCGGCTGCCAGAAGCGATCGGTCGCGATGTAGTCATCGATCACCGCCGCCATCGGCACGCCGAGTGCCAGATGCACGCTGGCCACCAGGAAGCCGGTGCGATCCTTGCCGGCGGTACAATGCACCATGACGCCGCGCCCGACATGCTCGACCAGCGCTGCCATCGCCTCGGCGAAGGCGGCGGATTCCTCGGCGACATAGCGGCGGTAGCCGGCGATCATCCACGCGCGCATGGCTTCGGGCGTTGCCTTCCCCGCCTCCGCCAGGGCGTTGAGCGGGGCCGTGTCGCGCGGCTCGATCGGGAAGGCGAGCCGCATGACGCCGGCTGTCGCGCGCATCGGTTGCCGCGCGGCCTCCTCGCGCCCGCGCAGATCGATCACGGTGGTGATGCCGAGCGACGCCAGCGCAGCGCAACCTGCCTCGTCGAGGCCACCCGGATGCGCACCGCGAAACAGACGGCCCATGCGCAGCCGGCGGCCGTCGGCTGTGCGGCGTCCCCCGGCGTCGCGGAGGTTCTGGATGCCCGGAATTGCGTGCACGAGCGGTAGCGAAGGGCTGCCTTGCATCACGCGGTCTCCAGCGCTGTGGCATGGTGATCGGTCTTGATCCGCCGGCCATCCGCGGCCTCGAACAGATGCAGCGCGCCGGGCGCCCAGCCGAAGCGCGCGAAGCTGCCACTGGCCGGCGCGACCTCGCGCGGCAGGCGTAGCAGCAGTGGCGCGCCGGCGAGGCGGGCATGCACCAGGCACTCCGCGCCGAGCATCTCCACCGTATCTGCCGAAAGCGACAGCGCGCCCGCCGCCTGCGGCCGCAGCGCCTCGGGGCGCAGACCGACAATGAGGTCGCGTGGCGGTCCCGGGAGAATGATCGGCAGCGCCGCATCGCCCAGATGCAGCAGGCCATCGGCGAACTTCGCCGGCAACAGGTTCATGCCCGGACTGCCGATGAAGCCGGCGACAAAAACATTGGCGGGCTCTTCGAAGATCTCGAGCGGCGTGCCGATCTGCTGCACGAAGCCGTCGCGCATCACGACGATGCGGTCGGCCATGGTCATCGCCTCCACCTGATCATGCGTGACATAGACCGAGGTCGTGCCGATGCGCCGCTGCAACGCGCGAATCTCGGCCCGCGCGGTGGCGCGAAGCTGGCTGTCGAGGTTCGACAGCGGCTCATCGAACAGGAACACCGCGGGGCTGCGCACGATGGCGCGGCACACCGCCACGCGCTGCTTCTGCCCGCCCGACAGCTGCGAGGGCTTGCGGTCCAGCAACTGCCCGATCTCGAGCAGCGCCGCAGCGTCGGCGACGCGCTTGGCAATCTCGGCCTTGCCCATGCCGGACAGTTTCAATGCGAAGCCCATATTCTCGGCCACCGTCAGATGCGGGTAGAGCGCGTAGCTCTGGAACACCATGGCCATGTTGCGCGCGCGCGGCGGCACATCCGTCACGTCCCGGCCATCGACCAGGATGGTGCCCTGCGTGACGGCCTCAAGCCCGGCCAACATGCGCAGCGTGGTGGTCTTGCCGCAGCCCGACGGGCCGACGAGCACAACGAACTCGCCATCCTCCACCCGCAGGTCGAAGCCCGCAACGGCGGTGGTCGAACCGAAGCGCTTGACGACTTTCTCGAAGGCGATGCGCGCCATGGCCTGTCCTTTCCGTCAGCGAATGCCGGATTTCACGAAGCTCTCGATGATCTGGCGCTGGAGCACGAGGTAGAGCGCGAGCACCGGCAGGCTGACCAGCGAGGCCGCCGCCATCATCGGGCCCCATTGGTCGCCCTCCTGCGTCATGAACATCTGCAGGCCGATCTGCACCACGGCGTTCTCGACGCTGCGGGTGACCAACAGCGGCCAGAAATATTCGTTCCAGGAGGAGATGAAGAGCAGGATGCCGAGCGAGGCGAGCGCGGGGCGCATGTTCGGCACCATCACGCGCCACAGCACCGTCATGTGCCCGCCGCCATCCAGGCGTGCCGCATCGATCAGCTCCTCGGGGAAGCTGCGGATCGCCTGGTAGAGGATCATGATGGCGAAGGCCGAGGCAGCGTGGGGAATGATCAGCGCGCCGGGCGTATCGAGCAGGCCAAGGGCCGAGACCTGCACGAAGTTCGGCACCATGATGACCTGCGCCGGGATCAGCCAGGTCACGGTCAGCAGCGCAAACAGGACGCGGCCGATCGCGAAGCGCCAGCGCGCGAAGGCATAGGCGGCGAGCAGCCCGGTCACGAGTTGCAGCATGGTCGAAACCGCGGCGACCATGAAGGTGGTCAGGATCATCCCGCCGATCGGGATGCTGTCGATGACATAGGCGAAATTGTCGAGGCTGGGTGCGGCCGGCCAGAGGTCGGTCGAGAAGATGTCGTCATCGGCCCGCAGCGCCGAGACGAGCATCCAGTAGATCGGGAACACCGAGATCAGGCTGAGCAGGCTCAGCATCACATGGGCACCGAATTCCCTCGGCGGTCGCGCACCGCGCCGCGGCGGCGCGACGCTGCGCGGCGCCGCCAGGGTGATGGCGGGGGCTTCAGCGTTCATAGACGGCATAGCGGCTCATCAGCCGCATGCAGATGGCGGCCGCGACACCGAACAGCGCGAAGAGCAACATCCCCGCCGCCGTTGCCCAGCCGATGGCGAAGGTGCCGAAGCCGTAGTCCCACAGCAGGTAGTAGAGGTTGGTGGTGGCTTGGCGCGGCCCGCCCTGCGTCAGCACGTTTATATAGACGAAGCTCCATTGCGCGCCGTGCAGCACGGTCAACATGGTCAGGAACAGCAGCACCGGCGAGAGCATCGGCAGCGTCAATTCGCGCGTCACCTGCCACTCGGTCGCGCCATCGAGCCGCGCGGCCTCGCTCAGATGGCGGTCGATGCCGGCGATGGCAGCTGCGATCAGGATGGTGGAGAAGCCGATCAGCTTCCAGCCGGTGATGAACAGGATGGTCCAGATGGCGATGTCGGGGTCCTGCAGGAAGCGCACGGGATCCACGCCGAAGGCCGTGATGCCGCGATTGACCAAGCCGTGATCGGGATGCAGCAGCCAGCGCCAGATGATGGCGACGACAACGGGCGCCATGATCATCGGCAGGAAGATCAGCCCGCGATAGAGATTGCGCAGCGGGCCCGCCAGGCGCTGTGACGCCAGGGCCACCGCCAGCGGCAGCAGGATGGTCAGCGGCAGTAGGCCGAAGGTGTAGATGGCCGTGTTGCGCGCGGCCGTGTTGATCTCAGGCAGGTCCAGCAGGCGGCGGTAATTCTCCAGGCCGACGAAGACCTGCGGCGTGGTGGGCAGGATGTTCCACTGGAAGAAGCTCAGGCGAAAGCTCTCGACCAGGGGCCAATAGGTCCAGGCGACCAGGGTGAGGGTCGCCGGCGCCAGCAACGCCAGCGCCACCGCCTTGTGCTGCGCGGGCGGGCGGCGCTGCTTCAGGCTGACGACGCTGGCTGTCACGGCATCAGGGCTTGCGCCCGTGTCTGCGCATCGCGCATCACGGTGGCGATATCGGCATTGCCATAGACCGCCTCATTCACCGCGGCGACGAAGATGCGGCTGATCTGAAGATAGTTGGGGCCGGGATAGGCTTCCCAGGGCTCCAGCCGCGTGAGTTGCTCAAGGTTCGGCACCACCAGCGGGTTTTCCCGCACCCAGCCCTGGAGGAAGTTCGGGTCATCCACGATGTCGAGGCGCAGCGGCAGGTAGCCGATGCGGCTGGTGATCACGGTATAGGCCTCGCGGGTGGTCAGGTACTTCATCAGTTCCCAGGCGGCGCGTTGCTTCAGCGGATCGCGCGCCAGGATGAACAGCGCCGAGCCGGAATTGGTGGGCCGCGTCGGCTTGTCGCCGAAGGCAGGCATCGCCGCCGCGCGCATCTCAAAGCGGTTGCGCGAGGCACTGAGGAAGGCGTGCTGGCGCGCGCTGGTTGTCAGCACCATGCCCAGATTGCCACTGCCGAAGGCGTCCATCGCCTCGGCCTCACCAAGGCGGGCATGGGCGCCGCTGATCATCAGGTCGCGCATGATGGTCAGAGCCTCGACCGTTTCGGCCTCGCCGAACATCAGGCGGCGACGATCCGGCGAGAGCACGCGTCCGCCATTGGACAGCACCAGCGATTGCGCCAGCCAATCGAATGAGGAGTAGATGCCGGGAAACACGCCGTTGCGCCGCGTGCGCTCGCGGATCTGCAGCGCCGCGCGCTTCACATCATCCCAGTTGCGGGGCGCCTGGTCCGGGTTCAGCCCGGCATCGCGAAACAGATTGGCGTTGTAGAACAGCACCGGTGTCGAGAAGACATAGGGGATGCCGTAGACCCGCCCCTGGATGGCGCCCAGGCGCAGGCCGTTCGGAACCATGCCGGCGGTGTGCTCGGCCCATTCCTCGGCTGGGATGATGTCCTCCAGTGGCTTCACGCCGAGGCTGTTGGCGATGAAATCGAGATCGCTGAAGATCAACTGCGCCACATCCGGCGGCCGGCCCGCCGCGACATCGGCCTGGGTGCGCGCGAGGATCTGCCCCGAGGTCACGCCCACGCCCTCGACGCGGATATGCGGGTTGGCCTGCATGAAGCCGCGGATCAGGTCACGCGTCGCCTGCGCGCCGAGCCCCGCCGTGGCCAGGTTGTAGTTGTAGAAGGAGATCGTCACCGGCGTGGTGCTGCGCGGCGGAATCTGCTGCGCCCGCGCCGGCGCCGCGAGGCCCGCCGCGGCGGCGGCACCCAGGCGAAGGAAGGCCGAGCGGCCGAAGGGCATCGTCATCGGGATTGCCTCAATCCGCTGCCAGCTTGCCGCCGCGGGCGTAGATTTCCTCAAGGCGCTTTTGCGGGAACAGCACCATAGGCAGCGGCTGGCGATAGGGGTTCACGTCATGCGCGTGCAGCACGACCTGCTCATCGCTCACCAGCATGACGCCGACATTGACGCTCTCGCTGTAGCGCGCGCCGGAGCCCGGCATGCCGATCAGGTGCACGCCGGTGTTGTAGGTGGTGGAGCCGAGATTGCTGAAAGCGGTGCCGCGCCAGGTGCCGCCGCAGATCCGATGCGTATGCCCCGCGGCGATGTGGCGCACCTGGCCGTGCCGGGCGATCATCGCGGCAAGGGCCTCGCCATCCTTGAACTTCAGCTGATCGACCTTCGCACCAATGTCGAAGGGCGGATGATGCATGAACAGATAGACGGGCTGGCCCGCCGCCTCATCCAGCCGCGCGGAGAGCCAGGCCTGGCGCCTGGCGCAGAGATGACCGGTGACGTAGCCGGTCTCGGCGGTGTCGAGGAAGATGAGCCGGCCCATGGGCGTGTCGCGCACGGCCTGCACGAAGCCATCGGCATCGGTCTCGGCCTCGGGCGTCTCGGCCAGATATGTTGCGCGATCATCATGGTTCCCGAGCAGCGTGATCACCGGCGTGCGGACGCTCGCGATCATGCCGCGCAGGGTGCGATAGGCTTCGGCCTCGGCATGGTCGGCAAGATCGCCGAGTAGCACGCACAAGGCGGCATCTGCATGGTTCGTGGCCAGGTCGTCGAACGCCCATTGCAGGCGCTGCGCACTATCCATGCCCTTCGAGGTCGCACCCGGCGCGACCAGATGGATGTCCGAGATGATGTAGATTTTCACGTCGCTATGCCCCCCACACGAGTGGATTGGTTACGCATGGGCCATGACAGGACGATCTTGCTTTTGTTGATATGTGGTGACGGGTGCGAGCGCGGCGATTGTTGTTGCCACCAAGGCTCGATGAATCGAGCGGACGTCCACTAAGCTGCACCGGGTCTGCCGAAGGCTGTCTGGTTTGAGTTACGCTGCCAGGAGCCTTCACTTCGTGGAGAGGCTAGCCCTCAAGGCGCCAGGAATCCTGATAATGCCGGCGCTGCCGATCATGTTCAGTGGCGTGGCTCAGATTGACCTTCCCCCGTAGAAGCGGTCCGCCGGTAATGTAGTCCGGCGGCAGCGGAAGGGGTGTTTGGGATGGCGCGGAAGAAGGCGCACACGCCTGAGGAGATCGTGGCGAAGCTCCGGCAGGCGGAGGTGCTGATCGGCCAAGGGAAGACGGTGGCCGAAGCGGTGCGGGCGATCGGGGTGACGGAACCGACCTACTACCGCTGGCGGACGGAGTTCGGCGGTCTGAAGCTGGACCAAGTGAAGCGGCTGAAGGAGCTCGAGCGTGAGAACGCGCGGCTGCGGAAGGCGGTGTCGGATCTGACGCTCGAGAAGGTCATTCTGAAGGAAGCTGCTTCGGGAAAGTGGTGAGCCCCACCCGACGGCGGGCCTGCGTCGAGCACGTCGTACGTGAGCTCGGCGTGTCGGAGCGGAAGGCCTGCGCGGTGTTGGGGCAGCACAGATCGACGCAGCGGCAGGCGCCACGCGGATGCGACGACGAAGCCTCGCTGACGGCGGACATCATCGAGCTGGCGAAGCGCTACGGGCGGTATGGCTATCGTCGGATCACGGCCTTGCTGAGGGATGCGGGCTGGTCGGTGAACCGCAAGCGTGTGGAGCGTATCTGGCGTCGCGAGGGGCTGAAGGTGCCGCAGCGCCAGCCGAAGCGCGGCAGGTTGTGGCTGGCGGACGGGTCCTGCATCCGGCTGCGGCCGGAGCGTGCCAACCACGTCTGGGCCTATGACTTCGTCGAGGACCGGACGCTGGAAGGTCGGAAGTTCCGGATGCTGTGCGTGGTGGACGAGTTCACGCGCGAGGCACTGGCGATCCGGGTGGCGCGGAAGCTCACCTCGTCCGACGTGATCGACGTGCTGGCGGACCTGTTCCTCGCGCACGGGGCGCCGGCGCATATTCGCTCGGACCAGGGGCCTGAGTTCATCGCCGGGGCGGTGAAGGCGTGGATCGCCGGCGTCGGCGCACGGAGCGCCTACATCGAGAAGGCCAGTCCCTGGGAGAATGGGTACGTCGAATCCTTCAACGGCAAGCTGCGCGATGAGCTGCTGAACGGCGAGGTGTTCAACACGCTCAAGGAAGCGCAGGTGCTGATCGAGGAATGGCGCCGGCACTACAACCGGGTGCGGCCGCACTCGTCGCTGGGATACCGCCCGCCCGCCCCAGAGACGGCGCCCGCGGCCAGGTCGCAGATCAGCTCAGGAGCAGGCGCGGCGGCGATGGCCCTCTAAAATTCCGCCCGGACCGCTCGATGGGGGCTGGTCAGAGGCTTGGTGAGGGTTTACGGGGCGTCTTGTGCTGATTTCGAAACTATTTGACCGCTTATAGGCCTCGCGGCGCTTGAATGATGCGTTATCGTTATTATTTATGGTGGGCCGAGGAGGTCATTGATCTCCTGCGGCGCCCGGACGGATGACCGAATCGGCAGCCCTCCATTCCCCATAAACAGGAAGACACATCATGACCGAAGCCCAATCGGGCGTCGTCGCGCCCCCGCGCGTCGAAGCGCTCGACGTTTTGAACGACTACAGTGACCTCGAGCGGGTCGTCCATCGGCTCGCCGAGGTGACCCGGATGCACCTGACCGAGGAGGCGCGTCTGCGTCCTCCCGGCTGGGCCACGCAGCAGGAGGTCGGCGAGGCCTGGCAGCGCGCCACCGCACACCTCATCGAGGCCGTGCAGCGGCTCCAGGCGGTGGAGGCCAGCATGGCCCAGCGCCGCCGCGCCGTCATCGCCGCCGTCACCGCCACCGAGGACAACCCCTGACAGAGAGGCCCCATCCACCCGGATGGGGCCTTTTCTGCGTTCAGGGGGCGCCGCTCCGGGCGCCGGGATGATGGGCGCCTCCGATTGCGGCAGCAGGGCGCCCGCCTGACGCCCCAGTGTTACCCAAACCCCGTAAACCAGCGAAGCTGGCAAATCTTGTTTTGCCGAGCCACCAGGTAATGCCAGTCAACCGACAGTTTCGCCAAACCTTGCTCGGCGAAACCTACGGTTAACTCCTGATTGCCCTTACAAAAGAATTATATTTTGTCGGCCGGAAAGGGATCTTCTATTGGTGACATGACTCAATTCCCCTCCTAGGTGAGGGGTTGCCAAGCGGAATCGAATCCGGCGGCGTGTCGGCGTGGTCGGTTTGTTTGACGGCAGCGCGTCGACCCAGCCTGGAACTGTAGGGCTGGCGACATACACCAGGAAGGGCACCGCGAACGCTTGATGCCCATGGCCGCCCGGGGGTGAGGACAGCCCTCGTGAAGAAGCAAGCGTGCTGAACCTCCGTCCTTCGGGAGGTTCAGGCCCTGGGCGAGGGGCCGGCTCCGCCGGAACATCTTGCTTGGGAAGCGGGCCACCTCGCGCAGGTCGCGGGGCTGGTCCCGCTTTGCCCAGAGCTCCGAGCCTCACCACCAGATCATCCGGCTGCCGGGAACGACTTAAAGGGGATCAGGCACTCCTCACACGGTCGGTCACAGACAGTTGGGAGAGTCGCGACCGTGCAGAACATAGAGAGGGGGTGTGCAGGCGCCTGAAGCCGCCGACACCGAGGAGACGGAGACGATGCCAAACAGCCATCACGCCGCGGGGCCGCCGAATTTTGGTGAAATCGCAAGTAACCATCTCGGCCAGATCTCGGCTGCGAGTGAACTCGAGGGGCTTGTCGCGCTTGTTCTGCGTGATGAGCAGACTGGGCACTGTCGCGGCCCTGCCGCAGAGCGCCGCAAGATCCTGTGCAGGGCAAGCAAGGCCTCGGCAAAGCTGGGCGGCATCCTGGCCCAGCTCGACGATGTCACCCTGCTTCACGCAGCCTCCAAGGTCGCCTCGCAGATGGGCGATGGGTACCTGGCTGACTTCGCCTTCGAGCCCCTCCACCGAAAGCTTCAGGCCGTACACGGGGCGCCCAGGGCGCTGCGGCTGTTCGGTGATGCTCTTGGGAAGGATGCCGACGCGATCGGTGCGACCGGCAGGGGGCGACCAGCACGCTCGCCAGCCTTGACAAGGGGCCTTGAGGATCTTCGTGAGATCTGGCGACGCCACGGCGGCAGTGATCCTACGCAAGGCAGGGTCGAGGGCCGTTTCGGCGCATTGGCCACATCGCTCTTCGCGGGTCCCCCCTGCTCATTCGGAGAGGAGACAGTTCGCCATGCGGTTGCTGAGCTGCTGCCCTCGCACAGCGGCTATCGCCGGCCCGCACACGCCGAGGCAAATAGCTCTCGAGAGACGCCCGTCAGCGTGCTGATCATCGGCGTCGACACTCAGCTGGGGTCGGCGCTGGCGACGCATTACAAGGAGGCAGGGGTCGATACCCAGACAATCGCGTGGCCCGCGCGCGATGGCGCGGACGCAGCAGAGGTAGATGCGCAACTCCTGGGCGGGTTCAACGACCAGCCCATCGAGACCGTCATCGTGGCGCCAAGGAATGCGAAGGAGGGCAAGGGGCTGATGAGCAACCCGCCGGTGCTTTACGCGGCGCTTGCCTCGGAGCCTCACCGCGCCCTTCGTGAGGTGCTCGCGCGTGGGTCGGCCTGCCTGCCTCAGCGCGTGGTCGTGATTGCTCCACTGGCGCCCCTCATCGCAAGTGGCTTCGACGATCCGGTGGCCACGCTCCGGGCAGCCGGCGCTGCTCAGCACGCCCTTGTTCGGGAGATCGCGCTTTCGGTCGCGGCAAAAGGGGTGATCGTCTCCCTCATCATGCCGGGCTGGTCCACGGATCCCTCCTTGCCGCCGAGCGAGATGAGGTCGCTCGCGCTGCAGGCCCAGGCCCTGGCGGCGACCATGGCGGGGCTGACGCCCGCGCATGCAGGCGAGAAGGTCGATCTGCACGGCAGTCGCCTAGCCTACTGAAAGAACGATCCAACAGTTTTGGTGATTTTCTGGAGCAAGGTTCGCTCGCGCCCCTGATCTCTGGGCGATAACTGATCGGTCGCCATGAGCGCGACCACCCCCGAATCGACCGAGCAGACCGAAGCCGCCCATCGGCCCTCGGCGGCCGTGCACACGGCGCTGCGGACGCTTGCGCGCGCGATGGGCAGGCAGGCGGCGCGGGAGGACATCGCGCAGCACCGGGCGGCGATGGAGCGGGGTCAGCACGATGTCGAGGCCCGTTGATCGACTGCTGAGCATGGCCGAGGTGGCCGCCTACACGGGCCGCAGCACCCGCACCGTTCGTCGCTGGATCCAGGAGGGCAGGCTGCAGGCGGCGCGTCTGGGGCGCGCGGTGTGGATCCCCGAAAGCGCCCTCCTGGAGGCCCTGGGCATGCCCCTGGAACCTGACACCGGCGCCGACGCTAATGGCGAGAATAAACGTTCCTGATCAGTGGCTTGTGCCGTTTCGTGCACCCTCCGCGTCGCTCTTCGTGGTGAGGAATTGCGCTACGGGATCACGATTGGCCGCACCTGGCCGCAAACGACCAACCGAGGATCTGACCATGCCATATGACACCCCTTTGCCCCTCATCCTGCCGGCCAAGAACGGCGTGCCGAGCTTCGCCGAGGCTCTGAACCAGTGCGCGGGCTGGACCCATCTCTCCGAAGAGAGCCGCGCCGACATGGCTTCGGCTCTGCAGACCGCGTCGCGCATGCTGGGTCTGCCGCCGGCGGCGATCCCCTGCGATCCCGCCTGGCTCAATGAGCGGCTCTTCAAGCGGCCGGCGGCCGCCTTCGCTATCTCCAAAGGCCGCCTTCGGAATGTTGTCTCGCTGCTCCGCGCGGTGCTTCGCGGGCTCGGCCGGCATGCCCCGCATCGGCGCGTGCACCCGGAGCTGCCGTCGGCCTGGGCGGCGATCCTGGAAGTGGTGCCCTACAAAGCGCGGCAGGCGGCCCTCACCCGCTTTGGGCGGTTCTGCGGGGGCGCCGGCGTGCTGCCCAGCGAGGTTCGGGACGAACACCTCGCCGCCTTCTTGACCGAGCGCCAGGCCACGACGCTCGCGGCCAGAACCGCTGAGCTCGGCCGAACGCTGAGCTCGGCTTGGAACGCCTGCGTGGCGGCGGGTCTGCCCGGGTGGCCGACACAACGCCTCGCTGCCCCAGTCCGGCGCACCCCCTATACCCTGCCTTTCACGGCCTTTCCCGAAAGCCTCCAGACCGAGATCATGCGCTTTGAGCACCGCATCGGCGGCAGCGGGGGCCGCTTCGCGATCTCGAAGACCGCACATCGGCGCCGGCGTCCGGCGACGGTCGCGACGCGGCTGTTTGCCCTGCGTCAGGCCGCGGGGCTGCTCGTCCAGTCGGGCATCCCGCCTGCCGAGCTCACCTCCCTGAAGGATCTCGTCCACCCGCTGGAACGTGTCTGCATCGTCCTGGACCGCCTCGCCGACATGCAGGCCGAGCGCACGGGGGAGGAGAATCCAGTGGGCAGCCAGCTCGCCGTCGTGGCCGAGACGCTGCGTCAGGTCGCCGCCCATCACGTCCAACTGGACTCGGCGGAGATGGAGGCGATCAGGAGCTTCGCTCGCTCTGCCCAGAGCAAGCGGTGCGCGGGCATCACCCGCAAGAACCGCGATCGGCTGCGCGCCCTGATCCAGCCGCACACTCGGGCCCTGCTGCTACACCTGCCGGCCGAGCTCATGCGCCGCGCCCGCGCCATCGGTCCTGGCGACCCGGAGGCCGGCCGTATGGCCATGGAGGCGGCGACGCTCGAGATCCTGTTGAACTGTCCCCTGCGCCGCGGCAGCCTGCTGGCCCTGCGGCTGGATGAACACCTTCAGCGGCTGGGCGCGCGCGGCCGCCGCATCACCCACCTGGTCCTGCAGCCCGACGACATGAAAAACGATGTTCCCTTCGAATGGCCCCTGCCGGCCGAATCGGCTGCGTTGGTGGAGAGCTACATTCGCGAATTCCGCCCCGCAGTCTCGACCCCGGAGAACCTCTGGCTCTTCCCGGGGCCACAGGGGGCGCTGAGCGGTGGGCGGCTCGCGGAGCGGGTGGTGACCACGATCGAGGAGGAGACTGGCGCGCAGGTGAACCTGCATTTGCTTCGGCACTTTGCCGCCTGGCT
The DNA here is from genome assembly GCF_057219975.1 of Roseomonas sp. TF40. Lineage (NCBI taxonomy): Bacteria > Pseudomonadati > Pseudomonadota > Alphaproteobacteria > Acetobacterales > Roseomonadaceae > Roseomonas > Roseomonas sp. TF40. The sequence goes on along the minus strand of NZ_JBXVVR010000013.1, from coordinate 3,116 downwards.
CTACCTCAAGGCCCATCCGGGCGCCTATGAGGACGTCCGCCGTGTGCTCGGCCATAAGAGCGTCGAGACCACCATCGCGAACTACGTCGCCTTCGAGGCCGAGGCGGCGGCCATGCGCTTCGACAAGGTCGTGCTGCAGGAACGGCAGTCGACCCGCGCGGTGGCTGCCGCCCGCTGGGGCAAGGGCAAGGCCCGCAAGCCGGGGCGTCGGTCATGAGCGGGCCCCGCATCTGCCTGCCCTTCGCGGACTGGCCCGAGGGCGATCGCAAGCTCTGGACGGCCAATACCGAACCCGGGACGCGCCGACGCTTCACGCAGCGACGCTACGCGGACACCATTGCTCCGCGCACCCTGAAAAAGGCGCTGGGGGGCTACAGCCGCTGGCTTGGCTACCTCGCCGAGATCGGCGCCCTGGAGGCCACCGCCGCGCCAGCCACGCGGGTCACCGAGGAAGCCGTGGCGGGCTTCATCGACGCGATGCAGGCCCGCGGCAACGCCGACTACACGGTGGTGGGCCGCCTGGCCGAGCTGCGGGTGTCGATGCGGGTGTTGGCTCCGGTCGAGGATTTCGACTGGCTGGAACGTCCGGGCGGTGTCCCCATTCGTGCGCGCCTGCCGATGCGCCGCCGCGCGCTCACCGTGCATCACCCCAAGGCCATGCTGGATTGGGGCCTGGGCATGGTCGAGCGGGCGAAGTCGCTCAAGGGGAATGCGCGACGCCGGGTCATGCTTCGCGATGGGGTGATGATCGCGCTGCTGGGCACCCGCGCGCCCCGGCTGCGTAGCCTCTCCGAGCTGCGCCTGGGCGTGAATATCCGCCGTGGGGAGGCCGGCTGGGAAATCGACTTCGAGGAGGCCGACATCAAGACCGGCAAGCCGCTCGCCTATGGGCTGCCGGCCAGCGTCTCGGCGGTGCTGGATCGCTATGTAGGGGTCGAACGGGCGGAACTGCTGGGTGGTCGCATCGATGATGCGCTCTGGATTGGTATGAGCGGCGAAAGGCTGCGCGAGCCCGGCGTCGGCATCCGCGTTCGCTGGTGGTCGGAGAGGCGGTTCGGGAAAGGTAAAGCCTTCGGGCCGCACCGCTTTCGGTATGGGATCGCCACCCTGGGCCCGATCGAGGACCCTGAGGCGGCCGAGGCCAGCACGGCGGTGCTGGGCATCACGCCCTCTGTGAGGGCCGGGCACTACGATCGCGGGCCGCGCGCGGCCGTGGCTGGGCGTTTTCTCTCGGCGCTGGAGCGGGAGCGCAAGGAGACGGCGACCCTGGCAAGGAACCTCTTTGCCGCGCGTCGGGCGGCCGAGTAGCCGCTATGGTGGTGCTCAGCCCGATTCCCGCCTGCCCCAGGACCTACGGAGGAGCGCTTCCGTGACGCTGCGCTGCGCGATCTATGCCCGGTACAGTTCGGACATGCAGTCCGAGAACTCGATCGACGACCAGATCCGGGTTTGTCGGGCGCGGGCCGAGCGCGAGGGCTGGCAGGTGGTCGAGGTCTATGCCGACTGCGCGTTGAGCGGAGCCAGCGCGGCGCGGCCGGGCTACCAGCAGATGCTCGGCGACGCTCAGGCCGGCAGGCTGGACGTCGTCCTCGCCGAGGCGCTGGACCGGCTGAGCCGCGACCAGGAGCACATCGCGGCCTTCCATAAGCAGATGCAGTTCCGGGGGGTGCGCGTGCTGACCCTGGCCGAGGGCGATATCTCGGAGCTGCATGTCGGCCTGGGCGGCACGATGTCGGCGCTGTTCCTCAAGGGTCTCAGCCAGAAAACCCATCGGGGCCTGGAGGGACGGGTCCGGGCTGGAAAGAGCGGCGGGGGCCTGTCTTACGGGTGCAGGCCGCGCCGAGGCTTCAAGGCCGATGGCTCGCCCGTGACGGGTGAGTTGGAGATCGTCCCCGAGCAGGCGGCGGTGCTGGTACGGGTGTTCGAGGCCTATGCGGCCGGGCAGTCCCCGCGCGCCATCGCCCGCATGCTGAATGCGGAGCAGGTGCCCGGCCCTCGTGGGGGCAAATGGACGGCTGGCTTGCTGAGCGGGGGCGCTGCCCGTGGTTCGGGGCTACTGCGCAACCGGCTCTATATCGGCGAGCGGGTCTGGAACCGGCAGCGCTTCGTAAAGGACCCTGACACCGGCAAGCGGGTGGCGCGGCTGAACCCCGAGGGGAGCTGGGTGACGGCGCGCGTGCCTGAACTCGCGATCATCGAGCTGGACCTTTGGACCACGGTCGAAAATCGGCTGGGCGAGGCCAGGCGGCTGGTGAGCCCGGTACCTGGGTCCAAGGATGAGGCCAAGAACCGCGGCGCGCGGCTGGCTGCGGCGCGGCGGCCGAAATGGCTGCTGGCCGGGCTCGTGCGCTGCGGCTGTGCGATGGTCCAATGTCCGTCTCGGGCGCGGGTGGCCGGCTGGCCTGCGCGAACCATGTCGAGCGCGGCACCTGTACCAATCGCCGCACCGTGCTGCGGGACAGGCTGCTGGAGCGGGTGCTGGTCGGGCTCAAGGAGCGGCTGATGGCGCCCGAGCTCGTGGAGGAGTTCGCCCGGGCCTATGTCGAGGAGGTGAATGCGGCGAATCGCGATCGCGGTGCCCGCCGGGCTGGGCTCGAGGCCAGGCACGCAAAGCTCGACCGACAGGTTCGGAATTTCCTGGACCTCATCAAGGAGGGTCACGGCAGCCCGGCAATGGTGGCCGACCTGAGGGCGATCGAGAACCAGCGTGCAGCCCTGGCCGCCGAGATCGCCGCGGCCGAGATCCCCGAGGCGATGCCGATCCTGCATCCCAGGCTGCCAGAGCTGTATCGGCGCCGGGTGGAGGTGCTGGAGCAGGCCCTGGCCGACCCCACGACTGCGATGGCAGCCACGGAGGCGCTGCGCGGGCTGATCAACGCAATCCTGATTCATCCAGGCGAGCGCCGCGGCGAGATCAGCGTGACCTTGCGTGGCGACCTTGCGGCCTTCCTACATGGGGAGGGTGGCGCTGAGAAAGGTAACAAAAAAGCCGCCCTCCGAGTGGAGAACGGCTGTTCTGGAGAAGTGCTGGCAACGTGGGATGCGGGGACAGGATTTGAACCTGTGACCTTCAGGTTATGAGCCTGACGAGCTACCGGGCTGCTCCACCCCGCGGT
>NZ_JBXVVR010000012.1:0-127647 GCF_057219975.1 Roseomonas sp. TF40 | reverse complement strand
CATCTGCAAGGCGTGGGCAGACCAGCCCGACCGCTTCACACAAAATCCGCACCACCAAATGCCGGGACTAAACACCTAGCTCAGTGGCCGAAGAGACTTGCCACCAAATAGGCCACGGCGGCGGCGGTGCCGCCGATGGCGAGCGTCTGCACCGCGCCGCGCAGCCGCGGCAGGCCCGTGGCCGCGGCCTTCAGCCAGCCGAAGCCGAACAGCGCGATGCCCGTCAGCCCTGAGGAGAGCAGCAGCGCGGGCGCCGTGGTGCTGAAGATCATGTAGGGGAAAAGCGGGATCAGCCCGCCGACCACATAGGCGCCGCCGATGGTCGCCGCGGAAACCGCGGCCCGGTTCGGATCGGGCTCGGTCAGTTCCAGTTCGAACCGCATCATGAAATCCACCCATTTGCGCCGGTCGGAGGCGATCGCCTCGACCGCCTGGCGCAGCACCTCGCCCCGAACGCCGTAGCGATGGAGGATGGCGGCGACCTCCCATTTCTCGCGCTCGGGGTAGAGGTGGCTTTCCTCCTCCTCGCGCTTGCGCTCGGCGGCGTAGTGCTCGGCATCGGTGCGCGCGGCGAGGTAGCCGCCCAGGCCCATCGCCACGCAGCCCGCGGCGATCTCGGCCAGGCCCGCGGTGACGATCAGCGGGTTGGCGGCGACCGCGCCGGAAAGTGCTGCAGCCAGCGCGAAGGGCACGGTCAGGCCATCGGCGGTGCCGATGACGAGGTCGCGCACCGTCGCGTTCTGGGTGAAGTGGCGTTCCTCATGCGGCGGGCCCGCGGGCATGGGCGGCAGGCCATCGCGGGTCGGCTCGGCAAGGGGAGATGCGTCGGACATGCCCCGAGCTTACAGCCCCGGCACGCGTCGCGTCACGCCCTACCGGGCCGGGCGCAGGATCGATCCGGAGGGATCGAGCCCGGGCTCTGGAGGAGATCGGACCCATAGGACGATCGACAAACGCTGAATCGGTGTTCGTCGACAGGGCTCTAGTGGCGCAATCCGGCGCAGCGGCTAGATTGCCATCATGGCACACGCACATGCGCGCATCCCGCTCTGGTCCATGGCCGCACCCGTGGCCGGGCTTGCCGTCTACCTGCTGCTGGCCAAGGCGGGCGGCGCGATGGTGGGGCTCGCCATTGCCGTCGCGCTGATCGCCGCGGTCATGGCCGCAGTCCATCATGCCGAGGTGGTCGCGCTGCGGGTCGGCGAGCCCTTCGGCGCGGTGATCCTCGCCTTGGCCGTGACGGTGATCGAGGCCGGGCTGATCGTCTCCGTCCTGCTCGGTGACAAGCCGGCCCCCACCATGGTGCGCGACACGCTGCACGCGGTGATCGTGCTGGTGCTGCATGGGCTGGCGGGGCTGTGCATCGTGGTCGGCTCCTTGCGCCACCGCGAGCAGCAGTATCGCACCCAGGGCGCGCAGGCCTTCCTGATCGTGCTGCTGCCCATGTCGGCCATCACGCTGGTGCTGCCGAACTACACCGTCAGCGCGCCCGGACCCTTCTACAGCACGGCGCAGCTCATCTTCGTCGCCGGCGCCTGCCTCGCGCTCTACCTCGCCTTCACCTTCGTCCAGACGGTGCGGCACCGCGAATTCTTCACCCCCAACCTGCCCGAGGCACCGGGGGGCGCGCGCCCGCCGGGCGGGCTCGCCCTGGCGGCGCTCGGGCTGCTGCTGCTCTCGCTCGGTGCCGTGGTGCTGCTGGCCAAGGCCTTCTCCCCCTTCATCCAGAGCGGGGTCCAGGCCGTGGGCGCGCCGGCGGCCATCGTCGGCGTGATCGTCGCCGGCATCGTGCTGATGCCCGAGACAGCAGCCGCGCTGCGGGCAGCGACGCAGAACCGGCTCCAGACCTCGATCAACCTCGCACTCGGTTCGGGCGTGGCCAGCATCGGCCTGACCATGCCGCTGGTCGCGCTGGTGTCCTGGTGGATGGACATCCGCCTGGAACTCGGCATCGGCCAGGGCGAGACGATGCTGCTGGCGCTGTCCTTCATGATGGCGGTGATCACCTATGGCACCGGGCGGGCCAACCTGCTCTCCGGCGTGGTGCACCTGATCCTGCTCGCGACCTGGGTGTTCCTGATCTTCGCGCCTTGAAGAAACCATCTCGGCACGGCAAAGCCTTCGCATGCCGGAACATCATACGCCGCTGATCGCGACCATCGCCGCGGGCCTCGTCATCGCCTTCCTCTTCGGCAGGCTGGCGCACCGGTTCCGCGTCTCGCCGCTGGTGGGCTACCTGCTGGCGGGCATCGCGGTGGGGCCCTTCACGCCCGGCTTCGTGGCCGACCAGGCGCTGGCGAACGAGCTGGCCGAGATCGGCGTCATCCTGCTGATGTTCGCGGTCGGGCTGCATTTCTCGGTCGGCGACCTGATGCGGGTGAAGAACATCGCCGTGCCCGGCGCCATCCTGCAGATGGCGGTGGCAACCGCGCTCGGCATGGCGCTCGCTTTGGCGATGGGATGGGGCGCGGGGGCGGGGCTGGTCTTCGGCCTCGCACTCTCCGTCGCCTCCACCGTCGTGCTGGTCCGCGCGCTGCAGGAACGGCGCATCCTCGATTCGGAACGTGGGCGCATCGCGGTGGGCTGGCTGGTGGTGGAGGACCTCGCCATGGTCCTCGCCCTGGTGCTGCTGCCCACCCTGGCGCCGGCGCTCGCCGGGGGGGCGGGGGCGAATCTCTCCCAGATGGCGGCGACGGTGGGGCTGACGCTGCTCAAGGTCTCGGCCTTCGTCGCCATCATGCTGCTCGCCGGGCGGCGGGTGATCCCGTGGATCATGCATGACGCGGCCCATACCGGCTCGCGCGAGCTGTTTCGCCTTGCGGTCTATGCGGTGGCGCTGGGCGTGGCCTTCGGGGCGGCCAAGCTGTTCGATGTCAGCTTCGCGCTGGGCGCCTTCTTCGCCGGCATGGTGCTGGGCGAGAGCAAGCTCAGCCAGCGCGCGGCGGAAGAGGCGCTGCCGCTGCGCGACGCCTTCGCGGTGCTGTTCTTCGTCTCGGTCGGCATGCTGTTCAACCCGGGCGTGCTGGTCGAGCACCCGCTTGCGGTGCTGGCCACGGTGCTGATCATCGTGGTGGGCAAGTCGGCCGCCGCCTATTGGCTGGTGCGCGCCTTCGGCCACCCTTCGGCCACCGCGCTCACCGTCTCGGCGGCGCTGGCGCAGATTGGCGAGTTCTCCTTCATCCTGGTGGGCCTGGGTGCCGCGCTCGGCCTGCTGCCGCCCGAGGCGCGCGACACGGTGCTGGCCGGGGCCATCCTCTCGATCCTGCTCAACCCGCCGCTCTTCACGCTGGCCGAGCGCCGCCGCGCCCGGCGCCTGGCCGCGGTCGCGCCAGCCCCGCCCCCCGCGCCCGCGCCGGCCCCCGCCCCTTCGCCCGCGCCCGCACCGGAGCCCGAGCCTGCGCCCGAACCCGAGCCCGAGCCGGCCGGGCTGACCCCCACCGGGCTGTCGGACCATGAGATCATCGTGGGCCATGGCCGCGTCGGCACGCTGATCGCGGCCGGGCTGCGCGCGCAGGGCCGCCCGGTGCTGGTCATCGAGGACCAGGGCGCGGCGCTGGAAGCGGCCCGCGCGCTCGGCTGCGAGGTGATCGAGGGCAATGCCGCGGACCCCGAGGTGCTGGCCGCCGCCGGCCTGCCCGTGGCGCGGCGGCTCTATGTGACGGTGCCGGAGGCCTTCGAGGCCGGGCAGGTGGTGCAGCAGGCCCGCGCCGCCGCCCCCTCCCTGCCCATCCTCGCCCGCGCCCATTCCGAGGAAGCGGTGGCGCATCTGGATGGCCTCGGGGCCACGCTGACCGTGATGGGCGAGCGCGAGATCGCGCACCGCATGCTGGAGGCGGCCAGCGCCGCCCCGTCCTGAACCTGCCGCGGGTTGCCCCCCGCCCGCCCCGGCCCTATAGCGCGCGCCATTGTTGAGAAGAGACGCCACACCTTGGCCAGCATCGACACCGCGCCGGCAAGCGGCACGCCCACCCCAGCCCAGGCGGCCCAGGCCCTGCTGCTCGCCCGTCCCGCCACCGAGGACCGGCGCCTGGCGGATGCCATCCGCGCCCTGGCCATCGATGCGGTGGAGCAGGCGAAATCCGGCCATCCCGGCATGCCCATGGGCATGGCCGATGTCGCCACCGTGCTCTTCACGCGCTTCCTGAAATACGACGCCGCCGATCCAAGCTGGCCCGACCGCGACCGATTCGTGCTCAGCGCCGGCCATGGCTCGATGCTGCTCTATGCCCTGCTGCACCTGACCGGCCATGCCGGCATGGAGATCGAGGAGCTGAAGCGCTTCCGCCAGCTCCACGCCGCCGCCGCCGGCCACCCCGAGCATGGCGAGCACCCGGCCATCGAGACCACGACCGGCCCGCTCGGCCAGGGCATCGCCACCGCGGTGGGCATGGCCATCGCCGAGCGGATCCTCGCCGCGCGCTTCGGCAAGTCGCTGGTCGATCACCGCACCTGGGTCATCGCCTCGGATGGCGACCTCATGGAGGGCATCAGCCATGAGGCGGCGAGCCTCGCGGGGCATCTGAAGCTCGACAAGCTCTGCGTGCTCTACGACGACAACGACATCTCGATCGATGGCGCGACCTCGATCTCGCTTTCCGATGACGCGCTGAAGCGCTTCTCGGCCTATGGCTGGGCGGTGCGGCGCGTGGATGGCCATGACCATGAGCAGGTCGCCGCGGCCATGTCCTGGGCGATGCGCAACCGCAAGCCCACGCTGATCGCCTGCCGCACCATCATCGGCTTCGCCGCCCCCACCAAGGCCGGCACGGCGGCGAGCCATGGCAGCCCGCTGGGGGCGGCCGAGGCCGCGGCGGCGAAATCCGCGCTGGGCTGGAACCACCCGCCCTTCGAAGTGCCCGAGGGGCTGAAGGCACGCTGGGAGGAAGCCGGCCGGCGCGGCGGCGGCACGCGCCGCTCCTGGCTCAAGCGCCTCGCCAAGCATCCGGCGCGCGAGGAATTCGACCGCGCCATCGCCGGCAAGCTGCCCGAGGCCTGGCACGAGCCGCTCGCCGCGCTGCGCCAGCAGCAGACGATCGACAAGCCCAAGATCGCCACCCGCATCGCCAGCCAGCGCGCGCTGGAGGCGCTGGTGCCCGCGGTGCCCGAGATGGTCGGCGGCTCGGCCGACCTCACCGGGTCGAACAACACCAATGTGAAGGGCATCCCGGCCATCGCGCCGGGCAATTTCGCGGGCCGCTACATCCATTACGGCGTGCGCGAGCACGGCATGGCGGCGGCGATGAACGGCATGGCGCTGCATGGCGGCATCATCCCCTATTCGGGCACCTTCCTGGTCTTCGCCGACTACATGCGCCCGTCCATCCGCCTGGCCGCGCTGATGCGCCAGCGGGTGATCCATGTGCTGACGCATGACAGCATCGGCCTGGGCGAGGACGGGCCGACGCACCAGCCGGTGGAGACCCTGGCCTCGCTGCGCTGCATCCCGCACCTCAACGTCTTCCGCCCCGCCGATGCGCTGGAGACGGCCGAGTGCTGGGAACTCGCCGTGAAGCGCGCGGATGGTCCCTCGGTGCTGGCCCTCACGCGTCAGAACCTGCCCGCGCTGCGCGAGGAGGCGGGCGAGAACCGCTCCGCCCGCGGCGGCTATGTGCTGGCGGAAGCCTCCGGCCCGCGCCGTGTGACGCTGATCGCCACCGGCTCCGAGGTGCATCTGGCGATGGCCGCCCGCGCGACGCTGGAGGAAGAGGGCATCGCCACCGCCGTGGTGTCCCTGCCCTGCTGGGAACTCTTCGCGCATCAGGATGAAAGCTGGCGCGAGCAGGTGCTGGGCCAATCCTTGCGCATCGGCATCGAGGCCGCGATCGGCATGGGCTGGGAACGCTGGCTCGGCCCGGATGGCGTGTTCATCGGCATGAGCGGCTTCGGTGCCTCGGCCCCCGCGGAGGACCTGTTCCGCCATTTCGGCATCACCGCGGAGGCCGTGGTGGCCGCCGCGAAGAAGAAACTCGGTTGAGCAAAGGGGAAAGACGGATATGACGGTGAAGGTCGCCATCAACGGCTTCGGGCGCATCGGCCGCCTCGTGCTGCGCGCCATGATCGAGAGCAACCGCACGGATGTGGAGTGCGTGGCCATCAACGACCTCGGCAGCGTCGAGGCGAATGCGCACCTGTTCCGCTATGACAGCGTGCATGGCCGCTTCCCCGGCGAGGTCGCCGTGGATGGCAACAAGATCATCATCACCGCCAACGGCCGCACCTATGCGCCGATCGTCGTCAGCGCCGAGCGCGACCCGACCAAGGTGCCCTTCCAGGGCGTCGATGTGGCGATGGAATGCACCGGCATCTTCACCAGCAAGGAGAAGGCCTCCGCACTCATCACCGCGGGCGCCCGCAAGGTGATCATCTCGGCGCCGGGCGACAATGCCGACGCCACCATCGTCTATGGCGTGAACGAGGGCACGCTGACGAAGGACATGACCGTCATCTCCAACGCCAGCTGCACCACCAACTGCCTCGCCCCGATCGCCAAGGTGCTGCACGACAATTTCGGCATCGTGCGCGGCTACATGGTGACCATCCACGCCTATACGGGCGACCAGAACACGGTCGACACGCTGCACAAGGATCTGCACCGCGCCCGCGCGGCCGCTGTCTCCGCCATCCCGACCAGCACGGGTGCCGCCAAGGCGGTGGGCCTCGTGATGCCCGAGCTGAAGGGCAAGCTCGATGGCACGGCGATCCGCATCCCGACCCCCAACGTCTCCCTCGTCTCGCTGGATTTCGTGCCGGCGAAGGAAGGCGTGACGAAGGAAGCCGTGAACGCGGCGATGAAGGCGGCCTCCGAATCCGGCCCGCTCAAGGGCATCCTCGGCTACAACACCGCCCCGCTCGTCAGCATCGACTTCAACCACAACCCCGCCAGCTCGACCTTCGATGCGACGCAGACGCAGGTGGTGGATGGCGGGCTCGTGCGCGTGCTGTCCTGGTACGACAATGAGTGGGGCTTCTCGAACCGCATGAGCGACACGGCCGCGCTGTTCGGCAAGCTCTGAGACCTAGAGCACGCTGCGTTCTGGTGAACGCAGCTCGTGCTCTAGAAGTTATTGAATCTAGAGCAAGAAATGCGTTCAGATGATCCCATCTGAACGCATATTGCTCTAGAGCACGATCCGTCCGCCCGGACGGATCTCGTGCTCTAGAAGTCGTTGAATCCAGAGCAAGAATTCCGATCGAATGATTCCATTCGATCGGAAATTGCTCTAGGCGGGGCGGCAGCGCGCCGCCCCGTCTTCGCAGCTGGGGAGAGTTCAGGCGATGTCCTTCCGCACCATCGATGCGCTGGAAGCCAGCGGCAAGCGCGTGTTGCTGCGCGCCGACCTCAACGTGCCCGTGCGCGACGGCCGCATCACCGACCGCACGCGCATCGAACGCCTCTGCCCCACCATCCGCGAATTGGCGGAGCGCGGCGCGCGGGTGATCGTGTGCAGCCATTTCGACCGGCCCAAGGGCAAGCGCGTGCCCGAGATGTCGCTGCGTCCCATGGCCGAGGCGCTGGCCGAAAGCCTCGGCCGCCCGGTCGCCTTCGCGGATGACTGCATCGGCCCCGAGGCCGAGGCGGCGGTGGCGAAGCTCGCCGATGGCGATGTGCTGCTGCTGGAGAACACCCGCTACCACGCCGGCGAGGAGAAGAACGACCCGGCCCTGGCCGCGGGCCTGGCGAAGCTCGCCGACGCCTATGTGAACGACGCCTTCTCGGCCGCGCATCGCGCCCATGCCAGCACCGAGGGCGTGGCGCACCTCATCCCCGCCTATGCCGGGCGGCTGATGCAGGCGGAGCTGGAGGCGCTGGACGCCGCCCTCGGCCGGCCTTCGCGCCCGGTGGTGGCCATCGTCGGCGGCTCCAAGGTCTCGACCAAGCTCGACCTGCTGGGGAACCTGACGAAGAAGGTCGATGTGCTGGTGATCGGCGGCGCCATGGCCAACACCTTCCTCGCCGCGCAGGGCCACGCCATGGGCAAGTCGCTGCAGGAAGCCGAGATGCACGACACGGCGCGCGCCATCATGGCCGAGGCGGCGGCGAACAAGTGCGAGATCCTGCTGCCGGTCGATCTGGTGGTCTCCGCCACCTTCGCGCCCAACCCGCCGACCCGCACCGTGGGGGTGGAGAACGTACCGGCCGAGATGATGGCGCTCGATGTCGGGCCGCGCACGGTGGAGATGGTGGAGGCCCGCCTGCGCGCCGCCTCGACCCTGGTCTGGAACGGCCCCTTCGGCGCCTTCGAGACGCCGCCCTTCGACAGCGCGACGGTGGCGGTGGCGCAATCCGTCGCGGCCCTGGTCGCCTCCTCCGGCCTGAAGGCCATCGCGGGCGGGGGCGACACGGTCTCGGCGCTGCACCATGCCGGGGTGGTGGCGCGGATGACCTATGTCTCGGCCGCGGGCGGGGCCTTCCTGGAGTGGCTGGAGGGCAAGACCCTGCCGGGCGTGGCGGCGCTCGCGCCGCGCTAGAGCACTATCCGTCCTTTTGGACGGATTTCGTGCTCTATAACCTATTGTTTCTAGAGCAAGAATTCCGATCAGATGATCCCATCTGATCGGAAATTGCTCTAGCCCTTCACTCTTCCTTCACGCCTGCGTAAATTCTACCGCAGGTTGCTGGAGTGTTAACGGCGCCCTGAGGGAGCTTTCCCCTCATGGCGCCGATCAGGATTTCTCCGCGACCCAGCCCCGCCTTAACCGCGCATTCAGACCTGCGGTCCATGGTCGTGCGCATGATCAACATGAACTCCCTCGCCGCCTTCACCGCCGAGGTGTCGCGCCTGCAGGGCCCGGCGCAGACCCGCGGCACCGCGCCCAGCGCCCAGGCCGGCCCCGGCAGCAGCCAGCCGCCACAGCCCGCGCAGCGCAAGCTCGAAGCCCTGCCCTCCGCGCCCAGCCCGAACCTGCCGCGCGGCTCGCTGCTCGACCTGCGGATCTGAGGCACCCTCTTCGGCCTTGCAGCGGAAGGCCGCCCGGCCCACCCTTGGGGCATGAACGCCAGCCGCTTCACCCGCCGCATCCCCGAAGGCGAGGACCGCGAACGCCTGACCTGCGGCGATTGCGGCTATGTGGCCTATGAGAACCCCAAGATCGTCACCGGCTCCGTCGTCGCGGTCGAGGGCAAGGTCCTGCTCTGCCGCCGCGCCATCGAGCCGCGCCGCGGCTTCTGGACCATCCCCGCCGGCTACATGGAAATGGGCGAGACGGTGGAAGAAGCCGCCCGCCGCGAAGCCTGGGAGGAAGCCCGCGCCGACCTCGCCCTTGAGGGCATGCTGGCGATCTACTCCATCGCCCGCATCGGCCAGGTGCAGATCCTCTTCCGCGCGAGCCTCGCCAAGCCGGGCTTCGAACCAGGGCCCGAGAGCCTGGAGGTGCGGCTCTTCGCCTGGGAGGAGATCCCCTGGGATGAGCTCGCCTTCCCGTCCGTCCATTGGGTGCTCAACGCCTGGCGCGCCGCCGGGCCCGGGCCGCTCGGCGCGCCGGTGACCAACCCGCCCGCCGATCCGCGCGGGGTCACCCCGCTGGCCAGCGGATGATGCGCCGCGCCGCGTTGTTCACCCTGCTGGCGCTGCCGCTCGGCGCCGCGGCGCCCGCCGAACGGCCGCAGATCCGCCCGATGGTGCCCCAGGCCTCCATCCTGCCCCAGGGCGCCATGCCCGCCCCCCGCAGCACCCCGGCCCCCATGCCGGACCGGGCCCTGGAACCGCCCCGAATCCCGGAGGGTCTGCGCGGCGCCGTGTTCGAACCCGCCCTGATCCACCCCACCGACATCACCCGCGGCCACACCTTCGGGCGGGAACACGCGCCCTCCCGCGAGGATCGCCTCTTCCAGGAACCGGCCGCCGGCGCGCGGCTGCGCGTCCCGCTCCAATAGCGACAAGCGGCTGGCATATCCGTTGCAACGCCGGGGCTTCAAGGCGCCGCAACGGGGCGGCGCCGCCGGGCCTGCCCGCGCCTGAGGCGCCGGCTGCCCCTGTGGAGTGCAGACATGCAGCGTCGCCAGCTTCTGACCGCCAGCCTCCTCGCCCCCCTGGCGGCGCCCGCCACGCTGCGCGCCCAGGGCGTATGGCCCAACCGGCCGGTGCGCATCGTCAACCCCTATGCGCCCGGTGGCACCTCCGACCTTGTGGTGCGCGTGCTCGCGCCCCTGCTGGAACGCCAGTTCGGCCAGCCCTTCGTGGTCGAGAACCGCCCCGGCGCGGGCGGCGCGGTGGGCACGGCGCTGGTCGCGGGCAGCGCGCCCGATGGCTACACGCTGCTGGTCACCAATACCGGCCCGCTCGCGGTCTCGCCCTTCCTGACGCCGGCGCCGAACTACGATTCGCAGCGCAGCTTCAGCTACATTACCATGTTCGGCGGCGCGCCCATCCTCTGCGCGGTGAAGGGCGATGGCCCGATCCGCAACATGGCGGACTACACCGCGGCCGCGAAGGCGCGGCGCGAGGCGGTGAGCTTCGGCTCCTCCGGCGTGGGCTCGGTGGGCCATCTCGCCGGCATGCTCTGGGCGCAGGAAGCGGGGGTGGAGCTGCTGCACGTGCCCTTCCGTGGGGCGGCGGATGCCGAGCAGGCGATCCTGGGCAACAACACGACCAGCCTGTGGAACACGGTCGGCGCGCATACCGGCGGCGTGCGCGGCGGGTCGATCCGCGGCATCGCGGTGACGAGCGCGACCCGCACCGGCGCCCTGCCCGACGTGCCGACGGTGATCGAGGCCGGCTTCCCCGGCTCCGTCGCCTCCAACTGGTTCCTGCTCGCGGGCCCGGCCAATCTGCCGCCGCCGATCGTCGAGCGGCTGCGCACCGCGCTCTCCGCCATGATGGCCGAGCCCGCGATGGTCGAGCGCTGGGTCGGGCTCGGCCTGGTGTCGCTCGGCAACCCCACGCCGAGCGAGATCGCCGGCTTCGTGGCCACGGAAGCGGCGCGCTGGGCGCCGGTGGTGCGGGCTTCGGGGGCGTGACGCCCCCGGATCGCCTCAGCGCATCGGGATCGGGTACATCAGCCCGCCACTGGTGAAGAGGTGGTTCAGGCCGCGGTCGACATGCAGGGGTGAGCGGGGGCCCATGTTGCGTTCGAAGATCTCACCGTAATTGCCGAGCTGGCGGATGACCTGGAACACCCAGTCATCCGCAAGCCCGAGCGGCGCGCCGATGCCGGGCTCGGCACCGAGCAGACGGCGGATGCGCGCCGACGGGCTGGCGCGCATCGCCGCGACATTGGCCGCGGTGATTCCGAGATCCTCGGCCTCCAGCAAGGCGTTCACGACCCAGAACACCAGGGAGCGCCAGTGCGGATCGCCATGGCGGACTAGCGGGCCGAGCGGCTCGCGCCGGACCATGTCGCGCAGCACCACATGGGCCGCCGGGTCGGGAGCGCCCGCGCGGATCAGCGCGATGGCCTGCGTGCCACCGGAGACGGCATCGCACTGCCCGGCCAGATAGGCGTCCCGCGCGCCGGCGAAGCCGGGCACCGGCACCGGCGTCAGGCGCAGACCCTCCCGCTGGATCAGCTCATCGAGGCCCGTCTCCAGCGTCGTCCCGGCCGCGACACAGACCCGCGTGCCGGTGATTTGCGCCAGGGTCTCCGCATTCAGGCTGCGGCGCACCAGGAAGCCCTGCGTGTCATAGAAGTTCACCGCCGTGCCTTCGATGCCCTGCACCACTTCGCGCCCCATCGTCTTGGTGAGGTTGCGTGCGACGACATCGGCCTCGCGGTCCAGCAGCATGCGCGGCGCATCGGGGGTGGCGACGGGGCGGAAGGTGACGCGCGTGGCGTCGCCCAGGACGGCGGCCGCGATGGCGCGGCAGGTATCGGCATCGAGCCCCTGGTAGACACCGTTCGGCCCCGGCGCGGCAAAGCCGGGCAAGCCGGGATTGGTGCCGCAGATGAGCGTGCCGCGCGCACGCACGGCGTCCAGCGTCGGGCGTTGCGCCAGGGCAGGGCCAGCCAAGCCGACCAGCGTGGTGGCGAGCAGCAAGAGAATCCGCATGTCCCGCCCCCTCAACGCAGCGGGCGGGGGAACATCAGCCCGCCGCGTAACCAGTTGTCATTCGCCCCGATGTCCAGCCCATAGGGGCTGCGCAGCCCCAGATTGCGGCCGAACACCTCACGATAAGCGCCGACCTGCGCCAGCACGTCGCGCGACCAATCGGCGTCGAGGCCCAGTGCCGCGCCGAGATTGACGTCGATGCCGAGCAGCCGGCGCACCGCCGGGTCGTTGGCCTGCAGGAAATCCACCAGGTTCTCGCTGGTGATGTCGTACTCATCGGCCTCCAGCATCGCCTGGATGACCCAGAACACGATCTGGCGGAACGCCTCCGCCCCCTCACGCACGAAGGCGGCCAGCGGCTCGCGGCTCAGCAGGTCGGGCAGCACGCGATAGCCGGCCGGGTTCTGCAACTCCATCACGCGACGAATCGCCAGCGCCTTGGCGTCCGCCGAGGCGGCGTCGCAGCGGCCTTCCTCCAGCGCGGTGAGCAGACCCGGTCCGCCGGTCGGCACGAGGGTCACGCTGATGCCCTGACGCGCGGCCTGGGCCTCCAGCACCTCCTGCGCCACGGTGCCGGCATCGCCGGAGATGCAGATCCGCCGCCCGGCAAGCTGCGCGAGGTTCTGTGCCCCGCCGGCGAGGGGCACCAGCAACCCCTGGCCATCGATCATCACGACGGCCGCAGCATCCGCCCCTTCGGTCAGGTCACGCAGATAGCTGAAGGTCGTGTTGCGCAGCAGCAGGTCGGCGCGGTTCTCGCGCAGGGCGCCGAAGCCATCCGCCACGGTCGCGGCCGTGACGAAGCGCACCTTGGTGGCATCGCCAAAGACGGCGGCGGCCACGGCACGGCATAGGTCGGCGTCGAAGCCCATCATCGGGCCCTGGGCATTGACCGGGGCGAGGCCGGCATCGATGGCCGCCTGGATGCCGCGCTGGTCGGGTGCGGAGAAGCCAGGCAACGCGCCATTCACCGCGCAGTTGAGCACGCCCCGCGCGCGGATGGCGTCGAGCGTCGGGCTGGGCCGTTGCACCGGGGTCTGCGCCAGCGCCGGCAGGGCGCCGAAAAGCAGCAGCAGGACCGGGAGGAGGAAGCGGATCATCATGCGGTCCTCAGCAGCCCGAGGCCGCGACGCGGCAGGTGACACCCTGGACGCGGCCGCAGGCTTCCATCGCGCTGGCCTCGGCCGCCTCGGTGGTGCTGCCGGTGGCGGTGAAGTTGCGGTTCAGCACGATGGTGCTGAGGTCGGAGGTCATGGCCACCGCATTGGGGTGGCGTGTGACCGCCTGCACCAGCGCGCCGCAGCGGTTCACGATCTCCTCCACGAACTGGCAGGGCACCCGCCCGGCCGCCCCCTGGCACATGCGCACCGCGGCGGTGTTCACCAGCAGCCGGTCGGTATTGCCATTGGCGAAGCCGAAGGCGGCGAGTGGGGCGATGGTGGCGTAGATGGCGCCGAAACGGCTGCCCGGCGGCGCAGCCGCGCCCTGGCCGGCCAATTGGGTGCCCCGCCCGCCGGAAGTCTGGGCCGTGGCGGCGGCGGCGGTGCCGATCGGCTGGAAGCAGGGCCCGGCGGCGATCCCGCCCGAGGCCGCGCCGCATTGCGTCAGGCTCGGCCGCCCGTTGCGCTGCGCCGGCAGGCTGATGCGCCACAGCCCGCCTTCCCGGCAGCGGCTGTCCCAATAGGCGGTGCGGCTGCCATCCAGCCCGGCGAAATAGACGGCCGTGATGGCCTGGCAGCCCGACCCGCCGGCATTGATGAAGCGGAACAGCTCGGCCCGGCGGGCTTGCTCCTCCATGTTCGCGAAGCTGTCATGCATGGGGTTGCCGGTCTGCGCCGCGGCGGGCGTGGCCAGCCAGCAAAGGGCGAGTGCCGCAACGAACAGACCAAATCGATGCCGCATCGGCAGCACTCCCACCCATGTTATTGTGTACTGTATTCACCCCGATGCCGTTGAGCCTTGCCCAACTCGGGCGAAGGTTGCAACTGCAGATTGCTCTTGTTGGTGCCGGCTACCCTCAGCAGCCCGAGGCCGCGAGCCGGCAGCTGGCCCCCGCGATGCCCTGGCAGCGCCGCGTCGCCGCGGCCTCGGCCGCCGCGGCGGTGGCGCCCGTGGCGGTGACATGGCGCACCAGCACCATCGTCGCCGGGTCGTTGGTCATGGCCATCACGCTGGGGGCGCGGCGCACCGCGAGCACCAGCGCCGCGCAGGCATTCGTCACTTCCAGCAGGCGCTGGCAATTGGGCTGCCCGCCCATCGCCTGGCAGGCGCGCGCGGCCGCGGCATGGGCGGCGACGCGATCCGCCTGCCCATTGACGAAGCCGAAAGCGACCGCCGGGCCGCGCCCGCCATAGATGGCCCCGAAGCGGGAGGATCCGGGCTCGGGCAGGCTCGCCACGGGCCGGCCCCGCCCGCTGGTGGGCGGCATCGGCGCCACCACCGTGCCGATCGGGCGGAAGCAGGGCCCGGCCATGATGCCGCCCGAGGCCGCGCCACAGGCCATCAGGATCGGCTGTGCCCGCGGCGCGGCCGGCAGCGTGAGGCGATAGGCGCTGCCCTCGCGGCAGCGGGTGTCCCAATAGGCGGTGCGGGCGCGGTCCTGGCCGGCGAAGAAGATCACGTTGATGGCTTGGCAGGTCGCGCCCTGGCCAAGGAGGAAGCGGAACAGCTCGGCCCGGCGCGTCGCCTCGGGCATGGCCAGGAACTGCTCATGCATGGCATTGCCCGATTGCGCCTGCGCCGCCGGCAGGGTCGCGGTCAGCAACAGCAGCGCCACCAAAGCAAGGCGGGCCACCCCGCCGGCTCCGGTCGCGCTCAGCCCTCGGTGATCGGGGACTCGCCGACCAGCGGCGGGCGGCGCGCCCAGTTCATGCCGCGCCGGGCGCGGTTGAAGCCGTAATCGAAGAGCTGGCGCATATAGGCCTGGTCGAAGGGGCTGGTGAAGGTGCCGGTGAATTCGGAGCCGATATAGGCCAGGTTGAAGCCGACCTCGTCCGCCTGCACGCGGGTGTAGCTGCGCAGGATGTCGTTGTAGCCGGCCGAGGCGATCATGCTCGAGATCGCGCGCCCGGCGATGGTCATGGCGCGCCGGTCCACCGCCGCCCATTCGGAATCGAGCCGCGCATTGCGGATGATGTAGGCCTCGGCCGGCTGCACCGGCAGGCGGCGCCGCAGGCGCTCGCGCCGCGCCTGGGTCACGCTGGAGGGGTAGAGGAAGAGCTGCACGAAGGCGCCGCCATCGACATGCATCTCCTGGTGCGGCCGGCCATCGACGGTGACGTCGATCATCACCGGCGGGAAGGCGCCGGGGATGGAGGCCGAGGCGAGCAGCAGCTTGCGCACCAGATCCAGCGCGCGCGGATCGCCCGAGGCGGCGATGGCGCCGATGTTCCAGATCACCGGCGTCTGGGCGTCGAGATTGGCGGTGCCGACCAGCAGCAGCCGGCCCTCCCGGTAGCCGGCCGCGATGCCCGCCAGCATCGCCTCATCCACATGGCGCGAGATGGTGGCGAAGAGCGGCGCGGTATCGGCCAGCGCATCGTCGAAGACGGCCGCGACCAGGAAGCGCTGGCGCAGCACGTCGGCAATCGTGATGCCGGTATAGACCTGCCGCAGATTCGCATCGGCGCTGCGGCCCAGGAAGGCGAAGGGCGCGGTCAGCGCCCCTGTGGACACGCCGGTGACGAGGTCGAAGACCGGGCGCGTGCCATGCTCGCTCCAGCCGCAGAGCACGCCGGCGCCGAAGGCCCCGTCCTCCCCCCCGCCCGAGATCGCCAACGCATCGAGTCGCGGCAGGTTGTTGGGGTCGCGGGCGCCAAGCGCGGCATTGCGCCGCGCCGTGGCGGCGGCGAATTCGCGCTCGATCTCCCGCGTGCCATGGGCGAGCAGGAAGCGCTCATTCGGCAGGCCGAGCACGCTGGCCCGCGCGGTGGCGCCACGGGGCACCGGGGCGCCGCGCTCGGGGGCGGCGCAGGCCGTGGCCGCGAGGCCAGCGCCCAGGGCCAGCAAGCCGCGCCGCTGCATCGGGTTCGTCATGCGTCATCTCCTGCGACCGGCGGTTGAGATATCATGCGCAAGGCGGCGCGCCCATCAATCGAGCCCGACCAGGCCGCGCGCATAATCCTTCGCGGCGAAGGGGCGCAGATCCTCGGCCTTCTCCCCCACCCCCACCATGTGCACCGGCAGCGCGAATTCCTGCGCCAGGGCCACCACCACGCCGCCCTTCGCACTGCCATCCAGCTTCGTGACGACCAGGCCCGAGACCTCGACCATCTCGCGGAAGATCTTCACCTGGGAAAGCGCGTTCTGGCCCGTCGTGGCATCCAGCGTCAGCAGCACCGTATGCGGCGCGGAGGGGTCGAGCTTGCGGATCACGCGGATGATCTTGCGCAGTTCCTCCATCAGCGCGGCCTTGTTGTGCAGCCGCCCGGCGGTGTCGATCAGCAGCAGGTCCATGCCCTCGGCACGGGCGCGGGCGAGGGCCTCATGCGCAAGGCCGGCGGCATCCGCGCCGTTCTTCGCCGCCACCACCACGGGGCAGCCGGTGCGCTCGCCCCAGATCTGGAGCTGCTCGACGGCGGCGGCGCGGAAGGTGTCGCCGGCGGCGAACATCACCTTCAGCCCCTGCGCGCGGTATTCGCGCCCGAGCTTGGCGATGGTGGTGGTCTTGCCGGTGCCGTTCACGCCGACCACGAGCACCACATGCGGGCCGTGTGATCTTTCGATGACAAGTGGCTGGGCGACGGGGGCGAGGATGCCCGCGATGCTCTCCGCCAGGGTGGCGCGCACCTCCTCGTCGGTCACTTCCTTGCCGAAACGGGTCTTGCGGAAGCCCTCGACGATGACGCGCGCGGCCTGCACGCCGAGATCGGCGGCGATCAGCGTCTCCTCGAGTTCTTCAAGGGCCTCGTCATCCAGCTTGCGCTTGCGGAAGACGGTGGTCAGCGCCTCGGTGAGCTTGGCGGTGGAGCGCGAGAGCCCGGCCTTGAGCCGGCCGAACCAGCCCTGCGGCGCTTCGGGCGCGGCGGGTTCGGGCGGTGGCACCGCGGCTTCGGGCGGCGGCGGGGGCGCTTCGACAAGGGCCTCGACGGGCGCTGCCAGCGTCGCTTCGACGGGTGCCTCGACAGGCGGCACGGCGGCGGGCGGCGGCGCGGGCTCGGGCGTCTCCTTGCCGCGCAGCCGGCCCCACAGATCCTTCAGCGCCATCAGGCGGCCTCCACCAGCAAAGCGTCCTCGGTGATCGCGCGGGCGCGGGCGCGCAGCAAGCTGCCGGGCGGGCGGGGCGGGACGAGCCGTACCGGCGCGAAATGCGCGGTATGACCGCGGCCGTTGCGCTCCATCAGCACGTCTTCCTCCTGCCCCAGCCGGCTTTCGAGGAAGGCGCGCGCCGCCGCCTGCCCCGTCTCGCGCAAGACCTTGGCGCGCGCGCGGCGGAGCGGCACGGGCAGTTGCGGCATGCGCGCGGCCGGCGTGCCGGGGCGCGGCGAATAGGGGAAGACGTGCAGGAAGGTCAGGCCCGCCTCCTCGACCAACGAGAGAAGCTGGGCGAAGTCATCCTCGCTCTCGGTCGGGAAGCCGGCGATGAGGTCGGCGCCGAAGACGATGTCCGGGCGCAGGGCGCGCGCGCGCGCCGTCAGCGCCAGCAGATCCGCCCGACCATGGCGGCGCTTCATGCGCTTGAGCATCAGGTCCGACCCGTGCTGCGCACTCAGGTGCAGATGCGGCAGGAAGCGCGGCTCCTCCGCGATCAGCCGCCACAGATCCGCATCCATCGCCGCCGGGTCGAGCGAGGAGAGCCGCAGCCGCGGCAGTTCCGGCACCGCCGCCAGCAGCCGGCGCGCGAGTTGCCCGAGCCGCGGCGCCCCGGGCAGGTCGGCGCCGTAGCTCGCGATATCGACGCCGGTCAGCACGATCTCTCGCATCCCGGCGGCCACCATGGCGCGCGCCTGGTCCACCACCACGCCCATCGGCAGGCTGCGGGAGGGGCCGCGGCCATAGGGGATGACGCAGAAGGTGCAGCGATGGTCACAGCCCTGCTGCACCTGCAGGAAGCCGCGCGCGCGCCCCGCCATCTCTGTCACCGGATGGGCCGGGATGTCGCGCGCCTGCATCACGTCGCTCAGCGGCATGGGCTGCCGCCAGGCCTCGGGGCGGAGCTTGTCGGCATTGCCGATGAGGCGCGCCACGCCCGGCAGGCCGGCCCAGGCCTCGGGCGCGATCTGCGCGGCGCAGCCGGTGACCAGGATCGGCCTTCCCGGCTGCTCACGCGCCGCGCGGCGGATCGCCTGGCGTGCCTGGGCCTCGGCCTCGGCGGTCACGGCGCAGGTGTTGACGATCAGCGCGTCGCCCAGCCCGGCCGCGGCCGCAAGCGCGCGCATCGCCTCGGATTCGAAGGCGTTGAGGCGACAGCCGAAGGTGAGGGTCTCGGGCGACATGCCGGGCGGATATAGGCCGGGCCGGCCCGCACCGGAACCCGCGCGCGGGCGTCATGCAACCGGCACGGCCCTGTCATCGCCCTGACCCGGCCGCTGCCTAGGCTCCGCGCCGATCAGCCGGAGTCCCCGCCATGACGCTGCGCCGCCGTGCCCTTCTCGGCACCCTCGCCGCCCCTGCCCTGCTGCCGCGCGTCGCGGGTGCCCAGACGGACACCCGCCCCGTGCTGCGCGTCGCGGTCCAGGCCCTGCCGCCGACGCTCGAACCGCTGGAGGCGATCTCCAATGTCGGGCTGCGCCTCACCTACAACGTCTTCGACACGCTCTGGAGGCGCGATTTCGTGGCCGAGGCACGGGAGGGCGGGTCGCGGCTCACACCCTTCCTCGCCACCGCGCTCGAGCAGCGCGACCCGCTGACCTGGGTGGCCAGGCTGCGCCCCGATGTGCGGATGCAGGACGGCACGGTGCTGAGCGCCGCCGACGTGCTCTCGACCTTTTCGGCCGAACGCATGTGGGGCGAGACGACGCAGACTTTCGAGGGCCGTGTCAATTTCGGCCATCTGGCCGGGGTGGAGGCCGATGGCCCGCTGCGCGTGGTGTTCCGAACCAGGCACCCGGACCCGGCCATGCCGCAGCGCCTGGCCGCCTATGGCGGGTGGATCCACTCGGCCAAGGCCTATGAGGAGGGCGGGCTGGCGGGCATGCGCACGCGGCCCATCGGCAGCGGCCCCTATCGCGTGGCGAGCTTCCAGCGCGACCAGCGCGCGGTGCTCGAGGCGCATGACGACTATTGGCAGGGCCGCCCGCCGGCGCGGCAGGTAAGCTTCACGGTGGTGCCCGAGGCCTCCTCGCGCATATCGGGCCTCCGGGCAGGCGATTTCGATCTGGTCACGAATCTGCTGCCCGAGCAGATCGAGCCCCTCGCCCGGCACCCGACGCTGGAAGGCGTGGGGGTACCGCTCGATTTCGCGCACATCCTCTATTACGACACGCGCCGCCCGGCGCTGCGCGATGCGCGGGTGCGGCGCGGGCTGAACCACGCGATCGACTACGAGATGCTCGGCCGCGCGCTCTGGGGCGCCGCGTACAAGCCGATGCCCGCCCTGCAGATCCCGGCCTTTGGCGATCTCTACGACGCCAATCGCCGCGGCTTCGCTCATGACCCCGCCAAGGCGCGCGACCTGCTGCGCCAGGGTGGCTATCGCGGCGAGGAACTCATCATCCGCATCGCGCCGGCCTATTACCTGCAGATGCTGCAGGGCGTGCAGATCATGCAGCAGATGTGGGCCGCGGTCGGGGTGAATACGCGGCTCGAGACGCGGGAGAATCTCTCGCTGCTGACCCAGCCGGGGGCGGATATCCGCCCCACCTCCATCGCCTTCCGCTTCCCCGATCCGCTGGGCGGCGGCCTCGCCGTGCATCTCTCCCGCGAATACTCCTTGCAGCGCGCGGGCTTCTGGCAGCCGGTGCGCTTCAACGAGATCGTGGACGCGCTGCGCATCGCTGGTGACCCGGAGGAACGCAAGCGGCTCTGGCTTGCGCTGCTCGATGAGTTTGAGGCCGAGGCGCCGGCCGTGATCCTCTACCCGGTGCGCGAGTACTTCGCGAAGCGCCGCGCCATCCAGTGGCAGCACCCACCGCTCTACTACATGGATTTCCGCCCCGGCCAGTTGGCCTTCGGCTGAGGAGAACCCGCATGAGCAAGATCGTCTTCCTCTCCGACCTGCATCTCTCCCCGGTGCATGGTTTCTTCTGGCCGAATTTCCGCACCGCGCGCGCCGCCGCCGATGCGGCCGGCGCCGAGGCGGTGATCGTCAATGGCGATCTGTGCATCAACGGACCCGAGAGCGATGCAGAGATGGCCTTCGCCGCCACCGCGCTGGCAGGCTTCGCGACGCCCGTGCTGGCCCTGCCCGGCAACCATGATGTGGGCGACGAACCGCCGGGCCAGGATCCGAACCAGATCATCGACGGGCCCCGCCTCGCGCGCTGGGATGCGGCCTTCGGCACGGATCGCTTCGTGCGCGATGTCGGCGCCTGGCGGGTGGTGGGCGTGAACGCGCAGCTCTTCGGCGCGGGCCTGGCGCGGGAGGCAGAGCAGGAGGCCTGGCTGGTCGAATGCCTCGCCACGGCTGGGGCGCGCCGGGTCGCGCTGGTGCTGCACAAGCCGCTCTTCATCGAGCAGGTGGATGAGGCACCGGCCAATGCCTCCTGCCTCACCCCCGAGCCCCGCGCGCGTCTGCTGGCGCTGCTGCGCGCGCATGGCGTGGCGATGGTGATCAGCGGGCATCTGCACGCCACGCGCGACCGGGTGGTGGACGGGGTGCGCCATCTCTGGCTGCCGGCCACTGCTTTCCTCGGCAGCGCGTCGCATGGCGGGGCGCCGGCGGTCGGCGCGGTGGTGATCGACTTCTCGGCGGAAGAGGCGCTGGTCGCCCCCCTGCCCATGCCGGCGCTGACCCCCTTCGATCTCGCGGCGCTGAAGGAGCACGGGCGCTACAGATTCCTCCGCGACATGCCGCCCTGCCCGGTCCCGGCGGCGGAGGCGGGCTTGGCGCCAGCCTTGGCGGCGGGAGTAGATTGAGGTCCACTCAGTACGACACAAAGTAGAAATTTCTTTTTTATGGGCGCATATTGCGTATTGGAAGAAAAATCACCTTCTTTGGCCCCTGAAACGCCCGCAGGAGCCCCGGCATGAGCAAGATATTCGTGATCCACGAGAACGCGCCCTGGGTCGTCCCCCTCCGCGCCGCCTTCACCGCGCTCGGCACGCCCTTCGAGGAGTGGTTCCTCGATCGCGGCGTGCTGGACCTCACCGCGGCGCCGCCCGAGGGCGTCTTCTACAACCGCATGAGCGCCAGCTCGCACACCCGCGGCCACACCCATGCGCCCGAATATGCCGGCGCGGTCATCGAACATCTGGAGCGCCATGGCCGGGCCGTGGTGAATGGCCGGCGTGCGCTGCAGCTCGAACTCTCCAAGGTCGCGCAATACCAGGCGCTGGCGGCGCATGGCATTCCCACCCCCGCGACGCTGGCCGTGATCGGCACCGAGAACATCGCCGAGGCGGGCGCGCGGCTCGGCTATCCCCTCATCCTCAAGCACAACCGCGCCGGCAAGGGCTTGGGAGTGCAGCTTGTGCGCAGCGCGGCCGCGCTGGCCGAGGCGGTGGCGAAGATCGAGGCCGATCCCGACCCGACGGCCCATCCGCGCGACGGCATCTGGCTGGTCCAGCGCTACATCGAGGCCCCCGAGCCCTTCATCATCCGCGCGGAATTCGTGGGCGGGCGCTTCCTCTATGCCGTGCGGGTGGATACCTCCGAGGGCTTCGAGCTCTGCCCCGCCGATGCCTGCGCGATCGGCGAGGGCGCGGCCTGCCCGGCCGTGGCGCCGGGCGAGAAGTTCCGCATCCTGGAGGGCTTCACCCACCCGCTGCTGCACCGCATGGAGGCCTTCCTGCTCGCCAATGGGGTGGGCGTGGGCGCCATCGAGTTCATCACGGACGCGCAAGGCCAGAGCTTCGCCTATGACGTGAACACCAACACCAACTATAATGCCGAGGCCGAGGCCCGCGCCGGGCGCACCGGCGCGCAGACCGGCATGGGGGCGATTGCCGCGCACCTCACCGGGTTGCTGTGGCGCCAGGGAGTTGCCCGCGCCGCTTGACTTTAATTGTGCCCTCAGACGGCGGGCGGCGGCATCCGCCGCCTTGCCTTCGCGCCATTGGGCGCGGGCGCCATTCGGCGCCTCGGCCGCCAGTGGCGGCCGCCTGTCAACCAGCACGGCAAGGTGTGGAAATTCTCTGGTGGCCTTGCACCCCGCCCCGCCCGCCCGTATAAGCCCGCCTCCGCGCGTCATGGCCTCTGACTGGGCATGCCTGGCCGCGGAAACGCGCCCCCGCCGCATGGTGCGGCCCGCCGCCTCGAAAGGGGTTGCGGCGCAAGGTGGGGCGCGAGCAAGACCGAGGAGGTCCAAATGCCCAAGATGAAGACGAAGTCGAGCGCCAAGAAGCGCTTCAAGATCACCGCCACCGGCAAGGTGCTGGCCGGCCCGGGCAACAAGCGGCACTGCCTCACCGCCCGGTCCAACAAGGCCAAGCGCCAGAACCGCGGCAGCCAGGTGCTGCGCCACCAGGACGGCCTGACCGTGCTGCAGTGGCTGCCCTACGGCATCGATCGCTGAGCGGGAGGATCTGAGCCATGGCACGTGTCAAGCGCGGCGTTACCAAGCACGCCCGTCACAAGAAGGTCCTGAAGCTCGCCGAGGGCTATGTCGGCCGCTCCTCGACCGCCTATCGCCCCGCCCTTGAGCGGGTCGAGAAGGCGCTGCAATACGCCTATCGCGACCGTCGCAACAAGAAGCGCGACTTCCGCGGCCTGTGGATCCAGCGCATCAACGCCGCGGTGCGTGAGCATGGGCTGACCTATTCGCGCTTCATGGCGGGCATCAAGGCGGCGAACATCGAGATCGACCGCAAGGTGCTGGCCGCTCTCGCCTATGACGACGCGGCCGGCTTTGCGGCCATCGTCGAAAAGGCGAAGGGCGCCCTCCCCGCACAGGCCTGAACCCGCTAGGTTCGGCATCGACATCGAGGGCCGTCCCGCAGGGGGCGGCCCTTTCCGTATCCGGAGCCTTCGATCATGAGCGCTGACCATTCGGGCCTCGCGCGCACCATCGCCGCGCAGATCGCCGCCGCCGCCGACTTGCGGGCGCTGGAGGCGGTGCGCGTCGCGGCGCTGGGCAAGTCGGGCGAGGTGACACAACTGCTCAAGGGCCTCGGCGCCGTGCCGGCCGAGCAGCGGCGCGAGGCCGGCGCCGCCATCAACGCGCTGAAGAACGAGATCGAGGGGCTGCTGGAGGTCCGCCGCGCCGCGCTGGAGGAAGCCGCCCTTGAGGCGCGCCTCAAGGCCGAGCGGATCGATGTCTCGCTGCCGCCCCGCCCCTTCGCCGCCGGCAGCGCCGAGCAGGGCGGCATCCACCCGATCAGCCGCACCATCGAGGAACTCACCGCCATCTTCGGCGCGATGGGCTTCCGCGTGGTCGAGGGCCCGGACATCGAGAGCGACTGGCACAATTTCGGCGCGCTCAACATCCCCGACCACCACCCGGCGCGGCAGGACCACGACACCTTCTACCTGCCCGGCACGCGCTCGGACGGCCAGCGCACCGTGCTGCGCACCCAGACCTCGCCGCTGCAGATCCGCACCATGCTGGCCGAGCCGCCGCCGATCCGCATCATCGCGCCGGGCCGCACCTATCGCGCCGACCATGACGCGACGCATTCGCCCATGTTCCACCAGGTGGAGGGCCTCGTGATCGACCGCGGCATCACGCTCGGCCACCTCAAGGGCTGCCTGACGGATTTCCTCCGCGCCTTCTTCGGGATCGCGACGCTGCCGGTGCGCTTCCGCAGCAGCTACTTCCCCTTCACCGAGCCCTCGATGGAGGTGGATATCGGCTGGAACCGCAAGACGGGCGAATTGGGCTCGGGCGGCGACTGGCTGGAGATCCTGGGCAGCGGCATGGTGCACCCGAAGGTGCTGGCCAATTGCGGCATCGACCCGCGCGAGTGGCAGGGCTTCGCCTTCGGCATGGGGATCGAGCGCATCACCATGCTCAAGCACGGCATGCCCGATCTGCGCCCCTTCTACGAGAGCGATCTGCGCTGGCTGCGCCACTGGGCGGCCGATCCGCTTTCCCCTGCTTCCCTGCACGAGGGCATCTAGCATGACGCAGGCAAGCACGATGACCGCGCCACGAGAATGCGGCCGCAAGGCGGCCGCCGCCGCCCACCGAACCTCCCAGCTTGCGCGACTGACGCGCGGCGAAGCCAAGGCCGCGGATGCGGCCACCCGGCGTCTGAGGGCATAGAAAAATGAAGTTCACAATGTCCTGGCTGCGCGAGCATCTGGAGACGGATGCGACGCTGGAGCAGATCAGCACCACCCTCTCCGCCATCGGCATCGAGGTCGAAGGCATCGAGGATCGTGCGGCCGCGCTGTCGAGCTTCCGCATCGCGCGCGTGATCGAGGCTGTGCAGCACCCCAACGCCGATCGCCTCCGCGCGCTGCGCGTCGATCTCGGCGATGGGCGCGAATACTCGGTGGTGTGCGGCGCGCCGAATGCGCGAACGGGCATGCTCGGCGTGGCCGCCCTGCCCGGCGCCTTCATCCCCGGCACCGGCATCACGCTCAAGGTCGGCGAGATCCGCGGCGTGAAGTCCGAGGCGATGATGCTGTCGTCCCGGGAAATGGGTCTCGGCGACGACCATTCCGGCATCGTCGACCTGCCCGAGGATGCGCCGGTCGGCGCGCGCTATGTCGATTATGCCGGGCTCGACGACCCGATCATCGAGATCAAGGTCACGCCGAATCGCGGCGACGCGCTCTCCGTCCACGGCATCGCGCGCGACCTTGCCGCGGCCGGCCTGGGGCGTCTCAAGCCGCTGGTGCCGCCCAGCGTCACGGCAGTCTACCCCTCCCCGCTGCGCTGGGAGATCGCCGATCCGCGCGCCTGCCGCTGGGTGCTCGGGCGCGCCATCCGCGGCGTGAAGAACGGCCCCTCCCCGCAATGGCTGCAGGATTGGCTGGTCGCCATCGGCCAGCGCCCGATCAACGCGCTGGTCGATGTCACCAACCTCTTCACCTTCGGCCTCGGCCGGCCGCTGCATGTCTTCGACGTGGCCAAGGTGAAGGGCGATGTGCTGACCATGCGCATGGCCCGGCCCGGCGAGACGCTGGAGGCGCTGAACGGCAAGACCTACGCCCTGACCGAGGAGGACGGCATCATCGCCGATGCCGCGGGGCCGGAGGCGCTGGGCGGGATCATCGGCGGCGCGCCCTCGGGCTGCGACGAGACCACCACCGAATGCTTCATCGAATGCGCGATCTTCGACCCGGTGCGCATCGCGCTCTCCGGCCGGCGCCATGACGTGCGGACCGAGGCGCGGCATCGTTTCGAGCGCGGCGTCGATGCCGCGCTGCCGCCGCTGGCCCTCGACCTAGCCACGGCGGCGATGATGGCCATCGTCGGCGGCGAGGCGAGCGAGGTCGTCGCCGCCGGCGCCGAGCCCGCCTGGCAGCGCGAAGCCACGCTGCGCTTTGCCCGTGTCGCGGAACTCGGCGGGCTCGACCTGCCGCGCGCCGAGATCGAACGCCGCCTGGCCGCGCTGGGCTTCGAGACGCGCGCGCAGGATGCGGAGAAGATCACCGTCGCCGTCCCCTCCTGGCGCAACGACATCGCGGCCTTCGGCGCGCTGGCGCAGGATGCCTCCCTGCCCGCCGAGCGCGCCCGTGCGGCGGCCGAGGGCGCAGCGGCGATCGAGCCGGAATGCGATCTGGTGGAGGAAGTGCTGCGCCTCGGCGGGCTGGATGCCGTGCCCTCCGTCTCCCTGCCCGTGGCCCACCCGGTGCCACGCGCGGCGCTGAGTCCGAAGCAGGTACGCGCGGGCCTCGCGCGCCGCGTGCTGGCCGCGCGCGGGCTGCAGGACAGCGTGACCTATGGCTTCGTGGCGCGCGAGGTCGCGGCGCTGTTCGGGGAGACGCCCGATAGCCTGCATCTCGAGAACCCGATCGCCAGCGACCTCGACCAGATGCGGCCCACGCCGATCGCAACACTCGCCCAGGCCGCCGCACGCAATGCGGCGCGGGGCTTCGGCGATGTCGGGCTGTGCGAGATCGGCGGCGCCTATCGCGACCCGGCCGCGGGGGTCAGCCAGTTGCAGGTCGCCGCCGGGCTGCGCGCCGGCTTCACCCCGCCGAACTGGGCCGCCCCCGCCCGCGCGGTGGATGCGCTGGATGCCAAGGGCGATGCGCTGGCCGTGCTCGGCGCGCTCGGCGTGCCAATGGCGGCCGTGACGCTCACCACCGACGCGCCGGGCTTCTACCACCCCGGCCGCTCGGGCGTGCTGCGGCAGGGACCGAAGACGGTGCTGGCGACTTTCGGCGAGCTGCACCCGAAGGTCGCGAAGGCGCTGGGTCTGTCCGGCCCGGTCATCGCCTTCGAAGTCTTCCTCGACGCCATCGCCGAACCCAAGCGCCGCAAGAAGGGCCTGCCCGACCTGCCGGCCTTCCAGCCGCTGCGGCGCGACTTCGCCTTCGTGGTCGATGCGACCGTCCCGGCCGAGACGCTGCTGCGCGCCGCGCGCGGGGCCGAGAAGACCCTGATCGCCGAGGTGACCCTCTTCGACCGCTATGCCGGTGAGAAGATGGAGCCGGGCAAGGTCAGCCTCGCGCTGCAGGTCACGCTGCAGCCGCGCGAGCGCACCCTGACCGATGCGGAGATCGAGGCCGTGGCCCAGAAGATCGTCGCCGCCGTGGGCAAGGCCAGCGGGGCGGTGCTGCGGGGGTGAACCCGCGCCCGCCCGGCAAGGCGCGCAACCTCGCCGCGCTCTACGGCGCGGTGGTGCTGTGCCTGTCGGTCTGGTTCGCCGGCACCGCCGCCGTGCCGGTGCTGCTGGCGGAGGGTCTCGTCACGCCCGGCCGCGCCGCCTGGCTGACCACCGCGGTGCAGCTTGGCTTCGTGGTGGGCACGCTGGTCTCGGCGGTGCTCTCGCTGGCGGATCGCCATGATCCACGCCGGCTCTTCCTGGCGTGCGGGCTGCTCGCGAGCCTCGCCACCCTGGTGCAGACGCTGGTGGCGCCGGCCGGGGCGGCGGCGCTGGTGTTGCGCTTCGTCGCGGGG
Source organism: Roseomonas sp. TF40 (assembly GCF_057219975.1). Taxonomy (NCBI): domain Bacteria; kingdom Pseudomonadati; phylum Pseudomonadota; class Alphaproteobacteria; order Acetobacterales; family Roseomonadaceae; genus Roseomonas; species Roseomonas sp. TF40. The sequence continues at coordinate 100,548 of NZ_JBXVVR010000012.1, read as the reverse complement.
GCGGCGATGGCGGGGGTCTATCCGGTCGGCATGAAGCTCGCTGCCTCCTGGGCGCGGGCCGATCTGGGGCTGTTGATCGGGCTGCTGGTCGGCGCCGTGACGCTGGGCTCGGCGCTGCCGCACCTGCTGCCCGGCCTGCTGGCGGGGCGGGGCTGGCAGGGTGCGTATCTCGGCGCCGGCCTGCTGGCCGCGGCCGGGGGGCTGCTGGTGCTGGGCTTCCGGCCCGGCCCGCTGCTGGGCGCAAGGCCGCCCTTCCGCCCGGCCCAGGCGCTGGAAGTCTGGCGCAACAAGGGCTTGCGGCTCGCGACGCTGGGCTATCTCGGCCATATGTGGGAACTCTACGCCATGTGGGCCTGGATCGGCCTGTTCCTGGCCGGCGTGCTGGGCGGCCCGCCCGGCGCCGTCGGCCCCTGGGTCTTCGCCGTGCTGGGCGCGGGGGCGCTGGGCTGCGTGCTGGCGGGGTGGCTCGCGGACCGGTGGGACCGGGCGAAGGTGGCGGCGCTCTGCCTGCTGGTCTCGGGCGGCTGCGCGCTGGTGATCGGCCCGGCGGCGGCGCTGGCGGGCCCGGCGCTGGTGCTGCCGCTGGCGCTGGTCTGGGGCTTCGCCGTGGTGGCGGATTCGGCGCAATTCTCGGCCTGCACCGTCACCCTCTCCCCGCCCGACTATGTCGGCACGATGCTGACGGTGCAGACCAGCCTGGGCTTCCTGCTGACGGCGCTGGCCATCGGGGTGATGCCCCTCGCCGTGGCCTGGCTGGGCTGGGTGGGGGCCTTCGCGGTGCTGGCGCCCGGGCCGCTGCTCGGCGCGGCGGCGATGTGGCGGCTCTCGCGGCTGTAGAGCACGATCCGTCCTCTCGGACGGATCTCGTGCTCTATGACATATCGCTCTAGAAACTCATGCCCAGGCCGATCGAGTAGCCGGAGACATCCTGGCCGAAGACGATGCGCCCCATGAGGCGCACGCGCTGCAGGTAGAGCCCCATGGCGCCGATCTCCTGCCGGCCCATGTCCAATTCCAGCCCACCGCCGATCTTGGTGAGGGAATTGAAGCCGAGCGCGCCCCGCTGGTCGTAGAGGAACTGGCTGTGCAGCCCCTCCAGCACGTAGCGGACGGGCCGGCCATAGGCCTCGCGCCCCGTGGGCCAGCGATAGCGCGTCCAGAGCCCGATGGCGCCGTTCTCGGCCCGGTAGGTCAGGCCGTCCGTGGTGCCGGGGATGCTCTGCAGCTGCATGCGGCTGTAGCGCAGCTCGGCCTCGAACTCCCAGTCGGGGCGGTAATCGTACCAGGCGAAGACCATGGCCCCGCCCAGCCCGGCCGCCAGCAGCTGCCCACGATCGAGCAGCTTGATGTCGATGCCGGTCAGGTATTGCAGCAGGTTGCCCGCCACGGCGAGGTCCGAGCCCAGATAGCCGAGCGAGCCGTTGAGAATGGGGCGGAGCTGGATGCGGTCCGTCACCTGGAAGGACCAGCCGACGCCGATGGTGGTGGAGACGCTGTTCCAGCGGATCGGCAGGCGGGTGCTCTCCGCGCCCAGCGTGGCGACGAAAAGCGGGTCGTAGCGCGAATAGCCCAGATAGCCCTCGAGGAAGAGCGGCACGGATTCGGACACGTTGAAGCCCGTGCCGAGCTGGCCCATCAGCAGCCCGGTGCGGTCCTGCCCCTGGCTGATGGAGAGGTCGCTCGCCGTGCCGTCCGGCACGGTGGCGTAGCCCATCACGGCGAGCGCCGCATTGGCCGTGCGTTGCAGGGAAGGCCCGAAGATCGACTGCCAGGTGTTGGACTGGGACTGCGCATGCGCCACGCCCGCCGCCGCCAGAAGGGGCGGCAGCGCCAGGGCGAGCAGGGCGGCGCGGCGGAGCCAGGACATCGGGGCGCAGTCACACCATCGCGCGCGCGGCCTGTCCAGCGCGAAAGCGCACCCGCCGGCCCTCGCGCCGCTTTGCACCGCGGCCGCAAGCCCCTATGTGGGGGGCAAATCCGCAGGCAACCGCATGACCGACGTCCCGATCGACCGCATCCGCAATTTCTCCATCATCGCCCATATCGACCATGGGAAATCGACGCTCGCCGACCGGCTGATCCAGACCACCGGCACGGTGGCGCTGCGCGACATGAAGGAACAGCTCCTGGACAACATGGAGCTGGAGCGCGAGCGCGGCATCACCATCAAGGCGCAGACCGTGCGGCTCGCCTACAAGGCGCAGGACGGGCTGGTCTATACGCTCAACCTGATGGACACGCCGGGCCATGTGGACTTCGCCTATGAGGTCTCGCGCTCGCTCGCCGCGTGTGAGGGCTCGCTGCTGGTGGTCGATGCCTCCCAGGGGGTCGAGGCGCAGACGCTGGCCAATGTCTACCAGGCGCTGGACGCGAACCATGAGATCGTGCCGGTGCTCAACAAGGTGGACCTGCCCGCCGCCGAGCCGGACCGCGTGAAGCAGCAGATCGAGGACGTGATCGGCCTCGATGCCTCGGACGCCGTGCTGATCTCGGCCAAGACCGGGCTGAACATCGAGGGCGTGCTGGAGGCCATCGTCACCCGCCTGCCCGCCCCCAAGGGCAACCCCGAGAGCCAGCTGAAGGCGCTGCTCGTGGACAGCTGGTACGACGCCTATCTCGGCGTGGTGGTGCTGGTGCGCGTGAAGGATGGCGTGCTGCGCAAGGGCCAGAAGATCCGCATGATGTCCAACGGCTCGACCCATACGGTGGAGCAGGTGGGCGTCTTCACGCCGAAGATGGTGCCGGTGGATTATCTTTCCCCCGGCGAAATGGGCTACGTCACCGCGGCGATCAAGACGGTGGCCGACACCAATGTCGGCGATACCCTGACCGAGGACCGCAACCCCGCGGCCGAGGCCCTGCCCGGCTTCAAGCCCTCCGTCCCCGTGGTGTGGTGCGGGCTCTACCCCGTCGATGCCGATGATTTCGAGAAGCTGCGTGAGAGCGTGGCGAAGCTGCGGCTCAACGACAGCAGCTTCCATTACGAGGCCGAGCATTCGGCCGCCCTCGGCATGGGCTATCGCTGCGGCTTCCTCGGCCTGCTGCATCTCGAGATCGTGCAGGAGCGGCTCTCGCGCGAGTTCGACCTCGACCTGATCGCGACCGCGCCCTCGGTGGTCTACAAGATCCGCCGCACGAATGGCGAGGTGAGCGAGCTGCACAACCCCGCCGACATGCCTGATCCTTCCGTGATCGATGAGATCGAGGAGCCCTGGATCAAGGCCACGATCATGGTGCCGGACGACTATCTCGGCCCCGTGCTGACGCTGTGCAATGAGCGCCGCGGCCAGCAGGTGGAGCTGACCTATGTCGGCTCGCGCGCCATGGCGGTCTATCGCCTGCCGCTGAACGAGGTGGTGTTCGACTTCTACGACCGGCTGAAATCCATCTCCCGCGGCTATGCCAGCTTCGACTATGCGGTGGATGGCTATGAGGCCGGGGATCTCGTGAAGATCTCGATCCTGGTGAATGCCGAGCCGGTCGATGCCCTCTCCTTCATGGCGCATCGCAGCCAGGCGGATCGCCGCGGCCGGCAGATCTGCGAGAAGCTGAAGGAGCTGATCCCGCGCCAGCTCTTCAAGATTCCCATCCAGGCCGCGATCGGCGGGCGCGTGATCGCGCGTGAGACGATCAGCGCCATGTCGAAGGACGTGACGGCCAAGTGCTATGGCGGCGACATCAGCCGCAAGCGCAAGCTTCTGGACAAGCAGAAGGAAGGCAAGAAGCGCATGCGGCAGTTCGGCAAGGTCGAGATCCCGCAGAGCGCCTTCATCGCCGCACTGAAGATGGACGCCTGATCCTCAGATCAGGCTGATCTCGCTGGCGCCGATCGCCCCTGGGGCAGTCAGCACCGCGAGCAGGAAGAGCTGGTCGTCATCGGCAAGGCCTGCCAGGCCATCGCGCTCGCGCAGATAGTAGAGTGCGGCGTCGGTGCCGCCTGGCCCGCGTGCGATGATGAAGCCGGCCTGCCCGGGGTCCCCGGCGGCAACACGGCTGGCAAAGGCCGCGTTGATCGCCGCGCGATCGGCGAAGCCGCCGGCCACGGCATTGCTGGCATGGATGAGGAACACGACCCCAGTCGAGAGATCCACCGCCGCACCCTGCGCGACCTCGATGATCGCCGTCTTGGAACCCAGGCCGATGAAGCCCGCGCGCGTGAACTCCAGGACGTTGCCCGTATCGCCCACCCCGTTGAAGCCGATGATGGTGTCAGCCTCGGCCAGCAGACCGGGGTTGGCGGCGATGGCGATGTCGCGCGAACCCTCACCGGCCGCGCCATAGACCAGCCGGTCGGCGGCGCCATCGGCGGACAGCACCAGCCGGTCGGCCCCCAAGCCGCCGCGCAGCCGGTCGGCGCCCGCGCCGTCGCTGATCACATCTGCGCCGCGCCCGCCGGTGATGGACTCGTTGCCAGCGCCGCCGCGGATGTCGAGCTTCGCCGTGGCCTGCGCACCCTCCAGCGTCGCGCCAGCCGCCCCGCCAGTGGTGACAAGATCGAGGGTGAAGGACCCAGAGCCCACAGTGGCAACAAAGCTCTGGGAGAGCACGAGCCGGCCGCCATCGAGGGCCACTTCGAGCGATTCGAAGCCGGTCAGATTGGCGAGCGCCGCGGGACCGAACCGCTTGCCATCGAGGTCCAGCACCAGCCGGTCCAGGCCCGCCCCACCATCGGCCATATCGTCGGCACCGGCATCATCCAGGCGGATCGTGTCATTGCCGGCACCGCCCATGACGAGATCGGTGCCCGTGCCGGCATCGAGCCAATCACCCGCACTGCCGCCGAACAGCATGTCGTCGCCCGCGCGGCCGCTGAGATGCGCGGCGGTGGCAAGTGCGCCGGCATCGAGCACATCGCTGTCATTGCCGCCACGGAACTGCACCCCGCCGCCCGCGGGCAGGCCGCCGGCGACGAAGGTGATGGCGTTGGGCACGGCATCGGCAAGCTCGATGATCTCGAAGCCGCTGAGTTGGGCGAAGGAGAAGCCGGCGCTGTTGACCGCGCCGAAGACCCGCAGCGTGTCGATGCCCGCGCCGCCGTCGAGCCGCGCGGGGTCTGTGCTCGCTGTCGGTAACGGCGTGAAGATCAGGTCGTCGCCGCCGCCGCCCATCACCAGATCCGCCCCGCTTTCGCGTGATATGGTGTCGGCGCCGCCGCCCCCGATCAGCGTATCGGCAGTCGATCCGGCCGGGGAGGCGTCGGCGTCGATGCGTGAGATCCTGATCCCGGCGCTGGTGACGGCGCTGGCATCGACCAGGAGCCGCACCGGATCAAACGGGAAAGACGAGATCAGCAGGGGAGTCTCAGCTGTCTCGGCCAGGCTGTCGGTCACGAAGATGGTACTGTCGACGTACCATGAGGTTCTGATCCGTTCGAAACCGGAGATTCGTTCGGCCATCGCGGCGCTGATGACCAGCGGCGCCCCGCTATACGACGTCATGTCCAGTTCATCGGTGCCCGAACCGCCCGAGAACAGATCGTCGCCAATCGGCGCAATAGCCCCGACGTCGATGGTGTCGTTCCCCGCCCCCCCGAACACGCTGTCCTGACCGGTTTCGATCAACGAAAAATCGATCCAGTCATCCCCGGCACCGCCGAGGATGCGATCGTTCCCGGCACCACCGGACAGCCCGCGGTCATCGCCACCGCCGCCATCGATCGTGTCGTTGCCGGCACCGCCGTCGATCTCATCACGCCCAAGACCGCCGAGAATGAGATCATCGCCGTCCTGGCCGCGCAGCGTGTCCGCGGCAATCTCGTCCACGCCATCCATCACGCGCCGATCGGTGCCGATGATGGTGTCGTTGTTGCCGCCACCCTCGATCCGGATGGGGCTCCCAAAGAATCCCTGTGCGTTGATCCGGTCCTTTCCCTCGCCGCCGAACACGGGCAGGTAGCCGGTATCGCCGGCCACCCTGTCCTCGGGCGCGAGCTGCGGCAGGCCCCGCAACGTGATCGCAACACCATCCGGGCCAAGCTCCAGGCGCTCGAAGCCGGTGAAGCGCTCAGCCTGGCCCTGCCAGAGGACCCCGCCGGACGTGAGGCGGATGATGCCGGTGTCAAAAGGGTCCGTCAGGAAGGAATCGGCCAGGTCGAGGTCGGCCAGCGCCATCTCCACCGTCGAGCCACCCACGGGCGAACTCAGCGTGTCAGCGCCGCTGCCCGGACGGAACACGACGTCACGGGCGTAGTTGTCGAACCGGTCGTTCCCAACTCCACCTTCGAACAGGGTGGCGTAGGTTCCCATCATGAAGGCATTGGAGACGACGTGATCTCCACCGGCACCGCCAAGGACGGTCACCGGGGCGTCGGCCGGGTATCCATTGCCAAAATTGACCTGCGAGGGGCCGGCGTAGCCGCGCAGGTCGACGATCTCGAAGTCGACGATCTTGGGAAATTGGAGGTAGAAGCTCAGCATGATCCCCGGCGCCGCATCGCCGGAAATCCGCAGCGTATCGATCCCGCTGCCGCCGATCAGCGAATCCGTGCCCTCGAAGGGCTGGGTGCCGAGCAGGCTGCTCTGGCTGAACTCGACCGTGTCGTTGCCGCCACCGCCTACGAACGTGTCCGCCCCGGTGCCCGGACGGAACAGGTCATCGCCGTCACCTCCCAGAAAGCGGTCATTCCCGCCAGCGCCGTCGAGGACGCCGTTGTAGCCCGCGCCGCGCGCGGAGATGTCCAGGACATCATTGCCCACCCCGCCCAGCATGGTCAGCACGCCGCCCTCTGGCGCGCCGGCCAGGGCACCGATGGTGATCGCGTTGCCCGCGCCGGTGTTGTTGACGGTGATCCGCTCGATCCCCGCCATCCATTGCGCGGCCGCGGCACCCGTGAAGCTCAGCCCGACCGCGGAATCGAGGCGCAGCGTGTCGTTGCCCGCCGCCCCGAAGAAGGTGTCGTTGCTGTCGATCGAGCCATTGGCGCCGGGCCAGATGAAGGTGTCATCGCCCGCCGTGCCGGCGAAAGTGCCATTCAGGCTCGCAAGGAAGGTGAAGACGGCCATGCCTGCCCCCGTATCAGCGCGTGCCGGCGCCCCCGCCGCCTTCGGCGCGGGGCCCTGCCTGTCTGAGACTGCCACGCAACGGCCTGGATATAAAATGACGAGCGCAAAACTGGCGCCCGCCTGCCATTTCACTTATGTGCAAGGGCACTGCCCGGCGCGCCGATCGGCCGCCGCACCAAAGTCTCGGAGGAAGGAGAAGCCCCATGTTCACCCTGACCAAGCGCGGCCTGATGGGCGCCGCCGCGGCGCTGAGCCTCGCCGCCGCGCCCGCCCTGGCCCAGGCCCCCTACCCCACCCGCCCCATCACCATGATCGTTCCCTTCGCCGCCGGTGGGCCGACCGACACGGTCGCGCGCCTCATGGCGCAATCCATGGGCAATGAGCTCGGCCAGCCCGTGGTGGTCGAGAATGTCGGCGGCGCGGGCGGCACGCTCGGCGCGCAGCGCGTCGCCAATGCCCGGCCCGATGGCTACACGGTGCTGCTGCACCACATCGGCATGAGCACCATCCCCACGCTCTATCGCCGGGTGCCCTATGACGCGATCAACGGCTTCGAGACGGTGGGCCTGGTCACCGAAGTGCCGATGACGCTGGTGGGTCGCCGCAACCTGCCCGCCAACAACATGCAGGAGCTGATCGCCCTGGTGCGGCGCGAGCGCGAGAAGCTGAACTACGCCAATGCGGGCATCGGCGCGGCCAGCCATCTCTGCGGCCTGCTGCTGATGAAGGCGCTGGATACGCCCATGACGACCGTGCCCTATCGCGGCACGGGCCCGGCGATGAACGACCTGATGGCCGGCACGGTGGACCTGATGTGCGACCAGACCACCAACACCACCGAGCAGATCCGCGGCGGCACCATCCGCGCCTTCTCGGTCACCACGCCCGAACGCCTGGCCGCGCTGCCGGACGTGCCGACCTCCGCCCAGGGCGGCCTGCCCGGCTTTGAGGTCACCGTCTGGCATGGCCTCTACACGCCGCGCAACACGCCCCGCCCGGTGGTCGAGCGCCTGAACCGTGCGCTTGTCGCCGCGCTGGCCGACCCGAACATCGTCCGCCGCTTCGCCGATCTCGGCACCACGCCCGTCGCCGCCGCTCGGGCGACGCCGGAATACCACCGCACCTTCTGGCAGGCCGACATCCAGAAGTGGCGCCCGCTCATCCAGGCGGCGGGCCAATACGCCGACTGATCCTGCGCTTCGCCGCGTGGGGGAGATCCACTACGCGGCCTTCAGGATCGAGGTCACGCGTCAGCGCTTCCTCAATTTCAGCGAAGGCGGCCCGCAAGGCCGCCTTCTGCGTCTCTGGCAGCCAGATGGCCTGAATCCCGGCGGGGGGGGACCTTCGCCCCTGAAGCGCCATGCGCCAGGACTTGCCCCAACAGCGACACGGGCTGAGTTGTTGCCGCCTGCACGAATGTGGTGTTTGCCTCCCGCATCTGGTGCTCGACCTTCGTCGGCGTGTCGATGGGCGGGGTTGCCGAGGCTCCGGGGGCTGGCTAGAAGGCGATGCCGGTGCGGGACAGGTGGCCGAGTGGTCGAAGGCGCACGCCTGGAAAGTGTGTAGACGTGAAAGCGTCTCGTGGGTTCGAATCCCACCCTGTCCGCCATGACCCCTGGCTTCCGAGGGTTTCCTGGCGATCCATCCGAGGCTCCCACAAACATTCCTGCCATCGGGAAGGATTCGGCGAGGGAGGTCGTGGCCAGGGTGATGGTGTGGGATCTTTGCCAACGAGGGCGCCATCACCCGGCTGATCGGCCTTGCGGGAGTGCCGCAAGTCTGTGCGAGCAGTCCGATGAAGGAGCCACCCCGCGCGCCCGCTACATGACGCTGGCAACCATCGGCTCCGGGAGCGACAATCCCGCCGTCGCTCTGCCCGCCTTGGCCGGACGACGCGGCGCCTAGAGCATTATGCGTTCAGATGGGTCGCGGCGCTGCCGCGACGCTGAACGCATTTCTTGCTCTAGATTCAATGATTTCTGGAGCATGAGCTGCGTTCATGAGAACGCAGCCTGCTCTAGACCCGCGAAGGATCGCGAAGCCAAAACCGCGCGTGCGAACACGACCGGTTCACGGTTCACGCAGCCGCGGCGACTGGGTTTTCGATTGTAAAGCGTGCAAGAGGGAGGCAAACCTCGAAGGGGTGGCAGCACGGTGGACAATCCGATCCTCATTCCCACACGACGGGCTTTGGCGCAGGCCACGCCGTGACACGCTTGTTCGGAGGCGCCGCGGTGGACCGGTTGCGCCGCCTCGCGGTCAGCCTCTACGCTGCGCCGCCAGACCTGCCGGTGCAGCGCTTCTGCGCGATGCTCGCGGCGCGCGGCATCGGCGGCATCGGCCTCACCGCGCGCGCGGTCGAGGCCCTGCGCCCTGAGGCACTGGCGCGTCTGCTTCGTGACCACGACCTCTGCGCCACCTCGATGAACAGCGCCGGCTACGTGCTGCACATCGATCCAGCCGCCGCCGCCGCGCAGGCCGACCTCGACGCCAAGCTGTTCGAGGCCGCCGCGGCGCTGGATGCGCCCGTCAATGTCATCCTCGGCGGCACACTGCACGCCGCGACTGCCGGCGGCGCCGCGCCGCCACTACGCGAGGCCTGGCGTCGCGCCGCGGAGGGTTTGGCCCGTCTCGCCGAGCACGCCCGCGCCGCCGGCGTCCGCCTGGCGCTCGAGCCGATGCACCCGCTCGCCCTCGGCACGAAGGGCTGCATCAACCAGATCTCCCATGCGCGCGCCCTGGCCGCGCGGCATGCGGGCGTGGGCCTGACACTCGACCTCTACCATTCCTGGTGGGACGCCGACCTGCCGGCCGCCGTCGCGGAGGCGGACATCCTGGTCGCGCAGGTCTGCGGCCTGGACGTTCCGGCGGATGGCACGCCGCCGCTGCGCGCGGAACTCTCCGCCGGCCCGTCCGACCTGGCCTTGTTCCTCGGCGACCTCGACGCGGCCGCCTATGCCGGCGCGGTGGAATATGAGGTGTTCTGGGAGCCGATGGGCCGGCCGGACACCGAGGGCCTGCTCGACCGCGCCACGCGCGATTGGCTGGCGCTGACAAGCCCCACCGCCGCACCGTGAAGGAACCTGCAGGATGACGCAGAAGGACGGGACACCGGGCTCCAGCTGGCGCCGTGTGGGTATGCTCATTCCCTCGTCCAACACCTCGATCGAGCGCGAGTACCCGGCCTGGATGCCGCACGAGCTGTCATTCCACTTCGCGCGCCTCACCCTGACGCGGCTGGACGCGGAGGGCATGGCGCAGCAATTGGCCGACATGCGGCGCGCGGTCGCCAGCCTGCGCGACGCGCGGGTGCACGCGGTGCTGCTGTGCCAGACCGCGACAAGCTACTGGATGGGCCGCGACTGGGATGCCGCGATCCGACGCGACATGGCCGAGTGGGCCGAAGCACCGGCCCTGACGGCCGCCGCCACCGTGCTGGATGCCCTTGCTGCGCTCGGCGTGAGCCGCGTCTGCTTCGCCGCGCCCTTCCCCGCGGAGATCGGCGAGGCCAGCCTGCGCTATCTCACCGCCTGCGGCATCACCGTGCTTCGCAGCGCCTTCGGCGAGTTGCGCGACAACTTCGCCATCGCGGAGATGGAGCGGGCGGCGGTGATCGAACTCGCCTTGCGGGCCGATCACCCGGATGCGCAGGCGCTGCTGATGCCCGGCGGCAACATGCCCTGCCTCGCCTTGGCCGAGGAGATCGAGGCGCTGATCGGCAAGCCGATGGTCTCGACCAACCAGGCGGGCATGTGGGCGCTGCTGCGGCTGTTCGGCATGGGGAACCGCATTCAGGGCGCGGGGCGGCTGCTGCGCGACCGGCCCGGCTGAGCCTCGGCGAGGTAACCCGTTCCGCATCCGACCCCATCCGTGCTAACTTTCCCTCTGCAGGAGAACAAGCCGATGTCGACCTCGCGCCGTGCCGCCCTCGCCTTGCCACTTGCCGCCCTCGCGGCTCCTGCGCGCGCGCAATCCTGGCCGACGCGGCCGATCCGCCTGATCATCGGCTTCCCGGCCGGCGGCAGCACGGATCTGGTGGGCCGCGCGGTGGCCGAAGCCCTGCGCCCGCACCTGCCGCAGCCGCTCGTCGTGGAGAACCGCGCCGGCGCCAACGGCGCCATCGCGACGGAGGCCGTGGCACGGGCGGCGGCTGACGGGCACACGCTGCTGATCGCCTCCTCCACCCACAACATCAACCGCCACCAATTGACGCTGAGCTATGACCCGCTGCGGGACTTCGCGCCGGTCGCGATCCTCTCGCGGCAGGTGATGGCGTTGGCGACCGGCGCCGCCTCGCCCTTCACCGACTTCGCCGGCTTCCTCGCGGCGGCGCGCGCGGCGACGCAACCGATCACCATCGGCGCGACCGAGGCGCTGACCTCCTTCGCGGGCCAGGACCTCGCCCGTCGCGCCGGCATTCGGCTGGAAGAGGCGATGTACCGCGGCGGCGCGCCGATGATGACGGACCTGATGGCAGGCCATCTGCCGGTCGGCTTCACCTCCACGGCAACGGCGCTGCCGCTGCTGCCGGGCGGCCGCCTGCGGCTGCTGGCGGTCACCGGCGCGGCGCGCTCGCCAGCGCTGCCGGATGTTCCGACGGTCGCCGAATCCGGCTTCGCCGGCTACGAGGTCGCCGGCTGGGGCGCGCTGCTCGGCCCCGCCGGACTGCCCGCGGCGGTGACGGCGCGGCTGCATGCGGCGCTGGGTTTGGCCTTCACCGACCCCGCGCTGCGCGCGCGCCTGGATGCGCTGGGGCTGGAAGCGGATTTGCGTGGGCCGGAGGATGCGGGCGCTTTTCTGGCGGCGGATGCCGCGCGCTGGGACGCCGCCGCGTCGGCGGGGCTGGTGGGTCGGGCTGGGTAACGGGCCGCGCCGCCTACCCCGCGCGGCTACCACAGCTTGTGTCCACGCCTGTCCATGCCTGGGTGCGAGGGTCGCGCCCCGGCTGGTCGCCCCTATCCGCCTTGAGACCCCCGCACTTCACCTGCGCGACGAGGCGCTGCGACGGCTGAAGCCGCGCGTCGCCGCCATCCGTCGTGCCTGCACCGAAGGCGCGCGGCGACAAGCTGTCGAAGGTGGAGAAGTCTGCGCTTGATCCGACGGTCATCGACCTGGCGTGGCGGGTGTCCGCCACATCGAAGCTGTCAGGAACAGGCGCGGCTGGCATGCCTCTCTGAAATTCAGCCAAGCCCCTCGATCGGGCCTGGGCAGATTGGCACGGCCCCTGACCTTAGAGCACGCTGCGCTCTCATGAGCGCAGCTCGTGCTCTATAAATCATTGAATCTAGAGCAAGAAATGCGTTCAGCGTCGCGACAGCGCCGCGACCCATCTGGACGCATATTGCTCTAGGAGTTGCCCCCCTCGCCACCGCTGCCACCGCCATCTCCGCCGTTGCCGATGTGGTGGTTCGGGTCAGACTTCCCCGGAGGCAGGCCACCCAGCATCCATCCAAAGCCCGCCGCCATCGCGGTGCCGAGGGTGAGCCAAATGGTCCCCAACCCCGATAAGGCACCCACAGCCAGGGCGGGCAGGGCCACAGCGGCAGCGACCAACACACGCTTCATGCGAACTCCCTCCGCTCGCTTCGTTGTATCTGACGCCGAGCCTGTCACGGCCACTACCCAAGCGGAAGCGCGGGTGGCCTACCCCGCGCCCTCCTCCACCCGCGCGATCCACACGCCGAGGGCCACATTTTCCAAGGCCTGCGCCATGGGCGGCGCTGGAGCACGCTGCGTTCTGATGAACGCAACTCGTGCTCTAGAAATCATTGAATCTAGAGCAAGAAATGCGTTCAGCGTCGCGGCAGCGCCGCGACCCATCTGAACGCATAGCGCTCTAGCCACACGCATCCTGCAGGATCCCGCATGGGAGCCGCCGCCAAGGGCGCAGGGCAACCCCTCGATTGCGCGGACAAACTGCTCGAAGGAGAGTTCCCGGACGGTTGCGGGCGTGATTCCAGGCTGATATCCGGCATGGAGATCGGCGTGGATCCGCCGAGTGATGTCGGACGGGGCGTGGTGCTTCTTCGAAACTTCGTGGCGTCCGCCAGACAGCCTGGCGACGGGCCCGGCCATGACCACGAGCGCTTCAAGAGCGACCAGATCCGGCAGGATCGAGCGGAGTTGCCCCCGAGGCCCTTCTACAGGAAGGGACGCCAGGGCGCGGCCACCAGATGGTAGCCGGCGGCGTCCCGCCGCATATGCGCCAAGCCGGGGAAGTCCATATGCATCCCCGCCACCAGCAGCCGGTCCGCCACCGCCATGTCGAAGATGCGCCGCCGCGTGGCGACGGCCGCTTGCGCATCCACGTCGAAGGCGATGCCCCACTCCGGATGGCGCGTCTGCAGCGCCGGGAAATGCACCATGTCGCCGAAGACCAGCAGCTGCGCGGCGCCCGAGGCGATGCGATAGATCGTGTGCCCCGGCGTATGGCCGAAGGCATCCATCGAGGTGATGCCCGGGTTGACCTCCCGCCCCCCTGGCACGCGGCGGATGCGCCCGCGATAGGCGGCCTCCACCTGCTTCGCATAGGCGAAGCCACCGCGTGAGCCTTGCGGCACGCGGCCGATATTGCCCTCATCGAACCAGAAGGCGGCCTCGACCTCGGGAATGACGAGTTCGGCGGTGGGAAAGAGCGCCGCCCCTTCCCGGCTGCAAAGCCCGCCGGCATGGTCGCGATGCATGTGCGTCAGCACCACGCTGTCGATCATCGCCGGCGTCACGCCCATGGCGGCCAGATTGGCGGGCAGTTGGCCCATGGTGGGCCCAAGCGCATCGCCCGAGCCGGTATCGATCAGCGAGAGCCGTCCCCCGGCATTCACCAGGAAGGCGTTCAGCGCCAGCGGCACCGGGCCTTCCGTGGGCAGGAAATTCTCGCCGAGGATGCGCCGCGCTTCGGCCTGGTTCGCTTCGCCGAAGACGGCGGGCGGCAGGGCGATGATGCCATCGCTGACCGCGGTCATCTCGATGTCGCCGATGCGGATGCGATGCAGGCTCGCGACCTGGCGGCCCACCGGCGCTTGCGCGGCTGTCGCGGGGGGCGCCGCACCGGCAGCCAGGACCGTCGTTGCGGTGATGATGGCGTGGCGGCGCGACAGCTTCATGTGGCTCTCCCCCTGGTGGCCAGTCGGGCCGGCCTTTTCAACCAACAGTGTAGGGAGGGCCGGAACGCGCTGGCAAGGGCGCAGCCGGGCGGGGCTGCGGCGACGCTTCGGACCTGCCCTACCGGATGGGGACCGTCGCCGCCGCGGCGGCGTCCAGCGTCGCGTTGCGGGCGATGGCGCCGTGGTTTGCGAGCATATAGGCAACGATCGCCCATTTCTGCTCATCCGTCAGGCGCGTCGGATCGTCGAAGGGCATCATCATCTGGTTGTACTCGAACAGCCCGAGCGCGTTGCTGAACTTCGCGATCTGCGTGCGTTCCCCCCAGATCGGCGTCTGGAAGCCGGCACCGCGCCGGCCATCATCGCCATGGCAGAGGGCGCAGTTCTCAGCGTAGAGGCGCTGCCCCTCCGCAACCTGGGGGGACAGTGCCGGCTGGCCCGTCGCGGCGGACGCGACAAGGGTGAGCGCGGCCAGCGCCGGCACGACCCGGATCATGAAACGCATCTCGTCGATTCTACCTCTCATGGGGGGAGCGGGGCGGGCACCGGGGGTGGCGTCGCGCGACGCCGCCCCCGGCTCCTGCGTCAGACGACCTCGACCCGGAACCGGGGGATCGCCCAGTTCGCCATGCCGAGCGTGTTGAGCGGCACGCTCTCGGGCTGCACCGTGCCGGCATTGTCGGTGGTGCGCGTCTCGATCACATGGCGGCCGGCCGTGGCCTCCCAGGGCAGGGAGAAGCGCACCCAGGTGTATTTGCCGAGGTTGGGCGGGCGGATCTCCGCGCGCTGCCAGGCTCCGCCATCCACGCGCACCTCCACCTGGCGCACGCCATGCTGCGGCGCCCAGGCATAGCCCGTCAGTTCCTGCCGCCCGGCCGAGAGGCGCGGGACCTGGTTGCGCTGCAGCGGGTAGTTGGCGGGGACGGAGGGCGAGCGCTCCAGCACCAGGGGCACGGTGATGAAGGATTTCGGCGGCATCCAGGTGACCATCGGGCCCTGGATGTCGTCGGGACCGACGCCGATGAACTCATCCTCGGTCGCGTTGAATTCGGGGCGCTGGTAGGCCGGGCCGATGAACACCTCGCCGCGGGTGTTGAGCCGGCACCAGACGCGCTTGTCGGTGACGCGGATCTCGGTGAGCCACTTGATCGAGGCGGTGCCGCCCCAGCCCGGCACGACCATGCGCACCGGCGCGCCGTGATCGGGGATCAGCGGGTTGCCGTTCATGGCGAAGCACACGCCCATGTCGTCCTGCTGCGCGGCGACATCGCTGAAGGGCATGGGGCGGCCCATGTCGTTGCCATCCACGCCCGACCAGAACAGCACGGTGCGCGCGCCCGGCTTGATGCCGACGCGGGCGAAGATCTCGCTCATCGGCACGTATTGCCACTCGGCCTGGCCGACAGCGCCGAGCACCCAATTGCCGCCCGAGACCTGCTGCCCGGTCAGCCCATCCTGTTCCCAGAACAGGGTGCGACCATTGCCGTGGCATTCCATGGTGGCGATGATCGTGCGGCTGCGCATGCCGAGCAGGTCGTTGTAGCTCAGTTCCACAGGGCGCTCGACCGAGGCGCCATGGATGCGCAGCTTCCAGTTCTCCCGCGCCAGGACGGGCCGGTTTTCGGCGGTGGGCGTGGGGTAGTGGTTGCGGACGTAGAACTCCTCGACCGGCGTCATGAAGGTCTTGAAGTTCCAGTAATTGCCGGAACGCACCGTCGCGCCGATGTTCAGCACGCGGCTGTCGTCCTTCAGGATCGGCCGGCGCGGCGCGGCGGCGGGGGCGGCCGGCGCCGTCTGCGCCGAGGCCGGCGTGGCGCCCGGGATCGTCATCGCCGCGGCGCCGAAGGCGGCGGCCGAGACGAACAAGGACCGCCGCTGCGTGTTGGTGCCGTGGCGCAGCACCTCGGTTGCGAGCGCCTCCGCCTGCGCGCGCTCCCTGATCTCGCGCTTGTTGTCCGACATGGCTCGTTCCTCCCTCTCGCGGCCGGCGATGCGGCGTCGCGGGGGAGCAGTTGCAACAGCGGTGCCATGCTGCAGCGCAGAAGGCTTCGACCTAAGACCTTGATCTGCTTCGCAGCGGCCCGTGCGTGAGTCCGGCATTCCGGACTCGGCCTCCGCGGCCGTCCGGACTTCCGGACCCGCTCAGCCCGCGTCGCTGCGCAGGCCGAGCCGGCGCAGCTTCTCGAACAGGGTCGAACGCGAAACGTCCAGCCACGCCGCCGCCCGCGTCACGTCGCCGCTGGTCGCGGCCAGGGCTGCCGCGATCGCGCGCCGCTCGGCGGCATCCCGCGCATCGGCCAGCGTGGGCACCGGCTGATCGGGGCGGCCCGCCGGGGCGCGCTCCGGGAAGAGGTCGAAAGCGGTGACCAACTCCCCCTCGGCGAGGGCGGCCGCACGCTCGACGCGGTTGCGCAGCTCGCGGACATTGCCCGGGAAGTCGTGCGCCGTCAGCGCCTCTTCGGCGAGGGTCGTGAAGCCCCGCAGCGGCCGCGCGAAGCCGCTGGCGAACTCGCCGAGGAAGCGACGGGCGAGCGGCAGGACATCGTCGCGCCGGTCGCGCAGCGGCGGCATCGCGACGCGGATGACGGCGAGCCGGAAGAAAAGATCCTCGCGGAACTGCCCCGCCGCGACGCGCGCATCGAGATCGGCATTGGTCGCGGCGACCACCCGCGCGCGGAAGGGCAGATCGCGGTCGCCACCCAGCCGGCGGAACACCCGCTCCTGCAGCAGCCGCAGAAGCTTCGCCTGCAGCGGCGCCGGCAGCTCCGCCACCTCATCGAGGAACAGCGTGCCGCCGCCGGCCTGCTCCGCCAACCCCTCATGCCGTGCGGCGGCGCCGGTGAAGGCGCCGCGCTCATGGCCGAAGATCTGGCTTTCCAGCAGCTCGGCGGGCAGCGCGGCGCAGTTGGTCGCGACGAAAGGCAGCCGGGCGCGGGGGCCTTCGCCATGCAGCAGCCGCGCCGCGACCTCCTTGCCCGATCCGCTCGGCCCGGTCAGCAACACGGTGCTCTCGATCGGCGCCACGCGGCGCAGCACGCGCTCCACCGCCTGGATCGCCGGCGCCTCGCCGAGCACGAAGCCCTCGCTGCGGTGCCAGCGCGGCGCGAGCAGCGTCTCCAGCCGCCGCAGCAGCGCCTCGATGTCGAAGGGCTTGGTGAGGTAGTCGGCGGCCCCGGCCTGCATCAGCCGCACCGCCTGCGCGATGTCGCCATGGCCGGTCACGAACAGCACCGGCGCGCCGCCGCACCGCAGCGCGATCGCGCGGTGCACCTCCTCGCCATTCATGTCGGGCAGGCGGATGTCGCAGATCACCGCGTCGGGCGCCTGGCGGGACAGCGCGCGGATGGCCTCGGCGCCGGTCCGGAACCAGCTGGTGCGATAGCCCTCCACCGCCAGCCAGTCGGCGACCGACTGGCCCATCACGGGGTCGTCCTCGATCAGCGCCACATGCGGCGCGGGATCAGGCTGCGGCGGGAAGCTGCGTGCGGCGCTCGGCATCGGGGATCCGGATGGTGACATGGGTGCCGGGCGGGCCGGCAAGATGCACGCTGGCGTCAAGCTCGCGCACCAGCCGCGCGACGGTCCACAGGCCGAGGCCCCCGGCCTGCGGCACGCCTTCCTCCCGCCCGCCGAGCAGCAGCCGGCGCGCCTCGGTCGGCAGGCCCGGCCCCTCATCGGCGACCACGAGGGTCAGCCTGGCATCCGCGACGCCGGCCCGCACCGTCACGCGCCCCCCGGGCGGGGAAGCGGCGCAGGCGTTCAGCAGCAGGTTCAGCGCGATCTGTCGCACGGCCTGGGCCGGCACGGGGAAGCCGCCCTCGATCCCATGCTGCCAGTCGAGCACCAGGTCGCGCCGCCGGGCCTCGCTCTCGATCAGCAGGCGCAGGTCGTCGATGTCGGCGGCCGAGACCGGCCGCGCATCGGCCTCGCCGCGCCAGAGGATGAGGGAGGCGCGGACGATGTTGTGGATGCCGGTCAGCCCGCGTTCGAGCAGCGATGCGGCGCGGAGCCGCCGCTCCGGATCATCGCCATGGCGCTGGATCATGCGCACGGCGTTGAACAGCCCGCCGAGCGGGTTGTTGACCTCATGCGCCATCGCCGAGGCGTAGCGGCCGACCAGCGCGCGCCGCTCCTCCTCCGCCAGGCGGGTCAGCAGCGCCTCGCGCTCGGCGACCGCGGCGGCGGCGGCGTTGTAGCGGCGAAAGGCCCGGCCGGCCTCGGTGTCGGCCGGCGGCAGTTCTGCCTCCGGGATCGGGTCGAGCCGCCCCTCCGCGGCCTGGCCCAGGCGCTCCGACAGGCGCAGCACCGGGCGCAGCATCCGGCGCACCAGCAGCCAGCCGAGGATGGCGAAGAGCAGCGTCAGCGCCGCATTCACGCCGACCAGCGCGAGCAGCGTGGCCCGCCGCTCGGCGGCAAGCGCGGTGACATCCACCTCCGCCGCGATCCGCCCGACCGGCACGCCGCCTTCGCTGACGGCGCGGTGGATCCAGGTCGTGGCGGCGCCCTGCTCGAGCCGCAGGGGCGCGGGCGTCGCCTCCGCGGGGGCCGCGGCGCCGAGCGGATGGCGCATCGGGTCGGAGGCCGCCAGCACCGTGCCGTCCGGCAGCAGCACGAGCACGCGCAGCGCGCCGACGCCGCGGTAGCGCGCGCGCGACCGGTCGAGCGCGTCGAAGGCCTCCCACGGGTCGCGGCGGATCATCGCGGGCAGAAGCGCGGTGGAGAGCCCATCGAGATAGGCGCCGCTCAGCTCCTCGACATGCGCGGCCTGCGTCGCCTCGAGCCGGACCAGGACAAGCTTCGAGATGGCGGCGGCGATGCCGATCATCAGCAGCGTGATCAGCAGCGGCACGCGCAGCGCCAGCGGCCAGCGACGGGGTGCGAGCGCGCGCATCACCCGGCCGCGCGCACGCGTTGGCCAAGCGCGGCGATGCCATCGAACAGCCCTGGCGAACCCGCCACGAAGCCGTCGAGCCGCAGCGTCGCCAGGATGGCCCGCCCATCCGCCGTCTCCGGCATCGTCAGCAGCGCGTCGCGGATGGCGCGCGTGAGCCCCGGATCGGCCTGCCGGTGCGCCGCGAAAGGCGGAAAGCCCATCGGGGCGGAGGCCTGCACGATGCGCGTGGCGCCGACCAGCGCCGGCTCGAGATCGGCCATGACATCCCAGACATAGCCATCGACCGAACCGGACTGGGCAAGCCCCGCGGCGACGGCGCGGATCACGTTGCGATGGCCGTAGGTGAAGAAGCTGCGCGCGAAGAAGGCGCCCGGCGCCGTGCCGAGATCGGCCAGCATCGCGCTGGTGACCAGGAAGCCCGAATTGCTTTCCGGGTCGGAGAAGGCGTGGATGTCGCCGCGCAGTTCCGCCAGCGCCGTGGCGCCGCGATCCTGCCGCGCGATGAGGTAGGCGCGGTAGAGCGGCGCACCGCGATAGAGCGGCACGGCCAGCAGGTCCAGCGCGTCGCGGTGCTGCACGAAGGGATAGCCGCAGATCCAGGCGGCATCGAGCTGGCTGGCGAGCAGGAGGGAGGTGACCTCGCGGTAGGTGCGGCGCTTGACGACCTGCACCGGCCTGCCGAGGCGGGTGGAGATGTGCCCCTCGATCTGGCGCACCAGCACGATGTCCGAATCGAGAAAGACCGGCGTAAGGCCCAGCGTGACGGGGCGCGCCGCGCGCACCGGGGGCGCTGCAAGCGTCGCCGGGACCGCCAGCAGGGCACGGCGGTAGAGGCAGCGTCGTGCCGGCAGCGCGGTGCGGCGCATCGTCCCTTTCGTCCTCCCTGCCGGTGTTCCCCGGATGCGGCGGCAGCTTCGCCGCTTCCTGCCGCCGCCGTCAATTCGCAGCAGGCGGAGCGGCGCCCCGAGGCGGTCCTCGCGCGGGAAGGCTGCCCCGGGCCAGCGGATCCGGTTCCGGCAGGGAGCGCCACGGCGCCACGCCGGGAGCCCACGCAGCCTGGAGCGCCTTCACGTCCCGGGGCGTCACTGGGCGACCCGGAAAACGCGACATGGCACTCAGCTACAGCACCATCGATCAGGATCGATCGTGGTCAGGTGTGCGTCTGCGCAGTCGCCAGGCCGAACCACCGCGCGCCAAGCCGCAGGGCCACCCGCACCAGCAGGATCAGCACCGGCACCTCGACCAGCGGCCCGATCACCGTCGCGAAGGCGATGGGAGAGGCCAGGCCGAAGGCCGCGATGGCCACCGCGATGGCCAGTTCGAAGTTGTTGGACGCCGCGGTGAAGGCGATGGCCGTCGTGCGGGGATAGTCCGCCGCGATCAGCTTGCCCATCCAGAAGCTCACGATGAACATCACGACGAAATAGATCGCGAGCGGCACCGCGATCCGCAGCGCATCCAGCGGCAACCGCAGCACATCCCCGCCCTTCAACGCGAACATCGCCACGATGGTGAAGAGCAGGGCCGCCAGCGTCACCGGCGCGATGCGCGGCAGGAAGTGCTGCCGGTACCATTCCTCCCCCCGCCGCGCGACCATCACGCGCCGCGTCAGGAAGCCCGCCGTGAAGGGCACGCCGAGGTACAGCAGCACGGCGCCCGCGATGGTGGCGAAGGACACATCGACCACGCGCCCCTCGAGACCGACCAGCGGCGGCAGCACCGCCAGGAAAAACCAGGCATAGACGCCGAAGAACAGCAGCTGGAACACGCTGTTGAAGGCGACGAGCCCCGCCACATACTCGGTATCGCCACGCGCCAGCTGATTCCAGATGATCACCATGGCGATGCAGCGCGCCAGCCCGATCAGGATCAGGCCGGTCATGTAGTCCGGCCGGTCGGAGAGGAAGAGCACGGCCAGCGCGAACATCAGCACGGGCCCGATCACCCAGTTCTGCACCAGGGAGAGCAGCAGGACCCGCCGGTCAGCGAAGACCCGGGGCAGCGCGTCGTACCGGACGCGGGCGAGCGGCGGATACATCATCAGGATCAGCCCGGCGGCGATCACGATGTTGGTCCCGCCCAGCGAGACGCTGTCGAGCGCGCCCGGCAGTCCCGGCACCAAGGCGCCCAGCGCCACCCCCAGCGCCATCGCCCCGAAGATCCAGAGCGTCAGCCAGCGATCCAGGAAGGAAAGCCGCCGCGGCGCGGCCTCTGCCAGCGCGCTCACGCCGCGCACACCGGCTGGCAGGATGATGCGGGCATGGCCGCCTCGAGCAGCGCCGCGCAGCGCTCGGGTTGGCCGCCGCGGCATTCCTGCACGGGAAAGGCAACGAGACCTCGCATGGTCTGCAGATCCACCGCGTAGATGACCCGCCGGCTCTCACGACGGGATCGCGCCAATCCGGCGCGGGACAGGATCGCCAGCTGCGTCGACATGGTGTTGTGCGCCGTGCCGAGGCCGCGGGCCTCTTCCCCGGCGGGGAGGCCGCCAGGGCCTGCACTCAGCAGCAGGCGGTAGAGCTGGAGCCGGGTATCCTGTGCCAGGGCCCCGAAGGCACCGATGAGATGAGGCTCGTCCATATATCCAGACTGCCCGAACCAACCGGGTGTCGCCACCCACCGGCGCCGGCAAGGCGATGGTCGCTGCGGCAGCCGCCCTTGGGCAGCCCCTCCGCCAACCGGCTTGGTTGGTCGTGGCCCCAGTGATCCCGCAGCAGGTCCGGGCCGCCACCGCTGTAGCGGATCACCGGGTCTGGCAGCGTCAACCGGTCGATCCCTGCGGGCAGCACCGCAGCGTCTCGGGAGGGTTGTGCTCGGTCTTGGCCCACCAGCGAGGTTCTCCGGGCGGCACGGCGTCGGGCGCCTCTGGTGGCCGAACCGCCGTCGCGCGGGAGAGGCGCCGTGGTCAGCCGGGGCGGATGTTGTTCTCGCGCACCACGCGGCCCCATTTCTCCCAATCCGCCGCATAGACGCGGGCGAAGGCGGAACGGCCGCCGCTTGCCGGTTCCGCCCCAAAGCCGCGGATGCGCGCGACCACGTCGGGTTCGCGCAGGATCACCCCCACCTCCTCGGCCAGTCGATCCAGGATCGCTTCCGGCGTGCCGCGCGGCGCCAGGAAGCCGCCCCAGAATTCGACATCGGAGCCCGGCAGCGTCTCCGTGAGGCTGGGCACATTCGGAAACAGCGGCGAGCGCTCGGCGCTGGTCACGGCCAGCGCGCGCAACGAACCGTCCTGCAACTGGGCGCGCGGTGCGAACAGGCTGTCATGCGCCATGTCCACGTCGCCGCGGATCAACGCTGTGATGGAGGGCTGGTTGCCGGAATAGGGCACCAGCGTCGGCTCGATGCCGGTCTGGCGCATCAGCAGGGCCATGGCCAGGTGGTTCACGGCCCCCGTGCCCGGAATCGAAATGGTCAGGCGTGACCCGCGCTCCCGGGCGAGCGCGATGAACTCGGGCACGGTGCGGGCGGGAAAATCCGGACGGGAGAGGAGCACCAGCGGGGAGGAGGACGCCATCACGACCGGCACGAGCGCCTGCATCGGATCGATCGTCGTGATGCGGTTCACGAGGATGGCGATCTGCGTGGAGGGCGAGGTGAACATGAACGTCGTCCCATCCGGCGCCGCACGCGCCACGAGGTCCGCGCCCACCACGGTGCTGGCGCCGGGGCGATTCTCGACGATGAAGCTGCTGCCGGGCAGGCGCTCCGTCAGCTTCGCGGCCAGCAGCCTCGCCATGATGTCGTTGGCGCCCCCCGGAGCGAAGCCGACGACGAACCGGACCTGGCGCGTGGGCCAGGCCTGGGCGCGCACCGCACCGGCGCCGAGCAGAATGGCGGGCGCGGCCAGGACCACGGCGCGACGGTTCATGACGTTTCCTCCGAGAACTTCGCCGGGAATCTCTCACGCTGCACGCGCGCTTGTCCATGCGGGGAAGCGAGTTCGTGGCGACACGGATGCCCCCTTCGTCGCGGCAAGGGAGCGTTTCGTCGCCTCCGATCCGATCCGCGAACTGGCGACCGATCCAGACTCCTCTCTCTGTTGTTTGTCTCGGCCCGATAGGTGCGATGGCTAAGCGGAGCTGACCGTGCTGTTGCAGACCAGTTTTCGGGTCGTGGATGCGATGCTGGCCCACAACAACATCCAGAAACGGTTCCTCGACGGCGCCTTCCAGTTCGCCTTCCTCGCGGTGTGGTCGGGCCAGCCGCCGGATGCGGGCGCGGCGAGAGCGCGGAAGGATTGGAACGAGATTGTCAGGGCCCACAGCGCAGGGGTCGTAAAGGCCGCTCCCGGCCTCGCATGCGCCAGGGCGAGCGTGGAGATGGGGCGCAAGGCGGCAGCGGTCCGGGAGAAGTGAGTTGCGGAAACCGCCGCATCATTGGGCGGCGCGGACGGAGCGCGGTCTTCTTCCCCGACGGCCTCGCGAAGGCGTTCTAGCGCTGCGGCCGAGAGAGCGATGGCATCGTCGATGAAGCGGCTGGCAGATGCCTGGGACCAGTTCGCGCTGCCGGCGTTGCCGCGTCCGGCCCGCGCCTCATTCGAAAACGGGCACGACGTGACCGTCCACCGGAAGCGAAAGTCTGTCCTCGGAATGTCGGCAGCGCCGGAAAACTGGGCGATCGGGTCAGGGTTGTCGATGTCGATCGCGACGGACCTGGTCATGGCGCCAACGCTGCAGCCTGGAGTCCAATGTACCGACACCGTGGCCGGTCGGCCGACAACAATCGGAATACCGCCCCGTCCTGTCGCATCACCACTCAGCCCTGGCCGAGGGATCCGATCCGATCTGACCGAAGAGCTTGGCGTCCCCTAGGGGATTCGAACCCCTGTTACCGCCGTGAGAGGGCGGTGTCCTAGGCCTCTAGACGAAGGGGACCAAGGCCATCCCGCACGCCGGAAGCGCCGCGGGAGGCGCTACCTAGCGCCCTACCCGTCCGGGATCAAGCGGGCCGCGCGCAGATTTCGTCCGGGCCGCGTCGCGCCGCCCGTCGCGGCAGGCGTCGGAGCAATAGCGCACCTCCTCCCAGACCCGCGCCCATTTCTTCCGCCAGGCGAAGGGGCGGCCACAGGCGGCGCAGTCCTTCTCGGGCAGGTTCGGCTTGCGGTGCGCCATCTCACTCGGCCGCGCGCAGCTCGCCCAGCACACGGCCGCGGCGCGGTTCGACCAGCAGGATCCGCTCGCTGCCGTCGGGCCGCGTCACCAGCACCGCGATCCGCCCCTCCGCCGGTGCGAGGCCCGTGATCCGCGTGCCCGCCGGCTGGCCGAGCGAGGCCGGCGGCAGCGCCGCCTCGCTCGCCCCGCCGCCGACACGCTGGACGAGCAGCACGACCAGGCCCACGGTGCCGGCCACGATCAACACCCCCATCACGATGACCAGCCATTTGAGCGCCGCCACGCCGAACTCCCTTCCCGATCCCGCGGGCGACATCCGCACCGCCCTTGCCCCGCCCGAAGCCGCCGGCACCCGCGCCGACCGCTTCCTGACGGAGGCGATAGGCGGTCTGTCGCGCTCCCGGGTCAAGGCACTCATCGAAGCCGGCCAGGCCTGGCGGGACGGCACGCCGGTGCACGACCCGGCCGAGCCGGTGCGCCCCGGCGCGCGCTACAGCCTGCGCCTGCCCCCGCCCGAACCCGCAACGCCGCAGCCACAGGCGATTCCGCTCAACATCCTGTTCGAGGACCGGCACCTCATCGTCATCGACAAGCCGGCCGGCCTGGTGGTGCATCCCGCGCCGGGCAATCTCGACGGCACGCTGGTCAACGCCGTGCTGGCCCATGCGGCGGAGGATCTCTCGGGCATCGGCGGCGAGGCGCGGCCGGGGATCGTGCACCGACTCGACAAGGACACCTCCGGCGTCATGGTCGTGGCGAAGTCCCAGGCGGCGCACACGGCGCTGTCCGAGGCCTTCGCGACGCGCGACCTGGAGCGCGACTACCTCGCCCTGGTCTGGGGCCTGCCCCGCCCGGCGCAGGGCGAGATCGACGCGCCCATCGGCCGCCACGCCACGGATCGCAAGCGCATGGCGGTCGTCGGGCGTGACGGGGCGCGGCAGGGCAAGGAGGCGCTGACCCGCTACGCGACGGAGCGCGCCTTCGGCACGGCGGCGGCGCTGCTGCGCTGCCGGCTCGCCACCGGGCGCACGCACCAGATCCGCGTTCACCTCGCCCATATCGGCCACCCGCTGCTGGGCGACCCGGTCTATCTGCGCCGGATCCCGGCCGCCGCGCGCGCCCTGCCCCCGGCGGCGCGGGACGCCGCGCTGGCCTTTCCGCGCCAGGCGCTGCACGCCGCGACGCTGGGGTTTCGCCATCCGATCACCGGCGCGGCGCTGCGCTTCGCCGCCCCCCTGCCGGACGACATGCAGGCCCTGCTGGACGCGCTCGGCACGACCTGAACTTACGCGCGTGTTACAGCTCGGTAACGGCGCGTAAACCAACCTTACGGGTCGGTTTTTCTTGCCCTTGCATCCGCGACCCGCTATACAGGTGGCAAGCCGAGCCAGGGCGGATGCCGCCAGCTCTCTCCGCGTTGCCTGCGGAAAGCCCCGTCGCTCCCCACCCCGTCGTGACCGGGGTGGCGCGGGTCGGGAGGGTCCAAACAGGGCCGGCCACACGCGATGCCGCATCGGCACCCCGCCGTCACGGGGGGCGCTGGTGTTACAGGAGGCCAAGTTTTCCATGGCTGCCATGACCATCCCGATCGCCCCGGAGGGCAACCTTTCCCGCTACCTCCAGGAGATCCGCAAATTCCCGATGCTGACGCAGGAGGAGGAATACAACCTCTCCAAGCGCTGGAAGGAGGCGGGTGACGAACCCGCGGCCCACAAGCTTGTGACCTCGCATCTGCGCCTCGTGGCGAAGATCGCGATGGGGTATCGCGGCTATGGGCTGCCGGTCGGCGAGCTGATCTCCGAGGGCAACGTCGGCATGATGCAGGCCGTCAAGCGCTTCGACCCCGATCGTGGCTTCCGCCTGGCGACCTACGCCATGTGGTGGATCCGCGCGGCGATCCAGGAATACATCCTGCACAGCTGGTCGCTGGTGAAGATGGGCACCACCGCGGCGCAGAAGAAGCTGTTCTTCAACCTCCGCCGCCTGAAGGGCCAGATGGCCGCGCTGGAGGAAGGCGACCTCAAGCCCGAGCAGGTCGAGAAGATCGCCCGCGTGCTGCAGGTGCCCGAGGCCGATGTGGTGTCGATGAACCGCCGCCTCGCCTCGCCGGACAACAGCCTCAACGCGCCGGTGCGCGCCGATTCGGATGGCGAGTGGCAGGACTGGCTGGTCGATGACAGCGAGAGCCAGGAGAGCGAGCTGGCGGAACGGCAGGACATGTCGAACCGCCGCGAGCTGCTCGGCGAGGCGCTGAAGACGCTGAACGACCGCGAGCGCCACATCCTGATCGAGCGCCGCCTGAAGGATGAGCCCACGACGCTCGAGGAGCTCAGCCAGCAATACAACATCAGCCGCGAGCGCGTGCGCCAGATCGAGGTGCGCGCCTTCGAGAAGCTGCAGAAGAGCATGAAGACGCAGATCGTCGAGAGGCGGTTGGCCGTCTGACAGGCGCGGCGGGCGCAGCCGGGCGGCCAGGGCCATCCTCGGCCCTGCCGCCCGGAGCGGACTGCCCAGCAGGGCCCGGCGAGACCATCGCCGGGCCTTCTGCGTTTCGGCCCCTCGCCTTCCCCTCAGCGATCACGCCGACCAATGAAATCGCGAAGCGCCATCATCCGCACCAATGGCACTGATCGCGATTCGCCATTGGAGCGTCCTGCCCCGCGGGCGCATCTTCCGCGCACAGCAGGAGACCCCCGATGTCCACCACCCTCGAAAGCCCCACCGCCACCCGCCCCGCCCCGACACGCGGGCTGCGCATCGGCCATGTCCATCTCAAGGTCGCCGATCTCGACCGGGCGCTCGGCTTCTGGCGCGACGTGCTGGGGTTCGAGGTGCAGCAGCGCATGGGCGCGCAGGCCGTGTTCCTCTCCGCCGATGGCTACCACCACCATATCGGCCTCAACACCTGGGAGAGCGCCGGTGGCTCCCCGCCGGGCTTCGGCACGACGGGCCTCTACCATGTCGCGCTGCTCTACCCGGACCGCGCGAGCCTGGCCCGCGCGCTGAAGGCGCTGCTGGAGGCGAACTGGCCGCTGGAGGGCGCTTCCGACCACGGCGTGTCCGAGGCGCTCTACCTGCGCGACCCCGACGGCAATGGCGTGGAGCTCTACCGCGACCGCGATCCGGCCGACTGGCCGCGCGACGCCGCGGGCAACCTCGCCATGGTCACGCGCCGGCTTGATCTGCGCGCGCTGCTGGCCGAGGCCGGCTGATCGCTAAAGCCAAATCTCCGCCGCTGCGCTGGGCGCCACCGGCGGCGGGTCGTCGTTGACGATGGTGGCGATCGCGAGGCTGCGGTCGCCATCCAGCATCGCCCCACCGGTGATGCTGGTGAGATCGAGGTAGAAGGTCTCATCCGCCTCATGGGCGGTGTCGCCAAGCAGGGTGATGGCGAAGCTCTTGCGCGTCTCGCCCGGCGCGAAGCTCACCGTGCCGCTGCGCGCCACATAATCGACCCCCGCCTGGGCCGAGCCGTTCGCGGTCTCGAAGGCCACGCGCACGGTCTGCGCCGCGGCGGCGGAGAGGGCCAGGGTGAAGACCAGCGCCTTGCTGCCCGACTGGCCCTCGACGGTGGCGAGGCTGGTGGCCGCGAAGCCCAGGCTGGGCAGGCTCGCAGGGTCGTCATTCACGATGGTGCCGATCGCGAGCAGCCGCTCCGTCCCCAGCACCGCCCCGCCGGTGACGCCGGTGAGGTCGATGTAGAAGGTCTCGTTGGCTTCGAAGACGAGGTCGCCGATGATCGGCACGGCGAAGCTCTTGCGCGTCTCGCCCGGCGCGAAGACCAGCGTGCCGGTCCGCGCCGCGTAATCCTCCCCGGCACGGGCCGAGCCGTTGCTGGTGGCGAAGCTGACCCGCACCGTGGTCAGCGCCGCCTCGCTCAGCGCCACGGTGAAGACAAGGTTGCGGGTGCCCGAGGCGCCCTCGGCGATGGCGGCGTGCTCGGTCGCGAAATAGGCGGCGGGCATGATGCGCGGATCGTCGTTGAGGATGGTCGCCAGCGCCGATTGGCGCGCGGTGTCGAGCCCCCCCGCCCCGCTCGCGCCGGTGAGTTCCATTGTGAAGGTCTCGGCGGCCTCATGCAGCAGGTCGCCCAGGATGCGCACGGCGAAGGTCTTGGCCGTCTCCCCGGCCAGGAAGGTCAGCGCGCCGCTGCGCGCGACGTAGTCCTCCCCGGCGATGGCGGAACCATTCGCCGAGGCGAAGGACACCACGACATTGCCCGTCGGCACGGCGGAGAGTTCGATCGTGAAGGTCAGGTGCCGGTAGCCGGACTGCCCCTCGGCGATCTCGGCGAAGGCGTTGCGGAACCGGGCCAGGGGCAGAAGGCCGGACATGGGTGACGGGGAGCCTCATGGGCGGGACGATCCGCCCGGGAACCGAACCATCCCGGATGCGTCGGGTCAACCAGGAATAGGAGAAGTCCGGCTACCCTCGCCCAGCGCGCGAGTCATCAGCACGCTGTCCACCCACCGGCCGTGCTTCCAGCCGATGGCGGGAATGATGCCGACGGGTTGGAAGCCCGCCCGGGCGTGCAGCCCGATCGAGGCGTGATTGGCGCTGTCGCCGATCACCGCCACCATCAGGCGGAAGCCCGACGCCTCACACCGCGCGATCAGCGCCGCGAGCAGCGCCGCGCCGATGCCGCCGCGCATCGCCCCCGGCGCGACATAGACGCTGTTCTCGACCGCGAAGCGATAGGCCGGGCGGGTCCGGTAGGCGCTGGCATAGGCATAGCCGCAGACCGCGCCGTC
This sequence comes from Roseomonas sp. TF40, assembly GCF_057219975.1. Lineage (NCBI taxonomy): Bacteria > Pseudomonadati > Pseudomonadota > Alphaproteobacteria > Acetobacterales > Roseomonadaceae > Roseomonas > Roseomonas sp. TF40. The sequence goes on along the minus strand of NZ_JBXVVR010000012.1, from coordinate 71,685 downwards.
GGCGTCGGTCGCGACGAGATAGGGGTAGCCCGCCGCCAGCACGGCATCGCGGCGGCGCGCCATCTCCTCGGCCGCGGGCGGGTCGAGTTCGAAGCTCGCCAGCCCATGCGTCACCCAATGGCCGTAAATGGCGGCCAGGGCGGGGATGTCCTCGGGCAGGCTGTCGCGGATGCGGATCATCCCGCGCGCCCCTCAGCCGCGCGACTCACCCCGCGAAGGGGTCCTTCAGCATGATCGTGTCGTCGCGATCGGGCGAGGTGCTGAGCAGCACCACGGGTGCCTCGACCAGTTCCTCGATCCGGCGGACGTATTTCACCGCCTCGGCCGGCAGTTCGGCATAGCTGCGCGCCCCCTGGGTGGAGCCGGGCCAGCCGGCCAGCACCTCATAGACCGGCTCGGCGCGCTCCTGCGCGGCGATCGAGGCGGGCAGGCGCTTCACCACATCGCCGTCGATCCGGTAGCCGGTGCAGATGCGCAGCTCCGGCAGGCCGTCCAGCACGTCGAGCTTGGTCAGCACCAGGCCCTCCACGCCGCCCACCTTCACCGCCTGGCGGACCATGCAGGCATCGAACCAGCCGCAGCGGCGCGGCCGGCCGGTGACGGTGCCGAATTCGCGCCCGCGCTCGCCCAGGCGCCGGCCGATCTCATCCTGCAGCTCGGTCGGGAAGGGCCCGGAGCCGACGCGGGTGGTGTAGGCCTTGGCGATGCCGAGCACATAGCCGATCTGCTTCGGACCCACCCCCGCCCCGGCCGCCGCATTGCCGGCCACGGTGTTGGAGGAGGTGACATAGGGGTAGGTGCCGTGGTCGACATCGAGCATCACCGCCTGCGCGCCCTCGAACAGCACGCGCTTGCCGGCGTGGTGGGCCTCTTCCAGCAGGGCCCAGACGGGCTCGGCGAAGGGCAGCAGCTTCGGCGCGAGGCCGAGCAGCAATTCCAGCAGCGCCTGCTTCTCGAAGGTGGCGGCGCCCAGGCCGCGCAGCAGCGTGTTGTGGTGCAGCAGCAATTCGTCGAGCTTGCGGGCCAGCACTTCCGGCTCGGCGAGGTCGGAGAGGCGGATGGCGCGGCGCGCCACCTTGTCCTCATAGGCCGGGCCGATGCCGCGCCCGGTGGTGCCGATGGCATGCGCGCCGCGCGCCACCTCCCGCGCCTTGTCGAGCGCGGGGTGGACCGGAAGGATCAGCGGCACGTTCTCGGCGATCCGCAGATTGGCGGGCGTCACCGACAACCCCTGCGCGGTGACCCGTGCAATCTCGGAGAGCAGCGCCTCGGGGTCCAGCACCACGCCATTGCCGATGACGCCGAGCTTGCCGCGCACCACGCCCGAGGGCAGCAGGCTGAGCTTGTAGGTCTGATCGCCCACCACCAGCGTATGGCCGGCATTGTGCCCGCCCTGGAAGCGCACGACGATGTCGGCCCGGCTGGCGAGCCAGTCCACCACCTTGCCCTTGCCCTCATCGCCCCATTGGGCGCCGATCACGGCGACATTGGCCATTGTGTCAGTCCTCCAGAAGGGCGGTCACGCCGTCTGCGCGCAGCACATGGGTGCAGCGCAGGCGGGCGGGGGTATCGGTGGGCGAGAGCGCGCGCAGCGTGGCGAAGCCCTGGGCGCGCAGCGCGGCGGCGGCTTCGGGCGCGGCGCCGATGGGCAGGAAGACGCGGTGCCGCAGGGCCGGCGCGGCCACGGCGCGGGCCAGCGCATCGGGGTAGAGCGTCATGCCCGTCGCGGGCTCCTCGCCCGAGAGGTAGCGCCCGCCGCGGGCCAGTTCGCCGCTCATGCCCTCGCCGAAGACGGTGAAGGCGACGCCGGTGTGGTAGCGCAGGCCGCGGAACTCGACGGGGTCGAGGGTGATGCGCAGATCGGGCTCGAGCGCCCGCAGCGCCGCCACCACGGCCGCCGCATTGTCGGCCATGGCGCGGGCGGCAGGCGGAAGATCGGCGGCCTCCAGCGCGGCCAGGGCGCCATCCACCGGCCCGGCCGCGGCCAGCAGCACGGGCAGCAGCGTGGGCGACATGCCGGCGGCCGCCCCCAGGCTGGTCACGGCGGCCGCATCTTTGCGGTCCAGCGCGCGGGCCAGCCGCCGGCGCGCCTCACCCGCCACGCCGGCCGCGTCGAGCAGCGCGGGCGCCATGCGCGGCAGCGTGATGTCGAGCGAGGCGCCGCGCACGCCCAAGCCCCGCAGCGCCTCGGCCGTCACGGCCGCGACCTCGGCATCGGCCTCGGGCGTATCGATGCCGATCAACTCGATGCCCGCCTGCGGGATCTGCCGCGCCGGGGCGAGTTCAGAGCCGCGCACGCGCAGCACCTGGCCGGCATAGCTCAGCCGCAGCGGCCGCGGCACGCCCGCGAGCCGCGTGGCGGCGATCCGCGCGACCTGCGGCGTGGTGTCGGCGCGCAGCCCCATCATGCGCTGGCTGACCGGGTCCATCAGCCGGAAGGTCTGCTCGGCCATGGCGGCGCCGGAGCCGGCGAAGAGGCTGTCCTCGAATTCCAGCAGCGGCGGCTTCACGCGCTCATAGCCGTGGCGGGCGAAGCACTCGGCCAGGCGCTCGACCAGATGCGCCTCCTGCTCCGCCTCGGGCGGCAGCAGGTCGGCGAGGCCGGCGGGCAGAAGGGCGGGGTTGGGCGGGTCGTCGGTCATGGGATCTACAGGGCCGAAAGGGCGGCGCGTGTGTGGCAGGGGGGGGCGCCGGCCGCAACCCCTGCCCGGCCGATCCCGCCCCTGGGTCAGCCAAGGAAGATGTCGAAGACCGCCTGTTGCCCCTCATCGCTCGGCGTGACCACCGCCATCAGCAGCCGCCGCGCATCCGGGGTCAGGCGGCGGAGCAGCATGTCGGAGTCGTTGCGCGGCTCGTCCGGGAAATAGACCTGGGTGGTCAGCGCCGCCCCACCCGAAGCGGCCTGGGCACGCAAGTGGATATGCACCGTGCGCCCCGGATAGAGGCCCGGGCGGATGGTGCGGAAGGCGTAGCGCCCGGCGCCATCCGCCACGGCGCGGCCATAGCCCTGGAAGGCCGCGTCGCGCTCGGCGAGGCGCGCATCGCCGGGGTGGAGGTAGATGCCACGGTGATCCGCCTGCCAGATCTCGACCCGCGTGCCCGGCAGCGCCGCGCCATCGGGACCGCGCACCAGCCCGGTGAGCAGCAAAGGCTGGCCCCGCGCCGCCCCCGCCTGGCCCGCCACGCGCCGCAGATCGGCATCGGCGTCGGCCGGGATCGCGCGGGGATAATAGGGGCCTTCCATCTGGGCGGGCGTGCGCAGGCTCTGCGTCGGGGTCTGGGCCTGGGCGGGGCGCAGCAGCAGCGCGGGCGCGGCCAGCAGCATGCCGCGTCGGGCGAGGATGGGTGGGGAGGCGGACATCGGCTGGCTCCGGTCTGTTGCGCCGCACCATGCGCAGCACACCCCCCGCCAGGCCAAGTCACGAAGCGTCTCGATCTGCGACAATCCGGCACTTGGTGTGGCGGCGCCGCTGCGCCATCTGTTGGCGCAACCCTGGAGATCGCCGATGCGCCGCCGCCTGATGCTCGCCCTGCCCCTCGTCGCCCTCGCCGCCTGCGCCGATCCGGCCGCCGAGCAGCTGCTCGGCTTCGGGGACCCCGTGCGCGCGGCTTCGCTGGCCGCGCCCGCGATGCTGGGCGACACCTCGCGCCTCGCCGGGCGGCCGAGCGAGGCGGCGCTGGCGGCCGTGCAGCTGGAGGTGCTGACCGAGGGCTTCCAGACCGATCCGCGCTGGAACATCGAGGCCAGCATCACCGTGATCAACGCCACGCGCCTAGGTCGGGCGGAGATGCGCGAGGCCATCGGCATCGCCCCCGATGCCCCGAGCGACCTCGTCATCGGATCGCTGCGGGAGGCCTCGGCGGCGCTGGATGCGGGCAGCGTCGTGCGGGCCGAGGCGGCGCTGACCGGCCCCGCCTTCCCGCTCGGCGGGCCTGCCACGCTGCGCCGCCTGTCGAGCCTGCCGCGCCTGCCGCGTGTGGCCGAAGCCGCCGGCGCGGCGGCGGTGGAAGTCCGCCGCCGCGACGGGCGCGTGCGGCGGAGCTGAAGCCGCCTCAGAAGGCCAGCGGCACCGCGCGCACCACCAGCGGCAGGGCGCGCACGGCGGCCAGGACGCTGTCGGGGATCGGCGCGTCCAGGCTCACCAGGCAGATCGCATCGCCACCTGGCGCGTTGCGGCCGAGATGGAAGGTGGCGATGTTGATGCCGGCTTCGGCCAGCGTCGTGCCGAAGCGGCCGATGAAGCCGGGGCGGTCCTGATTCGTCACATAGAGCATGTGGGGCGCGAAATCGGCCTCCACCGCGATGCCCTTGATCTCCACCAGGCGCGGCTTGCCGGTGCCGACCAGCGTGCCGGCGACCGAGCGGTGCAGCCCCTCGGTCACCACGGTCACACGCACGAGCGTCGCGTAGTCGCCCGAGCGTTCCAGCACCGTCTCCGCCACCTCGATGCCGCGATCGCGCGCGACGACGGGGGCGTTGACCATGTTCACGGCGCCCATGATGGGCGTCAGCACGCCGGCGAGCGCGGCGGCGGTCAGCGGGCGATGGTTGAGATCCGCCGCCTGGCCTTCATACTCCACTCGGATCGCCTTGATCTCCTCGCCCTGCGCGGCGGTGAGCTGGCCGGCGAGCGCGCCGAGCTGGCGGGCGAGTTCCATATAGGGCTTGAGGCGCGGGGCTTCCTCGGCCGTCACGCTGGGCATGTTGATGGCGTTGGAGACCGCGCCGGTGAGCAGGAAGTCGCTCATCTGCTCGGCCACCTGCAGCGCCACATTCTCCTGCGCCTCGGCGGTGGCCGCGCCCAGATGCGGGGTGCAGACCACGTTCTCAAGCGTGAAGAGCGGGCTGTCGGTCGCGGGCTCGGTCTCGAACACGTCGAGCGCCGCGCCGGCGAGGTGGCCGGATTGCAGGGCCTCGAACAGCGCGGCCTCATCCACCAGCCCGCCGCGCGCGCAGTTGATCACCCGCGCGCCCTTCTTGAGTCCGAAGATGCGCGCGCGATTCAGGATGTTCTTCGTCTGCTCGGTATAGGGGGCGTGGATCGTCACGATGTCGGCGCGCGCCACCAGCGCGTCGATCTCCACCTTCTCCACGCCGAGTTCAAGGGCGCGCTTCTCGCTGAGGAAGGGGTCGTAGGCGATGACCTTCATGTGCAGCCCGATGGCGCGGTTGGCGACGATCGAGCCGATATTGCCCGCGCCCACCAGCCCGAGCGTCTTGCCCGACAGCTCGGTGCCCATGAAGCGGTTCTTCTCCCACTTGCCAGCCTTGGTGGAGGCGGAGGCTTCCGGGATCTGGCGCGCGAGGGCGAACATCATCGCGATGGCGTGCTCGGCCGTGGTGATGGCATTGCCATGCGGCGTGTTCATCACGACCACGCCGCGCGCGGTCGCGCTCGACACATCGACATTGTCCACGCCGATGCCCGCACGGCCCACCACGCGCAGCTTCGGCGCCGCGTCGAGCATTTCCCGAGTTACCTTGGTGGCGCTGCGGATGGCCAAGCCATCATAGTCGCCGATGATGGCGCGCAGCTCGGCGGGGGCGAGACCCGGCTTGAAATCCGTCTCGATCCCGCGCGCCCGAAAAATGGCGATGGCGGCGGGCGAGAGCTTGTCGCTGATCAGGACCTTGGGCATCACGCGGCCGCCTTGGCGAATTCGGCCTCGACGGCGGCGAAGGCCCAGTCGAGCCAGGGCAGCAAGGCAGCGATGTCGGCGGTCTCGACCGTCGCCCCGCCCCAGATGCGCAGGCCCGGCGGCGCGTCGCGGTAATTCGCGGCGTCCAGCGCCACGCCTTCCTTCTCGAGCAGCGAGGCCAGTTTCTTCGCCGCCGCCGCCTGCCCTTCGGCATCCAGCGCGGTGAACCACGGTGCCACGATCTTCAGGCAGATCGAGGTGCAGGAGCGCGTGGCCGGATCCTCCGCCAGGAAGGCGGCCCAGTTCGACTGCGCGACCCAAGCCGCGATGGCCGCGAGATTGGCCTCGGAGCGCGCCACCAGGCCCTTCAGCCCCCCCACGCCTTCCGCCCAGCGCAGGCCATCCAGCGCATCCTCGACGCAGAGCATGGAGGGGGTGTTGATCGTCTCGCCCTTGAAGATGCCCTCAACCAGCTTGCCGCCCTTGGTGAGGCGGAAGACCTTGGGCATCGGCCAGGAAGGTGTGTGGGATTCAAGGCGCGCGACGGCGCGTGGCGAGAGCGCCAGCATGCCATGCGCGGCCTCGCCGCCCAGCACCTTTTGCCAGGACCAGGTCACGACATCGAGCTTGTGCCAGGGCAGGTCCATCGCGAAGGCGGCCGAGGTGGCGTCGCAGATGGCGAGGCCCTCGCGGTCATCGGGAATCCAGTCACCATCGGCCACGCGCACGCCGCTGGTCGTGCCGTTCCAGACGAAGACCACGTCGCGCGACCAGTCGAGCGCCTTGAGGTCCGGCAGCTTGCCGTAGGGCGCCTTCACCACGCGGGCGTCGGCGAGCTTGAGTTCCTTCACCACATCGGCGGCCCAATCGGCCGAGAAGGATTCCCAGGCCGGGATCTCCACGCCGCGCGCGCCCAGCAGCGACCACATCGCCATCTCGACCGCGCCGGTATCCGAGCCGGGGACGATGCCGAGCCGCCAATCGGCGGGCATGCCGAGCACAGCCTTGGAACGGGTGATGACCTCGGCCAGCGCGGCCTTGGGGCCGCTGGCGCGATGGCTGCGGCCAAGCTGCGCGCCGGCCAGCGCCTCCAGCGTCCAGCCGGGACGCTTGGCGCAGGGACCTGAGGAAAACTTTGGGTTTGCCGGCTTGTCGCCGGGGCGGGGGTTCGACGGACGGATGTCCGGCTTGGTGCTCATGGCGGTGGCTCCCTTCCAGAAGCGAATGCGCCCCGGTGGGGGGGCGTGGCCCGCGGGAAGGGTTAGCGGCGCGGCTGCGGGCCGGCAAGAGGGAGGTGGTTCAGCCCTTGTCGCGGGCCCGACGGCGGGATTCGATCTCGGCCTCGAAATCCAGCTCGCTATGCCAGGCGAGATGCGCGGCGAGCTGGCGCCTCGCGGCGTCGCAATCGCCACGCTCGAGCGAATCGAGCAAGGCGGTGTGCTCAGCGACCGTCACCGCCGTGGGCCGCACGGCATGGCCCAGCCCCCAGACCACGGAGAGCTGCCGCGCCAAGCCCAGCCAGATTCCCAGCAGCACGGTATTGCCCGACAACCGGCAGAGCTGGCCATGCAGAGCCTCATCCGCCGCGACGATCTCGGCCTTGTCGCCACCACGCGCTGCGGCCTCATAGGCCGCCGCGGCCTCACGGGCGAGGCTGATGGCCTCCGGCGGCAGCGGGCCGGCCTGGGCGATCTCCCGGATCGCGAGCATCTCGAGTGCCGTGCGGACCCGCATCAGCTCGGCCACGCCGCGATTGGTCACCCGCATCAGCCGCATGCCCTTGTAGGGCGTGCTGACGACGATGCCCTGGCTTTCCAGAAGGCGCAGCGCTTCGCGCACGGGGACCCGGCTGATGCCGAGTTCGCGGGCGATCTCGGCCTCGACCAGCCGGTCACCGGGCAGAAAGGCACCGCGGGCGGCGGCGGCGACGACAGCCTCGGCGGCCTGCTCGACCAGCGTGCGGGTCTGCACCGGCGCAAGACGGCGCGCCGACATGCCCAGGGACGCCGCGTCGATTGACGGCAGCCCGGTTGCGGCGACTGGGGGAGGGTTTCTGGTTAACATGCTCCACAACCTAGTCAATTTATTTCATCTGTTGCAAGACGGGATCAATGAATCGATCCGCCGGGCATCTTCCTGGTAGGACATCCCTGCTTCCCCTCTTGCCACCCGCGAGGATTGCCCCCAAACCCCGCGCCGCTGCCGGCCCGCCCCTGTCTGCCTTGGGCCGCAGGGTTGAGGAGATTGAACAGTGGCTGAGCGGGTGCAGATCGGGAAACTCGGCGTGGATGCCGCCTTCCGCGCGTTCATCGAGGCCGAGGCCCTGCCCGGCACGGGGGTCGAGCCGGCGCGCTTCTGGTCCTCGATGGAGAACATCCTCGCCGAATGGGCGCCGCGCAACGCTGCCCTGCTCGCCAAGCGCGATGCGCTGCAGGCGCAGATCGATGCCTGGCACCGCGCCAACCCGGCACGGCCCATCGACCAGCAGGCCTACAACGATTTCCTGCGCGAGATCGGCTACCTGCTGCCCGAGCCCGGCGATTTCTCGGTCGGCACCACCGATGTCGATCCCGAGATCGCGGACCTGGCCGGCCCGCAGCTCGTCGTGCCTGTCTCCAACGCCCGCTATGCGCTGAATGCGGCGAATGCGCGCTGGGGCAGCCTCTATGACGCGCTCTACGGCACCGACGCCCTGCCCGAGACCGGGGATGCGGCGCGCGGGCGCGGCTACAACCCGGCGCGCGGCGCCAAGGTCATCGCCTTCGCCCGCGGCGTGCTCGACAAGGCCGCGCCGCTCGCCGGCGGGGCGAGCCATGCGCAGAGCACCTTCTACGCGATCGAGGCGGGCGCGCTGGCGGTGACGCTGGCCGATGGCCGCAAGGTCGGCCTCGCACGTCCCGGCCAATGCGTGGGCTACCAGGGCGAGCCCTGGGCGCCGGGCGCGATCCTGCTGGTGAACAACGGCCTGCATCTCGAGATCCATGTCGATCGCAGCAGCGAGATCGGCCGCGCCGATCCGGCCGGCATCTCGGACCTCGTGCTGGAATCCGCGCTCAGCACCATCATGGATTGCGAGGACAGCGTCGCCGCCGTGGACGCCGCCGACAAGATCGACGTCTATCGCGCCTGGCTCGGCCTGATGAAGGGTGACCTGACCGCGACCCTCGAGAAGGGCGGCAAGACCATCACCCGCCGCCTCAACGCCGACCGCGCCTGGACGCGCCCGGCCGGTGGCGCGGTGACGCTGCCGGGCCGCTCGCTGATGCTGGTGCGCAATGTCGGCCACCACATGATGACCGACGTCGTCACGCTGGACGGCGCCGAAGTGCCCGAGAGCGCGCTGGACGCGCTGGTGACGGTGGCGATCGCGCTGCACGACATCCAGCCGCCCGGCCGCGGCAAGCGCATGAATTCCCGCAAGGGCAGCGTCTACATCGTCAAGCCCAAGATGCATGGGCCGGAGGAGGTCGCGCATGCCGACCTGCTCTTCGCCCGCGTGGAGGACGCGTTCTCCCTGCCGCGCGCCACGGTGAAGATGGGCATCATGGATGAGGAACGCCGCACCACGGTGAACCTCAAGGCCTGCATCCAGGCGGCGAAGGACCGTGTTGTGTTCATCAACACCGGCTTCCTCGACCGCACGGGCGACGAGATCCACACCTGCATGGAAGCCGGCCCCGTGGTCCGCAAGGGCGACATGAAGGCCGCCCCCTGGATCGCCGCCTATGAGGATTGGAACGTCGATGTCGGCCTGATGTGCGGCCTGCGCGGGCGCGCGCAGATCGGCAAGGGCATGTGGGCGATGCCGGACATGATGGCGGCGATGCTCACGCAGAAGATCGGCCACCCCAAGGCGGGGGCGAGCACGGCCTGGGTGCCCTCCCCCACCGCGGCCACGCTGCACGCGCTGCACTACCATGAGGTCTCGGTCGCCGCCCGCCAGGCGGAGATCGCGGCCGGCGGGCGCCGCGCGAGCCTGGATGCCATCCTGACCGTGCCGCTGGCGCAGAACACCAACTGGTCGCCCGCCGAGGTGCAGGCCGAGCTCGACAACAACGCCCAGGGCATCCTGGGCTATGTCGTGCGCTGGGTGGACCAGGGCGTGGGCTGCTCGAAGGTGCCGGACATCAACGATGTCGGCCTGATGGAAGACCGTGCGACGCTGCGCATCAGCAGCCAGCACATCGCCAACTGGCTGCGCCACGGCATCGTCACCCGCGCCCAGGTGGAGGAAACCATGCGCCGCATGGCCGCGGTGGTGGACCGCCAGAACGCCGCCGACCCGCTCTACACGCCGATGGCGCCGGGCTTCGACGGCCCGGCCTTCAAGGCGGCCTGCGACCTGGTGTTCGAAGGTGCGGCGCAGCCGAACGGCTACACCGAATTCGTGCTGCACCGGCGCCGCCGCGAAGCCAAGGCCGCGGCCTGAGGTTGGCAGAAGGGCAAGGCCGCGCGTAACCTTGGCTGTCCTTGCCCGGAAACCGATGCCCGCCCGCCCCGCCCTGCTGCTGACGCCGCTTCTCCTGCTTGCCGCCTGCGCCACGCGCAGCGCGGTGGTGGAGCTTGAGGGCGGGCTCTTCGCCCTGACGATGCAGGCCGCGAGCCCCGCCACCGCCGCGCGCGCCGGCGTGGCCGAGGCCCGCGCCTATTGCGCCGCCCGTGGCCGCGAATTCGAGGCCGTGCGCACCGAGATCGGCGTCACCGACTACCGCATCGCCTTCCGCTGCCCCGGCGCGGTGCCCGGCTTCCTGACCCCGCCCGATGTGGGCATCGACACGCCGGGCTTCCGCCCTGGCCCCACCTTCTAGCCAGGCCCCGCCCTTGGCACAGGAACGCTGATGTCCGACGAGGATGAGTGGAGCATCCCCGAGGATCTGCGCCCGGACCCGGCCGAGTTCAGCTTCGACGTGCCGGCCGCGCTCAGCCAGGTGGTGGCGCTGCGGGCCCGCGTGCCGGCGGATGCCTTCTCCGCCCGCACGCTGGGCACGGAGCGCGAGGGCAGCGGCGTGGTCATCACCGCCCCCGGCGCGCCGCCCGGCCTGGTGCTGACCATCGGCTACCTGATCGGTGAAGCCGAGAGCGTGTGGATCACCACCGCCGCCGGGCGTGCTGTCCCTGGCCACGCCCTCGCCTATGATTTCGAGACGGGCTTCGGCCTGGTTCAGGCCCTGGGCCGGCTCGACTGCTCCGGTCTCGAACTCTCGGACGGTACGCTGCCCGAGACCGGCACCCAGACCATCCTGGCCGCCGCGCCGCAGCCAGGCGGGCGCAGCCGCACCCCGTCCGGCGGCGCCATCGCCTGCTCGGTCGTCGCACGCGAGGCCTTCGCCGGCTATTGGGAATACCTGCTGGAAGAAGCGCTCTTCACCGCCCCCGCCCACCCCGCCTGGGGCGGCGCCGCGCTGATCGGACCCGACGGCAAGCTGCACGGCATCGGCTCGCTGGTGCTGCAGCACCAGGACCCCAAGGGCCGCAAGCTCGACCTCAACATGATCGTGCCGATCGGCCTGCTGCACCCGATCCTGGGCGACATGCTGACCTATGGGCGCGTCAACAAACCTCCCCGCCCGTGGATCGGCCTCTACGCCGCCGACCAGGAAGAGGGCATCGTCGTTGCCTCCCTCGCCCCCAAGGGCCCGGCGGAACGGGCGGGTCTGCGCACGGGCGACCGGATCCTCAGCCTCGATGGCGAGGAACCTGCAGACCTGGCCGCCCTGTGGCGCCGCCTGTGGTCGCGCGGACCCGCCGGCATCAACGTGACGCTGGTGGCGGAGCGCGACGGCCGGCGCCTCACCCTGACCATCACCACCTCCGACCGCGCGCGCTTCCTCAAGGCACCCCGGCTGCACTGAGGGGCGCGCCAGCCTCTGCGGAGGGGCAACGCCCGCCAGCACGCATCCCTCAGCCGCGGAGGAACCTTCCGGGCGAGAAGGCCGCCGGCGGCCCGCCGCGCCCGGTGATGGCCTCGGCGATCAGCGCCCCGACCACGGGCCCCAGCGTCCAGCCGTTGAAGGTCACCGCGTGGAACAGCCCCGGCAGGCGCGGGTCGGCGCCCAGGATCGGCCCGGGCACCTGCACGTTCAGCCCGGTCCAGGCGCGGATGAGGTTGAGGCCGCCCAGCGCCGGCAGCACGGTCTTGGCGACGTAGAGGTTGCCCTCGATCGACCCGCGGAGGTTGCGCGGCCGCCCGAGCGGGTCGAGCGTGCCGGGCCAGGCGCCGCCCATCACCAGGTGGCCCGCATCGCCCTGCTTGAGGGAGAGGTGGCGGCTGCCGTGCAGGATCAGGTGGCGCATGATCTCGCTGCCCGCGGCCTCGGTCACCAGCACCTGCTGCACGGCGGCGGAGACGGGGATGGGGGCGTCGAGCAGCCGCGCGATGTCCCCTGCCCAGGGGCCGGCGGCGTTGACGAGCCGACCGGCGCGGATCGCGAGGCCATCGGTCGTCTCGGCGCGGAAGGCGGTGCCGTCATGGCGAAGCTGCGCCACGCCGCAGGCGCTGCGCAGCACCACGCCGGCGCGGCGCGCGAGCGACAGCAGCGCCGAGAGGCCGCGCAGCGGGTCCATCTGCCCCTCGGCGGCGCAGAAGGCCGCGCCCGCGAAGCCCGGGGCGAGGTAGGGCGCCTCGGCGTAGAGTTCGTTGGCGCCCAGCACGCGGCTGTCCACGCCGAAGCTGCGTTCCAGCGCCGTCTTGGTGGCGAGGCGCGCAAGCTGCTCGGGCGTCTCGGCCAGCATGATCCCGCCCGCGACACGGATGCCCAGGCTCTCCCCGGCCTCGCGCGCGATGTCATGCCAGAGCGCGACGGAGGCCGGGCCAATGGCCAGGATCTGCGCCGCCGGGCTGTCCGGCCCCTCGGCATCGCCGGCGCTGTCATAGGCATGAAGCTGCACATGCAGGCTGCCGGCATTGGCGGTGGTCGCGCCCTGCCCGATCTCGCCGCGCTCGGCCAGCACCACGCCCAGGCCCTCGCGCGCCAGGGCGGTGGCGATGCACAGCCCCATCACGCCGCCCCCCACCACCAGCACGTCGCATTCCTGGCTCTCACGCGGGGGGGCGCTGGCAACACGGATGGCCGGGCCGGGATCGGCGCTCGGCCCCTCCACCCATTCGGGACGCTGCATGGCGAGCGCCAGCGCGGGCACGGGCTTGAGCGGCGCGCGCGGCGCGGCCCAATCCGTCTCGGCCGCCACGCCGGAAAGCCGGGCCACGGTGGCGGCGCACATGCGGCCCTGGCAGCGGCCCATGCCGGCCCGCGTCGCCTTCTTGATCGCGCCCGGCGAGCCTGCCCCGCCCTGCTGCGCGGCGCGGATCTCGCCCGCCGTCACTTCCTCGCAGCGGCAGACCAGGGTGGTGTCGGCGAGGGCCGTGGCATCGAATTCCGGCACCGCGAAGAAGCGCCACAGCGCGTCCTGGAAGGCGATGGCGCGATCGAGCGCGCGGCGCGTGCCCTCATCCTCCGGCACCGCCTGCCGCAGGTCGCGCGCGGCGGCCAGCCCGGCGAGGCGCCCGCGGGCGAGCGCGATGCGCGCGCCGCCGATCTGCGCGCCATCGCCCACGGCGAAGACGCTGGGCAGGGAGGTGCGGCCATCGGCGTCGGTGATCGTCTCGAGCCGGCCGAGCCCGCTGTCGACGAAGCGATGCGCGCAGCCGAGCGCGCGGGCGAGCCCCGTCTCCGGCTGGAAGCCCAGGTTGAGCGCCAGCGCATCGGCCTCGATGCGGATCTCGCCGGTGGGGGTGCTGGCGCGCAGGACGCGGAACTGGCCCTCGCCTTCCGCGGCCAGCGGCCGGGCGCCCCAGAGCAGCGGCACGCCGGCGCGCTTCATCGTCAGCAGGTAGCGCGCGCCGTCCCAGGCCAGGTCAGGCGCGCTGGCGGCGAGGCGCAGCGTCTGGCGCCAGGCGGCAAAGCCCGGCCTGGGCGCGGCCTCGAGCACCGCGGCCACCTGCACGCCGCCCTCGATCAACTCGCAGGCGAGCTGCAGGTTGAGCGGGCCATTGCCCGCGATCACCACGCGCTCTCCGGGCGAGACGCGGTTGGCGCGCGCGAGCGTCTGCAGGCAGCCCGTGGTCATCACGCCGGGCAGGGTCCAGCCGGGAATGGGCACCGGGCGCTCATGCGCGCCGGCGGCGAGGATCAGCCGGCGCGGACGGAAGATGGTGTTCTCGCCCGCCACCAGCGCGGCCACCTCATCGGGGGCGAAGGCGCCCCAGACGGTGGCGCCGAAGGCGAAGACCACGCCGGCCGCCTCGGCCTGCGCCCGCAGCGCCGCCCCCTGGCGGAACTGCCGGTCGGGCGCGGCGTGGCTGTGGCTCGTCGCGAGCGGCTTGAGATACTGACCGCCGGTTGAATCGCGCTCATCCAGCACAACCACCGTCGCACCATGCTCCGCCGCCGCAATGGCTGCCGATAGGCCCGCGGGGCCTGCGCCGACGACGAGCACGTCGCAGGGCTTCTCCGCCGCCGCAGCTTCGGGCGGTGGCGCGAGGGGTGCGGGTTGCGCGGGAGCGGCGCTGTGCACCACCAGCCCGTCGCGCACCTTGGCGAGGCAGGCGCGCTGGCTGGCGCGGCCATCGATGGTCACGAGGCAGTCGAAGCAGGCCCCCATGCCGCAATACAGGCCGCGCGGCGCGCCCTTGCCGGTGTGGCGGAAGGTGGCGATGCCGGCCGCCGCTAGCGCCGCGGCCAGGCTCTCCCCGGCGAGCGCGCGAATCGGGCGGCCGTCGAAGGTGATGCCGACCTCTTGGGCAGAGACGGTGATGTCTGGATGGGTCAGCCGCATGAACGGGCTTGTCGTGCCTGTCGAAAGAGGTTCCGATGCGCTCCTCGATAGCGTGGATGATGGCGATGGCGCAAAATCCTTTCCGCGGCTGCTACACGGTTCTCGTCACGCCCTTCACCGAAGGCGGTGCGGCGGTGGACCTGCCTGCATTGGCGCGGCTGGTGGAATTCCAGATCGCCGAAGGTATACGAGGGCTGATTCCCCTTGGCAGCACGGGGGAGTTCCTCTCCGTCTCGCCCGAGGAGCGCACCGCGATCGTCGAGACGGTGGTGCGTACCGCGCGCGGGCGCGTGCCCGTGCTGATCGGCACCGGCGCCGAGGACACGCGCGAGGTGGTGCGCACCTCGAAGGAAGCCGAATCGCTCGGCGCGGATGGCGTGATGATCATCCCGCCCTTCTATTCGGTGCCGACCGAGGCCGAGCTGTTCCACCACTACAAGACCGTGGCGGATGCGATCGGCATCCCGATCATGGTCTACAACAATCCCGCGACGGCGAATGTGGACCTCACGCCGCCGATCCTGGCGAAGCTCGCGCAGATTCCGAACTGCCTCTACGTGAAGGAAAGCACGCTGGAGGTGACGCGCGTGCGCGACATCGTCGCGCTCTGCGAAGACCGCATGGAGGTCTTCGCCGGCGTGCTCGGCTATGAGAGCGCGTGGCTGGGCGCGATCGGCTGGGTGGCGGTGTGTTCGAACCTCGCGCCGCGCCTGTCCACCGAGATGTTCCACGCCGCCGCCTTCGACAAGGACAGGGACCGCGCGCTGGCGCTGTATCGCAAGCTGGTGCCGCTGCTGCCCTTCGTCGGTGGGCCGCGCTACGTCGCGGGCACCAAGGCGGGCTTCCGGCTGATGGGCATGAGCATGGGCGATCCGCGCCCGCCGCGCCTGCCCTTGCCCGGCGCGGACATGCCGCAACTGGCCGCCGTGCTGCAGAATCTTGGCCTGCTCGCCGAGGGGGCACGCTACCCCGCCCAACAAGCCGCCTGATGTTCCGATCCGAGAGGGAGACACTTCGATGCGTCGCATGA
The DNA here is from genome assembly GCF_057219975.1 of Roseomonas sp. TF40. Classification (NCBI taxonomy): domain Bacteria; kingdom Pseudomonadati; phylum Pseudomonadota; class Alphaproteobacteria; order Acetobacterales; family Roseomonadaceae; genus Roseomonas; species Roseomonas sp. TF40. Next base: position 56,240 of record NZ_JBXVVR010000012.1, on the reverse strand, counting down.
TCCTGGCCGCGGTGCTTGCCGTGGCCGCCACACCCGCCTTCGCGCAAGCCCCCACCTGCACGCCGCGCGTGGCGGACAGCGAACTCATCAAGCCGCGCACGCTGGTGATGTCGATCAACCCGACCCTGCCGCCGCTGCAATTCGTCAACGCGCAGGGCCAGCTGCAGGGCCTGCGCTATGAGCTGGGCCAGGAGATCGCGCGCCGGCTCTGCCTGACGCCGGAATGGGTGCGCATCGAGTTCAGCGCGATGATCCCGGGCCTCGCCGCGCGGCGGTGGGACATGATCAACACCGGCACCTTCTACACCGAGGAACGCGCGCGCATCATGCAGATGCTGCGCTACGAGAACCAGGCGGTCGCCCTTTCCGCCGCGCGCGGCAATCCGCTCAACATCCGCGGCGTCGATGACCTCGCCGGCCGCACCGTGGGCGTGGAGATCGGCGGCTTCGAGGAAGCGCGCACGCGCGCGATCAGCGCGGATCTCGTCGCGCGCGGGCTGCGCCCGATCAACATCCGCACCTTCGACAATTTCGCCATCGCCTTCCAGGCGCTGCGCGCGGGCCAGGTGGAAGCGGTGACGAGCGTGGATGCGGTGGCCGCCGAATACGACCAGCGCGGCGATTTCCCGCGCGTGATCCATGGCCTGTTCCCGACGCCCGCCAGCCTCAACTTCCGCTCGCGCGTGCTGGCGAATGCGGTTGCGCAGGTGCTGACCGAGATGAAGGCCGATGGCAGCTACGACGCGCTGTTCGACCGCTACGGCGCCAACAAGTGGACCGGCGCCTTCGAGATCGTCGGCCCGCAATAATCCCCGCTTAACCCCCGCCCGCATGCGCGGGCGGGCAGCAGGAGTTCATCCTCATCCATATCTGGTCCTGGCAGGGGTTCTTCGAATACCTCTTCAACCCCTTCCTGCTGGAAGGCGCGGTGACCACGCTGTGGCTCACCGCCGCCTCGCTGGCGGGTGGGCTCGTGCTCGGGGTGATCATCGCGCTGGCGCGACTCTCCGGCCAGCGGCTGCTCGCGGGCCTCGCGCAGGGCTATTGCTGGTTCTTCCGCGGCACGCCGCTGCTGGTGCAGCTGCTGATCATCTACACCGGCCTGCCGCTGTTCGGGCTGCGCTTCACCGTGGTGCAGGCAGCCCTGCTCGGCCTCGCACTGAACGAGGCCGCCTATCTGAGCGAGATCGTGCGCTCGGGCATCTCGGCCGTCGGCAAGGGGCAGCGCGAGGCCGGGCTCGCGCTCGGGCTCACGCGCGCGCAGGTGTTCCGCACCATCACCTGGCCGCAGGCCTTCCGCATCATCATCCCGCCGCTGGGCAACAGCGTGAATGGCCTGCTCAAGACCACCTCCGTCGCCTCGGTCATCTCGATGGAGGAGCTGCTGCGGCGCACGCAGATCCTGATCCAGGAACGCTTCCTGGTGCTGGAGCTCTTCTTCGCCGCGGCCTTCTGGTACCTGGTCATGACGACGCTGTGGGACTTGGTGCAGCGGCAATTGGAGAAGCGCTACGGTCGCGCCTATGCGGCCGATGCGGCGCACAGGCGATAGGAGAGGGACGATGGCAGAATTCGATCTCGTCATCCGCGGCGGCCAGGTGGCCACCAGCTTCGGCGTGACGCGCTGCGATGTCGGCGTGAAGGACGGGCGCATCGCGAGCCTGGCGGAGCGCCTCACCGACGCGGCGCAGACGATCGAGGCCGATGGCCTCTTCGTGCTGCCCGGCGGCGTGGACAGCCATTGCCACATCGAGGAGACCTCGCGCGGCGGCTACACCATGTCGGATGGCGAGCCGCAGATCACGGTGAACGAGGAAAGCTTCGTCACCGCCTCCACCTCCGCCTTCGCGGGCGGCACCACCTCGGTCGTCTGCTTCATCCCGCAATGGAAGGGCTTCGGCATCTGGGAGCGCTACCAGGATGCGCGCCGGCGTGGCGAGACGGGCATGCTCGACTTCGCCTTCCACCAGATCATCTCCGACCCCACCGACAAGGTGATGCAGGAAGAGGTGCCGAAGGTGGTGGCCGAGGGCGTGCGCAGCCTCAAGGTCTTCCTCACCTACGAACCGCTGCACCTGGGCGACGCCGAATACATCAAGGTGCTGCTCGCCGCGCGCGAGCATGGCTGCCTCGTGACCGTGCATTGCGAGAATTACGACGCGATCGGCTGGCGCACCCAGGCGCTGCTTGCCGCCGGAATGACGGGGCCGAAATACCACGCCTGGTCGCGCCCGCGCGTGGTGGAGCGCGAGGCCACGCACCGCGCCATCGCGCTGGCCGAGCTGGTGGACCAGCCGATCCAGGTCTTCCACGTCAGCTGCGAGGACGCGGCCGAGGAGATCGCCCGCGCCCAGGCGCGCGGCGTGAAGGTGTGGGGCGAGACCTGCCCGCAATACGTGACCCTCGGCGCCGCCGACATGGACAGGCCCGGCTTCGAGGGCGCGAAATTCATGTGCTCCCCCGCCCCGCGCGACGCGGCGGAGCATGCGCGGATCTGGGAGATGATCCGCCGCGGCACGCTCGATGTCGTCTCCTCCGACCATTGCGGCTTCAGCTATGGCGGCGACAAGGGCAAGGCCGTGGCCGGGCGCGAGGCGAGCTTCGAGAAGATCCCCAACGGCATCCCCGGCCTCGCGGCGCGGCTGCCGATCATCTTCAGCGAGGGCGTCTCGAAGGGCCGCATCGGTATCGAGGATTTCGTGCGCCTCACCAGCACGAATCCTGCGCGCATCATGGGGCTCTACCCGAAGAAGGGCGCGATCCAGCCCGGCAGCGATGCCGACCTCGTGCTGTGGGACCCGCGGAAGAAGGTGACCATCACCAACGCGCTGATGCAGCACGCCATCGACTACACGCCCTATGAGGGGCTGGAAGTCACGGGCTGGCCGGTGGCCACGCTGCGCCGCGGCGCGGTGGTGATGCGCGAGGGCAAGGTGCAGGCCGAGCCCGGCACGGGCCGGTATCTGCCGCGCGCGCCCTATGACCTGGTGAAGCCGCGCGGCGTCACGCCCGACGGCTTCGGCGCCTGATCAGGCGGCCGAGAGGCTGCGGAGCAGCCGCGCGAGGTCAGGCTCCATGACCAGCGCGGCGGCGGCGGCCGGGGTGAAGAGCCGGCGCTCACGCTCCGCGCGCTCCGGCCAGTCGCGCAGCAGCCGCGCGACGCGGAAGCGATAGACCAGCACCTCGCAGCGCAGCAGCCCGTTGCGCGCAAGGCGCTTGTTGTAGACATAGCTGCCCAGGGCGATCGTTTCTGTATCGCCGGCCAGCCCGGCTTCCTCGAAGGCTTCGCGCGCCGCGCTGCGATGCGGCGCCTCCCCGGCTTCGACCCAGCCCTTCGGGATCACCCAGCGCCGCGTCTCCCGCGAGGTGATGAGCACCACACGCAAGCCCGCCCCCTGCCCGAAGACCGGCAAGGCCGCGCATTGGCGGCGCTGTTCCGCGGCCGGGCGCAATGTCCCGCCGACAAGGCCTTCCGGCATTTTCCTCGACTTCCCCAACCCGGCACCGGCGACGGCCCGGAACGGGAACCAGAACGCACGACGCATGACACGCACATGGCGAATCACCAGGGCGAAGTGAAGGCCTTCTGAATCAAGGGCGTGCGATTGCCTGGACAAATCGTGATTTCATATAGAAGTCACGAAACTGTTGTGGATCAGAAACGCAGCCCCATGCGCCGGACCATCGCGCTGTCCTCCTCGTAGAACTGCCGGGCATAGGCGGCATAGGCCGCGCCATCGGCGTAGAGCAGCGGCATGTTGAACCGCTCGAGGATCGCGAGATGCTGGGGGTCCTGCAGCGAATCGCGGAAGGCGTCGTGCAGCACGCGCACCACCGCCGGATCCATGTCGCGCGGCCCGGCCAGGCCATAGGGCGAGCTGTTGACGATATCGATGCCCGCCTCGCGCAGCGTCGGCGCCATGGCGAAGCGCGCGGGCCGGCTCTCGCCCCAGGTGGCGAGCAGCCGCAGCCGGCCATCGAGCACCAGCTCCGCCCAGACGCTGCTTTCGGCCGAGACATTGATCTGCCCCGCGAGCAGCGCCTGGATGTTGTCCGCACCGCCGCGGAAGGGCACATGCACCCACTGGATGCCGCCCGCCCGCTGCGCAATCATTTCCATCGTGACGTCGAGCGTGGCCACGCCCGGCGTGCCATAGGTGATCCGGCCGGGATTGGCGCGCGCATCCGCCAGCAGATCCTGCAGCGTCTGCCAGGGCGCATCGGCGCGGACCACGATGCCGAAGGTGTAGCCCACCATGCGGATCACCCAGGTGAAATCCACCATCGGGTCATAGGGCGGGCGGGCCATCATCACCGGGATGCGGAAGATCGAGTTCGGCATGACGGAGAGCGTGTAGCCATCGGGCCGCGTGCCCTGCGCCAGGGCAGTGGCGCCCAGGCTGCCGCCGGCGCCGGGCTTGTTCTCGATGATGATGGGCTGGCCGAGCCGCCGCCCCGCGCCCTCGGCCAGGGCACGCATCTGGATGTCGGTGGTCCCGCCCGGCGGGAAGGGCACATAGATGCGGATCGGCCGGTCCGGAAAGCGCGCCTGCCCCAGCGCCGGCGCGGCAAGCCCGGCCATGGCGAGGCCGAGCGCCGTACGTCGTTGCATGAACTGGCCGCGCATCGATCCTGCCTCCGGTTTCTTCTTTTGCGTCAGCCGGCCTCCGGCAGGCCCCCGGCGGCGACCACCTGGCGCAGATGGTGGTCCACATCGCCGAACAGCCCGGCGAGGATCGCCAGCCGCTTGAAATAATGCCCTGCCTTGTACTCTTCCGTCATCGCGATTCCGCCATGCAGCTGCACGGCATCCTTGCCGAGCTGGTCCGCCAGCCGCCCGACCAGCGCCTTGGCGGCCGAGAGCGCGGTGCGGCGCGAAGCCGGGTCGGGGTCCTGCACCATCATCGCCGCATACATCGCCATGCTGCGCGCCTGCTCGGTCGCCACCAGCATGTCCGCGGCACGGTGCTGCAGCGCCTGGAAATTGCCGATGGGCTGGCCGAATTGCTGGCGCTGCTTGAGGTAGTCCACCGTCAGGTCGCGCAGCGTCTCCATCGCCCCCAGCGCCTCGGCACAGAGCGCGGCGATGGCTTCATCCACCACCAGCTCGATCAGGGGCAGCGCCGCGCCTTCCGCGCCCAGCAGGGCCTCGGCGGGCAGGCGCACCGCCTCCAGCACGATCTCGGCGGCGCGCAGCCCGTCCTGCGTCGCATAGCCGCGGCGCGTCACCCCCGGCGTCGCGGGGTCGAGCAGGAACAGGCTGATCCCGGCCCGGTCGCGCCGCGCGCCCGCGCTCCGGGCCGAGACGATCAGCCGTCCCGCGCTGTCGCCGCCCAGCACCACGCCCTTCGCGCCCTGCAGCACCCAGCCTGTGCCCTCCCGCGTCGCGGTCGTGGCGACATCGTGCAGGTCGTGCCGTGCCTGGCGTTCCTGATGCGCGAGCGCGAGGGTGAGGCTGCCCTCCGCCACCGCCGGAATGATCGCCGCCCGCTGCGCCGCATCGCCCGCGCGCCGCACCAGCCCCGCGCCGAGCACGACGGTGGCCAGGAAAGGCTCCACCACCAGCCTGCGCCCGAAGGCCTCCATGACGATCATGGTCTCGACGGGACCGCCGCCGAAGCCGCCCTCGGCCTCGCTGAAGGGCAGCGCCAGCAGGCCCATCTCCGCGAAGGCGGCCCAGTTCGCCGCCGCATAGCCCTGCGGCGTGGCGCGATAGGCCTGCCGCTTCTCGAAATCGCCATAGGCATCGCTGACGAGGCGCCCGACGGAATCGGCCAGCAGGCGCTGTTCGTCGGTGAGATCGAAATCCATGTCTCTTCAGAGCCCCAGGAAGGCTTTGGCGATGATGTTGCGCTGGATCTCGTTGCTGCCGCCGTAGATCGAGACCTTGCGGAAATTGAAGAAGAGCGGCGCGGCCGCATCCGCCCATTCGGGGCCGACCGAGGGCAGGTTCAGGCCGTCTTCCTCCCGGTCCGGGCGCGGCAGGGCGTAGGGGCCGGCGACATCCATCAGCAGTTGCGTGGCCTGCTGCTGGATCTCGCTGCCCTTGATCTTGAGGATGGAGGAAGACGGGTCCGGCTTGTCGGAGGCCCGGCTGCGCTGGGCGGCGACCACGCGCATCTGCGTGATCTCCAGCGCCTTCAGCTCGATCTCCGACCAGGCGAGGCGGCGGCGGAAATCGGGATCGTCCCAGACCATGCCCTCGCCGGCCGGTGTCTCCTGCGCCAGGCGCTTCACCCGCGCCAGGCGCTCCTTCGTCATGCCGATGCGCGCGATGCCGATGCGTTCGTTGCTTAGCAGGAACTTCGCGTAGTCCCAGCCCTTGTTGAGCTCGCCGACGAGGTTCTCCGCCGGCACGCGGACCTCGTCGAAGAAGACCTCGTTCACCTCATGCCCGCCATCGATGGTGATGATCGGGCGCAGCGTGATGCCCGGCGTCTTCATGTCGATGAGCAGAAAGGAGATGCCGGCCTGCTTCTTCGCCGCCGGGTCGGTGCGGACCAGGCAGAAGATCCAGTCGGCATATTGGCCGAGCGTCGTCCAGGTCTTCTGGCCGTTGACGATGAAGTGCTCGCCCTCCCGCCGCGCGGTGGTCTTGAGCGAGGCGAGGTCGGACCCCGCGCCAGGTTCGGAAAAGCCCTGCGCCCACCAGATGTCGAGATTGGCCGTGCCCGGCAGGAAGCGCTTCTTCTGTTCCTCCGAGCCGAAGGTCGCGATCACCGGCCCGACCATGGAGACGTTGAAGCCGAGCGGCTGCGGCACGGCGGCGGCCTGCAATTCCTCGACATGGATGTAGCGCTGCACCGGCGACCAATCCTTGCCGCCCCAGGCCACGGGCCAGTTCGGCGTGGCGAGGCCGGCGGCGTTGAGGATGCGCTGGCTGGTGACGTAATCCTCCCGCGCCAGCGCCCGGCCTTCGCTCACCTTGCGGCGGATGGCGCTCGGGATCTGCGTGCGGAAGAAGGCGCGGAGTTCGTCGCGGAAGGCGATCTCCTCGGCGGTGTAGCGAAGTTCCATCTCACGCCTCCTCTTGCCGTAATGCGCTGGCCAGCAGCTTGCCCGCAGCACTGCGCGGCAGCGATTCCCGGATCTCGAGCGCCGCGGGCAGTTCATGGCGGCCCAGCCGGTCGCCCAGGAAATCCCGCAGCGCCTCCAGCGTGAAGGGCGCCGCACCCGCCTTCAGCGCCACGAAGGCCTTCGCGGCCTGGCCACGATAGGCGTCGGGCACGCCGATGACGATGCATTCCGCCACCGCCGGATGCTCGTAGATCGCCTGCTCGATCTGCGCCGGATAGACGTTGAAGCCGCCCGACAGGATCATGTTCTTCCGGCGATCGACCAGGGTGAAGAAGCCGCGCGCATCCATCCAGCCATTGTCGCCGGTGAGGAACCAGCCCTCGACGAAGGCGGCCGCGTTCTCGGCCGCGCGGTTCCAATAGCCGGTGAAGACGTTGGGCCCGCGCACGGCGATCTCGCCGATCTCGCCCACGGGCATCTCCCGCGTCGGATCCTCGAGCGAGACGATCCGCAGGTCGACGCGCGGCAGCGGCAGGCCGATCAGGCCGGCGCGCTGCGGCGCATCGGGCGGCAGGCGCGTGCCGGCGGGGCAGGTCTCGGTCATGCCCCAGCCGCCACCGATGCGGCTGCCGATCAGGCGCTCCACGCGGCCCTGCACCTCGAAGGGCATGGGCGCGCCGCCCGAACTGCATTGCCGCAGCGAGGAGAGGTCCCGCCCCTCGATGCCGGGCAGGCCGGCGATGGCGATCCACATGGTCGGCACGCCGGAGAAGGTGGTGATGCGCAGCCGCTCCACATCCGCCACCCATTGCGCCGCATCGAAGCGCGACCGCAGGTGGCACAGGCTGCCTTCCGCGAATTGCCGCAGCAGCACGGCGGTGAGCGCGAAGATGTGGAAGAGCGGCAGCGCCACCAGCACGCGCGCCGTGCCCGCGGGCAGCGAGGTGCTGTCGCGCCAGGCGGCATAGATCGCGATGGCGGCGGTCATGTTGCCATGGCTCAGCATCGCCCCCTTCGGCGTGCCGGTGGTCCCGCCCGTGTATTGCAGCAGGGCGATGTCCTCGGGTGCGATCGCCGGCCATGCGGCGGGGGGATCGGCCTCCGGCAAGGCGGAGAAATCCTGCGCCGCGTCCTCCCCGCCCCAGCGCGCCTCGGGCGCGAGCATCACGCGCGCCACCGCGCCGGTCTCGCGCAGCCAGGCGGCATTGGCGACGAGGCCCCCCTGCCCCGTGGTGATCAGCAGCCGCGCGCCCGCATCCTGCGCCTTGTGCGCCAGCTCGCGCTTCGCATCGAGCGCCGAGAGATGCACAACCCGCGCCCCGGTGCGCAGCACGGCGAAGAAGCAGATCGGATGCCAGGCGGTGTTGGGCAGGTAGAGCGCCACGCAATCGCCGCGCCCCACGCCCTGCGCCATCAGCCCCGCGGCGAGGCGATCCGCCGCCTGCTTCACCTCGGCATAGCGCAGCACATGGCCGCGATACTCGAGCGCGGGATTGTCGGCGAAGCGGGCGGCCACGTCATCGAGGAAGGCCGGCAGCGTGCCGGGCTGGATGTCCGCGTCCCAGCGCGATTGCGGCGGGTAGGCGGCGTCCCAGGGCCGGCTCACCCGCCCTTCAGGCTGGCGAAGCCGCGCCCCTCCGCGGCGAGGCGAGCGAGCAGCGGCGCGGGCATCAGGCTGTCATCGCCGGTCTGCCGCGCGAAGGCGGTGAGGCGCGCGGCGACATGATCAAGGCCCAGCGCATCCGCGTGATGCATCGGCCCGCCACGCCAGGCCGGCCAGTTGTAGCCCTGCAGCCAGACGACATCGATGTCGCCCGGCCGCGCGGCGATGCCCTCTTCCAGGATCCGCGCGCCCTCATTCACCATCGGCAGCACGAGGCGATCGAGGATCTCCGCTGCGCCGATCACGCGCCGCGCCACACCCTCGGCCGCGCTCACGCGCTCGATCAAGGCGGTGACTTCCGGATCCACGACACCGACCCGCGCCCCATCGGGATACCGGAAGAAACCCTTCTGCGTCTTCTGGCCGAGCCGCCCGGCCTCGACCAGCGCATCGGCCACCGGCGCGCGCTTGCCGGTGGCGCGGCGGATGCGCCAGCCGATGTCGAGACCCGCGAGATCGCTCATCGCGCAGGGCCCCATCTTGAAGCCGAACTCGACCAGCGCGGCATCCACCTGGTCGGGCAGCGCGCCTTCCAGCAGCAGGCGTTCCACCTGCGCGGTGCGGCGCGCCAGCATGCGGTTGCCGACGAAGCCGTAGCAGACGCCGACGACCACGGGCGTCTTCTTCAGGCGCTTGCCGATCTCGACCGCCGTGGCCAGCGCCTCGGGCGAGGTCGCAGCCCCCCGCACCACCTCCAGCAGCCGCATGACATTGGCGGGCGAGAAGAAATGCATCCCCAGCACATCGCCGGGGCGCGTGGTGGCGCGCGCCATCTCGTCGATGTCGAGATAGGAGGTGTTGGAGGCGAGCACCGTGCCCGGCTTCGTCACGCGATCGAGCCTTGCGAAGACCTCGCGCTTCAGCGCCATCTCCTCGAACACCGCCTCGATGACGAGGTCGGCCTCGGCCGCGGCCTCGAGCCCCACGGCGCCCTCGATCAACGCCATCCGCGCATCGCGCGCCGCCTCCGTCAGGCTGCCGCGCTTGACGGAGCTGTCATAGGTGCCGCGGATGCGCGCGAGGCCCCGGGCCAGGGCCTCCTCATCCGTCTCGATCACGCGCACCGGAATGCCGGCATTGGCGAAGCACATCGTGATGCCGGCACCCATCGTGCCACTGCCGAGCACGGCCGCGCGCGCGACGGGGCGGGGCTGCGTGCCGGCGGGCAGGTTCGGGATGCGGGCCGATTCACGCTCGGCGAAGAAGACATGGCGCAGCGCCTTGCTGCGCGGATCCTCGAGCAGGCGCAGGAAGGCCGCGCGCTCGAAGGCCACCGCCTCGGCAAAAGGCTTCTCGAAGGCCGCGCGCACGCAGGCGATGCAATCCGCTACCTGCGGTTCCTCGGCCGCGCGCTTCGCGTGTTTCTGCGCCTCCGCCTCGAAATCCTCGCGACGGCCCAGGCGATCATCGCGCGCGGAAACCGGCGCGGGGGCGATGCGCAGCGCGAGCGCCCGCGCCTCGGCCGCGAGGTCGCCCTCGACGATGCCATCGGCCAGCCCCGCCGCCAGCGCGGCCTTCGCATCCAGCGGCTCCCCCATGACCATCAGGCGCAGCGCCGCCGCCGCGCCCATCAGCCGGGGCGCGCGCTGCGTGCCGCCCGAGCCCGGCAGCAGGCCGAGCTTCACCTCCGGCAGGCCGAGGCTGGCGCGCGGGCCGAGGAGGCGCGCCGTGCAGGCCATCGCCACCTCCAGCCCGCCGCCGAGCGCGGCCGCATGGATCGCCGCGACCACGGGCTTGGGGCTGGCATCCAGGGCGGCGATCAGCTCCGCAAGGGTGGGCGAGACCGGCGGCTTGCCGAATTCCGTGATGTCCGCGCCCGCGATCCAGCTGCGCCCTTCGGCGAGGATGACCAGCGCGCGCACCGCGGGGTCGGCCTCCGCCTGGCGCAGCGCGGCCAGCAGCCCGGCGCGCAGCGCGGCGGAGAGCGCGTTGACCGGCGGGTTCGCCAAGGTCGCCACGGCGACGCCCTCGCTCACCTCCACCCGCACCGGACCCGACATGCGCCGCACCTCCCCAATTCTTGCGGATGGTGTCGCCCAGCCCCTGGCCATGGTCAAGGCACGAGGGCCGCGCCAGGATGGGCGCCGAGGACCCCGCCATGCCAATACCCGCCCTGCTGTACAACCGCCTCAAGCTGCCCGTCATCGGCGCGCCGCTGTTCATCATCAGCAACCCCGATCTGGTCATCGCCCAGTGCCGCGCCGGCGTCGTCGGCAGCTTCCCGGCGCTGAATGCGCGGCCGAAGGAGGAACTCGATGTCTGGCTCACGCGCATCCGCGATGAGCTGACCGAGCATGACGCGCCCTTCGCGGTGAACCAGATCGTGCACGGATCGAATGACCGGCTGGAGCATGACCTCGCGGTCTGCGCGAAGCATCGCGTGCCGATCATCATCACCTCGTTGCGCGCCCCCAACGCCGTGGTCGATGCGGTGCATGGCTGGGGTGGCCTCGTATTCCACGACGTCACCACGCTGCGCCACGCGGAAAAGGCGCTGGAGGCCGGCGTCGATGGGCTGATCCTGGTCGCCGCCGGCGCGGGCGGCCATGCCGGCACGCTCTCCCCCTTCGCGCTGGTGGCGGAGGTGCGGCGTATCTTCGCCGGGCCGATCATCCTCTCGGGCAGCATCACGAATGGCGCGCAGATCCTGGCGGCGCAGGCGATGGGCGCGGACCTCGCCTATATGGGCACGCGCTTCATCGCGACCGAGGAAGCCAATGCCGATGCGCGCTACAAGCAGATGATCGTGGACAGTGCGGCAGCGGATATCCTCTACACGCCCTTCTTCACCGGCGTGCCGGGCAACTACCTCAAGCCCTCGATCACCGCCTCGGGCCTGGATCCGGAGGCGCTGCCGGCGGCGGAGAAGCCCGGCATCAATTTCGGCTCGACGCGGGTGAAGCCCTGGCGCGATGTCTGGGGTGCCGGCCAGGGCGTGGGCAGCATCGCCGATGCGCCGCCGGCTGGCGAGGTGATCGCACGGCTGCGCGCCGAATACGCGGCGGCGCGCGCCGCGCTCTGCGCGGGTTAGGGTTCTTCCCCGGCAGCGATCCGCGCCTCGATGTCGGCGATAGCGGCAGGAAGATCGGCGATCGAATCGATCACGCGGTGCGCGCCGGCAGCAAGCAATTCGCGCGTTGCCTGGGCCCGCAGCGCGTCGCGCTCGGCAGCCGGCAGCGCCGCGAGTTCCTCGGCCGAGAGGCCCACGATGTTGCCGGTCAGCGCCACGCCCACGGCCCAGCAGCCGGCGGCGCGGGCCTCGCCCAGGCCGGGCGGCGTGTCGTCGAGCTTGAGCACGTTTTTCGCAGGCCACACGCCCATCTCCGCCATCGCCTTCCACATCTGCAGCGGCGCGGGCCGGCCTTCGGCGAGATCGCCCGCACAGACCATGATCTCGGGCGCGAAGCCCTGCGCGGCCGCGAGCGGGGCGAGGCGCTGCATGATCGGGCGCGTATAGCCGGTGGTGGAGCCGATGCGCGTGCCGCGCGCGGCGAGCCAGGCGAGGCTCTCCGCCGCGCCGGGGATCAGCGCGCTGTGCGCCTCCACCGCTTCGATGTTCAGCGGTTCGAAGACCGTGAAGATGGATTGCACGTCGCGCTCGTCGAAATCACGCCCATGCCGCACGCGCCAATCGGCGTTCACCGCCGCGCCGACCAGGCGGATATGGTCCGCCTTGGCCATGCCCATCGGCCCGCGCGCATCGGCGATGGAGATGCGCACGCCGAACTGCGCGAAGGCCGCGACGAAGGCGCCCATCGGCGCGCGCGAACCATGGTCGAGCACCGTGCCCGCCCAGTCGAAGATCACGGCCTTGATCATGCGATGCCCCACTCCTGCAGCACCTCTTCCGCGAGGCCGAAGGCGGTGCTCGCCCCGGTGCCGGAGGTGACGGAAACCAGCCGCACGCCGGGCGAGACGGCCTCGACGAAGGCGTCCTCCGGGCCGGAAGGATAGACGCCGACCCAGCGCTCGATCGTGGGCGGCGGCGCGCCCAGCACGGCGGCGAATTCCGCCAGGATCAGCGCATCCACCGCCTCGGGCTGGAAGGGATCGGGCGTGGGATCGTAGTGGTGGCTGTCGCCGACCACGAGCGTGCCATCCGCGGATTGCACGACGATGAGGTGCACGCCATCGGCCAGATGCTGCGGCTGCTCGGCCGCCAGCCGCGCGCGCAGCGCCGGCAGGGAGGGGCAATCGGCATAGCCGCGATAGCGGTGCAGGCCGAGATCGCTCATCACCGCGCCCGGCAGCCGCCAGCCGGGATCGGCGAGGCGCAGCATGTGCAGCTTGCACAGCGTTGTCTCGCGCCGCGCGAAGATTTCCGGGAAGAGCGTGGCGATATCCGTGCCCGGGCAGACGACGATGCGCGGGGCGTAGAGCGCGCCCTGGGTCGTCTCCACCACACCCTCCGCCACGCCACGCACCGCGACGCGCGGCAGCAGCGCCACGCCATGCCGCGCGACGAGCCAGGCGGCGAGGCGCGGAATCGCGTCGCGGCTTTCCACGCGCAGTTCATGCGGCGAGTGCAGCGCGGCCTGCACGTTCTGCAGCGGCGCGGGGATCGCCGCCCCGCGCAGCACGCGGCAGCCCTCGCCCATCGGGCCGGCGGCGAATTCCTCGAGCACCTGCGCGGCCTCGGGCCGGCGGGCTGCCATCAGCAGGTCGCGATGCACCACGGCGATGCCGGCCTGGGGCGCGATCTCCGCCCAGACCTCCCGCGCGCGCCGCGCACGACGCCAGGTGTGCGGCGCGCCCTGGCCGGTGACCGTGACGAAGCCGAAATTGCGGATGGAGGCGCCATTCGCCCGCGCATCGCGTTCCAGCACCGCCACCTTGAGCCCCGCGCGCGCGGCGGCGAGGGCATGGGCAAGGCCGACGATGCCGGCGCCGACGATGATGAGGTCGAAAGAAGAGGGCTGCATCGCGCGCGAAACTGCGTCAGCCCCGGCGGGCGTGCAACCCGTTCACGAAACCGTCATGAAACCGTCGCGCGTTGGCCGTTCGCCTGCCAGGCGCGCAGCATCACGAGGCCCACCGCCAGCATGGTCGGGCCGATGAAGAGGCCCAGGAAGCCGAAGGCCACGAAGCCGCCGAAGACGCCCAGGATGATGAGGGAGAGCGGCATCTCCACGCCGCGCTTGATCAGCAGCGGGCGCAGCACGTTGTCGCCGCTGGAGACGGCGATGGCGCCCCAGAGCGCCATGAAGATCGCCCAGCCCGTGCTGCCGCCATCATAGAGCCACCACGCCGCGCCGGCCCAGGTGACGACCACGAGCGGGCCCAGCACCTGGCTGATGGAGAAGACGAGCGTGAGGAAGCCCAGCAGCGCCGCCGCCGGCACGCCCGCGATGGCGAAGCCGATGCCCGCCAGCACACCCTGCAGGACGGAGGTGCCGACCACGCCATAGGCGACCGAGCGCACCGCGCCGGCGGCGGCTTCCAGCGCCGCCGCGCCGGTCGGCCCGCCCAGGCGCACCGCGCCATGCGTCAGCGCCTTGCCGATCACCTCGCCGCTGCTCCAGACCATGGTGGCGACGACCAGCGCCAGCAACATCTGCAGCGTGCTGTCGAGCAGGCCCGTGGCAACGCTGATCAGCACGCTCTGGATCCGCCCGACATAGGGCGCGACGAGGGGGCCGATCTCGCTTTGGTTGGCGGCCAGATGCGTCCATTTCCCGACGATCCACCCGCCCACCATCGGCAGATCGCCGATCCAGGCCGGCGGCGTGGCGGGGGCGGCGGCGATCATGGCGCGCGCCGTGGTCGCTCCCCCCTCGATGGCGGCAACCAGACCGGGCGCGACGGCCAGCAGCGGCAGGATGATGGCGGCGAGCACCAGCAGCAGCAGCAGCGTGGCCGCGCGGCCGGGGCGGAAGCCGCGCGCCACCAGCATCACGCGCAGCGGCCAGAGCGCGATGGCGAGGATCGAGCCGAACAGGATCGCGGTCGCGAAGGGCTGCAGCGTGGCGAGCACGCCGAGCACCACCGCGGCCACGAGCACGAGGGCCAGGCCGCGCTCCACCGTGGCGCCGATGCTGCCCGGCCCCGGCGCGGCGGCGGGCGGTGGCTGCTGTTCATCCATCGCCCGTCCTCCTTGTTCAGCCAAGCTTGCGCTTGACGACCTCATTCACCAGGGCCGGGTTGCCCTTGCCCTGCATGGCCTTCATCACCTGGCCCACGAAGAAGCCGAACAGCGTCACCTTGCCGGCGTGATACTGCGCGATCTTGTCGGCATTCGCGGCGAGCACGGCATCGACCGCGGCCTCGATCGCGCCCGTATCGGTCACCTGGCGCAGGCCACGCTTCTCGACGATGGAGGCCGGCGGTTCATCGGCTTCGAGCATCGCCTCGAAGACCTCCTTGGCGAGCTTGCCGGAGAGTGTGCGGTCGCTGATGAGGTCGAGCAGCGCGCCGAGATGGGCGGCACTCACCGGGCTGTCGCTGACCGAGCGCTTGAGCCGGTTGAGCGCGGCGAAATAGTCGCCCGTCACCCAGTTCGCCGCCATCTTCGCATCACGGCCGCGCGCGACTTCCTCGAAGAAGGCAGCCGTTTCCTTCTCCAGCGTCAGCACATGCGCGTCATAGGGGCTGAGGCCCATCGCGACATAGCGCGCGCGCCGCGCATCGGGCAGTTCGGGCAGCGCCGCCTTGAGCGATTCCACCCAATCCGCGTCCAGGACCAGCGGCGGAAGGTCGGGCTCGGGGAAGTAGCGGTAGTCATGCGCGTCTTCCTTGCTGCGCATGGAGCGCGTGATGCCCCGCGCCGGTTCGAACAGGCGGGTTTCCTGCTCGACCGTGCCGCCCTCTTCCCAGACCTCGATCTGGCGCCGCGCCTCGGCCTCCACCGCCTGCATGACGAAGCGGATGGAATTCACGTTCTTCACCTCGCAGCGTGTGCGATAGCCCTCGCCCGCCTTGCGGACGGAGACATTGACGTCGGCGCGCATCGAGCCCTCGTCCATGTTGCCGTCGCAGGTGCCGAGATAGCGCAGGATCTGGCGCAGCTTGGTGAGATAGGCGCCGGCTTCCTCGGGGGAGCGCATGTCGGGCTCGCTCACGATCTCCATCAGCGCCACGCCCGAGCGGTTGAGGTCGATGAAGCTCTTGGACGGGTGCTGGTCGTGCAGCGACTTGCCGGCATCCTGCTCCAGATGCAGGCGCGTGATGCCGATGGTCTTGGTGCTGCCGTCGGAGAGCGTGATCTCGACCGCGCCCTCGCCGATGATCGGGTGGGCGAACTGGCTGATCTGATAGCCCTGCGGCAGGTCGGCGTAGAAATAGTTCTTGCGGTCGAAGCGCGACCAGAGATTGACCTTGGCGTTGAGCCCGAGACCCGTGCGCACGGCCTGGGCCACGCATTCGCGGTTGATCACGGGCAGCATGCCGGGGAAGCCGGCATCGATGAAGCTCACCTGGCTGTTCGGCTCGGCGCCGAAGGCGGTGGCGGCACCGCTGAACAGTTTCGATTCGCTGATGACCTGGGCATGGACCTCGAGGCCCACGACGATCTCCCAGGGGCCGGTGCGGCCTTCGATGGTGTAGCTCATGCGCGCATCCCCGGCAGCGCGGTGAAGTTGGCCGAACGCTCGATGGCGGCGCCGACGGCGAAGACCGATTCCTCGTCGAAGGCGCGGCCGATCACCTGCAGCCCGAGCGGCAGGCCCTGCGCGTCGAGCCCCGCCGGCACGGCGAGACCCGGAAGCCCGGCGAGGTTCGCGGTGACGGTGAAGACGTCGTTCAGATACATCGTCACCGGGTCGTCCTGCTTCTCCTCCAGGCCGAAGGCGGCCGAGGGCGTGGCGGGGGTGACGATCGCATCCACCATCTGGAAGGCCTGCTCGAAATCGCGGCGGATCAGCGCGCGCACCTTCTGCGCCTTGAGGTAGTAGGCGTCGTAATAGCCGGCACTCAGCACATAGGTGCCGATCATGATGCGCCGGCGCACCTCGGCGCCGAAGCCGGCGGCGCGGGTGCGCTCATAGAGGTCGCGCAGGTCGGAATTCGGCTCCGTCACGCGCGTGCCGAAGCGCACGCCATCATAGCGCGCGAGGTTGGAAGAGGCCTCGGCCGGGGCGACGATGTAGTAGGTGGGCAGCGCGTATTTCGTGTGCGGCAGGCTGATCTCCACCGTCTCGGCGCCGGCCTCGCGCAGCCAGGCGAGGCCCTGCTGCCACAGCGCCTCGATCTCGGGCGCCATGCCGTCGAGCCGGTATTCGCGCGGCACGCCGATGCGCAGGCCCTTCACGCCGCGCGCGCAGGCGGCGGCGAAATCGGGCACGGGCAGGTTCGCGCTGGTGCTGTCCTTCGGGTCGTAGCCGGACATGGAGCGCAGCAGGATCGCCGTATCCTCCACCGTGCGCGCCACCGGCCCCGCCTGGTCGAGCGAGGAGGCGAAGGCGACGATGCCGAAGCGCGAGCAGCGCCCATAGGTCGGCTTGATGCCGGCGATGCCGCAGAAGGCGGCCGGCTGGCGGATGGAGCCCCCCGTATCGGTCGCCGTCGCGCCCAGCGCCAGGCGCGCCGCCACCGCCGCCGCCGAGCCGCCGGAGGACCCGCCGGGGACAAGCCGCGTCTCGGGATCATTGGCGCGCGACCAGGGATTTTCCACCGGCCCGCTCGCGCTGGTGGTGTTCGACGAACCCATGGCGAATTCGTCGAGATTGGCCTTGCCAAGGAAGACGGCGCCGTCATCCAGCAGCTTCTGGCTCACCGTGCTCTCATAGGGCGGCACGAAGCCCTTGAGGATGCGGCTGCCCGCCGTGGTCTCGGTGCCCGCCGTGCAGAACAGATCCTTGATGGCGAGCGGAATGCCTTCGAGCGGCCGCGCCTCGCCCTTCGCGCGCCGCGCATCGGCGGCCGCGGCCTGCGCCAGCGCGCGCTCGGCGGTCACGGTGATGTAGGCGTTGAGCCGCGGGTTCAGCCGGGCGATGCCATCGAGGTGCGCCTGCGTGAGTTCCACGCTGCTGATCCGCTTCGCGTCGAGCGCCTCCAGCGCGCCCTTGAGGGTGAGATCCGTCGCGCGCATCACTCGACCACCTTCGGCACGCCGAAATACTGGCCCTGCCGGTCCGGCGCATTGGCCAGCACCGCATCGGCCTGGCCGCCATCGGTCACGGCGTCGGCGCGGAGCGGCGCGGCGGCGAGCGCGGTGGCGCTGCCCCCGGCCATCGGCTCCACGCCGTCGGTGTCCACGGCCTGCAATTGCTCGATCCAGCCCAGGATGCCGTTGATCTCGGCCTGCGCCTGGCTGACCTCATGATCCTCCAGCCGGAGGCGCGCGAGGGCGGCGATGCGCCTTATGGTCGCGGTGTCGAGGGACATGGACGAACGAAAATCCTTGAAAAGACTGGATTTGCCGGAAGGGCGGGGGCGGACCATAACGGCGGGCATGACAGTCTTCAACATGCGCGATCTGCGCGACGCCCTGCCCCGCCATGCCCGGCTCATCGGCCTCGATCCGGGGTCGAAGCTGGTGGGGGTGGCGCTGAGCGATGTCTCGCTGATGCTGGCCTCCCCCTACGGCGCCCTGCCGCGGGGCAAGCTGGCGCGGCTCGCGGCCGAGATCGGCGCCATCGCGGCAAGGGAAGGCGCGGGCGGGCTGGTGATGGGCCTGCCGCTTTCCATGGATGGCAGCTTCGGCCCCGCTGCCCAGGCCGCCAAGGATTTCGGCCGCGCCCTGTCGGAGGCCACGGGCCTGCCCATCGCCTTCTGGGATGAGCGGCTGTCCTCGGCGGCCGTCAACCGGGCGATGATCGAGGCCGATGTGACGCGCGCGAAGCGGGCCAAGGCCGTGGATGCCGCGGCCGCGGCCTACATGCTCCAGGCCGCCCTGGATGCCAGCCGCGCGCCCGGCTAAGTTCCCGCGACAGTTCAGCCGAGTCCGCGCATGTTCCCCTTCCCGCACCGTCATCTGCTGGCCATCGAGGGGCTCGAGCCGCCCTATATCGCGGACCTGCTCGACCTCGCCGAGAACTACGCCCTGCTGAACCGCCAGGGGAAAACCCAGCGCGACCTGCTGAAGGGCCGCACGCTGATCAACCTCTTCTTCGAGGACAGCACCCGCACCCGCACCAGCTTCGAACTCGCCGGCAAGCGGCTGGGTGCGGACATCGTGAACATGAGCGTGTCCACCAGCTCGGTGAACAAGGGCGAGACGCTGCTGGACACCGCCAGCACGCTGAACGCCATGCATACGGATCTGCTGGTGATCCGCCACGGCCAGTCCGGCGCGCCGGCGCTGCTGAGCCAGAAGGTGGATGCGGCCGTGATCAATGCCGGCGACGGCACGCATGAGCACCCGACCCAGGCGCTGCTGGATGCGCTGACCATCCGCCGCCACAAGGGCCGGCTGGAGGGGCTGACGGTGGCGATCTGCGGCGATGTGCTGCATTCGCGCGTCGCACGCAGCAACATGCACCTGCTGCTGGCCATGAACTCGCGCGTGCGCATCGTCGGCCCGCCGACGCTGATCCCGGCCGAGGCCGCACGGCTCGGCGTGGAGGTCTTCCACGACATGAAGCGCGGCCTGGCCGACGCCGATGTCGTGATGATGCTGCGCCTGCAGAAGGAACGCATGACCGGCGGGCTTGTGCCCTCCGCGCGGGAGTTTTTCCGCTTCTACGGGCTGGATGCCGAGAAGCTGGCCTATGCCAAGCCCGATGCCATCGTCATGCATCCGGGCCCGATGAATCGCGGCGTGGAGATCGACAGCGCCATCGCCGACGACCCGGCGCGGAGCGTGATCGGCGAGCAGGTGGAGATGGGCGTCGCGGTCCGCATGGCGGTGCTCGACGTGCTCTCGCGCAAGCTGCCGCGCAACCGCTAATCCGGCAGCGCCACCCACCCCTCGCCGGGGTCGAAGGCGGTGATGCCGCGCGCGATCCGCGCCGTCTGCGGGCCGAGGTCGCGCTGCCAGACCACGCCGTCATGGCTGATCATGAAGCTCATGATGCCCGAATTGCCGTGCTGCGCCGGGATCGCCAGCACCGCGAAGCCGCCGATCATCCGCCCGTTCACGAGGAAGGAGCGCGCCCCGCCCGGTGCGGCGGGCCCCTGCGCCTCCAGGATGCGGAACAGGTAGCCATGCACCGGCGTGGGCGTGCCATCCGCGCTGCGCGCATAGCCGCCCAGGCTCGCCGCCGCGACCAGCGGGCCGAGCGGGCTCGGCGCCTCGCCCGCCGCACTCGGCCAGTACAGCCCGTCGCGCTGCCCGGCGGTGGAGAAGAAGCGGCGGGCATAGGCACGGAAGGCGCCCTGGCGGCCCACCGTGCGGGCATACTCCACCTGCGCATCGGCGATGGCGCGCAGCGTCTCGATGGTGTCGAGTTCGTTACGCCCGATGCGGCGGTCCAGGATCGCCTGCCCGCCGAGCCGCGCATCGAAGCGCCATTGCGCCCCGCGCCGGACCATCGGGATCGGGAAGGGCCAGTCATCCGCGCCGGTCTGCAACTCGGCCCGGTCCGGCGTTGGCAAGGTGATACTGTTGCGCGCGGCGTAGGAGGCCGCGAAGCGCTCCCGCGCCGCGCGATCGGCCACCGGATCGCCCGAGCGGATCAGCCGCTGCGCGGATTCGCCCAGGATCCGCAGCAGCGCGCGCTCATCATGCGCGGCGATGGCGGCGGCGAGGGCCGCGAAGCCCTCCTCCGCCGAGCGGAAATTCTGCGGCGGCGTTGGCGGGCGCGGCGCCTCGGCTGCTGGCGGGGCGGGCTCCGGCGTGGCCTGGGCGAGGGCGGCGGGGCTGGCGAGCAGCAGGCCGAGACCGGCCAGGGCGAGCAGGCTGCGCATGGACATCTTCCCTAACCCCGCCCGCCGCGAAGACCCTCGCCGCCGCCTCGCCCGCCGCCACCCTGCTGTCGCGCGGGGGCCTCGCGCCCCGGAGTCGGGCGAGCTTGGGCGGGGCGCGGCTGGGCCTCGCGGCTGGCGGCGCCGCGCTCGGCGGCGGCGCGGACGTCGCGGCCCTGCCCCTGGTCGCGCAGCGCGGGGGGCGTGCGTGCCGGCGCGGGGGCCGGCGTGGCCGGGCGCGTCGTCGGCCGGTTGGCGAGGTTGGGGCGATCCGCGCCGCCCGGCCGCTGTGCGCCGGGCTCGGGGCGCTGGACCGGGCGTTCGGCCGGGCGTTGGGCCGGCGTGCCGGGACGCACCGGCTCACGCGGCCCCGCCGCGATGCCGCCGCCACGCTCAGCCTGCTCGACGCGGCCGCGGAACTGCTCGCGGCTGTCGGCGCGGTTGCCGGGTGCATTGGCGCCGCGATAGCGGTTGTTCACCTCGGTGTTGCGATAGGCGACGCCGCCGCGATGCGTGCTGTCGTGCCGCCAGACGTTGTTGTTGATCTGCGCGCGGTTGACGTTGATGTTGTTGTAGCGGTTGACGTTCACATTGACGCTGCCGCGGCCCCAATTGGGCGAGCCCCAGCCCCAGAGCGACCCCACGATCGCCGCCCCGGCGGCGAAGGCCATGCCGGTCAGCAGCGCCGTCGCGATGGCCTGGCCGGGCGGCGGCGGGAAAGTGGCGGGCGGGTAGGTCGTGTGCGGCCAGGGGCCGAAGACGACGTTCGGGTCATAGACCGGCACATAGACGACGGTCGGGTTGGTCGGCGCGATGGTGATCACCTGGGGCGGCGCCTGCACCACGACCACGCTGGCGGCCTGGGGCGCGGCCTCGGACGGGGCGATGGCGATGGTGTGCTGCGGCCCCGTCTGCAACTGGCCCGCCGCATGGGCGCGCCCGCGCAGCACCTGGATGGTGTTGAGCACATCCGTCTGTTGCGCCAGCACCGCATCGCCAAGTTGCTGCGTCCAGTCGAGCTGCTCGCTCATCATCTTGAGCAGATCGGGAAAAGGGGTGAGCGACTTCACCGAAGGGTCCCAGGGCTGGGCCTGCAGCGCGGTGGCAAGGGCATCGCCCTGCAATTGCGCGTTCTGGCCCTGGCGCAGCCAGCGCTCGGCCTGCACCACCTCGAGCGGGTAGGTCGCCGCCATCAGCATCTGCATCAGCAGGTCGTCGGGGAAGAGCGCGATGGGCGCGAGCAGCTGTTCGAGCTGCGGCTGGCTCAGCGGCGCGTCGTCATTGGCCACCTGCACCGGTTGCGGCGTGGCCTGGGGCACGCCCTGCGCCAAGGAGCCATGCGGCACGCCAAGGCCCGCGACACCGACACTCCCCGCCAGCAGCAGCAGCGCAAGGCGCCGCCATCGGGCGGGCTGCTCCAGGGCAGCGCGTGGCGTCCGGGGCATCACGCCCTCCCCTTGTGTCTTGCCGGGACGATAGACCCTCCCGGGCGGGAGGCAATGGTCCTTCAATCGGCGGTCGCGCCGCTGGCGCGCACCACCGGCACCCATTCGGCGAGTTCGCGCCGCAGGAAGGCGGCGAATTCGGCCGGGCTGCCTTCCAGGATCGGCGGCAGATCCTGTTCCATCAGCCGCGCGCGGGTCGCGGGTTCCAGCAGCGCGCCGCGCACCGCCTCGTTCATCCGGGCGACGATGGCGGGCGGCGTGCCGGCGGGGGCGAAGAGCCCGAACCAGGAATAGGCCTTGTAGCCCGGCAGCCCGGCCTCGGCCGCGGTCGGCACATCGGGCATGAGGGGCGAGCGCGCGGCGGTGGCGACAGCGAGGCAGCGCAACCGGCCGCTTGCATGATGGGGTGCGATCAGCGCCGGCGTGTCGAAGCAGATCGCCACCTGCCCGGCCAGCATGTCCGCCAGCATGGGCGCGCTGCCGCGATAGGGCACATGCGTCGCCTCCGCCCCGATGGCGTTGAGGAAGGCGACCGCGCCGATATGCGCCGAACCGCCCGCCCCACCCGTGCCATAGGCGTAGCGGCCGGGATTGGCCTTGAGCAGCGCCACCAACCCGGCGAGGTCGGTCACGCCCAGGGAGGGGTGGATGGTGATGCAGATCGGCACCAGCACCGTGGGCGCGACGGCGATGAAGTCACGCTCCGGGTCATAGGGCAGGCGCGGGCCGTAGAGCCCGACCGCGAGCACATGGGTCGAGATCGTGCCCATCAGGAAGGTGCTGCCATCGGGTGCGGCCTTGGCGACGCTGTCCGAGCCGATGGTGCCGCCCGCGCCGCCGCGATTCTCGATCACCACGGGCTGACCCAGGATCTGCTGGATTCGCGGCGCCAGCATGCGCGTGGAGACATCGGTGCTGCCCCCGGCCGCGAAGGGCACGACGATGCGCACGGGCCTGGTGGGCCAGGGCGCTTGGGCCATCGCCGGCATGGGCAACAGGGCAGCGGGCAGGGTGAGCAGGGAACGGCGGAACATCGGGCGGACCTCACGCAGCGAGGATGCGAGCTTACGCCCCTCGCAGCGCCGCGCCATGCCTTCGCCAGCGGTGGCGGGACTCGCGGCGCGGGCTATAAGAGGGACGATGAGCGCGACCCTGATCCTCAACGCCCGCCTGATCGACCCTGGTTCCGGCCTTGATGCGCCGGGGGCGCTGCTGCTGCGCGACGGCGTGATCCTCGACCATGGCGCCAATCTCGGCCGGCCGGATGGTGCCACGGTGGTGGATGCCGCCGGGGCAATTCTGGCGCCCGGGCTGGTGGATATGCGCGCCTCGCTCGGCGAACCGGGTTTCGAGCACCGCGAGACCGTGGCCTCCGCCGCGCAGGCCGCCGCAGCGGGGGGCATCACCACGCTCTGCGCCCTGCCCGACACCGACCCGCCGATCGACGACGCCGCCCTGGTGCAGTTCCTGATCCGGCGCGGCGAGATCACCGGCAGCCTCTCCATCCTGCCCTATGGCGCCGCCACCGCCAGCTGCGCGGGCAAGGACCTTGCCGAGTTCGGCCTGTTGCAGGAGGCAGGCGCCATCGCCTTCACCGATGGCAGGCGCGCCATCGCAAGCGCGAAGCTGATGCGCCTGGCCCTTTCCTACGCCCGCGCCTTCGGCAGCTTCATCGTACAGCATCCGGAAGATCCCTCCCTCGCCGCGAATGGCGCGGCGACCGAGGGCGAGCGCGCGACACGCATGGGCCTGCCGGGCATCCCGGCGGCGGCGGAATCGATGATGGTGGCGCGCGACATCGCGCTGGCCCGCCTGACCGGCGGGCATGTGCATTTCGCCCATGTCAGCACCGGCGCGGCGCTCGACCTCATCCGCGCCGCCAAGGCGGAGGGGCTTCGCGTGACCTGCGATACCGCGCCGCCCTATTTCGACCTGAACGAGACGGCGATCGGCGAGTATCGCACCTATGCCAAGCTCTCCCCGCCCCTGCGCGCGGAGGCCGACCGGCTGGCGGTGGTGGCGGGGCTGGCCGATGGCACGATCGATGCCATCGCCTCGGACCACCAGCCGCATGATGCCGACGACAAGCGCCTGCCCTTCACCCAGGCGGAGGCCGGCGGCGCGGGGCTCGCCACGCTGCTGGCCGTGACGCTGGCGCGCGTCCATGCGGGTGATCTGTCGCTGATGCAGGCGCTGGCGCTGCTGACCGCGCGCCCGGCCGCGCTGCTGGGGCTTCCGGTCGGCACCCTCGCCAAGGGTGCCCCCGCGGACCTCGTGCTGTTCGACCTTGAGCGTGGCTGGCAGGTGAACTCGGGCAGGCTGCCGGGCAAGGCGCAGAACACGCCCTTCGATGGCCGCGCGCTGGAGGGACGGGTGATCGGCACCTGGAAGGCCGGCCGACGGGTGTTCGGCGCATGAGCCTGATCCTCGCCGCGCTGCTCGGCTACCTCCTCGGCTCGGTGCCCTATGGGCTGCTGCTGACGCGCGCGGCGGGGCTGGGCGATATCCGCGCCATCGGCTCGGGCAATATCGGCGCGACCAATGTGCTGCGCACCGGCAACAAGGCGCTGGCCGCGGCCACGCTCGCGCTGGATGCGGCGAAGGGCGCGGTGGCGCTGCTGATCGCCCAGGGCCTGTGGGGCGAGCAGGCCGGCCTCGTCGCCGGCGTGGCGGCCATGGCGGGGCATGCCTTCCCCGTCTGGCTCGGCTTCAAGGGCGGCAAGGGCGTGGCGACGGGGGCGGGGGTTATGTTCGCCGCCGCCTGGTGGCTGGGCGTGGCGGTGCTGGCGGTCTGGCTCGCCACCGCCTTCCTCACCCGCATCTCCTCGGCCAGCGCCCTGGCGGGCTGCGTGGTGGCGCCGATCCTCGCGCTGATCTTCGGCTCCTGGGACCTGGCGCTCGCGGCCTTCGTCCTGGCGGGCCTCATCATCTGGCGCCACCGGCCGAACATCGAGCGGCTGCTGGCCGGCACCGAGCCGAAGATCGGGCGCAAGGCCTGACATGTCGCTGGCCCGGCTTCGCCTGGCCCGGACAGAGGGCGTCGGCCCCAGCGGCTACCAGCGCCTGATCCAGCGCCATGGCAGCGCCGAAGCGGCCCTCGCGGCCCTGCCCGGCATCGCCTCGCGCAGCGGGCGCGTGCTGGTGCCTGCCCCGCTCGCGGAGGCCGAGCGTGAGATGGCCGCCCTGGCCGCCCTGGGCGGGCGCTTCCTGTTCCTCGAGGATCCCGACTACCCGCCGCTGCTTGCCCAGCTCACGGATCCGCCGCCGGTGCTGGCGGTGCTCGGCGCGGCCGAGGTGCTGAAGCGCCGGCAGGTCGGCGTGGTCGGCGCGCGCGCGGCCTCCGCCACCGGGCTGCGCATCGCGGAGGATCTCGCGGCGGGTCTGACCATGGCGGGGGTGGTGGTGACCTCGGGCTTCGCGCGCGGCATCGACACGGCGGCGCATCAGGGCGCGCTGAACGCGCATGGGCGCACCATCGCGGTCTTCGCCGGCGGGCTCGACACCCCCTACCCGCCGGAGAATGCCGGGCTCATGGACCGCATCGTGGCGGAGGGCGGCGCCGTGATCGCGGAGGCCCCGCTCGGCACCGCGC
Source organism: Roseomonas sp. TF40 (assembly GCF_057219975.1). Taxonomy (NCBI): domain Bacteria; kingdom Pseudomonadati; phylum Pseudomonadota; class Alphaproteobacteria; order Acetobacterales; family Roseomonadaceae; genus Roseomonas; species Roseomonas sp. TF40. The sequence goes on along the minus strand of NZ_JBXVVR010000012.1, from coordinate 30,742 downwards.
CCCAGGCGCGCCACTTCCCGCGCCGCAACCGCATCGTCGCCGGGCTGGTGCTGGGCCTGGTGGTGGTGGAGGCCGCGCTGCGCTCGGGCAGCCTCATCACCGCGCGCCTCGCGCTCGAGGCCTCGCGGGAGGTCTTCGCCGTGCCCGGCAGCCCGCGGGACCCGCGCGCGGCGGGCGCGAACGACCTGATCCGGCAGGGCGCGCACATCACCGAGACGGCCGAGGATATCCTGGCCCATCTGCCCGCCGCGCCGCGCGAGGCCCCCCTGTTCCGCCTCTCCTGGCAGGCAGATCCGCCGGAAGATGCACAATCCGAGGTTGAATCGCCTCCGGGCGACCAGGGCAAAGTGCTTGAAATGATTGGCACCGCCCCGGTAGCGGTTGACGACCTCGCCCGGCGCTGCCACCTCTCGACGCCAACCGTGCAGGCAATCCTGCTGGACCTGGAGATGTCCGGTCTGGTGGAGAGCCTGCCCGGCAACCGGGTGGCACGGTCGGCGGGCTGAGCTGCCTTCGGCGCCCTCCCGCAGCAAATTGGCGAAAACATGCCCGATGTCGTCGTGGTCGAGAGCCCGGCCAAGGCCAAGACCATCAACAAGTATCTGGGGGGGGACTTCACCGTCCTCGCCTCCTTCGGCCATGTGCGCGACCTGCCGCCCAAGGACGGGTCCGTCCGGCCGGAGGAAGACTTCGCCATGGATTGGGAGGCCGATGAGCGCGGCGACCGCCAGGTCGGCGCCATCGCCAAGGCGCTGAAGGGCGCCAAGCGCCTCTTCCTCGCCACCGACCCGGACCGGGAGGGCGAGGCGATCTCCTGGCATGTGCAGGACATGCTGGCCCGGCGCGGCGCGCTGAAGGGCGTGCAGGTCAACCGCATCACCTTCAACGAGATCACCAAGCGCGCCGTGCAGCATGCGGTGGCGCATCCGCGCGCGCTCGACGTGCCGCTGATCGACGCCTATCTGGCGCGCCGCGCGCTCGACTACCTGGTGGGCTTCAACCTCTCGCCCGTGCTCTGGCGCAAGCTGCCGGGCAGCCGCAGCGCGGGCCGGGTGCAGTCGGTCGCGCTCCGCCTGATCTGCGAGCGGGAATCCGAGATCGAGGCCTTCCGCGCACGCGAATACTGGACCGTGGAGGCCCGCTTCGCGACCCCGGCCGGCGCGCTGTTCGGGGCGCGGCTGACGCATCTGGACGGCAGGAAGCTCGACCAGTTCGACCTGCCGGACGAAGCCAGCGCCATGCGCGCCAAGGCTGCCGTCGAAGCCGGGCAGTTCTCGGTCGCCAGCGTCGAGAAGAAGCGATCCCGCAGAAACCCGCCGCCGCCCTTCACCACCTCCACGCTGCAGATGGAGGCCTCGCGCAAGCTCGGCATGGGCGCGCAGGCGGCGATGCGCGTGGCACAGCAGCTCTATGAAGGGGTGGAGATCGGCGGCGAGACCGTCGGCCTCATCACCTATATGCGTACCGATGGCGTGCAGATGGCGCGCGAGGCGATCTTCGCCATCCGCGACCATGTGAAGGCGAGCTTCGGGCCGGACTATCTGCCCGGCGCGCCGCGCGAATATTCCTCCAAGGCCAAGAACGCGCAGGAAGCGCATGAGGCCATCCGCCCCACCGACGTGACCCGCACGCCCGAGCAGGTCGCCCGCTTCCTCGATGACCGGCAGCGCAAGCTCTACGAACTCGTCTGGAAGCGCGCGGTGGCCAGCCAGATGCAATCGGCCGAGATCGACCAGACGGCGGTCGAGATCGTCGAGCCGAGCGGCAAGACGAAGCTGCGCGCCAATGGCTCGGTCATCGCCTTCGACGGCTTCCTGCGCCTCTACCGCGAGGATGAGGATGATCGCGCCGCCGATGCGCGCGCCGGCATCCTTGCCCCCGGCGCCGCCGAGGATGAGGACAGCCGCACCCTGCCCCCGATGCGCGAGCGCGATGCGCTGAAGCGCAGCGGCCCCGCCATCGCGAACCAGCATTTCACCCAGCCCCCGCCGCGCTATTCGGAGGCCACGCTGGTGAAGCGGCTGGAGGAGCTCGGCATCGGCCGGCCCTCCACCTATGCCTCGATCCTGCAGGTGCTGCAGGACCGCGACTATGTGAAGCTCGACAAGCGACGCTTCGTGCCGGAGGACCGCGGGCGGCTCGTCACCGCCTTCCTCATGGCCTTCTTCGAACGCTATGTGGACACCGGCTTCACCGCGGGCATGGAGGAGAAGCTCGACGACATCTCGGGCGGCCAGGCCGATTGGCGCGCCGTGATGCGCGCCTTCTGGGAGGAATTTTCACGAGCTATCGCGGCAACGAAAGACCTCAAGATCAGCGACGTGATCGATCGGCTCGATGCCGATCTGGGGCCGCATTTCTTCCCCGAGCGCGAGGGCCAGGGCGATGCGCGCACCTGCCCCTCCTGCGCCAATGGCCGGCTCGGCCTGCGGCTGGGGCGCACGGGGGCCTTCATCGGCTGCTCGAACTATCCCGAATGCCGCTACACCCGCCCGCTGATCGCGCCCGGCGCGGAGGGCGAGGCCGGTTCCAGCCTCTCCGACGGCCCGCGCGAGCTGGGCGTGGATCCGGTCACCGGCCAGCCCGTCACGGTGCGGCGCGGCCCCTATGGCGTCTATGTCCAGCAGGGCGAGGCCGGCACGGATGAGAAGGGCAAGCCGACCAAGCCGCGGCGCGCCAGCCTCACGCGCGACATGAACGCGGATACGCTGACGCTGGAGGATGCGCTCGCACTGCTCTCCCTGCCCCGCGTGATCGGGCGCGACCCGGAGACGGGCGAGGAGATCACCGCCGGGATCGGGCGCTTCGGCCCTTATGTGCGGCTCGGCAGCATCTACCAGTCGCTCGAGCCGGGCGATGAGGTGCTGGCGCTCGGCATGAACCGCGCCATGGAGCTGCTGGCCAAGGCGCGCGCCAAGGTGCGGCTGCTCGGGGTGCATCCGAAGGACGGCGCACCGGTCGAGATCCGCAAGGGCCGCTTCGGCCCCTATGCGATGCACGGCAAGATGATCGCCAACCTGCCGCGCGGCCTGGAGATGGAAGAGGCCACGCTGGAAGAGGCGGTGAAGCTGCTCGCCGAGAAGGGCAAGGAATTGCCGCCCCGCGGCGGCGCCAAGGGGAAGAAGGCGCCGGCGAAGAAGGCCGCCGCCAAACCCGCCACCGAGGCCGCGCCGGTGGCGAAGAAAGCCCCGGTCAAGAAGGCTGCCGCCAAGAAGCCGGCAACCAAGAAGCCGGCCGCGAAGAAGGCCCCGGCAAAGAAGCCCGCCGCCAAGAAGGCGGGCTGAGATGGTCCGGCGCGGCCCCCCGCCCAAGGGCAAGCCCGCGTCGAAGGCCAGGCTTCCGCGTCGCAAGGCGCCCGCTGCGGCGCCGCCGGCCCTGCCCTCGCGCGCGGAGCTGCGGGCCTTCCTGCAGGCCGCGCCGGGGCGGGTCGGCAAATCCGACATCGCCCGGCATTTCGGCCTGACCACCGAGCAGCGCCCGGCGCTGCGTGAGTTGCTGCGGAGCCTGAAGGAGAGCGGCCAGGCCGCCCCCGTGGGCCGCAAGGGAATCGCCGCACCCGACCGCCTGCCCGACATGACGGTGGTGGAGGTGATCGGCACCGACGCCGATGGCGACCCCATCGCGCGCCCGATTCAGTGGGACCCGGCCAAGGGCCCGCCGCCGGTGGTCTACATGGCGCGCGAGCCGAAGGGCCAGCCCGCACTCGCGCCGAAGGAGCGCGTGCTCGCGCGCCTCAAATTCATCGGCGCCAACAAGTATGAGGGGCGCACCTTCAAGCGCATCGCCGCCGCCACCGCCACGCGCATCCTCGGCGTCTATGAGGAAGGCCACATCATCCCCACCGACCGCCGCCAGCGCGGCGAGTGGCAGGTGCCGGGCGAACACCTCAACGGCGCGCGGCCTGGCGACATCGTGCTGGCCGAGCCCCTGCCCAGCACCCGGCATTTCGGCGCCCGCCCGGCGCGCATCGCTGAGGTGCTGGGCCGGATGGGCGAGCCGAAGAGCGTCTCCCTGGTCTGCATCCACGCCCATGGCATCCCCGATGTCTTCCCCGCCGAGGCGCTGGCCGAGGCCGAGCGCGCCAAGGGCGTGACGAAGCGCGGGCGCGAGGATCTGCGCGCCATCCCCCTCATCACCATCGATGGCGAGGATGCGCGCGACTTCGACGACGCGGTCTGGGCGGAGCCTGACGGTACCGGCTGGCGCTGCCTCGTCGCCATCGCCGATGTCGCGCATTACGTGAAGCCCGACAGCGCGCTCGACCGCGAGGCCTGGGCGCGCGGCAACAGCGTCTACTTCCCCGATCGCGTCGTGCCCATGCTGCCCGAGGCGCTGTCGAATGGCTGGTGCAGCCTGCGGCCGAAGGAGGATCGCGGCTGCCTCTTCGTCGAGATGCGGATCGATGCCGGGGGCGGCCTGCAGGGCCACCGCTTCGGGCGCGGCATCATGCGCTCCGCCGCGCGGTGCACCTATGAGCAGGTGCAGGCGGCGCGCGAGGGTGGCCCGCTGCCCGAGGGCGTGCCGGAAGAGCTGATCGGCCATCTCTACGGCGCCTTCCACGCCTTCCTGAAGGACCGCGCCCGGCGCGGCACGCTGGAGCTCGACCTGCCGGAACGGCGCGTGCTGCTCTCGCCCGAGGGCAAGGTGCTGGGCGTGGTGCCGCGCGCGCGACTCGATTCGCACCGGCTGATCGAGGAATTCATGGTCGCCGCCAATGTCTGCGCCGCGACCGAGCTGGAACGCCTGCACCAGCCCTGCATGTATCGCGTGCATGACCGCCCCTCGGACGCGAAGCTCGAATCGCTGCGGCAATTCCTGGAGGGGATCGGCCTGAAGCTGCCGCAGCGCGACCGGCTGCACCCGCGCGACTTTTCCGGGATTCTGGCGGCGGTGAAGGACAAGCCCGAGGAGCGGCTGGTCAACGAAACCGTGCTGCGCAGCCAGTCCCAGGCCGCCTATGCGCCGGACAATCTCGGCCATTTCGGTCTGTCGCTGGCCCGCTACGCGCATTTCACCAGCCCGATCCGGCGCTATGCCGACCTGCTGGTGCATCGCGCGCTGATCGCGGGGCTGAAGCTCGGCCCCGGGGCGCTGAGCGATGCCGAGACGGCGCGCTTCCCCGACACGGCCGAGCACATCACCGCCACCGAGCGCCGCGCCGCGGCCGCCGAGCGCGATGCGGTGGACCGCTATCTGGCTGCTTTCATGGCCACACGCGTCGGCAACATGTTCGATGCGCGGATTTCGGGGGTGACACGCTTCGGCCTCTTCGTGACAGTAGAGGAGAACGGGGCGAGCGGCATCGTCCCCTTCGCCGCACTACCGGACGACAGATGGCAGTTGGACGAGGCCGGTCACGCGATGACCGGTCAGAAGACGGGTTTGACCTTCAGCCTCGGCCAGGCGGTCGAGGTGCGGCTTGCCGAGGCAACGCCGCGCACGGGCGGCATGGTGTTCCAGATGATGCAGGGCGCGCCCCGTGGCGGCGGATCGCGCGGGCCGCGCACCAGGGCTTCCTCGCGGCGGCGCTGAGCCTGCTGCTCGCCGCGCCGGCCGCGAGCGAGACCGCCTTCCCCCGCGCCCAGATCGAACCTGTCCTGGCGCGCAGCCACGCCGTGGTGCTGGAACGGCACCTGGAGGCCGCGCCCCCGGCCGACCTCGCGCTGTGGTCGCTGCGCGGCGTCACGGTGCTGGATCCGCGATTCACCGCGCGCCGCCAGGGCCAGGAACTGCAATTGCTGCTCGATGAGCGCATCATCGCCCGCGCCCCGCCCCCCCTCGCGGGGCGGGCGCCGCAGGAAGATGGCGGGGCCGCCATCGCCGCCACGCTCACCCGCCTCTACGAGGCCGCCTGGGGTGTCTCGACGGCCGTGCAGCGCGCCGGGGCGGAGCGGCTGATCGCCAATGGCTTCGACGAACTGTTCAACCACCTCGACCCCTATAGCCGCTACGTCACCGCCGCCGAGGCGCGCGAGTCGCGCGAACGCCGCGTCGGCCAGTCGAGTCTCGGCCTGCGCGTGGCGGCGCGCGGGCCGCACCTCGTCATGGTCTCCATCACCCGCGGCGGCCCGGCGGCGGCGGCGGGCATCCGCACGGGCGACCGGCTGGTGGAGGTGGACAACCAGCCGGTGGACGGCGCTGATCCCGGCCGCGCCGCGACGCTGCTGGAAGGGCCCGAGGAATCGGAGGTCACGCTCACCCTGCTGCGCGGCGGCCGCAGCCGGGAGGTGACGCTGCGGCGCGAGCTGGTGGTGCCCGAGACGGTGCAGGCCGACACGCGGGACAACATCCTCTGGGTGCGCGTCTCGGGCTTCTCCACCGTGACGGACCGGCGCCTTGCGCAGGTGCTGGTGGATGGCTTCGCCGGGCGCGCACCGCGCGGCGTGGTGCTGGACCTGCGCGGCAATCGCGGCGGGCTGCTGGGCAATGCCATCGCCGTCGCCGACGCCTTCCTCGCCGCGGGCGAGGTGGCGCGCACCGAGGGCCGGCACCCGGACGCGAATCGCAGCTACGAGGCCGGCGGGCAGGATCTGGCGCGTGGCCGGCCGGTGGTGGTGCTGGTCGATGGCCGCACCGCCTCGGCGGCCGAGATCGTGGCGGCCGGGCTGATGGAGCGCGGCCGCGCCGTGGTGGTGGGCAGTGCGACCACCGGCAAGGGGCTGATCCAGCTCGTGGCGCCCCTGCCGAACGAGGCCGAGCTGCTGGTCAGCTGGTCGCGCGTGCTCTCGCCCGCCGGCTGGCCGATCCAGGGGCTGGGCGTGCTGCCGGCGCTGTGCACCAGCCTGGGGCCGGAGGCGCTGTCCCGCGCCCTGGCCCAGCTCAGCCGTGGCGAGGCGCCGATGGGGGCGGCGCTGGCCCGCCAACGCGCGGCCCGCGCGCCGGTCCTGGCCAGCGAGGTCACCGCGCTCCGCGGCGCCTGCCCGCCCGCCGAGGGCCGCAGTGCGGACCTGACCGCCGCGCGGGCGCTGATCGACAACCCGACAAGCTATCGAACAGCGCTTGGCGGCTTGACCGCGACGCCGCCGTGACTATTGTGCGGCCCCTTGCCGGGCGCGCCTCATGGTGCGCCCGCGCCCCATTTCGCGCGCTGGAACCCTGAAGATGGCCAAGGCCAATACGATCCTGATCAAGCTGGTGAGCACGGCCGAGCCCTCGACCGGCTATTTCTACGTCACCAAGAAGAACACCCGGAACGCCACGGGCAAGCTCGAGCTGAAGAAGTACGACCCGGTGGCGCGCAAGCACGTGATTTTCCGCGAGTCGAAGATCAAGTAAGGCATCGCGGCGGGGTCATCCGCCGCGTCATGCAGGCCTGGAGCCGGCCGGACGCGCGCGTCCTGGCCGGCTTTTCGTTGTCGTCCCGGCGCCCGCCCCGTCAGCGATCAGGCGCCGCCGATCGGCATTCTTCCACATCAAGATCACCTAGGTATTTGAGAAAGCGCCGGAGGCTGACCGCGTTCACTTGAACGCAGCACGAGCTATTGCCGATCGGTGCGTGGCTTGGCGGGCTTGCCACGCTCGGCGTTGGGTGCCCAATCCTCACGCCGTGCGACCTCGACGCGGTTGCGACCATTGTTCTTCGCGCGATAGAGCGCCGTGTCCGCGGCCGCCACCACATCGTCGCTCTGCGCGCCGATACCGCCCGCCGCCACGCCGACGCTGGCGGTGATGTGCAAGGTCTTGCCGTCGGCCTGCACCGGCAGCGCCGCAATGGCGGCCCGCAGACGCTCAGCCACCAGGGCGCCGTCCTCGGCGGTGGCGGCAGTCATCACCACCAGGAACTCCTCCCCGCCATAGCGCGCCACCACATCGGCGGCGCGCAGGTGGCCGCGCACCCGATCCGCCACTTCCCGCAGCACGATGTCGCCGGCGGCATGGCCATGCGTGTCGTTCACCGCCTTGAAGCGATCGACATCCAGCAGCAGCACGGCCGCGCCGGCATTGCGCAGCACGCCCTCCAGGTGGCGCTTCGCGTAACGGCGGTTCCGCAACCCGGTCAGCGGGTCCGTCACCGCCATTTCGAGCGAGCGGTCGAGATCGGCGCGCAGCCTTTCCTGGTAGCGCTTGCGGCGGATCTGGTTGCGCACGCGCGCACGCAGTTCGTTGGGATCGACCGGGCGCAGCACATGGTCGTTGGCGCCGAGGTCGAAGCCGCGCAGCACCAGGCCCTTCTGGCCCGGATCCGCCACCAGCAGCACCGGCACGTCGCGCGTCACCGATTGCGCGCGCAGCCGCGAGGCGAGGCGCAGCGCATCCCCACCATCGAGCGAGAGGCTGAGCAGCACCACGTCGAACAGCCCGTCGGCCAGCAGGTCCCAGGCCTCGGTCGAGGAGTCGGAGACCGAGACATCGACGCCATCGGCGGCCAGGATGGCGGCAAGCTCGGTCGCCTCGCCGCCATTCTCGTTGATCACCAGGGCGCGCGCGCCCGCCACGCTGGGCGAGGGGCTGGGCGGGGGCTCGAAGCCCAGGTCGCGCGCGGTCTCGGCGCGCAGGCGCCAGGCATCCAGCACCTGCTTCATGCGCAGCAGGGCGCGCAGCCGGGCGAAGAGCGTCGCGTCGTCCACCGGCTTGGAGAGGAAGTCATCCGCCCCGGCCTCAAGCCCGCGCACGCGCTCGGCGGCGTCGGTGAGCGCGGTGATCATCACGACAGGGATATGGGCGGTGTTGGGCTGGGCCTTGAGACGGCGGCAGACCTCATAGCCGTCCATGCCCGGCATCATGACGTCGAGCAGCACGACATCAGGCATCCAGCGCTGCACGGTAGCGAGCGCCTCGGGGCCGGAGGCGGCGAGGGAGACCTCGTAATACTCGTGCAGGAGCTTCGCCTCGAGCAGGCGGAGATTGGCCGAGATGTCGTCGACGACGAGGACGCGGGCGGTCATGCGCCACCCCCCGCGTGGCGGGGGATTTGGCGAAAGCGCACGGCTTCGGCTACAACCAGATTCGAAGGTGACATGCACATTGTCATCAATTTGTCAAGGAACAAATTATGTCGGATTTCGCCGCCGATTCGATCGGTCCGCAAAGACAGGTCGCCAACGCCGGACTTTTCTTTCGCCGGTGGCTCGCCAACCCGCTGCAGATGGGCTCCATCATCCCCTCCTCGCCCAGCCTTTGCCGCCGGATCGCGGCCCTGGTCAGCCATGCGGAGGACGAGGTCGTCGTGGAACTGGGCGCCGGGACCGGTGTGATCTCCCGCGCCCTGCTCGCCGCCGGCGTGCCGCCCGAACGACTGGTGGTGGTGGAGATCGTTCCCGACATGGCCGAGCATCTGCGCCGCGTCCTGCCAGGCGTGAACGTCATCCAGGGTGACGCCTTCGAACTGGCGCGCGACCTGCCCGAGCGGCTGCACGGCAAGGTCGGCACCGCGATCTGCGGCATCCCGCTGGTCATGCTGCCGCTGGAACAGCAGCGCCGCTTCGTCGAGGCTGTCGAGGCCGTGGCACCCGGACGTGGCTTCCTGCTCTACAGCTACTGCATCACCTCGCCCTTGCCGCACCGGACGCTGGGACTGCAGGCAAAGCGCGAGGCCTGGACGCCGCGCAACTTCCCGCCGGCCAGTGTCTGGCGCTACACCCCCGCCCGCTGACATCGCCTTCAACCGCAAGTCCCTGTCCATCCGTGTCGCACCACCCGGACCCGTCCCGATCTGTGACGTCGCGAGTCTAGCATGTGGGCTGCACGCTTCGCGCGTGGCCGCCCACCCATTTGCAAAGAAATTCTCGCGTGGGCGCGATCGGGTTTCAAGATCAGGCACTTGCCAGCACACTCTCCCGCCCCTCGGGGCCGCGCAGCCGCGCGATAAGCCGGGCATGGGGGCTCGGCTTCACCCGCACCGCCTCCTCCAGCCCGCGCTGCGCCAGCGCTGCGCGCAGCACGCCGGGGTCGGGGTGTTCGGCTTCCAGCGCCAGCAGGCGGCAGCCGGAATCCGGCAGGCGCGGCGCCGCGCCCTTGCCGTCATCCCACTGGATCAGGGACGGGATCAGGTTCTGCATATCCTGGCGCTGCGGCGGCATCGCCATGCGCCAGGACAGCGCGCCGCGCGACCAGGGCCTGATCTCCCCCGCATGGCTGCTGCCGAGGCGCGCGACCACCGCCTCCAGTGCCAGGGTGCGGGCCACCCAGGCGATCAGCCGCGGCCCGGCTTCCAGCATCATCGCGAGCCCGGGATCATCCAGGTCGAAGGGCCGGGGATGGGCGGGGGTGGGCTGGGCGGGATCGGCGGCGATGACCTCGAGATAGCAATCGGGGCCGAGGCCGAGCAGCATGTTGTGCGTGCCGATGCCCTGGTGCTGCCCGCCCGGCTGCGGCGCGACGCCCAGATGCGACTCGATGAAGGCCGCCCCCTCCGCCAGGGTGCGGGCGCCGATCACGATATGGTCGATCTCCGCCATCTCAGTCCTCCTGATGTGCGAGCATCGCCCCCGCCGGGGGTGGCGGCAAGCCTCCCTGCCGTGGCACACGGCTGTCGCAGAGGCGCATGGGAAGCTTTGCGATGAACGACCTGACCCCGGCGATGATGGCGCTCGACGACGAGGCCTGGCTCAAGCTGCTGATGCGCAGCATCGAGACGCGCGAGATCGATGGCGTGCGCTTCCCTGGCTTCCCACAAGGGGATGTGCAGCGCCGCTATGTCGGCACCGACTATGCCGACACGCTGAAGGAGGCCTCGCGCTTCCACGCGCTGGTGAAGGCGCGCGCCCATGCGCTGGGCATCGCCCTGACGCGCGGGCACAAGCTGCTGGATTTCGGCTGCGGCTGGGGCCGCTTCATGCGCTATTTCTGGCGCGATGTCGGCGCGCGCGGCCTGTTCGGCGCCGATGTGGGCGAGGAGGCGGTGGAACTCTGCCGTGCGCTCGGCGTGCCGGGCACGGTGGACCGGCTCTACCAGAATGGCCGCCTGCCCTATGCCGATGCGACGATGGATGTGGTCATCGCCTATTCTGTCTTCACGCATCTGCCCGAGAAGCCGCATCTGCACTGGCTGGCGGAGATCGCGCGAGTGCTGCGCCCGGGCGGGGTCTTCGCGCTCACGCTCGAGCCGCGGCGCTTCCTGGACCATGTGGCGTCCATCCCGCCCGACACGCAGGATGGCTGGGCGAAGCAGTTGCTGCCCTTCGCGCCGCAGGTGCCGGAGTTGAAGCGGCGCTTCGACAATGGCGAGATCGCCTTCCTGCCGACCGGCGTGTCGGGTGATTTCGCGTCCGAATTCTATGGCGATGCCGCCGTGCCGCTCGGCTATGTCGAGCGGCACTGGTCGGAATGGTTCACCGTCCGCGAATACGTCGATGACCCGACGCGCTTCTTCCAGGCGGTGCTGGTGGTGCAAAGAAAGTAGGGGCGCCGCGCGCGCCCCACTTTCCTCAATTCCCGCCGAGGTAGTCCAGCGCCACCTGCACGCCGCCCGCCTTGTGCGGGATGCCCGCCGCGCGCAGCCCCATCTCCACGCCGCCCAGCGCGCCGACCAGCTGCAATTCGCTGATGTCGCCCAGATGGCCGATGCGGAAGACGCGGTCGTTCAGCTGGCCGAGGCCATTGCCGAGGCTCATGTTGAACTTCTCGAGGATGGTGGCGCGCAGCGCATTGGCGCTGTGGCCCTCCGGCAGGCGCACCGCGGTGAGCACCGAGGAGAAATGCCGCGGGTCCTGGCACTGCGTCTCGAAGCCCCAATGCCGCACGGCGCGGCGCGTCGCCTCGGCCACCTTGTCGTGGCGCGCGAAGACGTTCTCGAGCCCCTCCTCCAGCAGCATGTCGAGCGCGGTGTCGAGCGCATAGAGCATGTTGGTCGCCGGCGTGTAGGGGAAGTAGCCGGTGGCGTTGGCGGCGAGCATCGGCTTCCAGTCCCAGAAGCTGCGCGTGAGCTTCGCCGTCTCGGAAGCCTTGATCGCCTTGGCGCTGATCGCGTTGAAGGACAGGCCGGGCGGGAGCATCAGCCCCTTCTGGCTGCCCGAGACGGTGACATCCACGCCCCACTCGTCATGCCGGTAATCCATCGAGCCGAGCGAGCTGATCGTGTCCACCAGCAGCAGCGCGGGGTGGCCCGCCGCATCCATCGCCGCGCGCACCTCATCGATGCGCGAGGTCGCACCCGTGCTCGTCTCATTGTGCACGACGCAAACGGCCTTGATGGCATGGCCCTTGTCGGCGCGCAGGCGCTCGGCGATGGCCTCGACATCGGCGCCGCGGCGCCAATCGGTCTTGATGAAATCCGCGACGATGCCGAGCCGCTCGGCCATCTCGTTCCACAGATGCGCGAACCAGCCGGTCTCGCACATCAGCACGCGGTCGCCGGGCGAGAGCGTGTTGACCAGGGCGGCCTCCCAGGCGCCGGTGCCCGAGGCCGGGTAGATCACCACATGGCTCTCGGTCTTGAACACCTTCCGCACCTTGGCCAGAAGCTGCTTGCCCATGAGGCCGAAATCGGGGCCGCGATGGTCCATGGTCGGGTTGTCCATGGCGCGCAGCACGCGATCCGGCACGTTGGACGGGCCCGGGATATGCAGGAAGTGGCGGCGCGCATTCGGCTTGGACTGGAAATAGGCCATGGGGGTTCCCTCTCGATGGGGCCTACCTACCCTTGGACAATGCCATCTGCCAATGAGTAAGGCTTGTTGGATTGATGAGCATTATAGATCGGATTTTCCGGCCCGGCTGGGCTAAAGCCGGGACGATGAGAGGGACCGCCACCGCATGAACGCCATCGCCGGCCAGCACAAGCTTACCGACAGCCTGCTCGGGCAGCGCCTGCGCCGCCATGTCGAGGGTGAGGTGCTGTTCTCCGCGGGCGATCGCGGCCGCTATGCCACCGATGCCTCGATCTACCAGATGCAGCCCGTCGGCGTGATCGTGCCGAAGAGCGTGGATGACGTCGCCGCCGCCATGGCGATCTGCCGCGAGGAAGGGGTGGCCGTGCTGCCGCGCGGCGGCGGCACCAGCCAATGCGGGCAGACGGTGAACCACGCGCTGGTCATCGACTGCACCAAGCATCTGCGCCGCGTGCTGAGCATCGAGGGCGACACGGCGCGGGTCGAGCCCGGCATCACCCTGGGCGCGCTCAACGAAGCGCTGAAGCCCTCAGGCAAGTTCTATCCGGTGGATCCTTCGACCTGGCAGCGCTGCACCATCGGCGGCATGGCGGCGAACAATTCCTGCGGGTCCAAATCCATCCGCTACGGGCTGATGGCCGACAATGTGCGCGCCATCGATGCGCTGCTGGCCGATGGCTCGCGCCACTGGTTCGGCGAGGGCACGCCCAACACCGACCTCGTCGAGCGCCTGCATGCGCTGGGCGCGGCCGAGGCCGCCGAGATCGCCGCGCGCTTCCCCGCGCAGCTGCGCCGCGTGGGCGGCTACAACCTCGATGCGCTGACACCCGATGCGCGGGCGAATGGCCGTGGGAACCTCGCGCGGCTGCTGGTGGGCAGCGAGGGCACGCTCGCCTTCTCCGCCGCGCTCGACCTGAAGCTGTGGCCGATCAAGCCGCGCAAGGTGCTGGGCATCTGCCAGTTCCCGAGCTTCCGGCGTGCGATGGAGGCCTCGCAGCATCTGGTCACGCTGAATCCGGAAGCGGTGGAGCTGGTCGATCGCACCATGATCGATCTCGGCCGCTCCATCCCGATCTATCGCGCCACCATCGATCGCATCCTGATCGGCGAGCCGGACAGCCTGCTGATCGTGGAGTTCCACGGGCAGGACGACGCCACGCTGCTGCAGGGCCTGGAACGCCTCGAGGAGATGATGGGCGATCTCGGCCTGCCCGGGCAGGTGGTGCGCGTGACCGACCCTGGCTTCCAGGCCCAGGTGGCCGAGGTGCGAGAGGCCGGGCTCAACATCATGATGAGCATGAAGGGTGACGGGAAGCCGGTGAGCTTCATCGAGGACGCCGCCGTGGCGCTCGAGGATCTCGCCGACTACACCGAGCGCCTGAACGACGTCTTCGACAGATACGGCACCAAGGGCACCTGGTACGCCCATGCCTCGGTCGGCTGCCTGCATGTGCGGCCCGTGCTGAACATGAAGTCGGGCGAGGACGTGACGAAGATGCGCGCCATCGCGGAGGAATGCTTCGCCCTGGTGCGCGAGTACAAGGGCAGCCATTCGGGCGAGCATGGCGATGGCATCGTCCGCTCGGAGTTCCACGAACCCATGTTCGGCGCGCGCATCGTGCGCGCCTTCGAGCAGGTGAAGGCCGCATTCGACCCGCCGAGCGCCGCCCTGCCCTTCGGCCTGCTCAACCCGAACCGCATCGTCCATCCGCCGCGCATGGATGACCGCGCGCTGCTGCGCTACCACGAAGGCTACGCGGCCGATCCGGCCATCACCCCGGCCCTCGACTGGTCCGCCTGGCCCGGCCCGCAAGGCGGGCTGCTGGGCGCGGTCGAGATGTGCAACAACAACGGCACCTGCCGGAAATTCGATGCCGGCGCCATGTGCCCCTCCTACCGCGCCACGCGCGACGAACGGCACCTGACGCGCGGGCGCGCCAATACGCTGCGGCTCGCGCTCACCGGGCAATTGGGGCCCGAGGGGCTGGCCTCGGACGATGTGGCGGCGGCGATGGAGCTCTGCGTCGGCTGCAAGGCCTGCAAGCGCGAATGCCCCACCGGCGTCGACATGGCGCGCATGAAGATCGAGGCCGCGCATGCGCGCGGGCAGGCGCGCGGCTTCGCGCTGTCCGAGCGCCTGATCGCCACCATGCCGCGCTGGGCGCCCTTCGCCGCGATGCTGGCGCCCCTGACCAATGCGCGGGAATACATCCCCGGCCTGCCGAAGCTGGTGGAGCGCCTGCTGGGCTTCGCCGCCGCCCGCCCACTGCCGCGCTTCCGGCGCGACGCCTTCCATGACTGGGAGCTGCGCGAGCCCGATGGCCGGCCCGGCGAGGTCATCCTGCTGCCCGACCTCTTCAACCGCTATTTCGAGCCGGCGAATCTGCGCGCCGCCATCCGCGTGCTGCGCGCCGCCGGCGCCGATCCCGCCGTGGCGCGCCCGCCGCGCGGCACGCGCCCGCTCGACGATGGGCGCACCTATCTCGCCGCCGGCATGGTCGCGCAGGCGCGTGCCGAGGCCGCGCGCACCATCGAAGCCCTGTCGCGCTGGGACAGCCCGGTGCTCGGGCTCGAGCCCTCCTGCCTCTTCACGCTGAAGGACGAGTTCCTGGCGCTGCAGCCGGGCGCGGCGGCCGAGAAGCTGGCCGCGCGCGCCATGCTCGTCACCGAATGGCTGGTCGCCAGCAAGGCGAAGCTCGCCTTCAAGGAGATGCCGGGCGAGGCGCATATCCACGGGCATTGCCACCAGAAAGCCTTCAACGCCTTCACGCCCTCGGTCGCGCTGCTCGCCGGGATACCGGGGCTGAAGGTGGTGCCGATCAATTCCTCCTGCTGCGGCATGGCCGGCGCCTTCGGCTATGAGGCGCAGAAGCTGCCGGCCTCGGTGGCGATGGCGGAACTCTCCCTGCTGCCGCATCTGCGGCGCGTGGCCCCCGCGCATTTCGTGGTCGCGGACGGCACCTCCTGCCGCCACCAGATCGGCGACCTCGCGCGGCGCGAGGCGACCCATACGGTCCGAATCCTCGAAAGGGCCCTCGCATGAGCGATGCCGACGACATCCTGGCCTTCTGGTTCGCCGTGGGGCCGGAGACCTTCCGCAAGGCCTGGTTCACCAAGGACGCCGCCTTCGACGCCGAGATCGCCGCGCGCTTCGGCGCGCTGGTCGCCCCGGCCCGGGAGGGCAGGCTCGATGCCTGGGCCGCGACGGCCGAGGGCGCGCTGGCGCTGCTGATCCTGCTCGACCAGTTCCCGCGCAACCTCTTCCGCGGCGCGGCCGAGGCCTTCGCCAGCGATGCCCATGCGCGCGCCATCGCCCGGCAGGCCGTGCTGCGCGACGGCTTCGACCGCGCCCTGGCACCGGCGGCGCGGATCTTCCTCTACCTCCCCTTCGAACACAGCGAGGCGATGGCCGACCAGGACCTCTCCGTCGCGCTCTTCGAGGGGCTGCGCGACATCCCCGCCATGGCCGCGCCGGGCGGCACCATCGACTACGCCTGGCGCCACCGCGTGGTGATCGCGCGCTTCGGCCGCTTCCCGCACCGCAATGCCGCGCTGGGCCGGGCCAGCACGCCGGCCGAGGAAGCCTGGCTCGCGGCGGGCGGGGGCTTCTGATTGGCTCTTTCCGCGCCGCCTGCCCTCGGGCATGTTGCAGCGCCTTTCTTGACCAGGAGTTGGCCCATGCGACTCGCGCCCGCCCGGAACGCCGGAACCACCGCCCTGATGGCGGCGGCGCTTGTCACCGGGATGGCCGGCTCCGGCGCAGCGCAGATCCCGACCGGGATGTATCTCTCGGCCGGTATCGGGGCGAATTTCGTCAATGATTCCTCCGTCGAGCCGCGCGGCAACCTGCGCGGCGGCGCTGCCGGCAGTGGCACCTTGGGCGGGGGCACGCTCAGCCTGAACAACCAGGCCATGGGCCTGCTCGCGCTCGGCTACGGCTTCGGCAACGGGGTCCGCGTGGAGCTGGAGACCAGCCTGCGCGGCAACCAGGTGGATGGCGCCTCGGGCTTCCCCGGCCTCAACCCGATCACCGGCCGGCAGGGCCAGTTGTGGAACCTCGGGCTGATGGGCAATGCGCTGCTCGAGCTCAATGTCGGCAGCCCCTATGTGCAGCCCTATGTCGGCTTCGGCCTCGGCTATGCCTGGACCGAGCTGAAGGACATGCGCGTGGTCGGCAACGGCCAGCGGCTGGAGGGCGACGGCACGGACGGCAATTTCGCCTACCAGTTCATTGCCGGCGCGGCCTTCCCCATCGCCGCGGTGCCCGGGCTCGCGGCCACGCTGGAATACCGTTACTTCGCCACGCTGGATCCCGACATCAGCGGGCGGATCGTGGCCACGGGGCCGAACACGGCGCAGAGCGGGCGGATGGACATCTCGAACCAGCACCACTCCGTGCTGGTCGGCCTGCGCTATGCGCTCGGCGCGCAGCCCGCGCCGGTGCCGCCGATGGTGGTGCCGCCGATGATGTCGCCCCCCGTCGCCGCCGCCCCCGCGCCGACGCGCAGCTTCATCGTCTTCTTCGACAACAACAGCTACGCGCTGAGTGCGCGCGCCCGCGCCATCGTGGCCGAGGCCGCGCAGGCCGCGCGCGGCGGCGGCACCACGCGCATCGAGGTCACCGGCCATACCGACCGGCGCGGCAGCGTGGCGGTGAACCAGCGCCTGTCGGTCCGCCGGGCCGAGATCGTCGCCGCCGAGCTTCGTCGCCTGGGCATCCGCCGCGACGAGATCGTCACCCGTGGCGCCGGTGAGAGCGAGCCCCTGGTCCCCACCGCCGACCAGGTGCGCGAGCCGCAGAACCGCCGCGTCGAGATCGTGCTCCGGTAGCAGCCGCCGTGGCGTCCTGCCGGGCGCCGCTTCGCTCCCCCTTCCCCATACATCTTTGTGCAACCGCGACGCGCCATGATGCGGCGATGTCAGCCCCCTCGAGCCGTCCCCTCGGCGACCGCGAACGTTTCGTCGCCTTTGCCTTCGCCGCCGCCGACCTGCTGGTGGAGCTGGATGAGCGCGGCGCGATCAGCTTTGCCGCCGGCGCCTTTCGCGCCCGGCTGGGCCGCAGCCCGGAGAGCCTGATCGGGCGCCAGCCCACCGAACTGCTCGCGCCCGAGGATCGCGCCGCCTTCGCAACCACCCTCGCGCTGATGCCGGCGCAAGGTCGCCTCGCCCCCACCGCCTTCCGCCTCGCCGATCCCGCACGTACGGCCTTCTCCGTCTCGGGCCTTCGTCTGCTCGCGGCGGGCGAAGCCACGCGGCTCTGCCTCGCCTTCGCCCCCCTGCCCGCGCCCCCCGACCCGCGCCCCGCAACCGCCGAGACCCTGCTGCGGGAGGCCGAGCAGCGCCTTCGCCAGGGCGAGGCGGCCAGCCTTTCCCTGATCGAGATTCCAGGGCTGAACGCGTCCGCCACCGCCCGGATCGGTGGGCTGCTGAGTACCGAGGGTGGCGGCGGCACCCTGGCTGCCTGCCTCGCGCCCGGGCGCTTCGGCCTGCTGCGCGATCCCGATGCTGACGCGCCTGACCTTGCCGGCCTCGCCGCCCGGCTCGAAGCCGCGCTGGCGCAGGAGGCGCCTGGGGTCAGCATCGCCGCCACGGCGGTGCCCCTCGATGGCGCGGGACTCACCCCCGCCCAGGCGGCCCGCGCGCTGCGGCACGGTCTTTCCGCCTATGCACGGCTGGGCGCGGCCGGGCTGCGCGATGCGGGCTTCGACCAGGGGCTGGGCGGCGTGGTTGCGCAGGTCACCGCCCGCGCCGCCGCCTTCCGCCGCGCCATCGCCGAGCGCAGCTTTCGGCTTGAGTTCCAGCCCATCGTGGATCTCGTGACGCGCGAGACGCATCACTATGAAGCCCTGCTGCGCCCCGATCCCGGCGTCCTGACCCAGGGCGAGGGTCCACAGGATTTCGTGGCGCTGGTGGAAACCATCGGCCTGACCGAGGAACTTGACCTCGCCGTGGCAGCACTGGCGCTGGCCTCTACCGCGGCGGTCCCGTCGGGACGACACATCGCCTTCAACATCTCGGGCCTCTCGGCGCAGAGCCTGAGCTTCCGCCCGCGCCTGCTCGCCGCCCTTGATCATGACCGGCGCGCCGCGGCGCGCATCATGGTCGAACTGACCGAGAGCGCGGAGATCGAGGAGGAAGAGGCGGCGGCGGAGACGCTGCGCCAGCTGCGTGGCCGCGGCGTGCCGGTCTGCATCGATGATTTCGGCGCCGGTGCGGCGGCCTTCCGGTACCTCAAGGCCTTCCCGACGGATTATGTGAAGGTCGATGGCAGCTTCGTGCTCGCCGCCATGACCTCTGAACGGGATCGCAGCTTCGTCGCCGCCATGGTCGATCTCTCCCTGGCCGTGGGGGCCAAGGTGGTGGCCGAGCGGGTGGAGAATGAGGAAGCGGCGCAGGCCATGCAGGCACTCGGCGTGCATTACGGCCAGGGCTGGTATTTTGGGCGGCCGGGGCCGCTCTAGCTTGACGCATCGCCGCCGCACCGACATGGCTCGGGGGTGCGCCATGCCCTCCTCCTGACCCTGCTGGCCCTGCTGGCCCTGCCCGCCCCGACGAACGCGCAATCGGGCTTCGTGCTACCGGTGGAGGCCGCCTGCATCTCCTCGCCCTTCGGGCCGCGCAGCGGGGCGGGGCCGCGCGCCTCCGGCTTCCACACGGGCATCGACCTGCCCGCCCCGGCCGGGGCCTGGGTGCGCGCCGCCGCGGCCGGCGATGTGGTGGCGATCCGAAGGCGCGGCGCGGCCGGGCTGGAGGTCGAGCTGCGCCATGCCGATGGGCGCGCCACGCGCTATGCGCATCTGGGCACCGTCGCCCCCGCCCTTGCCAATGGCCGCCGCCGCGTGGCGCAGGGTGAGCCGATCGGGCGCATCGGGCGGACCGGCATCACCTATGGCACGCATCTGCATTTCGAGTTGGTGGTGGGCGGCGAGCGCGTGGATGCCGCGCCGCTCTTCAACCTGCCGCCCTGCCGTCAGCTGCCGTAGCCAGAGATTTTTGTCAGAGGCCGTATCCGGCCTGGCGCGGCAGCCAGAGCGCGATCCCGGGGAAGGCGATCAGCAGCCCCGTGCCGAAGGCGAGCATCAGCATGTAGGGGATGATGCTGCGGTTCACCTCGGCCAGGGGCGCGCCGGTGATCGCCTTGATGACCACGAGGTTCAGCGCCACGGGGGGCGAGATCAGCGCCATTTCCAGGCTCAGCGTCAGCAGGATGCCGTACCAGACCTTGTCGATGCCAAGCGTGCCCAGCAGGGGCAGGATGGCCGGCATGGTCAGCAGGATGATGGAGAAGCTCTCCAGCACCAGGCCCAGGACGAACAGCAGCACCATCATCGCGATCAGGAAGCCGGTGCGGCTGAGGCCGAGATCCGCGACGAGCTGTGTCAATTCCTGCGGGATTCGCAGCTTGGTCAGCATGAAGCCGTAGATGGCCGCGCCTGCGATGATCATCAGCAGCATGGCGGAGGTGCGCGTGGCTTCCTCCACCCCCTGCACGAGGTCGCGCCAGGACAGCGTGCGGTAGATCAGCCCGGCGATGAGCAGCGCATAGAGCGTGCCCGTGCCGGCGGCCTCGGTGGCGGTGAAGACGCCCATGTAGATGCCGCCAAGGACGAAGATCGGCAGGCTGAGCGACCAGCCCGCGCGCGCGACGGCCAGATGCGCGGCCTCGGGCGGGGGCTCGTCCTTCGGCACCACGGCGCGGCCCTCGGTGATGTAGCAATAGGCCGCGAACATCGCCGCCATCATCAGCCCGGGGATCAGCCCGGCGAGGAAGAGCGCCGCCACCGAGGTCTCGGTGACATAGGCGTAGAGCACCATGGGCGCCGAGGGCGGGATCAGGATGCCCAGCGTGCCGCCCCCCGCCACCACGCCGAAGGCGCCCTTGCGGGACATGCCGTAGCGCAGCATCTGCGGGATGGCGATCTTGCCGATGGTGAGCGCCGTGGCGACGGAAGAGCCACTGATCGCGGCAAAGACCGTGCAGGCCGCGACGGTGGCGATGCCCACGCCGCCGCGCACCCCGCGCAGCAGGGCGAAGGCGGCGTTGTAGAGGTCATCCACCACGCGGCCGCGCACCATGACATGCGCCATCAGCATGAAGAGCGGGATGGCGACCAGCAGATAGCCATCGAGCTTGCCGATCACCATCTCGCCCAGCGCCGGCACCGCGCCCTCGGTCCAATAGAGGACGCCGAGCGGCAGCAGGAACAGCGCCGCGAACATCGGCAGGCCGAGATAGAGCAGGCCGATCAGCACGATCAGCAGGATGGCGAAGGTCATGTCGCGCCTACTCTCCGCGCGCGAGCGTATCGCGCGGCAGGTCTTCCTCGCCGCTCGGCAGGTAGTCCGGCGTGCCGCCGGTCAGCAGCACCAGCGCCTGGCCGAGCCCGACCAGCAGCAGCAGCGACGCGCCGATCGGCAGCAGCGCCTGCACCCACCATTCGGGCACGCCGCCGAGTTCCGTCATCACGCCGATCATGCGGCTGAAGGCCACGGCCTCCAGCCCCGCCTGCAGCAGCACCGCCGCCACCGCCACCACCGAGAGCACGCCCAGCAGATGCGCGAGCCGCGCCAGGCGCGGGCCCAGCCGGCTGATCGCGACATCGACGCCGATATGCTCGAAGCGCCGCTGCGCCTCGGCGGCGGCGAGCATCACCAGCGCCAGCACCAGCCAGCCCGCCACCTTGTCCACCCAGGGCTGCGGCTGGCCGAGCAGGTAGCGCATCGCCACTCCATAGCCGACCAGCACCAGGCAGGTGACGGTGGCGAGCGAGCCCAGCGCCACCGCGAGGCGCGAGATCAACCCGATGAGGCGCGTGAGCAGCCTCACGCCGCCGGGATGCCGCGCAGCAGTTCCAGGATGCGGTTGCCACCCTCGGGCGCGATGCGCAGGAAGGCGTCGATCACCGGCTGCTGCATCGCCGCGCGCCAGGTGGCGGATTCCGCCGGCGTCTGCTCATGGATGGTCATGCCCTTGGCGCGCAGCTCGCCCACCGCGGCGGCGGCGGTCGCCTCGGTGATGTCCATCTGGTCGGCCTCCGCCTTGCGCGCGGCGGCGTCGAGCGCGGTGCGCAGCGGCGCGGCGAGCCCAGCATACCAGCGCGGGTTCACATAGACATGGCTGATCACCGAGAAATAGGGCGCCACGGTGCCGAAGCGCTGGATCTCGTAGAAGCGGCGCGAGACGGCGGCGGAGACGTCGGTCAGCCCGGCATCGAGCACGCCCGATTGCAGCGCCTGCGGCACCTCCGGCCCCGGCATGGCGGAAGGCGCCGCCCCCACCGCGCTCAGCGCATTGTCGGTCAGCGCATTGAGGCCGCGGATCTTGAGGCCGCGGAAATCCTCCAGCGCCACGATCGGGCGGCGGTTGGAGGTGAAGATGCTCTGCCGCGTGGTGTAGAGCCACATCAGGTTGCGCACGGCCCGGCGCTCGAGCAGCCCTTCCAGGTTCCTCGCCGCCTCGCTGCCGGGGAAGCGGCGGATGCGCGCGATGTCGGTGAACAGGTAGGGGATGGTCGGCGCATTCATCTCCGGCAGGGTGTTGCCCCACTGGAAATTCACCGCCGCCGCCGCCTCGAAGGCGCCACGCGCGACGGAGGGGAAGTTCTCGCCGGCGCGGGCGAGCTGCTCGGCCGGGAAGACCTGCACCACGAGCTGGCCGCTGGTCCGCGCAGACACATCGGCGGCGAAGGCCTCGATCACGCGGGCATTGTGGTGGCTGGGCGGAAACTGATGCGACAGGCGCATCGTCACGGGCGCCTGGGCGCGTGCGACGCCCGGCAGGGCGAGCGCGGCGGTACCGGCGGCGGCGGCGGTCAGCAGGGTGCGGCGTTGCATGGCTTATCTCTCCCGGGATTTGGCGCAGAGTTGCGGCAGGCGGGGCCGCGCGTCAACGCTGGCGCAGGAACACGAGGTCAGCATGATCGAGCGCGAGCAGCGCGTCGCGACTGAGCGGCGCGAGCCCGCCATCGGGCAGGATGCGCCCTGGCGCCAGGCCCTGGCCGAGCAGCCAATCGGCGAAGCCGGCCACATCGGCCCGGGCGGCCATCTGCACCGGCGACCATTCGGCCATCAGGACCAGCTCGGGCGAGCGCGCCAGCAGCGCCGCGGCGCCGCGCAGCGCCAGCGGCTCGGACCCCTCGGCATCGATCCGCAGCAATTCGATGGCGGACAGGTCGGCCAGTTCCTCATCGAGCGTCACGGCCGGGACGACGAGCCGCGCGGTGAAGTCGGCCCCGGTCTCGGCACCGGCGAGGTGGAAGGAACCGCAAAGGGTCGGATGCTCGGCGAAGCTTGCCGTTCCGGCGCGATCCAGCGCCGCTGCGGGATGCAGCGTGACCATCCCGGTGAGCCCGTTGATGGCCAGCGTTGCGGCCAGCAGGCCAGCGATGCGCGGATGCGCCTCGAAGGCATGCAGCCGGCCGGTGGGCCCGATGGCCTCGGCGATGACGAGGCTGTGATAGCCCATATTGGCGCCGATCTCGACCACGCGCTGGCCCGGGCGCAACAGCCGGCGCAGCGCGCGCTCCACCCCCGGCTCCCAGCTGCCGGTCAGGGCGATATGCGGCGTGATGCCGATGTCGTGGGCATCGAGGAAGATGCGCGCCCCGGCGGCGGTCAGCGCGAGCACGCGATCACCGAGCGGCACCACGCGCGCGGGCAGGGATTCGAGTTGCACCAGCGCCGCCTCCAGCGCCGTCAGCCGGGCATCGAGCCCACCCGCCCGGGCTTCCGGCACGATGGCGGCAATGGACGCGGCAAGCCGCGCCAGGGCCGGCCCGAACAGGGCAGAGTCACGCAGGCTGTGGGGGGTGGTCATGGCGGGAACCTCGGCCAGCGCCGGGGGGGATGGTGGGCGCAACAGGGATCGAACCTGTGACCCCTACCGTGTCAAGGTAGTGCTCTACCGCTGAGCTATGCGCCCGCCCGCGATGGACGCCGTGACTAGGCGTTTCGCCGGTGCCGCGCAAGAGGGGGGGGGCGCGCGGCCGATCGTCGGCTGGGGCGGTTCGGGGTGGCAAGCCGCGCGGCCCTGTGGCTTGATCGCCGGCCGATGGACCTCCCCTTGCCTGGCAATGCCGACCTGCCCGCGCCGCCCCCCTATGAGGTGCTGCCCGCGCGCGCGCCGCGGATTCCCCTGGTTTTCGCCTCGGGCCATAGCGGCGCGCATTACAGCGCGGACTTCCTGGCGGCGGCCCGGCTCGACCCGCTGGCGCTGCGGCGCAGCGAGGACAGTTTCGTGGATGAGCTTTTCGCCGCCGCCCCGGACCATGGCGCGCCGCTGCTGCGGGCCACCTTCCCGCGCGTCTTCTGCGACGCCAACCGCGAGCCCTGGGAACTCGACCCCGGCATGTTCGACGGGCCCCTGCCCTCCTGGGTCAATACGGCGAGCCCGCGCGTGGGGGCGGGCCTCGGCACCATCGCGCGGGTGGTGGCGAGTGGCGAGCCGGTCTATCGCCGCAAGCTCCCCTTTGCCGAGGCCGAGGCGCGGATCCGACAGTATTGGCAGCCCTACCATGCCGCCCTGGCCGAGCTGATCGCGCAGACGCGCGCGGTGGCGGGCGCCTGCCTGCTGCTGGATTGCCACTCCATGCCGGCGCATCCGGGCCATGGCGGCCAGCCGGCGGATTTCGTGCTGGGGGACGCGCATGGCACGGCCTGCGCGCCGCGCGCGACAAGGCTGGTGGAAGAGGCGCTGGGCGGCATGGGCTACCGCGTGCGGCGCAACGACCCCTATGCCGGCGGCTACGTCACGCGCCATTACGGCAGGCCGCGGGAGGGGGTGCACGCGCTGCAGATCGAGATCGCGCGCGGGCTCTACATGAATGAGGCCAAGGTGGAACGCGGGCCGGGCATGGCGACGCTCACCCGGGATCTGAACCGGCTGATGGCGACCCTGGCCCGGACGGACTGGAGCTTTCTTCGTTAGATCGCGTGATTCAGACCTCCGGTGCCTGCGCACCTCCGGTCATCACGCTCTAACCCCTTGGCTGCGCGCAAAAAAAGTGGCGGTGCCTTGCGGCACCGCCAAGTTAAGGGAGGAAACGTCCAAGAAAACAGACATGGCGGCGAGGCCGCCTTGCTGCGATGCACAAATTAGGGTGCCGGGCCGGCCGTCGCAAGCGTTTTTTTGCAGCGCAACATAGATATGCGCTCATCGCATAGCTGATCGGTTCAACCCGCGAATTCGGCGCGGATTGCGGCAGAATGCTCGCCCAGCGCGGGCACACTGCCATAGGAACGGGCAGGGCCGGAAAGCCGGGCGGGCGGGGCGGCGACCGCGACCGGGCCGTTGGGCGTTTCCACCGTCAGGCGCCGCAGCGCGGGGTGGCGCGCGAGGTCCGCCACCTCGTTCACGAAGCCATAGGCGATGCCCGCCTTGGAGAGCAGCGCCGCCGCCCCGTCGCGGCTGTGCCGGGCGAAAGCCAGGCCGATATGCGCATCCACCGCCGCGCGATTGGCCACGCGCTCATTGTTGCTGCGCCAGCCCTCGCGCGCGGGCAGGCCCGGCTCGCCGAGGAAGCCGGCGCAGAAGGCCGCCCATTCGCGCTCATTCTGGATCGAGATCAGCACCAGCGCGCCATCGGCACAGGCGAAGGCGCCATAGGGGCAGATCGAGGGATGCGCGAGGCCGACGCGCGACGGTGCCTTCCCCGTGCCCTCGAAATAGAGCAGCGGCACGTTCATCCAATCCGCCATGCCGTCGAAGAGCGACACGGCGATGCCGGTGCCTTGGCCCGTGATGGAACGCGCGATCAGCGCCTCCAGCACCGCCGCATGGGCGTTCATGCCGCAGGCGATGTCGGCGACCGAGACTCCGACGCGCCCCGGCCCCGCCGGATGGCCCGTGATGGCGGCCAGCCCGCTCTCGGCCTGCACGAGAAGGTCATAGGCCTTCATCGCGGCGTAATCGCCTTCCTCGCCATAGCCGGAGATGTCCACCGTGATCAGGCGCGGGTAGCGCGCGCGCAGATCGGCGGAGCCGAAGCCCGCGCGGCCCATCGCGCCGGGGGCGAGGTTCTGGATGAACACATCGGCCTTGCCGAGCAGGCGTTCCAGCAGCGCCTTGTCCTCGGGCGCCTTGATGTCGAGCGTCAGGCTCTCCTTGCCGCGGTTCAGCCAGACGAAATAGCTGCTCTGCCCCGCCGCCGCGCTGTCATAGCCGCGCGCGAAATCGCCCTCCGCGCGCTCGATCTTGATGACGCGCGCCCCCGCATCGGCGAGGCGCACGGAGCAGGTCGGCGCGGCCACCGCCTGCTCCATCGCGATGACGAGAAGCCCCGCCAGCGGGAAGCTGGCCGAGGGGGTCGCCGAGGGGCTGGAATGCGCAAGATCGGTCATGCCTGGGCCTCTTGCCTGGGGCGACCGCCTGGCCCACCTCGCCCGGCGTCAGGGGCTGAGAAGGGTCTGCGATGCCGAAGAGTTGGGAGGAGAAGTTCCGGGGCGCCAAGCCGGCGCATGTCGCCCTGCTGGCCAAGCCCTTCGCCGGCGTTCCGGCGGGCGGGCGGCTGTTCATCGCCTCCCCGCCCTTGCTCGAGGCGCGGCTGCACGCCATCCCGCCCGGCCGGACGCAGAGCGTCACCGAACTGCGCGAGGCGCTGGCGCGCGAGCATGACGCGGCGGCGACCTGCCCGACCTCCACCGCGATTTTCCTGCGGATCGTCGCCGAGCGCGCGCTGGCGCGGGCCGCGGCGGGCGAGGATCCCGCGCCCTTCTGGCGCGTCATCGCCCCTGGCTCGCCGCTGGCCCGCAAGCTCTCCTGCGGGCCGGACTTCATCCGCCACCGGCTTGCCCTGGAGGGGCATGGGCCGGCTCAATAGCTCCGCGGCATGCCGAGCACATGCTCGCCGAGATAGCTCAGGATCATGTTCGTGCTGATGGGCGCGACCTGGTACAGCCGCGTCTCGCGGAACTTGCGCTCGATGTCGTATTCCTCGGCGAAGCCGAAGCCGCCATGCGTGTTCACGCACGCCTCGCCGGCGGCCCAGCTCGCCTCGGCGGCGAGCATCTTGCCCATATTCGCTTCCTCGCCGCAGTTCTGCCCGGCCTCGAACTTCGCCAGGCCCTTCTGCACGATCGCCTCGGCGGCGCGCATCTGGGCATAGGCGCGCGCGATGGGGAATTGTACGCCCTGGTTCTGGCCGATGGGGCGGCCGAAGAGCACGCGCTCCTTCGCATAGGCGCTGGCCTTGGCGATGAACCACTTGGCGTCGCCGATGCACTCGGCCGCGATCAGCAGGCGCTCGGCATTCATGCCATCGAGGATGTAGCGGAAGCCCTTGCCCTCGACGCCGACGAGGTTCTCCGCCGGCACTTCCATGTTGTCGAAGAAGACCTCGCAGGAATTGTGGTTCATCATCGTGCGGATCGGGCGGATGGTCAGGCCCTTCGCGGTGCGCATGTCGACGATGAAGGTGGAGAGCCCCTCGGTCTTCTTCGCCACCTGGTCGCGCGGCGTGGTGCGCGCGAGCAGCAGCATCAGGTCCGAATGCTCGGCGCGCGAGGTCCAGATCTTCTGGCCGTTGACGATGTACTTGTCGCCCTCGCGCCGCGCCGTGGTGCGCAGCGCCGTGGTGTCGGTGCCCGAGGTCGGCTCGGTCACGCCGAAGGCCTGCAGGCGCAGCTTGCCCTCGGCGATGGCGGGAAGGTAGGCGGCCTTCTGCGCCGGCGAGCCATGCCGCAGGATGGTGCCCATGATGTACATCTGCGCGTGGCAGGCGGCGCCGTTGCATCCGCTCGCCTGGATCTCCTCCAGGATCGCCGCGGCACCGGAGAGCGGCAGGCCCGCACCGCCGAATTCCTCGGGGATCAGCGCGCCGAGATAGCCGCTCTCGGTCAGGGCGGTGACGAATTCTGTCGGGTAGCCGCGGCGGGCATCGAGCTCGCGCCAGTATTCGCCGGGGAAGCGCGCGCAGAGCTTGCGCACCTCCTCGCGGATTTCGGCGTGCGGATCGGCGGCGTTGTGGTGCATGTCCATCGGGCGTCTCCTGGCTGCGCCGGATTAGGGTGCGCCCGCCGCCCTGTCCAGGGTCGCAGCCCCGCCGCAGAAGCGCGTCAGCGCAGCGTCGGCAGCAGCGAAAGCACCAGCAGCACGGCCATGACGATGTTGAAGGCACGCAGCCGACCCGGCGCGCGCAGCAGATGCGCCGCCGCCGTGCCGATGCCCGCCCAGACGAACAGGCAGGGCATGGAGATGGCGACGAAGACGGCCGCGATCACCAGCACCTGCGGCAGCATCGCCTCCCCCGGCGTGGTGAAGGCCGGGATCACGGCCGCGGCGATCATCCAGGCCTTGGGGTTCACCCATTGGAACAGCGCCGCGCCGCGGAAGCCCAGCAGCGGGCGCGGCGTGCCCTCACCCGGCAGCGGGGCCGTGGCGATCTTCCAGGCGAGCACCAGCAGCCAGCCCAGCGCCACCCAGCGCAGGATGCCATGCAGCAGCGGGCTGGCCAGCAGTGGCCCGGCGAGACCGAGGCCCACCAGCACCAGCATCGCCCCGAAACCCACCGTGATACCCAGCATGTGCGGCAGCGTCGCCCGCCAGCCATGCCCCGCGGCCGAAGCCGCGACCATCAGCACATTCGGCCCCGGCGTGACCGAGGTGGCGATGGCGAAGCCCAGCAGCGGCAGCAGGTTTTCCATGCACCAATAATGTCAGCAATACTGACCTTGTCAACGCGCCCCAAGTTCCATCCGCGCCGCGATGTCGCGCACCACCGCGCCGTCGTGGCGGATCTCGACGAGGAAGGTTGCCACCTGCCCATCCTGCCGCCGCGCGCGGAAGCGGCAGAGCATCACCTCTTCCGGCAGGGTGCCCGGGCAGGTGAAGCCCATCCGGCCCAACTGGCTGACAAGCCCGCCGAGCGGCGCGGGCGCGCCATGCACGGCGAGCAGTTCGCGCTGCAGCGTGATCGGCCCCTGGCGCGGGCCGAGCTTCACATAGCGTTCCATCTGGAAGGGCGCGACGGGCGTGGTGCAGCCATGCGCGATGACCGTCAGCAGCAGGATCAGCAGCCCGGCGGCGACGATGGCCCGCAGCGCCGTGCGCTGCGGCCCGTCCTCCGGCAGGCGCAGCCGCGCCCGCAGGCGGGCGAGGCCGGCAAGGGGCAGTGCCTCAGGCACGATGCCGGGTGATGAGCCGGCCGGGCCGCTCGCCCGTAGCCCCGCCCTGCGCGCCATGGCCGTGGCGGAAGGTGGGCACGCCGTTCGTCCAGACCTCCTTGATGCCGATGGAGGGCAGCGTGGGGGTCTCGAAGGTGGCGGCGTCGATCACGCTCGCGGGGTCGAAGAGCACGAGGTCCGCATAGGCGCCCTCCCGCAGCACGCCGCGATCGACGATGCCATAGGCCTCCGCGCAGCGGCCGGTCATCTTGTGGATCGCGGTTTCCATGCTGAACAGGTTCAGCCCGCGCGCGTAATGGCCGAGCACGCGCGGGAAGGTGCCCCACAGCCGCGGATGCGGGTGCGCGTCATGCGGGATGCCGTCCGAGCCGATCATGGAGAGCGGATGCGCCATGATGCGCTGCACGTCGTCCTCATCCATCTGGAAGCTGATCTGCCCGGCCGGGGTCAGCTGCTGCGCCGCCGCGCGGATATCCGTGTTCCAGCCGCGCGCGATGTCGGAGAGATACTTGCCCGCCATCTCGGGATGCGGGACGGACCAGGTGATCATCACCGGCACGTCGTCGCGCAGGCGGTCGGGCATCAGCACGGTGGAGCCGGCCGGATAGGGATAGACGTCGTAGGCCACTTCCTGGCTGCGGGCATAGGCCTCGATCAGCGGCAGGGTCTGCACGCTGCGGCCGTAATTCTCCGGCAGCGAGCATTTGTGATGGCTGATCTGCACCGCCACGCCGGCCTTCTTGCCGATGCGCATCGTCTCCTCGATCGAGGCCAGCACGCGGTCCGCCTCGTCGCGCATATGCGTCGAGTAGAGCCCGTCATAGGGCTTCAGCGCCTCGGCGATGGCGATGACCTCCTCGGTCGTCGCATGCTTGTTCGGGTCGTAGTAGAGCCCGGTGGAGAAGCCCGACGCGCCCTCCGCCATCGCCTGCTTCACGCGGGCGTGCATGTGGTGGATCTCGCGGTCATTGGCCGGGCGCATCACGTCGCCTTCCATGGCCTCCACGCGCAGCGTCTGGTTGCCGACCAGCGCGTAGACATTGACCTCCGAGCCCTTGGAATTGATGGCGTGCGCGTAGTCGCCGAAATCGCCGAAGCGCCACCAGCCCTCCGCACCGATCAGGTCGAGCGGCGGGGGTGGGGCGGTCTTGAATCGCGCGGGGGCGAGCGAGACGCCGCAGCAGCCGCAGACCACGGTGGTGACACCCTGGCTTGTCTTGCAGGTGGTGCCGGCGGGGCCCATCAGCACCGCGCGGTCGTCATGCGTATGGGCGTCGATGAAGCCGGGCGCGAGCGCGCGGCCGGTGGCGATGATCTCGCGATCCGCGGTGGCGCCGCCGAGATCGCCGATCGCGGCGATCCGCTCGCCCTTCACGCCGAGATCGCCGACGCGGCGGGGCGCGCCGGTGCCGTCGAACAAGGTGGCGTCGCGGATGATGAGGTCGCAGCGCAGGGCCATGGCGTGTTCCGTCTCGGGCGTTCCGGCGCGCATCATGGCGCGCGGGGCGGCGTGGCGGAAGGGGCGCGGCCATGGCAGGCTCGGCGCATGCGCCTGCCGCTCCTCGCCCTGCTGCTTGCCCTGCCGGGTCCGGCCCTCGCCGCCGTGGCTTGCCCCGAGCGCCTGCCCGAGATCGCCCCCGCCGGCTTCGAGCGCGGCGGGCTCGGCGCGGGGCGTGGCGCCAATACGCCGCTGCGCGAGGTCTGGATCATCGACGGCGTGCCGGGCGACGAGGCGGCGGGCGCGCCCACCATCCTCGCCCCGGAGGAGCGGCGCGGCCGCCCGCCCCGCATCGTCAATGGCTGGGTGCTGCCGGGCAACGAACACCGGCTGCTCGTCTGCATCTATGGCGAGGGCGTGTGGCTGCGCCTGGCCTTGCCACCCGGCCTGCGCCGCTGCACCCAGACGGTCGGGCCGGAGCCGATGAGCCTGCGCTGCGAGTAGGGCCTAGAGCACTATCCGTCCTGTTGGACGGATCTCGTGCTCTATAACTCCCTGTTTCTAGGTGTTTAGTCCCGGCATTTGGTGGTGCGGATTTTGTGTGAAGCGGTCGGGCTGGTCTGCCCACGCCTTGCAG
>NZ_JBXVVR010000011.1:0-134133 GCF_057219975.1 Roseomonas sp. TF40 | reverse complement strand
AGAACCTGGCCCATAGCGCGTCCTTCCATGCCTGGGAAAAGACTGCACCATCAAACCCTGGGATCAAACACCTAGAGCAAGAATTCCGATCAGATGATTCCATCCGATCGGAAATTGCTCTAGCCCCGCCCGTAGCGCGCCTTCGCCTGTGCCTCGCTCACCAGCCCATCGGCCAGGTCGCGCGCGACGAGGGCGGGGTCGCGCTGCGCGGGGTCGCCCATGCCGCCACCGCCGGCGAGCTTCAGCACCAGATGGCGGCCCTTCGGGATCACCTGGTAGCCCTTGGTGCGCAGCACCGTGCCGTCATCCAGCCCGACCCAGCCCGGCGCCCCATCGCCACCACCCTCACGGCCCTTCGGCGCATTCGCCACACGGTCGAAGGTCGCGTTCACCGCGAATTCCGCATCACCCTTGGCGCCGATCTCCATGATCTTGCCGAAGCCGCCGCGCGTGCGGCCGGGACCGGCGGAATCGGGGCGGATCTGGTTCTGCCAGAAGATCACGGGGGCGACGTTCTCCGTCGCCTCCACCGGCATGGTGCGCACGCCCGAGGGGAAGGCCGTGCCGTCCAGCCCGTCCTTGGTCGGCCGCGCGCCTGTGCCGCCCGAGTTGAAGGTGATGATCTCGAAATCCGGCAATTCGGCCTGCGCGCCGCTCACCTGCGCGCCCCCGCGGAGCGGCGGGTTCCACAGCGCGGAGGAGCCCTCGGCATTCACGCGATCGGGTACCGCCTGATGCAGGCAGCCCATCATCAGGTCGGGCAGCAGCTGGCCCACCACATGGCGCACGCTGACCGGGTAGGGCCGCGGCGCGTTGAGGATGCACCCTTCCGGGATCTCCATGCGGAAGGGCGCGAGCGAGGCCCAGTTGTTCGGGATCTCGGGCGCCACCACGCATTTGATGCCGAAGCACGCATAGGCGCGGCAATAGGCGGCGGGCACGTTGATGCCCCGGCCGGACAGGCCGGAGGTGCCGGCATAGTCCACGACGATGCTGTCCTCCTGCACCGTCATCGCGGCCTTGAGCGTGACCGGCGATTCGTAGCCATCCGAGATGATCTGCGCCTTGTAGGTGCCGCGCGGGATCTTGCGGATTTCCTCCAGCGTCGCCTTCAGCGAGGCCTCGAAGATCGCCTCGGCCAGCGGCTCCAGGCTGTCCATGCGATACTCGGCCAGCATCTCGGCCAGGCGCTTGGCGGCGGCATCGTTGCAGGCGCAGAGCGAATAGACGTCGCCCTCGAGTTCCACCGGCGTGCGCGAGCCGGCGCGGAGGAAATCGAAGAAGGTCTCGTTGGGCCGGCCGCGGTCGAAGCACTTCACGATGGGGATGTAGAGCCCTTCCTCGAAGACGCTCCGCCCCTCCGGCCCCATGCCGAGGCCGCCGACATCGATGACATGCGCGGTATTGGCGAAGAGGCCGATGATCCTGCCCTCGAGGAAGGCCGGCGTGACGACGGTGAGGTCGTGCAGATGCCCGGTGCCGAGCCAGGGATCATTGGTGATGTAGTGGTCGCCCGGCTGCATGGTGTGGGCCGGGAATTTCGCGAGGAAATGCCCGACCGATTCCATCATGGAATTGACGTGGCCCGGCGTGCCGGTGACGGCCTGGGCCAGCATGCGTCCCTTGAGGTCGAAGACCCCGGCGGAGAGGTCGCCCGCCTCACGCACCGTGGTGGAAAAGGCGGTGCGGATCATGATCTGCGCCTGTTCCTCCACCACCGCGATCAGGCGGTTCCACTGGATCTGGCGCTGGATCTTCTCGAGGGCGTCGTTGCTCATCACACCTGCTCCCGGATCAGTTCGAGGTAGCCCAGCCCATCCACGCGGCAACGCCAGGAGGGCCCGACGAGGGTGCTCGTCTCGGCCTCGGCGATGATGCAGGGGCCGGGCACGCTGCAGCCCTGGGGCATCTCGTTCCGGTCATAGACCTGCCAGGGGGCGACCTCGCCGGTCGCGGTATCGCGCACAAGCTGCACGCGGATCGGCGCGGGGGCGGGCGAATCCTCCACCGCGGCGACGGGCTTCACCGCCTCCGGCACCGTCGCCACGGTGACGGCGAAGGAGAGGATCTCCACATCGCTGCCCGGCACGGGGCGGTCGTAGAAGCGCGTGTATTCCGCGTCATAGGCGGCGCGGATCGCGGTAACATCCTCCGGCGTGAGCGCACGCGCCGGCAGGGCCACGGAAATCTCGTGCCCCTGGCCGACATAGCGCATGAAAGCCAGGCGATGCTCTTCAAGCTTCGCGCCAAAGGCGCCTTCCTGCACCACGCGCGTCGCCTCTTCCGACATCGCGCCGAGCAGCGCATTCACCGCCGCCACATCGAAGGTCCGGAAACGCTGGTAGAGCGACTTCACCACCTCATAGCCGACCGGCGCGCGGAGGAAGCCGATGGCCGAGCCCACGCCAGCGCCCGAGGGCACCAGCAGCCGGTCCACGCCGATCTTCTCCGCCACACGATAGCCATGCACGGGCCCGCCGCCGCCGAAGGCGATGATCGCGCGGCCCTCATAATTCTTACCGCTCTCGATGGCGTGCACGCGCGCGGCATTGGCCATGTTCTCATCGACCATCTCGACCACGCCGAGACCCGCCATGGCCGGCGCGAGGCCGAGCCCGTCGCCGACATGCTCTGCAAGTGCGGCCAGCGCCGGCTCCACCTGCAGCTTGAGCGCGCCGCCGGCAAACAGATCCGGCTCGTAGCGCCCGAGCGAGAGGTTGGCATCCGTCACCGCGGGCTTCGTGCCGCCGCGGCCATAGCAGGCCGGGCCGGGATCCGCCCCCGCGCTCTCCGGCCCCACCTGGATGCGCCCGAGCGCATCGAGATGCGCGATGGAGCCACCGCCGGCGCCGATCTCCACCATCTCGATCACCGGGATGCGCAGCGGCAGGCCGGAGCCCTTCTTGAAGCGGCCGACGCGGGCCACTTCGAAGGTGCGGCTGGCCTGGGGCGCGTAATCGTCGATCAGGCAGACCTTGGCAGTGGTGCCGCCCATGTCGAAGCTCAGCACGCGATCCCAGCCGCGCTGCTTCGCGACATGGGCGGAGAAGATCGCCCCGCCCGCCGGCCCGCTCTCCACCAGGCGGATCGGGAAGCGCGCCGCCGTGTCGATGGTGGTCAGCCCGCCGCCCGAGAGCATGAGGAAGAGCGGGCAGGTGAAGCCACCGCCGCGCAGGCCGAGTTCGAGCCGCTTGAGATAGCTCGCCATCAGCGGCTGCACATACGCATTGGCGGCGGTGGTGGAGAAACGCTCCCACTCGCGCATCTCGGGCGAGACCTGCGAGGAGAGCGAGACCGGCAATTCCGGCCACATCGCCTGCACGATCGCGGCGGCGCGCTGCTCATGCACCGGGTTCACGAAGGCGTGGAGGAAGCCGATGGCGAGGCTCTCGATGCCCTCGGCGCGCATGAAATCGACCTGCGCGCGCACCGCCGATTCATCGAGGGCGCGCAGCACATTTCCCTCATTGTCCAGCCGTTCCGGCACCGTCAGGCGCCAGCGGCGCGGCACCAGCGGCTGGGCGAGGTCGATGTTCAGGTCGTACTGGTCGTAGCGGCTCTCATTGCCGAGTGCGAGGACATCGCGGAAACCCTCGGTGGTGAGCAGCGCGGTCTTCGCACCCTTGCGCTCGATGATCGCATTGGTCGCGAGCGTCGTGCCGTGGATGACCAGCGCGATATCGGCGGGCGTGAGGCCCGCGCGGCCCAGCACCAGCGCCACGCCCTCCAGCACGCCGCGTTCCGGCGCGGCGGGCGTGGTGAGCACCTTGCCGGTCCAGCGCTCGCCCTCGCGCTCGATGGCGACATCGGTGAAGGTGCCGCCGATATCGACGGCCAGACGCGCGCTCACTGCGCCGCCTCCGCCGCCCAGCGCTGCACCACGGCGCAGGCCGCCGCGAAATCTTCCATCCGCATGTCTTCCTTGGGATTATGGCTGCCGTGCTGGTTGCGCACGAAGAGCATCGCGCTCGGGATGCCGGCCATCGCGAAGGCCGCGGCGTCATGCCCTGCCCCGCTCGCCATGGTCAGATGCCTGATGCCAAGCTGGTCCGCGGCGCGGGCGAGGCCGGCCTGGATCGCGGCATCCATCGGCGCGGCGCGGCTGCCGGTCTCGACGCCGAGTTCGAAACGCACGCCGCGACGGGCCTCGATCTCGGGGATGATGTCGTAGAGCGTCTCCATCAGTGCATCGACGCTGTGCGCGTTCACGCTGCGCACATCGAGCTGGAAGCGCGCCTCGCCGGCGATCTTGGTGAAGCCGGCCTCGGCCGTGGTGGCCAGCACGCAGAAGGTGCAGACAAGGCGATGGCCCATCGCCTCCAGCGCCACCCAGCGATCATCCACGCGATGCGCGAGTTCGGCCAGCGCGATGGCGGCGTCGCGGCGATACTTGCGCGGCGTGGCGCCGGAGTGGTTGTACTCGCCCACCACCCGCGCGGCGCGCAGGCGGCGCGAGCCGGGGATGCCGGTGACGATGCCGATCGGCACGCCTTCCGTGTCCAGCACCGGCCCCTGCTCGATATGCAGTTCGAGGAAGGCGGCGGTGTCGTCGCGCGAAAACGTCTTGCCGCCCTGCGTCACGAAGTCGGGCGAAAATCCTTCCTCGCGCATATGTTCGGCGAGCGTGCGGCCGCTGTCCTGGCGCCTGATCTGCAATTCCTCGGGCTTGAGCAGGCCGAGCGCGCCGCGGCTGCCGGGGTAGCTCACCGGGAACCAGCTGCCGGCCTCCTCTGCGCGGAGTGCGACCACCGTCACGTCGCGACCCGGCACGAAGCCCGCACGCTTCATGCCGGCGACGGTGGCAAGGCCCGTCAGCACGCCCGCGGCGCCGTCGAAATTGCCGCCCTCCACCACGCTGTCGAGATGGCTGCCCAGCACCACGCGCTTGGCCGCGCGATCCGCGCCCGGCAGTGTCATCAGCAGGTTGCCGATGGGATCGGCGCGACATTCGAGGCCGATGGATTCGGCCGCCGCGCGCACGATCTCATGCGCGATGCGCTCGCCGCGCCCATAGGCCTCGCGCGTGATCCCCACGCCGTCATGGGTCGCCGCGCGCAGCTCGTCGAACAGGCGCTCGGCCAGCGCCACATCGGGCGTGAGATTCGGCAACATCGCGTTCACCCTCTCAGAAGCTGCGGACGATGCCGCCATCGATGCGGATGATGCTGCCCGTCACATAGGCGCCGTGCTGCGAGGCGAGGAAGGCGCCCATCGGGCCGAATTCGCTCGCCACGCCGAGCCGCCCGGCGGGGATCTGGGTGGCGCGATCCTTGATCTGCTCCTCCACCGTGATGCCGCGCTTCTTCGCGAGGTTGCCCTGCGTCTCCAGCTGTCGATCCGTCAGGATCGCGCCAGGGGCGAGGATGTTGCAGGTGACGTTGTCGCCCGCGACTTCCGAGCTCAGGCTCTTGTTCCAGCCGACGATGGCGGCGCGCAGGATGTTGGAGAGCGCGAGGTTCGGGATGGGCTGCACCATGCCGGTCGAACCCACGGTGAGGATGCGCCCCCATTTCTGCGCCCGCATCGCCGGCAGCAGCCTGGTGGCGAGCCGGATGGGGTTCAGCACGATCCTCGGGAACCACTCGATGAGCTGCGCCTCGGTGATCTCCAGCGCCGTGCCGGGCGGCGGGCCGCCATGGTTCAGCACGAGGATGTCGACGCCGCCCAGCAGCC
Organism: Roseomonas sp. TF40; assembly: GCF_057219975.1. Taxonomy (NCBI): domain Bacteria; kingdom Pseudomonadati; phylum Pseudomonadota; class Alphaproteobacteria; order Acetobacterales; family Roseomonadaceae; genus Roseomonas; species Roseomonas sp. TF40. Next base: position 128,460 of record NZ_JBXVVR010000011.1, on the reverse strand, counting down.
GCACCGCGGCATCGCCCAGCGCGTCGATCTGCTCGGCGCTGGCGACATCCGCCGGCACGCCGAAGGCCGCTGCGGCGCCGCGTGCCTTCAACTCGGCCGCCGCGACATCGAGGCTGGCCTGCGTCCGCCCGCTGATGACCAACGACACGCCCTCATCGGCCAGGCTGTCCGCGATGGCGCGGCCGAGGCCCTTGGAGGCACCCATCACCAGGGCGCGCTTGCCCTTGAGACCCAGATCCATGGTGTTCGTCTTCCTGTCCAGCGGAACCGGGCCGGACCCTGCAACCCTGTGCGCCGGCTGGCAAGCCGGCCGGGCTCTGCTAACCAGGGGGCCGTCGAGGGAGAATGCCCGTGCCGAAGCCCGTCCTGCTGGTCACCCGCCAATTGCCGCCCGCCATCGAGGCCCGCGCCGCGCGCGACTATGACGCCCGCCTCAACCCCACGGACGCGCCCTGGTACCGCGATGGCGCCGAGATCGCCCGCCGCGCCGCGGGGGCGGATGCCATTCTCTGCGCCGCCGGCGATGCCATGGGCCCGGCGACGATCGCCGCCCTGCCCGCCACGATCCGCATGGTCGCCACCTTCTCGGTCGGCACCGACCATCTGGGGCTGGAGGCGGCGCGCGCACGGGGCCTGGTCGTGGCGAACACGCCCGACGTGCTCTCCTTCGCCACCGCCGAGATCGCCTTCACCCTGATGCTCATGGCCGCGCGCCGCGCCGGCGAGGGGGAACGGATGGTCCGCGCCGGCCAATGGGTCGGCTGGGCGCCGACGCAGCTGATGGGCGTGACGCTGGAGGGCAAGCGGCTTGGCATCCTCGGCATGGGGCGCATCGGGCGCGAACTCGCCGCCATGGCGCGGGGCTTCCGCATGGAAATCCACTATCACGGCCGCACCCGCCTGCCGCCCGAGCTGGAGCAGGGCGCGATCTGGCATGACAGCGACCGCGACTTCCTCGGCGCCATCGACATCCTCTCCATGCACATCCCCGGCGGCGAGGCGACGCGCAAATGGCTCAATGCCGAGCGCCTTGCCCAGATGCGCCCCGGTGCGATGGTGGTGAACACCGGCCGCGGCGGCACGGTGGATGACGCGGCACTGGTGGCCGCGCTGCGCTCGGGGCACATCCGCGCCGCGGGGCTCGACGTCTATGATGGCGAGCCCGCGATCTTCCCCGGTTATCTGGGGCTCGAGAATGTCGCGCTGCTGCCGCATCTGGGCAGCGCCACGGAGGAGACGCGCGACGCCATGGGCAACCGCGCGCTCGACAACCTCGATGCCGTGCTGAGGCAAAGCAAGCCGGCGCCGGATCGCGTCGCCTGATGCAGCAAGCCGGCCTGGCCTTGCCGGGGGCGCCGCGCAGCCGCCGCGTGCCGGGCTGGGCCTGGGCGTCGCTTGGCATCGCGGCGCTGATGGCCGCACCGCTGCTCGCCGTGCTGGTCACCGCCCTCGCCCCGGGCCCCAGCCTGGGCCAGGGAAGCTGGGGCCATATCCTGCACACGCTGCTGCCCGAATTGCTGGGCAACACGCTCGCCCTCGCCGCGCTGGTGGCGGTGCTGGCGGCGAGCATGGGCGCGATCTCGGCCTGGATCGTCGCCGCCTGCGATTTCCGGGGCCGCCGGGTGCTGGAGGTGGCGCTGCTGCTGCCCCTCGCCATGCCGGCCTATGTCTGCGGCTATGCCTATGTCTGGCTGCTCGACGTGGCGGGCCCGGTGCAATCCACGCTGCGCGACGCGACGGGCCTCGGCTGGGGGCAGTACTGGTTCCCCGAGATCCGCTCCCTGCCCGGGGCGGCGCTGATGCTGGCGGCGGTGCTCTACCCTTACGTCTACCTGATGTGCCGCACTGCCTTCCTGACGCAGAGCGTCTGCCTGCTCGAGGCCTCGCGCACGCTGGGGCATGGGCTGCCGCGCACCTTCCTGCATGTCGCACTGCCGATGGCGCGGCCTGCGCTGGCGGGCGGCGTGGCGCTGGTGCTGATGGAGACGCTGGCGGATTTCGGCACGGTGCAGCACTTCGCCGTCCGCACCTTCACCACCGGCATCTACGAGGCCTGGTTCGGCATGGGCGACCGCCCGGCCGCGGCCCAGCTCGCCGCCTGCCTGATGGGCGTGGTGGCGATGCTGCTGGTCTTCGAGCGCGTCTCGCGCGGCGGCCGGCGATTCCACCCCACCACCACGCGCCACCCACCGCTGCGCCCGGTGGTGCTGCAGGGCTGGAAGGAGGCCGCCGCCATCCTCGCCTGCGGCGCGCCGGTGCTGCTGGGCTTCGTCATCCCCGCCGGCACGCTCTTCGCGCTGATGCTGGAGGGTGGCGACCCGCTCGATCCGCGGCGCACCCTGCCCTATGCGGCCAACAGCCTGACGCTCGCCGCCATCACCGGCGTGCTGGCGGTGGCGCTGGCGGCGCTGCTCGCCTGGGGGCAGCGGCTGCACCCTTCGCGCCTGCGCGCCTTCGCCAATCGCGTGGCCTCGCTGGGCTATGCGGTGCCGGGCTCGGTGATCGCGGTGGGGGCGCTGGTGCCCTTCGCGCTGTTCGACAATGCGCTGGACGGTTTCCTGCGCGCGCGGTTTGGAATTTCCAGCGGGCTGCTGCTCTCGGGCACGATCGTGGCGCTGGTCTTCGCCTATCTCGTGCGCTTCCTGGGCGTATCGCTCTCGGCCGTGGAATCGGGGCTGACGCGGGTGAAGCCAAGCCTGTTCTCCGCCGCGCGGGTGCTGGGGCGCACGCCCGGCCAGGCGGTGCGGGAGGTGGAGCTGCCGCTGGCGCGCGGCGCGCTGCTGACGGCGGGCGTGCTGGTCTTCGTCGATACGATGAAGGAATTGCCGGCGACGCTGATCGTCCGCCCCTTCGATTTCGACACGCTGGCGGTGCGCGTGCACAACCTGGCTTCGGATGAGCGCCTAGCCGAGGCCTCCACCGCCGCGCTGCTGATCGTGCTGGTGGGGCTGGCGCCGGTGGTGGCGCTGGTGCGAGCGATGCGGCGGGACTGAGCGCGGAATTGTCATGCGACTGTCATGTCGCATCGCCTAACCTGCGCGGGACAACGCCGGAGTACGCCATGTCCCTGTCCCGACGCACCCTGTTCGGCGCCGCGCTGGGTGCCGGTTTCGCCAGCACCGGCAGGGCCGCCGCCCCGCAGCGCGGGGGGCAGGTTGCCGCCTGGTACCGCTTCAGGCTCGGCGCCTTCGAATGCACGGTGGTCTCGGACGGGGCGCTGACCCTCGCCCCTTCCCATCCCACCTTCGGCGGGAACCTTGCCACCGCCGCGGAGGTGGAGGCCGCGCTGACCGGCGCCTTCCTGCCCACGGCGAGCATCGCCGCGCAGCTCAACTGCATCGTCGTGAACACGGGCACGCAGCTCGTGCTGCTCGATGCGGGGGTCGGGCCGCAGCCGGTCTTCGGGCCGGGCAGCGGGCGGATCGGCCAGGCGCTGGCCGCGGCGGGCATCGCGCCGGGGGAGATCGACCTCGTCGCCTTCACCCATGCGCATGCGGACCATGCCTGGGGCATCGCCGATGCGGCCGGGGCGGATGTCTTCCCCAATGCCCGCTACGCCATGACGGCGGCGGATTTCGATTTCTGGACGAGCGAGGCGAACCTCGCCTTGCCCGAGCCGCTGCGCGCCCTGGTGGCGGGCACGCGCGCCGTCGCCCTGCCGCGCCGGGCGCGCTTCACCATGCTGGCCGCCAATGCCGAGCTTGTGCCGGGCATCCGCGCCGTGGCCTCGCCGGGCCACACCATCGGCCACACCTGCTTCCAGCTGGAAAGCCAGGGCCAGCGCCTGCTGGTGCTGGGCGACATCGCGAACCACCACGTGCTGGCGCTGCGGCGGCCCGACTGGCCCTTCGCCTTCGACGCCGACCCGGCCCTGGCGGTCAGGACGCGCCGGCGGATCCTGGACATGGCGGCGGCCGAGCGCCTGCAGGTGCTCGGCTACCATTTCCCCTGGCCGGGGCTGGGGCATGTCGAGGTTTCGGGCCAGGGATTCGGCTTCGTGCCGAGCCCCTGGCAGTGGGGTTGAGGGTAGCCTAACGCCAGCCGGCGCGCTGCATGATGCGCAGCGCCTCGGCCGCGTTGGCGGCGGATTGCGTGGCGTGCAGGGGCTCGGCGCGGAAGCTGCCCATGGCCTGCAGCACCGGGTGCAGCGGCGCATCGGCCACCACCGGGTATTCCATGTTGCCCAGCGCGAAGAGTTCCTGCGCCGCGGGCGAGGTCATGTATTCCAGGAAGCGCACCGCATTCTCGCGGTTCGGCGCGCCACGCACCAGGGCCGCGCCGGAGATGTTCACATGCGCGCCGCGGTCATTCGCCCCCTGGTTGGGGAAGATCACGCCGATGCGCTCGAACACCGCGCGATCCGCCGCGCTGGTCGAGACGCCGAGCCCGCCGAGGTAGTAGCTGTTGGCGATGGCGAGGCGGCACTGGCCGGGCGGCACGGCGCGGATCTGGTCGCGATCGCCCCCCTGCGGCGGGCGCGCGAGGTTGGCGGCCACGCCCTGCGCCCAGCGCTCGGTCGCCGCGGCGCCATCGGCCGCCAGGATCGAGGCGGCGAGGCTCACATTGTAGGGGTGGTTGGCGGCGCGCACGCAGATCTGGCCGCGGAAGCGCGGATCGGCGAGGTCCTCATACCGGGTCAGCCCCTCCGGCACGCCGCGCGTGCGGTCATACATGATGAGCCGCGCGCGCTGGGAGACGGCGAACCAGTGCCCCTCCGGATCGCGCAGCCCGGCCGGCACGCGGGCGGCCACGACATCCGAGCGCAGCGGCTGGGTCACGCCCGCCTCCTTCGCGCGGGCGAGGCGCGCAGCATCGACCGTGATCAGCACATCGGCCGGGCTGTTCGCGCCCTCATTGCGGATGCGCTCGACCAGCTGGTCGGCGTCGCCCTCGATCAGCCGCACGCGGATGCCGGTCTCGCGCGTGAAGGCGTCATAGAGGCGGCGATCGGTATCGTAGTGGCGAGCGGAATAGACCGCGACCTCCCCGCCGCGCGGCTGGGCCAGGGCGAGGCCCGGCAGCGCGATCAGGGCAGCGAGGGCGGGCAGGGCTCGGCGGAACATGAAGGGTCTCCGGTTGCTGTGGCGCTGCTGATATCGCAAATGAGAAGCGTTCGCAAGTAGAGGATCGAGGGCCCCTCCTCCGCCTCGCAGGGCGCTTGCCTCCGCCGCGAGGCTGCCCCTAGAAAGGGCGCAGGGAAACGCCCGCGGCCACGTCAGCCAGGGCAGATATCGAAGCATGAACCACATCGTCAGCGCCTCCCCTCTCCAGCAGGCGGCGGAGGAGCTTCGCGCCCGCCTCGCGCATGAGCAAGGCGGGGAGGTCGCCACCTACATCCCGGCACTCGGCGCCATGCCGCCCGACCTGTTCGGCGTGGCGATGATGACGCCCGGCGGCACGCTCACCGAGGCGGGGGACACGCGCCACCCCTTCACCATCCAATCGGTCTCGAAGCCCTTCACCTACGCCCTGGCCATCGACCTGCTGGGGCGCGAGGCGGTGCGCGCGCGCATCGGCGTGCAGCCGATGAGCGAGCCCTTCAACGCCATCGAACTCGACCCCCTCCATGCCCGCCCCTTCAACCCCATGGTCAATGCAGGCGCCATCGCCGTCGCCGGGATGCTGTGCGAGGCGCTGGGCAGCGAGGCCTTCGCCACCGTGCAGGCGCGGCTTTCCGCCGCCGCCGGGCGCGACCTGGCGCTGGATCAGGTGGTCTTCGACTCGGAGCGTGAGACCGGGCATCGCAACCGCGCCATCGCGCATCTGCTCCGCGCCACCGGCGCGCTGCGCGTGGAGCCGGACGTCGCGCTCGACGTCTATTTCCGCCAATGCTCGCTGCTGGTGACGGCGCGCGACCTCGCCGCCATGGGCGCCACGCTCGCGGGCATTGGCGTGCAGCCGCTGACCCAGGCGGAGGTCTTCGGCGTCGATGCGGTGCGCGACACGCTGAGCGTGATGTTCACCTGCGGCCTCTATGACGGCGCGGGCGACTGGGCCTGCCGCGTCGGCCTGCCGGCCAAGAGCGGCGTGGGCGGCGGGCTGGTGGCGGTGGTGAACCGCCAGCTCGGCATGGGCGTCTTCTCGCCGCGACTCGATGCGGCGGGCAATCCGCTGCGCGGCGTGCTGGCCTGCGAATACCTGGCGAACGAACTCGGCCTGCACGCCTTCGACGCCACCAACAAGGGCTCGCGCCTGCTGGAGACGCTCTCCCGTTCAACCTAATCCGCGCAGGAATTTCGCGCGCTGGCTCGCGCCGGCCATGACGAAGCCATGGTCATTGCCGGAGAGGATGAAGCGCGCGCCGAGCCTGATGTAGTCCGGCGCCACCGTCTCATCATACACGCCGCCCATGCCCATGACCTTGCCATGCGCCGTGCAGGCGGCGGCGACGGTGGCGTAGGCGGCGCGCACATCGGGGTGGCCGATCTGACCGGCGATGCCCATGCTGGCGGTGAGGTCCGAAGTGCCGATCATCAGCCCGTCGATCCCGGGGACGGCGGCGATGGCATCCGCGTTGCGCACGGCCTCGGGCGTCTCGATCATGCAGACCACCAGGATGTCGGCGTTGAGTTCGGCCTGCGCCACGGCCGGGTTCACGGCCGCCATGCCATAGGCGAAGGGCGGGCCGCCCCAGCTGCGCTGGCCGGTCGGCGGGAAGCGATAGGCGGCCGCGACGGCCTTGGCTTCCTCGGCCGTGTCGATATGCGGCACGACCACGCCCATCGCGCCATTGTCGAGGCAGCGCGTGCCCTCGAACAGCGCGTCCTTGCAGATGCGCACGATCGGCGTCACCCCCTGGCCGAGCGCGGCGATGGCGATGCGCGTCGCGTCATCCACGCTCATCGCGCCATGTTCCATGTCGATGAACAGCCAGTCGAAGCCGCTCGCCTGCGCGATCATGCCCACGGCCGGCCCGCGCAGGTGATGCACGCCGAAGCCCAGCGCGAGGCCCCCGCTGGCAAGCCGGGCGCGGACGGGGTTGTGGGAGAGCGGCATGGGCATGTCCTCCGAAGGGTGGCGGAGGCGACCATGCGCCCGCGCGCGGGTCAATCGGCGACGATCAGCCGCTCCAGCGTGGCCAGCCTGTCGGCCTCGCTCGCGGGCTTGTCGGCGCGCAGCCGGGCGATGCGGGGGAAGCGCAGCGCGACGCCGGATTTGTGGCGGTTGCTGCGCTGCGCGGCGTCGAAGGCGACTTCCAGCACCAGGGCCTTCTCCACCTCCCGCACCGGGCCGAAGCGCGCGGTGGTATGCGCGCGCACCCAGCGGTCGAGCCACAGAAGCTCGGCATCGGTGAAGCCGGAATAGGCCTTGCCGACGGGCACCAGCACCTCGCCCCCCTGCCCGTCCGGGCGCCACAGGCCGAAGGTGTAGTCGGAATAGTAGCTGCTGCGCTTGCCGTGCCCGCGCTGGGCATACATCAGCACCGCATCGATGCTGAGCGGCGCGCGCTTCCACTTCCACCACAGCCCCTTCACCCGGCCCGCGCGGTAGTCGCTGTCGGCGCGCTTGACCATCAGCCCCTCGATCGCCGCGTCACGGGCGCCGGCGCGGATTTCCTCGAGGTGTTCGGCGGAGTCGAAGGGCACGAGGGCGGAGAGATCCATGCGCGCGGGGTTGGTGCGGGCGAACCAGGCTTCCAGCCGCGCGCGGCGCTGGTCGAAGGGGAGAGCGCGCAGATCCTCCTCCCCATCGAAGAGAATGTCGTAGAGCCTCACGCCGACCGGGTTCTCGGCCATCATGCGCGCCGTGACGCTCTTGCGGTTCAGCCGCTGCTGCAGATCGGCGAAGGGTGCGACGTTGCCGTCGCGCATCACCAGCAGCTCGCCATCCAGCACGGCGTGGAAGCGCATGGCCTCGATGATGTCGGGGAAGGTTCCGGAAATCTCCTCGGCACGGCGGGAAAACAGCCGCGCCTCCCCCGGTCCCGCGACGAGTTGCACGCGGATACCATCCCATTTCCACTCGGCGCGATGCGTGTCGGGCGCGATGCCCGGCAAATCCTCGGGCTCCAGCGGATGGGCGAGCATGACGGGGCGGTAGCCGCTGGCCGCGGGGATCGGCCCGCGCCCCTCCAGCCAGGCGAAGAGCGGCAGGTAGGGCGGCGCCTGGCCATGCCAGACCTCCTCCACCGCCTCCACGCCTTGCCCGCCCCAGCCCGCCAGCGCGGTCTTGGCGAGACGCGCGGAGACACCGACGCGCAGCCCCCCGGTGACGAGCTTGATGAGCGCCAGCCGCGCCGGCGCGTCCAGCGTATCGAGCCAGCCCGCGATCAGCGCCGGCAGTTCCGATTTGCGCGTCGTCTCCAGGGCGGCGAGCACCTCGGCGAGGCTCGGCGGCGGCGCGTTCACCCCCGCGCGCGGCACCCAGATCAGCGCCACCGTCTCGGCAAGATCGCCGACATAATCATAGGAAAGCTCGAACAGCACCGGGTCCGTGCGCTCCGCCACCAAGGCGCGGATCAGCGCGGGCTTGGCGGTGGAGAGGGTGAGCTCGCCGGTCAGCGCGGCGAGGCCGATGCCGCGGTCGGGGTCGGGCTGCGTCGCGAACCACTGGCTGAGCAGTGCGAGCTTGGCGTTGCGGCCGGGCGAGAAGATCAGCCGCTCCAGCAGCGTGGCAAAAGCGGTGAGGCTCATCTGCACCACCGCTTGCCGGTACCACGCCGCCTGCCTATCAGACGCAAGTGAGCCCGCCCGAATTCTCCCTCTGCACGCTCGTCACACGCCCGGCCGAGTACGCCGCGATGCGCGACAGCTTCGCGGCCGGCGGCTTCGACGAGACCTGCGCGGAATACCTCCAGATCGACAACAGCGCGGGCAATCGGCTCGACGCCTATGCCGGGCTGCGCGCGATGATCGCGCAAGCGCAGGGCGAGACGCTGATCCTCTGCCACCAGGATGTGCGGCTGATCGAGGATGGCGCCGCCGCGCTGCGCGCGCGCCTCGCGGCGCTGCCGGCGGATTGGGCGCTGGCGGGCAATGCCGGCGTCACGCCGGAAGGGCGCTTTGCCATCCGCATCTCCGACCCGCATGGCGCGGACCAGAATCGCGGCCCCCTGCCCGCGCGCGTGGTCAGCCTCGATGAGAATTTCCTCGTGCTGCGGCGGGATGCGGGGCTGCTGCCCTCGGCCGCGCTGCACGGCTTCCATCTCTACGGCACGGATCTCTGCCTGCAGGCAAGGCTTGCCGGGCGCAGCGCCTGGGTGGTGGATTTTCACCTGGCGCATCTCAGCCCCGGGCGCGTCGATGCCGGCTTCCTGGCGGAACAGAAAGCCTTCGAACTGCATTGGGGCGCGATCCTGGGCCGGACGGAACGGCTACGCACCTTGGCCACGCGCCTCACCCTCCCCGCTGGGCCTTTCGGCCGCGCCCTCGCCGCCTGGCGGCGTCGGCGGCGGGGCTAGCGCTTCCTCATCCTCCTCGCCGCGGCCGAGCAGATGCAGCGCGCGGCCGCGCTGGCCGCGCTGGGCCAGGGCGTGGGTCAGCGCATCCTCGCGCCCATGGGTGATCCAGATCTCCGGCGCCTGGACCTCCGCCGTGGTGGCGAGCAACTCCTCCCAATCGGCGTGGTCGGAGATGATCAGCGGCAATTCCACGCCCCCCGCCTTGGCGCGCTGGCGCACCCGCATCCATCCCGAGGCGGCGCAGACCAAGGGCTCGGCCAGGCGCCGCACCCAGGCGGTGGCCTCGGCGCCGGGGGGGGCGAGCACGATCTCGCCCGCCAGCAGCGGCGCGGCCCCGCGCAGGGGCGCGGGCGGGACGGGGCGCAGGTCGCCGAGGTCGAGGCCGAAATCGCGGTAGAGTTCGCACAGCGCGATCAGCGCACCATGCAGGTAGATCGGGCGCTCCCAGCCGGCCTGGCGCAGCAGCAGGATCAGGCGCTGCGCCTTGCCCAGCGCATATGCGCCGATCAGGTGGGCGCGGTCCGGAAACAGCGCGAGAGATTGCAGAAGCCGCGCGATCTCGGCGGCGGCGGGCGGGTGCCGGAACACCGGCAGGGCGAAGGTGGCTTCGCTGACGAAAACGTCGCAGGGCCCGACGTCGAAGGGCGCGCAGGCGGGATCGACGCGACGCTTGTAGTCGCCTGAGATGACGATCCGGCTGCCTTGCCATTCCAGCACCACCTGCGCCGAACCCAGCACATGGCCGGCCGGGACAAGGCGGATTCCCACGCCATTATGGGTGACCGCCTCGCCCAGCCCGAGCGCCTGCTGCACCCGCCCGGCGCGGCCCTCACCCATCCGTGCGCGCATGATGGCGAGCGTCTCGGCGGTGGCGAGCACATGGCCATGGTCGGGCCGGGCATGGTCGGAATGGCCATGGGTGACGATGGCGCGGTCCACGGCGCGGGCCGGGTCGATGAAGAAATCGCCGGGCTCGCAATAGAGCCCCTGCGGGGTCACGCGCATCCAGGTGTCGGGGTGGGGCATCGTCCCGCAACATCGTGGCGGGAGGGCCGAAAAAAAGACCCCCGGCGCTGGGGAAGCGCCGGGGGCAAGGGGCCTCGAGAGGGGAGAGGGGGGGATCGAGGCCCAAACCGGGGAAGGTCTCAGCGGCGGGGGCAGGGCACCGCCATGCGGGCCAGGCGCTGGGCCTCGGCATGCTTGCCGGTGCGGATCTGGGTGGCCACCGCGGCGGCCAGCGCCGTGTTGAACTCCTGGCACCCGCCGGGGCCCTGGGCCACCGCCTGCTGGTGCGAAATCTGCCGGGCCTGCTGCGCCGCGGCGGGGGTGGCGCCCAGAGCGGCGATGGCGGCCAGGGCGATCAGGGCGGTGCGGATCATCGGGGCGGTTCCTTTTGGCTTCGCGTTCGTCGGTGAGGGAAAGATGCCGCAGCCCGATCCAAAGGAATAATCGATGGTATCTGTCGTTGGATTAGGCGATTCCTATGCCTTACCGCGCCCCTCTTCCGCCCCCTCCCCGGCCTGGGCATAGTCGCGGCGCATGGGAACATTGCCGGAACTCTTCGCGCGCTGGTTCGCCGGCCGGGGCTGGGCGCCGCGGCCGCACCAGCTTGCGCTGCTGGAGGCCGGCGCGCGCGGGGAGAGTGCGCTGCTGGTGGCCCCGACCGGCGGCGGCAAGACGCTGGCGGGCTTCCTGCCGAGCCTGGTGGATCTGCAGGCAAAGCCCCGTGAAGGGCTGCACACGCTCTACATCTCGCCGCTGAAGGCGCTGGCGGTGGATATCGCGCGCAACCTCGCCGCCCCTGTGGCCGAGATGGGCCTGCCTATCCGCATCGAGACGCGCACCGGCGACACGCCCGCCAATCGCCGCGCCCGGCAGCGCGAACGCCCGCCCGAGATGCTGCTGACCACGCCCGAGAGCCTGACCTTGCTGCTGACCCTGGCCGAGGCGCCGGAGTTCTTCGCCGGCCTCTCAGCCATCGTGGTGGATGAGATCCATGCCCTGGCCGGCACGAAGCGCGGCGACCAATTGGCGCTCTGCCTCGCGCGGCTCGGCACGCTGGCGCCGGGGGCAAGGCGCGTCGGGCTTTCGGCCACGGTGGCGCATCCCGCACCCCTGCGCGCCTATCTCTCGCCCAGCGGCCGGGCCGAGGATGTGGCGCTGGTGGAAGCGCAGGGCGGTGCCGCGCCGCGGCTCGATATCCTGCTGCCCGAGGGCCGCCTGCCCTGGGGCGGGCATATGGGCCTCGCCTCCATGCCCGAGGTCTATCGGCGCATCCGGGGCGCGGGGGTGACCATCGTCTTCGTCAACACCCGCGCCCAGGCCGAGCTGTGTTTCCAGGCGCTGTGGAAGCTCAACGACGACAACCTCCCCATCGGCCTGCACCATGGCTCGCTGACCGTCGAGCAGCGCCGCAAGGTCGAGGCCGCGATGGCCTCGGGGAAACTCCGCGCCGTGGTCGCCACCGCCTCGCTCGACCTCGGCATCGATTGGGGCGCGGTGGACCAGGTGGTGCAGGTCGCTGCCCCCAAGGGCGTGTCGCGCCTGCTGCAGCGCGTCGGCCGCGCCAACCACCGCATGGATGAGGCAAGCGAGGCCGTGCTGGTGCCGGCCAACCGCTTCGAGGTCATCGAATGCGTCGCCGCCCGCCAGGCCATCGCGGCTGGCGAGCTGGATGGCGAGGCGCCGCGCGCCGGCGGGCTCGATGTGCTCTGCCAGCACATATTGGCGATGGCCGTCGCCGCGCCCTTCCTGCCCGATGACCTCTACGCCGAGATCACCCGCGCCGCGCCCTACGCCGCCCTGCCGCGCCAGGATTTCGACGACGCGCTGCGCTTCGTCGAGGATGGCGGCTATGCGCTGCAGGTCTATGAGCGTTTCCGCCGCCTCTTCCGCGACTCAGAAGGCCGCGTGCATGTCCGCTCCGCCGCCGTGGCGCGGCAGTTGCGGATGAATCTCGGCACCATCGTCGAGACGCCGCTGGTCAAGGTGCGGCTGCGCGGCGGCCCCTTCCTGGGCGAGGTGGAGGAATGGTTCGTCTCCACGCTGACGCGCGGCGACGCCTTCCTCTTCGCCGGGCAATTGCTGCGCTTCGAGGGGCTGGATGCGCGCGCCTGCATCGTCTCCCGCGGTGCCGCCGAAAATCCGCGCGTGCCGGCCTATGCGGGGTCGCGCATGCCGCTCACCACCTGGCTCGCCGCCCGCGTGCGCGCGATCCTCGCCGATCCGACATGCTGGGCCGCCCTGCCCGAGACGGTGCGCGACTGGCTGCGCCTGCAACAGCATGTCTCGGAAATGCCGCCGCGCGACGGGCTGCTGGTGGAGACCTTCCCGCGCGGCGAGCGCTGGTTCCTCCTCGCCTATTGCTTCGAAGGCAGGCTCGCGCACCAGACGCTGGGCATGCTGGTGACCAGGCGCATGGCGCGGCTCGGCCTCGCACCACAGGGCTTCGTGGGCACCGACTATGTGCTGGCCTGCTGGTCCGCCTTCGAACCGACCGGCATCGAGCGCCTGTTCGAGGAGGACATTTTGGGCGAGGAGCTGGAGGAATGGATGGCGGAAAGCTCCATGCTCCGCCGCAGCTTCCGCAACATCGCCACCATCGCGGGCCTGATCGAGAAGAACCATCCGGGGCAGGAGAAATCCGGCCGGCAGATGACCATGAATTCCGACCTGATCTACGACGTGCTGCGCAAGCACGAACCGCAGCACATCCTGCTGCGCGCCACGCGCCAGGAAGCCGCGACGGGGCTGACCGACGTGGCGCGCATCGCGCAGCTGCTCGCCCGGGCGCGGCAGGGCGGCATCCGCCACCGCGCGCTCGATCGCGTCTCGCCCCTCGCCGTGCCGGCGCTGATCGAGGAAGGGCGCGAATGGGTTTCGGGCGGCGCGGAGGATGCGCTGCTGGCCGAGGCCGCGGCCCTTGTGCAGGAAGCGACCGACGGGCAGGAGAGCTTCCTCGAAACCCTCCCCGCGGGCGATCCGCCACCCGCCGCGCCGCGCTACAACCGCTTCATTCGCCACGCCCCCAAGGCGGCAGGAGCACGACGATGAAACTGTTCCGCTACCTCACGCCCGATGGCCGGTTCGACTACGCCGCCTATCGCCGCGTGCAGGAGGAAGGCAACCGCCGCAAGCTGCATGCGCGCTGGGTGCATCGCCACGTCGTCGCCTTCCTCGCCGGCTGGCTCAAGGCCCATGTCACGCCGCTGCGCTTCGGCCTGTGCCACGGCACGCGCCGCGGTGACGAGCAGGTCTGGTTCCGCGAACGCCTGGACATCGAGGTGATCGGCACCGAGATCAGCCCCACGGCAGCCGATTTCCCGCACACCATCCAGTGGGATTTCCACGACACCAAGCCGGAATGGCTGGAGGCGGTGGATTTCATCTATTCCAATTCCTACGACCACAGCTACGACCCCGAGCGCTGCTTCCGCGCCTGGGCCGCCTGCCTGCGCGTCGGCGGCGTGATGCTGCTGGAACACACCGACCAGCACCGCCCGGCGGCCGTCTCCGCACTCGATCCCTTCGGCGCGGAGCGCGATGAGCTGGTGATGATGCTCAACGAATTCGGCCGCGGCGAATTCGCGGTGCGCGAGGTGATCACCGAGCACGACTTCCAGGTCGCCGACCATCTGAAGGAGCTTTCCTTCATCGTGGTCGAGAAGCTGAAGCCGATGGGGCTGGGATGAGCGCCGCGCCCCTGCATATCGGCGGCCAGCGGCTGATGCTGGACCCCTCCGGCGTGCTCGCCTGGCCGGCGGAGAAGCTGCTCTGCGTGGCCGACCTCCACCTGGAGAAGGGCAGCGCCTTCGCCGCCGCGGGGCGCTTCCTGCCGCCCTATGACACGCGGGAGACGCTGGAACGCCTGGCCCGCGCGGTGAAGCTGTGGAATCCGCAGCGCCTGGTCATGCTCGGCGACAGCTTCCACGATGCGCGCGGCGAGGCGCGGCTGGCGCCGGCGGATCTCACGGCGCTGCTGAAACTGCTGGCGGGGCGGGAGGTCACCTGGGTGCTGGGCAACCACGATCCCGTCGCGCCCTCGACCCTGCCGGGCGAGGCCGTGGCCGAGTTGCGGCGCGGGCCCTTCCTGTTCCGCCACATCGCGCAAGCCGGGACGGTGGTGGGCGAGATCTCGGGCCATTTCCACCCCAAGGCGGCGGCGCCGGTGCGCGGCGGCGCGGTGACGCGGCCCTGTTTCCTCACCGATGGGCGGCGCGTGCTGCTGCCCGCCTTCGGCGCCTTCACCGGCGGGCTCGACATCCGCGACCCCGCCATCGCTGGCTTCTTTCCCCGGGGCGGCCGCGCCTTCCTGCTGGGCGAGGCGCGGCTCTACAGCTTCCCCACCGGCCCGCTGCGGCGCATCGCGCCCAGCGCGGCCGTTGGGATCACGGGGTAGAGCACGCTGCGTTCCCATGAACGCAGCTCGTGCTCTATAAACCGTTGAATCCAGAGCAAGAAATGCGTTCAGCGTCGCGCTAGCGCCGCGACCCATCTGAAGGCATATCGCTCCAGCAGGACTCAGGGCACGATGATGCCGGTCATCACATGGATGATGCCGTTCGCGGCCTCGACATCCGGCCGCTGGATGCGCGAGGAGCGCAGGCCGACACTCGCCACCCCCGCGCCCTGACCGCCGCCGCCGGCGGATTCGACGCTGGGCCGCTCGGCATTGCGCGGATCCACCGTGATCCGGCTGCCGTTGCGGGTGGTGAAGGTCTTGGGCGCGCCGCCCATGCTCGCGATGGTGTGCCGCCCTTCGACGATCAGGTGGTTCATCACGGCGGCAAGGCGCGTGGGTTCCGTGCCCGACATCAGCGAATCGCGGGTGAAGACCGGCAGGTCGCCCCAGCCGGAATTGGTGAAGGCGAAGACCGTAAAGGGCCCCGGCTGCCGCAACGTCTGCAGCGCACCACTCGGCCCCGCGGCGGCGAGGAAGCGTTCGAAGGAACTGTCCGTGGACAGCACGTCGACGATGCTGCGGTTCGGCTGGCTGACCACATCCGGTGCGCTGCCGCAGGCGGCGACAAGGCCGGTGAGACCGAAGGCAAGCAGGCCCCGGCGGTTTGGCGAAAGATTCATGTTGCTTGACCTCCCCCCGGGATGATTCCCGGTGTCGGAGCCTAGGTTGTCTCTCGCCCGCGGATCAATGGCGGCGCCCTGCATGCTCGCCTTTCCCGCCCGGCGCGCTACATCTGCGCCATGACCTCTTCCACCATCCTCTGGTTCCGCCAGGACCTTCGCCTTGCCGACCATGCCGCGCTGGCGGCGGCCCTGGCCGAGAAGGCCCCGATCCTCCCGGTCTTCGTGCTCGATGAGCCCGCGCAGGGCGACCATGCCCCGGGTGCGGCGACCCGCTGGTGGCTGAAACAGAGCCTCGCGCGGCTGGGTGAGGCCCTGGCCGCGCGCGGCGCGCCGCTGCTGCTGGCGCGCGGGCGGGCGGAGACCGTGCTGCCCGCACTCGCCGCGCAGATCGGTGCCACGACCATCCATGCCGGCCGCTGCACCGAGCCGGGGCTGCGCGCCCAGGCGCAGCGCGTGCATGAGGCGCTGGAAGCCGCTGGCCGCAAACTGCGCCTGCACACCACCATGATCCTGCAGGAGCCGCACCGCATCGCCTCGGGCAGCGGCAAGCCCTATGCGGTCTATTCGCCCTTCGCCAAGGCGATCTTCGCCCTCGGCGACCCGCCCGCCCCCCTCCCCGTGCCGGCGGCGATTCCGGGCCTGCCCCTGCCCGCGGGGGGTGAGACGCTGGACTCGCTGCGCCTCTACCCGGTGCCGGGCGAGCCCGACTGGGCGGCGGGCTTCACCGGGATCTGGCAGCCGGGCGAGGCGGGCGCGGCCGAACGGCTCGCCCGCTTCGTCGCCCGCGCGCTCGGCCGCTACGATGCGGATCGCAACGCGCCGGGCATCGAGGGCTCCTCGGGCCTCTCGCCGCATCTGCGCTGGGGCGAGGTCTCGCCCCGCCAGGTCTGGCACGCCGCGCGCGCCGCGGGCGCCCCGGCGGGCGCCACCGAGACCTTCCTGAAGGAGATCCTCTGGCGCGAATTCGCGCATCATCTGCTCTGGCACCGCCCCGAGATGCCCGACCGCGCGCTGCGCAGCGAGTTCGATGCCTTCCCCTGGGTCGAGGACGCGGCGGCGCTCACCGCCTGGCAGCGCGGGCAGACCGGCTATCCCATCGTCGATGCCGGCATGCGCCAGCTCTGGCGGACAGGGTGGATGCACAACCGCGTGCGCATGATCGCGGCGAGCTTCCTGGTGAAGCACCTGATGCAGCCCTGGCAGGCCGGCGAGCGCTGGTTCCGCGACACGCTGGTGGATGCGGACCTCGCCTCCAACAGCGCCTCCTGGCAGTGGGTGGCGGGCTGCGGCACCGACGCCGCGCCCTATTTCCGCGTCTTCAACCCGGTGCTGCAGGGCGAGAAATTCGATGCCGGCGGCGCCTATGTGCGGCGCTTCGTGCCCGAACTCGCGAAGCTTCCCGACGCCTATGTCCACAAGCCCTGGGAGGCCCCGCCCGTGCTGCTGGCCGGGGCGGGCGTGGCGCTCGGGCGCAGCTATCCGCGCCCGGTCGTCGAGCATGGCGCGGCGCGGGCGCGGGCGCTGGCGGCCTTTGCGGGGTTGCGCAAGGGGCCGGAGGCGGCGTGAGCATCCCGCACTCCAATCACTGGCGCGGCTTCGCGGGCCTGCGCGTCATCGCCGATGTGCATGGCGATGCGCAGGCCTTCGAGCATGCGGTGGCGGGCGCGCTGGCCGAGGACATGTTCGTGCTCCAGCTCGGCGATCTCACCGATCACGGCCCGGACAGCCCGGGCGTGCTGCGGCGCATGTTCGCGCTGATCGACGAGGGGCGCGGGCTGTTCCTGCTGGGCAATCACGACCACAAGCTGCGCCGGGCGCTGACCGGCCAGCGCGTGCATGTCCCACCCGAGGGGCTGGGGCGCACCCTCGCGCAGCTCGAGGCCGCACCGGACCGCGAGGCACTGGTCACGCGCGCGGTGGCGGAGATCGCCCGCGCCCCGGCCTGGATCCGCGATGGCGGGCGGCTCTTCGTGCATGGCGGCTTCCATCCAGGGATGATGCACAGCCCGCCCCCGCCCGAGGCCGGCGCGGGCAAGGCGCATGGGCTGCTGACGCGCGCGCTCTACGGTCAGGTGACCGGGCGTATCCGCAGCGATGGCTACCCCGACCGCGTGCATGACTGGGTGGACCGCATCCCGGACGGGATGATGGTGGTCTGCGGCCATGACCGGCGCAGCACCGATGGAAGGCCCTTCATCGCCGAGGGGCGCGGCGGCGGGCGCTGCGTGTTCCTCGATTGCGGCGCGGGCAAGGGCGGGCACCTCGCCTGGCTCGACCTGCCGGCCTGGGCGTGAGGCCGGCCGGTTCATCACGGCTTCGTGAGGCCTGTCACCGAATTGACATGGATCGTTTTTTCCCCGCGTCGGCGGCGCCACCTTGGCACCGAGCGCAAGGAGAAGAGCCATGATCGACGAGATCCGCCCGCCGCAGCCCGAACTGGCCGAGGGCCCGGAAGCCGCGCGCAGCATCGGCGGTGCCGCAGCCGAGCTGACCCGCCCCGCGCGCCGCCCGGCCGCGCTGCGCCATGACCCCGAGGCCGTGCGCCGTGCCTTCGAATCCGGCGAATACCCCTACGCCACCATGCTCACCGAGAAGGAATACATGGCGCGCGTGCGGCCGCTGCAGGTGGAGCTGCTGAAGGCGCAGGCCTGGGTGCGCGAGAGCGGCGAGCGCATCATCACCCTCTTCGAAGGGCGCGACGCCGCCGGCAAGGGCGGCACGATCAAGCGCTTCATGGAACATCTCAACCCGCGCGGCGCGCGCATCGTCGCACTCGAGAAGCCCTCGGACCGCGAGCGCACGCAATGGTACTTCCAGCGCTACATCGAACGCCTGCCCGCCGGCGGCGAGATCGTGTTCTTCGACCGCTCCTGGTACAACCGCGCGGGCGTGGAGCGCGTGATGGGCTTCTGCAGCCCTTCCGAATACCTCGAATTCATGCGCCAGGCGCCGGAGCTGGAACGCATGCTCACGCGCGCGGGGCTGCGCCTGTTCAAGTTCTGGTTCAGCGTGACACGGGACGAACAGGCCAAGCGCTTCAAGGCGCGCGAGACGGACCCGTTGAAGCAGTGGAAGCTCTCGCCGATCGACACGGCGAGCCTCGACAAATGGGACGACTACACCGAGGCGAAGGAGGCGATGTTCTTCTACACCGACACCGCCGACGCGCCCTGGACCATCGTGAAGTCGAACGACAAGCGCCGCGCGCGGCTGGAGGCGATGCGGCACTTCCTGCATGCGCTGCCCTATACGGGCAAGGATGAGTCCGTGGTGCATGCGCCCGATCCGTTGATCGTGGGTGGCGCGGCGCATGTGGTGAAGCGCCACGCGCATATCCTCGGCGCCGCGCTGCACCCGGAGCAACGCCGCGCGGCAAGGTGAACTCTACAGCGCGTCGAGGAACCTCGCCGCCTCGGCGCGCATCGCCGCGACCTTCGCGCGGTCCATCTTCGCAAGCGTGCGCAGCGGCATCGCCATGCGGGGATTGCGCGCGAAGCGCTCGGCATGGCGCGCCATGAAATCCCAGTAGAGGAAGTTGAAGGGGCAGGCCTTCGGACCCGTCGCCTGCTTCACGTCATGCGCGCAGCCGCGGCAATGGTCCGACATGCGGTTGATATAGGCCCCCGAGGCCGCATAGGGCTTGGAGGCCATGATGCCGCCATCGGCATGCAGCGCCATGCCATGTGTGTTGGGCAGCTCCACCCACTCATAGGCGTCGGCATAGACCACCATGTACCACTCGTTCACCGCCGCCGGGTCGAGCCCGGCGAGCAGCGCGAAATTGCCGGTGACCATCAGCCGCTGGATGTGATGCGCATAGGCGAGGTCACGCGTCTGCGTGATCGCCGCGCGCAGGCAGGCCATGGAGGTGCGGCCGGTCCAGTAGAAATCGGGCAACGCGCGCTGCGCCGCCAGCGCGTTGGTCTCCGCGTAGTGCGGCATCTTCAGCCAGTAGAGGCCGCGCACATATTCGCGCCAGCCGAGGATCTGGCGGATGAAGCCCTCCACCGCATTGAGCGGCGCATGGCCCTGGCGGTAGGCGCGCTCCGCCGCGCGGCAGGCCGCCATGGGGTCGAGCAGCCCGCAATTCAGCGACGTGCCGATCAGCGCGTGGAAGAGTGTGGGCTCGCCCTCCGCCATCGCATCCTGGTAGTCGCCGAAGCGCGGCAGGCGATGCGCGATGAAATCGGCCAGGGCCTGCTCGGCCTGCGCGGCGGTCACGGGCCAGCCGAATTTCGTGGTCGTGCCGAAATGATCGGGGAATTCGCGCTCGACCAGCGCGATCACCTCCTGCGTGATGGCGTCGGGTGCGAAGCGCAGGGGGCGGGGGGGAAAGACGTCGCGCGGCAGGGCGGCGCGGTTGTCGTGGTCGTAGTTCCACTGCCCGCCCGTCGGCTCTTCCGGCCCTTCCATCAGCAGCCGCGTCGCGCGGCGCATCTCGCGGTAGAAATACTCCATGCGGAGTTGCTTCTTCTCGCCCGCCCAGGCGCGGAAGCGATCGAGCGTGCAGAGGAAGCGGCTGTCGTCGCGGATCTCCACGGGCAGGCCGGTGGCGGCGGACCAGCCGCGCATATCCTCCAGCACGCGCCACTCGCCCGGATGGGTGCAGATGATGCCCCGCGCCCCATGCAAGCGCGCGGCGCGCGCCACCTCGCCGGCCAGGGACTGCGTGTTCGCCGGATCGTCGAGCCGCACATAGGCCACCGTGAGGCCGCGCGCGCGCAATTCATCCGCGAAATGGCGCATCGCCGAGAGCACCAGCGCGATCTTCTGCTTGTGGTGCGGCACATAGGTGCATTCGCGCCGCACCTCGGCCATCAGCACCACGTCGCGCGCCGGGTCGAGCCCCTCCAGCGCGGAGAGCCCCGCGCTGCACTGGTCGCCCAGCACCACCCGAAGCAGCGTCATGCGCGCTCGTAGCGCACGGCCGAGCCATCCTCGCCCGTCGTGGCGAAGCCGATCCAGGTACCGCCCGGATCGTAGAGCACCTCCGCCCCCTCGCCGCCGATCAGCCTGACCTGCGTGCCGCCGGCCACCGCGCTGCGACGCAATTCGGGCGCCACGGGCTCGCCGCGCCGTGGGTCGAAGAGCGGCACGCTCTCGGTCAGCGTCGCGGCGCGCCACCAGGTCAGGGGCGCGGCGTTCACGGGCAGCCGTGCCTCGCCCGCCGTGCCACGCAGCAGCAGCGCATTGCCCTCGGCGCGCGCCTCGCAGAAGCCGGGCGTGCCGTTGCGGTCCAGCCGCGAGGTCAGACCCAGCAGCCGCGCGCCCTGCCAGCGTTCCTGCGTGTCATGCGCGTAGCGGAAGACGGTGAAGCCGGCGAGGCGGACGGTGATCCGCACCTCGCTCTCCGCCACCAGCACCGGGCCGTCGTCGCGGAAGCGCACGACATGCGTGCCCACGGCGCTGCCGCCGCGGATCACGCGGAAACTAAGGCCCCCGGGCGCGGCCTGCACCAGGGAAGGCAGGCCGAGCAGCCCCGCCACCAGCGCGCGCCGGCGCATCACCCGCGCCCCGCGAGGCTGCCGCGCCCGCCATCGACGCCGATCACCTGCCCGGTGATCCAGCCCGCCGCCTCCGACAGCAGGAAATCCGCCAGGGCGGCGGAATCCTCGGCCTCGCCGAGGCGCGGGATCGGGTGCTGCTTCGCGATCGCCTCGGCCATCTGCGGGCTTTTCGTCAGCGGCTCCGCGATGCCGGTGCGGGTCAGGCTCGGGGCGATGCAGTTCACCCGCACGGCCGGTGCGAGTTCGGCGGCGAGAGCGACGGCCAGCCCCTCCACCGCCGCCTTGGCCATGCCGATCGCGACATGGTTGCCGAAGCCTTTGCGCGCCGCGACTGAGGAGAACAGCACGACAGCCCCCTTCCCCGCCACCAGCCCTGGCGCCGCCGCCTGCACCGAAAGCGCCGCCCCCAGCGCGTTCAGCCGGAAGGTGTCGTCCATCTCGGCGGCGCTGAGCCGGGCGAGCGGCTTCATCAGGATCGACCCGACGCAATAGGCGAGCCCCGCCAGCGGGCTGCCCGCCGCCTGGATCGCCGCCTTCAACGCCGCCGCGTCGGTCGCATCCGCCACCGCATGCCCCGCGCCGAGTTCCGCCGCCAGGGTGGCGAGCCGCGCGCCATCCCGCCCGACCAGGAAGGGCTCACCGCCCCTCGCAGCGATCCGCCGCGCCAGCGCCGCGCCGATCCCCCCCGTCGCCCCGACAATCACATAGCGCGCCATGCCTGATCCCGATCCGAATACCGCTGCCAAGGTGGGATACTCCCGCCCGCTGCAAAGGGGGATTCCCCGGCGCCGCGGATGGGGAGACAGCCGCGCCCCGCCATGCCACACTGGCCCCGCCATGCGCCAATTGCTGTTGCTCCGGCACGCGAAATCCTCCTGGGATGATCCGCGCCTTTCGGACCACGCGCGGCCGCTCAATGCGCGCGGCAAGCGCGCCGCCTTGGGCATGGCGGCGGCGATGCGCGAACTCGGCCTTTCGCCCGACATCGTGCTGGTCTCCTCCGCCCGGCGGACGCTGCAGACGCTCGAGGCCCTCTCGCCGCTCGAGGGCTCGCCGCTGATCGAGCCGATGGACGACCTCTACCTCGCCAACTGGCCCTCCCTGCTCAGCGTGCTGCGCGGCCTGCCGGAGACGGCGCGCAGCGTGCTGCTGATCGGGCACAATCCCGGCCTGCATGAGCTGGCGATGGCGCTGACCGGCCCCGCCGGCATGGCCTCGGGCCGGCCCGAGACGCAGCGCCTGGCCGAGGGCTACCCGACCGCGGCGCTGACCGAGTTCGGCGTTGCCCTGCCCTGGCGCGCGCTCGAGGCCGGCGGCGGCCGGCTTGTGCGTTTCCTCACCCCGGCCGATCTGCCCTCCGCCGAGGCCGGCGACACGACGGAGATATCCGCCTGAACGCCCCGCCCCCCGCCGCCCAAGAGAAGGACGCGGCGGAGGCCGCCGCGACACCCCGCGACCTGACGTTGGAGGCCGATCTGCCGCCGGCGCTGGCGGAGCGCCTGCTGCGCCTGCCGAGCCTCGCGAGTCGCCGCCAGGGCCGCAGCCGCGGCGCCGCCCTCGGCCTGACCTGGCTCGACACGGCGGATGGCGAGTTGGCGGAGCAGGGGCTCGCGCTGGAACAGGCGCGGCGGGGCGGGCGCCGGCTGCTCGCCGTGCTGCCGCCCGAGGACGCCCCCTGGTGCCCCGGCACGCCCGAGACGACGCGGCGCGGCCTCGCCCCGGGCGAAAGCCCCGAGGAAGCGGGCGAGGCGCCGCTGGTCGCCCTCGCCGCCTTCGAGGGCCGGCGCACCACGCTGCCCTTGGCCGAGGGGGTGGAGGCCGTGCTGCTGCAAGGCCGGCTGCGCGCCGTGGCCGATGAGGCGCCGGTGCTGCGGCTGCGCCTGACCGGCCCGCCCGCCGCCGTGCTGGCCACTTTCGCCGGGCTGGCGCGCGAGGCGCCCGCCCTGCCGCCGCGCTGCGCCCTGCCCGAGATGGCCCGCGCCCTGGCGCGGCAGGAATCGCCCCGCCCGCGCCGCCTCGGCGCGCCGCTTCTCGACCCCGATCTGGGGGTGGAGGAGGCGCTCTGCCTGCTGATCGGCCATCTGACCGAGGTGCTGCTCTGGCACGCGCCGATCGCCGCCGAGGGGCGCGACCCGGTCGGGGTGCACCAGATGCGCGTGGCGATCCGCCGCCTGCGCTCGGCGCTGCGCGCCTTCCGCCCCGCCGCCGATGGGCCGAGCCTGCGGCGATTCGACACCGCGGCGCGGGACCTCGCGAATGTGCTCGGCCCGGCACGGGACTGGGACGTGTTCCTGGCCGGGCTCGGCGCCGAGATCGCTGCCGCCCTGCCCGATGACCCGCGTATCGCCGCCCTGCTGCGCGCCGCCGCCCAGCGGCGGGAGGCCGCCTATGCCGCGCTGCGCGCCACCCTGGCCGGGCCGGGCTTCCGCGCCCTGGTGTGGGAAGCCGTGGCGCTGCGCGAGTTGCGCCCCTGGCGCGCCGAGGGCGATGCCGATGCCGCCGCGCGCCGCGCCCGCGACCTGCCCGATTTCGCCGCGGGCGTGATCGAGAAGCGCTGGCGCAAGCTGACCGAGATCGGCCCCGAGATCGGCGACCTGCCCGATGACGAATTCCACGCCCTGCGGCTGGAGGGCAAGCGCGTACGCTATGTGGCGGAACTCTTCGCGCCACTCTGGGCGAAGAAGCGGGGCAAGCGCTTCCTCGCCCGCCTCGCCGAGGTGCAGGAGGCCTTCGGCCTCGCGAATGACGCCGCCGTGGCGCGCGCCCTGGTCGCCCCGCTCGGCGCCAAGGGCGGGGGGGCCAGCCCCTGGGCGGTGGGCGTGGCGGAGGGCTGGGCACTGGCCCGCGCGCGGCGCGCGCGCAGCCGCGCGACGGGCGCCTGGGAGGAGCTGCTCGCGGGTGAACCCTTTTGGAGTCAAGGGTGAAGCGGGCGTTCTTCGCAGCAATTCTTGGTTAAGAGTTATTATAAATGAATGGGTTGCGCGTTTCGGTGGCGCTTGGTTAAACCCTTCCTGTGTTCGGACGCCGCCGCCTTTTCCGCCCCCCTTCCGCCCCTCGCCGCTGGCGCGCGCCGGTGATGGCGATGGCTGGCGTGCTGATCGTGGGCGCCCTTTCGGGCATCGGCCTGCCGCCGGACCTGATGGGCTCCGCGCCCCGCGAGCAGGATTGGTCGGCGCTGGCGGCCGAGGTGCGCATCGTCGATGGCGACACGCTGCGGCTCGGCGACCGCACGCTGCGCCTGTCGGGCGTGGATGCGCCGGAGCGCGGGCAGGTCTGCACGGATGCGGCCGGCGCCGGCTTCGATTGCGGCGCCGCGGCGGCCGAGGCGCTCTCCCGCCTGGTGAATGGGCGCTCGGTGGTCTGCCGGGTGCATGGGCATGACCGCTTCGGCCGCGGCCTGGGCGTCTGCCAGGCCGGCGGGGCGGAGTTGAATACCGGCCTCGTCGCCTCCGGCTGGGCCATCGCCTATGGCGACAGCCCGGTCATGCTGGCGAATGAGGCCGCGGCGCGGATCGCCGGGCGCGGCCTCTGGGCCGGCGGCTTCGTCCGGCCCGAGGAATGGCGCCGGCGGCAATAGAGAAATATGCGTTCAGATGGGATCATCTGAACGCATTTCTTGCTCTAGCTTCAATGATTTCCAGAGCATGAGCTGATCAGAAGAGCTGCGCGGGCAGCCAGGTGGCCAGGCCCGGGAAGGCCAGCACCAGCAGCAGCGCCAGGAGCTGCAGCAGCACGAAGGGGATGATCCCCCGATAGATGTCCCCGGTCGTGACCAGGCCTTTCGAGACTCCCCCGAGGTAGAACAACGAGAAGCCGAAGGGCGGCGTGAGGAAGCTGGTCTGCAGGTTCACCGCCACCATCACGCCGAGCCAGATCGGGTCCATCCCCATGCCGAGCAGGATGGGCGCGACGATCGGCATGACGATGATGGTGATCTCCACGAAATCGAGGAAGAAGCCCATCACGAACATCACCAGCATCACCGCCAGCAATGCGCCATACATGCCGCCCGGAATGGTGGAGAGCGCGGCATGCACCATCTCGTCGCCCCCCAGGCCGCGGAACACCAGGGCGAAGAGCGTCGCGCCGATCAGCGTGCCGAAGATCATGGCGGTGATGGTCATGGTGGCGTGGCAAACCGGGCCGAGGACCGCGCCGCGCCAGCAGCGCCGCAGCGAGACCACCAGCCCGAAGGCAAGCACCGCCGCCGCCGCGGTGGCCCCGGCCATGGCGAGCTGGTCCTCCAGCGGTGCCGCCTGGCGGCCCAGCCGCAGGTCGAATTGCTGGCCGAGCAGCGCCATCACCAGCGCCGCGAACCCCGCCGCATAGATCGGCCAGGGGCTGCCGCCCCCCGCGCGCAACCCGGCGAGCAGCGTCGCCCCCACCGCGCCCACCGCGGCGGCCTCCGTCGGCGTGGCGATGCCGCCCAGGATCGAGCCCAGCACCGCCACGATCAGCACGATCGGCGGCACCAGCGCGCGCATCAGCTCGGCGCGGGTCACGCGCCCCACCTCCTCCCGCGGGATGGCCGGGCCAAGGGCAGGGTTCAGCCAGCAGGCGATGAGCTGATAGGCGATGTAGAGGCCGACCAGCATCAACCCCGGAATCATCGCGCCCGCGAAGAGCTCGCCCACCGAGACGGTCTCGACCGAGAACTTCCCCTGCGCGAGCTGCGCCTGCTGGTAGGCTGCGCCCAGCACCTCGCCCAGGATCACCATCACGGTGGAGGGCGGGATGATCTGCCCCAGCGTGCCCGCCGCGCAGATCGTGCCACAGGCGAAGGGCTTGTCGTAGCCCCGCCGCAGCATGGCCGGCAGCGCCATCAGCCCCATCGTCACCACGGTCGCGCCGACAATGCCCGTCGAGGCCGCCAGCAGCGCGCCGACCAGCGAGACGCTGATGGCGAGCCCGCCGCGCACCGGGCCGAACAGCCTGCCCATCGCCTCCAGCAGATCCTCGGCGATGCGCGAGCGCTCGAGCATGATGCCCATGAAGACGAACAGCGGAATGGCCACCAGCACGTCGGAGGTCATGGTGCCCATCACGCGCTGCGCCAGCGCGCCGAGCAGGAAATGGTCGAAGACGCCGAAGAAGATGCCCAGCGCGCCGAAGAGGATGGCGCAGCCGGTCAGGATGAAGGTCACCGGCAGGCCGGTGAGGATCAGCCCGCAGAGGCTTGCAAACATCAGCAGGTCGAGCACCGACCCGAGCCCGGTGTGGTTCATCCGTGCGCGGCCCCGTCACGCGCGGGAAAATGCGTCTCCGCCGCGCCGGCCAGCACGGCCAAGCAGCGGATGCCGATGGCCACCGCCTGCAGCGCCAGCAGGATCGCCATGGCCGGAATCAGCGACTTGAAGAAAGGGGTGAGCGGGAGGCCGCCATATTGCATCGGCCCTTCCCCCAGCGACCAGGATGTCCAGGCGAAGCTCCAGGAGGCCCAGAGCAGCAGCGCGCAGAAGGGCAGCACGCCGATCAGGATGCCCAGCAGATCGACGAAGGCACGCCGCCGCGCCGACCAGTTCGCGTAGAGGACATCGACGCGCACATGGCCATCGACCAGGAAGGTGTAGCCGATGGCCAGCATGAACAGCATGGCGTGCAGGTAGATCACGCCCTCCTGCATCCACACATAGGAGGAGCCGTAGGCATAGCGCAGCAGCACGACGACGAACTGCACCAGCACCACGCCCAGCGCGCACCATCGCACCACGCCGCCCAACTGGCGGGAGGCCGCATCGATCACCCCCGCCAGGCGCAGCGCGGCCCGCATCAGCCCCAGCGGATCGGCAGCGCGCGCGCGCTGAAATTCCCCGCATAGCTCTGCAGCATGTAGGCCTGGCTGCGGTTGCGGAATTCCGCGTAGCTGTCGGCGATGCGCTTGACCATCGCATCCGAGCTGCCGCGGTATTCGGCCAGCATCTCGCCGGCATGGTTGCCCAGCGCGATCAGGATGTCGCGCGGCACCTCGCGCACCTGCACGGCGTGGCGGGCCACCAGATCGGCCAGGGCGCGCGGGTGGTTGGCGTCGTATTCGGTGGTGATCTCTTCCGACACGCTCTGGCAGGCGAAGCGCACGGCGGCCTTCAGATCGTCCGGCAGCGCGTTCCAGCGGCCGAGGTTGATGCCGATCTCCTCCGCCGAGGAGGGCTCCTGCACCCCGGGGAAGTAGTAGTTCTTGGCCACCTGGTGCAGGCCCAGCGGCGCGTCGGAGAAGGGGCCGAGGAATTCGGCCGCGTCGATGGTGCCGGACTGCATGGCGGCGAAGATCTGCCCCGCCGGCAGCGTGACCACCGAGGCACCGGCACGGCGGAACATCTCCCCGCCGAGGCCCGCCGTGCGGAAGCGCAGGCCGCGCAGATCCTCGATGCTGCGCAGTTCGCGCCGGAACCAGCCGAACCATTGCGGGCCGCTGTCGCCGGTGTTGAAGGGCTTCACGCCGAAGCGGGCATAGACCTCGTCATACAGCGCCTGGCCGCCGGCATGCATCATCCAGGCCTGCCGCTCCCATACCGTCATGCCGTAGGGGAAGCTGCCGAAGAAGCCGATGCCGGGCGACTTCGAGATCCAGAAGCTCGGCACGCCGTGGTAGAGATCCGCCGTGCCGGCCGCCACCGCATCGAAGGCGCCGGGCGCGGGCACGACCTCGCCGGCCGCGAACAAGCGCACGGTGATACGCCCCGCGCTGACGGCGCCGATCCGATCCGCCACCTTCTGCGCGGCGACACCCGGCCCGGGCAGGTTGCGCGGCCAGAGTGTCACCATGCGCCACTCGATCCGCCCCTGGCTGAGCGCCGGCGTGGCGAGCCCCGCGGTGGCGGCGCCGCCGATGGCGGCTTGGGTCATCAGGTTGCGGCGCTTCATGCGGGGCCTCCTCGGGGCGGGCGGGTGATCGTCGCGCCATTCAGCACGGCACCTTGCGGGCCGGCAAGCGGCATCAGTCGTAGGTCACCATGCCGCGCGCCACCTCGCGGTCATAGCCGCGGCTGGCGAGCAGCAATTGCTGCGTATAGGCCTGCGCCGGCGCCTGCCGGCGCAGCGTCTCCACCGCCATCTCCTCCACCACCGCGCCACGATTCATCACCGCCAGCCGGTCGCACATATGGGCGATGACGGCGAGGTTGTGGCTGACGAGCAGGTAGGTGAGCCCGCGCTCGTCGCGCAGGCGGCGCAGCAGGTTCAGGATCTCGGCCTGCACGGAGACATCGAGCGCGCTGGTCGGCTCATCCAGCAGCAGCACCTTGGGCTCGAGCATCAGCGCGCGGGCGATGGCCACGCGCTGGCGCTGGCCGCCCGAGAGCTGGTGCGGATAGCGGAAGCGGAAGGCGGGGCCGAGGCCCACCTGCTCCAGCGCGCGCGGCACGCGCTCATGCGCATCGCCGATGCCGTGGATGGCGAGGGGCTCGCTCAGCGCGCGGTCGATGGTGTGGCGCGGATGCAGCGAGCCATAGGGGTCCTGGAACACCATCTGCACCAGACGCGGGAAGCGGGCGTCGCGCGCCGCGACGTCGATGCCGGCCACCTGCGCCGTGCCCTCGAAGCGCGGATTGAGCCGCGCCAGCACGCGCAGCACGGTCGATTTGCCCGAGCCGCTCTCCCCCACCAGGCCAAAGCTCTCGCCCGGCGCCACGGTGAAGGAGACGCCGCGCACGGCGGCCACCGCGGCGGCGCCACGACCGAAGGTCACGACCAGATCCTTGACGGCGATCACGCGGCTTTCCTTCATCCCGGTGGCAGGCCCCGGAGCAACATGCGATCCGACAGGTCGCAGCACCGCCGCGACGCTGGGTGCATGGCCTGCCCTGGACACACTGACTTCCAGCGCACGCGCCGCGTTCGGGGGAACGCGGCGCATGCTCTGGTCGTCTACACCAGGAAAGGCCGGCGCTGAAGCGGCGCCGGCCGAGGGGCGGCCGGGGACGCCTTCAGGCGATCAGCACGATGTCGCTGGCCAGCAGGCCCGGCGCGCCGACCAGCGTGGCGATGCCGATGCTGGCCGCGCCACCCGCCCCATCCGCATCCCATCGCAGCTCGCCGCTCGTGGTGTTGTAGACGAACTGCCCCACGCCCGCGGCGCTCGTTGTGGTGCCCGCGGCATTGGCGGCAAAGCGGCCCGTCGCGCCCACCGACATGCCCTGCACCAGCCCGCCGCCAAAGCCGGCGGCGGAGATGGCGATGTCGTCGGCGCCGGCGACGAAATCGCGGATCACATCGCCCGCATCGGCCGGCCGGGCGAAGAGGAACACGTCGTTGGAGGTGCCGCCCGTGAGGTCATCCGCGCCCGAGCCCCCCTCGAGCGTGTCCGCACCGCTGCCGCCCGAGAGCGAATCCGCCCCGTCATGGCCGCGCAGCAGGTCGTTGTGCGCGCCCCCATCGAGCGTGTCGTTGCCGTCATTGCCCAGCAGCGTGTCCGCACCGTTCATGCCAAGCAGGAGGTCAGCCCCGCCGCTGCCGCCCATTCGGTTCGCGCCGCTCGAGCCGGTACCGACCAGGCCACCCGTCATCAGCTCCAGATGCTCGAAGCGCGAGGCCAGGGTCCAGTCGATGAAGCTCTTCACGGTGTCGATCGAACTGTCGGTCTCGATCAGCACGTCGCCGGCATTGTCGACCACATAGGTATCGTTGCCGGAGCCGCCATACATGGTGTCGGCGCCGGTACCGCCGTTCAGCGTGTCGTTGCCGCCCTTGCCGCGCAGGTCGTCATTGCCCTCGCCGCCATCGAGCAGGTCGCGGCCTTCGCCGGTCGCCAGGAGATCGTTGCCGCCATTGCCGGAGAAGACGAGGTCCTTGGCCGCATCGCTGGGGGCCACGGCGGTATCCGCTTCGCTGGAACCCCAGAACTGTGCGTTGAACTCGCTGGTGGCACGGCCAAAATTGCTCGAACCACCCGTGGCGTGGACGATCATGTAGAGGTCGATGACCGCGACCGACTTCAGCTGCCCGGGGCGGATCGTGAGCGCCGTGTCGAGGCCCAGCACGCGCTCCACTCCGTTGAGCACGACGCCGCGAAGATCGACGTTGAGACCGGTCACCCGGACAGTGTCCAGGCCATCCCCGCCGATCACCGTGTCATTGTCGGTGCCGCCGGTCAGGACGAAGCTGTCGTCGCCTGCCCCGCCCTCCATGCGGTCAGAACCGGTGCCGTCGAAGAGCCAGTCCTCGCCGACCCCGCCGCGCAGCGTATCGGCGCCGGCGCCCCCCTGGAGCGTATCCGCATTGGCACCGCCATCGAGAAGGTCGTTGCCATTGCCGCCCTCGATCAGGTCGGCGCCGATATAGCCCCAGATGCTGTCCGCCCCCTCGCCACCGCGGATGACACTGTTCCAGCCACCGCCGAGGATGCTGTCATCGCCCGCCCCGCCATCGATCAGCCCGGGATTGCTGGCACTGCCGGGGGCGCCGACCTTGTAGAACTCCTTGAACAGGGCTTCGCCCCAGCTGCGGATCTCATCGGGCTTGTTCCAGCCGATCGTGGCGTTCCAGGAGGCGGTGGCGAGCGGCACCGGATCGAAGGCCAGCGGTGCGATGATGGTGTCGTTGCCATCCGCGGCGTAGAGCGCCGTGAAGCCCTCCACACGCTGGTTCGTGAAGTCGATCAGGCCGGAATCGGCCATGTGGAGACTGCCGGCGCGGATCGTCTGGAAGCTGTCGAGCTGCGCTGTGGTCAGGCGGATGCCGCCCGCCGTGACGTAGTTGGTCTGATAGCCATAGGAGCCGCCGACCCAGCCATTCATGTGCACCGCGCCGTGCAGCGCCTCGACGCCGAAGATCGGCATGGCGGTGATGTCGACCACCTCCTCCTTGCCGTAGAAGGCAAGCAGCGTGTCGTAGCCGATGCCGCCATCGATCATCAGGTCCACGCCGGTGGTGACCAGGATGTCGTCGCCTTCGCCACCATAGAGATAGTCCGGACCGTCGGCCCAGTAGTTCAGCGCGGTCGGGCTGCCCGAGCCGAAGCTGTCGAGCACGTCGTTGCCGGCCCCGCCGATCAGCGTGTCGGAGCCGAGCATACCCAGCAGATGGTCGTCCCCATCCTGGCCGAGCAGGCTGTCGGCGCCGAAATCCGCGCCACCTTCCAGCGTGTCGTTGCCGTTTCCGCCCTCGATGGTGTCGCCGCCATCGCCGCCCGAGGCGTCATCATTGCCGTCGAAGCCGAATATCCAGTCATTGCCGCCATGGCCAAGCAGCGTATCCCAGCCTTCCATGGCGAGGATCGTGTCGTTGCCAGGGCCGGCCTCGATGCGTTCAGAGGCGGCAGTGCCGACGAAGAGGGACATGGCAGAGCTTCCTTGCTGGAATGGGGTGCGCCGCGACGCTAGCGGCCTGCCATTTCAGTACGGATGCGCCCTGTTTCCCTTTGTTTCGCGATGTTGCGCGCTGCCGGCAGCGCCCGCCTCAGGGGCCGTCGCGCCAGGAGGGGTCCCGGGTCAGCACGGGCAGCTCCGCCCGGCTCTCCTCGATGCGCGGCATGCTGGCAAGCAGGCCGCGGGTGTAGGGATGGGTCGCCTCGTGCAGCGCGGCGGCGCGGCATTCCTCCACCACCCGCCCGGCATACATCACCAGGATGCGGTCGCAGAAGCTGGCGACGAGGTTGAGGTCGTGGCTGATGAAGATCAGCCCCATGCCGCGCTGCGTCACCAGATCGTCCAGGATGGCCAGCACCTGCATCTGCACCGTGACGTCGAGGGCGGAGGTCGGTTCATCCGCGATCAACAGGTCTGGTTCCGGGATCAGCATCATCGCGATCATGATGCGCTGGCCCATGCCGCCCGAGACCTCATGCGGGTAGAGATCGTGCACGCGCTCGGGGTTGCGGATGCGCACCGCCTCCAGCATCGCAAGCGTGCGCGACCGCGCCTCGGACTTGCTGACGCGGTGATGCGTGCGGAAGGCCTCGGCGATCTGCGCACCCACCGTCATCACCGGGTTCAGCGCGAATTTCGGATCCTGCAGCACCAGGGATATCCGCCGGCCGCGAATGGCGCGCAGCTGGCGCGGTGAGGCGCCGAGCAGATCCTGGCCCTCGAAGGCGAGGCGCTTCGCGGACAGCCTCGCGGAGGGCACCAGCAGGCGCATCAGCGCCCGACCGGTGAGCGACTTGCCGGACCCGCTCTCCCCCACGATGCCCAGCTTCTCGCGCCCCAGGGTGAAGGACACGCCGCGCACGGCATCGAAAACGCCGTTCGGCGTGGGGAAGCTGATGCGCAGATCCTCGACCTCGACCAGGCTGGTCATGACTTGCGGGGGTCCAGCACGTCGCGCAGCCCATCGCCCAGCAGGTTGAAGGCCAGGCTGACAACGAAGAT
Source organism: Roseomonas sp. TF40 (assembly GCF_057219975.1). Lineage (NCBI taxonomy): Bacteria > Pseudomonadati > Pseudomonadota > Alphaproteobacteria > Acetobacterales > Roseomonadaceae > Roseomonas > Roseomonas sp. TF40. Next base: position 96,166 of record NZ_JBXVVR010000011.1, on the reverse strand, counting down.
GGCCAGCCCGGGCAGGGTCGCGACCCACCACTGATCGAGGATGTAGCGCCGGCCCGACGACACCATGGCCCCCCACTCCGCCATCGGCGGCTGCGCGCCGAGGCCGAGGAAGCCCAGGCCCGCCGCGGTCAGGATGATGCCAGCCATGTCGAGTGTCACGCGCACGATCAGGCTTGAGGTGCAAAGCGGCATGACGTGGCCGAACAGGATGCGCGGCGTGCCGGCCCCCTGGATGCGGGCGACCGCGATGTAGTCGCTCTTGCGGATGGTCAGCGTCTCGGCACGGGCGATGCGTGCATAGGGCGGCCAGGAGGTCAGCGCGATGGCAATGATCGCATTCTCGATCCCCGGCCCCAGGGCGGCGACGAAGGCCAGGGCGAGGATCAGGCTCGGAAAGGCGAGGAAGATGTCCGTGATGCGCATCAGCACCGCATCGACCGCCCCGCCGATGTAGCCAGCCGCCGTGCCGACGATAAGGCCGATCGGGGCGGCGATGAGGGCCACAAGCACCACGATCATCAGCGTGATCCGCGCCCCATAGAGCACGCGCGAGAGGATGTCGCGGCCGAACTCATCCGTGCCGAACCAATGCGCCCGGCTGGGCGGCAGCAATCGCCGCGCAAGGTCCTGCTCGTAGGGATCATGGGGCGCGATGAAGGGCGCGAGGGCCGCCAGCAGCACAAGCGCCACGACGATGCACAGGCCAAGCACCGCAAGGCGGTTGCGCTTGAACTGCAACCAGCCGCGATAGACCTGGCCGAGCTGTGCCTCCCGGCGCGAGGAGGGCGTGTCCGACAGCAGCCTGCTGCGCCAGGTGTTGCTGCTCATCGGGCGCGCGGGTCCAGCAGGCGATAGAGAAAGTCGGACAGCATGTTCAGCCCCACAAACACCACCCCGACCACGATGGTGCTGCCCAGCACCGCATTCATGTCCGCGGCCAGCAACGCGGTGGTCAGGTATCGGCCAAGCCCTGGCCAGGCGAAGACCGTCTCGGTCAGCACGGCGCCTTCCAGCAGCCGCGCATAGGACAGGGCGACCACCGTCACGAGCGGCACGGCGATATTGCGCAGCGCATGCACCCAGATGATCCGCGCCTCGGAAAGGCCCTTGGCGCGGGCGGTGACCATGTATTCCTGGCTGAGCTGATCGAGCATGAAGCTGCGCGTCATGCGCGCGATGTAGGCCACGGAGAAATAGCCCAGCACGGCGGAGGGCAGGACGACGTGGGAAAAGGCGTTCCAGAACACCTCCCACTCATCGGCCAGAGCCGCGTCGATCAGGATCACCCCCGTGACGGTGGGCACCACGTCCTCGAAGAACACACCCAGCCGGCCGGGCCCCGAGACCCAGCCCAGGATGCCGTAGAAGACCAGCAGCCCGATGATGCCGAGCCAGAAGATGGGAACGGAATATCCCACCAGCCCCAGCACCCGCACGATCTGATCCGGCCAGCGATCCTGCCAGACCGCGCCCGCGATCCCCATCGGAATGCCGAGCACCATGCCGATCAGCGTCGCGAATGTCGCCAGTTCCAGCGTCGCCGGGAAGACCCTGATGATGTCGTCGGCAACGGGTCGGTTGGTGACCAGCGACGTGCCGAAATCGCCCGTCGCAACCTTCTGCACGTAAAGGAAGAACTGCTTCCACAGCGGCTGATCGAGGCCAAGCTCGATCCGCACCGCCTCATAGACGTCGCGCGGTGCCTGGTCGCCGACGACGGCCAGCACCGGGTCGATGGGCACGACCCGGCCGATGAAGAAGGTGACCGCCAGCAGGCCAAGCAGCGTGATGGCAAGCTGGACGCCGAGCTGCCCAGCCTCCCGGACGCCGCGCCCGGCCTGGGTGGCGAACATCTCAGCTCTTCTGCGCGAGCCAGTAGATGGCCGACAGGCCGGGCGAGCTGGCCATGTAGCCTGTCACGTTGCTGCGCACGGCGGCCTGAACCTGCTGCTGCGCGAAGATCGCGAAGGGCGATGCCGCCAGGAATTCCTCCTGGATCTGCCGATACATCGCCGCCCGGGCGTTGCCATCACGCTCGGCCATCGCCGCCTCGGTCCGCGCGGTCAGGGCAGGAATATCCCAGGCATTGCGCCAGGTCAGCTTGCCCGGATTGGCGGTGCCGGGCGGGTTGTGGGCGAAGCTGTCCGCATTGTAGTGCGGATCGGGATAGCCCAGGCCCCAGGTGCCGATGAACAGCTGGTGGTTGCGCGCCCGGAACTTCGCCAGCACCTGGGCGCCGGTCGCCGGCAGCACCTCGAGCCGAACGCCGCCGCGGGCGAAGCTCGCCTGCAGGGTCTGCGCGACGTCGAGATTGGGGAAGACATTCGCCGAGTCGATCGTCAGCGAAATGCCGTTGGGGTGCCCTGCCTCGGCCAGCAGCGCGCGGGCGCGATCCGGGTTGTAGGTGAAGGGCCGGCTGTCGAGTTCGCCCAGAATGGCGCGCGGGATGAAGGTCTGGTGCGGGAAGACCTGCCCGGCGAGCAGGTTGTTGGCGATGCCCTCGTAGTCAACGAGGAACTTCAGCGCCTCGACCACCTTCGGGTTCGACAGGATCGGGTTCGAGAGGTTCGCGCTGAAATACATGATGGTGGCGCGCGGCACTTCATGGATGGTGAGGTTCGGCCGGCCCCGCAGCGCGGCGATGTCGGTCGGCGTCAGGTTCCGGGCAATGTCCACGTCGCCGCGCTCCACCAGCAGGCGCTGCGTGGCGGCTTCGGGCACATGGCGGACGATCACGCGCTGCAGGTTGGCCCGCCCACGCCACCAATTGTCGTTGCGCTCCAGCGTGTAGCTTTCGTTGGGCTGGTAGCGCGCGATGCGATAGGCGCCCGACGCGGCCGAATTGCGGTTGAGCCAGGTATTGCCCATGTCCTCGCCCGCATTCTGCTGCACGAGGCGGCTATCCACCACCGAAGCGATGGTCGCGGTGAACAGGTTCTGGATCAGGGTCGGCGCATAGGCGCGGTCGAAGGTGACCGCGACCTCGAACTCGCCGGTCTGCCGCACGGTCTGTTCGACATTCTCGCGCGTCAGGCCGACCGATCGATACATGAAGGCAGGCGTGCGGTTGATCAGCAGCGGGCGACGCAGCGAATAGACGACGTCGGCCGCCGTCAGCGGGTTGCCCGAATGAAAACGCACGCCCTGGCGGATGCGGAAGGTGAAGGTCCGCCCGTCTTCGGAAATGGTGAAGGATTCCGCAAGGCCCGGCTGCAATTCGGCGCTGGGCTTGGTGGGATCAAGCGTGAAGAGCTGATCATAGACGTTCTTGAGCAGGTCGCTGCCGACAATCTCGAAGGAATGATGCGGGTCGGTCGCGACCAGATCTCCAATCTGGTCGGCGATGACCAGCGTGTTGCGCGGAGTCTGCGCCGCGGCAGGGCGCGGCAGGCCAAGGCCCGCTGCCCCCGCCAGCGCGGCAGTGCCGCCGATCAGCCCACGCCTGTTGATGTCGCCCAGCATGCCCGGCTCTCCCCTCGCTCGCGGGGGGCATTGATGCTTTGTCATCTGCCCCTTGCGGCGGGATTAAGTGGCGCGGGGGGCGCCGTCAACGGTGCTGTGGCCGCGCCGCCCCTTCAACCAGTTGAAGGCCAGGATCGGCACCGCGATCGCGACCCCGACAGCGGTCAGCGGTCCGTTGGGCGAGATCATCAGCAGCGCCGCGAGCACCAGGCCGAGCTGCGCGCCGAGACCCATGTGGGTGAAGGCGTAGCCGGTCAGCCCGATGCCCAGCACCAGCACCCCCACCGCACAGGTGATGGTGACGAAGAGGAAGGCGCCGAGCGAGAAGTCATCCACCATGATCAGCATGACCGGCGCATAGGCGAAGACGAAGGGCACCGTCGCCTTCGCCGTGCCGAGCCGGAAGGCGGTGAGGCCCGTGCGGAAGGGGTTGGAGCCCGCGATGCCCGCCGCCGCATAGGCCGCCACGCAGACCGGTGGCGTGAGGTCCGCGAGGATGCCGTAGTAGAGGATGAACAGATGCGCGGCCAGCGGCGGCACGCCGAGCTGCACCACCGCCGGCGCGGCGATCGCGGCGAGCACGATGTAGAGCGCGGTGGTGGGGATGCCGCAGCCCATCACGATGCAGATCAGCGCCACGAAGACCAGCGTGAGGAACAGCGTCAGGCCCTGCAGGCTACCGAAGCCCGCAGGCAGGATGTCCAGGACCGGCGTGAAGAAGGCGGCCGCATTGGCGGCGGCCTGCGTGACGATGAAGCCGATGCGGAAGCCCGCGCCGGTCAGCGTCACCACGCCCACCACCATGCCCACTGCCGCCGCGGCCGCGCCGACGGCCAGCGCGTAGCGGGCCCCCATGTCCAGCGCATCCCACAGATCGCGCAGCGTCAGGCGGTTGCGCGGGTTGAGGAAGCCCACCACGACGCAGGCGGTGATGCCGACGAAGGCCGCCAGATAGGGCGTGTAGCCATCGACGATGACCCAGACCAGCAGCACCAGCGGAATCACCGTGGGCCAGCCATCGCGGATCGTGGGCCAGAGCCGGGGGATCTCACTCTCATCCATGCCGCGCAGACCCAGGCGCTTGGCCTCGAAATGCACCTGCACGAAGACGCCCCAGAAATGCATCGCGGCCGGCACGGCGGCGGCGATCAGCAGCGTGGTCAACGAGATCTCGAGGAACTCGATCATCACGAAGGCGGCCGCGCCCATGATGGGGGGCGTGATCTGCCCGCCCGCGCTCGCCGCCGCTTCCACCGCGCCGGCGAAATGCGGCTTGTAGCCGACCTTCTTCATCGCCGGGATGGTGAGCGAACCGGTGGTGACGGTATTGGCGATCGACGAACCGCTGATCGAGCCGAACATGGCCGAGGACAGCACCGCGACCTTGGCGGGCCCGCCCGGATAGCGCCCTGCGATCACCGCTGCGATGTCGATGAAGAACTGGCCAAGACCCATGCGGGTCGCGATCACGCCGAACAGCACGAAGTGGAAGACGAAGGTGGCGACGACCTTGGCCGGGATGCCGAAGATGCCTTCCTGCGTCAGATAGACATGGTTGACGAAGCCCGCCCAGTCCGAGCCCGGATGCGCGAGCACGCCCGAGAGGTGGTTGCCGTAGAGCGCGTAGAGGATGAACAGCCCCACGATGGCCGGCAGCACCCAGCCCATGGCGCGGCGCGTGGCTTCCAGCGTCAGCACCACCATGATCGTGCCCATCAGCACGTCGGTGCCGGAGGGATTGCCGATGCGGAAGGTGAGGTCGTCGAAGATCAGCGGCAGGTAGATGGTGGCCACCACCACCGCGCCCGCCAGGATCCAGTCCAGCAGCGGCACGCCGCCGATGCGCGGGCCGAAGGAGAGCAGCCCGCCCGGGAACATCACGAAGATCAGGCTGAGCACGGCAGCAAGGTGGATGGCCTTGTGCCAATGCTCGGTCAGGATGCCGAAGCCGGCGGTGTAGTAGTGGAAGACCGAGAGAGCGACGAGCGCGGCTGAGATCAGCTTCGCGGTGAAGCCGGTGAGGGTGCGGAAGCGCAGCTCGGAATCGGCTTCCCGTTCGAGCTGCGCCGCGCGGTCCAGGTCGAGCTTCGTGCCCGTGCTCATTGCCTTTTCGATCAGCGCAGGATGCCGGCCTCGCGGTAGTAGCGTTCAGCCCCAGGATGGAAGGGCACCACGCCGCGCCCGGTCAGCGCGCCCTCCTTCACGATCTCCTTGCCCTTGGCATGGCCGCGGTCGAGCAGCCCACGCGTGGTGTCGCTCCAGAGCGACTTGGTGATGGCATAGACCGTCGCCTCGGGAATGCTGTCGCGCACGGCAAGGATGGCGCCCACGGTCAGGGTCGGCACATCGGCGGTGATGCCCTCATAGGCGCCGCGCGGGATCACGCCCGTGCCGTAGAAGGGCGCGCGCTCGATCACGCGCTGCGCCTCGGCGCCGCCGATCGGCAGGATGCGGCAGCCGGTGCGGCTGCAGAACTCGGTGAAGGCCGCGGCCGGGTAGCCGACCACGGTGATGGTGGCATCGAGGCCGCGATCCTGCATGCGCTCCGTCCCCTGCGCCTGGTTGAGGAACTCGGCGGTGAAATCACGCCCGGCGCGCATGCCGTTGGCGTCGAGGATCATCTCGCTGCCGATGCGCGCACCCGAGGCCTGCAGGCCGATGGCGATGCGCCTGCCGCGCAGGTCGGCGAAGGTCTGGATCGGGCTGTCACGGCGCACCACGGCGTGGATGTGCTCGGGGAACAGATGCGCGACGAAGCGCAGGCGCTCGAGCTTCGGGCGGCCCTCGAACAGGCCGGTGCCGGTATAGGCCCAGTGCAGCACGTCGGACTGCGTGAAGCCGCTCTCGGCATTGCCGGACTGGATCAGGTTCACGTTCTGCACGCTGCCCTGCGTGGCCTGCGCCACGGCGACCATGCCCGGTACGCCATCGGTCGCGCCGGCGACGTTGCAGGGGGCGCCCGGCGGGCAGGAGATGGCGTTCGCGATGATGCCGCCGATCGGGTAGTAGGTGCCGCCGGCGGAACCCGTGCCGATGCGAAAGAAGGTCGGTGCCTGCGCGGCGGCGCCGAAGCTCGTGGCGAGCGCACCGGCAGCGGCGGCCGCGCCGAGGGCGCGGCGCGAGATCTTGGCATGGTCGGTCATGTCGGTCTTCCTTCCTCCAGGTGGGGCGAGCCTAACGCAGCGCGGCGGGCGCGCAACCCGCCTTCAGGCAGCGGCAGATGCCGCGCCCTGCGTGATGAGGAAGGCGAGGTCCGCCGCACTCAGCCCCGCGACGGGCCGATCGGCGATCTTGCGCCCGGCCTTGAGCACCACCACGCGATCCGCCACCGCCACCACATCGGCCATGGCATGGCTCACCAGGATCACCGTGCGCCCTTCCGCATGCAGGCGGCGGATGAGGTCGAGCACCTGCGCGCTCTCCCGCACGCCGAGTGCCGCGGTCGGTTCATCCATGATGATCACCCGCGCCTCCCAGCGCAGCGCGCGGCAGATCGCCACCGCCTGGCGCTGCCCGCCGGAGAGGCGCTCCACCGGCGTGTCCATGTCGGCGATGTCGATGGCGAGGCGCGCAAGGAAGCCGCGACTCATCTCGGCCATGCGGCGCTTGTCGAGCAGCCCGAAGGGCGGGCGCGTGAGTTCGCTGCCGAGAAACACGTTCTGCCAGATGCTCAGGCGCGGCGCGACGGCGAGGTCCTGGTAGATGGTGGCGATGCCGCGCTGCAGCGCCTCCTGCGGCCCGCGCAGGCGCAGCGGCTGATCGTCCAGGCGCATCGTGCCCGAGGTGGGCAGTTGCGCGCCGGAGAGGATCTTCACGAGGCTCGACTTGCCCGCGCCATTGTCGCCGCAGAGCGCCAGCACCTCGCCCGCCCGCACGTCGAGATCGACATCGCGCAGCGCCGTGACCGCGCCATAGGCCATGCCGATCCCGCTGAGCGCGAGCAGGGTCATGCCTTACAGGAACCGGCGGACGTTGTGCTGGTCCACCAGCTGCGCATCCATGAACAGATAGGGCCCGCTGGTCATCACCGTCGCGGGCTCGCGGTTCAGCACGATGCGCTCCACCGCCTCCACCGCGCGGCTCCCCATCGTCTCGAAGGGGATGGTGACGGTGGCCATCAGCGTGCTCTCGGGATCGGCGATGCGACGATAGGTCTCCTCCCCGCCATCGATCGAGACGAACTTCACCTGGCCCTTGCGGACGCCGCGCGCCTTCAGCAGGTCGTCGATCACGAAGGCCTGGCCATCGAAGCTGGCCCAGATCCCCTGGGTCTGCGTCGCATGGCGCAGCAACAGCGCCGAGAAACCCTGGCGCACATCGTCGCGCCAGCTTTGGGTGCGCGCCATGGTGTGGCTGCCCAGCACGCGCACGCCGGTGTTCTCGCTCAGCACCACGTCCAGCACCTTGCCGCGGATGCGCGTGCCGACATTGCCCTCGAAGCGCTGGGTCAGGATGTTGCCCTGGTAGCCGAGTTCGCCCAGCAGCCAAAGCGCGGCATCCGCGCCCACCTTGTACTCGTTCACCTGGATGTCGAAGAGCGTGTGCGGCGAGGCGCCGGCCATGATGGTGATCACCGGGATGCCGGCCGCCTTGGCGCGCTGGAACTGCGCTTCCATCTCTACCGGGCGCGACATGCAGGCGATGATGGCGCGCGGGCGGCGGCCGATCAGCGTGTCCAGTTGCTCGGCATGGCGGGGCAGCGCGCCCTCGCTGTTCAGCACATTGGCGGTCCAGCCCTTGGCGCGGGCGGCGGCGGCGGCGGCATTGGCGGCGCGGGCATGGGTCTCGCTGCTCATCTGGAAGCCGATGATCGCGATCTCGGGCGCCTGGGCCAGCGCCGGCGTGGCGATGGCGGTGGCGAGCGCGGCGCCGCCCAGCAGCAGGTCGCGGCGGGTGGGCTGTGTCATGGCGTGCTTGTCTCCCTCAGCGGCGGAAATTCAGCTTCTTCACGAAAGGCGCGCGCCCGGTACCGCTGGCCGAGAGAGCGACTGAGGCGAGGATGATCGCGCCGAGCACGATGTCCTGCCAATAGTATTCCGCGCCCAGCAGCACGAGCCCGTTGCCGAGCACCTTCAGCGTGAAGGCGGCGAAGATCGTGCCCGGGATGTTGGGCCGGCCGGGCTCGAACATCGTCATGCCCAGCAGCACGGCGGCGATGGCATAGAGAAAATGGTCATTCGCCATGCCCGGCGCGGCCGAGGAGAGCGAGGCGGCGAGCAGCACCGCCGTCAGCCCCGCGCAGGCGCCGGCCAGCGTCAGCGCAAGCCGCTTCATCGCCAGGGTGCGGATGCCGGCCAGTCGCGCCGCCTCGTCGGCTTCGCCGGTGGCGACCAGGTGCGCGCCGGTGCGCGTCCACTTCACCAGCAGCCAGGCCGCCGCCGCGACCCCGGCCAGCCACCAGACCAGGTTCGGCAGGCCGAGAAGGCTCCCGCGCGCGAGGCCGGTGAAGGAGGTCGGCCAGCGGCCGACGAAGGCCACGCCCTGGGTCAGCATGAAGCCGAGCCCCTTGGCGATGGCCGCCACACCCAGAGTCGCGATCAGCGAGGGCACCTTCAGCACCGTCACCGCGATGCCGTTCGCCACCCCGCAGGCCAGCCCCGTGCCGAAGCCCGCCGCCACCGCGATCCAGGGCGCGACGCCGCCATGCACCAGCGCCCCCGTGACCACGGCGGCGAGGGAGGCGACCTCGGCCACCGAGAGATCGATCTCGGCCGTGACCAGCGCCAGGGTGAAGCCGACCGCGAGGATGCCGAGGAAGGCGGTCTCCTTGAACACCACGGCGAGGTTGCCGGCGGTGAGGAAGACCGGGCTGGCCAGCGCGAAGCCGGCCACCAGCACGATCCCGGCCACCGCGCCGCCATACCTGGTCACCAAGCCCCGCATCGCCTGCCCCCTCGCGGGGCGCAGCATCGCCGCCTCAGCGCAAGCCGGCAAGCGCGTGGGAGAGCGGCGCGACCTGCGCCTCCGCCGCGCGGAAGATCTCGTGCAGCCGGCTGGCCAGGGCGTGGCGGGCCGGATCCGGCTGGAAGGTGGCGCGCGGGCGGCAGAGCGCATCCTGCAGGGCCACGAGGTCGCCGCCCTCCAGCGCCGCGAAACCGGCGATGGCGCCACCCAGCAGGCCGGGCTCGGCGGCCTCGGTCAGCACCACGGGCCGGCCGAGCACATCGGCGCGCAGCTGCGCCCAGCCGGGCAGCGCGCCCCCGCCGCCCAGGCGGAGTTCCACCGCCCGGCGACCGGCAGCGGCCTCGGCCCGCTCCAGCACGGTGCGGGCGTTGAGCGCGATGCCCTGCATCACCGCGCGCGTCATCTCCGCCGCGCCATGGCCCCGCCGCAGGCCGAGGAAGGCGCCGCGCCGGGCGGGGTCCCAATGCGGCACGCGCTCACCTTCCAGGCTGGGCAGGAAAAGCAGCGGGAGCGGATCGCCGGGCACGGGATCCTCGGTGGCCACGCCCATCTCCCGCAGCCAGGCCAGCGCATCCGCACCATGCTGGCTCGGCCCGCCGATCTGCCACAGCCCGTCCCAATCGACCGTGAGCAGCCCCTCGCCGCTGGCGGGCGCGCCGTGCAGCAGGCCGAGCACCTCGGTGGTGCCGGAGATCGCATAGGCATGGCCCGGCCGCAGGGCGCCGAGGCCGAGCACCGCGGCCCAGGTGTCATGCGCCATGGCCAGCACCGGCACCCCCGCGAGGGCCGCAAGCGCCCCGGGCAGGCCCGGCCGCACCCGGCCCATCACCTCGCCCGGCCCGAGGAGGGGCGGCAGCAGCCCCGCCGACAGGCCGAGGCGCGGCAGCAGATCGGCGCTCGCCGCCAGCCGCGCGCTCGAGATCCGGTCGGAGGCGACGCGCCCGGTCAGGCGGCGGTTCAGCTCATCCTTGGGCTCCAGCACCGCCACGGCGCGGGCCAGGGTCGCGGGCTCGGTCGCGCCCAGCCAGGCGAGCCGCGCCAGGGGGTGGAAGGCGTTGACCTGGGCGGCTTCCGGGTGACCGGGCGGGATCGCCGCGCGCAGGCCCGGCAGGGCGGCCTCGGCCCGGCGATCCTGCCAGAGCAGGGCCGGGCGCAGCACCGCCCCGGCGCCGTCCACCAGCACCAGCGATCGCGTGAAGGCGGTGATGGCGATGGCGCCGATGCGGGCGAAATCCGCTGGCGCCGCGGCCCGCAGCGCGGCGGCGCCGGCGATCAGCCCCTGCCACCAGGCCTCCGGCTCGGCCTCGGCCGCCCCCCCCTCCGAGAGGGGCTGCGGGTGCGCGGCGCCGTGCAGGCCGCGCAGCGCCCCGTCGCGCCCGAGGATCGCCACGCGCAGGCTCGACCCGCCGAGATCGACGGCGAGCACATGCGGAGCCGCCATCAGATGATGACGAGATCCGCCGCCGTGAAAGCGAGGCCCGGGCTCAGCGTGGCGATCAGCGTGACGCCCCCTGCCGTGACGCCATTGGCATCCCAGGCGAGCGCGCCGCTGCCGGCATCATAGGTGAACTGCCCCACCCCGGCGGCGGAGGTCGCCGGCCCGAGGGCGAAGCGCGCCCCCATCGCCATGCCGGCGGTCAGCCCACCACCCCAGCTCGCGCCCACGATCTCGATCCGGTCGAAGACGGGGTCGAAATCCAGGATGGTGTCGCCTGCCTCGGCCAGGACCGCATAGCGGAAGGCATCCGCGCCGGTGCCGCCCGAAAGGGTATCGGCGCCGAAATGCCCGCTGATCGTGTCGTTGCCTGCCCCGCCCTCGATCCGGTCGGCGCCCTGCAGGCCGTTGAGGAAATTGTGGCCGGCATTGCCGAGCAGCACATTGGCGGCCGCATTGCCCCAGCCGATCAGCGCGCCCGCGCCGGTGAACACCAGGGTCTCGACCCCGTTCGCCAGCACATGGTTGACGCTGGACTGCACGGTGTCCGCGCCACCGCCCCCGAACTCCGAGACGAAATCGCCGGCCGCATCAATGATGTAGAGATCATCGCCCAGCCCGCCGCGCATCGTGTCGTTGCCGAGGCCGCCGAACAGCGTATCCGCACCCTCCCCGCCGATCAGGACATCGTGCCCCGCCCCGCCATCGAGCCGGTCATTGCCCGCCCCGCCGTCGAGCGTGTCGCCGCCGGTGCCGGAGGTCAGCCAGTCATTGCCCGCATCGCCCTGCAGCAGGCTGCGGTCGCCGCCCGCGACGACCAGGCGGTCCTCGCCCTCGCCGCCCTGCAGGGTATTGCCGAAGCCGCCGCTGCCGGTGAGCGTGTCAGCCCCCGCGCCGCCCTGCAGCACGTTCCAACTGCCGGTCACGCTGATCCGGTCCGCGCCCTCGCCGCCGAGGATGGTGCTGGCACTGGTGGTCAGCGCCGCGACATCGTCGCCCAGGCCGAGATCGATGTGGTGGTTGCCCCCGCCCACGCCGGCCGTCACCACGCGGTCATGGCCGGCGCCCGCCGTGATGCGGTGCTCATGCCCGGTGCCGAGGCGGATGATGTCGTCGCCATCGCCCGAGGCGATGGTGCTGTTGCCCGGGCCGGCCAGGATGGTGTCCGCCCCATCCCCGGTGGTGACGAGGTTGTTGAAGCCGCGCAGCGCGATGATGTTGCCGCCATCACCGGCATGGATGGTGGAATTGCCCTCACCGGCCGTGACGCTGTTCTGCCCGTCGCCCAGCGTGATGACGTTCAGCCAGCCGCCCAGCACGATGAAATTGTCGCCATCGCCGAAGGTGACGGTGCTGTTGGTGAAGGGCCCGGTCAGGCGGTTGTCGCCATCGCCCGCGGTGATGACGTTGAGCGAGCCGCGCGCATGGATGGCGTTGTCGCCATTGCCGCCATCGACCGTGGCGTTGCCGAGGCCGGCATCGATGCGGTCATTGCCCGGCCCGCCCTCGATGTAGTTGCCCCAGCCGCGCGCGGTGATGACATCATCGCCCCAGCCGCCGAAGACGCGGTTGTCGCCGCCGCCGCTGACGATGGTGTCGTCGCCGCGCCCGCCGATGACGCGCTGGTACCAGCCCGGCCGGATCAGCACGTCATTGCCCTCGGTGCCGACCAGCGTCGGCAGATCGGGGCCGGAGATGGTGAAGCGCACCGTGCCGATGGCCTGGTAGATGCCATCCGTCAGCACGTAGCGGAAGCTGTCGGTCGGCCGCAGCGCGTTGAAGCCATCGGCCTCAAAGAACAGCGTCCCCGCCAGCGTGTCGAGGGTCGCGATGCCCTCGGTCGTCTCCTGCAGGATGGTCTCGATCCGCACCAGCGCCTCGCGCCCCGGCACGGCGGTGCGGAAATTGGCCAGGATATGGGCGAAGATGTCGGAAGAGAGCGTGCCCTCCGGCAGCGGGCCGAAATCCAGGATGGGGTCGAGGATCTCGATCGGGATCGGATAGGCGGTGACGATGGCGGTGGTGGTATCGGACGCGATGTCGATGCCGTCGTTGATCGAGAGGTAGAAGATCGTCAGGACCGACTCGCCGATCGCCACCTGGCCTTGGGTCGGCGTGAAGACCAGCGCCTCCAGCGCCGCCTCCAGCGCCGGGCGGTCGCCGGTGAAGGTCCATTCGCCTCGAAACGCGTCGTAGCTGCCCAGCCCCCCGGCCGCGAGACTGCCATTGGCGGGGGCCGAGAGGATGACGGTGGCGGTCAGCAACTGCGCGCCGATCACGCCCGGCTCGGCGTCGGGATCGCTGATATCGATGGAGAAGAAGGGGTTGAGCGATTCATCGTCGCCCAACTCGGCCAGCGGCTCGATGTTGTAGATACCGGGCCGCTCCTGCACGCCGGTGATGATGATGTTGAAGCTGGCCGTCACCGCGTCGTCATTGGTGCCGTCATCGGCCGTCAGCGTGATCGGCACGGGCAGGCTGAAGCCCTCGGCCACCAAATTCGCCTGCGGCACGAAGGCGAGCGCCGCCGCCGCCGCGCGCACCGCGGCGGGGGTGCCGGTGAAGGTCAGGCTGGCCATGCCGCCAGCGTCCACCACGGCATCGGGGCCGCCGAAGAATCGGCCCAGCCGCGCCTCCCACTGCACGGTCAGCGTCAGCGTCACGCCCGGATCGGGATCATCGAGCACCAGGTAGAGGAAGGGCTCGAGGTAGAGGATATCGGCGATGCTCGGATCGGGGCTGGGCAGCCCGCCGATGGTCGTCGGCAGGTCCGCCTGGCCGATCGGCATGGTGACGCCGGAAGACAGCGCGTCGCCGCCGGCCAGGATGGTCAGGCCGAACTCCACCTCCTCCACCGTGCCCAGCGCCACGGTGCCGAGATAGGTGAATTCGACGGCGGCGATCATCGCCTGCAGCGCCTCGGAATTCGCGGCAGTGAGGACGATGGTGGAGAAGCCCGGCAAGGGCTCGTCCGCCGTGCCGACAAGGGGCGCCACCGGGGCCACGAGATCGGTCGCGTAGATGATCCGCGCGCTGGTCGCCGCCCCGCCCACCAGATCGATCGCCTGGAAGGGACGGAAGGGCAGGTTCGCCGGGGCCGGCAGGCCGGGCGTGGGCAGGTCGAGGGTGGGAAGGGTGCCGCTCATTGTCTGATCACCACCGCACCACGATTCGGCCGAAGCCGCCGAGACTTTGTGTTCCCTCGCCGAGATCGCCGATCACGCCGAAGCCGAAGCCGAGCCGCTCATTGGGCGAAAGCTGCATGCCGAGGTTGAGCTGCAGCCTGTCGCGCGCCGTGCGCGGGACCACGAGGTTGAAGGGCTGGTCCGGCGAGAGCGCGAAGGCCGAGGTGCTGGTCAGGCTGTCACGGCTTTCATGCACCCAGGCGGCGCGGAGATAGGGGGTGAGCGAAAGCCCGCCCTCCAGCGCGAAGGTCTGGTCGTAGCGCAGGCCGACCGAGACCGGCACTGAATAATCCGAGCGCGCCTGCTGGCTCAGCCCGAGCACGCCATCCGCCCCCGTCGCCGCGCGCGACTGTTCCGTCGAGCCATCCTGGCGCCAGCCATTCAGCCCGATGCCCGCGAAGGGCGTGAGGTTGAAGCGCCCGCCGAAGGGGCTCTCCAGCTCGAAGCGCGAGCCGAATTCCAGCATCGCATGGGCGTTCTGCACCCCGGCGTTGGAGCGCGCATATTCGGACTGGTCCTCAAGCCCGATGATGCGCGCCTGCTTCGATTCATGGCGCCCATAGCCCAGCACGCCCGACAGGTAGAGCGGGCCGGAGCGCCACATGGCATAGGCGCCGACATGCCCGCCCTCCAGCTCGCCGCGTGCGAGCAGGTTGGCCGCGCCGTAGCTGCCGTTGGAATAGCCACCGACGCTGCCGATCACGAGGTTGGGCGCCACCTGATGGTCGAAGCCCATCATGAAGCCGCCGATGTCGGACTCGGCACTGGCCCCCAGCGCCGCCGCGGTGTTGAGCCGCCCGGAGGCGCCGAGCGGCATCGCCCAGATGCGGAAGGGCGATTCGAAGGTGTCGGCCGCGCTGTTCATGCCCAGCATCGGCTCACCCGACATCGAGCCATTGCCCTCGCCGAAGGCCGCGGCGAGGTCGAAGGGCGCGAGCGAAGCCGCCGCCGGCACGCCGCGATCGGCGGCGCGCTGCATCATGTCGAGCCGCTGCGTGATGCCGTTCATGAACTGGAAGGAGGCGCTCTGCGCGGCGAGCAGCGCGCCCACCCCGCCATCGCCGCCCAGGCTGTTCATGGAAGCCGCGTAGCTCGTGGCGTTCGACGCGCCATAGACGGAAGAGGAGTAGTTGGCGAAGCCGGTCGGGTTGGCGCTCGCCGCGCGCCCGAGCGTGGTGGCAACGGCGCGCTGGTTGGTGCTCAGCGGCGCCGCTGGCGCAGTGGTGGTCAGCGTCACCGCCAGCACCACGTCGTTCGCATTGGGGTATTGCAGGCCCCAGCTGGTGTTCAGCGTCTTCGGCGAGACCAGGTTCAGCGGCCCGGTCAGGCTCGTGCCGCCCGCCGCGGAGAGGATGGTGGCGCTGTGCGTGCCGGGCGCGATGGCGCTGCCCGGCATCATCTCCGCCCGCACCTGCCCGGCCAGGCGCGCCTGACCCGAGACGTTCAGGCGGTCCGCCGTGATGCCGGCGGGCTGGCCCGCGACATCCACGAAATTCACGCCGCCCGCGACCTGGGTGAAGTTGCCGGTCAGCGCCGTGGTGCCGATGCGCCCGCGCCCGGCCACCGCCACGCCGCCCGCATTGGTCAGCGTGCCGCCGGAGAGGTTGACGGTGCTGCCCATGTTGAACAGGCCACCCACGCGGTTGTTGAAGGCCGCCGCGCTCGGCCCGGCATCGATGCGCCCGGTGATGATGCCCGAGTTCTCGATGCCGATGTCGCTGCCGCGCGCGCGCACCGCGAGGCCCGCGATGCCGGGATCGATCCGCCCGGCATTGGTGAGCCGCAGCGTGCCGCCCGCCATCGCAACGCCCGTGGCCGCGCGCACATCGCTGCCGGCCTGCAGGTCGACCGTGACCGGCCCGGCCAGGCTGCCCGCGCTCTCGGCCCAGATGCCCATGGCCTCGCTGCCAGAGGCGAAGATCCGCGCCGAGTTGGTGACGAAGATCGCGCCCCCACCGCCAAGCCCGCCGCCCAGCACCGCCGCGTCGCGCACCAGCCCGCCGCCGCCGCCGATGCTCTGCGCGACGAGGCCATGCGCGCCGGAGCCGGAGACGCTGATGGCGCCGCTGTTGGTCACGCGCACCTCGCCGCCCGTGCCGGTGCCCGGCAAGGCGATGGCCGGCACGGCGCTTCCCGTGACGAAGCCGCCGCCGCCGCCGATGCTCTGCGCGACGAGGCCATGCGACCAGGAACCGGTCGTGCCGATCCGCGCCGCATTCGTCAGCGTCACCGAACCGCCCGCGCCGGTGCCGCCGCCCAGCGTCGCGCCCGGCACATTGGCGAGCACCGCGCCGCCGCCGCCGCCGATGCTCTGCGCCAGCACGGCCGGCGCGCCAAATCCACTGGTGGTGATCTGGCCAGCGAGGTTGAGCATCACGCCGCCCCCACCGCCCGTGCCCTGGCCCAGCGTCGCCGCGCCACTCGCCATGCCCACCAGGCCGCCGCCGCCGCCGATGCTCTGCGCCACGAGGCCGGCGGTGTGGCCCGTGATCTCGGCCTGAGCCGCCGCCGTGACGCTGACCAGCCCGCCCAGGCCGCCGCTGCCGGCGAGGAAGATGCTGGGCGATTCCGGATTGTCGGGATCGATGCGCTGCATGCCGGAGACGCCGGCGCTGCCGCCGCCGAGTTGCACCGCCCCGCCGGCCTGCAGCACCACGCCGCCGCCGCCCGCGACACTCTGCGCCAGCACGCCGAAGCTCTGCGCGGAGAAGACTTCGCCCAGGCTCTCGATGGTCACGCGGCCCGCCGCAGCCGGGGTCCTCGCCTGGCCGTTGGCCAAGGTCACCAGCTGGCCCGCCTGCGGGCCGAGCGTTCCGCTGAGGCCGAGCAACGCCTCGCCCCCGTTGCGGACCAGGAAGCCGCCGCCGCCGGCGACGGATTGCGCGATGATCGCCGGGGCGAGCGCCCCGGTGGCAATCGCCGTGCCTCCGGCCAGGGTGACATCGCCGCCCGCCCCGCCGGGATCGACCAGATTGCCCAGCACCGAGGCGCCGATCGCGGTCATGCCATTGCCGAAGGCCGCGCCGCCGCCGCCGCCGATGCTCTGCGCCACCAGCGCCGCGCTGCGCTCGCCAAAGGTCCGGACCGCACCGGTGTTGCGGAGGATCGCCGCCCCACCCGCGCCGGCGGTCACGCCGCCGCCACCCAGGTCGACCATGCCGAGCGTGCCCAGGCCGAGCCCGCCGCCACCCGCGATGGATTGCACCAGGATGCCCACGCTGTCCGCGCCAAGCGTGCGGACCGTGCCGGCATTGCGCGCCTCCGCCATGCCGGCCGCGCCGGTGGTCATGCCGGTGGCGCCGATGCTCATCATGCCCGGCGTCAGGGTCAGGATGCCGCCGCCGCCCGCGATGGACTGCACCAGCACGCCGCCCGCGCCCGTGCCGCGGGTCAGCACCTCGGCCGTGGCATGGGCGATATCGACCAGCGCATTGCCGCCGATGCCCAGCGCGCCATCGCCGCCCAGCACCGCATTGCCCGAGCCACTCGCCTCGCCCAGCGAGGCGCCGCCGCCACCGCCGATGCTCTGCGCGACCAGGCCGAAGGCGTCGGTGCCGCGCGTCTCGACCGAGGCGCCCTCGTTCAGCCGCACCGTCACCGTGCCGCCATTGCCCGAGGCGCCGGTGGTCGCCCCCGTGCGCACCGTGATCGCATTCGGGTCGAAGCCGAGCGAGCCGTTGAACTTGATGTCGGCAAAGCCGGCACCGCCACCGCCGCCGATGGATTGCGCCAGCACGCCGAAGGCGCCCGCGCCGGTGGTCAGGATGGCGCCGCCATTGAGCGTGACGCGCACCTCCCCGCCATGGCCGCTCGCGCCGCCGGTGCTGCCGAAATCGAAGATGCCCGTGCCGGTGCCGGCACCGCCGCCACCGCCCACGCTCTGCGCCAGGATGCCATGCGCGCCCACACCCGAGGTGCGGATCAGGCCGCTATGCGTCACCTCCGCCAGCCCGCCATTGCCGCCCGAGGCGCCATCGGCGCCGAAGGAGAAGAGCGGACGCTTGGTGACGCGCAGGACCTCGTCCAGCGGTGCGCGGATAAAGGCGAGGCCGGCCGCCTTCCAGTCCTGCACCCGTTCGAGCCACTCCGCGGGCGAGACCAGGGCATAGTCGGCCACGACCGCGGCCCATTCATCGACCTGCCGCGCCCAGGCCGCGAGTTGGCTCTCATCGCCGGTCGCCGGACGCGGCGGCGGGGGCGGGGCCGGTTGGCTCAAGGCCGGCGGCGCCGGCGGATCGACCGGCGGCGGCAGAAGCTGCGCGATGGGCGGCACGGTGAACAGCGCCACGCCGCCGCCACCACCCACCGATTGCGCCACGATGCCCCAGGAGCCCGTGCCCTGGGTCACGATGGCGCCGGAATTGATCACCCGCGCCGTGCCGCCATGGCCATTGCCGCCGCTATCCGCGCCGATGGCAATGACGCGGTTGCCCGGCTCGGGCTCATCGCGCAGGCCGCTCGCCCCACCAAGGCCGCCGCCGCCACCGATGCTCTGGGCCAGCACGCCGGCGCTGAAGCCGCCGCGCGTGACGATCCCCGCGGCGTTGTTGACTGTCACGGTCCCGCCATCACCGCCGCCGCCGCCTGAGCGCCCGATGACGATGATCGCGCCGCCGCCGCCGCCCGCACCGCCGCCGCCGCCAACCGACTGCGCCACCAGCGCCGAGGCATGCTCCCCGCTGGTCGAGAGGTTGGCGCCGGCCAGGTTCATCACGCTGACGCTGCCGCCATGGCCGCCGCCGGTGCCCTCGCCGCCGATGCCGGTCGTGCCGGTGAAGCCGGCGAGACCCATGCCACCCGTGCCGCCGCCGCCGCCGATGCTCTGCGCGAACAGGGCCTGGGACCAGTCGCCCCGTGTGGTGACGGCGCCCGCATTGCTCAGCAGCACCGCCCCGCCATTGCCGCTCGCGCCCCCACTGCCGCCGACGGCGATCTTGAGGTTGCGCGTGATCTTCGTGCGGTCGAGGCCGGAGAGCTTCAGCCCGACAGCGAATGCGAAGCTCCTGCCGGTCGATACAAGCCCGGTCAGCCCGACCCGGCCATCGCCGCCCGTGCCGCCACCGCCGCCGATGCTCTGCGCCAGCACGCCGTGGGAGGCGAGGCCCTCGGTCAGGATCGTGGCCCGGTTGGTGATGGTGGCCGCGGCGCCATGCCCGGCCGTGCCACCCTCGCCACCCACCCCGATGGAGATCTGCCAATTCTTCAGGTCGGGTGAATCCGCGCCGGGGGCGACGGTCGGCGCCTTGCCGAGCGCGTAGGACATGGCGTTGGCCGCGCCGCCCGCGCCGCCGCCGCCGCCGATGCTCTGGGCGAAGATGCCATGCGCGCCGGCGCCGGTGGTGAAGATGTCGCCCGTATTGGTCACCTGCACGGCGCCCGCAATGTTGCCGTCGCCGCCCTTCCCGCCGATGGCGACGGTGACGGCGATCTGCTGCTCCTCCGGCACGCCAAGGCGCAGCACGCCGCTGATCGCGCCCCCGCCCACGCCGCCGCCGCCGCCGATGCTCTGCGCCAGGATGCCCATGGCGTTGTTGCCGGCGGTGCTCAGCCGCGCCGCGTTGTTGACCACCACGCGCCCGCCGATACCGCCATCGCCGCCCTGACCGCCGACCGTGATCGTCGCGTTGTAGGAAGTCTCCTTGCCCTGCAGGCCGAAATAGGTGGCGATCGCCATGCCGCCCATGCCGCCGCCGCCACCGATGGATTGCGCCACCAGCGCATGCGCATCGAGGCCCGTGGTCGTGATGTTGCTGACCGCGCCGGGGGCCGAGAGGGTGCGCAGTTCCGCAAGCCCGCCATCGCCGCCCGCCCCGCCCGAGCCGCCGATGGAGAGCGTGCCCACCTTGCCGCCGCCGGTGGGCGAGGTGTTGACCGTGCCGGCGAAGGACAGGCCGCCCACGCCACCGCCGCCGCCGATGCTCTGCACCACCACGCCGCGCGCGGCATCGCCGCTGGTCGCGATGGCCCCCTGGAAGACGCCGCGTGCCGTGCCCGCATCGCCGCCCGACCCGCCCGAGCCGCCCAGCGAGAGCGTCATCGTCGTGCCCTGGCCGGCCATGAGGCTGCCGGCGACCGAGAAGCCGCCCGTGCCGCCGCCGCCGCCGATGCTCTGCACCAGCACGGCATCCGAGGCCTGGCCGCGCGTCTGCACCGCGCCGACCACCGTGGCATTCACCACGCCACCCGCGCCGCCGCCGCCGCCAACGCCGCCCACCGCGGCCGAGCCGCCGAGGCTCATCACCGCGCTGCGGCTGCCCGTGGCGGCCGAGAAGGTGACGGCCACCGCGCCGCCGCCATCGCCGCCGCCGCCGCCGATGCTCTGCGCGACCACGCCGCGCGCATGCCCGCCCTCACCGGAGAAGCCGGCGGCGCGCAGCAATTCGAGCCCCGCGCCCTCATCCTCGAGGTTCACCGCGAGGCCCGTGGGCGCGGGGGCCACGCCGCCCGTCGCGATGCGATCGACCACCGTCAGCGTCACCCGCCCACCGGCCCCGCCCGCGCCGCCGCTGCCGCCCACCGCCACCGCGACGCCGCCCGACTGGTCGCCACGCCCGATGGTCAGCGAGCCCGCGAGCCCGCCATTGCCGCCGCCGCCGCCGATGCTCTGCGCGACCACGCCATGCGCATTGGCGCCCTGGGTCGTGATCGTCGCCGTATTGCCCGAAGGCAGGCGATACTCGGAGAGCGCGCGCACCGGGCTCTGCCCGGGCACCGGCGCCGCCGCGTTGAAGCGGCGCGTCACGTTCACATCGCCGCCGGCACCACCACCGCCGCCCGACCCGCCGAGCGTGACGCTCGCGGTGGTGCCGAAGCCGATGGCGCCCGAGAAGGCCATGCCGCCATTGCCGCCGCCGCCGCCGATGCTCTGCGCGAAGAGCGCCGTGCTGTTGGCGCCCTCGGTCGCGAGATAATTGGCCGAGACGACACTGACCGTGCCGCCCGCCCCGCCCGCCGTGCCCCCGCCGCCGAGCGACAGGCCAAGCCCGGCGCCGCCCGAGCTGCCGGTGGAGCTCAGCCCGATGGCCATGCCGCCATCGCCGCCGCCGCCGCCGATGCTCTGCGCGAAGAGCGCATGCGCGCCATCGCCCGCCGTGGTGACCACGCCCGTCTGCTGCAGCAGCACGCTGCCGCCCGTGCCTGCCGCGCCGCCGCGCCCGCCGACCTGCGCCTGCATGGCGACCGAGGTGCCGGAAATGCCCGCGCCGACCGCGATGCCGCCATTGCCGCCGCCACCGCCCACGGATTGCGCCATCACGCCATGCGCGAGGTCGCCGAAGGTCGCGATGCGCCCGGCGGTGGCGACGTTCACCGCCCCCGCCACGCCGCCGCCGCCGCCCGTGCCGCCGATATTCGTGCTGAAGGCCGCGCCCTTGCCGGCGAAGCCGAGCCCGCCCGCGAAGCCGCCCTGGCCGCCGCCGCCGCCGATGCTCTGCGCCAGCACCGCCACGCCGAGGTCGCCCGCCGTCGTCACATCGCCCAGCGCGCGCAGCGTCACCGCGCCGCCAAGCCCGCCCTCGGCCCCGCCGCCGCCGATGTTCAGCGTCGCCGAGCCGCCCTTGCCGGCGCCCCCGATGCCGAGCGCGAAGCCGCCATCGCCGCCGCCGCCACCGACCGACTGCGCCAGCAGGCCGATGGACCCATCGCCCCAGACCAGCACCGAGCCGCCGCGCTGGGTGAGTTCCACCCGGCCGCCATGGCCGCCCGAGGCACCCGAGCCGCCCAGGCCGAGCGTGGCGCCCACGCCGGTGACCGCGCCGGCGAGATTGCCCGTGAAGCCGCCGCTGCCGCCGCCGCCGCCAATGCTCTGCGCCACCATCCCGTGCGCGCGTTCGCCATCGCGCAGGCCGCTGCCCGTGTCGAAGGTGCCGGTGATGATGGTGCCGGCGCGATCGAGGATGACGATGTTGCCATGCCCGCCCGTGCCGCCCGTGCCGCCGAGGCCGACCGCGACCGAGGCCCCGGTGTTCACCACCGCGCCGCCGACCGCGAAGCCGCCCATGCCGCCGCCGCCGCCGATGGATTGCGCCGCCACCGCGATGGCGCCATCGCCGCGCGTCTGCACCCGCCCATTGCCGCCCACCGTGACGGAGGAGGCGGTGCCGCCCGTGCCCCCGCTGCCGCCGAGCGTGACCGTCGCCGCGCCGTAATTGGCGCCCGCCAGGCCGAGCGCGAAGCCGCCATCGCCGCCGCCGCCGCCCACCGATTGCGCCAGCACGCCGATGGCGCGCTGGCCGAAGGTATCGACATCGCCGTCGACCCGCACGGTGACGCTGCCGCCAAAGGCGCCGCTCCCGCCCGAACCGCCCAGCGCCAGGCCCATCGCCGCGCCGCCGGCGCCGGCGAAGCTGCCGGCCATGCCACCCGAGCCGCCGCCACCGCCCACGCTCTGCGCCAGGATGCCATGCGCACCATCGCCGCGCGTGACGATGCCGTAGAGAATGCCCGGCGCCGGGCTTGCCGGCGTCAGCGCCTGGTGGCGCACCACCACCGTGCCGGCCGAGGCGCCGGGCCCGGCATTGCCGCCGAAGGAGAGGGCGAGCGCGCCGTTGAGGGAGACGGCCCCCGCCACCGCGAGGCCGCCATTGCCGCCGCCGCCGCCGATGCTCTGCGCCACGATGGCGTGGCTCAGTCCGCCCAGCGTCTCGATCGGGGCGCGGTTGGTGACGCTGACATCGCCACCCATGCCGCCCGGCCCGCCTCTGCCGCCCAGGGCCACGCTGCCCGAGACGATGCCGCCGGCCGCGGCCGCGACCGCCAGCCCGCCATTGCCGCCGCCGCCGCCGATGGATTGCGCCATCAGGCCAACGGCCCCGGCACCCCCGGTGAAGATGTCGGCCGCGCCGTCGAAGGTCACCGCATTTGCCCGGCCGCCGATATTGCCCGAACCGCCGAGGCCGACCGAGAGCGCCGCCGTCTTGCCGCCGCTCAGCGAGATCGCCGTGCCGCCATTGCCGCCGCCGCCGCCCACCGATTGCAGCAGCAGGCCCGTGGACCCCGCGCCGGTGGTGGTGACCAGGCCGCGATAGCGGGAGAGCACGTTGCCGCCATCGCCGCCCGGCCCGCCCGTGCCACCCAGGGAGAGGCCGAAATTCACCGGCCCGACGCCGGCCGTCATCGCGAAGCCGCCCGAGCCGCCGCCGCCGCCGATCGATTGCAGGTGCACGCCCAGCGCCGAATCGCCGCGCGTGATGATGGAGGTGCCGTCGAGATTGGGAGTCGGGTTGATCGCCACGGCGTTGAGCCGCACGGTCGACGCCGAGCCGCCCCGGCCGCCGCTGCCGCCGAAGGCCAGCTGCACGGTAAGCCCAGCCGCCACCGCGCCACCGCCCGCACCGCCGCCGCCGCCCACGGATTGGGCGAAGATGCCGGTGGCGCCGACGCCCGAGGTCTCGACCTGGCCGTGGCTCTGCACCGTCACGGCCCCGCTGTTGCCACCGCCGCCGCCGGAGCCGCCGGCCGAGAAGAGGCCGGTGGAATTGCCGCCGCGCCCGCCGCCGCCGCCGACCGACTGCGCGAAGATGCCCTGGGCGAATTCGCCGCGCGTGATCAGGCGGTAGCTGTTGGTGACCGACACGGCGCCGCCCGCGCTGGTGTCGCTGCCCTTGCCGCCGACCGCCCCGATGCCGCCGCCCGAGCCGCCATCGCCGCCACCGCCGCCCACCGACTGGGCGTAGAGACCGACCGCGTTGCGGCCGAGCGTCTCGACGAAGCCGTGATTGGCGACGCTGACGGCACCACCGCCGCCGCCGCCCGAGCCACCCGCGCCGAGGCCCGCGATGCCCTTGCCGTCGCCGCCCGCCCCGCCGCCGCCGCCCAGCGAGAGGCCATAGACGCCATGCGCCGCCTCGCCCGCCGTGAAGACGGCCGCGCCGCGCTGGTTCACCAGCGTCACCGACCCGCCCGGCCCACCATATTTGCCGTCGCCGCCGCCGCCATAGAACAGCCCCGCGCCATCCCCGCCATCGCCGCCCTGGCCGCCGACCGACTGGCCGAGCACGCCGATGCCGCCGGCGCCGCTGGTCCGGACCTCGCTGAGGTTGCGCAGGATGACGGTGCCGCCCGTGCCGCCGGCGCCGCCGGCCGCGCCGCTGCCGCCGAGCGTGTTGCTGTCGCCGCCCGTGCCGGCGATGCCGCCGCGCGACGTCGCCGCGATGCCCACGATGTTCGTGCCGCTGACGTTGATGACGGTGTTGACGCGCAGTTCCACCGCGCCGCCATCGCCCGAGGCACCGCCGCGCCCGGCACTGCCGCCGAGGCCCGTGATGGTCCCGCCACCGCCGCCATTGCCGCCATAGGATGTGGCGAAGACGCCCGCCCCCTGGGAGGAGGTGCCGAGCGTCGCCGGCCCGTTGAGCAGGATCGACCCGCCGATGATCGCCGCCGTGATGGCCCCGCCATCGCCGCCGCGCCCGCCATGCCCGGCGGAGCCCGCCACCGCCATGTCGCCACCGGATCCACCCCGGCCGCCGCCCGAGATCAGGATCGTGCCCTGGGAGGGCGTGCCGGGAAGGGGCGCGAAGGTCTCGGTGATCGGGGCCGGCGTACCGCCGCCGCCGCCATTGCCGCCGCCGATGCCCACGCCACCATCGCTGCCATTGCCACCATTGCCGCCGACGGTGACGCAGACCACGCCGTTCGCGAGCACGTTGCAGGCTGCCTGGGCGGGGGCTGCGGGACGCAGGAACAACCCGGCGGCCACCAGGGCGGGCAGCAGGCAGGACGAGGCCAGCAGCCCGGCCCGGCGAGCGGGCAACAGGTTCGGCACCAGAACGACCGGGCGATTCATGCGCAGATTCCCAGAAAGACGCCGGAGGACGCTGGCCCACCTCACATGGCCGCCCCGGGGGCGCCGTCTCTTCAGATGGGAAGGGTCCGAAGGGCGGCGGGCAGGACCTGGAAGATGTGCCGAATAGTAACCGAAGGTTGAATGGTTTAAGGGAACGGCAGGATGCGCCCCGAGTCAAGGCGATCCTTACTTTTTCGCGATCCCTTGAACACGGACGCGTGATCTGGGCACGATGACACCCTCTGCGGAGAGTCGCAAAAAATGAGAATGTCTAGCAATATGGCGCATCTCGGCCTGGGGATTGCCCTTCTCGGCGCCGGGATGTCTGCCGCCCTGGCCCAGCGCCCCGCGACGCCCGCGCCGGCGCCCGCCGCCGCCACCGCCCCCACGCCCGCCCCCGCGACCGGCCCTGCCGCCGCGTCCGCGCCCACGCCCGCCGCCGCCCCGGCCGAGTCCGGGCGCAACTGGGTGCTCGCCTGCGCCGAGGGCCCCGCCCCGCGCGACTGCCGCCTTTCCACCACCGCCCTGCTCCAGCCGAGCAACCAGCGCCTGGCTCAGGTCATCCTGACCCGCCAGCCCGAGACCCGCTCGCTCGGCCTGGTGTTCCAGGCCCCGCATGGCGCCGCGCTGCAGGCCGGCCTCGCCTGGCAGGTGGATGAGGGAGAGGTCCAGCGCCTGGCCTTCCAGAGCAGCGATGCCGAGGGGCTCTACACCGGCGTGCCGGTGGCCGATGACCTGCTCGCCGCGCTGCGCCGCGGCACCACGCTGCGCCTGACCTTCGTCATCGCCGCGCGGCGGGAGGCGCTGACCGTGCCCGTGCCGCTTGCCCAATTCGCCGAGGCCTCGGCGGAGTTCTTCGCCGCCGAGCGCGTGGCAGCCCCCCCCACGGCCGCCGCGCCGGCCCCCTCGCCAGCCCAGGCGCCGGTCCCCACCCCGGGCGCGGCGCCGCCGCGCCGATAGGTCACGCCGCCGCGCTTGCGGGGCCCGGCGCCGCGGTGGCAGCCTCGGCGTCATGTCCGATCCTGAACGCCCCGCCACCCCGCGCCGCGCCTTCCTGGTGCTCGGCATGCACCGCTCCGGCACCTCGGCGCTGACCCGCCTGATGGCGTTGCACGGGCTGCAATTGCCGGCGCGGATCATGCCGCCGCTGCCGGAGAATGAGCGCGGCTTCTGGGAGGCGCCGGAGGTGGCGCGGCTCAATGACCGGTTGCTCGCCCAGCATGGCCTGACCTGGAGCGACCCCGCGCCGCTGCGGCGAGAGGCGCTGGTGGGCCGGCCGAGGCGCGAAGCGGTGGCGGAGATCACGGCGCTGCTCGGCACGCTCTTCCCCGGAAGCGCGGATTTCGTGCTGAAGGACCCGCGGATGTGCCGCCTGCTCGGCCTGTGGTTGCCGGCGCTCGAGGCTTTCGGCGCGGCGCCCGTGGCGGTGTTCGCCGTGCGCCATCCGCTGGAGGTCGCGGCCTCCCTCGCCGCGCGCAACGGCCTGGCGCGCCCGCAGGCGCTGCTGCTCTGGCTCACCCATGTGCTGGAGGCCGAGCGCGCCACGCGCGGCCTGCCCCGGCTGGTGGTGCATTACGACGACCTGCTGCGCAACTGGGCCGGCGCGACGCGCGGCCTGCGGCAGGATTTCGGGCTCGGCCCGCCCGACCGGGCGGCGATCGAGGCCTTTCTCAGTACCGGGCTGCGCCACGCGCAGAGCTATCTGGAGACGCTGCTGCGCGACCCGGGGGTGCCGGCGCCGGTCAAGCGGGTCTATGCCGAGTTCCGCCGCGCGCCCTTCGAGAGCGGGCTGGACCCGGTGCCCTTCAACCAGGCGGCGCGTGACCTCGCCGCCCTGCAGGGCGGCGCCTGAGCCCCCCTTGCGGAACCCCAGCACTGGCCCGCATGCTCCGCCCCCTCAAGGGCCGGCCGGCAAGGCGCGGCCGGCAAACGGGGAAGGAGACCACATGAGCCGCCTGATCACGCGCCGCACGAGCCTGATGCTCGGCGCCGCCACCCTCGCCGCGCCGACCGTGGCGCGCGCCCAGACCCAGTACAAGAGCGAGTACAAGCTCTCCGTCGTCGGCAACCGGCCGATCCCGCTGGCCGATGGCGCCTTCAAATGGGCCGAGCTGGTGACGCAGCGCAGCCAGGGCCGCATCAATGTGCGCGTCTATCCGGGCAGCCAGCTGGTGGGCGGCGACCAGACGCGCGAGCTGGTGGCGATGCGCCAGGGCGTGGTGGACATGGCCGTGTTCAGCACCATCAACATCTCGCCCCAGATCCGCGAGATGAACCTCTTCTCCCTGCCCTTCCTGCTGCAGGACAGCCGCGGCTTCGACGCCATCATCCGCGGCGAGATCGGCCAGGAGCTGTTCCGCATCCTGGCCACGCGCGATGTCGTGCCGGTGGCCTGGGGCGAGAACGGCTTCCGCGAGATCTCCAACAGCCGCCGCCCGATCCGCACGCCCGAGGACATGCGCGGCCTCAAGATCCGCTTCGCGGCCGGGGCCATCTTCTCCGAGATCTTCACCGCGATGGGCGCCAACCCGGTGCAGATGTCCTTCGCGGATCTCCAGCCCGCGCTCTCCACCGGCGCGGTGGATGGGCAGGAGAACCCGATCAACCTCTTCCTCGCCTTCCGCATGGACACGCTGGCGCAGCGCCAGCTCACCATCTGGAACTACGTGGCCGATGCGGGGATCTTCCTGCTCTCGAAGCAGGTGATGGACAGCTTCACCCCCGCCGACCGCGACCTCGTCATCGCCTGCGCGCGCGAGGCGGCGGAGGAGCAGATCGTGGCGGGGCGGCGCGGCCTGGGTGCGGGGGGCGACCGCTCCTCGCTCGACGAGCTGGCGCGCCGCAACGTCACCGTCACCACGCTGAGCGACGCCGAGAAGCAGGCCTTCGCGCGCGTCACGCGCCCGGTCTTCGACAAATGGGCGCAGACCGTGGGCAGCGACCTCGTCCGTCGCGCCGAGGCCGCGATCCGCGGCGCGCGCGCCTGAGCAATGACGGGCGGGCGGCCTCGCGCCGCCCGCCCCTCCACGGATACCCCGCATGACCGAGCACGCCGACATCCAGGCCCCGGGCCTCAAGCTCGGGGAGGCACCGCCGCGCATCCCGGTGACCATCGAGGGCGTGATCGGCGCCACGATCATGGGCGCGCTGGCGCTCATCACCTTCGCCAATGTCGTGGTGCGGTATTTCACCAATGTCTCCTTCGCCTTCACCGAGGAATACTCGGTGGCGCTGATGGTGGTGATGGCCTTCATGGGGGCGGCGGCGGCCTTCGGCGCGGACCGGCACATCCGCATGACCTTCTTCACCGAGAAGCTGCCCGTGGCGGCCGCGCGGCGCGTGGAGCAGGCGGTGCTGCTGGCCTGCCTGGGCATCTTCGCCGCCATCGCCTGGTTCGGCGCCTGGTACACCTGGGACGAATACCGCTTCGAGGTGATGTCGCCCGGCCTCGGCGTACCGTCCTGGTACTACACCATCTGGATGCCGCTGCTCTCGGTGGTGATCTGCCTGCGGATCCTGGGTCGCATGGTGCGCGTCTTCCAGGCGGGGCGCTGAGCCATGGCGCTCGAGGGTTCGCTGATCCTGCTGGGCGTGTTCTTCACGCTGCTCTTCGTCGGCGTGCCGATCGGCGTGTCGCTTGGCCTGGCTGGCTTCCTCGTCATCGCCATCGAGGGGCTGGGCGTGATGGCGCTGCCGACCAACATCTGGACGGGGATCGCGAAATACCCGCTGCTGGCGCTGCCGATGTTCGTGCTTGCCGGCATGGTGTTCGAGCGTGCGGGCGTGGCCGCGCGGCTGGTGACCTTCGCCGCCGCGCTGGTCGGCCAGCGCACCGGCGCTCTGGCGATCGTGGCCGTGCTGGTCTGCATCGTGCTGGGCGGCATCAGCGGATCAGGGGCCGCTGATGCAGCCGCGGTGGCGGCGGTGATGCTGCCGGGGATGCTCAAGCAGGGCTATCCGCGCCCCTATTGCGCGAGCCTGATCGCCGCGGCCGGTTCGACCGCGGTGCTGATCCCGCCCTCGATCCCCTTCATCGTCTATGCCGTGCTGGTGCCGGGCGTATCCGTGCCGGCGCTGTTCCTGGGCGGCGTGATCCCCGGGCTGCTGGCGGGGCTTTCGCTTCTGATCCCGGCGATCCTGCTGGCGCGCATCCACGGCTTCGGCCTGCCCATCGCGGATGAGGAACGCCCGCCGCTCTGGGCCAGTTTCAAGGAGGCGATCTGGGGGTTGCTTGCGCCCATCGTGATCCTGGGCGGGTTGCGCTCGGGCGCCTTCACGCCGACCGAGGCGGCGGTGGTCGCGGTGTTCTACGGGCTCTTCGTGGGCATCTTCATCTACCGCGTGATGACCTTCCGCCAGATCTACGAGGTGCTGCGCGACAGCGCGGAGATCAGTGCGGTGATCCTGATGATCGTGGCGCTGGCCAGCATCTTCGCCCATGCCGGCAGCACGGTCGGCGCCTTCGATGCACTGGCCAAGACGCTGGTCGGCATCACCGGCAATGAGGTGGTGATGCTGCTGCTGATCACCGCGCTGGTGCTGGTGGCCGGCATGCTGATCGATGCGATCTCGATCTTCCTGGTCTTCCTGCCGATCCTCCTGCCCATCGCGAAATCCTTCAACTGGGACCTGACCTGGTTCGGCATCGTGCTGACCATGAACGTCGCCATCGGCGCCTTCACGCCGCCCATGGCCGTGAACCTGATGATCACCTGCAAGGTGGCGGGCTGTTCGATGGAATCGACCATCCCCTGGGTGATATGGTTCGTGCTGGCCATGACAGGCGCCTTGATGCTGGTGACCTTCGTGCCGGAACTGGCGCTGTTCCTGCCGCGGGTGATGGGCGATCTGTGATCCAATCTTCCCTGGCGCAACGCCCGGGGAGTTGGCAGGCTGGACGACATGACCGAAACGCCGATCAACCTTACCATCGATGGCCACGCCATCGCCGCCGCGCCGGGCGCCTCGCTGATCCAGGCCTGGATGTCGGCGGGGCTGCCGCTGACGGAGAATGTCGGCTGCATGGGCCAGGGCGTGTGCGGCGCCTGCCGCGTGCTGGTGAAGCGCGAGGGCGAGCGCATCGCCCAGGCGGCGCTGGCCTGCGAGACGCGCGCCGAGCCGGGCATGCAGGTGGCCTTCGTCGATCATTTCCCGGCCCGGCGCGCGCATGGCTATGACCTTGCCGCCATGGGCGATTCCTGGTCTGCGCTGGGGGCCATCGACAGCGTCTTCCCCGAGGCGAAATCCTGCCGCCATTGCGGCGGCTGCGACGCCGCCTGCCCCAAGGGGATCGAGGTGCAGAAGGCGGTGACCCTCGCCGTCGAGGGCCGTGCGCTCGCCGCCGGTGCGCTGTTCGACCATTGCATCATGTGCAACCTCTGCGTCGCCGCCTGCCCCGAGCACATCGCGCCCGCGCATCTCGGCCAGTTCCTGCGGCGGATGAGCGCGAGCCTCTCGTTGCGCCCCGGAGACCTCGTGCTGCGCCTCGCGGAAATCGAGGCCGGGCGACAGGCCATCGACCTCGAGGGGCCGCAGCCATGATCGCCTGGGAGGCCGCGCTCACCGCGCCGCGCAGCAAGGATGCGCCGCCGCCGGGCCCGGCGAAGGAAGACCTGCTCCGCCGCTTCCACCCGGACCACGCCGAGGGCGCGATGACGCCGCTGCGCGTCGGCCCGAGCGCGGGCCAGCCCTGCCCCACCGCGCTTGCAGCACTTCTGCACGCCAATGCGCTGATCCAGGATGTGGACATCGCCGGCAGCGCGATGCGCGACGCCGATGTGCTGGTGATCGGCGCCGGCGGGGCGGGCTGCGTCGCCGCGCTGACCGCGGCGCGCGAGGGCGCGCGCGTGCTGCTGGTGAGCAAGCTGCGCATGGGCGACGGCAACACGGTGATGGCCGAGGGCGGCATCCAGGCCGCCATCGGCGCCGATGATTCGCTGCAGAAACACTATGAGGACACGCTGCGCGCCGGGCATTTCCGCGCCGAGCGCGCGCTGGTCGCCGCCATGGTCTCGGATGGGCCGGATGCCATCCGCTGGCTGATCCAGCAGGGCATGGGCTTCGACCTTGCCGAGGGCGAGGAGCGCGTCGGCGGGCGGATGCTGCGCAAGAAGCCGGGCGGGGCCACGGCGGCGCGGCTGCTTTCCTACCACGACTACACCGGCCTCGAGATGATGCGCGTGCTGCGGGAGGCCGTGCTGCTCACGCCCGGCATCACGGTGCTGGAGCGCCACCCAGCCATCGAATTGCTGACGGACCCGCATGGCGCCTGCGCCGGCGCGGTGCTGCTGGACCTCGAGCAGCGCCGCCTTGTGCTGGCGCGCGCGGGTGCGACGGTGCTGAGCACGGGGGGCGCGGGGCGGCTGCATCTCTCGGACTTCCCGACCTCCAACCATTACGGCGCCACCGCGGATGGGCTGGTGCTCGCCTATCGGCTCGGCGCGAAGCTGCGCGAGATGGAGAGTTTCCAGTACCACCCGACGGGCATCGCCTGGCCGCCGCACCTCGCCGGCACGCTGATCAGCGAGGCCGCGCGTGCCGCCGGGGCCACGATGCACAACGGGCTCGGGGCGCGCTTCGTCGATGAATTGGCGCCGCGTGATGTCGTCGCCGCCGCGATCCTGCGCGAATTGGCGGAAGGCCGCGGCGTGGAGCGCGAGGGCTGCGCGGGCGTGCTGCTCGACACGCCGGGGCTCGAGGCGGCGCAGCCGGGCATCCTGAAGAAGCGCCTGGTCACGCTCTCGCACCTCGCGCAGCGCGCGGGCTTCGATCCCGCGCTGGAGCCCTATCTGATACGCCCGACCTTGCACTACCAGAATGGCGGCATCGCCATCGACGAGGCCGGGCGCACCGCGGTGCGCGGGCTGCTCTGCGCGGGTGAGGCCTCGGGCGGGCTGCATGGGCTGAACCGGCTGATGGGCAATGCGCTGCTCGAACTCGTCGCCTTCGGCCGGCGCGCTGGCCGCGCGGCGGCGGCGGCGGTGCGCGAGGAACGCCCGCGCGGCGTGGGGCTCACCCATCTGGCGGATTGGGAGCGCGGCCTGGTGGCGGCGGGGCTGCCGCTCGACAGAAGCGCGCCGATTCTCTTTCCGCCCTATGGCAATGTCGATCTGCCGGCGCTGCTGCGCGAGGCCGCGAGGATCCCGGCATGAAGATCCTCACCAACCCCGCGCTGTGCGTCGGCGCCGATCTCGAAGCGCATCTCGCGGCCGGGCCCGGCGGGCTGCGCGCGGCGCTGGCTGATCCTGGCGCCATCATCGCCACCATCGAGCGCGCGGGGCTGCGCGGGCTCGGCGGCGCGGGCTTTCCCACGCACCGCAAATGGCGCGCGGTGGCCGAGCAGCCCGGCCCCGGCAAATGGGTGATCTGCAACGGCAACGAGGACGAGCCCGGCACCTTCAAGGATGCCTTCCTGCTGGCGCGCACGCCGCACCAGGTGATCGAGGGCGCGCTGGTTGCCGCCCTGGCGGTGGGGGCCTCGCAGGTCGCGCTCTATGTGAACCCGCGCGACACGGCGATGCTCGCCACGCTGCGCGAAGCCGTGGCCGCCTGGCGCGACCATGCCCTGCTGGCGCAGGTCGCCGCGGTGATCGGCGAGGCGATGAACCTGCATGTCGTCGAGAGCAGCGGCCTCTACATCGGCGGCGAGGAGACGGCGGCGGTGGCCTCTGTCGCGGGCGGCTTCCCCTTCCCCGCGCTCAAGCCGCCCTACCCGGCGCAATCGGGCGTCCACGGCAAGCCCACGCTGGTCAACAATGTCGAGACGCTGGCCCAGGCCGGGCATATCCTCGGGCGCGGCGCGGCGACGGGGACGAAGCTGTTCTCGCTCTCGGGCGACGTGCTGCGCCCGGGGCTGCACGAACTGCCCTTCGGCACCACGCTGCGCGATCTGGTGATGACGCATGGGGGCGGCATGCTGGGCGGGCGGCGCTTCAAGGCGGTGTTCACGGGCGGCCCCTCCAACACCCTGCTCACCGAGGCGGATTTCGACGTCGCGATGGATTTCGACAGCCTGCGCGAACGGGGATCGCGCCTCGGCACGGGGGCGATGATCGTGGTCGGCGAAGGCACCAGCATTCTCCGCAAGACAGCCGAGTATGTCGGCTTCTTCGCGGAGAGCAGCTGCGGCCAGTGCCCGCCCTGCAAGATCGGCACTTTCCAGATCGCGCGCCTGCTCGCCCGGATCGAATCCGGGCATGGCCATGCCGGCGATATCGAGGCGCTGCGCAACCTGGCCGCGCTGCTGCCGGGCAGCGGGCGCTGCGGGCTGGTGGATGGCGCAGCGACGGTGCTGGCCTCCAGCCTCAAGACCTTCCCGGATGAATACGCGCGCGCCATAGGATGACGCCGATCGATCCCCTCGCCGCCAATCGCCTGAACTGGGATGACCGCGCGGAGATCCATCTGCGCAACAGCACGGGCTTCTACGGCATCGACGCCGTGCGCGCGGGCGACACAGCGCTCGACCCCATCGTCGATGCGGAGCTTGGCGACATCGCCGGGCTGCGCGTGGCGCATCTGCAATGCCATTTCGGGCTCGACACCATTCGCCTGGCGCGGCGTGGGGCCATCGCCACGGGGCTCGATTTCTCGCCGCGCGCCATCGCCGGCGCGCGGGCGCTGGTGGCGGAGCTGGGCGAGAAGGTGCGCTTCGTCGAGGGCGATGTGCATGAGGCGCGCGCGCTGCTCGAAGGCGCATTCGACCTGGTCTATGTCACCTGGGGCGCGCTCTGCTGGCTGCCGGACATGACGCGGTGGGCGCAAGTCGTGGCGTCGCTGCTCGCCCCCGGCGGGGCGCTCTACCTCGCGGATTCGCATCCGGCGATGACGGCGCTGGAACAGGAGGGCGCGCAGCTTGTGCTGCATCGGCCCTGGCGCGTGCCCGTCGACGCGCCCTTCATCTACGATGACGAGACCACCTATACCGGCGCACCCGACAAGCTGGCGCACACCCGCGCCTATGAGTGGACGCATTCCTTCAGCGCCATTCTTGGCGGGCTGCTCGCGGCGGGCTTCCGGCTCGATTTCCTGCATGAGCATGAAGCCCTGCCCTGGCCGCATTTCCCGATGATGGAACCAGCCGGCGCGGGCATGTTCCGCCTGCCGGCCACGATGCCGGCCATGCCGCTTTCCTTTTCGCTCCGCGCCACAAGGATGGCCCCATGACGATCCTCGACCAGGCCGTCCAACCCATCGAGGAATGGCGTCCGGGCGTGCGCACGCGCATGCGCGTCTCCGCGCTGACCGGCTCGGCGCAGCTCTGCGTCTTCGAACAATTCGTCGATCCCGGCCAGGGCGCGCCCACGCATCGCCACGATGTGGAGGAGGTGCTGAGCGTGCTGGCCGGCACGGCCGATGTCTGGGTCGGCACGCAGCACCACGCGCTCACCGCCGGGCACTGCGTGGTGGTGCCGGCGGGCGAGCATCATGGCTTCCGCAACACCGGCACGACCACGCTGCATGTGCAGGCCATCCTCGCCGCCGCCAGCTTCGAGGCCGCCTATGAGGACGGGCGCGAGACCTCCCGCCGCTGGTTCGCCCTCAGCTGATCAGCAGGATCCAGGGGATGCCCACCACCAGCATCACCACCAGGAACAGCGCGCCGAAGATCGCCCCCAGCCGCCAGTAGTCGCCGCCGGGCAGATAGCCGCTGCCGTAATAGACCGGGCTCGGCCCCGTGGCGTAGGGCGTGAGCACGCCCATGATGCCGAGCGTGAGGCAGAGCGCGAGGGTGAGCGACTTCATCTCCATGCCCGGGATCGCCGCCCCCACCGTCAGCATCACCGGCAGCAGCGCCGTGACATGCGCGGTGACCGAGGCAAAGACGTAGTGCGAGAGGTAGAACACCACCACCAGCGCGACCAGCGCGAGCGTCGGCGGCACGCCCGCCACGGCCCCGCCGACAAGGCCCGCGAACCAGGCCACGAAGCCCACCTGCGCGAGTCCCCCCGCCAGGGCCACCAGCGTCGCGAACCAGGCCAGGGTGTTCCAGGCCTGCTTGTTGGCCAGCACATCGTCCCAGGTGACGATGCCGCTCAGCACGATGCCGGCGAAAACCGCCAGCGCCACCGTCGTGCCGTTGAAGGTCGGCTCGCCGAAGACCCAGAGCAGCAGCGCCGCCGCCACCAGCACGCCGAGCGTGATTTCCTTGCGGGTCAGCCCGCCCATCTTGGTGAGTTCCG
Organism: Roseomonas sp. TF40; assembly: GCF_057219975.1. Classification (NCBI taxonomy): domain Bacteria; kingdom Pseudomonadati; phylum Pseudomonadota; class Alphaproteobacteria; order Acetobacterales; family Roseomonadaceae; genus Roseomonas; species Roseomonas sp. TF40. Next base: position 61,213 of record NZ_JBXVVR010000011.1, on the reverse strand, counting down.
TGCCCGCCCAGGCCACGACCTCGCGGCCCTCCTTCACCTCGGGCGGGTACAGCTTGAAGGCCAGCAGCGGCACGGCCAGCAGCAGGATCACGCCCACGGGCAGGAAGGCGAGGAACCACTCGAACCAGGTGATGCTCACCCGCGCCGTGCGGCCCGCGAGTTCCACCGCCAGCAGGTTCGGCGCCAGGGCGGTAAGGAACATGGAGGAGGTGACGCAGGTGGCGGCCAGCGCCGTCCACATCAGATAGCCGCCGACGCGCCGCGCGGAGGGATCGTTCGGATGGCTGTCGTAGAGCGGCGGCAGGTTGCGCACCACCGGGTAGATGGTGCCGCCCGAGCGCGCCGTGTTGCTCGGCGTGAAGGGCGCGAGCGCGAGGTCCGCCAGCGCGATGGCATAGCCGAGCGTCAGCGTCCGCCGCCCCATGCCGCGCACCAGCAGCAGCGCGATGCGCCGGCCCAGGCCGGATTTCTCATAGCCCAGCGCGAACATGAAGGCCGCGAAGATCAGCCACACCGTGCCGTTGCTGAACCCCGAGAGCGCCCAGGTCAGTGAGGCATTCGCCGGGCGGAATCCAGGCCGTGCCAGCTGTTCGGGGCTGTAGAGCACATACGGGGCCAGCAGGGCCACCAGCGTCACCCCCACCAGCCCGATCAGCGCGCCGGGCAACGGTTCCAGCACCAGCGCCACGACCACGCCGGCGAAGATCGCGAAATACAGCCAGGCATGGGGGGCGAGCCCGGCGGGGGCAGGAATCAGGGCGATCAGGAGGGCCAGCGCCACGGGCGCGGCCAGCTTCATCCAGTGCGGCATGCTCGATCCCTTGCGTGCATGGTCTCAAGGCTAACGGCGGAACAAGCGTTGCGTCCTTGATCGGGCGCAAGTCACGCGGTGGTCATGCCCAGTTGGGGCGCACGCCCGGCGGTGGCGAATAGGGCAGGTCGCCGCGCGCGCGCACCGCTGCCTCCCCGCCATTCGCCGCCAGGATCGCCGCCTGCCGCGCCTTCACCCGCGCATCGATTTCCGCCGGATCCTCGCCAAGCCGCTCGCGCAGCGCGACCTCCATGCGCGCGATCAGCAGCGCATTCGCCGGGTCGAGCGCCAGGTCCACCAGTTCCTCCGGATCAGCGCCGAGGTCGAAGAGCTGCGGCGGGTAGGTCGCGTAGCGGACGTATTTGTAGGGCCCGTCACGCAGCATGAAGGCGGCCTCGCGCGATCCGCTCGCATGGTATTCCGACAGCACGGTGCGATCCGCCTCCGCCCCCTGCGCGATGTCGAGCAGCGAGGTCGAGCCCGCGGGTGGGGCCGCCGCCACGCCGGCGAGGTCGAGCACCGTGGCCGCCACATCCGTCAGGCTCACCGGCGTGTGCACCACGCGCGCCGCGGGCACCTCCGCCCCGGCGAGGATCATCGGGATGCCCACACTCTCCTCATACATCACGCTCTTGCCCCAGAGTCCGCGCGCGCCGACATTGTCGCCATGGTCGGAGGCGTAGAGCACGCGCGTGCTGGCCCCGAGCCCGCAATCCTCGAGGCAGTCGAGGATCTTGCCGACCTGCTCATCCATGAAGGAGACCAGCCCGTAATAGCCCGCCATCATGCGCTGCGCGGTGGCGATGTCCTGCACGTAGGAATCATAGGGGATGGTCCTGGCGTAGTCGGCGATGGCCGGATGCGTCGGGCGCTCTTCCGGCGCGTAGAGCTTGGGCAGGCCGACGACCTCGGGCGGGTAGCGGTAGAAATGCTCGGGCGGCGCGATCAGCGGGAAATGCGGCGTCACAAGGGAGACGAAGAGGATCCAGGGGCGCTCGGCGGCGGCACTCGCCTTTCCGCGCAGGAAGATCTGCGCCGCAGCGGTGATGTCGCGGTCATAGCGCGTGTAGTCGCTCTCGCCCGGCCCGGCGGTCGCACTCATCTTGGAGGCCCCCTTGCGGGGCGGGGCGGTCTCGTCGCGGATCAGGGAGAGCAGGTCGCCCTTGCCCTCCACCACATGCATCGCAAGCTTCTCCGCCGAGAAGCCGTGGTCATCCCCCCCCAGGCCGCGGAAATGCAGCTTGCCGATCGAGACCACCTCATGCCCCGCCGCGCGCGCCAGGTGGTGCCAGGAGGGGATGGCGCCGTCATAGGGGTCGGCATTGTCGTTGTAGCGGCCCATGGCGTGCAACGCCTGGCCGGTGGCGAGCGCGGCGCGGGCGGGCACGCAGATCGGGCTGGGCGTATAGGCCGAGGCGAAGCGCACCCCGCGCGCGGCCAGGCGGTCGAGGTTGGGCGTGCGCACGAAGGGATGCCCCGCGCAGCCCAGCGCCTTCGGGCTGTGCTCATCCGACAGGATCACCAGCAGATTCTGCTTCGTCATGGCCGGCATCGGCTTCCTCCGTCGTCGTTGTCGCATGGTGTGCGTGAAGGGGCGCGCGCGGAAGGGGCCTTCGCGCTACACTCGCGCCGAACCGCCCCGAGAGGCCGCCATGCAGGACCTGTCCCTGGTCACCATCGTGCTCGTTGTCCTTGTGCTGCTTGCGCTCGTGACGGTCGCGCAGGGCATCCGCACCGTGCCGCAGGGCGAGGTCTGGTCGGTCGAGCGATTCGGCGCCTTCACCCGGCTGCTCGAGCCGGGGCTGAACCTCATCATCCCCTTCGTGGACCGGATCGGCCGCCGGCTGAACGTCCAGGAGGTGGTGCTCGACATCCCCGAGCAATCGGTCATCACCAAGGACAATGCGACGGTCGCGGTGGATGGCATCGTCTATTACCGCGTCATGGATCCCTCCAAGGCGGCCTATGCGGTGCAGAACCTGCAGCAAGCGCTGGTGGCGATGGCCATGACCAACATCCGCGCCGTGATCGGCGAGATGGACCTGGACCAGACACTCTCCTCGCGCGATCGGATCAACACCTCGCTGCTCACCATCCTCGATGGCGCGACGGAGCCCTGGGGGGCGAAGGTCAGCCGTGTGGAGATCCGCAAGATCGAACCGCCCGAGAACCTCATCCGCGCGATGAACCTGCAGATGACCGCTGAGCGCGAACGCCGCGCCGCCGTGGCCAAGGCGGAGGGCGAGAAGCAGGCGCTGGTGCTGCAGGCCGAGGGCCGGCGCGACGCCGCCATCCGCGACGCCGAGGCGCGCGAGGCGCTCGCCCAGGCCGAGGCCAACGCCACGCGCATGGTGGCCGAGGCCGCGGCCGGCGCGGGGGCGGATGCGCTGCGCTACTTCATCGCTGACAAATACGTGAAAGCCTTCGAGGCGATGGCCGCCAACCCGTCTTCGCGCCTCGTCATCGTGCCGATGGAGAGCGCGGGGCTGGCCGGCGGCATCGCCCAGGCGATGGAGTTGCTGCGCGGCCCGCCATCAGGCCCGCCCCCGGATCCCCCTGGCACCCCGCCCGCCAATGGAGGCACGCCATGGCGCCAGGGCTGATCTGGATCCTCGCGGGGCTGGTGGCGCTGGGGGCGGAGTTGGTGCTGCCGGGGGTCTACCTGCTCTGGGCGGGGCTGGCCGCCATCGGCACGGGGCTGGTGCTGCTGGTGGCGGCTCCGGGCTTTCCCGCGGCGGTGGCGATCTTCCTCGCGCTGCTCGCGCTGGGCATCCTGGCCTCGCTGCGCTTCCGGCCGCGCAATGCGCTCGGCCGGCGCACCAATGCGCCCGAATCCGGCCTGGCGGGACGCGAGGCCGAGGTGCTCTCCACCGAGGGCGGGCGGCTGCGCGTGCGGCTCGGCGACAGCGACTGGTCGGCGCGCCTGCCGCGCGGCGTGGAGCCCCCTGCCCCCGGCAGCCGCGTGCGGGTGGAAGCCGTGGACGGCACCGTGCTGGTGGTGCGCCCCGCCGGTTAGCGGCGACCTTGCCGGGCCGCGGCAAGACAGCCTAGCCTGCGCGGCGGAAGGTCGTTGAAACGGCCACGCAACGGAGGAAGCCCCGCATGTCCCAGATCACCCGTCGTGGCGCGCTCGCCGCCGGCGCCGCGCTGCTCGCCACCCCGGCGCTCGCCCAGGCGCGCTGGCCGAACCGCCCGATCCAGCTGATCGTGCCCTGGGGCGCGGGTGGCGGCACGGATGCCACGGCGCGCATCGTCGGCAGCCTGCTGGAGCGCGACCTCGGCCAGCCGGTGAACGTGGTGAACCGCACCGGCGGCAGCGGCGTGGTGGGCCATTCCGCCATCGCGACCGCGGCGCCCGATGGCTACACCATCGGCATGATCACGGTCGAAATCGCCATGATGCACTGGCAGGGCCTGACCGAGCTGCGCCCCACCAGCTACACGCCCCTCGCCCTGATGAACGAGGACCCGCCCGGCGTCACCGTGGCGCAGAACTCGCCCTTCGCCGACATCAAGGCGCTGGCGGACGCGATCAAGGCGCGCCCGGCCGGCACCTTCAAGGCCAGCGGCACCGGCCAGGGCGGCATCTGGCACCTGGCGCTGGTGGGCTGGCTGCAGGCGATGGGGCTGCGCGGCGACCATGTGCGCTGGGTGCCCTCCAACGGCGCGGCGCCGGCGATGCAGGAACTCGCGGCCGGGGGTGTGGATATCGTCACCGCCTCGATCCCCGAGGCGCGGGCGATGATCGATGCGAATCGCGCCAAGGCGCTCGCCATCATGGCCCCCGCCCGCAACCCGATGTTCGCGGCCGTGCCGACGCTGAACGAGACGCTCGGCATCAACTACTCCACCGGCGCGTGGCGTGGCATCGCGGGCCCGCGCAACCTGCCGGCCGAGGTGCAGGCGCGGCTGATCGAGTCGCTCAAGAAGGCCTATGACAGCCGCGAGTTCCAGGACTTCATGGCCTCGCGCGGCTTCGGCGTGGTCTGGGGCGACCAGGCGGCCTTCACCACCTTCATGGCCAATGCCGACCGCGGCATGGGCGAGGCGATGCGCGCCGCGGGCCTGGCGCGCGGCTGAACGGGCAGCACGGCAGGGCATCGCGATGCGCTTGAACGATGCCCTGCTGGGCGCCCTGCTGCTGGGCTTCGCGGGGTGGGTGTGGTGGCTGACCACCTTCTTCCCCGCCTTCCCCGGCCAGGATTTCGGGCCGAACCTCTTCCCGCGCATCCTGGCCGTGGGCATCGCGATCTGCGCGGCACTGCTGGTGCTGCGCGGGCTGCGCGCACGCGGCGGGCTGGTGGTGTTCGAGCCCTGGCTGCGCCAGCCGGCGCGGCTGGCCTCCTTCCTCGCCATTCCGGGGGCGGCGCTGTTCTACATCCTGGTCTCGGACGCGCTGGGCTTCATCCCGACCGCCTTCCTCATGCTCTCCGCGCTGTTCCTGTGGTTCCGCGCGCGGCCCCTGGTGGCGCTGTCCTCGGCGGTCGCGGTGACGCTGGCGGTGCATTGGTTCTTCGCCGGCATGATGCGCGTGCCGCTTCCTCGCGGCCTGATGGACGCGCTGCTGTGAGGCCCCGCTGATGGACGCGCTCATCCAGGCCTTCGGGCTGGTCTTCGACCCCTATGTGCTGGCGGTGATCGGTGTCTCCGCCATCTTCGGCATGTTCGTGGGCGCGATGCCGGGGCTGACGGCGACGATGGCGACCGCGCTGCTGGTGCCCGTCACCTTCTTCATGCCACCCGTGCCCGCGCTGGGCGCGATCGTGACCGCGACCGCCATGGCGATCTTCGCCGGCGACATCCCCGCGGCGATGCTGCGCATGCCGGGCACGCCGGCCTCGGCCGCCTATACGGACGAATCCTATGCGATGACGCAGAAGGGCGAGCTCAACCTCAATATGGGGGTGAACCTCGTCTTCTCCGTCGCGGGCGGGTTCATCGGCGTGGCCGTGCTGATCGCCGCCGCGCCGGCGCTGGCGGAGGTGGCGATCAACTTCTCCTCCTACGAGTATTTCTGGCTGGCCTGCCTCGGCCTGACCTGCGCCGTGTTCATGAGCAACGCCGACCCGGTGAAGGGCTTCCTGTCGCTGTTCATCGGGCTGCTGCTGGCGAGTGTCGGCATCGACCCGGCGGCGGGCTATCCGCGCTTCACCTTCGGCGATGTCGACCTGATGTCGGGCATCAACTTCGTGCCCACCATGATCGGCATGTTCGCGGTGAGCGAGCTGATGCGCGGCGCCGTGACCATCGATGCGGCGACGCACATGGTGACGCAGCAGGTCGGCAACATCTTCCGCGGCGTCGGCGGCGTGTTCCGCCGCTACTGGTTCAACTTCCTGCGGGGCAGCGCGATCGGCACCGCCATCGGCGCGCTGCCCGGCGCGGGCGCGGATATCGCCGCCTGGATCAGCTATGCCGTCTCGAAGCGCTTCTCGAAGGAGCCGCAGAAATTCGGCACCGGCAACATCGAAGGCATCGTGGACAGCACCTCGGCCAACAATTCGGCGCTGGGTGGGGCGTGGATCCCGGCGCTGGTCTTCGGCATCCCCGGCGACAGCATCACCGCCATCGTCATCGGCGTGCTCTACATGAAGGGGATGAATCCGGGCCCGACCGTGTTCACCGAGAACCCGCAGCTGATCTACGCGGTCTTCCTGATCTTCCTGCTGGCCAACGCCATCATGCTTCCGCTCGGCTGGGCGGCGATCAAGGGTGCGCGGCAGATCCTGCGCGTGCCGCGCAACCTGCTGCTGCCGGTCATCCTGCTGTTCTGCATCGTCGGCAGCTTCGCCATGACCAACAGCCTCTACGGCGTGGCGCTGATGCTGGTGATGGGCGTCTTCGGCTGGTTCCTGGAGGAGCACGGCATCCCGGTCGCGCCCCTCATCCTCGGGCTCGTGCTCGGCGAGATGCTGGAGCAGACCTTCGTGCAGTCGATGATCAAGGCCGACGGCCACTGGATCGAGTTCTTCATGCGCCCCATCGCCGGCACGCTCGGCGTGGCGACGCTGCTGATCTGGGCGGTGATGCTGGCGCGCGGCCTGCGCGGGCGCGCCAGCCCGCTCGTTCAGTCCACCTGAGCGCCGCTGAGCCGCACGGCCTCGGCCCATTTCGCCTGCTCGCTGCGCAGGAAGGCAGCGAAGGGGGCCGGGCCCATGCCGACCGCGATCGAACCATCCGCCGTGGTGCGCGCCCGGAAGGCCGGGTCCGCCAAGGCGGCCTGCATCGCCGCATCGACCCGCGCGATCACCTCGCCCGGCGTGCCGGCGGGCGCCATCAGCGCGAACCAGGAGGTGAGGTCGAAGCCCGGCAGCGTCTCGGCCAAGGCGGGCACATCCGGCAGCGCGTGGTTGCGCGCGGGCGAGGTGACGGCGAGGCCCTTCAGGCGGCCCGACTTCACCAGCTCGGTCGCGGTCGAGAGGGTGGGGAAGCCGAACTGCACATTCCCCGCCATGACGTTGTTGACGATGTCGGGCGCGCCGCGGAAGGGCACATGCACCGCCTGCACCCGGGCAGCGGCCTTGAACATCTCCGCCGCCAGATGCGCGCCTGAGCCATTGCCGCCGCTGGCGTAGTTCTGGTCGGGCCGCGCGCGCAGCCCCTCGATCAGCGCGGCCGCGCTGGCCGGGCCGTTGGGCGGGACGATCAGCAGATGCGGCATGGCGAAGGCCACCGTGATCGGCGCGAAGTCACGGAAGGCGTCGAAGGGCAGCGTGCGGCGCGTCAGCGCCTGGTTGATCACCAGCGAATTGGTGCCGAGCATGATGGTGTAGCCATCCGGCGCGCTGCGCGCCCCCGCCTCGAAGCCGATATTGCCGCCCGCGCCGCCGCGATTCTCCACCACCACCGGCTGGCCCAGCGCGGGGGCGATGCGCTCGGCGATCTGGCGGGCGATCACATCGGGCGCGCTGCCGGGGATGAAGGGCACCAGCAGGCGGATGGGCCGGCTGGGCCAGGCGCCCTGCGCCCCGACACGCGGTGCGGCCAGCATACCCGCCCCAAACGCCATCACCGCGCGACGCCGCATGGCCGATCCCCCCCTCATGTCCTTGGCAGGAAGGCTAGCCGGGCTTCGCTTCCCCGGACAAGCGCGCTTCGCCCGGCCCCCTGGCGCGGCCCTGCGCCAGATCGAGGAACTCATCTAGGCGGTTGGAGAGCAGCAGCGCGTAATTCTCCCGCAGGCGGGCCTCGGGCCAATCCCACCAGCGCACATCCTGCAGGCGCTCGATCTGCGCCTGGGTGAAGCGCATCCGCAGCACCCGCGCCGGGTTGCCCGCCACGATCGCATAGGGCGGCACGTCGCGCGCGACGACGGCATGGGCGCCCACGCAGGCGCCATCGCCGATGGTCACGCCCGACATCACGCTCACCCCGCGCGCCAGCCAGACATCATTGCCGATCACCACATCCCCGCGTGAGGCCGGGTGCCCCTTGAAGCCCCGTGCTGCCGGATCGAAGCTGCCGAAAGGGTAGGTGGTGATCCAATCCGTGCGATGATCGCCGCCGAGATAGACCACGACGCCGGCCGCGATGGAGCAGTAGCGCCCGATGGTCAGCCGGCCGGAATTCGCCCATTGGAACACCTTGGGCGCGCCGTAGCTGTGATCGCCGATGGACCATCCATGTTTCGCCGCCTCGGCAGCCAGCACATCCTTGGTATAGGCGGTCACGGACGATGGCTCCCCCAGCCCGGCGATGGAGCCGCAATGGAGCCGCGCCCCAGGCCCCGGTCAAGCACGGGCCAGCACGTTGACGCTGGCGGGGTGGAACGGCATGAGGGGCATCCCGCCGCGACAGGAGTGCGACATGGTGCCGAATCCGCAGGAATCCTCCGCGCCGCTCACCCACTCCGCCCGCCGCATCAACCACCTTGCAGGCATGAACGGCGCGCGCAGCTATCTCGAGATCGGCGTCAGCGAGGGCAGCACCTTTTTCGGTGTCCAGATCCCGAACAAGACCGCCGTGGATCCACGCTTCCGCTTCGATGTGGCGGCGCGGCGCGCGGCGGGCCAGGACTTCCATGCCATCCCCTCGGACGCCTTCTTCACCATGCCCGAGCACAAGGCGCGGCGCTTCGACGTGATCTTCCTCGACGGATTGCACACCTTCGAGCAGACCTTCCGCGATTTCTGCGCGCTCAGCGGCAATGCGCATGACGACACGATCTGGATCATCGACGACGTCTACCCGATCGATGTCTACTCCGCCCTGCGCAACCCCAAGGACGCCGCCTTCTACCGCAAGGAGAAGGGCCGGCCCGGTGCCTCCTGGCATGGCGATGTCTACAAGGTCGTGCTCGCCATCCACGACTTCTTCCCGAATTTCTGCCTGCGGACCTTCTCGGCCGGGGGCAACCGCCAGACCGTGCTGATCCGCCGGCCACGTGCGGGCTTCGCGCCGGTGCTGGGCAACCTGGAGGCGATCTCGCGCGCCGACTATTTCTGGATGCGCGAGAACGAAGCCTTTTTCGGCCTGCTGCCGGAGCCCGAACTGTATGCCTGGGCGGCGGAGACGCTCGCCCTCTGAACGGTGCGGCGCCCGAGGCTCAGCCGCCCAGCGCCTCGCGCAGCACACTGCTGGTGAGATCGACATCGACGGTGAAGTCGTCGTGTCCGCCGCCGCGATCGGTCCGGGGCGGGCCGAAGATGGACCAGTAGCGGTGATCGCGAAGGCAGCAGAGGTCCCAGAAGAAGAATTCGCGCCCGCGCGTCGGCAGCAGGCACACCACATCCCCGCCCGGCGGCATGAAGACGATGTTGGTGAGGTCCGCGCCACTGACGCCCACCACCACCCGCGCGGCGGCGAAAGCCTCGATCTGCTCGGCGAAGCTCATCCGTCCTGGCTCGATCACGCGGAAGCCAAGGCTCGTCGCCGCCTCTTCAACCGCCTCGAGGTTCAGCAGCACGCGCTTGGCCGTGCTGGTGCGCCGCACGAAGAGCAGGTCGCCGGCCGGGCGTGGCGGGGCCAGCGCGGCCAGTGCCTCGATCGCCGCCGGATGCTTCATGTAGGAATGTGTCGACGCCGGGCTGAGCATCAGCAGTTCCGGCAGATGAAGGCCACGCGGCGGCAGCCGGCGCAGGGCGGCAGGCTCGAAGCCCGCCCGGCTTGCACCCTCCTCCGCCACACCGAGCATGGGGCCGCGCTGGTCGGCCACCACCAGATCGGCCCGCAGGCCAGGCCGCACCTGGCCGAGGAGGAGCAGCGCGCCCAGATGTTCAGCGAGGAAATGGCCGTAATTCGTCGAGCCAGCCCGCGTCAGCAACACCGCCGGGCGGCGCGGCTGGGGCTGGTCGGCGGCGCTCGGCATCGGCTCGGCCAAGGCTGCGGCGCGGCCAGCCACGTTGAGATTGTGCAGCGATTCGGCGACGACGCGCCCATCCGGCAGCCAGACGATTCCGGGCGGTGCGACAAGTGCTTCGCCCAGATTGTGCAGCAGGATCGCCGGCGCCTCCTGCTCCGTCGTCTCCCAGCGTGACTCCAGGGCGCGCCGGTCACCGAGGTCGAGCAGGTCGAGATTGGCGAAGGCCGGCGGGCGGCGCGGATAGGTCGCGGCGGGCGCGATGGTGATGGCATCTGGCGCCGCCTCGGCGAGGCTGACGGTGCGCTCCTGCTCAGGCTGCGACACGAAGGGCACCCCGTTCTTCCCCCCTGCAACGCAAGACGGCGCGGGGGTGTCCCCCCGCGCCGCTGCCGGACGCCGACCCGTGAGGGATCAGGCGGACTTCTTCATGATCTCGTCGGCCACGTTGCGCGGCACGGGATCGTAGTGGTGGAACTGCATCGAGAAGCTCGCGCGGCCCTTGGTCATGCCGCGGAGGTTCGAGATGTAGCCGAACATCTCCTTCAGCGGCACATGCGCGCGCACGATGACCGAGGTGCCGGCCATGTCCTGGCTCTGGATCACGCCGCGGCGGCGGTTGAGGTCGCCCACCACGTCGCCGACATGGTCGGAAGGCGTGGTCACTTCCACGTCCATGATCGGCTCCAGGATCACCGGGCCGGCCTTCTTCATGCCCTCGCGGAAGCAGGCCTTGGCGGCGATTTCGAAGGCGAGCGCGCTGGAGTCGACGTCATGGTACTTGCCGTCCACCAGCGAGTACTTGAAGTCCACCGTCGGGAAGCCGGCGAGCACGCCCGTATCGGCCTGCACCTTGATGCCCTTCTCGACCGCCGGGATGTATTCCTTCGGCACGGCGCCGCCGACCACGGCGTTGGCGAATTCGACGCCCGTGTTGCGCTCCTTCGGCTCGAAGACGATCTTCACCTCGGCGTACTGGCCCGAACCGCCCGACTGCTTCTTGTGGGTGTAGGTCTCGGTGTGGCTCTTCGTGATGGTTTCACGATAGGCCACCTGCGGCGCGCCGATGTTCGCGTCCACGCCGTATTCGCGCTTCAGGCGATCCACGATGATCTCGAGATGCAGCTCGCCCATGCCGGAGAGGATGGTCTGGCCGCTCTCCTGGTCCGTGCGCAGGCGCAGCGAGGGGTCCTCGCCGGCCAGCTTCTGCAGGCCGAGCGTCATCTTCTCGACGCCTTCCTTGGTCTTCGGCTCGACGGAGATGTCGATCACCGGGACCGGGAAGGCCATGCGCTCGAGGATCACGGGGTCGTCGTTGCTGGCCAGCGTGTCACCGGTGCCGGTGTCCTTCAGCCCAACGAAGGCCGCGATGTCGCCGGCGAAGACTTCCTTGATCTCCTCGCGCTTGTCGGCGTGCATCTGGAAGATGCGGCCGATGCGCTCGCGATGGCCCTTGGTGGTGTTCTGCACCATGTCGCCCTGGCGCAGCACGCCGCGATAGACGCGCACGAAGGTCAGGTTGCCGTACTTGTCGTTGATGATCTTGAAGGCGAGGCCGGCGAAGGGCGCGTTCTCGTCCGCGGGGATCGAGCGGCGCTCCTGCGTCTCGTCCATGCCCTCATCCGGCGCCACCTTGATGCCGGGGATGTCGATCGGGCTCGGCAGGTAGTCGAGCACGGCGTCGAGCAGCGGCTGCACGCCCTTGTTCTTGAAGGCGGTGCCGCAGAGCACGGGGCGGAACTCGCCGCTGATCGTGCCCTTCTTGATGCAGCGCTTCAGCGTCTCGATGGAGACGTCGCCCTTGTCGTAGAACTCCTCCATCGCCGCCTCGTCGATGCCGACGCAGGTGTCGAGCATCTTCTGGCGGTACTCGGCGGCCTGCTCGGCCAGCTCGGCCGGGATCTCCTGGTACTCGTACTGGGCGCCGAGCTCGTCGCCCTTCCAGATGATCGCCTTCATCTCGACCAGGTCGACCACGCCCTTGAAGGTGTCCTCGATGCCGATCGGCAGCTGCAGGGTCACCCAGTTGATGCCGAGCTTCTCGGTCAGCGTCGCGGCGGCGCGGTAGAAATCGGCGCCGGTGCGGTCGAGCTTGTTGATGAAGATGATGCGCGGGACGTTGTAGCGGTCCGCCAGGCGCCAGTTGGTCTCGGACTGCGGCTGCACGCCGGCCACGCCCTCGATGATGAAGATGGCGCCGTCAAGCACGCGCAGGCTGCGGTTCACCTCGATGTTGAAGTCGATGTGGCCGGGCGTGTCGATGATGTTGATCCGGTGGTCCTTCCACACGGCGGTCACGGCGGCGGAGGTGATGGTGATGCCCCGCTCGCGCTCCTGCTCCATGTAGTCGGTCGTGGTGTTGCCGTCATGCACCTCGCCGATCCGGTGCGACTTGCCGGTGTAGTAGAGAATGCGCTCGGTCGTCGTCGTCTTGCCGGCATCGATATGCGCCGTGATGCCGATGTTGCGGATCTTGCTGAGGTCGCTGCGCGCCACGATGGGCCTCCATACGCGAAGGCAGGCCGGACAACGGGCCGATCGCCCGTGCCGCCTGCCGAGTGTTCCGAATCAAGCCTGATGCGGCGCCGCACATGCCCTCTCTTGCGGGTTTTTGCAAGCCATCACCGCGCGAGGCCCCGCGCCGGGGTCACGCTTCGTCACGCAAAGGGGCGATACAAGGCCGGGCGGAGGCGGTATTCTGATGGTCATGAGCGTCCGCAGCCACCTTGCCGCCGCCCGTTTCGGCCTGGGACTACGCCTTGGGGAAACGCCGCCGGCCGACCCCGATGCCTGGCTTCTGGCTCAGATCGCCACACCGGCCCCGCTGGCCGAGGCGCCGGGAGTCGCCGATGCCCTGCGGGTCCGCCTGGCCCAGATCGCCGCCCGCGACGCCGAGGGCAATGTCCTGATCAATCGCGGCCCGCAATTCGACTTCAACCGCGCCCAGGCCCTGGCCTGGGCACGCCAGCGCCTGGAGACCACGCAGCCCTTCCAGGACCGGCTGGTCGATTTCTGGATGAACCACTTCACCGTCAGCCGCCGCAACGGCCTGGCGGGCCTGCTGGCAGGCTGCCTGGAGCATGAGGCGGTGCGCCCGCATGTTGCCGGTCGCTTCGCCGACATGCTGGTGGCCGTGACCACCCACCCGGCCATGGTGCTCTACCTGGACAATGCAGGCTCGGTCGGCCCGAACAGTCCCTTCGGGCAGCGCAGCCGCCGGGGCCTGAACGAGAACCTGGCGCGGGAGGTGCTGGAACTGCACAGCCTCTCCCCGGCGGGCGGCTACACCCAGGGCGATGTGGAGCAGCTCGCGCGTCTCCTCACCGGCCTCTCGGTGGAACTGACGCGCGAGCCGCTGGGCTATGTCTGGCGCCGCGCCAACCATGAGCCCGGCGCCAAGACCCTGCTCGGCCGCCGGTTCGAGGAGGGCGAGGCGGCGGTCGAGGCGGCGCTGCGCTTCCTGGGCACCCACCCGGCCACCTACCGACATCTGGCGGTCAAGCTCGCACGACACTTCATCGCCGATGCGCCACCGCCGCGCGTCGTCACCGCGCTGGCCCGACGGCTGGAGGACACGGGCGGCGACCTCGCCGCCGCCACCCGCCTGCTCGTCGCGTTGCCGGAAGCCTGGGATCCGCCGCTCAGCAAGTTCCGCACGCCGCAGGACCACGTGCTTGCAGCCTGCCGCGCCATCGGCCTGCCTCCGGATCGGCCGGAGCTGGTGACCGGGGGACTCGGCAGCCTCAACCAACCGCTCTGGACCGCCCCGCAGCCCGATGGCTGGGGCGATACCGCCGCCCACTGGACCTCGCCCGAGGCGCTGATGCGCCGCGTGGACTGGAGCTACACCCTGGCCGGGCGGGTCACGCGCACGGCGCTGCCGGATGTGACGGAAGCGGCCCTCGGCCCCCTCGCCCGTGCCGAGACGGTGGCCGAGATGCGCCGTGCCGGCTCGGTGCGTGACGCCGTGACGCTGCTGCTGGCGAGCCCGGAGTTCATGCACCGATGAACGAGACACCGCACGCCTCTTTCGCCCCGACCCGGCGCGGCCTGCTGCTGGGCCTGAGCGCGAGCCTCTTCCTCGGCGGCACCCGCGCCGCCTTCGCGCAACTGCCGGGCGAACGGCGCTTCGTTGTCGTCATCCTGCGTGGCGCGCTGGATGGGCTGCATGCCGTGCCGCCCTATGGCGACCCGGGCCTCGCCGCGCTGCGCGGCGGCCTTGTCGTGCCCGAGCCGGGGCAGGAGGAGGGCGCGCTCGACCTCGGCGGGCGCTTCGGCCTGCACCCGGCCTTCCAGAACCTGCATGCCATGTACCGGGCGAATGAGGCCCTGATCCTGCACGCCGTGGCCGGCCCCTATCGCAGCCGCAGCCATTTCGAGGCGCAGGATCTGCTCGAGGCCGGCGCGACCGACCGGCTGGACAGTGGCTGGCTCAACCGGGCCATCCGCACGCTGCCCAGCGCCGAGACTGCGCGGGCGGGGCTGGCCATCGGCACCGGCGTGCCGCTGCTGCTGCGCGGCCCGGCGCCGGTCGGCGCCTATTTCCCGCCGGGCACGACCCGCCCCTCGGAAGAGCTTATCCACCGCATCGCCGCGCTGCAGCAACAGGATCCGCGCCTCGCCGGCCCCTTCGCCGAGGGCATGCGCGCGCGCGGTTTCGCGAGCCAGGCCCTGGGCGAGCCGCAGAACGAGCCCAACCGCGGCAGCTTCCCGCGCCTCGCCGCCGCCGCGGGGCGGTTGCTGGCCGAGGCGAATGGCCCGCGCGTGGCGGCGCTGGAACTCGGCGGCTGGGATACCCACGCGCAGCAGGCCACGCGGATGCTCGGCCCGATGCGCGCGTTGGATTCCGGCCTCGCCGAGTTGAAGACGGCGCTGGGGCCGCATTGGGCGCGCACCGCCGTGCTGGTGGTGACCGAGTTCGGCCGCACCGCGCGGGTGAACGGCAACCAGGGCACGGATCACGGCACGGGCGGCGTGGCCTTCGTGCTCGGCGGCGGGGTGGCCGGCGGGCGGGTGATGGCGGATTGGCCGGGCCTGGGCGCCGATGCCCTCTTCGAGAACCGGGACCTGCGCCCCACCCAGGACCTGCGCGCCCTGGCCAAGGCCCTGCTGCGCGACCACCTGCGCCTGCCCGAGCGCGCCGTGGCCGAGGCCTTCCCCGGCAGCGCCGCCGTGGCCCCGCTGCGGGGCGTGCTGCGCGGCTGACGCTGGACAAGGCTGGGCCGCCGGGCCACATGCGGCGCCCATGCCCGAGGCCCCTCCCCCCAGCCCGCTCTCGACCGCGGATTTCGACTATGCGCTGCCAGAGCGCCTGATCGCCCAGGCCCCGGCCCGGCCGCGCGATTCCGCGCGCCTGCTGGTGGTGGGCGAAGGCCGGCTCGAGGATCGCGGCGTGCTCGACCTGCCCGGCCTGCTCGCCCCCGGCGACGTGCTGGTGGTGAACGACACGCGCGTCATCCCCGCCCGCCTGCATGCCCGCCGCGGCCAGGCGCGCGTGGAGATCATGCTCAACCGGGCCGAGGGCGGGGGCATCTGGCAGGCGCTGGTGAAGAATGCACGCCGCCTCCGCGCCGGTGACACCATCGCCATCGAGGGCGCCGAGGGCTGCACCGCGCGGGTGCTGGAAGCGCCGGAGGGTGGCTCCGTGCGGCTCGATTTCGGCCCCGACCAGGCGGCGTTGGCCGCCGCGCTGGAACGGGCGGGCGAGGTGCCGCTGCCGCCCTACATCCACCGCGAGGGCAAGCCAGGGCCGGAGGATGTGGCCGACTACCAGACCATCTTCTCCCGCGTCCCCGGCGCCGTCGCCGCGCCGACCGCGAGCCTGCATTTCACCGACCGCCTCCTCGCCGCGCTCGACGCACGGGGCATCCGCCGCGCCACCGTGACGCTGCATGTCGGCGCGGGCACCTTCCTGCCGGTGCGCGACGACGACCCGCGCAAGCATCGCCTGCACCAGGAATGGTGCGAGATGCCGGAGGCGAGTGCCGCGCTGATCAATGCGGCGCGCGCGGCGGGCAAGCGCATCGTCGCGGTGGGCACAACGGCGCTGCGCACCACCGAGACCGCGGCCCGGCCCGATGGCAGTGTCGCCCCCTTCCGTGGCCTCACCGATCTCTACGTCCTGCCTGGCCATCGCTTCCGCTGCATCGATGCGCTGCTGACCAATTTCCACCTGCCGAAATCGACGCTGCTGATGCTCGTCTCCGCCTTCGCCGGCACGCGGCGGATGCGCGCGGCCTATGCGCATGCCATCGCGCAGGAGTACCGCTTCTTCTCCTATGGCGATGGCAGCCTGCTGTTCCGCGCCGACCAGGACCTGCCCGCATGACGCTCCATTGGACCCACGCCGCCAGCGACGGCGCCGCGCGCGCCGGCACGCTGATGACCGCGCATGGCGAGGTGCCCACGCCGGTCTTCATGCCCGTCGGCACCGCCGGCACCGTGAAGGCGATGACCGCGGATTCGGTGCGCTCCACCGGCGCGCGCATGGTGCTCGGCAACACCTATCACCTCATGCTGCGCCCGGGGGCGGAGCGCGTGGCGCGGCTCGGCGGGCTGCACAGGATGATGGATTGGCACGGGCCGATCCTGACGGATTCCGGCGGCTTCCAGGTGATGAGCCTGGCGGGGCTGCGCAAGCTCGATGCCGATGGCGTCACCTTCCAGTCGCATCTGGATGGATCCAAGCACCGCATCACGCCCGAGCGCAGCATCGAGATCCAGCACCTGCTCGGCGCCGATGTGACGATGTGCTTCGACGAATGCACGCCCTTCCCCGCCACGCATGAGCAGGCGGCGGCGAGCATGCGACTCTCGATGCGCTGGGCCGCGCGCTCCCGCGCCGCCTTCACGCCGCGGCCGGGACATGGGCTGTTCGGCATCGTGCAGGGCAGCACCTATGCCGATCTGCGGGCGGAGAGCGTGCGCGCGCTGACCGATATCGGCTTCGAGGGCTACGCCATCGGCGGCCTCGCGGTTGGCGAGGGCCAGGCGGAGATGCTGCGCATGCTCGACATCACCGTGCCGCTGCTGCCCGAGGATCACCCGCGCTACCTGATGGGCGTGGGCACGCCGCATGACCTGATCGAATCCGTGAAGCGCGGCGTGGACATGTTCGACTGCGTGATCCCCACGCGCAGCGGCCGCACCGGGCGCGCCTATACCAGCCGCGGCGTGCTCAACCTGCGCAACGCGAAGCATGCCGAGGATACGCGCCCGCTCGACCCCGATTGCGATTGCCCGGCCTGCCGCAACCACTCGCGCGCCTATCTGCATCACCTCATCAAGTCGGAGGAGATGCTGGGCCCGATGCTGCTGACCTGGCACAACATCACCTACTACCAGCGCCTGATGGGCCGGCTGCGCCGCGCGATCCTGGAAGGCCGCCTGCAGGCCGAGGCCGCCGCGATCGAGGCCGGCTGGGCGCAGGAAGACACGAAGGCGGAGGCCGCATGAGCATTGCCACCGACACCACCGGCCTGACGTTGCTCGGCGCCCAGGCGCGCCAGCCCGCGACACCCGAGGAAGCGGTGCTGGAGCGCGTGCCCAACCCGCATCCCGGCCTGCGCTACTGCGTGCGCTTCGTCGCCCCCGAATTCACCTCGCTCTGCCCGCTCACCGGCCAGCCGGATTTCGCGCACCTTGTCATCGACTATGTGCCGCGCGACTGGCTGGTGGAGAGCAAGAGCCTGAAGCTGTTCCTCACCAGCTTCCGCAACCACGGCGCCTTCCACGAGGCCTGCACCATCGGCATCGCCAGGCGCCTGGTCGAAGTGACGGAGCCGGAATGGTTCCGCATCGGCGGCTACTGGTATCCGCGCGGCGGCATCCCCATCGACGTCTTCTACCAGACAGGCGCGCCGCCGGAGGGCGTGTGGATCCCGCCGCAGGATGTGGCGCCCTATCGTGGGCGCGGTTAGCGCCCCGGAGCCCCGCGGCGAGGCTGACGAGATCCGCGCCGAGGCGCTGCGCCTCGGCTTCGACGCCGTGGGCTTCTGCCGCGCGCATCTGGCCGCGGAAACGCGCGCGCGGCTCAGCGCCTTTCTCGCCGCCGGCATGCAGGGCGGCATGGGCTGGCTGGAAGCGCGCGCCGACCAGCGGGCGCATCCGCAAGCGCTCTGGCCCGAGGCGGTGAGCGTGATCTCGCTGGGTCTCAACTACGCGCCGGACTACGATCCCCTCGCACGGCTTGAGGAACGCGAGCACGCGACGATCAGCGCCTATGCCCAGGGGCGCGACTACCACGATGTGGTGAAGAAGCGGCTGAAGGCGCTCGGCCAATGGATGGTGCGGCGCTTCAAGGGCGCCGAACTCAAGGTCTTCGTGGACACCGCGCCGGTGATGGAAAAGCCGCTTGCGCAGCAGGCGGGGCTCGGCTGGCAGGGCAAGCACACGAATCTGGTCTCGCGCGATTTCGGCTCCTGGCTCTTCCTGGGCGAGATCTACACCACGCTCGACCTCGCCCCCGATGCGCCGGGACAGGACCGTTGCGGGAGTTGCGAGGCCTGCCTGCGCATCTGCCCGACCGAGGCCTTCCCCGCGCCCTACCAGCTCGATGCGCGGCGCTGCATCTCCTACCTCACCATCGAGCATCACGGCCCGATCCCGCACGAGTTCCGCGCGAAGATGGGCAACCGCATCTATGGCTGCGACGATTGCCTCGCCGTCTGCCCCTGGAACAAGTTCGCGCGGACCCACAGCGAACCTGCCTTCGCCCCGCGCGAGAGCCTGACCGCGCCGAGGCTGGCCGAACTTGCGCGGCTGAATGACGCGGCCTTCCGCGCGCTCTTCGCCGGTTCGCCGATCAAGCGCATCGGGCGGAACCGCTTCACGCGCAACGTGCTGATCGCCATCGGCAATTCCGGCGCCGCCGCGCTGCGCCCCGTCGCGCAGGATCTGTGCGAGGATGAGGACCCCACCGTCGCCGAGGCCGCGCGCTGGGCCGTGGAGAGATTGCCCGCATGAATGCCGAAAGCGCCCTCGTTCTCTTCTCCGGCGGCCAGGACAGCGCCACCTGCCTGGCCTGGGCCCTGGATCGTTTCGCAACCGTCGAGACGCTCGGCTTCGACTACGGCCAGCGCCATGTCGTGGAGCTGGAAACCCGCGCCGCCTTCCGCGCGCATCTGTCGGTGCATCCGGCCTGGGGCCCGCGGCTCGGCGCGGACCATGTGCTGAAGCTCGACGCGCTGGGGGCGATCAGCGAGACCTCGCTGACGCGCGACGTCGCGATCGAGATGGAGACCGGCGGGCTGCCCAACACCTTCGTGCCCGGCCGCAACCTGATCTTCCTGACCTTCGCCGCCGCGCTGGCCTTCCGGCGCGGCCTGAAGCACATCGTCACCGGCGTCTGCGAGACCGACTATTCCGGCTATCCCGATTGCCGCGACGACACGATCAAGGCGCTGCAGGTTGCCCTCAATCTCGGCATGGAGCAGCGCTTCGTGCTGCACACCCCGCTGATGTGGCGTGACAAGGCGGCGACCTGGGCGCTGGCGGAGTCGCTCGGCGGCGCGAACCTGGTCGAGGCGATTCGCGGCATCACGCATTCCTGCTATCTTGGCGAGCGCACGCCGCATGCGTGGGGCGCGGGCTGCGGCCATTGCCCCGCCTGCGAATTGCGCGCGCGCGGCTGGCAGCGCTGGCAGGAGGGACGCGCATGAAGATCCTCATCGTCCGCAATTCGGAAAGCGCGCCGGAGGGTGCCTTCGGGGCCTGGCTCGCCGAACAAGGCCATGCGATCGAGGTGATCAGCGGCGCCGATCTGGACGAGGCCGCCCTCGCCCGCGCCGAACTCGTCGTGCTGCTCGGCTCGCCGCACGGGGTCTATGACACGCACATCCCCTGGGTGGCACGGCAGCGTGAACTCGTCGCCGCGCGGCTGGCACAGCAGGCGCCAACGATCGGCATCTGCTTCGGCGCGCAGATGATCGCGGCGGCCGCGGGCGGCGACAGCGCGCGGATGCAGGATGGGCGCTTCTTCCGCGGCTGGTTCGGCATCGAGCAGCACGAGGACGCGATCTTCGCCGGCCCCTGGCCCCGCTGGCATGGCGATGCCATCACCGCCCCGCCGGGCGCGGAAATCCTCGCCGCCGATGCCGGCACGGTGCAGGCCTTCGCCCTGCCCGGCGCCATCGCCGTGCAGTTCCACCCCGAGGCCACGCCCGAGATCATGCAGGACTGGGCGGAGAAGTTCACGCCGCCAGGGATCGTGGACAGCGCCGCGCTCGCCGCTGACTCCGCGCGCAACTTCGCGCCCCGCACCGCGGCGCGCGAGGCGCTCTATGCGGAGTTGCTGCGCCGCGCGCTCAGCCCGCCGGACGGGTCTGCAAGGTGAAGTAGCCATGCCGGCGCCGCGCCTCGGCGAGGTCGATGCCGGCGCGGATATCGGCGAGGATCAGCTCCTCCTTCGCCTCGATCGATTCCGCGATGCCGAGCACATCGAGCGCGCGTGACTGCGGCACGACGACGACGCAGCTGTCATCCGCGCAGATCACATCGCCCGGATCAACGCGCACATGGCCGAGCACGATCGGCACGTTCACCGCATCCAGCGCCACGCGATCCTTGCCGGTGCGCGAATGGCTCGCGCGCGACCAGATCGGGTAGCCATAGTCGCGGCTCTCGCCGAGATCACGGTTCACGCCCTCGATCACCGTGCCCGCGATGCCGCGCGCCTTCGCCGCCTCGGTCAGGATGTTGCCCCACACCGTGCAATCCACGCGCGCACGGTTGTCGATGCAGATCACGTCGCCGGCTTCGGCGAGGTGCAGGAAATCCCCCACCGTGCCGCCGGCCGGGCCCACAGGCAGGTAGCGCAGCGTCACCGCCTGGCCGCAGATGCGCGCGCCCTGGAGCATGGGCCGCAGCCCATCGACCTGGCCCGGGATGCCGAGCTTGTCGAGCGCATCGGAGATGGAGGAGGTCGGCAGCCGCGCGAAACGGCCAAGGATCGCAGCTTCGAGACGTTGCATGGGATGACTTCAGTCCGGCTGGATGTTGTTGGCGCGCACGATGCCGCCCCATTGCGCGACCTGCCGCGCGAAGAAGCTGCCGAGCTCCTCGGGCGAGGAGACCACGAGGCGCGCCTGCTGCGTCTCGGTCATCACGCGGTTCGCGCGTTCCTCCTGCAGCGTCTCGCGGATCGCGGCGTTCATGCGCGCGACCTGCGCGGCCGGCGTGCCATGCGGGGCAAACACGGCCCACCAGGCCTCGGCCTCGAGCCCCGCGAAGCCGATCTCGGCCGCCGTCGGCGTCTGCGCGAGGCCGGCGAGGCGCGTCGGCCCGAACTGCAGCAGGGGGCGCAGCGAACCGCCGGTGATGTGCGGCAGCATCAGCGCCGCACTGCCGATCATCATGTCCACATGGCCGGCCACGGCATCATTCACCGCGAGCCCGCCGCTGCGATAGGGCACATGCTGCATGCGGCCCTGCGCGCGCTCGCCCAGCATGATCATCGTCAGATGCCCGATGGTGCCATTGCCGGTCGAGCCGTAGGAGACGCTGTCCGGCCGTGCCTTCGCCGCCGCCAGCGCCGCCGCCATGTCGCGGAAGGGCTTGTCCGGCTTGCACGCCACCGCATAGGGCGAGCCGCCGATCAGCATGACCGGATCGAGATCCTTCAGCACGTCGAAGGGCGGGTTGCGCAGCAGCGCGGGGATGGTCGCGTGGCTGTCGAAGGTGAGCAGCCAGGTCATGCCATCGGGCCGCGCCTTCGCCACCATGTCCGCGCCGATCGACCCCGCCGCGCCGGAGCGATTCTCGACCACCACAGTGCTGCCGAGCCGCTGCTGCAGCCCGCTCGCGACAAGCCGCGCCACCGCATCGGTGGAACCGCCCGGGCCGAAGGGGACGATGATGCGCATGGTGGCCGCCTGCGCCGCGGCGATGCGCGGTGCGGCGAGCAGCGTGGCGGCGGCGGCAAGCCCCGCGCGGCGCGTGATGGTGGTCATGCTCTTTCCTTCCCTTCTGCCGGCGCTTCACGCGCCTTGTGTGCTGGCCTCGAACAATTCTTCCGGTGCCACGTCGCGCGTGGTCAGCCCATCGGCGCGCGCGAAGCGGCACATGGCGGCGATCTCGGCGCGGTTGCGCGCGAAGCCATAGGGCCAGGGGTCGCCGCCCATCAGCGCTGTCTGCGCCGCCGCCTCCGCCGCGATCCAGGGCAGCGAGACGCGCAGCACATTCACCATGGCAAGATCCGCCAGCGCCATCGCCTTGCCGGCGTTGAAGGCCTTGAACAGCGCCAGCGTGAGGCCCGGATGCGCCTCCGCCACGTCACGGCGGATGGCGATGCAATGCATGATCGGGAAGAAGCCGCTCGCCTTGAAATAGGCCTCTTCCTCCGCCCGCGTATCGGGGAAGAGCCGTGCGACGGGCGCGCTGCCATCCAGGAAACAGGCCGGCGCGCGGGGCCCGATGAAGGCGTCGATACGCCCCTCGGCCAGCATCGCCTCCAGCGTCTCGCCCGGCGCGATCACCTGCATGTCGATCTCGCGCGGCAGGGTGATGGGCGTGCGCTCGCCGCCTGATTTCCAGGCGATGCCGCTGAGATCGACGCCGTAATGCTCGCGCAGGATGCCGCGCACCCAGAGTGCGGCCGTCTGCTGGTATTCCGGCACGCCGATCACGCGCCCGGCGAGGTCACCCGGCCCGTTGATGCCGCGATCAGTGCGCACATAGATGGCCGAGTGGCGGAAGGCGCGCGAGGGGAAGACCGGCACGCCGATGTAGCGGGAATCGCCGCGCGCGACCGAGAGGATGTGGCTCGCCATCGAGAGTTCCGTGATCTCGTAGCGGCCTTCGCGCACGGCGATGCGGAACAGCTCCTCGGGCTCACCGCCGACATAGGCGATGTCGAAGCCCTCGACCTTCACGCGCCCATCATGCAGCGGGCGCGTGCGGTCCGAGAGCGTGCTTGCCAAGGTCAGCATGAGACTTCCTCAATCGCGGAGGCGATGTTCTCGGGCGTGAACGGCCAGCGCGTGACGCGCACGCCCAGCGCATCGCGGATGGCGTTCGCGATGGCGGCGATGACGGGGCCGAGGCTCGCCTCCCCCGCGCCGAGCGGGGGTGCCTCGGGCCGCGCGATCAACTGCGTCTCGACCTCCGGCACCTCGGAGAAGCGCAGGATCGGATAGCGCTCCCAGGCGTCGGAGGTGATGCTGGCGCTGTCATGCCGCACGGCTTCGAGCAGGCACATCGAGGTCGCCTGGATCGCGCCGCCCTCATACTGGTTGATCGCGCCGTCGGGGTTGATCACCTCCCCCACATCGCCGGCGAGCCAGATGCGGCGACAGAGGATGCGCGCCGCGGCCTCGATCTCCACCACCGCGGCGCACCAGGCGCCCGTGCCCTTGTAGCGCGCGACGGCGAGGCCGTGGCCGATGCCCTCGCGCTGCACCCGGTTCGCCCAGCCCGCCATCTCGGCCGCCTTGGCCAACACGTCGCGCGACCGCGCATCATCGAGATGCCGCAGCCGATAGGCGAGCGGATCCTCCCCGCAGGCCCGGGCCAGGTCATCCATCACGCTCTCGATCGCCCAGACATTCACCAGCGCGCCGAGGCCGCGCAGCGCACTCGCGCGGATCGGCATGTCGGTGACGCGGGCGAGATCGACGCGCAGCGCCGGCACACGGTATTGCGGCACGGCGTTGCGCTGGCCGCCACCACCACCGGCCAGCGGCGGGTTGATCGCGGGCGGCACCGGGAAGGGCTCGGCCAGCATCGAGGCCGCCAGCAGCGTGGGCAGCGCGCCACGCCCGGGGCGCCCGGAATGGCCGTTGGAGGTCACACGCTGGTGCCAGCGCAGCAGCGTGCCGTCGGCGCCCGCCTCGGCCTCGATCCGCACCTGCATGGCCGGCGAGAAGGGCCCCCAGCCGAGTTCCTCCGCGCGGCTCCAGAGCACGCGCACGGGCCGGCCGGGATGGGCGCGCGCGACCAGCGCGGCGTCCAGCATCACGTCATCCGCGCCATTATGGCCGTAGCAGCCCGCACCCTCGACATGGCTCAGCAGGATCTTCTCCGCCGGCATGCGCAGCGCCTTCGCGAGATCGGCACGGAGGTTGTAGATGCCCTGGCTGTGCGTCCATCCCTGCAGCACATCGCCCTCCCACCGCGCGATCGCGCAGCAGGTACCGATGGAGGCGTGGGCGAGGAAGGGGCGGAAGAATTTGCCGGAGATTCGATGGGTGGGCGTGGGCGTCTCCGCCGCACGCTCGGTCACCACGCTCTCCTCGGCTGGCGCGGCTTCGAGCCAGGCTTCCAGCGCGGACTCCTCCGGCAGCGTCGCTGCCGCGCTCCATTGCGCCCGCAGTGCGAGGCGCGCCGCGGCGGCTTCCGCGTGATGCTCGGCGGTGGCGATGGCGGCCAGCACGCTGCCGTCGCGGAACACCGTGGCATCGCCCGGCAGCGCGCCCTCGCGCAGCGAGAGCAGGGTCGCGCCGCGCGTGGCCGGGCGCACCATGCGCGCATGCAGCATGCCGGGCAGGCGCAGATCCTGGACATAGCGCGGCGCGCCGAACACCTTGTCCGGCAGGTCGAGCCGCGCGGTGGAAGTACCCGCGAGGCGGCGCGCGGCGGCGGGCTTCGCGGCGATGCCGGGCGTGCCCTCCACCGCCAGCAGTTCGGCCTTGGCCAGCGCCCAGTAGCTGCCGAGCAGACGGCCATCGGGGGCGAGAAAATCGCCGTCCTGCACGGTGATCTCCTCGACCGGCACGCCGCTGCGCTGGGCCACGACGCCCAGGCAGATCGCGCGCGCCTCGGCACAGACATGGCGCAGCGCCATGCCGCTCTCCTGCACCGAGAGCGAGCCGCTGGTCACGGCCTCATCGGGGCTGGCGGGCGTGCTGGCGGGAACGACCCGCAACCGCGCGAGGGAGACATCGAGCTCCTCCGCCGCGATCTGCGCCAGCGCGGTGAGGATGCCCTGGCCGAGTTCGACCTTGCCGGGATGGATGCTGGCATGGCCTTCCGCGTGCAGCGTCAGCCAGCGATCGAGGCGGCGATTCACATGCAGGCTGCCGGGCAGCTTCGGCTTCTGGTCGTCGCCTTCGACGGCGTTGCGGAAAGCGAGGTTCATGCCGCCATCTCCGCCGCCGCGCGCAGCACCGCGCGGATGATCCGGTTATGCGCGCCGCAGCGGCACAGATGCGGCTCCAGCGCCGCGCGCACCTCGGCCGCACTCGGCGCGGGGTTCGCGCGCAGCAGCGCCACCGCGCGCAGCGTGATGCCCGAGAGACAGAAGCCGCATTGCCCGGCCTGCTCGGCGAGCAGCGCGCGCTGCAGCGGGTGCGGCGCCTCGGGCGTGCCGAGCCCTTCCACCGTCGTCACGCGCCGCCCGGCCACGGCCTCGACCGGCAGCGTGCAGGCATAGGCCGGCACGTCATCGACCAGCACGAGGCAGGCGCCGCATTGCTCGGCGCCGCAGCCGAAGCGCGTGCCGGAGAGGCCGAGCGGGCCGCGCAGCGCGGCAAGCAGCGGCGCCTCGGGTTCGATCTCGGGCGCGACGGCAGCGCCATTCAGCACGAAGCCCATCAGCTGGGCGTCATGCGCGCCATGCGGATGAACTCGGCCTGGCGCGGAATATCCGCACGCAGGAAGGCATCGAACTCCGCGATGGTCTTGGGCATCGGCGCGGCGCCGGCCCGGGCCTGGGCTTCCTGCGTCGCCGGCAGGGCGAGGATGCGGTTGACCTCGGCATTGATGCGCTCGCGGATCGGCAGGGGCGTGGCGGCGGGCGCCATGAGTCCGAGCCAGATCGAGGCCTCGTAACCGGGCAGCGCCTCGGCCACCGCGGGCAGCTCGGGCAGCAGCGGGCTGCGCGCAGGGCCGGTGGTGGCAAGGCCGCGCACGCGCCCGCCGGCGATCTGCTCGCGCATCGTCGGGATCGCGTCGAACATGATCGGCACCTGGCCGCCGATCAGCGCGGTGCGCGCCTCGTTCGAGCCACGGAAGGGCACATGCGTCGCCGTGGCGCCGGCCATGGCGAGGAACACCTCGCCCGCGACGTGATACGGCGTGCCGGGCCCGGAGCTCGCATAGTCGAAGCGGCCGGGATTGGCGCGCAGCAGCGCGATGAGCTCGGGCAGGTTCTGCGCCGGCAGCGAGGGATGCACGGCCAGCACATGGTGCGCGATGTTGATCGAGGCGACCGGCGCGAGATCACGCATCAGCTGGTAGGGCCGGTTCGGGATCAGCGTCTCATTCGCCGTGTGCGTGTTCGACATCAGCAGCAGCGTGTAGCCATCGGGCGCCGACTTCGCGACATGGTCCGTGCCGATCACCGCCCCCGCGCCGGGCCGGTTCTCGACCACGAAGGGCTGACCGAGCGCCTGCTGCAGCGGCTCGGACAGGAAGCGCGCCGCGACATCGGCGCTGCCGCCGAGGCCGAAGGGCACCACGATGCGCACGGGCCGAGCCGGCCAGGTGCCCTGGGCCGCGACGATGCCCGGCGTGGCAAGGCCGGCGGCCGCGCCGATGAGAAGCCTGCGTCCGATCATTGATCCCTCCCGATGCGATCGATTGCGCGGAACATCGTGCAGCCCGCACGGAAGGGCAAGGGGCGGCTCAGAAGAACGCCATGTCGCGTCGCACCCGGCCGAGGAAGGCGGCGCGCTGCGGCTCCGTCGCGCGGTTCATGTCGTAGAGCGCGTGGTAGGACACGCGCGCCTTGCCGCCGGTGATGATCCGGAAATAGCGCGTCACCGCCTTGCGCGGCGGATCGCCCATGACCATCGCCGTCCAGCGCGGCCTTCCATAGGTGCTGATGCCGGCCACGCGCCTGATGTGCAGCAGGTTCGGCTTCGCCACGCCGTCATCGAGGCGGAAGGAGACGCCGGGCAGCAGCACGCGGTCCATCCAGCCCTTCAGGATGGCGGGCAGGCCGAAGCACCAGGTGGGGAAGGACATGACCACGCCCTCGGCCTGTTCCAGCCGGCGCACATACTCCTCCACCGGCGCGCGATTCTCCGGCACGGCGTGGTAGCCGCGACGTTCCTCGGCCGAGAGCACGGGGTTGAAGCCCTCGGCGTAGAGGTCGCAGAGATCGACGCGATGCCCGGCCTGCGCCAGGCCTTCCCGCGCGGCGTCGCGCACCGCGGCATGGAAGCTCTCGGCGAGCGGATGGGCGTAGAGATAGAGCACGCGCATCAGGCGGCCCGCCCGGTCAGCACGGCGATGTCCTCAGGCGCGAGGTCCACGGGCGTGCCGTTGCGGATGAGTTCCGCGAAGCCCTCATTGGGCGCCATCAGCGTCAGGCAGTAGAGCTTCCTGTCGGTGTCGTTCACCACGACATGCTCGGTGCCCGGGCGCAGCACGAAGGCGTCGCCAGGGCCGATCGGCATCTCGGCGCCATCCGCATAGGCCTTGCCCGATCCGGCGAGGACGAAGAAGCATTCCTCGGCCTCGGCATGGGTGTTGGGCGGCGTGCGGCCGCCGGGCTCGAAGATCTCCACCACCAGCGTGAAGCGCACGCCATCGGCCAGCGGATCGAAGAGACAGGCGAAGTAGTTGCTGTCGTCGGGCGAGATGCGGAAGCCGCGCAGCTCCGCCGCGCGCTTGCCGATCACGGGGGTCATCATCATCACGCGAACTCCTGTCGTTTCGATCTTGCCCGCATGGGCTGGCCCGTTGCAGAAGGCGCGGCGAAGGAGACGAGGTGCCGCGCATGCATGTCCTGATGGTCTACGCCCACCCGCGTGCGGATTCGCTGAGCGCGGCGCTGCGCGACGCCACGCGGCAGGCGCTGGAATCGGCCGGGCACAGCGTGGAACTGCGCGACCTCTACGCTGAGGGCTTCCAGCCCGCCCTGACCGCGGAAGAGCGCGGCGCCTACCACGACACCGAGAACAACCTGGTCGGCATCGAGGACCATGTCGCGAGCCTGCGTCGCGCCGATGCGCTGGTGCTGGTGCACCCCACCTGGTGGTATGGCATGCCCGCGATGCTCAAGGGCTGGTTCGACCGCGTCTGGGCGCCGGGCGTGGCATTCCGCATCGGCACCGGCGCGATCGAGCCGATGCTGACCAACATCAAGCGCATCGGCGTCGTCACCACCTATGGCTCGCCCACCTGGCTGCTGTGGTACATCGGCCGCATTGACCGCAAGCTGCTCGGCCGCGGCATCCGCCGGCTCTGCGCCAAGGACTGCCGCGTGGAGTGGGTGACGCTGACGCGCATGGACCAGCGGACGCGCCCGGAATGCGAGGCCTTCGTGGCGAAGGTACGGGCGCATTTCGCGCGCTGGCGCTAGGGCCTGTGGACAATTGGGCTGCGGGCGCATCCGCCGGTGCTTTTCCGTGCTGGGCGCGTGGGCCATGCTCGCCGATGGATAGCCATCGGCTCCGCTGTCCGCCTTCCCAGCCCGAAAAATCCCTCGCCGGCTGCATCCCGGCCCCAATTGTCCACGGGCCCTAGTCTTTGACGCCGACGACCGCATCGAGCTCGCGGTAATCCGGCGCGCTCGCCGCCAGCACGCGGCCCGCGCGCAGCACCACGCGGTCCGATTGCGGGCGCGACACGAATTCGGTCATGAAGCGCGCGGAGAACAGCACGAGATCGGCCGGCGCGCCCACGCGGATGAGGCCGCGATCCCTGAGGCCCATCGCCTCGGCCGGCGCGGCGGTGGCGGCGCGGTGCCATCCGGCGAAAGGATGGTCGAGGTGCAGGATGCGCGTAGCCTCGCGGAACACCTCGACCATGTCGAGGTCGCCATAGGCGTAGAAGGGATCGCGCGTGTTGTCGGAGGCGACGGAGACGCGCACGCCGGCGGCGCGCAGCTCATGCACCAGGGTCACGCCACGCCAGCGCGGGGTACGGCCCGGCACGCGGTCCTGCAGGTACATGTTGCACATCGGCAGGACCACGATGTCGATGCCGGCCTCGGCCACGCGGGCGATGGTCTCGCGCGCGAAATCCTCCGGCTGGATCGAGAGCGAGCAGCAATGCCCGCACTGGATGCGGCCCTTGAAGCCGCGCTTGAGCGCCGTCAGCGCGATCTCGCGCAGCGCGCGCGCGCCGGTCTCGCCGCTTTCATCCACATGCAGGTCGATATCGAGCCCGCGCGCCTCGGCCAGGGCGAAGAAATGCTCGAGTTCCTCGCTGAAGCCGGTGGGCAGGTCATCATGGATATGGCCGGAATGGCGCGTGACCATGCCGAGCACGCCACCCGACTCCGCCACCATGTTCGCCAGCGCCTCGCCATCCGGCCCCGCGAAGCGGTCGAGCGGGCAGATGGAAGAGGCCTGGAGGTCGATCCGCCCGGCCCAGACCTCGCGCAGCTTGCGGAAGACGCGCCAGGTGCCCGCGCCATGCGGGAGGTAGGTGTCGAGATGCGTGCGGATGGCGACCGTGCCATGCGCATGGGCGCAGCGCAGCGCGAAATCGGCGCGTGCCTCGACATCCGCCTCGCTCCAGGAGGCGCTGCGATCGGCCATGACCGCGCCGATGGCCCCGGCGAAATCGCCCGTCGGGTTGCGCGTGCGCGGCCAGATATGGCCCTTGTCGAGATGCGTGTGCGCATCGACGAAGCCGGGCCAGACCTGCCCGCCGCGCAGATCCACACCATCGGGCGCACTGCCTAGCGGAGCCACGGCTGCGATCACGCCATTCTCGATGCGGATGTCGAGCCGCACGAGGCCCTCCGCATCGGCCTCGCCCACGAAGCCGGGCACCAGCACGCCGGCGGCGCGCGCATTGCGCAGCCAATAGGCCGCGCCCGCGCCCTCGAGAGCCTGCTTCATCGACGTTCCCTGGAGATGGCGCTTTCGTGCCAGTGGCGCAGCGCGAGGTGGGAGATCAGCGACATGGCGCCGAAGATCGCAATGCCGGTCAGCGAGATCAGCACCAGCGCGGCGAACATGCGCGGGATCTGCAGGTTGAAGCCGGCTTCGAGAATGCGGTAGGCGAGGCCCGAGGCCCGCCCGCCCGTGCCGGCCACGAACTCCGCCACGATGGCGCCGATCAGCGCAAGCCCGCCCGAGATGCGCAGCCCCGCGAGGAAATAGGGCATGGCGGTGGGCAGGCGCAGGCGCATCAGCACCTGCCACCGATTGGCGCGGTACATGCGGAAGAGATCGGTGAGGTTCTGGTCGGCGCTGTTCAGCCCGAGCGTCGTGTTCGACAGGATCGGGAAGAAGGCGACGATCCAGGCGCAGATCAGCAGCACCAGCCGCACATCATCGACCCAGATGATGATGAGCGGCGCGATGGCGACGATCGGCGTCACCTGCAGGATCACCGCATAGGGAAACAGCGACATCTCGATGGCGCGCGACTGCGCGAAGAGCACCGCGATCGCGAGGCCCAGCACCGCCGCCATGAACAACGCGGCGAAGGTGATCTGCAGCGTGATGAAGAGCGAGACGGAAAGGCTCTGCCAGTCCCGCGCGAGCGTCTGCGCCACCTGCAGCGGCCCGGGCAGGATATAGGGCGGGATGGCATAGGCGCGCACCGCCCACTCCCAGCCGCCCAGCGCGAGGATGCCGATGATGGTCGGCGCCAGGATCCGCACCCAGCCATCCAGCGTCAGGCCGAGCCAGGTGGGGTCACGGTTCTCCTCGATGATCGTCTCATCGGCGGCGAGCTTCACGTCGGTCATGGCGTCATCGCCCGGGTCAATGCGTGAGAGATGTCGCGGCAATGCGCGGCGTAGTCGGCGGAAGTGCGGAATTCCTCGCCGCGCGGATAGGGGGCTTCGACCGCCAGATCCTCCACCACCCGGCCCGGGCGCGCGGCCATGACGATGATGCGGCGGGAGAGATAGACGCTCTCGAACACCGAATGGGTGACGAAGATCGCGGTGAAGCGCTCGGCCTCCCACAGCGTCAGCAGGTCGTTGTTCAGGCGATGGCGCGTGATCTCGTCCAGCGCGGCGAAGGGCTCGTCCATCAGCAGCAGGCGCGGCTTGGTGACCAGCGCGCGGGCGATGGAGACGCGCATCTTCATCCCCCCCGACAGGCCGCGCGGGTAGGATTTCTCGAACCCCGCGAGGCCGACGGAGGCAAGGGCGGCGGCCGCGCGGGCCTCGGCCTCGCTGCGCGCCATGCCGGCGAGGCGCAGCGGCAGCATCACGTTCTTGAGCGTGGTACCCCAGGGCATCAGCGTCGGCTCCTGGAAGACGAAGCCGATGTCGCCCGCGCCCTCCCCGGCCAGGGCGATGCGCCCGGTGGTGGGGGGGATCAGCCCCGCCACCATCCGCAGCACCGTGGATTTGCCGCAGCCCGAAGGGCCGAGCAGGGAGACGAAATCCCCCTGCGCGATCGCCAGGTCGACGCCCCGCACGGCGACCGTGCCGTTGGCGTAGCGCTTGGTGACGCCCTCGAGCGCCACGACGGGCGGGAGCATCGGCGCCTCCCGCGGCAGGCCTGAATCAGGCAAGACCGACGCGCTTGTTCACGAAGTCGAGGCTGTAGGCGCGGGTGAAGTCCATTCCGGCCGGATAGAGGCCGACATCGCGCATCGTCTCATAGAAGCGCTGCCAGCGCGGGGCGACCATGGCGCCGATGCCCAGCGTCTGCGCATCGCCGCTGCGCACGATGCCGTTCTCGTTCATCACGCGGATGGCGTAGGCGATCTTGGCGTCGTCCATCTCGGGGTTGTCGCGCTTGATCAGCGCGTTCGCGGCCTCGATGCCCTGGCCGGTCATGTATTGCGTCCAGCCCTCGATCGTGGCGTTGACGAAGCGCTGCACCAGGTCGCGCTTCTCGGCGACCATGCGGGCCGAGATGTCGATGGTGGTGTTGTAGTTCTCGTAGCCCGCATCGGCGATGAGGAAAACCTTCGGCCTTGCCCCGCCCTGGATCGCGGCATAGGGCTCCGAGGAGAGGAAGCCCTGCTGGATAGCCATGCGATCGACCAGGAAGGGCCCGACATTGAAGGTGTAGGGGCGGATCTGCTCATCCGTGAAGCCGAAGCGGCGGCGCAGGAAGGGCCAGTAGGTGACGCGGCCCGAGGCACCGACCAGCACCGGGCGGCCGCGCATGTCCTCGAAGGAATTGATGCCGTTGCCCTCATGCGTCATCAGGATCTGCGGATCCTTCTGCATGATCGCACCGATGGTCAGGAAGGGCAGGTTCTCGCGCACATAGTTCAGCGCCTGGAAGCCGTTGGACATGATCATGTCCACACGGCCCGCGAGCAGCAGTTGCGCCGGATTCTGCTGCGGCCCACCCATGCGCAGGTCACACTCGATGCCATAGCGGCGATAGATGCCGGCGGCGACCGCATGATAATAGCCGCCATGCTCGGCCTGGGCGCGCCAGTTGGTCTGAAAGGAGACGCGGTCCAGCGTCTGGGCGAAGGGCACGCGCGCGCCGGCGACGGCGGCGACGGCCAAGGTGGTGCCGCCGGTGAGCAGAGCCCGGCGTTCGATCCGATACCGCGTGCGCATCAGGCTGGTCCCTCCGTTTCCCGGGCCGGGGCCCGGCGCGTGACGCGCCGCCCTGCCCGCATGGTGTGTCCGGCTGCCATAGAGCAAACACAGGGCCCGCCCGGCAAGGGCCTCGAATCCCCGCCGCCGGTCATGCCGATACCAATGCGGAGGGAAGAATGCGGCGGAAGTAGGCAGTCGCGACATTTTTTGGGCAGATGCCGTCTTCGCCCCCCGCTTTCCCCGCCGCACGAGGCTGGCGGCTGGCGAGCCCGGCTGCGTAGCATGACGCGGTGACGGACCCTCATCTCCTGCTCGACAGGCTGGTCAAGCGCTATGGCGCGGCGACGGCGGTCGATGGCGTCTCCCTGCCGGTGGCGCGGGGCGAATGCATCGCGCTGCTCGGCCCTTCGGGCTGCGGCAAGACCACCACGCTGCGCCTCGTAGCGGGATTCATCACCCCCGATTCGGGCCGCATCCTGCTCAACGGGCAGGCCATCGAGCGCGCGCCGCCGCATCGCCGGCCGATCGGCATGGTCTTCCAGGCCTATGCGCTGTTCCCGCACATGACGGCGGCCGGCAATGTCGGCTTCGGGCTCGAGATGCGCAACATCGGCCGGGCCGAGCGCGACCAGCGCGTGGCGGAGGCGCTGGCCATGGTGGGGCTTGCGCATCTGGCGGATCGCTACCCGGCGCGCATGTCGGGCGGGCAGCAGCAGCGCGTGGCGCTGGCGCGGGCGCTGGTGGTGCGCCCCGACCTGCTGCTGCTGGATGAGCCGCTGTCGAACCTCGATGCCGGGCTGCGCGTGGAGATGCGCGAGGAGATCGCGCGGCTGCGCGCCCAGGCGGGCATCACCACGCTCTTCGTCACGCATGACCAGGAAGAAGCGCTGGCGCTGGCGGACCGCGTGGCGGTGATGGATCGCGGCCGCATCGTGGAATGCGCCGCGCCGGCCGAACTCACCGAACGCCCGCGGCATTTGTTCACCGCCGGCTTCCTCGGCGCGCGCAGCGTGCTGGCCGGGCGCGTCGAGCACGGCGCCTTCCACGCGGGTCCGGGCCTCTCCCTTTCCCTTCCCAGCGATGCCCCGGCACGGCCGAGCCATGTCGTGCTGCGCGCGGCGCGCCTGGCGCTGCTGCCCGCCGGGGCTGCCCCTGCCCTGCCGCTCGTCGCCCCCGCGACGGTCGAGGCGGCGACGCGGCTCGATGACAGCATCCATTACGAGGTCTCGCTCGGCGCGCAGCGCATCCGCGTGCACCGGCCGAGCAGCGAGGCCGCCTTCGCGCCCGGCGCCGCCGTGACGCTGGCGGGCGGGCCGGACGCCATCGCCTGGATCGAAGATTTCTCGGACGCAACAGGAGCCCCCGCATGAGCCTCTCCCGCCGCAACCTTCTCGCTGGCGCCGCGGCGCTGGCCACCCCCGCCATCTGGGGCCGCGATGCCGTGGCGCAGATCCGCCGCGGCGATGAACTCACGGTGGGCATCTGGGGCGGGGTGCAGGAGCGCATCACGCGCCAGTACTGCGCCACGCCGCTCGAGCAGCAATATGGCGTGAAGATCAACTATGTGCTGGGTGGCACGCCCGAGCGCCGCGCCCGCGCCTATGCCGAGCGCGGCCGGCCGAGCTTCGACCTGCTCTACCTCAACATCTTCGAGAGCCGGCAGGCGGTGCGCGACAACGTCACGCTCGCGCCCAGCGCCAATGTGCCGAATTTCGCCAATCTCTACCCGCTGGCGCGCATCGGCGGCTATGGCGTGGCCTTCAACCCGGTGACCATCGTCTATGACCGCCGCATGGTCACCGCGCCGATGACCTCCTGGAAGGATTTCTGGCGCGCCGATCTGCGCGGCAAGGTGATCTGGCCGACCTATCCGGGCGCGCAGGGCACGGCCGCACTGCTCATGTCCGCAAAGGTCTGGGGCGGGTCCGAGAACAACATCGACCCGGCCTTCACCAAGATCGCCGAGCTGCGCCCCTTCGCCGCCATCCAGGGCAGCCAGGACCAGCTCTATGGCATGTTCGACCAGCAGGTGGGCGCGGCCAGCGTCGAATTCGGCAGCTTCACCCGCACCTATGCCGAGAGCCGCAACCCCAACATCGTCATCGCCGAGCCGGTGGAAGGCCAGGCGGTGGCCGCCAACTTCGCCTGCATCACCGCGGGCACCACGAAGCAGGCGCTGGCCGAGGCCTTCGTGAACCTGCATCTCAGCCCCGAATGCCAGACAGCCTACGCGCAACAGACCTACTACAGCCCGACCATCCGCAACCTCACCCTGCCGCCAGACCTCGCCGCCAAACTCATCATGGGCGAGGAAGCCGTGGGCAAGCTGATCGATTTCGACTGGGACGTGGTGATCCGCAACCAGCCGCGCTGGTCCAGCCGCTTCACGCGCGAGATCGCCGGGTAAGGTACGGCACAGGGCGAATGGTCCCGGCATGAATGGTTCCCCGCGGGCAGGGCTGCTGGCCCTGCCCTATGGCCTGTGGCTGCTCGCCGCCTTCGCCGCGCCGCTCGGCGCGGTCGCGCTGCTCTCCGTGCAGGAGAGCAGCGAGATGTTCGCGCCGCTGTCGCTCATCCCCTCCGGCGCGCAATATGCCGAGTTGATCGGCGACAAGTTCTACGTGCGCGTCTTCCTCAACACCCTCACGCTCGGGCTCTGCGTGGCGGGTGTCTCGGCGCTGCTCGCCTATCCGCTGGCGCTGTGGCTGACGCGGCTCCCGCCGCGCTGGAAGCCCTTCGGCTTCGCGGTGGTGCTGGTGCCGCTGCTGACCAATGTGGTCGTGCGCTCACTCGGCATCATCCTGCTGCTCGCGCCACGCGGCGTCGTCTCCGGCATTTCGCAGAGTCTCGGCCTGCCGCCGACAACCAACCTGCTCTTCGGCTGGTTCGCGGTGGGGCTTTCGCTGGTGCAGGTCTTCCTGCCCTACATGGTGCTCGCGCTGTATGACGTGCTCGAGGGCCAGGAGCGTCGGCTGGAGGAAGCGGCGGCGGGGCTCGGCGCCGGGCCGGCGGCGCGCTTCTGGCGCATCACCCTGCCGCTCTCCCTGCCCGGCTTGCGCGCGGGCTTCACCGTCACCTTCCTGCTGGCCTCCACCGCCTATGTATCGGCCACGCTGGTCGGCGGGCGGAAGGTCTGGGTCAGCGGCATGATCGTGCTGAAGGAAGGCATCGAGATCCTGAACTACCCGCTGGCGGCCGCGCTCGCGATGCTGATGCTCTTCGCCTCGGTCGCCATCACCATCTTGGTCAGCCGCATCATCGCACTGCTGACCCCCTGGGTATCGGACCGCGTGCCGCGCCGGCGCCTGACCTTCGCCCCCGCGTTGCGCCGGCCGGTGGTCGCGGTGGCGGAGGCCCTCGCGCCCATCGTCTCACGCTTCCTGCTGGCCTGCGCCATCGGCATCCTGCTGTTTCCGTTGCTGCTGGTCGCCGTGGCCTCGGTGAATGACAGCCCGCAGGCGACGGTGGCGCAGTTCCTCGGCTTCACCTGGAAATGGTACGCGGCCGTGCTGCAGAACCAGCGCTACCTCTCCGACGCCTGGGTGAGCCTGCAATTGGCGCTGGCCTGCGTGGCGATCTCGCTCGCCATCGCGCTGCCGGCGGCCTTCGCGCTGGTGCGCGCCGGCTTCCGGGGGCGGGAGACGCTGGGGGCGGCGCTGATGCTGCCCCTCGCCTTGCCGGGCATCGCCATCGGCCTGGGCATGTTGCGGCTGCTGCAATGGTTCAACGCGCTGCCGCCCTTCCTGGGCATTCTCGCCGTGCATGTGGTGCTGGTCGCACCCTTCATGCTCGCCTTGCTGCGCGCCTCGGTCGCGGGGCTGGATCGCGCGCTGGAGGAGGCCGCCAGCGGCCTCGGCGCGCCCCCGGCACGGATGTTCCGCCGCGTGATCCTGCCGCAACTCGGCCCGGGCATCGCGGTGGCCTGCGTGATCGGCTTCCTGCTCTCCTTCGGCGAGGTCACCGTCACCGCCTTCCTCACCACCGCGCGGCTGCAGACGCTGCCGGTGCGCATCTATGCCGAGGCCACCTTCAGCCTGGAGAACACGGTGAACGCCATCAGCACCATCTTCATCCTGATGACGGTGGTGCTGCTGGTGCTGATCAACCGGGTGATGCCGCTCGATCGCGTCTGGCGGCGCTGACTTCTACCGGCGCGGTCCCCGGGGTGGCCCCTTGGGCGGGCCCTTCGGGGCAGCGCGCATCGGCGCCCCGGGATGCGCCAGGGGCTCGATGCGGATATGGTCGTCCTCGCCGCCCGGATCGGGCCGCGCCACCACGCCGGCGAAGCGCGCCGCCGCCCAGGGCGCGATCTCGACGCGCGTCTCGCGGTCCCGCACCTCGATCCGCCCGATCTCGGCGCGCGTCAGATGGCCGCGCCGGCAGAGGAAGGGCAGCAGCCAGCGCGGATCGGCCTGGGCGTTGCGCCCGACATTGAGGCGGAACCACACGCCTTCCGCCCCGCCACCCGGCTCGCGCAGCGGGCGCGGCGGGGGCGGCGGCGGGGTCTCGGAAATTTCCTCCGGCGCCGGCAGGGGCGCGCGGAGCGCGCGGATCAGCGCGGCGGCCACCGCCTCGGGGCTGCGATCCGCCAGCAGCGCGCGGGCAAGCAGCAGGTCATCCTCCTCCGCCACCACATCGGCGGCCTCGCGCGCTTCCAGGGCCAGGCGCTCGCCATCGCGGGCGCGGATCTCTTCGGCGGTGGGGGGCGCGCCCCATTGCGCCTCGATCCGCGCATTCTGCAGCAACCGCTCGGCGATGCGCCGGCGGTTGTGCGGCACCAGCAGCACGGCCACGCCCTTGCGCCCGGCCCGGCCGGTGCGGCCCGAGCGATGCAGCAGGGTTTCCTTGTCGCGCGGCAATTCGGCATGCAGCACCAGGCCGAGATCGGGCAGATCGATGCCGCGCGCCGCCACATCCGTCGCCACGCAGACCCGCGCGCGCCGGTCGCGCAGCGCCTGGAGCGCGCGGTTGCGCTCCGCCTGGGTCAATTCGCCGGAGAGCGAAACGGCCGAGAAGCCGCGCTCCACCAGGCTGCCATGCAGGCGGGCCACCTGTTCGCGCGTATTGCAGAAGACCAGCGCGCCCGAGGCCTCGAACCAGCGCAGCGCATTGACCACCGCGGCCTCGATCTCGCGCGGGCCGACGGCCATGACACGGTAGGCGATGTCGCCATGCTTGCCCCCCACCGCGGTGGCGGCGATGCGCAGCGCGTCGCGCTGGTAGCTCTTGGCCAGCGCCTCGATCTCGCGCGGCACGGTGGCGGAGAAGAGCAGCGTGCGGCGGCTGGGCGCGGCGGCTTCGAGGATGGCTTCCAGATCATCCCGGAAGCCCATGTCGAGCATCTCGTCGGCCTCATCCAGCACGGCGGCGGCGAGGGCCGAGAGATCGAGGTTCCCGCGCTCCAGATGGTCGCGCAGCCGCCCCGGCGTGCCGACGACGATCTCGGCGCCGCCCGACAGCGCCCGCCGATCGGCCCGCGTATCCGTGCCGCCGACGCAGGCGATCACCCGCGCGCCCGCGCCGGCATAGAGCCAGCCGAGTTCCTGCTGCACCTGCAACGCGAGTTCGCGCGTGGGTGCCACCACCAACGCGCGCGGCTGGCCGGGCGCGGCGCGCGGACCCATCACCTGGGTCGCGATGGCAAGGCCAAAGGCCACGGTCTTGCCGCTGCCGGTCTGGGCCGAGACGAGCAGGTCGCGCCCGGCCGTTGCGGGGTCGAGCACCGCGGATTGTACGGGGGTGGGGGCGTCGTAGCCGCGCTCGGTCAGGGCCTTGAGCAGCGGCGGGGGAAGTTCAGGAAAGGACATGGCGCGGAGCGTTACGCCCTTTCGCCCCCCGCCGCTATTGCCGTCTTGCCTGGGCTAGGATGCGCCGGGCGCGGATCAGGATGGGTTCGTCCACCATCCGCCCATCCACGGTGAAGCTGCCGCGCCCCTCTTGCGCCGCCTCTTCCGCCGCCGCGAGCTGCCGGCGGGCGAGGTCCACCTCGGCCTCCGAAGGCGAATATCCGGCATTCAACAGGGGCACCAGGGCCGGGTGGATGCAGGTCGCACCGACGAAGCCCGAGCGCTTCGCCGCCGCGACCACGCGCGTGACATGCACCGGGTCCTTAAAGTCGGCCACCGTGCCGAGCGTGCCGAAGGGCGCCACGCCGGCCGCGACGCAGGCAAGCAGCATCTGCCGCTTGGCCAGCACCATCAGCTCGTCGTCTGAGGCCGCGCCGCATTCGGCGGCCAGGTCCTCGGCGCCGATCAACATGCCCGCGATGGAAGGGTGCGCGCGGGCGATGGCGTGCGCCTGCGCCAGCGCGGCGGCCGTCTCGAGCATCGGCACGATCCACATGCCGCTGCCGGCCAACAACTCGGCCGCGAGCACGACATGATCCGGGCCGAGCACCTTGGTCAGCAGGATCCCCTGCGCCCCGGCCGCGCGGGCGGCGCGGATGTCCGGCACCGCGATCTCCAGCGGCCGGTTCACCCGCACCAGCACCTCCGGCCCGCCGGCGCGGATCAGGGGCACGGCGGTGGCAAGCGCGGCGCGGGCTTCGTCCTTGTTGCCGGCCGGCACGCTGTCCTCGAGGTCGAGGATCACGGCATCGGCGCCCGAGCCGGGGGCCTTGGCCACGAAGCGCGGCACATTGGCCGGCACATAGAGCATCGAGCGCCAGATCTTCATCGGATGTCCCTCACCACCTTCGCATCCCGCAGCCGCGCGACTTCGGCCTCGCCGAGCAGCGGCACCAGGATGGCCGCATTGTCCTGGCCGAGCTTCGGCGCCGGGTTTCGCAGGATGCCCGGTGTCACGGACAGCCGCGGCACCTCGCCATGCATGGGCAGCCAGCCATCGGGCATCTCCGCATCCGGCACCTCGATCAGCGCCTCGCGCGCCGCGACATAGGTGTCGGCATCCAGCCCTTCGACATCGAGGATCGGGCCGATCGTCACGCCATCCGCATCGAAGCGCGCCAGCGCCTCGGCCTGGGTCATGCCCGCGATGGCGTCGCGCACCACGCCGTCCAGCTCCTCGATATGCGCGAGGCGGTCGGGGTTGGTGCGGAAGCGTGGATCCACCGCCAGATCGGGCCGGCCGATGCTCTCCATCAGCCGCACGAAGACCGCCTGGGTCGAGGTGGAGAGCGAGAGCCAGCCGCCATCCTTCGTGCGATAGGCGTTGCGCGGTGCGGTGTTGGTGCTGCGGCTGCCGCTGCGCGGCTTGGCCTTGCCGGTCAGGCGCCAATTCGCCATTTGCGGCTCCAGCACGGCGAAGATCGGCTCGAAGAGCGAGAGATCGACCACCTGGCCCTGCCCCGTCCGCTCGGCATGGCGGAGTGCGATCATCGCGGCACTCGCGCCATAGAACCCGGCATAGGCATCGGCCATGAACATCGGCGGCAGCACGGGCTCGCGATCCGCGAAGCCGTTCTGGGCAGCGAAACCCGCATAGCCCTCGACCAGCGTGCCGAAGCCGGGCTTGTGCGCGAAGGGGCCGGTCTGCCCCCAGCCGGAAATCCGCACGATGACGAGGCGCGGATTGCGCGCCAGAAGGATCTCCGGCGACAGGCCCATCGCTTCCAGCACGCCGGGGCGGAAGCTCTCGCAGAGCATCGCGGCCCCTTCGACCAGGCGGAGCACGATGTCGATGGCCTCGGGCGCGCGCAGGTCGAGGCAGAGGCTGCGCTTGTTGCGGCTGAAGGCCTTCCAGGAAGTCTCGACGCCCCCGACGCGCCAGGCGCGCAGGCTGTCGCCGGCGGGGGGTTCCACCTTCACCACCTCGGCGCCGTGATCGGCCAGCACCTTGGTGAGCACATTGCCCGCCACCAGCCGGGAGAGATCGACGACGCGCAGACCCTCCAGCGCGCCCCGCGCCTGCGCGTCGAATTCCCGCCGCCGCTTGGGTGCCCTCAAGGGATGAAGACCTCGCCCACCATGATGCGCCGCGCCGTGCGCAGCGTGCCGCCGCCCTCGATGGTCATGGAGCCATCGGCGGCGCGCGCCGTGGTGATCACCGCCTCCATCACGCCGGAGGGATGCTCGATCACCACCGTCTCGCGCACCGCATCCGTGACGCGCGCAATGCCCTCGGCCACCGTGCCCGGCAGCTTGCAGGCCGAGCCGATGCAGATGCCCCCCGTGACCGCCATCGCCTCATGCGTCGCGAGCGGCGTGAAATAGCGCGCGGCGATCGCGCCACCCGCGCTTGCCAGCCCGATGATGGTGAATTTCGGCATCACCTTGCCCGTCACATCGCCCATGCCCATGGCGCGGCCCGCCGCGCGGCGCACCACCTCGATCCGCGCCATGAAATCCTTGTCGGCGTCGAGTTCCTTCGCGGATTCCAGCGCCGTCTTGCCGAAATCCGCCGCCCGCGCGATCACCACCGGCATCGCGACATCGAGGCAGGTGACGGCCACGCCCTCGATCACATCGAGCGGCTTGCCCGTGGGCAGCAGCTTGCCCGTTGCACCGCCCACCGCATCGGCGAAGTTCAGCACGATGGGCGCGGCCGTGCCCGGCACGCCGGCGATGCGCGTCTCACCCGCATAGGTCACGCGCCGCCCGGGCGTCTGCACCACGGCCTCGACCAGCGCGCCGGTGTTGACGGCACGGATGCGCACGCGCGTCTCGCCCTCCTCGATCGGAACGAGGCCCCGCTCCAGCGCGAAGGGGCCGACGCCGGCCAGCATGTTGCCGCAGGTCGGGCCGAAATCGACGAAAGCCTTGTCCACACTCACCTGCGCGAAGAGGTAGTCCACCTGCTGCGCGCTGCCCGGCGCGGCGGGAGATACGATGGCGACCTTGCTGGTCAGCGTCGTGGCCCCGCCCAGCCCATCGATCTGCCGCGCATCGGGCGAGCCCATGACGGCAAGCAGCACCCGGGCGATCCCCTCGCGGTCCGCCGGCAGGTCGGAGGCCAGGAAATAGGGGCCGCGGCTGGTGCCGCCGCGCATGAAGGTGCAGGGAATGGCGGTTTGCAGGATCGGGTGCATGGCGCTCGCTCGGGTGAGTCTGGCCGCAGGCTACGCCGGGCCGGCCCGCGCGGGAACCGGGGTGACGCCACCGCCCCGGCGCGGCAGAGTGGCGCCAAGACCAAAGCGGAGGAAACACCATGCAACGCCGCAACGCCCTGCTTCTCGCCGGGGGGCTCCTCGCCGCCCCGCGCCTCGCCCGCGCGCAGGAGGCTCCCTGGCCCGTGCGCCAGGTGCGCATCGTCATCCCCTTCGCCGCCGGCGGGCCGCAGGACATTCCCGCGCGCATCATCGCGGACCGGCTCTCCCGCCGCATGGGCGCAACCTTCATCGTCGAGAACCGGCCCGGCGTGGGCGGCGGGCTCGGCGCGCAGCAGGTGGCGGCCGCGCCGCCGGATGGCGCGACGCTGCTGTTCATCTCCTCCTCGGTCGCGATCCTGCCCACCCTGCAGGCGCAGTTGAATTTCGACCCGCTGCGCGACCTGGCACCGCTGACCGTGGTCTGCGACGTGCCGGCCGGGCTGATGGTGCGCGCCGACAGCCGCTTCGCCAGCCTCGCCGACCTGCTGGCGCAGGCGCGCGCCAATCCGGGCAAGTTCACCTATGGCTCGGGCGGCGTGGGTTCGGCCAACCACCTCGCCGGCGCGCAATTCGGCGCGCGGGCGAATATCGACATCGTGCACGTGCCCTATCGCGGCGTCAGCCAGGCGGTGAATGCGATCTACACGGGCGAGATCGACTTCGTCTTCGGCAGCACGGTGGAGGTGCTGGCGCATCACCGCCAGGGCCGCGCGCGCCTGCTCGGCATGACGCTGGAGACGCGCGTGCCCGCGGTGCCGGACATCCCCGCCATCGCCGAACTCGTGCCGGGCTATGCGGCGCCGAACTGGTTCGCGATGTTCGCGCCCAAGGGCATGAACGAGGCGATGATGACGCGCCTGATCGGCGAACTCACCGCGATGCGGACCGATGAGGATCTGCTGGCCCGCCTGGGGGCGGCCGCCGCAATCGTGCGCATGGATGGGCCGGCCGCGCTGACGGCGCAGTTGCAGGCGGAGATCCCGCGCTGGCGGGAGGTCATCACCCGCGCCAATATCGGTCGTGAGT
Organism: Roseomonas sp. TF40; assembly: GCF_057219975.1. Classification (NCBI taxonomy): domain Bacteria; kingdom Pseudomonadati; phylum Pseudomonadota; class Alphaproteobacteria; order Acetobacterales; family Roseomonadaceae; genus Roseomonas; species Roseomonas sp. TF40. Next base: position 18,669 of record NZ_JBXVVR010000011.1, on the reverse strand, counting down.
CGTAAGGAAGACGCGCATGGGACGCATCGGCAATCTCGGCATCGCGCCGGTCCAGGCCTCGGTGAGTGCGGCGGAGTGGCAGGCGCGGCTCGATCTCGCGGCGGCCTACCGGCTGTGCGAGGGCTATGGCATGTCCGACATGATCTACACCCACATCTCGGCCCGCGTGCCGGATGCGCCGGACACCTTCCTGATCAACCCCAACGGCCTGCTGTTCGGTGAAATCACCGCAAGCTCGCTGCTGAAGGTGACCATCGAGGGCGAGATCCTCTACAAGCCCGACCTGCCCTATGGGCTGCACCCGGCCGGCTTCACCATCCATTCCGCGCTCTATCGCGCACGCCCCGATGCGATGGCGGCGATGCACACCCATACCATCGCCGGCATGGCGGTGAGCGCGCTGAAATGCGGCCTGCTGCCGATCACCCAGACCGCGACGCGCTTCTACGGCCGCACCGCCTATCACGATTTCCGCGGCCCCGAGCGCGACCCCTCCGAGCGCGACCTTCTGGCGAAGAGCATCGGCGCGCTGAACTACTGCATCCTGAAGAATCACGGGCTGCTGACGCTGGGCGAGAGCGTGTCCGAGGCCTTCATCGCCATGTGGGGGATGGAGCGCGCCTGCCAGGCGCAGCTTGCCGCCATGGCCTGCAACACGCCGCTGGAGATGCCCTCGGAGGAGGTCATCGCCAAGAGCTGCGCCATGTATGCGCCGGGCAATTCGCGCCGCTACGGCCCGCTGGAATGGCAGGGGCTGATGCGCAAGCTGGATGCCACCGACGATAGCTGGCGGAGCTGAGCGGCGTGGCGCCGAACCTGCTGGTCATCGACCCGCAATGGACCGACCGGCCCGACATCGAGGTCGCCATCGCGGGCCAGAACGCCGTGCTGCATTTCCGCAAATCGGTGAATGGCGCGCTGGAGGACGGGTCCGACTACGCCATGGCCGATGCGGTGCTGAACTGCCGCAGCGCGCATCGCATGCCGGCCGAGACCATCGCGAAGCTCAGCCGCGCGCGCGTGATCGTGCAAGGCGGCGTCGGCTTCGCGCATATCGACCTGGCGGCGGCAGGCGAGGCCGGGATTCCCGTGCTCAACACGCCCGATTACGGCACGACCGAGGTGGCGGATCACGCCGTGGCGCTGGCACTGACGCTGCTGCGCGGCGTGCAGGCCTTCGATCGCCGGCTGCGGCGTTCGAATGCCAGCTGGGATGCGCGGCAACTGCGCGGCGTGCGGCGGCTCTCGAGCCTGCGCGTGGGCATTCTCGGCCTCGGGCGCATCGGCACGGCGGCGGCGCTGCGCTTCCAGGCCTTCGGGATGAAGGTGGGCTTCTGCGATCCCAACGTCGCGCCCGGCCACCAGCTTGCCTTCGGCTGGGAGCGTTTCGCGACGCCCGAGGCGCTGCTCGCGCGCAGCGACGTGCTGTCCATCCATGCGCCGCTGAATGAGAGCACGCATCGCCTGATCGATGCGCCCATGCTGGCGCGCCTGCCCGAGGGCGCGGTGGTGGTGAACACGGCGCGCGGGGCGATCCTCGACCTCGATGCCGTCCATGCCGCGTTGCGCAGCGGCCGGCTCGGCGCGGCCGGCATCGATGTGTTCGAGACCGAGCCGCTGGACCGCGCGCATCCCCTCATCGCGGCCTGGGCGGCCGGCGAGGAATGGCTCGATGAGCGGCTGGTGCTGACGCCGCACGCCGCCTTCTACAGCACGGCGAGCATCCTCGACATTCGCCGCCTGTCGATGACCTATGCGATCGACTACCTCACCACCGGTGCGATGGGCACCTGCGTGAACGCGATGTTCCTGCGCAACCGCCGCTGATCACCACAGCCCCGGCAGCCACAAGGAAATCGCCGGCAGCAGCGCCAGAAGCAGGATGCGGATGCCGTCCGAGGCGACGAAGCCGAGCACGCCGCGATAGGTCTCGCCCATCGGCACATCCTTCGCCATCGCGTTGATGACGAAGAGGTTGAGCCCGAAGGGCGGGGAGATCATGCCCACCTCCACGCTCATCAGCACCAATATGCCGAACCAGACCAGCACCTGCGTCGGATTCAGGCCGAAATCGAGGCTCAGCATCAGGGGCACGAAGATCGGCAGCGTCAGCAGCACCATGGCGAGGCTTTCCATGAAGCAGCCGAGGATGAAGTAGATCACCAGTACAGCGAGCAGCACGGTGATGGGCGCGACATCGAGCGCCGCGACGGCGGCCGACAGTTCGGCCGGCAGGCGCGACAGCGCGAGCCCCGCGCTGAACAACTCGGCGCCGAGCAGCACGAGGAAGATCAGCCCCGTGGTCTCGGCGGTGGAGAGCAGGCTCTCCTTCAACCCCTGCCAACGCATGCCCCCCAGCGTCACCGCCAGGAACCCCGTGGCGGCCGCCCCGATGGCAGCCCCCTCGGTCGCGCTGAACCAGCCGACGTACATGCCGGTGACGACCAGGATGAAGACCATGGCGACGGGCCAGACATCCGCCGTGGCGCGCAGGCGCTCGCGATAGGGCAGGCGCTCGGCCGGCGGGGCGGAACCGGGCGCGAGGCGCGCATAGAGGTTCACCACCAGCATGTAGCCCGCGGTCGCGATCAACCCGGGAATGACGGCGGCGACGAACATCGTGCCGATGCTCTGCTCGGTATAGATCGCGTAGATCACGAGGATGACCGAGGGCGGGATGAGGATGCCAAGCGTCCCACCCGCCGCCAGCGTGCCGGTGGCGAGCGCGGGCGAATAGCCATGCCGGCGCATCTCCGGCCCTGCCACCTGGCTCATCGTCGCGGCGGTGGCCAGCGAGGATCCGCAGATCGCGCCGAAGGCCGCACAGCCGCCGATGGTCGCAACCGCCAGCCCGCCGCGCCAATGCCCCATCCAGGCGCGCGCGCAGCGGAACAGCGCGCGGTTCATGCCGCCCTTGGTCGCGAAATCGCCCATCAGCAGGAACAGCGGAATGACCGAGAGGGTGTAGGAGGAGAAGCGGCTGAAGGTCATGGTGTTCAGCGTGGCGAAGAGCCGGTCCCAGCCCGCGATCTCGGCATAGCCCACGCCGCCCACCAGCAGCATCGCGATGCCGACCGGCATGCGCAGCGCGATCAGCACCAGCGCGGCGCCGAACATCAGGAGCCCGATCTCGAAATTGCTCATGCCGGGCGGGCCGCCTTCTTCGCGCTCTCCACCGCGACGAAGCCCGCGCAGATGGTCCAGAGCATCATGCCGATGGCCGCCCCCGCGAAACCCCACCAATAGGGGAGTTGCAGGAACATCGTCTCGCGCTCGCGGTCCCACATGTTGTAGCCGCCGATGGCCAGCCGCCAGGCGAGCACGGCCACCACCAGCGCGGCGATGGCGCGCATCGCGGCATCGAGCCCCGCGAGGCCGCGCGCGGGCAGCTTCTGGGTGAAGAAATCCACCAGCACATGCGCGCCCTTCATCTCGCAGAGCGGCAGGCAGAGCGCGACGGCGACGCCAAGCGCCATCTCCACGATCTCGGAATCGCCCAGGATCGGCCGGCCCAGCAGCGCGCCGCGCAGGACCGAGGCGGTGGTCACGCCGATGGCGAGCAGCAGCAGCGCCCCCGCCACCAGGGCGAAGGCGGTGGCGAGGCGCGTCAGCGCCCCGCGCATCGCATCCAGGCTCACGCGCGGCGCTGCGTGGCGGCGATGGCCTGCAGATCCGCGAACATCGCACGGCCATTGCGGCCGCGGCGCGTCATCTCGCCGATCCAGGCCTCATAGGCGGGCGCGACGGCGGCCTGCCAGCGCGCCTTCTCGGCGGCGTCGATGGCGATGATCTCGTTGCCCGCCGCGCGCGTGGCGTCGATCGCCTGCTGCGTCTGCGTGTCCCAGATCTCGCCCAGCTGGCGGGAAAGCGCGACGCCGGAATTGGCATCGATCACCGCCTTGAGGTCGGCCGGCAGGCGGGCATAGGAACGGCCATTCATCAGCGTCAGCAGCATGCCCTGGAACAGCCCGACGCCGGGCGGCTCGCTGTGGAACTTCGCGACCTCGTAGAGCCGGAAGGGATGCGTGATGGCCCAGTTGATGAGGAAGCCATCCACCTGGTTGCGCGCCGTCGCCTCATAGACGCCGCCCAGCGGAATGCCGACCGGCGTGGCGCCAAGTGCCGTCACCGCCTCACCGATGAAGCGCCCGGCGACGCGCAGGCGCAGGCCGCGGAAATCCTCCAGCGTGCGGATCGGCTTGCGGCTGGTGTGGATCAGCGCGCGATCCGTCGAATGGATCGAGATGATCTTGATGCCGCGATACTCGTTGTCCGCCAGGTGCTTCTCGGCGAAAGCCATGGCCGCGGGGCTCTCGGTGGCGGAGAGGCCGGTGTTCATGAAGGGCAGTTCCAGCCCCTCCGTGCCCATGAAGCGGCCCGGGGTGAAGCCCGGCACCGTCCAGATCATGTCCACCACGCCGTCCTCGAGCTGCTGCACGAGGTCGCGCGGCTGGCCGCCGAGCTGCATGGCGGGGAAGACATCGATCTTGATGCGCCCGCCCGACTGCTGCTGCACGCGTTCCGCCCAGCGATCCAGATGCAGCGTGTGGTCGAGCGCGGTGGGCGAAGAGAAGCTGTGCAGCCGGAAGGTGAATTGCGGCGCGCCCTGCGCGCGCAGCGTGGCCGGTGCGGCCAGCGCAAGCGCGGTGGTTGCGCCGATGAGGTTCCGTCGCTTCATCATGTCACTTTCTCCCCGAAACTGGTTCAGCGCGCCGGATGCGCGGGAATGAAGACGGGCTTGAGCAGCCAGCGGCGAGCGATCTCGCCATAGCCGCGAAAGACGAAATGGCCGTTATGGGCCAGCAGGCGCTCACGGTTGCGGCGCCAGAAGCCTGGAATCTCGAACCAGGCCATCTGCGGATAGAGGTGATGCACGATGTGCAAATTGTTCCACAGGAAGAGCAGGCCGAAGACCCAGTTGCTCTCGACACTCGCCGTGCGCTCGCCCGGCGTGTTGCCCCAGCGATGCTCGATGAAGGCGCGCAACAGGCCGAGGCTCAGCCCCGGCAGCACGAAGAGCAGGTAGTATTGCCACACCGGCATGCCGGCCACGCCGGCGACGAACCACAGCACCACGGCGAGGCCCGCGAAGAAGCCGAGCCACACTGGCACGTCCCGGAAATCGCCCGCGCGCAGCTTGCCGGTCTCGATGATCACCAGCTTGCGCAGCCGCAGGATGGGCCCGACGGTGAGCCGCCCGAGCAGCGTCTGGTTGAACAGCAGCACGGCGCGGAAGGCGGGCGAATAGCCGGACCAATCGGCGCGGCGGTGGTAGACGCTCTCGGTGTCCTCGCCCGGATAGGTCAGCACCGTGTTGCGGTGATGCGCCGTATGGCTGCGCTTGTAGAGCTCGAAGGGAAACCACCCGCCGATCGGCGGCCAGACCAGCGCCGTGCGCAGCCAGCGCGGGATCGAGCGCCAGCCATGGATCGCCTCATGCTGCAGGGAGAAATGCCAGGCCAGCACATAGGCGCCGCCCATCATCAGCAGCGGCCAGGGGATGCTGGCATGGAACCAGACCAGCAGGAACCAGCTGAGGTAGATCGCCACGGCCACGCCCCAGGTCGGCACTTCCCAGCGCCGCCACCAGATCGGCGAGGGCGCGAGGGCAGCGCTGCGGGGCAAGCCTGTATCGGGCATGGGGGAAGCCTCGCAAGAAGCGTGCGGGGCTGGCAAGCCCATTGCGCTGTCGGCAACGAAGCCTTCGCATCGGGCTGCGCAAGGCGCGTGCAGGCCGTGCCGGTATACACAGCATCGCAGGCCCGCGCGGCATCGGCACGGCGCCGGGCCCGCTGGCGACCCTGGCGCGGGCATGGGATCGTCCCACATCAGCGTCGTTCCTGCCGGAGTCACCCGCCTTGCCCGCACCCCGCACCCTGGCCGAGCTGGAAGCCGATGTGGCGCGCGACCTCGACCTCACCGCGCATCCGCGCATGGCCTGGATGCAGCCCAAGACGAGCGGCGGCGCGCCGGTTTTGGATGTGCTGATCGTCGGCGGCGGGCAGTGCGGCGTGGTCACCGGCTTCGCGCTGATGCGCGACAAGGTGCGCAACATCCTCGTGCTCGACCGCGCGCCGGAAGGGCGCGAGGGGCCCTGGCTGACCTATGCGCGCATGCACAATCTGCGCAGTTGGAAGGACCAGAGCGGGCCCGACCTCGGCATCGCCTCCCTCACCTACCAGGCCTGGCATGAGGCGCAGTTCGGCCGCGCGGCGTGGGATGCGCTGCGCTACATCCCCAAGGAAAACTGGAACGACTACCTGCTCTGGTTCCGCCGCGTCACCGGCGTGCCGGTGCGCAACGGCGTCGAGGCCGGGCGCATCTCCCCCACGCAGACCGATGACGGCCTGCCCTGCCTGCGCGTCGAGACCAGCGCGGGCGCGATGCTAGCGCGCAAGGTCGTGCTGGCCACCGGGCAGGAGGATGCGGGGATCTGGTGGATGCCCGATTTCGTGCGCGCCCTGCCCACGCCGCTGCGCGCCCACACCGCCGATCCGATCGACTTCGCCGCCCTGCGCGGCAAGGTCGTCGCCGTGCTCGGCGCCGGTGCGAGCGCCTTCGACAATGCCGCCTGCGCGCTGGAGGCCGGCGCGGCGGAGGTGCACCTGTTCTGCCGCCGTGCCGAGCCGATGGTGGTGCAGCCCTATCGCTGGCTGACCTTCGCCGGCTTCCTGCGGCACCTGCATGAAATGCCCGATGAATGGCGCTGGCGCTTCATGGCTTATGTGCTCGGCCTGCGCGAGGGCTTCCCGCCCGACACCTATGACCGCGTGATGCGCTTCCCGCATTTCCAGATGCATGTCGGCCGCCCCTGGACCGATGCGCGCGTCGCGGCGGATGGCCGCGCCGTGGTGGCGACATCGCGGGGCGATTTCACGGCGGATTTCCTCATCTGCGGCACCGGCGTGCGCATGGACCCTGGGCTGGTGCCGGGGCTCGCGGCGTGCGCGCACAACATCGCGCGCTGGTCGGACCGCTACACCCCGCCGGCGGAAGAGGCGAATGCGCGGCTGGGCGAATTCCCCTATCTCGCGCCCGACTACGCCTTCACCGAGCGTGTGCCGGGCGAGACCCCCTGGATGCGCGACATCCACCTCTTCGGCATCGGCTCCACCATGTCCTTCGGGCCGGCGGGCGCTTCCATCAACGCCATGAACATCGCCGTGCCGCGCCTGGCCGCGGGCCTCACGCGCGGCCTCTTCGCGGCTGAGTTGCCGCGCTACTACGCGGATCTGCGCGCCTATGACGTGAAGCAGGTGGAGCTGGACGTCACGCGCCTCGCCGCGGAATAGGCAGGTCAGCCGCCCGGCGCGGCGAAGGGCACGCCCACGGTCTGCACCAGCCAGGCGAGGCGATGGCGCTGCGCCGCCTGGGCATGCGCCCGTGCCGCTGCCTCCGCCGCATCACCGTCACGCACGCGCAGCGCCGCCAGCAGCGCCCGATGCTCCGCATGGGCCTGCCGCGCGCGGTCGCCATGCGTCAGCAGCGAGGGCAGCAGCGCCATGGTGGCGGCGATCTGCTCCAGGCTGCGCAGCAGATAGCGGTTATGCGCGGCGAGGTAGAGCAGCCCGTGCAGGCGCTGATTCGTCTCGGCCAGGGCGCGCGCATCGGCGAAGAGCGCGGGTTCGCCCGCCACCAGTTCCGCCATCGCGCCGATCTCGGTCGGGGTCGCATGCTGCGCGGCGAGGCGCGCGGCGGCGGCTTCCAGCACCTCGCGCATCACATAGAGCTCCACCACCTGCTGGTGGTCGGGGCGCGTCACGCTGAGGCCGCGCCGCGGCTCATGCGTCAGCAGCCCCTCGGCCTCCAGCCGCGCGATGGCCTGGCGGACCGGGGTGCGCGAGACGCCGAAGCGCGCCGCGAGGTCGGTTTCCGTCAGGCGCAGGCCCGGGGTGAGCGTGCCCTCGCGGATGGCGGCGCGGATGCGGTCATAGGCTTCCTGGCCGAGATCGCGCGGCGGCAGGGGGGTGGGGATCACGTCCATCGGGCGTTTCTAGCCCATCTGGACATCACTGGATACAACTGGATACAAGAGGGGCATCCCCAGGGGAGGCCCCATGCCGGATTTCGCCCGAATCTACGACGTGCTGGTGGTGGGCGGCGGCAATGCCGCGCTCTGCGCCGCCATCACGGCGCGCCGCGCCGGCGCCTCGGTGCTGCTCTGCGAGGCCGCGCCCCCGCCGATGCGCGGCGGCAATTCGCGCCACACGCGCAACCTCCGCGCGCTCCATCCCGGCCCCACCGCGGTGCTGACCGACAGCTACCTGGAGGAGGAATACTGGGACGACCTCAACCGCGTCACCGGCGGCAAGACCAATGAGGCTCTTGCGCGGATGTGCATCCGCGCGAGCCAGCACGCCCCCGATTTCCTGGCGAGTTGCGGCGTGGTGTTCCAGCCCTCCCTCTCGGGCACGCTGTCCCTGTCGCGCACCAACGCCTTCTTCCTCGGCGGCGGCAAGGCGCTGGTGAATGCGCTGTATCGGGAAGCCGAGAAGCTCGGGATCGTGCTGCTGACCAACACCGAGGTGCAGCACATCAAGGTCGAGGAAGGCTTCGCCACGGAGGCCATCCTCTCCCATTGCGGCTTCCCCGAGCGCGTGCGCTTCAAGGCGCTGGTCGCGGCGAGCGGCGGCTTCCAGGCCAACCGCAACTGGCTGCGCGAATACTGGGGCGATGCCGCCGACAATTTCCAGATCCGCGGCACGCCCTATGCCCAGGGCACCGTGCTGAAGGACCTGCTCGCCCAGGGGGTGCAGGAGGTGGGCGACCCGACGCAGTTCCACGCCGTGGCCAATGACGCGCGCGCGCCGATGCAGGATGGCGGCCTCGCCATGCGGCTCGACTGCGTGCCCTTCGCCATCGTCGTGAACCGCAATGTCGAGCGCTTCTACGATGAGGGCGAGGATGTCTGGCCGAAGCGCTACGCCATCTGGGGCCGGCTGATCGCGCAGCAGCCCGGCCAGGTGGCGCTCGCCGTCACCGACAGCCAGGCGGTGAAGAATTTTCTGCCCTCCGTCTATCCGCCCTACAAGGCGGACAGCATCGAGGAACTCGCGCATGTCGCGGGGATGGATGCCGGCAAGCTCGCGCGCGTGGTGGCCGAGTACAACGCGGCCGTCCGGCCGGGCACCTTCACGCCGATGACGCCCGATGATTGCCGCACGGAAGGGCTGAGCCCACCGAAAAGCCACTGGGCGCGGCGCATCGACCAGCCGCCCTTCTACGGATACCCGCTGCGCCCGGGCATCACCTTCACCTTCCTCGGCGTGAAGGTGAATGAGCGCGCGCGCGTGCTGATGGCCGATGGCAAGCCTTCCGCCAACATGTTCGCGAGTGGCGAGATCATGTCCGGCAACATCCTCGGCCAGGGCTACCTGGCCGGCTTCGGAATGACCCTCGGCACGGTGTTCGGCCGCATCGCCGGTGAGGAGGCCGCGCGCCATGCAAGAAACTGAAGCCCGCCCCGAATCGGAAGCCATGCAGGAAGCCCGCCGCCAGATGGCGGTGTGCAATGCCTGCCGCTATTGCGAGGGCTATTGCGCGGTCTTCCCCGCCATGGCGATGCGCCGCGAATTCGAGGTCGCGGACCTGACGCACCTCGCCAATCTCTGCCATGGCTGCAAGGGCTGCTACCACGCCTGCCAATATGCGCCGCCGCATGAGTTCGGCATCAACATCCCGGCGACCTTCGCCACCATCCGCGCCGAGAGCTATGCCGAATACGCCTGGCCCGCCGGCATGGGAAAGCTGTTCGAGCGCAATGGCACGCTGGTGGTCGCGGCGGCGACCCTCGGCGTCACGCTCGCGCTGCTGCTGGCGATGGCGCTGGTCGATCCGGCGGTGCTCTACACGGCGCAGACCGGCACGGGCGCCTTCTTCCGCGTCATCCCGCTCTGGCTCATCAACCTGCTGGCGGGCTCGACCTTCCTCTTCGCCATCCTCGCGATGAGCATGGGCGCCCTGCGCTACTGGCGCGCGACGGGCGGCATGGCGGGGCGGCTCTCCCCGGCCCCGGCGAAGGAGGCGGCGGTCGATATCCTGACGCTGCGCAACCTCGGCGGCGGCGGGCATGGCTGCAACGATCTCGATGACAGCTTCGCCCAGCAACGCCGCTGGCTGCACCAGGCGATGTTCTACGGCTTCATGCTCTGCTTCGCGGCAACGAGCACGGGCGCAGTCTATCACCACGTCTTCGGCTGGCATTCGCCGCATGCCTTCTTCTCGCTGCCCGTGCAGCTTGGCACCTGGGGCGGCGTGCTGATGTGCATCGGCACGGCGGGGCTGATCCGCGTGAAGATCATCACCGACCCGGTGCCGGTCGCGAAGAAGCTGGTCGGCGGCGAATACGCCATGCTCGGCCTGCTCTTCCTGATCGCCGCCACGGGCCTGCTTCTGCTGGCCATCCGCCACACCGGCGCGATGGGCGTGATGCTGGCGCTGCATTTCGGGCTGGTGCTCGCGCTCTTCGTCGTCGCGCCCTACAGCAAGATGGTGCATGGCCTCTATCGCGGCATCGCGCTGCTGCGCAACGCGCAGGAGAAGCGGGGCCGCGCCACATAGCGTTTGACAGGCGCGGCTGGGGCTTCCAGGCTTCCTCCCAAGCGGTCCGCAAAGACCGCAAGGAGGAAGTGCGAGATGGCCATGCAACATCACGCCCTGCGTCGGCGTGCCCTGCTGGGTGCGCTGATGGCGGGCGGCACGTCCGGCGCGCTGCGCGCCCAGCCCGCCCCCTACCCCTCGCGCCCCGTGCGCATCCTGGTCGGCGCCGCCGCCGGCGGGGCGACCGACATCATCACCCGGATCCTGGCCGAGGCTATGGGGCCGGACTTCCCGCGCGGCTTCGCCATCGAGAACCGCCCCGGCGCAGGCGGCAACATCGCCGCCGAGGCGGTGGCCCGCGCCGCCCCCGATGGCTACACGCTGCTGATGGGCGACCAGGCGCAGACCGCCATCAACCCCGCCCTCTACCGCCGCGTCGGCTTCGACCCGGCACGGGACTTCGCGCCGATCGGCCTCGTCGCCGAATTCCCCTTCGTCGTCGTCATCAACCCGGCCATCCCGGCGCGCAGCCTGGCCGACTTCGCCGCCTGGGCCCGCGCCCAGCCCGAGCCGGTGCTCTATGGAAGCCCCAATGCCGGCAGCCCGCACCATCTGGGCATGGAGGCCCTGGCCAAGCGCCTGAATTTCCGGGTGAGCCACGTGCCCTATCGCGGCGGCGCGCCGGCGGTGGTCGATCTGCTCTCGGGCCAGTTGCGCGTCGGCTCCATCGGCCTGCCGCCGCTGGTGCCGCATCTGCGGGAGGGCAGGCTGCTGGCGCTGGCCGTCAGCACGCCCGAGCGCTCGCCCCTCGCCCCCAGCGTGCCGACCATCGGCGAGGCCGCGGTGCCGGGCTTCGCCATGCCGGTCTGGTACGGGATGCTGGCGCCCGCCGGCGTGCCCGCCGAGGTGATCCGCCACACCGAGGCCGCCCTTGCCCGTGCCCAGGCCCGGCCGGAGGTGATCTCCAGGCTGGCCGAATCCGGCCTGACCGTGCGGCGTGGCGACGCCGCGACCTTCCGCAGCTTCCTGGCCAGCGAGATGGCCTTCTGGGGCGAAGCCGCCCGCGCCTCCGGCGTCACGATCGAATAGGGAATCCCCGCACCTTGCGCGACAAACGCCCCAACATCCTCTTCATCACCACCGACCAGCAGCGCGCCGATTGCCTCGGCGTGATGGGCCGCAAGGTGCACACCCCGCATATGGACCAGCTGGCGCGGGAGGGCGTGCTGTTCCGCGGCTGCATCACGCCCAACCTGGTCTGCCAGCCGACGCGCGCCTCGATCCTCACCGGGCTGCTGCCGCGCACCCATGGCGTCTGCGACAATGGCATCGACCTGCCGGCCGAGCCCGCGAAGCACAGCTTCGCCGCCGAGCTGGCCCGCGCCGGCTACGACACGGCGCTGATCGGCAAGGCGCATTTCGCCACCGCCCACACCTTCCACCCAACCGGCTCGCCGGAATGCCGGCACAGCATGCATCTCTACGGGCCGAACTGGACCGGTCCCTATATGGGCTTCCAGCGCGTGCAGCTGATGGTCGAGGGGCACAACACCTTCCCGCCCATGGCGCCGCCCTACGGCCAATCCTACGAGGCCTGGTACCACGCCGATGGCCGCGGGGCGGAGAAGGATGCGCTCTATCGCACCAATGCCGGGCCCGACGTGAAGGGCGCGCCGCAGACCTGGCATTCCGCCCTGCCGCCGGCCTGGCACAATTCAACCTGGGTCGGCGACCGCACCGTGGCCTTCCTGAACGAGGCGCGGGACCGGCCCTTCTGCCTCTGGGCCTCCATCCCCGACCCGCACCACCCCTTCGACTGCCCCCTGCCCTGGAGCCTGCTGCACCGGCCGGACCAAGTGGATCTGCCGCCGCATCGCAGCCTCGACCTCGACCGCCGCCCCTGGTGGCACCGCGCGAGCCTGGAGGGCGTGCCCAACCTGGCCGACAAGGAGCTGCGCGAGTTCCGCGCCAAGCACAGCCGCACGCCGGTGCTGAGCGACGAGCAGCTCGCCGAGGTGATCGCCAACTACTACGGCATGATCTCCCTGGCGGACCACAACATCGGCCGCATCCTGATCGAGCTGCACCGCCTGGGCCTGGAGGAGAACACGCTGGTCGTCATCGCCTCCGACCATGGCGACTGGCTGGGCGACCATGGGCTGCTGCTCAAGGGGCCGATTCCCTATGAGGGCCTGCTGCGCGTGGTCTGCCTGATGCGCGGCCCGGGCCTGCCGAAGGGGGCGGTGTGCGATGAGCCTGTCTCCTCGCTCGATTTCCCGGCGACCTTCCTGGAGATGGCCGGCGTCTCCCAGCCCGGGCACTGGCACAGCCGCAGCCTGCTCGGCGTGGCGCGTGGCCGGGAATCGCGCGACTTCGCCTATTCCGAATGGGACCTCTCCGACAGCCGCTGCGGCGTGCCGCTGGAACTGCGCACCGTGCGCACGGCGCGCGACAAGCTGACCATCGAGGCGATCTCGGGCGCGGCCGAGATGTATGACCTGCTCAACGATCCGCATGAGATGACGAACATCGCCGACGACCCCGCCCATGCCGCGCGCCGGCGCGAGCTGGAGGCGATGATCGCCGCCCGCCCCGACGACGCGCGCCCCGAGCGTCTGCCCGCCGTCGGCATGGCCTGAGGCGATGCTGCATTTCTACGGCTGGGCCACGCCCAATTCGCAGCGTGTCTCGATCATGCTGGAGGAATGCGGCCTCGACTACGCCGTCACGGGCGTGAACATCCGCGCGCGCCAGCAATTCGCGCCCGAGATCCTGGCGCTGAATCCCTATGGCAAGATCCCGATCCTGGTCGAGCAGCGCCCGGGCGCCGCGCCGCTGGTGCTGTTCGAGAGCGGGGCCATCCTGCTGCACCTGGCGGAGCGGCATGGCGTGCTGCTGCCCGCTTCCGGCGAAGCGCGGGCCGCGGTGCTGAGCTGGCTGATGGTGGCGCTGACCTCGATCGGCCCCTTCACCGGCCAGGCGCATCACTGGACCGAACTCGCCCCCGAGAAGCCGGAGGCCGCCCGCGCGCACACCACCGCCCTGGTCGAGCGCGCCTATCGCCTGCTGGATGGGCGGCTGCGCGCGCATCCCTACCTCGCCGGCGCGGATTGCTCGATCGCCGACATCGCCGCCTATCCCTGGATCGCGAAGCACGACTGGGCCGAGCGGCGGCTGGAGGACACGCCCCACCTCGCCGCCTGGTTCGCCCGCATGGGCGCCCGCCCGGCGGTGCGGCGCGGCATGGCGGTGCCGGCGGGGGCGAAGCTGGCCTGACCCGGATGGCCGCAACTTAACGGACATGACAGCCGCGCCGTGCTATGCTGCATTGCAGCAGGCGCGAACTCAGGCGCCGCAAGCAAGAACGCCATAATCACGGAACCGCCCCACATGACCGCCGTTCCTCCCCCGCCCGGCCGCGAACTGCTGACCAAGGGCGCCGAGAAAATGTCCCGCGCGCTGGAACAGACGCGCGTCATGACCGAAGTCATCGGCCGCCAGGCGAAGAGCCTGACGCCGGTGCCCAGCGATGCGGGGCTCAGCGCGCTGACGCAATTCTGGGGCCGCAGCCCCTTCGCGCTGATGCAGGATGCGATGGCCTACAGCATCGATGCCGCTCAGCGCGGCGTGCTGTTCTGGGACACGATGCGCCGCGCCGGCAACACCTTCGTCGAGCATGAGGCGGCGGGCTGCCCGCCCGTCCTGGTCTTCGAATGGGACATGGTGGTGGATGGCCGCACCCTGCCGCGGCCCTGCAACTACGCGCTGGTGCGCATCCGCCCGCCCGAGGGCGCGCCCGCGCCGGACCCCACCATGCGCCCCTTCGTCATCATCGACCCGCGCGCGGGCCACGGGGCCGGCATCGGCGGCTTCAAGTCGGACAGCCAGGTCGGCGTCGCGCTGCGCCGCGGCCATCCCGTGTATTTCGTCATCTTCTTCCGCGACCCCGAGCCCGGCCAGACCATCCTCGACATCACCCAGGCCGAGGCGACCTTCCTGCGCAAGATCCATGAGCTGCACCCCAAGGCGGCGAAGCCGGTGGTGATCGGCAATTGCCAGGGCGGCTGGGCGGTGATGATGCTCGGCGCCTCGGAGCCCGACCTCACCGGCCCGTTGGTGCTCAACGGCGCGCCGCTTTCCTACTGGGCGGGCGAGAAGGGGCGCAACCCGATGCGCTACACCGGCGGCCTCGCCGGCGGATCCTGGCCGGCCGCGCTGCTGGCCGATCTCGGCAACGGCAAGTTCGACGGCGCCAATTTGGTGGCGAATTTCGAGAGCCTCTCGCCCGGCAACACCTGGTTCCGCAAATACTACAACCTCTATGAGCGCGCCGACACCGAGCCCGAGCGCTTCCTGGAATTCGAGCGCTGGTGGGGCGGCTACTTCCTGATGAACCGCGACGAGATCCGCTGGATCGTCGAGAATCTGTTCATCGGCGATCGTTTCGCGCGTGGCGAGATCAGCTCCGGCCAGCGCGGCGCGGGCGGGCCCACCTTCAACATGCGCGCGGTGAAGTCGCCGATCATCGTCTTCGCCTCGGCCGGCGACAACATCACGCCCCCCGCCCAGGCGCTGCGCTGGATCGCCGACGTCTATCGCGACGAGCAGGAGATCAAGACGCTCGGCCAGACCATCGTCTATCTCGTGCATGACGACATCGGCCATCTCGGCATCTTCGTCTCCGGCAAGATCGCCAACAAGGAGCACAACGAGATCGCCAACACGCTCGAGCTGATCGAGGCGGTGGCGCCGGGCCTCTACGAGATGCGCATCACCGGCGCCGAGGGCTCGGGGCTCAACACCGGCTACCAGGTCGAACTTGTCGCACGCACGCTGGCCGATATCCGCGCCGCCACCGGCGAGGCCGAGAACGAGGCCTTCCCCGCCGTGGCGCGCATCGCCGAGATGAACCAGACCATCTACGACATGGTCGTCTCCCCCGTGGTGCGGCAGATCACCACCGAGCGCGGCGCCGCCTTCCGCCGCAAGCTCAACCCGATGCGCCTGCGCCGCACGCTGGTGAGCGACAAGAACCCGCTGATGCACGCCCTGGGTCCGATGGCCGAGCAGGTGCGCGCCAACCGCGCGCCGGTCGCGCCCGACAACCCCTTCATCGGGCTCGAACGCGCCATGGCCGACAGCATCGAGCACGCGATCGATTCCTGGCGCGACCGGCGCGACGCCTTCCAGGAGATCGCCTTCCACGCCGTCTATGGCACCCTCGCCGCCTTCGGCGTCGCCTCCGATCCGGCGGAGGAAACCCCGCCCGCGCCGCCCACCACGCTCGGCGACACGCCCGAGGCGCGCGCCGCCCTCGCCCGCCTCGCGGAGGGTGGCTACGCCGAGGCGGTGATCCGCATGATGATCCTGCTGGCCCGCGCGCGCGGCGGCGTGCGGCGCAATCGCCTCGCCCGCTCCAACGCGCTGCTGACCGGCGAGGCGCCCTTCGCGCAGATGACGCCCGAGGCCCGCCAGGCCCTGATCCGCGAGCAGACGCTGATCGTGGAGGTCGCCCCCGACGCCGCGCTCGCCGCCCTGCCCCGCCTGCTGCACGACAAGGATGAGGCGCGCCACGCGCTCGCGGTGGTCGAGGAAGTGGCCGGGCCGGAGGAGGATCTCGGCGAGCCCGCGCAGGCCATGCTCGCGCAGCTGAGGCGGGTTCTTGGCGCCGGAGATCCGGGGAGCTGATTAACGGTTGCTCAAGCCGGACGCTGCAAGCTCGCGGCGTGGCTGCCAGGATGGCGGCAGGAAGGCAAGAGGACTCACCCCATGACGCCGCGCAATGTCGGCCTCGGCCGGCCCATGCCTGATCTTGTGTCTGCTTCGCTCCTCACCGCCGGCAAGAGCGGTGAGGTGCATCTCCTCGCCCGCGACGGGCAGTTCATGACGTTGAAGACCGATGAGGCGACGGCGCGCAAGCTCGCGCTCTCGCTGTGGACGGTGCTGGAACGCCCCGGCTGACCGCCACCCCGGCTTGCGCGCCCTCGGCCTGGGCCTATCGTGCCCGGGGATGGGGGAAGCGCGATGACGGGCAGGCGGGTGGCGATTGTCGGTGCGGGGCTGATCGGCCGTGCCTGGGCCATGGTCTTCGCCCGCGCCGGCTGGCAGGTGGCGCTGCATGATCCCGTGCCGGCCGCGCTGGCGGCCGCGCCCGGGCTGATCGCCACCGGCCTCGCCGATCTGGCGCGCCACGGGCTCTGCGCGGATGCCCCCGCGGCGCTGGCGCGGGTGCGCGTGGCCGCCGGCCTTGCCGATGCGCTGGCGGAGGTGGATTTCGTGCAGGAGAACGGGCCGGAGGACGCGCCGACCAAGCGCGCCATCTTCGCCGAACTCGATCGCCTCGCCCCACCCGGCGCTCTGCTGGCCTCCTCCACCAGTGCGATTCCGTGTTCGAGCTTCACCGAGGGGCTGGCGGGGCGCGCGCGCTGCCTTGTCGCGCATCCGGTGAACCCGCCGCATCTCGTGCCGGTGGTGGAGCTTTCCGGCGCGCCCTGGACCGCGCCGGAGACGCTCACCACCGCGCGCGCGATCTTCGAGTCTGTCGGCCAGGCGCCCGTGACCGTGCTGCGTGAGATCGAAGGCTTCATCCTCAACCGCCTGCAGGGCGCGCTGCTCGCCGAGGCCTTCCGCCTGGTGCAAGAGGGCTATGTCAGCCCGCAGGACCTGGACACCACCGTCGCCGAGGGTCTCGGCCTGCGCTGGTCCTTCCTCGGTCCCTTCGCGACCATCGAGCTGAACGCGCCGGGCGGCATCGCGGATTACTGCGCGCGCTATGGCGGCTTCTTCGGCCGGGTCGCGTCCAACCCGCCCTCCCCCGCCGTCTTCGGCGCCGAGGGCGTGGCGAAGATCCTCGATGCCTGGGGCGCGGCGCCGACGCGCGCGGAGGTGGCGGCACGCAGCGCCTGGCGCGACCGCCGCCTCGCGGCCCTCGCCGCCCATAAACGCAACCAGGAAGAACCGGAGAGCAGCACATGAGCCGGAAAGTCATCATCACCTGCGCGGTGACCGGGGCGATCCACACGCCATCTATGTCCCCGCATCTGCCGATCACGGCGGAGCAGATCGCGGACGCCGCGATCGGCGCGGCGGAAGCGGGTGCTGCCATCGTGCATCTGCATGCGCGCAACCCCGTGGATGGGCGGCCCGACCAGTCGCCGGAGGCCTTCGCGCCCTTCCTGCGCGTCATCAAGCAGCGCAGCGATTGCGTGCTGAACCTCACCACCGGCGGCGCGCCGACCATGACCATCGAGCAGCGCGTGCGCCCCGCCGCGACCTTCAAGCCGGAGGTCGCCTCGCTGAACCTCGGCAGCATGAATTTCGGCCTCTTCGGCATGCTGAACCGCTTCAAGAGCTTCCAGCATGAGTGGGAGCCCGCCTACCTCGCCAACAAGGACATCATCTTCCGTAACAGCTTCGCCGACATCGAGTACATCCTGACCACCTGCGCGGGGAACGACACGCGCTTCGAGTTCGAGTGCTACGACACCTCGCATCTCTACAATCTCAAGTACTTCTACGATCAGGGGTTGGTGAAGGCGCCGCTCTTCATCCAGACCGTGTTCGGCCTGCAGGGCGGCATCGGCTCCCACCCCGACGACGTGATGCACATGAAGCGCACGGCGGACCGGCTGTTCGGCGACGCCTACAAATGGAGCGTGCTCGGCGCCGGTGCGGCGCAGCTGCGCATCGCGGCGATGTCCGCGGCGATGGGCGGCAACATCCGCGTGGGGCTGGAGGACAGCCTCTGGGCCGGCCCCGGCAAGCTCGCCGAGAGCAATGCGGTGCAGGTGCGCCTCGCGCGCCAGATCATCGAAGGCTTGGGCATGAGCGTCGCGACGCCGGATGAGGCGCGCGAGATCCTCAGCCTCAAGGGCGGCGATAAGGTGAATTTCTGAGATCGCCCTCAGGCGCCGGGCGCGCGCTCCGCGCGCTTGGCTCGCCGCACTTGCGGCGGCGGCCATTCGGCCGCTCGGCCCTAGAGCAATATGCGTTCAGATGGGTCGCGGCGCTGCCGCGACGCTGAACGCATTTCTTGCTCTGGCTTCAATGACTTCTAGGTGTTTAGTCCCGGCATTTGGTGGTGCGGATTTTGTGTGAAGCGGTCGGGCTGGTCTGCCCACGCCTTGCAGA
>NZ_JBXVVR010000010.1:0-163016 GCF_057219975.1 Roseomonas sp. TF40 | reverse complement strand
CTTCGCCACGATCTCCTCAGGCGTGTGCGCCTTCTTCCGCGCCATCCCAAACACCCCTTCCGCTGCCGCCGGACTACATCACCGGCGGACCGCTTCTACGGGGGCAGGTCAGCAACACCTCAACGGCTTCATCGCCGCCTACAACTTCGCCCGCCGCCTCAAGCGCCTTCGCGGGCTCACACCATACGAATTCATCTGCAAGGCATGGGCAGACCAGCCCAATCGCTTCACCCAAAATCCGCACCACCAAATGCCGGCACTAAACACCTAAAATAGCAAAATATCAATCGCTTCGATTATGGGACGGTTCGCAAGTGTCACTAGCGGCACCGCAGCAAGCGAGCCAACTCCATCGGCATCCCAAACTAGTGTACCAGTGGATGTGAGGTAGATGAACTGCGGTCCGGCTGACGAAGCGGCCTCCATGGCAAAGCTGGATGGGACCAAACTACCCAGGGAAGAAAAGCCAAATCCTCTTGCTGAGATCCAAATTGAATCCTCTCCCTTAACAAATTCACTGATGATATCGGTACCATCAGAAGCAGCATGAAAGCGGAAGGCATCCATTCCAAGGCCGCCTGTGAGATAGTCTGCGCCAACGCCGCCGACTAGTATATCTGCGCCATCGCCTCCGTTCAGGGAATCTGCGCCATCTCCACCAGTAATCGAGTCGTTACCTAGACCTCCGAATAGGATCTCGAAGCCGGTACCGCCATCGAGAGTATCGCTCCCTGCTCCCCCGTCGAGCAGGTCATTTCCGTCTCCTCCACGGAGGAGGTCGTTGCCGTCTTCACCGAAGAGGGTGTCATGGCCGGCCAAGCCCTCGAGCGTATCGGCGCCGCTGCCGCCAATGAAGTGGTCGCTGATCGTCCGGCCAAGAACGCGCTCTGCGCCGTCGCTGCCCCAAAAGGCCCACTGGCCACTGCCGGTTGCCGCGGTCACGGTGCGGAAGTCGAACAGGCCACTGCCAGCGGAATGGAAGGAACCACCCGAGGGATGCGTCCAGACCTCGCCGAGCCTTGCGGCCTGCCCGCCCGCAATCGTGGCTGAGCCCTCGAGATTGGTACGCTCGATACCGGTAAGGCTGGCGGCCGAGAGATCCGTGGCGCGAAGGTTGAGGGTATCGAAACCGCTTCCCCCGTCGATTACCGAGCCGGCTCCGAGCTGGATGGTTCCGTTGATGTTGGGACTGCTGAAGAAGATGATGTCATCGCCAGCCTCGCCATAGACCCGCTCACGGCCATCGGCGGGACTTGCGAAGCGCTTGTCGTGCACCGGGCTCAGGGTGTCATTGCCGGCGCCGCCGCGCAGGACATCGCTTCCCTCATCTCCCCGCAGGTCATCGCCCGCAGCCGTACCAATGATGGTCTCTGCCCAGGCCCCACCCTGGAACCACCACGCACCGCTGTCGGGCGCTATCGTGATGTGCCGCAGATCATACACGCCACCGGTCGATGACTGGAGGACCACATCGGCCCCACGCACGTAATAGTAGTCTGACGCCCAGAAGCTCGTGATCGACGCCAGCGTCTTGGTATCGACCACCAATATCGAAGCTGGGCCATCCTCGCGCGGAGTGCGAACACCGTGGACTTCCAGTCGCTCAATGCCGGTTACAGAAGCACCGGCCAGGCTGAGATTACCGATCACGGCCAATGCATCGGTACCGGTGCCGCCATCGATCCTCGTTCCGCTGCGCGCATTCAAGCCAATGAGCCTGATCACGTCATCCCCGGCTTCGCCAAAGATCAGGTCGCGATCGCCCGCTCCCCCGTCGAGCAGGTCATTTCCGTCTCCTCCGCGGAGGAGGTCGTTGCCGTCTTCACCGAAGAGGGTGTCATGGCCGGCCAAGCCCTCGAGCGTATCGGCGCCGCTGCCGCCAATGAAGTGGTCGCTGATCGTCCGGCCAAGAACGCGCTCTGCGCCGTCGCTGCCCCAAAAGGCCCACTGGCCACTGCCGGTTGCCGCGGTCACGGTGCGGAAGTCGAACAGGCCACTGCCAGCGGAATGGAAGGAACCACCCGAGGGATGCGTCCAGACCTCGCCGAGCCTTGCGGCCTGCCCGCCCGCAATCGTGGCTGAGCCCTCGAGATTGGTACGCTCGATACCGGTAAGGCTGGCGGCCGAGAGATCCGTGGCGCGAAGGTTGAGGGTATCGAAACCGCTTCCCCCGTCGATTACCGAGCCGGCTCCGAGCTGGATGGTTCCGTTGATGTTGGGACTGCTGAAGAAGATGATGTCATCGCCAGCCTCGCCATAGACCCGCTCACGGCCATCGGCGGGACTTGCGAAGCGCTTGTCGTGCACCGGGCTCAGGGTGTCATTGCCGGCGCCGCCGCGCAGGACATCGCTTCCCTCATCTCCCCGCAGGTCATCGCCCGCAGCCGTACCAATGATGGTCTCTGCCCAGGCCCCACCCTGGAACCACCACGCACCGCTGTCGGGCGCTATCGTGATGTGCCGCAGATCATACACGCCACCGGTCGATGACTTGATAAATCCTCCAAAATCGGACGTCGATCGAATGACCCGAAGATCTTCAAGTGCCTGCGGTCCCAGGACGACGCTCCCCGGGATTTGCAGGGTGCCCCCCTGAATGTCTCGCGCACTGCGCCCTACAAGGACGAGTTCCTCAAAACCGTGGACGATAAAGTTACTGAGAATCGCTTCAGTGGAAATGAGCCTGTCCCAACCGGAGCCTCCGTCAATGAAGAGAAATTCACCAAAATAGTCTCTACTGACAGCAAGGGAGTCATCCCCGTTACCCATAACAGTTATGTAGAATTCGTTTTGAAAGCCAATATCCTCGTTGCCATCGGACTCAACACGCACTCTCCAGCCGCCGCCGGAATAATCCATGAAGGAACCACTTAAAACAGATGGATCTATGCCCAGCGCAAAAAAATGCGATCTGGATAATTCTTGAACAACGCTTGTCCATTCTTGCTGCTCACCAGGATCTAGGTCCGACTGCCTAATGATATCCAATACAGCAAGCCAGTACATAACCGACTCGGTGGAACCCTGATCAAGGTGACTCCGCAGGCGGGCCAAGGCCGGCTCCGGGGGTCCGGAAACGATGAACTTGTCCGAGGTCGCATCATAGGCAACGAAGTTCGCATCCCTGATCGGTTGCGACCCAACAGCCAATCGAAGGCTGATGCCGGCCAAAAGCTCAGCCCAAGATTTTTCCAGAACAATTGCCGAAAGCCGATTCTGAGGATCAGAAGAAGAGAACTCGGTCCCGAAAATCTGCTGGATCTGCAAAAAATCCTGGCCGAAAAAACGCTCTAACGTCGCGAGTTTTCGACCATCAAAAAACGCACCCCGACCATCAACTGGCACACTCTCTGTGCCTGCCCATAGATATGCTATCTCTTCACTGAGCCTGAAAAAATCAGGATCGCCAATTGTGATGTCTTTAATTTCGGTCAACCGCTGGAGGAGATCCGAATCAACAGACGCCTCCAGCGCCAGGTTGGGCAGATCGCCATAGCCTCGCAGCCACGGCACGTTCAGGGCCGCCAGGCTGATCTGCCTTGGTGTCGAGAAGGTAGATGTCGGGTCAGGCCGGCTATTCTCCTGATCAATGTCGAACCACACGCCGAAGGAGTCCACCTGGCGGCCGTTAACGACAGCCGCCGCCCGTTCGGCGATGATACTCCCCTCGACGACCCTGTTTTCGACGACCGGTGAAAGGCTCAGACTCTCAAGGCCGAAATCGACGACAGAGCGGAGTTCACCGGCATCCGTGCGACCGTTACCATTCCGATCATCCCAGACGCCAAGCATACTGAAGCCCGCGTCGCCAGGATCGAGAAACCCATTGCTATTGGTATCCCAGGCCTGAAGAAGAACATAACCGCTGGTGGTAGCCGTTCCAAACAATTCGGATATATCGTTTATTATTCCATCGGCATTTCGATCATAAACGAGAAAAACATCCCCGGGATTTACCCAAGAAACATTTTCAGAAAATCCATCGGCATCCAGGTCGAAATAAGCAAGAGAATTTTCTGTCGAATTCAAATACAATCCATCGCCGCCCGAATCAATAATTATTGGATCAATGAAACGCGTAACAGAGGCTTTCTCAAATTCCAACAAAGAGTGAAAAATATGAAATCCTACCTCCATTTTTGGTAGTATAGTTAACTCATAAAATCCATCAGCGATCTGACCTAGCAGAGCAACCAACTGGCCCGCCGCGCTGCCGACGCCGCCACCATCTGGCCCGTCCTTGGACCCGGGCACCCAGATCGTGTCTCCGTCTGACAGCCGCGGCAACAAATCAGCTAGATCCCCACCATAAAACGGGGCCGAAAGGTTCTCGAGACCACGAGCCTGTTCGAGAAGCTGACTCGTAACCCAGTGACAATTATTTGCCGTCAATAAATATGATTTGCGTAGCAGATTTATTTCAATTGCCCTGTGATGCATAGCGCGAAAAATTAGCTCCGCATCAGAAGCAGATCCAGACCATACATTCTTGAATCCGTAATGAATATTATCGCCAGGCACATCCCAATCATATGTTCCTGGAACATAATCTCCATAAACCACACTGAGTTCGTTATCAACAAAAGGAACCCCATCAAAAATGTCCCCATGATATTTCTCTGGACTGATGAAATTGCCATCTTGATTGCTCGCGCCAGAGAAGAATTTCTTGGGACGACCATCTCCGAAATCGAGCAGGATGAAGGTGTGCCATGCTGGCGTCTGGTTTGGAAATTCCTGCCCAATGAAGGCTTTGTAGCCGATCTGAATCGATGCGCTCACAATTCGCACCCTTCCAACGTGGCAATGACGGTCGCGCGTCACTCGACCCAACCATGGTTAGGTGAAAATCAAGATATGTCGTGGGTCAAGGCGCTTTTTTTGCTGTCGAAGGCGGGGTAGTCCGACCAGCGGCCCCAGGCCAAGCGCCACCTCGCCCCCACTCGCGCGTCGCCCACGCTCAAGGTCTTTCCCGATCGCGTAGCAGTCGCGGTCCGATCTCCTGACCGAGCAGGCGCGTATGCGTCCTCCCGGCTGGGCCACGCAGCAAGAGGTCGGCGAGGCCTGGCAGCGCGCAACTGCACTCCTCATCGGGGCCGTGCAGCGGCTCCAGGCGCTGGAGTGAAGTTGGAGTTGACCCGGTTTCGTGGACACCCCGAGGCTTGAGACGGAGGTGTCCGAGATGCCGAAATTCAGGGTGCCCTACCCGCCGGAGTTCCGGCGGCAAATGGTGGAGTTGGTGCGATCAGGGCGAACGCCGGAGGACCTGTCGCGTGAGTTCGAGCCGACGGCGCAGTCGATCTGGAACTGGGTGCGTCAGGCCGAGCGTGATGGTGGCACCCGCAAGGACGGCGGCGTGAGCAGCCCGGAGCGCGAGGAGCTGTCGAAGCTTCGGCGTGAGAACCATCGTCTGCGCCAGGAGCGCGACATCTTGGCAAAGGCGGCGGCGTCCAACGCAGCGCGTTGGACCGCGCGGGAGAGGGCCCCCAGCGGGTCTTCGAATTCATGAGCGCGCACCAGGCCGAATTTCCGATTGCCACCATGGCCCGCGTGCTGGGCGTCTCGGTGTCCGGCTTCTACGCATGGCGCAGCCGCCCGGCCTCGGCCCATGCCACGAGTGATGCGGCGCTGCTGCGCCGGATCCGCACGATCCATGCCGCGTCGCACGGCACCTACGGCGCGCCGCGGGTGCAGGCCGAGTTGCAGGGCGAGGGCACGGCCGTGGCCCGTAAGCGGGTGGCACGGCTGATGCGCGGCGCCGGGCTGCGCGGCATCTCCAGACGTCGCTTCCCAACGACCACGCAGCGGGAGCCGAGCCACCGGCCTGCCAACGACCTCGTCGGCCGAGACTTCCGGGCCGCAGGCCCGAACCGGCTCTGGGTGGCCGACATCACCTACGTGCCGACCGCAGCGGGCTTCCTGTTCCTCGCTGTCGTGCTGGACGCCTGGTCGCGGCGGATCGTCGGCTGGGCCATGGCAACCGACCTGCGCACGCGCCTGGTGCTGGACGCGCTCGACATGGCGGTGACGACGCGAAAGCCCGCCGATGTCGTCCACCACTCGGATCAGGGCAGCCAATACACATCCGTGGCGTTCGGCTTGAGATGCAAGGGTTCGGCGCACTGCGCCGAACGGCGTCCGCCCCTCCACCGGCTCGGTCGGCGATGCGTACGACAACGCCATGGCCGAGGCGTTCTTCGCCACCCTCGAGTGCGAGCTGATCGACCGCCGCAGCTTCCGATCCCAGGCCGAGGCGCGGATGGCGGTGTTCGCCTTCATCGAGGGCTTCTACAACCCGACAAGGCGCCACTCGGCCCTGGGCTACCTCTCGCCCATCGAATACGAAGCCAGAGCCATGGTCGAGAACAACTGATCCCTACCCGCAAACCGTCCACGGAAGTGGGGCAACTTCACCAAGGCAATTGCCGCACATGGCCTGAAGCACAAGCGCACCCGGCCCTATACCCCCAGGACCAACGGCAAGGCCGAGCGCTTCATTCAGACCAGCATCCGCGAATGGGCATACGCCACGCCCTTCCAAAGCTCAGCCGAGCGCACGCGCGCCATGCTTCCCTGGTTGCACGACTACAACACCCAAAGGCCGCACTCAGCCCTCAACGGCAAGCCGCCTCTCAGCCGCATCAACAAGGACAATGTCCTTGGCAACGACACCTAGGAGACGAAGCCGAAGCCTGCCAGCGCCGCTGCCAGCGCCGGCGGCGCCTCCCCTTCCGTGATGGCGACGAGGCGCCCCCCGCCCGGGGCGGCGCCGGCGCCGCGTGCAGCGTCATGCACCACCATCAAGGCCCCCTGCACCACCAGATGCCCCTCCGCCAAGGGCACGAAGCCCTTGAGGCGCAGCAGCGCCGGCCCGGCAACGGCGCGCAGCGCATCCAGCAGGGGTGCAACCTCCGCCTCCGCCAGTGGGCGTGTCGCGTGGAACAGCGTGGTGCGAAACCGCGCGGTGTGATCCTCCGCGGGATGGTGGTGATGGTGGTGATGGCCTGCCTCATGCTCGTGGTCGCAGCAGGGGGCTTGCGTGTGCGCCGCGCCGCGCAGCCCGAGCAGGATCGGCGCATCGACCACGCCATGCAGCACCCGCAGCACCGTCGCGGCCGGAGTCACGGCGCGAAGGAACGACTCGATGGCATCGGCGCGGCCGGCCGGCACGAGGTCCGACTTCGTCAGCAGCAGCAGGTCCGCAAGCGCGACCTGGCTCGCCGCCTCGCGATGCCGCGCCAGCGTGTCCGGCCCGGCGAGCGCATCGACGGTCGTGACCACGCCGGCCAGTTCGTAGCGATCGGTCACCGCCTGCTGCGAGAGAAGAAAACCGATCAGCGGCGCGGGATCGGCGACGCCCGATGTCTCGACCACCACGCGGTCGAAGCCGCGCAGCCGCCCGTCATCGCGCTGCGCCAACACATCGAGCAGCGTGTCCACCAGATTGCCGCGGATCGTGCAGCAGAGGCAGCCATTCGCCAGCAGGATGGTGTCGTCGCTGGAAGCCTCCAGCAGGTCGTGATCGATGCCGACCTCGCCGAATTCGTTCACGATGACCAGCGTGCCCGCCATGCCCGGCTGCGCCAGCAGATGCGCGACCAGCGTCGTCTTCCCGCTGCCGAGAAAGCCGGTGACGAGCGTGACCGGAATCCGGCTCAATGCGCGCGCCGGGTCAGGAACCGGCCCTCCCCGGCGCGACCGAGCCAGACGCCATCGCGCACGGCGATGGCGCCACGGCGAATGGTCAGGACCGGCCAGCCCGCCAGGTCGAAGCCTTCGAAGGGGTTGTAGCCGATGGCCCCGTAGTGGCTGTCGGTCGTCATCATGCGGCGCGAATCGGGGTCGATGACGGCGAAATCGGCGTCCGCGCCCACCACGATGCTGCCCTTGTCCGGCGCAAGCCCGAAGGTCTCGGCGGCGCCGCTGCTCCAGGCGCGCAGGAATTGCGGGATGGTGAGGCGCCCGGATTCGACGCCCAGGGTCCACAGCAGCGGCAGCCGCGCCTCCACGCCCGGCACGCCATTGGCGATGCGATCGAAGCTCTCGGCGCCCAGCGCCTTCGCCGCGGCGCTGTAGGAGGCATCGTCGGAGGTCACGGCACAGAGGCTGCCACGCGCGAGCCCATCCCACATCCGTGCCTGATGCACGGTGTCGCGCAGCGGCGGCGACATGACGAAGAGATGCCCGTCGGGGCCATCCATCACCTCCGCCGTCAACGCCAGGTAATGCGTGCAGGTCTCGGCCGTGGCGCGTTGGCCGCGCGCCTGCGCCGCCTCGATCGCCGCCAGCGCACCCGCGGCGTTCAGGTGGAAGATGTGCAGCGGGCAGCCGGCATCCTCGGCCAGCAGCAGGCCGCGCGTCACGGCCTCCGTCTCCGCCAGTGCGGGGCGGGACAGCGCATGGAAGCGCGGCGCCGTTTCACCCGCCGCCAGGTGCTTCGCGATGGCGTGGTCGATCAGGGACGCGTTCTCGGCGTGCAGCCCCATGATGCCGCCTGCGGCGCCGAGCGCGCGCATGAGGTCATGCAGAGGTCCATCCTCGACCTTCAGCTGTTCCTTCTCATAGACCGTGTAGACCTTGAAGGAATGCGCGCCGGCCGCGACCACCGCGGGCACCTCGGCCAGCACGGCCGCATTCACGTCGGTCGCGATCAGGTGCAGCCCGTAGTCGCAGGCCACGTGCCGGTCCGCCTGCACGCGGCGGTGCTTGAGACCATCCATGAGGCTGCGGCCGCGCCGCTGCAGGGCGAAGTCGATGACGGTGGTGTTGCCGCCCCGCAGCGCGGCGACTGTCCCGTTGCCGAAATCATAGACGCTGCGCTGGCCCATGAAGCCGATGAGGAAATGCACATGCGGATCGATGCCGCCAGGCAGCACCACCCTGCCACGCAAATTCTCGACCGCATCGCCGCGCCCCGCCCCCGGGTCGACGATGTCGAGGATGCGCCCGTCCTTCACCAGAAGATCCGCCTCGACCAGCCCGGCCGGCATTGCCACCCGGCCACGGGCAAGGACGAGGTCGGCGGTCATTTCAGCATCTCCCGCGAGATGACGATGCGCAGGATCTCCGACGTGCCGCCGCCGATCTCCGCCAGCTTGCTGTCGCGGAAATGGCGCTGCATGTCGAACTCCATCAGGTAGCCCCACCCGCCCATCAACCGCATCCCGCTCATGGCGGCACGCACATAGGTCTCCGACGAATAGAGGTTGGCGATGGCGGACTGCTTGTTGTTGGGGATGTGACGGTCCACCAGCGCCGCGCTGCGATACAGCAGCAGCCGCGCCGCATCGATCTCCATCTCCATGTCGGCGAGCTTGGCCCGGGTCAGCTGGAAGGAGCTGATCTTCTGCCCGAACTGCTCGCGTTCCTTGGTGTAGGCCAGCGCCTTGTCGAGGCAGGATTGCGCCGCGCCGACATTCACCGCCGAGAGGCAGCAGCGCTCGTAATCCAGGGTCTTGAGGACGTTGCGCCAGCCCTGGTTCACCGCCCCCACGATGCCGTCCCGGGGGATGCGCACGTCACTGAGGAAGATCTCGTTCAGGTCCATCGGCTTCAGGCCGAGCTTCTTCAGCCGCCGGATCTCCACGCCCTTCGCCTTGGGGTCGAGCAGGAACATCGTGATGCCGTCATGCTTCGGCGCCGTGGCATCGGACCGCGCCATCAGCAGGATGTAGTCGGCCACCTGGGCGCAGGAGCAGAACATCTTCTGCCCGTTGATGACCCACTCATCGCCTTCCAGCACGGCTTTCGTCCGCAGCGACGCGGCGTCGGACCCCGAATTCGGCTCGGAGAGGGAGAAGGCGAAGCGGATCTTCCCCTGCGCCAGTTGCGGCAGCAGCGTCCGCTTCTGCTCCTCGGAGCCAAAATGGGTCAGCGCATCGGCGGCGATGACGACGGTCGTGTAGTAGCAATTCGCCGCGGCCTCGAAATGCCAGGCCAGCTCTTCCAGGAACACAGCCAGGTCGGTGCAGCTGCCGCCCGTTCCGCCATAGGCCTCGGGGATCGGCAGGCCGAGCCAGCCCTGGGCCGCAAGTTTGTCGAAAAGCTCGACAGGGAAGCGCTCGGCTTCGTCGCATGCGCGGACATATTCGATGGGACATTCGCGCAGCAGGAAGGCGCGCAGCGCGTCGCGCATTTCCTGCTGGGCGGGGGAGAGTTCGAAATCCATGGGGCCTCGCTTCGTCTCAGGTTCCGGTCCAGCGCGGCGGTCGCTTTTCGGCGAAGGCGCGCGGCCCCTCGTAGTAGTCGTTGGACTCGCGCATGCGCCGATGTGCCGGCAGGCCCGCCGCGAAGGCCGCGAAGGCCTGTGCATCCGGCGTGCATTCGGTGACGCGCGCCACCTCCAGCAGCGCCTCCACCGCCAGCGGCGCCGCCGTGGCGACCTGCGCCGCCATCTCCCGCGCGGCCTGCATCAACTGCGCCCGCGGCACGATGCGGTTGACGAAACCGTATCGAAGCCCTTCTTCCGCCGTCAGGCGCCGTCCCGTCAGCAGCAGTTCATGCGCGACGGAGCGCGGCAGGCGCCGATAGGCGCGCCACAGCCCGCCGGCTTCAGGAAGGAAGCCGCGCTGCAGCTCCGGCAATCCGAACTCCGCATGCTCGGCGCAGAGGACGAGATGCGCGTGAAGGGAGAATTCGAACCCACCGCCGACAGCGAGCCCGTTCACCGCCGCGATCACAGGTTTGTTGAACTGCCGCTTCAGCCCCATGAAGCCGTTCGGCCCGAAATCCTCGCCACGATCACCGGCCGCGACCGCCTTCAGGTCCCACCCGGCCGAGAAGATCCGATCGCCCGTTGCCGTGACGATGCCGCAGCGCAGCTCGGGCGAGTCGCACAGCAGCCCGAAGGCGGCATCGAGATCGCGGCACGCCTGCTGGTCGAAGGCGTGCGCAGGGGGATGATCGAAGGTGATCTCCATCACGGGTCCGTGGCACTCGACCCGGATGCGGGAGGTCACGACCGGAACTCCCGCAGCACATCCTTGCTGATGATGTCGCGGTGAATCTCGGACGTGCCTTCCCAGATGCGTTCCACCCGCGCATCCCGCCAGAAGCGTTCCAGCGGCAGGTCCTTGGTAACGCCCATCCCGCCCAGGATCTGCAGCGCGTTGTCGGTGACGCGTCCTGCCATCTCCGACCCGAACAGGTTCACCTGCGAAGCCTCGCGCTGCGTGATGGTGCCCGCATCCATCTTGGCCGCGGCATCCGCGACCATGAGCCTGGTCGCGTGGATTTCCATCGCCATGTCGGCCAGCTTGAAGGAGGTGCCCTGGAACGCGCCGATCGGCTTGCCGAAGGCCACGCGCTGGTTGGCCCATTGCGCGGCCATGCCCATCGCGCGCTCGGCCAGCCCCACGCAATTCGCCGCCAGCATGACGCGGCCGGAGAAGATCCAGGACTTGGCGATGGCGAAGCCGCCGCCTTCCTCGCCCAGGATGTTGCGCCGCGGCACGCGGACATCCTCGAAGCCGATGATGCAGGACTTCATGCCCCGGTTCGACAACACGTCGAGCGGCGTCACCGTGATGCCGGGCGTCGCCTTGTCCACGAGGAAGGCCGTGATGCGCTTCTGCGGGCCCTTGGGCGTGTCCTCCACCCCGGTCACCGCGAAGAGGATGATGAAATCCGCCCGCATCGCCATGGTGATGAACTGCTTGGTGCCGTTGACGACATAGTCGTCGCCATCCGCCACCGCCTTCGTCGTGATGGCCCGCGCATCGGATCCCGCACCCGGCTCCGTCAGCGCGAAGCACTCCCACCGCTCGCCCCGGATCGTCGGGCGGAGGTAGGTCTCCACCTGGTCGCCCGTGCAGGCCTTCAGGATCGGCGCAGGGCGGTTGCAGATGATGCCGAGGGCTCGGCTGACCCGCCCGAACTCGATCTCCGTCACCGCGCGATCGCGCGCGTCGAGCCCGCCGCCTCCGTGCTCCTCGGGCATGTTCAGGGCGTAGAAGCCGGCGGCGATCGCCTTGCGCTGCAACTCGCGGAACAGGTCGTCCGGCACGGCGTCGAGCCGCTCCACCAGGGTCTCATGCGGCAGCAGCTCGGCCTCGACGAAGGCACGCACGCCTTCGGCCAGGAGCTTCCGGTCGGCCTCGGCGGAGCCGTTCATCGGGGGGTGCCCTCTCGGGGCGTCGCGGCTTGCGACAGACCCTCTTGTTTCAAATCTAAAAACACCGTTTTATTCTTCCGGTGTCCGTTGGCGATGTCAACGGCGCGACGTCACCGGCCCGAAGACCGGGCCCGACCTTGGGGGGTTTGTGATGCGTCGTCGTGATTTCGGGGCTGCCGCTGCCTCGCTCGCCATGGCCGGGATGCTTCCCGGCGCCGCCGTCGCGCAGAGCCGCGCGGAAAGCCTGCGCATACTCAGCCAGGCAGGCCCCAACTCCTTTGACCCGATCGGCGTCGGCGTGAACCGCAACGCCATCCAGGTGCATTGGAACACCTATGACCGGCTGGTGCGCTTCGGCACCACCCGCCGGCCGGACGGCACGCTCTACTTCGACTACTACGAGATCGAGGGCGAGCTGGCCGAGAGCTGGGAAGTGACGGAGGGCGGCAAGGTCATCACCTTCAAGCTGCGCCCCGAAGCCACCTTCCATGACGGCACGCCGGTGACGGCGGAAGACGTGAAATGGTCGCTGGACCGCGTGGTGGCGAGCCCGATCGGGCGCTCGCAATTCTCCACCGGCTCCATGACCAGCCCGGACCAGTTCGTCGTGGTGGATGCGCACACCATCCGCATCACGACCCCGCAGGCGGACCGCTTCACCATGCCGAACCTGGCGGGCACCTACCCCGCCATCTTCAACTCCAAGATGGTGAAGGCGCGCGCCGGCGCCAACGACCCCTGGGGCTTCGAGTGGCTGCGCACCAACGTCGCCGGCGGCGGCCCCTTCAAGCTCGATGCGCATGTCGCCGGCCAGAGCGTCACCCTCTCGCGTTTCGACGAGTGGAAGCTCGGCATGACGCCCGGCTTCCGCCGCGTGCTGTGGCAGGTGGTGCCGAATGCGCAGACGCGCCGATCCTCGCTCGAACGCGGCGATGCCGACATCGTGCAGGACCTGCCGCCGCAGGATGTCGTCTCCATGGCGCAGGGCGGTCGCGTGCGCGTGGTCGGCGTGCCGATGGCCGGCGCCTTCCAGTTCATCGGCATGAACAGTGGCATGGCGCCCTTCGACAACGTGAAGGTCCGCCAGGCGATCGCGCATGCCCTGCCCTACCAGCAGATGTTTGAGGCGGCGCTGTTCCAGCGCGGCCGCCCGCTTTTCGGCGGCACCCCCGGCGCCCCGGAAACCACAGAATTCCCCCAGCCTCTCGGCTACAGCACCGACCCCGCCAAGGCGCGCGCGCTGCTGGCCGAGGCCGGCTTCCCGAACGGCTTCGAGACCACGTTCAGCTTCGAGCTCTCCCTCGCCCCCGTCGCCGAGCCGCTCTCCCTGCTCGTACAGGAGGCGCTGGGGCGCGTGGGCATCCGCGTGACGATCAACAAGGTACCGGGCGGGCAGCTCGGCACGCTGCTCGAGCGCAAGGAGGTGCCCTTCTTCTTCGAAGGCTCCGCCGCCTACTTCAACGATGCGGACTACTTCTTCCGCATCTTCTACCACGGCCCGACGCGCTGGAACTTCGGCAGCTACAACAACCCCGAATTCGCCGCGCTCGTGGAACGGACGCGCTACGAGACCAACCGCGAGGCCTATGAACGCGACGTGCGCCGCATGATCGAACTCGCGAAGCGGGACGTGCCGATCATCCTGCTCTGGCAGCCGGCGCTGGACACCGGCATGGCGCGCAACATCGATGGCTACAAGTACCTGTTCCACCGGCAGCTCGAACTCCGCACGTTGCGGCGCGTCTGAACCGGGGGCAAAGGCGCAGCCCACATGAATATCGTGCTGCGCCGCCTGCTGGGCGTGGTGCCGACCCTGTTCGGGGTCGTGCTGGTCACCTTCCTGCTGACGCGGCTGCTGCCGGGCGATCCGGCGGTCTTCTTCGCCAGCAGCCCGACCGCGGATGCCGCCTCCATCCAGGCCATCCGCGAGAGCCTCGGGCTGGATCAGCCGCTGTGGCGGCAATTCCTGATCTATCTCGGCGGGCTCGCGCGCGGCGAGCTCGGGCTGTCCATCGGCACGGGCCAGCCCGTGCTGAGCGACCTCGTGCTCCGCCTGCCGGCCTCGGCCGAACTCACCCTTGTCGCTTTCCTCCTTGCCATCGCGATCGCGCTGCCGCTCGGCATCGCCGCCGCGCTGCGCCCGGGCAGCCTGGTCGACCATGCCTGCCGGCTGGTCAGCACGGCCGGCGTTTCGCTGCCGACCTTCGTGACGGGCCTGCTGCTGATCTACATCTTCTACTACCAGGCCGGCGTCGCGCCGGAGCCGATCGGACGGCTCGACCCCTTCGGCACGATGCCGCCCGCCATCACCGGCTTCCTGCTGATCGATACGCTCCTCGCCGGCGACGCCGAGGGGTTCGGCAGCGCCTTCGCGCAGCTCATCCTGCCATCGGTCACCATGGCGATCTTCGCCCTGGCGCCGCTGGCGCGCATGACGCGCGCGGCGATGCTCGGCGCGCTGGGCAGCGAGTTCATCCGCACGGCGCGGGCCAATGGCCTGCGCTGGCGGACCATCGTCGTGACCTACGCGCTGCGCAACGCCCTGCTGCCGATCGTGACCACGCTCGGCATGGTGTTCTCCTACATGCTGGGCGCCAATGTCCTGGTGGAGCGCGTCTTCGCCTGGCCCGGCGTCGGATCCTACGCGCTCGATTCGCTGCTGGCCCTGGACTATGCGCCGGTGCAGGGCTTCATGCTCGTCATGGCCTTCATCTTCGTCATGGTGAACCTGCTGGTGGACCTCGCCTATGCGGTGATCGATCCGCGCACGGGGCTGCTGGACGATGCGTGAGCGGTGGGACGCGCTGCGCTACGCCCTGGTCGAGAACCCGCTGACCCTGGTAGCGCTGTTGCTGCTGGCGGTGTTGCTGGGATGCGCCGTGCTGGGGCCATCGCTGGTGCCCTACGACCCCATCGCGACGAACACGCCGATGGCCTTGCAGCCGCCCTCCGCCACGCATTGGTTCGGCACGGACCAGCTCGGGCGGGACATCTTCTCGCGCACCGTCGTCGCGACCCGGCTCGACCTCGCGATCGCCTTCGCCGCCGTCGCGCTCTCTTTTGCCATCGGCGCCGTGGTGGGCGCGGTGATCGGCTATTTCGGCGGCATGGTGGACCGTGGCGTCAGCCGCGGCGTCGATGTGCTGATGGCGTTTCCGCTGTTCGCGCTGGCAATGGGCGTGGTGGCGGCGCTCGGCAATTCCGTCTCCTCGATCGTCTACGCGACGGCGGTGATCAACCTGCCCTTCTACATCCGCCTCGCCCGCGCCGAGGTCAGCGTCCGGCGCAACCTCGGCTATGTGGAGGCGGCCCGGGTCGGCGGTTCGGGCCATGCGCGCATCCTGCGTGTCTACCTGCTGCCGAACATCCTGCCCCCCCTGGTCGTGCAGGCCTCGCTCAACCTGGGCTGGGCCGTGCTGAACGCCGCCGGCCTGTCCTTCATCGGGCTCGGCGTACGCGCGCCGACTCCCGAATGGGGGATCATGGTGGCGGAGGGCGCGCAATTCATCGTCTCCGGCCAATGGTGGCTCGCCGCCTTCCCGGGCGCCGCGCTGATGCTGGCGGTGTTCTGCTTCAACCTGTTGGGCGACGGGCTGCGCGACGTGGTCGATCCGCGGAGCCGCACGTGAGCCTGCTCTCGGTACGCGACCTGTCGGTGGAGTTCCGCACGCGCTCGGGCATCGTCCACGCTCTGGAAGGTGTGTCTTTCGATGTCGCACGCGGCGAGATGCTCGGCATTGTGGGCGAGAGCGGTTCCGGCAAGTCGGTCACCGCCTATGCCCTGATGGGGCTGCTCGACGCCGCCGCGCGCATCCGTTCCGGGCAGGCGCTGTTCGAGGGGCGGGACCTTCTGCCGCTCTCCCAGACCGAGCTGAACGAGATCCGCGGCCGCGACATCTCCATCGTCTTCCAGAATCCCCGCACCGCCCTGAACCCGATCCGCAGCGCAGGTCAGCAGATCGCGGATGTGCTGGCGCGCCACGACCCAGCACCCGCCGCCGAGATCCGTCGCCGCATGCTCGCGGCCCTCCGCCAGGTCCGGATCCCGGACCCCGAGCGGCGCGCCAGCGCCTATCCCTTCGAATTGTCCGGCGGCATGTGCCAGCGCATCGGCATCGCCATGGCGCTTGCCTGCGCGCCGCGGCTGCTGGTCGCGGACGAGCCGACGACGGGGCTCGACGTGACGACGCAGGCCGTGGTGATGGACCTGTTCCGCGACGCGGTGCGCGCGCGCGGAGTCGCCGCCATCCTGATCACGCACGACCTCGCTCTGGCTTCCGAATACTGCGACCGGATCGTCGTGATGCATGCCGGCCATGTCGTCGAGGATGCGCCCGTGGCCACGCTCTTCGCCCGGCCGCGGCACCCCTATACGGCGAAGCTGCTGGCCTCGGTCCCCTCCGCGGTCGACAGCATCGACGCCCTCGCCCCGATCGAGGGCGCGCTGCCCGACCTGCGCCGCAACGACCTGCCCTTCTGCCGCTTCGCCGAACGCTGTGAGCGCCGCGCCCCGATCTGCGACAGCACGGCCGTGCTGCTTGAGGGCGACGCGCATCGCGTCGCCTGCCGGCAGCCGCTGTGACGCCCGTCCTGCAACTGACGGGCCTGCGGAAGGTCTATGCCATGCCCCGCCCACGCGGCGGGCCCTTGCAGTTCTTCCGCCGCCCGCCACCGGCAATGCTGATGGCGGTGGATGGCGTCGACCTGTCGATCATGCCGGGCGAGGCGGTCGGCCTGGTCGGCGAATCCGGCTGCGGCAAATCCACCCTTGCGCGGGTCGCGAGCCGGCTTGTGGAAGCCGATGGCGGCGAGATCCTGCTCGATGGCGTCGCCGTGCACGGCATCCCCGCCGCGCGCTTCGCAACCTCTGCCGCGCGCCGCGACGTCCAGATGGTGTTCCAGGACCCGACCGAGAGCCTCAATCCGCGCTTCAGCGTCTTCGACGCCATCGCCGATCCGCTGCGCCAGCTTCTGCCCGGACTCGACGCCCCCGCGATCCGCGCGCGCGTTGCCGAAGCCGCCGCGGAGGTCGGCCTGCCGCCGGAACTCTTCCCGCGCTTCCCGCATCAATTGTCGGGCGGGCAGAAGGCACGCGTGGGCATCGCCCGCGCGATGGCGCCGAAGCCGAAGCTGCTGGTGCTGGACGAACCGACGAGCGCGCTTGATGTCTCGGTGCAGGCGGTGGTGCTGAAGCTGCTCATGGCGCTGCGGCGGCGCGCCGGCGTGGCGCTGCTCTTCGTCAGCCATGACCTGAACGTCGTGCGCCTGCTCTGCGACCGGATCGCCGTGATGTACATGGGCCGCATCGTCGAGACTGGCGCGGCGCAGCAGGTCTTCCGCGCGCCCTGCCACCCCTACACGGCGGCGCTGCTGTCCGCGATTCCGCGCCTGCCCGGCACGCCGCGCCCGCCGGAACAACGCCTGGAAGGCGAACCCCGCAGCCCCGTTGACCCCGACCCGCATGCCTGCCGCCTGGCCGGCCGCTGCCCCCGGGAACAGCCGCTCTGCACGACGCAATCGCCGGAACTGCGCGACGTGGCCCCCGGACAGCGCGCGCGCTGCCACTTCCCGCTCACCGCATGACACCGCCGCCCTTCTGGCCCGAGGGCCTGCCAACCACGCTGGCGGACCTTCCGCCGACCCTCAACGCCGCGCTGCGGCGATCCGCGGCGCGACGGCCCGGCCATGTCGCGCTCGCCTTCTACGGCGCCGAGATCACCTACGCGGTGCTGCTTGCACGGGTCGAGGCGCTGGCCGGCTTCCTGCAGGCGCGTTGCGGCGTCGCGCGGGGCGACCGGGTGCTGCTGGACATGCAGAACACGCCGCATTTCGTCACGGCCTACCACGCCATCCTCCGCGCCGGCGGCGTCGTCGTGCCGGTGAACCCGATGAGCACGGCGGAGGATATCGCCTTCTACGCCGCGGACAGCGGCGCGCGGGTCTCCCTGCTGGGCGCCGAGCTGCTGGATCGCTTTGCGGCCCTGCCGGGTGGCACGCTGGACCACCTCATCCTTGCCGCCTACGCCGACGAGGTGGCCGCCGACACGCCCTTCCGCCTGCCGCCGGTGCTGCGCGAAAGCGTGCTGCCGAAGACGTTGCCGGATGGCTGCCACGCCTGGGCGTCGGCACTCGCCGCCGGCTGTGCACCGCGCGCGGATGACACGACAGCCGACGACCTGTGCGTGATGCCCTATACCTCGGGTACGACAGGGCGCCCCAAGGCCTGCATGCACACCCATGCCGGCACCGTCTTCACCGCCTTCGCCCAGGCCGCTTGGTACGGCTTCGACGATGCCAGCGTGGTCAGCGGCTTCATGCCGCTCTTCCATGTGGCCGGCATGCAGGTCTCGATGAATGGCGGCATCGCCGCGGGCATCACCATCGTGCTGATGGCCCGCTGGGACCGTGACCTGATCGTGCCCCTGTTCCGCCGCTACGGCGTCACGCTCTGGAGCGCGGCGCCGACGATGGTGGTGGACGTGCTGGCCGCCCCTGACTTCCAGCAGGACGCCTTCGCGCCGCTGCGGATCATCACGGGCGGCGGCGCTTCCATGCCCGCCGCCGTCGCGGCCGAGCTGGAGGCGCGCTGGGGCCTGCGCTTCGTGGAAGGCTATGGCCTGTCGGAGACCATCGCCGCGACCCATCTCAACCCGCCGGCGCGCCCCAAGCCGCAATGCCTCGGCATTCCGATCCAGCAGACCTTCTCGCGCGTCATAGATCCACACTCGCTGGCCGAAATGGCCGATGGCGAGACCGGGGAGATCATCATCGCGGGGCCGCAGGTCATGCGCGGCTATTGGCGCCGGCCCGAGGCCGATGCCGAGGCCTTCCTCGAGCGGGACGGCCTGCGGTTCCTGCGTACCGGCGACCTCGGCTATCGTGACTCCGAGGGCTACTTCTTCATCGTGGACCGCCTGAAGCGCATGGTCAGCGTCGGCGGCTACAAGGTCTGGCCGGCGGAGGTCGAGGCGCTGCTTTATCGCCACCCAGCCGTGCAGGAATGCTGCGTCATCGCCGTGCCGGACGCACGCAGCGGCGAAGCCGTGAAGGCCCTGGTGGTGACGCGCCCCGGCACATCGCTCGACGCCGAGGCCTTGCGCGACTGGGCGCGCGGCATCATGGCCGCCTACAAGGTTCCGCGCCACATCGCCTTCGTCGACTCGCTGCCGCGATCGGGCACCAGCAAGATCGACTGGAGACGCCTGCAGGAAGCGGAACGCACGCGATGACCGACCAGATCTGGTTCGAGGATTTCACCCCCGGCACCGTGCTGTGCAGCGCGCCGCGCCGCATCACGCTCGACGACATCGACCGCTACGCCGCCCTGACGGGGGAGGACCACCCCGTGCACATGGACGCGGATTTCGCGCGCGCCGCCGGCTTTCGGGGGCGCATCGCGCACGGCCTGTTCGGGCTTGCGCTGATCGAGGGACTGAAGGCCCGGCTTGGTGTCTTCGACCGTAGCGTTGTCGCCTCGCTGGGCTGGGACAAGGTGAAATTCACCGCTCCGCTCGAGCCCGGGGACCTCGTGCATCTCGAACTCACGCTGGTGGAAAAGCGGCCGAGCAGCCGGCCGGGCCGCGGCATCGCGACGGAACATGGCGCGCTGGTGAAGCAGGACGGCACCGTGGTCACCAGCGGCGACCACGTCGTCGTCCTGCTGTCGCGCCCTTAGAGCAATATGCGTTCAGATGGATCGCGGCGCTGCCGCGACGCTGAACGCATTTCTTGCTCTCGATTCAATGATTTCTAGAGCACGAACTGCGTTCATGACGACGCAGCCTGCTCTAGAACCCGACCTGATCGCCGCCCTTCAGGCCCAGCATCTCCCGCGCCTCGTCCGGGGTGGCGACCTGCAGCGACAGGCGCTCGATGATCTCGCGGATCATGCGGACCTGCTCGGCGTTCGAGGTCGCCATCCTGCCCTTGCCGGCATAGAGGCTGTCCTCCATGCCGACGCGGACATTGCCGCCCATCGTCGCGGCCATCGTCGCCATGTTGATCTGGTGACGACCGCCAGCGAGGACGGACCAGCGATACTGGTCGCCGAACAGCTTGTCCGCCGTCTTCTTCATGAAGACGAGGTTCTCGGGGTCCGCACCGATGCCGCCGAGCGTGCCGACGATCAGCTGCACGAACATAGGCAGCTTCACCAGGCCGCGATCGACCATGTGCGCGAGGTTGTAGAGGTGCCCGACATCATAGCACTCGAACTCGAAGCGCGTGCCGTTGCCGCCGAGCCTGTCCAGGATCGTCTCGATGTCCGCGAAGGTGTTGCGGAAGATCGCGCCGCGGGAGGCTTCAAGATACTCCTCTTCCCAGTCGTGCTTCCACTTGCCCTGGTATTTCGGGATCATCGTGTAGGTACCGAAATTCATCGACCCCATGTTGCAGGAGCACAGCTCGGGCTTCGCCGCATCGGGCGCCTTCAGCCGGTCCTCGATGGACATGAAGGTGCTGCCGCCCGTGGTCATGTTCAGCACGGCGGGCGTGCGCTGCTTCAGGCTGCGCAGGATGTGGAACCAGGTGTCGAGATCGCCGGTCGGCCTGCTCGTCGCGGCGTCGCGCGCGTGCAGATGCAGGATGGCGGCGCCGGCCTCCGCCGCTTCCGCCGCCTGGTCGATGATCGCCGAGGGCGTCACCGGCAGGTAGGGCGACATTGTCGGCGTGTGCGTCGCGCCGGTGATGGCGCAGGTGATGATGACTTTTCCCGCATGGGACGACATGGCGATCACTCCGTGTATTCGAGGCCACCGCAGATGCTGTGCACCTGGCCGGTGATGGCGCGCCCAGTGGGGGCGCAGAGGAACAGCACCAGCGCCGCGATCTCCTCCGGCTCCACCGCGGTCTTGAGCGAGACGGCGCGCAGCGCGATCTGCTCCATCTCCTCATAGGTGATGCCGCGCGTGGCGGCGCGATCGGTGAAGACGCGGCGGATGCGATCACCGGCGACGACGCCGGGCGCGATGGCATTCACGCGGATCTTGTGAGGCCCAAGCTCGACCGACAGCGAGCGCGCGAGGGAAATCACCGCCGCCTTCGACGCCGCATAGGGCGTGCGCAGCGGAAAGGCGTATTTCCCGGCGACGGATGCCATGCAGATCATCGACCCCCAGCCATTGGCCTTGAGGTGCGGCACCGTCGCATGCGCCACGTGGAACTGCCCGTTGACGTTCACCGCCATCGTCTGCGCCCAGTCGGCGGCGGAGATCGCCTCCACCGGCGCGGCAGGCCCGGCGATGCCGGCATTGTTGATGACGATGTCGAGCCCACCCATCGCGCCGACCGCCGCAGCGACGAAGGCATCCACCTGCCCGGCATCCGCCACGTCGCAGCGCATGGTGCCGAGCCCGGGCAGCGCCGCCGCGGCGGCGGCCAGCGAGGCCTCCGCCACATCGCAGACCCAGACCTTCGCGCCCAGATCGAGGAAGGCCTTGGCGATCGCGAGGCCGATGCCCGCCGCCCCGGCCGTGACGATCACGCGCTTGCCGGTCCAATACTCGCCGTTGCTCATGGCTGCTCCGTTCCTGTCCTGAATTCCTCGGCAAAGCGCGGGTACGCTTCCGCCACCTCGCCCTGCACCACATCCCGGATCTCAGCGCGCAGCGCGGCGTCCGGCGTTGGCGAGAAGGGAACCGGATCGGGTGCGGCGTAGTCGAAGCCCGTCGCCGCGCGCACGCCCTCGGCGGTCTGGCCGGGATGGATGCTGCGCAGCGCGAAGCGGCGTTCCTGCTTGCGCCAGTCGAACAGGGCGCGCCCGGTCACCAGCGCCTGCGGACCGCCGGGCCGATAGACCTCGGGCGGGCTCCAGCCGGGCGCGCTGATGAAATCCACCTTTGGCACCAGCGCCCGCGCATCGTGCTCCGGCCGGAACAGGATCACGCGCGGCACCATCATGTAGAGATACGGCGATCCGAAGCTGCCCGCGAAGCGCACCTTCGGCCGTTCATACGCGCCGATGCTCAGCAGGTTGATGTTGGCCTCGCCATCGATCTGCGCGCCGGAGAGGAAGAAGACGTCGATGCGACCCTGCGCAGCGCTGTCGAACAATTCCTTCGCGCCATCGGTGTAGCGGCTGTTCCTGCGCGAACCCAGGATCGTGACCCGCATCCGCCCGCCCGAACGCCGCTGCGCCAGCAGCGCCGCGGCTGTGGGAATCGGCGACAGCGCGCCGGTGGCGACATGCCGCGCATCGCCGATCAGGTCCGCGATCAGGCTGATAAGCAGCGCCGAGTCCATCACGGTACGCCCCCGGCCGCGTAGCGTGCCATGGCCGCGCCATCGACCTCGTAGGCCGCATCGAGGCCGAGCGGCCAGGCCCCCTTGGGCGCCACGGCGATGCCGCCGACATAGAGCGCGGGCAGCACGCCGGCCACCAGTTCCTCCCGGTCGAAGAAGCAGCTGTCCAGCACGCGCTCCACCGTGACCAGCGCGGTGCGGGAGGCATGCGCCATCACCATCACCTCGCGCCGCCGCCCGAACCAGACATTGCCCTCGCGGTCCGCCGCGGCCGCGTGGAAGATGGCGAAGTCCGGCCGCAGCGCCGGCAGCAGCACGATGGGGTCGGGGGAGTCGCAGAAGGGATTCTGCGTCACCTTCCAGTCGTCGCGATGCCGCAGCACGTCACTGCCGATCAGCCCGCGCAGCGGGATGAAGGGCAGCCCCTTCTCCGCCGCGCCCAGCGCGGCATGGATGGCAGGGCAGGTGCTGTCCTTCATGAGGATGCGCCCCGCCTTCACCGCCGCCGCGAAGGCGGGCGCCGCGCCATGCTCGCCGAGCGTCACCGCCGCGGCCTCCATCGTCGCGACGCAACCGGCCGCGATCAGCATGTCCGCCTGGATGCCGGAGGACGGGCTGGCCACCAGATGCAGCCCCCGCACGCCACGCGCCACCAGGGCGCGCGTCAGCGCCAGCGACACGCCCGCATAGTCGGGCGGCACGACCACCATGGCGCCATCGGGGATGCGCGCGGCCAGCGCCTCGACGCTCTCGATCATGCGTGAAGCGCCGGCGGATCGAAGGCGCGAACGGGCGGCGCTTCGCCGACGAACAAGGCGACCTCCACCAGCGCCGTATGCGCGACAGGCCCCTGCGCGAGCCCGGACGTGCCCTTGTCCAGTGTCAGCACATTGGGGTTGCCGTGGCGATCCACCCCGCCCGGCTCGACGGGGTCGTACCAGGCACCGGTCGGCAGTTGCACGCAGCCTGGCGCGATGCTGTCGGTGAGGACCGCACCGGCCAGGCAGGCGCCGCGATCATTGAAGACTCGCACGACATCGCCCGCGGCGATACCACGCGCCGCGGCATCGCCGGGATTCAGCCAGATCGCCTCCCGCCCCGCGACCTTGGCGGCGCGGCTCGCGCGGCCATTGTCGTACTGGCTGTGCAGCCGCAGCCGCGGCTGGTTGGAGATGAGGTGCAGCGGATAGCGGGCGGCACCGCCGAGCCATTCGGCTGGCTCGATCCAGGTCGCATGTCCCGGGCAATCCGCCAGGCCGAAGCCGGCGATGGTCGCCGAGTACAGTTCGATCCGCCCGGATGGCGTGGCGAGCCTCGCGCCGGCCGGATCGGCGCGAAAGCCCTCGAACAGGTTGCGCCTTCGGGTCGGTGGCGGCAGCCGGATGTCGCCGCGTGCCCAGAATTCCGCGAATTCCGGCAGGTCCAGCGCATGCGCGGCGGCACGCTGCCGCGCCTCGGCGTACATCCGGCGCAGCCACGCCATCTCGTCCAGCCCTTCGGTGAAGGAGCGCGCGATGCCGAGTTCCGCCGCGATGCCGGTGAGGATCGCGTGGTCGCTGCGCGCCGCGCCGATCGGCTCCACCAGCCGGCGCATCGCGAACAGATGCGCCTCGTCGCCGGCGATGCCGATGTCGTTGCGCTCCGCGGGCGTGGTGCAGGGCAGGATGATGTCCGCGTGTCGCGCCAGCGGGTTCCACCAGGGTTCGTGGACGATGACGGTCTCCGGCCTGCGCCAGGCCTCGACCAGTCGGTTCAGATCGGATTGGTGATGGAAGGGATTGCCGCCGGCCCACCAGACGAGGCGGATGTCGGGGTAGCGATACTGCCCGCCATCATAGGTGAAGGGTGCACCGGGGTGCAGCAGCATGTCGGCGATGCGCGCCACGGGGATGAAATCCTGCACGGCGTTCTCGCCCTGCGGCAGCGCCGGCCAGGTGATGCCGTGCGACGCGGTGCCGATCCGGTTGCTGCCGCCATAGCCGTAGCCGATGCCGCCGCCGGGCAGCCCCACTTGCCCCAGCATCGCCGCCAGCGTCAGCGCGGCCCAGAGCGGCTGCTCCCCATGATCCGCGCGTTGCAGCGCCCAGGCGACGGCAATCATGGTGCGGGTCGCCGCCATGCGGCGCGCCAGGTCGCGGATCGCCTCGGCCGCCAGTCCGCAGATCGCCGCGGCCCAGCGGGCATCCTTGGGCGTGCCATCCGCCCCGCCCAGCAGATAGGCGCGCACGCGGTCGAAGCCGGTGCAGTGCGTGCGCAGGAAGGCGTCATCCTGCAGCCCCTCGGCCAACAGCGTGTGGCACAGGGCGAGCATCAAGGCGGTGTCGGTGTTCGGCCGCAGCGCGAGCCACTCGGCGCCAAGTTCCGGTGGCGCATCGCCGCGGATCGGGCTGATGTTGACGAACTGCACCCCCGCATCGCGGCAGGCCAGCAGGGAGTCGCGGACGCGGTGATGGCCGACACCGCCGGCCGCGACCTGCGTGTTCTTCAGCGGCATGCCGCCGAACATCACCAGCAACCGCGTATGCGCCGCGATCTCCTCCCAC
This sequence comes from Roseomonas sp. TF40, assembly GCF_057219975.1. Classification (NCBI taxonomy): domain Bacteria; kingdom Pseudomonadati; phylum Pseudomonadota; class Alphaproteobacteria; order Acetobacterales; family Roseomonadaceae; genus Roseomonas; species Roseomonas sp. TF40. The sequence goes on along the minus strand of NZ_JBXVVR010000010.1, from coordinate 138,122 downwards.
GGGGTATGCGCGCGGATCAGCCCGTCCTGGCTGCCGAGCAGATGGGGCAGCAGCACCTCCGCCGCCGCGTAGCTGTGGGTGTTGACGCTGCGGACATAGCCGCCGGCGCAGTTGAGGAAGCGATGCAACTGGCTCTGCGCATGGTGGAAGCGCCCGGGGCTGGCCCAGCCATAGGACCCGCCGAAGATGGCGCGATTGCCATGCGCCCGGGTGACGCGACGCAACTCCGACGCGGCGAGCGCGCTGGCGCGTTCCCAGCTCACCGGCACGAAGGGCTCCTGCCCCCGTCGCGCGCGGCTCGCCGGCCCTTCCGCAAGCCAGCCCGCGCGCACCATGGGTTGGCGGATGCGCAGCGCATCGTCCAGCGCGCCGGGAATGGACTGCCCGATGAGCGAGGGCGCGGGATCGCCCGGCAGTGGCGCCACCCCCACCAGCCGGCCCTGGTCGAGCTCGGCGCGATACGCCCCCCAATGCGTCAGCAGCAGCGGGGGGGCGAAGAGGGTCACGCCAGCCCTGCCAACCCGTTGTCGAGCACGATCGCCCCGCGTTCCTTCGCCTCGGCGCGGAAGACCATGCCCTCGGCATGCGGCCAGAACGAAAAGCGCAGCGTCTCGCCGGGATAGAGCGGCCCGGCGAAGCGCGCGGCGAGGCGTGTCAGGCGCGCCGGATCGCGCCCGCAGAAGCGGCGCAGCGCCTCGGCACAGGCGATACCGAAGGTGCAGGCGCCATGCAGGATGGGTGCGGCGAAGCCGGCGGCGCGCGCCGTCTCCGGCAGCGCATGCAGCGGGTTGCGGTCGCCGAGCAGGCGGAACAGCAGCGCCTGATTGGCGGCGGTCGCCACCTCAGCGGTGTCGGCCGGCGCGTTGGCGGGGATGGCGACGGTATCCGGCGCCACGCCCTGGTCGCCGCCGAAGCCGCCGGCACCACGGACGAAGACGGTGGACAGCACGGTGCAGCAGGCCATGCCATCCTGCCGCAGGGTGACCTGCTGGTGCACCAGCCCTCCGCGACCCTCGCCCTTGTCGCCAAGCCCAAGGATGCGCGAGTCCGCCCGCACCGTGCCGGCGGGCGCGAGCGGCCTTTGGAAACGCAGGTCCAGCGCCCCATGCACCACGCGGCGTAGGTCGATCCCGCCCGCATCGAGCCAGGTGTCGTCGAAGGCCAGCATTGTCGCCATGGAGGGGACGACGCGCAGCGCTGCCTCATGAACGAAGGGCAGGTCGGCCTCCGTACCCAGACCGACAGCCAGGGCGTAGTGCATGGTGTCGCGGTCGGCGTAGGTAATGTCGCGGCTTGGGATCGCCAGGGCCATCAGGCGCGCGGGGTCGAGCTTCATGCGGGGGCCCGGTCGGGTGTCACGGGGCGATCATGGCGCCGCGCCTTACAACTTGCAACGCCGTGCCCATACTTGAAACATATCGCTGTGCAGGCCATTCCCCCTGGTATCGCCTGTCACACCCCAGGCCCAGGGCGGAGGTTTCGTGTCGGTCACTGTCGAGAAAACCCTGCAACTCATCGAGGCGATGTCCCGCAGTGCCGGCCCGATCGGCGTCAGCCAGCTCGGCCGTGACCTCAAGCTGAACAAGAGCACCGTCTACCGCTTGGTCGATACGCTGGTCCGGCACGGCTACGCGCAGCAGGATCCGGAAACCGGTCGCTACGCACTCACCGTCAAGTTGTGGGAGATCGGCCTGGGCGCCCTGCGCGGCATGAGTCTGCGCCAGACCGCCCGCCCGGTGCTGGAGCGGGAGGCCGCACGCAGCGGGGAGGCGACGCTGCTGGGCATCGTGCAGGGCCATGACGCGCTGATCATCGACAAGGCGGACAGCCTGCACCCCCTGCAGATCGTCTCGCGCCTGGGTTCGCGGGTCTCGCTCACCTCCTCCTCGCTTGGCCGCGCGCTGCTTGCCTTCCAGCCGGCGGAACTGATCGAGACGTTGATGCGCAGCTTCGCCCCGCCGACGCCGCACGGCATCCAGGACGCGGCGGCACTGGCTGTTGCCCTGGCGGAGGTGCGGGCGAACGGCGTCGCGCTCTCCGCCGATGAATGGCAGGTCGGTGTCGCGGGTGTCGCCGCACCGATCCGGGACGGGCAGGGCCATGTGGCCGGCGCCCTGTGCATCACCGGGCCATCCAGTCGGCTGGGCCGGGCGCGGATGAAGGAGCTGGCGGCGCAATGCCGCGATGCGGCGGCGGAGGTTTCCGCCCTGCTGGGCCATCGCGACTGAAGCCCTGGCCACCGCCCCGCTCGATGTCGTTGCCAAGGACATTGTACGTTCTGACGCGGCTGAGAGGCGGCTTTCCGTTCAGGGCGGAGTGCAAGCGGCGCTTGGTGTAGAAGCCTTCAATTTATGGGAACACGTCAGGGACAATCTGCTCCTGGCAGCGTGACTCAAGCCAAACAACCTCCGAATAGCCCGCGGCGGTTCACAGCGCGATTTCGGTTTCGATCAAGCAGCGGCGGGTGCCGGTCCGTCCTGAGCGTCGAGCATCATGCCCGAGAACTGTCCTTTTCCATGTGGATCTCGCAGAACGTAGCCACGCCCCCAGACCGTGCCGATGAGTTCGGCGGCACCCGCCTGGGCCAACTTCTTGCGGAGCTTGCAGATGAAGACGTCGATGATCTTCACCTCGGGTTCATCCATGCCACCGTAGAGATGGTTGAGGAACGCCTCTTTGGTCAGCACGACGCCCTTCCGAAGCGTCAGCAGTTCCAGCACCGCATACTCCTTGCCTGTGAGATGCACATTGCGCCCCGCCACCAGAACCTCTCGAGAGCCGAGATTCAGCGTAAGTGGACCCACAGACAGGGTCGGCTGACTGAAGCCCTTCGCACGCCGAACAATGGCCTGAATCCGCGCAACAAGTTCATTCTGGTCGAAGGGCTTCGTGATGTAGTCGTCCGCCCCCATGCCAAAACCACGAATCTTGGCTTGCGGCCGCGTCAACCCAGAGAGGATCATGACGGGCGTCTCAATCCGGCTTGCCCTAAGGCGCCTGACGACCTCGTACCCCTCCATGTCGGGTAACATGATGTCAAGGATCACGATGTCGTAGTCGTACAGACGCGCAAGCTCCAAGGCCTCTTCGCCTGTGTCGGCCGTGTCGACGATCATCGCGGCCCCGCGGAGCGCCAGAGTGACGCCGCGAGCCACAATCGTGTCGTCCTCAACCAAAAGGACACGCATACGCCGCCTCCATACATCCTATGCGTGCATAGATAGCGCAAATTCCCTCGACGTGAAGGCGGCGTTCATCGAAAACGCAGATAATCTACGGCGAAGAAGCTTTTTTTGGAAATTCTATGATTTTTGCCTCCGAATCGATGTCTGGGCGGGCTGGGCTGGCCCGGTGCCGCATCGCTGCATTCGGTACGATGGTCGGCTTTGGGCATGTGACTGCCGTCAATGGGCTGAGCATCCTGGTCAAGGGCTTCAGCCCACGACTTCACATCGGTCAAAGCGTTCAAATTGATTGCGGTGCAGTCAATGCCGGCAGCATCAGGGGCGAGGTTATCCGGGTCTCCGCAGACGATGCTTGGGTGCTACCGCATGCACCTTCTATAGGACTGTCCGTAGGAACAACTGCGCAAGCTTGCGGAGATATCGGTCTCGCGGTTTGCGATCTTTGGCTCGGCCGCACGATTTCACCGCTCGGCTTGGCCATCGACGGAAAGGGCCCCCTGCCGCAGGGTTCAGAGCCTTGCCCTCTTCGTGCACCCGCGCCTCCGGCAGGGGAACGACAACGTCTTGGCCCCCCGATAAGCCTAGGCGTTCGCGCTCTTGACGCCTTCGCAACTGTCCGGGAGGGACAGAGGCTCGGACTCTTTGCCGCATCCGGTGTCGGTAAGTCGACTCTACTCGCCATGCTGTCGCGAAATCGCGCATTCGACGTCACCGTGATCGGCCTTGTTGGCGAGCGCGGACGCGAGTTGCGAGAGTTTATCGAGGATGATCTGGGCCCACAGGGGCTGGCCCGAAGCGTCATTATCTGTGCCACCTCGGATGATCCACCTTTGACACGCAGGGACGCCGCCTTCGCCGCGATGGCCGTCGCGGAGCATTTCCGAAGCACCGGCAAGCGCGTTTTGCTGCTTATCGACAGCGTTACACGTTTCGCTCAGGCCTGCCGCGAGATTGCCTTGGCGATCGGAGAACCACCAGCTACCCGGGGTTTCCCACCCAGCGTATTCGCCGAGATCCCCATGCTGCTGGAGCGCGCGGGACCTGGCCGCGTTGGAGAGGGCAGCATAACAGCGCTGATCACGGTGCTGGTTGAAGGGGATGATCATGACGAGCCAATCGCCGACTGCGTACGTGGCGTCCTGGACGGCCACGTTGTGCTTGAACGCCGCCTTGCCGAGCGTGGACAATATCCACCGATCAATGTTCTGAGGAGCTTATCCCGTTCGGCACCTGGTTGCCTCACGGAGTACCAGGCCGACCTAGCTTTGCGTGCCCGGCGAATCCTGGCCCTGCACGAAGAGATGGCTGATTTGGTCCGGATCGGCGGCTACACAGCGGGAGCCGCCACTGATGTCGATGAAGCCATGCGGCTCGGCCCGCTCATCCAAGCTGGCCTATTGCAGTCTCGTACTGATGTGTCATCCATATCGAGCGCCTTCCAAATGCTGGCGGCGGTGATGCATGACTCGGCAGGATAAGCTCGTGATGGTCCTGCTCCGACTTCGACAACTGCAGTCGAATTTGGCGATGCGAGCGCTTTCGGCGGCCTCAGGCCGTCATCTGCGTGTTGTCAATGCAATCTCCGACTGCGACGCGTTGCTGGCCCTAGAAATGGCGGATGCTGATCCACAAACCATGTGTGCATGGCGTGCGGCGATACGCGCGCGCCAAGGCCACATGACTACCGTCGCCATCTCTCTGGAGAGGGAGGTGGCTGTATCGCGTCAGACACTGCGTGATCGCCTGTCGTCACTTGAGTTCACGAAGATCGAAGCCGATCGGCGCATTAGGCAAGTCCGACGGGCCAGGCTGCACAAAGAGCAAATGGATTTGGATGAGAGGACAGGGCGGGAGGCTATGCCCTAGGTGTTCGATCCCTGGCACTACGTCCCTGTCCTGGCACGCAAGCCCGGCACCTGGTGACCCTTCGCCATCATCCAAAAATCAGCGTTCAGCAAAGGGCACACCCCGCCGCGGTAGTTTAGACTGAGGGGGCAATAGGTACGCCATTTCCCCCTTCGGCAGTCTTGCTGTAAGCGAGTCATGTCACGAAGGGGCCACGAGAAAGCATGTCATTCAAGGTCGCGGTTGTCGGCGCCCCGGGCGCGGTCGGGCGCGAAATCCTGAAAACCCTGGTCGAGCGCGCCTTCCCGGTGCGCGAGGCCCTCGCCCTCGCCTCCGGCCGCGCGGCCGGGCAGATGGTCTCCTTCGGCGAGGACCAGGTGCTCAAGACCGGCATCCTGGAAAAGCACGATTTCGCCGGCACGGATCTAGTGTTCTTCGCCCAGAACGCCGCCATCAGCCGCCTGCACGCCCCGCGCGCCGCCGCCGCCGGGGCGATGGTGATCGACACCTCCGCCGCCTTCGCGCTCGAGCCCGACGTGCCGCTGGTGGTGCCGGAAGTGAACGCGGACAAGCTCGAGCGCGCGCGCAAGCGTCGCATCGTCGCCAACCCCGACAGCGGCGTGATCCAGATGGCCGTTGCGCTCAAGCCGCTGCATGACCTCTCGCGCATCCGCCGCGTCGTCGCCGCCAGCTACCAGCCCGTCTCCGGCCAGGGGAAGGAGGCGATGGACGAGCTCTGGTCCCAGGCGCGCGGGATGTATGTGAACGAGATGCCGCCCGCCGAGCAGTTCACCAAGCAGATCGCCTTCAACCTGATCCCGCATATCGGCAATTTCGAGGAGTCCGGCAGCACGGCGGAGGAATCGCGCCTCGCCACCGGGCTGCGCAAGGTGCTAGACCCCGACATCGCCGTGGGGGCGAGCTGCGTGCGCGTGCCGGTCTTCATCGGCCAGGCGATGGCGCTGCATGTCGAGTTCGAAGCCCCGCTCACGGACAAGCAGGCCTGGGCCGCCTGGCGCGAGGCGCCGGGCATCGCCGTGATGGACCGGCGCGAGGATGGCGGCTACGCCACGCCGGTCGAGATCGCGGGCGAGGATGCGGTGCATGTCAGCCGCCTGCGGCGCGACGCCTCGGTGCCGCATGGCCTCGCCTTCTGGTGCGTCGCCGACAACCTCCGCAAGGGGGCGGCGCTGAACGCCGTGCAGATCGCCGAGGAGCTGGCGGCACGGCGACTCATCGGTTGAATGTGAACTTCTGAGACAGAGACATCGAGAAATGCCGCACCCGCTGATCCAGATCGCCCGCCGCGAGGCCATCGCCACCGTCACCATCGCGCGGCCCGAGAAGCGCAACGCCATGGACCTCGCCATGTGGATCGCGCTGGCCGAGGCGATGGAGGGTTTCTCCGCCGACACCTCGCTGCGCTGCGTGGTGATCGAGGGCGCGGGCGAGGAAGCCTTCTGCGCGGGCGCCGACATCGCCGCCTTCGCCACCGAGCGCGGCACGCCCGAGCGCGAGGCGATCTATGGGCGCGAGATCAGCCGCAGCTTCCAATCCATCCGCACCTGCCTGCACCCGGTGGTCGCCGCCTGCCGTGGCTGGACGATGGGCGGTGGCGCGGGTATCGCGACCATGGCGGATTTCCGCGTGGGCGGGCCCTCCACGCGCATCGGCATCCCGGCGCGCAATCTCAACATCTACTATGCCTATGGCGAGCTGGACCCGATCCTGCAGTCGGTGGGCTATGCGGTGGCCTGCGAGATGCTGATCGAGGGCCGCGTGCTGCAGGGCCAGGAAGCCTATGAGAAGGGCCTCATCACCCGCATGGTGGCGGATGAGGCGGTGAAGGATGAGGCGCAGGCGATGGCCGCGCGCATCGCGCTTGGCGCGCCCCTCGCCAACCGCTTCCACAAGCGCGCGCTGCAGGAGCTGCGCGGCCCGCTGCCGATCACGCCCGCGCAGCTCGAGGCCAGCCTCACCTTCCCCTTCACCGAGGATTTCCACGAGGCCGCCAAGGCCTTCGTCGAGAAGCGCAAGCCGGTGTTCAAGGGGCGGTAAGCCGCCTCACTCGATCCGGATGTTCGCGCCCTGGATCACGCCCTGCCATTTCGGCGTCTCGGCGGCGAGGAAGGCGCGGAAGCTGGCGGCGTCGTCGCCCACCGTCTCGAAGCCCAGGGCGGCGATGCGCGAGACCACCTCGGGCCGGCGCAGCGCGGTGGTGAAGACCTCATGCAGCCGCGCCAGCGCCGGCGCGGGGGTGCCGGCGGGGGCGAGCAGCCCATACCAGGCCTCGACGCTGATGTCGGGACCGCCCGATTCCTTCATCGTCGGGATGTCGGGGAAGGCGCTGAAACGCGCGGGCGTGGTCACCGCCAGCGCCTTGAGGTTGCCCGCGCGCACCAGGCGGATGCTCTGCGGGCTGTCGAAGAACACCGCCGTGTCGCCGCGCATCACCGACTGGGTGGCATCCGGCGTCTGGCGGTAGGTGACGTTGGTCAGCTGCACGCCGGCGGCGCGCTGGAACAGCTCGGTCGCCAGATGCGGCACCGTGCCATTACCGGCCGAGGCGTAGTTCAGCGCCCCGGGCCGCGCGCGCGCGGCGGCGATCAGTTCGCCGATGGTGTTGAAGGGCGCGCTCGGGTTGGCGATGACCAGCAGCGGCCCGGTGGTGAGGCGCGAGATCGGCGCGAAGGCCGTGGCCGGGTCATAGCCCAGGTCGCGGTAGAGGAACTGGTTGATGACCAGCGGCGAGGAGGCGTTGAGCACCAGCGTATGCCCATCCGGCGCCGCCTGGGCGACGAGGCGCGTGCCGAGATTGCCCCCCGCCCCGGCCCGGTTCTCGATCACCAGCGGCTGGCCCAGCGCGGCGCCGACGGGCTCCGCCAGCAGCCGCGCCACCACATCGGTCGGCCCACCGGCGCCGAAGGGCACGACCACGCGGATCGGACGGTCGGGCGCCCAGCCTTGCGCGCGCGCGACCGAAGGAGCCGCCAGGGCGGCGGCGAGCAGGGTGCGGCGGGAGAGCAGATCCGTCATGGCGACTCCGCATGGCTATGGTTGCGGACCGCAACGCGGTCCGAGGCGCCGAATGGCGCCCGCCGGAAGTCCGGCGAGCCAAGCGCGCGGATGCGCGCGCCCGGCGCTTGAGGGCACAAAAAGCCCAACGAGCCGCCGAAGGCGGCCGTTGCATCATTCGGGCTGGATCCGGGCGGCGGCGACCAGCGCCTGGTTGCGGGTGATCTCGGCGGCGATGATGCGCTCGAACTCGGCCGGGCTTTCGCGCAGCACCGTCAGGCCGAGGGCGGCCATGCGCGGGCCATTCGCCGGGTCGGCCGCCGCGTCGTTCACCGCGGCGTTGAGGCGCGCGACCATCTCCGCCGGCAGGCCGCGCGGGCCCCACAGCCCGCACCAGCCCTCATAGACCATGTCCGGGAAGCCGGCCTCGACCAGGGTCGGCACATCGGGCAGCGCCGCGAGGCGCGTCGCCGTGGTGGTCGCATAGGCGCGCGCGCGTCCGTCGCGGATCAGCGGGATGGAGACGCCGACCGGTGCGATGAAGAGCGAGACCGAGCCGGAGACCAGGTCGTTCATCGCCGGCCCCGTGCCGCGATAGGAGACGAAGGTGGCGTCGATGCCGAGACGCTGGTTCAGCGCCGCCGTCGCCAGCTGCCCCACCGAGCCGAGCGAGGAGCCGGCGAAGGAGAAATTCTGCGGCGTGGCGCGCAGCGCCGCGATCAGGCTCGCGATGTCGCGCGGGGCGAGGTTCGGCGCGCCGATCATCACATAGGGGATGGAGACGGTGCGCGCGATCGGCGTCAGGTCCGCCTGCACGTCGATCGGCATGGCGCGCTGCACGAAGCGCAGCACGGTCAGCACCTCGTTCGAATAGAGCAGCGTGTTGCCATCCGCCGCGCTGCGGGCCACGGCCTCGGCCCCCACCACGCCATTGGCCCCCGACCGGTTCTCGATCACCCAGTTCTGGCCGAGGATCTCCGCCGCCCGGGGGGCGATGACGCGCCCGGTCGTATCCGTGCTGCCGCCGGGCGGATAGGGCACGACGAAGCGCACATTGCGCGGCTGGGCGAGGGCCGGTGCGGCAAGGCCCGCCAGCGGCAAGGCAAGCGCGGCGCGGCGGCCGATCCGGATCGTCATTTGTCGTTTCCTCCCAGGAAAATTCTTCAGTCCGGCCAGGCTTCGAGCAGGTCCACCGGATCGCCGTAGCGCGACGCCATCTCCACCACCGCCGGGTCACGCAGGGATTCGAGGAAGCCCTCGGTGATCAGCGGCGTGTCGCCGGCCGTCACCGTGCTGTCGAAGGAGACGAGGTCCATGTGCACCGGCGGCTCCTCCCATTCCGGCATCACCCGGCGGATGTAGTCGCAGGGCTTGATCAGATCGATACCGTAATGCAGCGCGCCGGGGCTGTTCGACCCGGCCGGGTAGATGTTCTTCCGGGGTGCCTTGGGATTGAAGCCGCAACCCAATTCGATCAGGCGCCCGCCGACGAGCATGTCGCGGAAGATCCCGGCCAGCTTGGTGTCGCCATGCACGGCGACGATGCGGTCATCCTTGAACTCGACGCCGATCCGCTCCTCGAAGGGGCGCTCGAAGCCCACGGCCCATTCCGGATAGACGATGCCGTTCACCGGCACGACCAGCTCCTCGTCATTGTCCACGCTGGTGCGGTCGTAGAGGTTCGGGCCGTGCGTCGGCAGGTAATGCACATAGGCGCCATTCTCGTCGGGCGTCATCTTGCCGCGCCAGCGGTTCGACCTGAGCTGGAACTCGCGCATCTCGGGCGTGAAGCCGATGCGCAAATCGGTGCCGCGCGGATCGGTGAAGGTCAGGTCGAAGGGCACGCCCTTCGGATAGCGGGCCGCCGTGCCACGGATGATCTCGCCCACGATGTCGATCGGGAAGCGCGCCTGCGGCGTCTTCAGCGCCTCGAGGCTGCGGAAATAGGTGATCTTCACCCAGCGCTGCCCCTTCTTGCGCAGCGCGATGCAGAAGGGATCGATGATCGAGCAGAACCAGGTGGAGACGACGAAGCTCGCGCTCTCCAGCAGCGGCTTCACCGTCTCCGGCACTTCCAGCACCTGGGTGGTGTCGGCCATGTAGACCACCGGCCGTACGCCATTGGCCCGCGCGAGGCCCGAGATGGCGGCGATCACCTGCGGGTCGAGGTTGCGGTCCGCGAGGAAGAGCATCGTGTCGTCCGGGCGCGGGCGAAAGACGCGGGTGAAATTCTCAAGCGCCTCGAAATACTGGCCCGTCAGCACGGTGGGCAGCGTGCTTTCGCTCGGCAGGCCGATACCCTTGAACGGCGCCATGCAGCGCATCTCCCGCGATTGCTTCGTTGTCTAAGCAATGCGGATGGGAGGGGGGTTCGTCAAGCCGGATCGGCCAGGCGCACCAGTTCCGCCCCATCCTCCACCAGATCGCCGGGGGCGCAGAGAATGGCGGCGATGCTGCCCTCGGCGGGCGCGGTCAGGCGCATCTGCACCTTCATCGCCTCCATCACCAGCAGCACCGCGCCGCGCGCCACGGCCTCGCCCGGCGCCACCAGCACGCTGAGGATCCGCCCCGGCATGGGGGCGAGGATGCGCCCGCTGCCCGCCCGCTCATCCCCCGCCGGCGCGCGCGGATCCTGCCAGCGCAGTTCCTGCGTGACGCCGCGATGGATCACGGTGAGCATCTCGCCTGCGCGCCGCACCGTGGCGCGCTCGGCACGGCCATCGAGGATGAAGCGCAGCGTGTCGTCCGCCCAGGCGGCATCGGCGATGGCGGCGGCGCCGCCGGGCAGATCGAGCAGGATCGTCGCGCCGAGATGCGCGCGCAGCGTCAGCGAGGCCTCGCCGTCGATCAGCCAGAAATCCTGCCAGCCCGAGCCGTTGAGGCGCCAGGCGCTGGCCTCGCCCCAGGGGGAGTAGGGGTCGGCAGGGTCCACCACCGGCTCATCGCGCAGCAGCCGCAGCAGGGCGGCCGCCAGCGCGGCACGCGTCGCCGGCGGCGGGGGCGCGAGCAGGGCTTCGGCATGGCGCGCGATGAAGCCGGTATCGAGTTCGGCCGCGGCGAAGGCCGGGTGGACCGCGATGGCGCGCAACAGCGGCAGGTTGCTCCGCAGCCCGGCGAGTTCCGTGGCGTCGAGCGCGCGGGCCAGCCGGCGCAGCGCGGTCGCGCGATCCGCCCCCTGGGCGATGATCTTGGCGATCATCGGGTCGTAATGGATGGAGACCGCATCGCCCGCGCGCACCCCGGCATCGACGCGGATCCCCTCCCCCTCCGGCAGCACCAGATGGGTCAGCGTGCCGGTGGCGGGCGCGAAGTCGCGCGCCGGATCCTCCGCATAAAGCCGCACCTCGATGGCATGGCCGCAGGGTGCCGCGGGTGCGGCGGGCAGGGCCTCGCCCATCGCCACGCGGAACTGCCATTCGACCAGGTCGAGCCCGGTGATCGCCTCGGTGACCGGGTGCTCGACCTGCAGGCGGGTGTTCATCTCCATGAAGGCGAAGTTTTCGTCTGTTGCGATGAACTCGACTGTGCCGGCGCCGACATAGCCGACGGCACGGGCGGCGGCGCAGGCCGCTTCGCCCATGGCGGCGCGTCGCTCGGGCGTCATGCCCGGCGCGGGGGCTTCCTCCACCACCTTCTGGTGGCGGCGCTGGATGGAGCAGTCGCGCTCGAACAGCGAGAGCGTGTTGCCGTGCCGGTCGGCGAAGACCTGGATCTCGATATGGCGCGGCCGCTGCAGGTAGCGTTCGAGCAGCAGGCGCGAATCGCCGAAGGCGGCCTGGGCCTCGCCGCGCGCGAGGGTGAGGGCCTCCTCCAGCGCGGCCTCGTTCTCCGCCACCTTCATGCCCTTGCCGCCGCCGCCCGCACTCGCCTTGACCAGCAGCGGGAAGCCGATGCGGCGTGCCTCGGCGATGAGGGTGGCATCCGATTGGTCGGCGCCGTGATAGCCGGGCACGAGCGGCACGCCGGCCGCGGCCATCAGCGCCTTTGACTCGGCCTTGCTGCCCATGGCGCGAATCGCCGCCGCGGGCGGGCCGATGAAGATGAGGCCCGCCGCAGCGCAGGCCTCGGCGAAGTCGGCATTCTCGGCGAGGAAGCCATAGCCCGGATGCACCGATTCCGCGCCGGCCAGACGCGCGGCTTCGAGGATCGCCGGGATGGAGAGGTAGCTCTCCCGCGCCGGGGCGGGGCCGATGCGCAGCGCCTCATCGGCCATCGCCACATGTGGCGCGGTGGCATCGGCATCGGAGAAGACGGCGATCGTGCGCAACCCCATGCGTCGCGCCGTGCGGATGATGCGGGCCGCGATCTCGCCGCGATTGGCGATGAGGACGGAACCGAACACCGTCACATCCGGAACACGCCGAAGCGTGCCTCCCCGGCATCCCAGCCGGCCACCGGATTGTTGCGCGCGGCGGAAAGCGCGAGGGCCAGCACCAGGCGCGTCTCCTCGGGCGCGATCACGCCATCATCCCAGATGCGCGCGCTGGCGTAGGTCGGGTTGCCCTGGGTCTCGTACTGCGCCTCGATCGGCGCCTTGAAGGAGGCTTCCTCCTCGGCACTCCAGCTGCCGCCGCGCGATTCGATGCCGTCGCGGCGCACCGTGGCGAGCACGCTCGCCGCCTGGGGGCCGCCCATCACGCCGATGCGCGCATTCGGCCACGTGAACAGGAAGCGCGGGCCGTAGGCGCGGCCGCACATGCCATAATTGCCGGCGCCGAAGCTGCCGCCGATGATGATGGTGAATTTCGGCACCCGCGCCGTCGCCACCGCGGTGACCATCTTCGCCCCGTCGCGCGCGATCCCACCCGCCTCGTACTTCCGGCCGACCATGAAGCCCGTGATGTTCTGCAGGAAGACCAGCGGGATGCCGCGCTGGTCACACAGCTCGATGAAATGCGCGCCCTTGCGCGCGCTCTCGCCGAACAGCACGCCGTTATTCGCCACGATTCCGATCCGGTAGCCGTGCAGATGCGCGAAGCCGGTGACCAGCGTGGGGCCGTAGAGCGGCTTGAATTCGTCGAACTCGCTGCCGTCCACGAGGCGCGCGATCACCTCGCGCACGTCATAGGGCTCGCGCAGATCGGCGGGGATGACGCCGCCGATGCTCTCGGGCGGGTAGAGCGGCGGGCGCGGCGGCAGGGGCGCGTCATGCCCCGCCGGCTTCGCCCGGTTCAGCCCGGCGACGATCCGCCGCGCGAGGCCAAGCGCGTGCGAATCGCTCTCCGCCATGTGATCGGTGACGCCGGAGGTGCGGCTGTGCAGCTCGGCCCCGCCGAGTTCCTCGGCCGTGACCACCTCGCCCGTCGCGGCCTTCACCAGGGGCGGGCCGCCGAGGAAGATGGTGCCCTGGTTGCGCACGATGATCGCCTCATCGGCCATGGCCGGCACATAGGCGCCGCCGGCGGTGCAGCTGCCCATGACCAGCGCGATCTGCGGGATGCCGGCCGCCGACAGGCGCGCCTGGTTGTAGAAGATGCGGCCGAAATGATCGCGGTCGGGGAAGACCTCGTCCTGGTTGGGCAGGTTCGCGCCGCCGCTATCCACCAGATAGAGGCAGGGCAGGCGATTCGCCTCGGCGATCTCCTGCGCGCGCAGATGCTTCTTCACCGTGATCGGGTAATAGGTGCCGCCCTTCACCGTGGCGTCATTGGCCACGATCACGCATTCGCGCCCGGCGACACGGCCGATGCCGGTGATCAGGCCGGCGGCCGGGATCTCCTCCCCGTACATGCCCTGGGCGGCGAGCTGGGAGAACTCCAGGAAGGGCGAGGCCGGGTCGAGCAGCAGGCGAATCCGCTCGCGCGGGAGCAGCTTGCCGCGGTCGAGATGGCGCTGACGGGCCACCGCGCCGCCGCCCTCGCGGATGCGCTCGACCTTGGTGCGCAGGGCCGCGACCAGCGCCGCCATATGCGCCGCATTGGCGCGGAAACTCTCCGATCTCGGATCGGCCGTGCTGGCGATGACCGCCATGGGCTGCCCTACCCCCCCTTGCTGGGCAGATCGGGCCATGCCCGCGGCACCCCGTCAATCCAGCGCGTGGCAACGAAAAAGGGCGCCTTGCGGCGCCCTTTCCCGAACCCGTGCTGGCTGAGTGATCAGCGCAGGACGATCTCAACGCGGCGGTTCTGCGGCTCACGCACCTGCGGGCCGGTCGGCACCAGCGGACGGGTGAAGCCGAAGCCCTGGATGGTCATGGCGCTGCGCGGCACGCCGCGGCGCTCGAGCTCGGCGGCGACCGCGTTGGCACGGCGGACCGACAGCGCCTGGTTGTACTGCGGCGTGCCGACGGTGTCGGCGTGGCCGGAGACTTCGATGCGGGTCGTGCCGGCACGCTGCGAGTTCGTCGCCGCCTCGGCGATGATCTGGCGGGCGCGATCAGTCAGGTCGGCGCGGTCAAAATCGAAGAACACCAGGAAGGTACGGGCCGGCGCCGGGGCGGCGGCCGGAACAACCGGCGGCGGCGGGGGCGTCACACCGAAGGCGTAGCGCAGACCGACGAGCAGGCTGTGGTTGTAGGCTTCCAGGTCAGCGTTGCCGCGCGTCGTCCCCGGGGTGGTGGTCGTAGCCGGCAGGGAAACTTCCTGCGTACCCATGAAGCGGTACTCGGCCGTGACCGAGAGGCCCGGCACCGACGCGATGGGGAAGGAGGCACCGACGATGGCCTGAGCCGCGAAGGCCCACTCGACATCGCTGATGAACAGCGTGTTGGTGCTGCCGGCGCCCGAGACGCGCGAGTCATACAGGTTCACACCCTGCACGCCGATACCGATACCGACATAGGGGTGGAAGAAGGAGGACGGCCCCATATCAAAGTCGTACAGGGCATTCAGCATGACGCCGTACTGGTTCATGTCGCCCTGAGAGCGCAGCGGACGGTTCAGCGAACCCGTGAAGCCGCTCGCGCTATCCACTTCATTCAAACGATAGGAGCCTTCGATTTCGGCACGGAAGCCGTTGCCGTAACCGTAGCCGACGCTAACAACGCCGACAAAGCCGGTGCTGAAGTCCATCGAGCCGCTGCGACCCGGGAAGGTGCTACGGAACTGATTGCTCAGCTCGATATCCGTCTCCATCAGCCAATTCGCGCCGGCCCCGGCACCGACGTAGAAACCGCTCACGGGCTGCGCTTGGGCCACCATCGGGGCCGCCAGCATCGCAGTCGCCAGAAGGGCGCCTCGGAAATTCTTCACGTCAGCTCTCCATCCGAACGACACAGGACGCGCAGCCCCGTGTCTGACATTTATCGTCGCTAACCTAGACCGACTGCGCTGCCCCCGCAAAGTGGCGCGGCAGTGCAGCAATGCAAAGGACACCATTTGTGGCGGAAATGGCACACTCAGGTGCTGCCTCTACGCCACGACCCCCATCCAGGCCTCGTCGTCGTGCGAAATCGGCCACAGGCGGCCGCACAGACACCGGCCATGGGGCCGCCAGAGATACCAGACCTGCAGATGCTAGGCCTGCGTGCTCCTGGCTCATGAGCCTCAACCCGACGCAAGGCGAACCGGGTGGGTGGCTGGGGCGCCAGGATTCGAACCTGGGAATGGCGGTACCAAAAACCGCTGCCTTACCGCTTGGCGACGCCCCAACAGCCGAACCGGCGCTTAGCCCGGTTGCGCGCGCCCCGCAACATCCACCACCCGAGTCGCCGCCGATTCACCCCATCTTCACCACACTGCGGCAGAACCGGTTCCGCAGCGCCCCTCACATGGACGCGCGCCAGGCCCCGCAACATGCGGAGGGCTGGTCCGGACGGCATCCCCGCGGCAAGACGCAGCCCCGGATGCCGTGGCGGACCGAAAATCGGCTCTCCGGATTTCTTGTCATGTGCTGGCTCTGCTTGGCCCAGACCGGGCCAGGAGACCGCGCGGAGACAAGCCCTGCGCGCTGGGTGGCCGACAGCCCCCAGCCCACGGCGCCGCGCTTCCACCTCGCCCGAACGGGCGTCGCGGAGGTCGATGGCCTGCAGAGCGGCTTCGCCTGGAGCGACTCCGACCCCGTGACCTTCGCCTTTACCGACAGCGCCACCGACTATGAGTGGGGCTACGGCAATGGCGAGACGCAGCGCGGCTTCGCCCCCGTCAGCACCGCCATGCGCGGGGCGATCCGCGACATCCTGCTTGGCGACCCGGGTGGCGGGCCGGGTGGTCCTGGGCCGCACCTGACCGGCTTCACCCACCTTGTGCTGCAGGAGGCCAGCCAGGACCATCTCGCGGATATCCGTATCGCGCGCTCGTCGGTCCCTTCCACCGCCTGGGCCTACTATCCCAATGGACGCGAGGGTGGCGATGTCTGGTTCGGCCAGAGGCATGGTTTCGACACACCGATACTGGGCAACTACGCCTTCCTGGTTGCAGTACACGAGGTCGGTCACGCGCTTGGCCTGAAGCACCCGCATGAAAGCGCGAATGGCTTCGGCCCCGTGCCGCTGGCCTGGGACAGCCTGGAGTTCACCGTGATGAGCTACCGCAGCAAGACGGGGGCGGTACTCAATAGCGGCTACACCAACGGGGCCTTCGACTACCCGCAGGGCTGGATGATGCTGGACATCGCCGCCTTGCAGGCCCTCTACGGGGCCGATTACGGCCTGCAGGCGGGCGACACGGTCTGGCGCTGGAGTGCGACCACCGGCGAGACCTTCATCAACGGTGTTGGCCAGGGCGCGCCGGGCGGCGGGGCAGCAGCGCGCGTCTTCCTCACCGTCTGGGATGGCGGGGGCAACGACACCTATGATTTCTCGGACTATGCCGGCGGTGTGGTGGTGGACCTCGCCCCGGGCGGCCATTCCATCACGGCGCGCGGGCAGCTCGCGGTGCTCGACACGCGCGACGGCACCCTGGCGCGGGGCAATGTCTTCAACGCGCTGCTCTTCGAAGGCAACACCGCCTCCCTGATCGAGAACGCAACCGGCGGCAGCGGCGCGGATCGCCTCTCCGGCAACCAGGCCGGCAATCTGCTGCGAGGCGGCGCGGGCAATGACTGGCTTGCGGGCCTGGCCGGCGATGACCGGCTGGAGGGCGGGACCGGCGCGGACACGCTCATCGGCGGCACGGGGGACGACACCTATGTCGTCGATGCCGCGGCCGATGTCGTCGTCGAACAGCCGCAGGAGGGGCTCGACACCGTGCTGGTCGAGACCGCGCTCGCCATCACCCTCGCCAGCGGGGTGGAGCGGCTGGTGCTGGGCGCGGCCGGGCGGCATGGCATCGGCAATGCCCAGGGCAACCAGATGCTGGGCAATGCGCAGGCCAACCGCCTCGAGGGTGCGGGCGGGGGCGACCTGCTGGAGGGAGGCGGCGGGGCGGACACGCTGCTCGGCGGCAGCGGGGCCGACAATTTCGTGCTCCGCCGCGGCGACGGCTTCGACCGCATCGAGGATTTCCGCAGCGGCGAGGACCACCTGATCCTCATCGGCTTCGCGCTGAGCGCCGCGCAGGCGCTGGCGCGGATCAGCGTGGTGGCGGAGGGGCTGCGCCTTGATCTCGGCGGTGGCGATGGCGTGCTGCTCTGGGGCCTGCGGGCGGAGGGATTCGCGGCGGGCGATCTCGTGCTGTAGGGCGGATCACCCCAGCGCCGCCGCCGCGCCATCCATGCCTTCGGCGATCAGCGCGGCGACCATGCGCGCATAATCGTCGCGCGAAAGCGCGGCTCCCTCGCGGTGCCAGAGATGATGCCAGTTCAGCATGGCGAAGAAGCTCATCGTCAGCGGCTTGAGCAGGCGCTTGTCCTCGGCCGAGCGCGGGTCGAGATCGGCGATCAGCGCCGCCACCTCCGCCACCATCGCGCGCTCCAGGGATTTCAGCGCCTCCTGCCGCTCGGGGGCGAGCAGGGACAGGCAGGTGAGTTGCACGCGGTGCACGGCATCCGCATCGCGATAGCAGGCGAGCAGCGCATGGGCCACGGCCTCGAGCCGGAAGCGCGGCGTGCCCTTCAGCATCGCCGCCCCGCGCACCGCCTCGATCAGCGCCTGGAGATGCTGCGCCAGCACGTCAAAGAGCAGTTCCGCCTTGTCGTCGTAGTAGTGGTAGAGCAGCGCCTTGGAGACGCCGCAGGCCTTGGCGATCATCGCGAGGCTCGCACGGTCATAGCCGTGGCGGGCGAAGAGCTCCGCCGCGCGATCGAGGATCGCCTGGCGCTTGTCCTCATGGTCGGCGGCACGTGGGCGGGCCATCAGCGGCGCCGATCCACCACACGCTTCGCCTTGCCGAGGCTGCGCTCCACCGCGCCGGGACCGCGGATGTCGATGCGCGCGCTGACGCCGATCATCGCCTTGACATGCTGCGCGAGTTCCCGCGCGGCGGCGGCCCGTTCGTCCTCGCTCGTGCCGGGCTCGCACTCCACCGCGATGGTCATGGCATCGAGCGGCCCCTCGCGCGTCAGGATCAGCTGATAGTGCGGCGCGAGGTTCGCCACGCGCAGGATCTGCTCCTCCACCTGGCTGGGGAAGACGTTGACGCCGCGCAGGATGATCATGTCGTCGCTGCGCCCCGTCACCTTTTGCATGCGCCGGAAGGCGGGGCGGGCCGTGCCGGGCAGAAGCCGTGTCAGATCCCGCGTGCGGTAGCGGATGATCGGCATGGCCTGCTTGGTGAGCGAGGTGAAGACGAGCTCGCCGGGCTCGCCATCCGGCAGGGGCGCGCCGGTCTCGGGATCGACGATCTCGGGGTAGAAATGGTCCTCCCAGATATGCGGGCCGTCCTTGGTCTCGACGCATTCATTGGCGACGCCGGGGCCGATCACCTCCGACAGGCCGTAGATGTCGACGGCGTGGATGGCGAAGGCTTCCTCGATCTGCGCGCGCATCGCCTCGGTCCAGGGCTCGGCGCCGAAGATGCCGATGCGCAGCGAGGTCCGGCGCGGATCCTTGCCCTGGCGGCGGAACTCGTCGAGCAGGGCCAGCATGTAGCTCGGCGTCACCATGATGATCTCGGGCGCGAAATCCTCGATGAGTTGCACCTGGCGCTCGGTCGCCCCGCCCGACATCGGCACCACCGGGCAGCCCAGCGCCTCCGCCCCGTAATGCGCGCCGAGGCCGCCGGTGAACAGGCCGTAGCCATAGGCGATGTGCACCATCATACCCGGCCGCCCGCCGGCGGCACGGATGGAGCGCGCGACGACCTCGGCCCACATCGCGATGTCGGCGCGCGTGTAGCCGACCACGGTGGGCTTGCCCGTGGTGCCGGAAGAGGCGTGCACACGCGCGAGTTCGTGCTTCGGCACGGCGAACATGCCGAAGGGGTAGTTGGCGCGCAGATCCGCCTTGGTGGTGAAGGGGAAGCGGTGCAGGTCCGCGAGGCTGCGCAGATCCGCAGGCGAAACCCCGGCCGCATCGAAGGCGGCGCGGTAGTGCGGCACCTTCTCATAAGCCAGGTGCAGCGTGACCTGCAGGCGCTGCAGTTGCAGCGCGCGCAATTCGTCGCGTGAGAGCCGCTCGGCGGGGTCGAGCAGCGCCGGGTCGGGCGGGCGTGTCATGCTGCGGGCACCTCCACGAGATGGCCTTCGATGGTGCGCGAGAGGCCGCGGAAGAGCGCGATCTGCCGCCCCTCCTGGTCGGTCACCACCACGTCGGTGATGCCGCTGCGCCCGGCGCTTGCCGCCTGCACGGCGCAGGCGCGCAGCACATCGCCGCGGCGCGCGGGACGCAGATAGGTGATGGTGTTGCTCTGCGCGACGGCACGGCGGTTGAAGGAGTTGCAGGCGAAGGCGAAGGCGGAATCCGCGAGCGCGAAGATGAAGCCGCCATGACAGATGCCATGCCCGTTCACCATCGTCAGTGCGACCTCCATGGTGAGGTCCGCCTCGCCCGGCGCGATGCGCGCGATCGCCATGCCGAGCCCGGCCGAGGCACGGTCCTCGGCCCACATCGCGGCGGCGCAGGCCTCGGCCATTTGCTGCGCGTTCATTCCGGCGCGCCTTCGAAGCGCGCGGGCCGCTTCTGCTGGAAGGCGGCCACGCCTTCGGCATAGTCGGGCGCGCGGCCCAGCCTCTGCTGCTCGGCGGCCTCCAGCGCCAGTTGCTGCGCGAAGCCGTTCTGCTCGGCGGCGTCGAGCACGCGCTTGGTCGCGGCCAGTGCGCCGGCCGGCAGGCGTGCCAGGCGATCGCACAGCGCCTCGGCCTGCGCCATCAACTCGGCGGCCGGCACGGCGCGGTGGATCATGCCCATCGCCGCGGCCTCGGCGCCGGTGATGGGGTCGCCCAGCATCGCCAGGGCGCGCGCCCTCGCCGGGCCGATCAGGCGCGGCAGCAGCCAGGTGGCCCCCGAATCCGGGATCAGGCCGATGCGGATGAAGGCCTGGCTGAATTTCGCATCCTCGGCGGCGAGGGTGATGTCGCAGGCGAGCGCGATGGAAGCTCCTGCCCCCGCCGCGCTGCCCTGCACGGCGCAGACCACCGGCTTGGGCAGCGCCCGCAACGCCGTGACGAGGCGATTCCACCCCTGCTCGATCACCGCGCCGAGATCGACTTCCGGCCCCACCAGCCCCGGCTCCGCAAGATCCTGCCCGGCGCAGAAGCCGCGCCCCGCGCCGGCGAGCAGCACGACGCGGCAGGCGGGGTCCGCCGCTGCTTCCTCCAGCGCCGCGCGCAGCGCCGCATGCAGGCCCGCGTCGAAGGCGTTGAGGCGATGCGGGCGGTTCAGCGTCAGCGTGCGAACGCCGGCGTGTTGCGCCACCAGCAGCGGCGGTGCCTGGTCGGACATGGGGCCTCCCGTCTTTCTTGTTGACTTCCGGACCAATCTAGGTAATATTTCTTACAATCTCACCACTATTGACCGGCCGCGCGGTTAATCTATTCTGGCGCTAATCACAAAGTCAACTTGGGAGGTCGGCAGGATGGTGGCGTTCGCGGCGAAGCATCAGGCGTTGCTCGACCAGGCCATCGCCGCCACGCGCGAACGGGCGCATTTCTCCGCCTATCCCGAGGCACCCTCCGGCAAGATCTATGGCGAGTCCGCGAAGGCCGATGCAGAGACCGCCTTCGCCGCGCTGCTCGGCAAGCCTTTCTCGCCGGGCGATACGCAGATCGGTGACGAACGCTCGCCCTTCGGCCCCGCCTTGGGAATCACCTACCCATCGCTCTCCACCGCCACGCTGGTCCTGCGCGCGCAGATCGCCGCCCCCGCCTGGGTCGCCGCCGCGCCGGCCACCCGCGCGGGTGTGGCGCTCGAGATCCTGCACCGGCTCAACCGCGACAGCTTCCTGATGGCCAATGCGGTGATGCACACCACCGGCCAAGCTTTCGTCATGGCCTTCCAGGCCGGCGGGCCGCATGCGCAGGACCGGGGGCTGGAGGCCGTGGCCTATGCCATGTCCGCCCTGGCCGCGGTGCCCTCCAACGCCGATTGGGCCAAGCCCGCCGGGCGCGAGACCCTGCAGATTCGGAAAATATTCCGCGCCGTGCCGCGCGGCATCGGCCTCGTCATCGGCTGCGCCACCTTCCCCACCTGGAACGGCTATCCCGGCCTCTTCGCCAGCCTCGTCACCGGCAATGCGGTGATCGTGAAGCCGCACCCTGCCGCCATCCTGCCCCTGGCGCTGACCGTGCGCACCGCCCGCGCCGTACTCGCCGAAGCGGGCTTCGACGCCGATCTCGTCCAGCTTGCCCCCGATACGCCCGAGGCACCGATCGCCGCCGAGCTCGCTACGCATCCGGCCATCGGCATCGTCGACTTCACCGGCGGCCCCGCCTTCGGCGCCTGGCTGCGCAGCCATGTCGGTGGGCGCAAGCCGCTGCATACGGAAGAAGCCGGCGTGAACCCGGTGGTGCTGGAGAGCACGGCTGATTTCGCCGGACTCTGCCGCAACCTTGCCTTCTCGCTCGCCCTCTACAGCGGACAGATGTGCACCGCGCCGCAGAACATCTTTGTCAGTGCCGGCGGCATCGACACCAATGAAGGGCACAAGAGCTTCGCGGAAGTCGGCGCGGGTATCGTCGCCGCCCTCGACGCGCTGCTGTCGGACCCGGCGCGCGCCGCCGGCGTCTGCGGCGCCATCCAGAACCCAGCCACCCTCGCACGCATCGCCGCCGCGCGGGGTCTGGGCCGCGTGCTGCGCGACAGTGCCCCCATCCCGGGGCAGGAGGGCGCGCGCACCGCCACCCCCCTGCTGGTCGAGGTCGAGGCCGATGCCTGCGAGGCTTGGGGCGAGGAACGCTTCGGTCCCATCGCCTTCCTCATCCGCTGCCCCGATGCGGCGACGGCGCTGACCTTCGCGGCAAGCTCCGTCACCGCGCGCGGCGCCATCACCGCGCTGGTACACAGCACGGATGAGGCCTTCCTCGCCCGCGCCGAGGCCGCCTTCGGCGCCGCCGGCGTGGCGCTGAGCGAAAATCTCACCGGGGGCGTTTTCGTGAACCAGTCGGCGGCGTTCAGCGACTACCATGTCTCCGGCGCCAATCCGGCCGGCACCTCCTGCCTCACCGATGCGGCCTTCGTGGCGAACCGTTTCACGATTGCGATGGTCCGTCGCCCCGCCTGAACAACAACCACGTCCAAGGGAGAGCAAGAACATGTCACTGGGAACCCTGCTGCGCCGCGGTCTGCTGGCCGCCGGCGCCACGCTCATCGCCACGCCGCTGCTGGCACAGCCCGCGCCCATCCGCATCGGCGCGGTGCTCTCCGTCACCGGCCCCGCCAGCTTCCTCGGCGATCCCGAGGACAAGACGCTGCGGCTCTACGTCAACCGCATCAACGCGGCCGGCGGCGTGAATGGCCGGCCCTTGCAGCTCATCGTCTATGACGATGCCGGCGACGCCAACCGCGCGCGCACCTTCGCCACGCGCCTGGTGGAGGATGACCGCGTCGTCGCCATGGTCGGCGGCACAACAACCGGCACCACGCTCGCCATGCGCCCGGTCTTCGAAGAAGCTCGCATACCCTTCATCTCGCTCGCCGGCGGCATCGAGATCATCGACCCCGTCTCGCCCTTCACCTTCAAGACCCCGCACACAGACCGCATGGCCTGCGAGAAGATCTTCGCCGATATCCGCGCGCGGGGCCTTTCGCGCATCGCCATGATCTCGGGCACGGATGGCTTCGGCCAGTCGATGCGCACGCAGTGCCAGCGCGTCGCGGGCGCGGCCGGCATCACCATCCTGGCCGAGGAAAGCTACGGCCCGCGCGATTCCGACATGACGCCGCAGCTCACCCGCATCCGCGGCGTGGCAGGCGTTGAGGCGGTGGTGAATCCGGGCTTCGGCCAGGGCCCGGCCATCGTCACGCGCAACTACAGCCAGCTCGGCATCCGCCTGCCGCTCTACCAGTCGCATGGCGTGGCCAGCCGCGAATTCATCAACCTCGCCACCCCGGCCGCGGCCGAGGGCGTGCGCCTGCCCGCCGGCGCGCTGCTGGTGGCCGAGCAACTGCCGGCGAACGACCCGCAGCGCGAGGTGGTGATGAACTACAAGACCATCTTCGAGCGCGAGTTCAACCAGCCCGTGTCGACCTTCGGCGGCCATGCCTATGATGGGCTGATGATCCTGGTCGAGGCGATGCGCCGCGCCAACAGCACCGATGGCGTGCGCCTGCGCGACGCGATCCGGCAGACGCGCGGCTTCGTCGGCACGGGCGGCATCGTGAACATGAGCGCCACCGACCATATGGGCCTCGACCTCTCGGCCTTCCGCATGGTCGAGATCCGCGGCGGCAATTGGGCGCTGGTGGGCAACTGAGGTCCACCACGCGGAGGCGGGGACAATGACGGCGGAGTTGCTGCAATTCCTCGTCTCCGGCCTGACGGTCGGCGCGGTCTATGCGCTGGTCGCGCTGGGCTTCACGCTGATCTACAACGCCTCCGACGTGGTGAATTTCGCGCAGGGCGAATTCGTCATGCTCGGCGGCATGGTCACGGTCTTCGCATCCGCGGCAGGGCTGCCGCTGCCGCTCGCCGCCCTCCTCGCCATCCTGGTCGCGGTGCTGGTCGGGCTCACGCTGCATCGCTTCGCCATCGAGCCCGCGCGCGGGGCCTCGGCCGTCACGCTCATCATCATCACCATCGGCGCGTCGATCCTGCTGCGCGGCATCGCGCAGATCGTCTTCGACAAGCGCTTCCACCAATTGCCGGCCTTCGCGGGGAGCGATCCGATCCTGCTCGCCGGCGCGGCCATCCTGCCGCAGAGCTTCTTCGTCATCGGCGGCGCGCTCGCGGTCTTCGTGGCACTTTTCTGGTTCCTCGAGCGCACGCTGCTCGGCAAGGCGGTGCTGGCGACCTCGGCCAACCGGCTTGCCGCGAAGCTGGTGGGCATCGACACCTCCTTCGTGCTGGCGCTGTCCTTCGGGCTGAGTGCGGCGATCGGCGCGCTGGGCGGCATCCTCATCACGCCGATCACGCTCACCTCCTTCGATGTCGGCACGCTGCTGGCGCTGAAGGGCTTCGCTGCCGCCATGCTGGGCGGCATGGGCAGCCCGCTCGGCGCGGTGGTGGGGGGGTTGGTGCTCGGCCTGCTGGAGAGTTTCGCCGCCGGCACGATCTCCTCCGCCTACAAGGATGCAGTGGCCTTCATCGTCATCCTCGCCGTGCTCTTCACGCGCCCCGCCGGCCTGTTCGGCCGCCGCAGTGTCGAGCGCGTTTGATGAGTTCTCGCTACGCCACCCTGCTGATCCTCGCTGCGGTCATCGCGACGATCCCCTGGTTCTTCCCGTCCGGATTCTACTTCCGCGTCGCCGCCCTGGTCTGGATCACCGCGCTGGGTGCGGTCGGGTTGCAGGTGCTGATGGGCCAGGCGGGGCAGGTCAGCCTCGGCCATGCGGGCTTCGTGGGGATCGGCGCCTATAGCGTGGCCCTCACGCCGAAATACCTCGACCTGCCCGTGCTGGCGGGCCTGCCGCTCGGCGCGGTGCTGGCGGGCCTCATCGCCTATGTCGTGGGCCGGCCGATCCTGCGGCTGAAGGGGCATTACCTCGCCGTCGCCACGCTGGGCTTCGGCATTCTGGTGACGATGGTGCTGGTGAACGAGACCGCGATCACCGGCGGGCCCGACGGCATCCGCATTCCGCGCGCGACGCTCCTCGGCTGGCCGCTGCGCGGCGGCGAGACCTGGTACTGGATCAGCGGCGGCGCGCTGCTGATCGGCGTGTGGATCGCGCTGAATCTGCAGGACAGCCCGAGTGGGCGCGCGCTTGCCGCGCTGCATGACAGCGAGGTCGCGGCGCGCACCGTGGGTGTCGATGTCGCGCGCCACAAGCTGCGCGCCTTCGTCATCGCCGCGGTCTATGGCGCCGTGGCAGGGGGTTTGCTCGGCCTGATGAACGGCTTCGTCACCCCCGACGCGGCGGGCTTCCTCGCCTCGGTCGAATTCGTGACCATGGTCGTGATCGGCGGCCTGTCGAGCGTGGCGGGCGCGGTGGTGGGCGCGGCGCTGCTCGTGCTGCTGCCCCAGGCGCTGACGGTGTTCCACGACTACGAACATGCCGTCCTCGGCCTGCTCATCATGCTGTTCATGATCTTCCTGCGGGTCGGCATCGTCCCAGGACTTGCCGCATTGCGCCGGAGACGCATGGGATGAACGCTATGTGGCGGAAGCGGGCGGCATGACAGCGCCCATCCTCGTCGCCGAGAATATCGGCATCGGCTTCGGCGGGCTGCGCGCGCTGGACGGCGTGGGTTTTTCCGCCCGCGCGGGCGAGGTGCTCGCCATCATCGGGCCGAATGGCGCGGGCAAGACCACGCTGTTCAACATCGTCTCCGGCCTCTACCGCGCCGATACAGGCCGCATCACGCTGAACGGCCAGGATGTGACGCACACCCCGCCGCATCTTCTCGCGGCCGCGGGCCTGTCGCGCTCCTTCCAGAACCTACAGATCTTCTTCCGCCTGACCGCGCTCGAGAATGTGATGGCGGGCCGGCACCTCGCGGAATCTTCCTCCCTGCTCGCCGATCTCTTCCGCCTGCCTTCCTCGCGGCGCGCCAACCGGGCGACGCGCGACCGCGCCCTGGCGCTGCTCGCCGAGGTGGGTCTCGCCGAGCATGCCGAGACACCGGCGGCGAGCCTGCCCTATGGCGCGCTGAAGCGGCTCGAGATCGCGCGCGCGCTCGCCACCGAACCGCGCGTGCTGCTGCTGGATGAACCCGCCGCCGGCTGCAACGAGGCCGAGACGGCGGAGATCGATCACCTCATTGCCGACATTGCCGCGCGCGGCATCGCCGTGGTGCTGATCGAGCACGACATGAAGCTGGTCATGCGCATCAGCCGCCATGTCGTGGTGCTGAACCAGGGCCGCATGCTCGCCGAGGGCACGCCCGAGCAGGTGCGCAACAACGCCGAGGTCATCGCCGCCTATCTCGGCACGGAAAGCGCCGATGCTTGAGTTGCACGCCATCACCAGCGCCTATGGCCGTATCCAGGCGCTGAAGGGCGTGTCGCTGCGCGTCGAGACGGGCGAGATCACCGCCATCGTCGGCGCCAATGGCGCGGGCAAGACCACGCTGCTGCGCTGCATCTCCGGCGTGCAGCCGGTGAGTGGCGGGCGCATCACCTATCACGGCAAGGACATCACCGCCTGGTCGCCGCAGGCGCGCGTGGCCGAGGGCATCGCGCAATCGCCCGAGGGGCGGCAGGTCTTCGGCCCGCTCAGCGTTGAGGACAACCTCCGCCTCGGCGCCTATCGCCGCGGCCGGGCGGAAGTGGAACTCGGCCTCGATCGCGTCTTCGACATGTTCGACATTCTCAAGCAGAAGCGCGCCTTGCCGGCGGCGGGGCTGTCGGGCGGCCAGCAGCAGATGCTGGCGATCGGCCGCGCGCTGATGTCGCGTCCGCGCCTGCTGCTGCTCGATGAGCCCTCGATGGGTCTCGCGCCCCTGCTGGTGCGCCAGATCCTCGATGCCGTGGTGGCGCTGAAGGCGGAGGGTGTAACGGTGCTGCTGGTCGAGCAGAACGCCTCCGCCGCGCTGGCCATCGCCGATCGCGGCTATGTGCTGGAGGTCGGGCATGTCGCGCAGTCCGGCAGTGGCCAGGCGCTGCTGCACGACCCGGCGGTGCGGGCGGCCTATCTGGGGCTGTAGAGCAGGAACCGCGTTCATCAGAGCGCAGCGTGCCACTGGCGTCAGGGGCCCCGAACGCGCACAGGTTCTGTGAACGGGAATATGGTGGAGATCGGTACCCCCGGATGGCCTTCACGTGCCGTCTTCCACCGCACCCCTCGCTGGAGCCTCGGAAGCAGCCCTTTGAGTCAAGGCGCAAGGCGCGGTGGCCGCGGCGCGGCTTCGAGCAGAGCGCGCGTGTAGTCGTGCTGCGGATGGTCCAGCACGGCGTCCCGCTCGCCCTCCTCGACGATGCGGCCCTGCTGCATGACGAGGATGCGGTCCGCGATTTCCTCCACCACGCCGAGGTCATGCGTGACGAAGAGGCAGGCGAAGCTGCGCCGCCGCTGCAACGCGGCCAGCAGCGAGAGCACCTGCTTGCGCACGGTCGCATCCAGCGCGCTGACCGCCTCATCCGCCACCACGAAGACCGGGTCGCGCACCAGCGCGCGGGCGATCGCCACGCGCTGCCGCTGGCCGCCGGACAGCGCGTGCGGGAAGCGCTCGCCCAGGCCGCCGAGCCCGACCTCCTCCAGCATCGCCTCCGCCCGCGCCAGGCGTTCGGGGCGCGGCAGGCCGGCCGGCAGGCGCAACGGCTCCGCCACGATGTCGCGCACCCGCATCCGGGGGTCGAGCGAGGAATAGGGGTCCTGGAACACGATCTGGCAGGCCAGCCGGAAGGGCAGCAGCGCCGGCCCGGCGGCCTGCGTCACGTCCTGCCCGCGGAACAGCAATTCGCCGCCCGTGGTGGGGGTGAGGCGCAGCAGCGCGCGGCCGAGCGTCGTCTTGCCGGAGCCGGAGCCGCCCACCAGCGCCACGACCTCGCCGGGCCGGATCGCGAGCGAGACCTCGCGCACCGCCGCCACCGGCTGGCCACGGCGCAGCCAGCCGCCCCGCCCAGCATAGGCGACGGAAAGGTTGCGGGCCTCGATCACCGGCGGCTCGGGCGGCCGCGGCGGGCGCGCCGGGCCGCGGCGGGGCAGGGCCGCCACCAGGGCGCGCGTGTAGTCCTGCCGCGGCTGCGCGAGCAGCGCCGCGGCCGGGCCTTCCTCCACCGCGCGGCCCGCCTGCATCACCAGCGCGCGGTCGGCATAGCGCGCCACCAGGCCGAGGTCATGGGTGATCAGCAGCAGCGCGCTGCCCTGCTCCTGCACAAGCGCCTTCATCAGGTCGAGCACTTCGGCCTGGGTCAGCGTGTCGAGCGCGGTGGTGGGTTCGTCCGCGATCAGCAGGCGCGGCCGCAGCAGCATGACGGAGGCGAGCATGATGCGCTGGCGCATCCCGCCCGAGAATTCATGCGGGAAGGCGGAGAGCCGCGCGGCGGCGTCCGCGATGCCAACGCGCTCGAGCATCGCCACGCAGGCGTCGCGGCGCTGCGCGCGGGTCAGGCGGGTGTGCAGTGCCAGGCCTTCCTCCATCTGCGCGCCGACCGTATGGGCCGGGTTCAGCGAGGTCATGGGCTCCTGGAAGACCATGCCGATGCCCGGGCCGCGCAGCCGCGGTGCTGCGGCGGCCAGATCCTCCCCCCCGAGCAGCAGGCGCCCCGCGGCATGGCGCAGCCCGGGCGGCAGCAGGCCGATCACGGCACGCGCGGTGGCCGACTTGCCGGAGCCGCTCTCGCCGACCAGCGCCAGCGCCTCGCGCGGCGCGAGCGCGAAGGAAAGGTCCGCCACCACGCGCCGCGCGCCGGCGGCGATGCTCAGCCCCTCCACCTGGAGCAGCGGCGCGGTCATGTGCTCTCCCGCGGGTCGAGCAGGTCGCGCAGCGCGTCGCCCAGCAGGTTGGCGCCGAGCAGGCAGGCCGCGATCATCGCACCCGGCGCGATGGAAAGGACCGGCGCGTCCTGCATGAAGGGCCGCGCGGCGGCGAGCATGTTGCCCCAGGTCGCCGCCGGCGGCGGCACGCCGAGGCCGAGGAAGGACAGCGCGCTTTCCGACAGGATCACCCAGCCGAACAGCGAGGTCGCCAGCACCGTCACGGGCGCCACGGTGTGCGGCAGCACATGGCGGAGCAGCGTGTAGACTTCCGAATTGCCCAGCGCGCGCGACGCCTCCACGAATTCCCGTTCGCGCAGCGACAGCACCGCCCCGCGCACCACGCGCGCGACCGTCGGCGCATAGGCCAGCCCCAGCGCCAGCACGATGCCCCAGCGCGAGGGGCCGATCACCGCCAGCAGCCCGAGTGCCAGCAGGATCCCCGGGAAGGCCAGCAGCGTGTCGTTCAGCGCGCCGAGCACGCGGTCCACCCAGCCGCGGAGGTAGCCGCTGGCCAGCCCGATCGCCAGGCCGAGCAGCAGCGCCACCACCACCGTCGCGGCCGCCACCGTCACGCTGGTGACGGCCCCCGTCATGAGGCGCGAAAGCACGTCGCGGCCGAACTCATCCGTGCCGAGCCAATATTCGGCCGAGGGCGGGCGCAGGCGGCGGCGCAGATTCGTCCGCACCGGGTCATAGGGCGTCCAGACCAGGGCGAGTGCGGCCACCGCCAGCACGAAGCCGAGCAGCGTGCCGCCGATCACGAGGTTGGGGCGCAGCCGCATCGCGCCTCAGCCCGCCGTCACGCGCGGGTCGAAGACCGGGTAGAGCAGGTCCACGGCGAGGTTCACGGCGACGTAGATCGCGGCGACGAAGAGCATCACGCCCTGGATCACCGGATAGTCGCGCGCGAAGATCGCATCCACCAGCAGCCGGCCGAGCCCGGGCAGGGTGAACACCGTCTCGATCACCGCGATGCCGCCGAGCAGATTGCCGAGCACGATGCCGATCAGCGTCAGCGTCGGCGCGAAGGCGTTCGGAAAGACGTGGCGTGCCAGCACGCGGCCCTCGGGCACGCCCTTGGCGCGCGCATGCGCCACGTAGTCGAGGCGAAGCACCTCCACGGTCGAGGCACGCGCCATGCGGATCAGCACCCCGGCCTCGACGAGCGCGAGCGTCACGATGGGCAGGAGGATGGCGTGCAGCGCGCGCCAGGGATCCTCGGCGAAGGGCACCCAGCCCACGACCGGCACCCAGCCGAGCCAGAGTCCGAACACCAGCAGCAGGATCAGCCCCAGCCAGAAGGACGGGATGGAAAGCAGGAAGGTGGCGGCCGCCACCGTCGCGACATCGGTCAGCGAATCCTGCTTCCACGCCGCCAGCATCCCCAGCGGCAGGGCGAGCAGCGCGGCGGCGCCCACGGCCGCCAGCACGATCGGCGCGGTCACGGCGAAGCGGTCCAGCAGCAGCGGGCCGACCGCCTCGCCATTTGTGATGGAGCGCCCGAGATCGCCCGCCGCCACGCGTTCCAGCCACAGCAGGAACTGCATCGGCAGCGGCAGATCCAGGCCGAAGGACGCGCGCAGATCGGCCACCGCCTCCGGCGTCGCGGCGTCGCCCAGGATGAGCGTCGCCGGATCGCCGGGGACGGCGCGCATCAGGAAGAAGACCGCGGCGGCGACCAGCAGCAGCGTGGGCAGGGCCAGCAGCAGCCGCCGCAGGACGTAGCCGGCCAAGTCAGCGTCCCGCGGCCGGTCCCGGCCGCGTCACCGCTGGATCCTGACACCCCAGGCGCGCGGCGCGTCCACCGCCCAGCTGCCGAAGCCCTGGACGTGACGCGGCGTCACGCCATGGGTGACGGAGGAATAGAGCGCCACGATCGGCACCTCCTCCAGCAGGCGGCGGTGCATCGCCTCGAAGGTGGCGCGGCGGCGGTTCGCGTCGGTCTCGCGCATCGTCTGCTCGAGCATCGCCTGGACCTCGGGGTTGTCCCAGGCCTTGCGCGGCTGCGTCGCCTTGGGGCCGGTGAACATCTCGAAGGAGAGCGACGGGTCCAGCCGGGCGGAGAAGCCGAAGGCCATCATCTGGTAGTCGCCGCGCGTGTAGCGATCGAGCTGCGTCGCCCATTCCAGCACCTCGAGCTCGCTCTCGATGCCGGCATCGCGCAGCATGTCCTGCGCCAGCACCGCGATCTCGTAGAAGGCCTCGTAGCGGCGCGTGGTGACGATGCGCAGGCGCTGGCCGCGATAGCCGGCCTCGGCGGCCAGGCGGCGCGCCTGGGCAAGGTCGCGCGCCGGCACCTCGGCCATGGCCGGGGTGAAGAAGGAGGAGGAGACCGGGATGGGCGCGCGCGAAGGGCGCGAGGTGCCCTCGCTCACGGCGCGCACCAGCTCCGGCACATCGAGCGCGAGCGCGATGGCGCGGCGCATGCGCACATCCTGCAGCAGCGGGTCGCGCGTCTGCATCAGCAGCACCTGCAGGTCCATCGACGCCGCGGACTGGACGGAGATGCCCGGCCGCTGGCGCAGTTCCGGCAGGTCGCGGGAGCGCGCATCGGGCAGGATGTCGATGTTGCCCGCCAGCAGCGCGGCGCGCGCCGCCGCGTCGTCGGGGATCACGGTGAAGCGCACGCGCTCGACCATCGGCGTCTTGTTCCCCGCCAGGCCGTCCGGCGTGCCGGGCAGGGGGGCGTAGTTCTCGAAGCGCGTCAGCTCCACGAACTGCCCGCGGCGCCACTCGCCGAGGCGGAAGGGCCCGGTGCCGATGGGCGCGCGCCAGGATCCGTCGGCGTTCAGGCTGTCGCGGTGCCAGATGCCGGTCTGCCCGCAATCGGGGCGCGCCAGCATCGTCAGGAACAGGGCGGAGGGCTGTTCGAGCCGGATCACCACGGTGCGCTCATCCGGCGTCTCCACCGCGGTGATGCGCGTCACCGCCGAATCGAGATCGGGGCGGCAGCGCCAGTTCGTCTCGCGCCGCATGTAGCGCTGCATCGCGAAGGCGACGTCGGCCGAGGTCAGCGGCTGGCCGTTGTGGAAGCGCACGCCCTGGCGGAGCGGGAAGGTGTAGCTGCGCCCGTCCTCGGACATCTCCACGCGCTCGGCCAGCATCGGCGCGACGGAGGCATCGGCGCGCAGCGCCACCAGCCCCTCCACCACATGCCAGACGAGACCATCGGTATTGGCGTCGCGGTTCACGCCCGGATCGGTCGAGCGGATGTCGGCATTCAGCCGGATGCGCAGCGTCTCCTGCGCCGCGGCCGGGGCGGCGAGGGCCAACGACGAAGCGGCAATGAACGCCGCGAGCAGCCCGCGAAGGCGCATGGTCCCGAACCCCTCTCCCGTCACGACCGGTGCCTACCCCGGTTCTCCCGTTGCACGAAATACTAAACCGGGGCTAGACACAAGGCCAACCATGGCAGCGCCCGCGACCTCCCTGCATCACGACCTGGCCCGGGCGGCGCGCGCGCTGTTCCTGGCCGAGCGCTTCGCCCCCGGCACGCCGGTGGCCGAGGCCATGCTCGCCGCGCGGCTTTGCGTCTCCCGCACGCCGGTGCGCGCGGCGCTGCGCCTGCTGGAGGAAGCAGGGGTCACGCGCCGCCAGGGCCGGGCCATGGTGGTCGCCGACCCGCGGCGCGACCTGCCCGAAGCCACCGGCGCCGACCCTGCCGAGGAACTGGCCGTCGCCATCGCCCGCGCGCGCGCCGAGGGCCGGCTGGCCGATGCCCTGCGGGAGGCTGATGTGATCCGCAGCTTCGGCCAGCCGCGCGGCGTCGTCGCGCGCGCGCTGGGCCGGCTGGCGGGCCTGGGCGTCGTGGCGCGGAACCCGGCGCAGGGCTGGCATTTCACCCCCGGCCTCGCCAGCGCGGCGGATCGCGCCGCGGCGCACCGCTTCCGCCTCGCGCTCGAACCCGCGGCGCTGCTGGAGCCGGGCTATCGGCTGGATCCCGCCTTCGCGCGGGAGATGCGCGCGGCGCACCGGGCCGTGCTGGCGCGACGCTGGCGCGACCGGGACGCGGTCGCCTTCTTCGAGATGAACGCCGCCTTCCATGCCGGCCTCGCCGCGGGCAGCGCGAACCGCTTCTTCATGGATGCGGTGGCCGCGCAGAACCGGCTGCGCGCGCTGCTCAACACCGATTGGCGCTTCGGCGCGGCGCGCGTGCAGGACAGCTGCCGGGAACATCTGGCCGTGCTGGACGCGCTGGAGGATGGCACGCCCGAACAGGCCGCCGCGCTGCTCGCCGCGCATCTGCGGAGCGCGGGTCCGTGACCCTGCGGCAGCGCTCGCTCTGGCAGGCCACCGCCGCGCCCGCCCCCGACCTCGTCCCGCTCGAGGGCGTGCAGGAGACGGAAATCGCGATCGTCGGCGCCGGCTATACCGGCCTCGCAACGGCGCTCGCCCTGGCCGGGCGTGGCGTGGCGGTGACGGTGCTGGAGGCGACGGCGCCCGGCGCGGGGGCCTCGGGCGCCAATGGCGGGCAGGTGATCCCGGGGCTGCGCCACCTCGCCGCCGACCTCGTCGCCGCCTATGGCGCGGCGCTGGGGCGAAGGCTGCACGCGCATGGCGCGGGCGATGCCGACCGGCTGTTCGAGCTGATCGCCCGGCACGGCATCGACTGCGACGCGACGCGCAACGGCTACATCCAGGTCGCCGACACGCCGGTCGCGCTGGCCGAGGCGCGGCAGCGCCACGATGCCTGGGCCGCGCTCGGCGCGCCGGTGCGCTGGCTCGGGGCGGAAGAAGCGCGCGCGCTGACCGGGGCGGAGGGCTATCTCGGCGGCTGGCTCGATGCGCGTGGCGGCACGGTGCAGCCGCTCTCCCTCGCGCGCGGCCTGGCGCGGGCGGCGATGGCGGCGGGCGCGCATGTCCATGCCCCGGCGCGCGTCACCGCCATCCGGCCGGAGGGGCGCGATTGGCGGCTGGCGACCGCGACCGGCGCGCTGCGCGCGCGGCGCGTGCTGCTGGCGACGAACGCGATGTCGGAGGGGCTGTGGCCCGGGCTGGCCGCCTGCTCGATGGCGGTCTGGTCCTTCCAGACCGCGACCGCGCCGCTGCCCGCGGACACGCCCGTTCTGCCCGGGCATCAGGCGGTCTCCGACACGCGGCGCGTGCTGCGCTACTGGCGGCGGGATGCGGCGGGACGGCTGGTGGTGGGCGGCAAGGGCACGATCCGCGCGCCGCGGGGCCCGCGCAGCTTCGCCGTGCCGGAGCGGATGCGCGCGCGGCTCTACCCCGCGCTGCCCGACATGCCGCCGGAATTCTTCTGGGGCGGGCGCGTCGGCGTCTCGCTCGATCGCCTGCCGCGCGTTTTCAGCCTGGCGGAGGGCGTCTTCGCGGTGATGCAGGACAACGGCAAGGGAGTCGCCTGGTGCACCGGCCAGGGCGAGACCATGGCCGATCTGCTGACCGGCGCCGATCCGCGCGACCTGCCGCTGCCGCCCCTCACGCCCTTGCGACCGATCCCGCTGCATCCGCTCCGCACGCTCTACGCCGCCGCCGGCTCGCTCTGGCTGCGGGCGCAGGACGCGCTCGACCGCGCGCGGCCTGCCGCATGAATCTGCGCCGCAACGCGCCGGAAGCCGAGGAAGGCTTCTGGCTGCCCTTCACCGCGATGCGCGCCTTCCACGACGCGCCCGTGATCTTCGAACGCGCCGAAGGCATGCACTACATCACGCCCGATGGGCGCCGGGTGCTGGACATGATGGCCGGGCTCTGGTGCGTGAATGCCGGGCACGCGCATCCGCGCATCGTCGCCGCGATCCGCGAGGCCGCCGGGAGGCTCGACTTCGTCTCCTCCTTCCGCATGTCGCACCCTGGCGCCTTCGCCTTCGCGCGGCGCCTGCTGGACGCCGTGCCGATGATGCACCGCGCCTTCTTCTCCAATTCAGGGTCGGAGGCGGTGGATACCGCGCTCAAGATTGCGCGGGCCTATCACCGCGCGCGCGGCGAGGCAGGGCGCGTGAAGTTCATCGGCCGCGCCAAGGCCTATCACGGCGTCGGTTTCGGCGGCCTCTCGGTCGGCGGCATCGCGCGGCACAAGCGCGATTTCGGCCCGCTGCTCGGCGACGTCTTCCACCTGCCGCTGCCGCATGATCCGGCACAGCGCTTCCTGCGCGAAGCCCCGCCGGCCGATCCGCGCTGGTCGCAGGCACTGGAGGAGACCCTGGCGGTGCAGGATCCCTCGACGGTCGCCGCGGTCATCGTCGAGCCCGTCACCGGTTCGGGCGGCGTGTACCCCCCGCCGCGCGGCTATCTGGAGGCGCTGCGCGCGATCTGCGATCGCCACGGCATCCTGCTGATCTTCGATGAGGTGATCACGGGTTTCGGGCGCCTCGGCGCCTGCACCGCGGCCGAGGCGCTGGGCGTTGCGCCGGACATCATGACGATTGCGAAGGGCCTGACCAATGGCGCCGTGCCGATGGGCGCGACCCTGGTGAACGCGCGCGTCTTCGACGCCTTCATGGCGGCGCCGCGCAGCGCGCCGGAACTGATGCACGGCTACACCTATTCCGCGCATCCGCTGGCCTGCGCCGCCGGTCTTGCGACCCTCGACGCCTATGTGGAGGAAGGGATGTTCGCCGCTGCCCGGCGGATCGCACCCGTCTTCGCGCAGGCACTGCTGGCGCTGGAAGGCGCGCCCCATGTCGCCGATGTGCGCTGCTGCGGCCTGCTCGGCGCGGTGGACCTCGCCCCGCGCGCGGACGCGGCGGGCGCGCGCGGCGCCGAGGTCGCCGAACGCTGCCTGGCCGATGGCGTGCTGGTGCGCGCGGCCGGCGACACGCTGGTGCTCTCGCCGCCGCTGGTCGTGACCGAGGCGCAGGTCGAGGAGACCGTCGCGGCGATCCGCCGCGCGCTGGCGGCCACCGGCTGAGCTATTCCGCCGCCCGCGCCGCGGTCGTTGCGTTCAGGCTGTAGGTCGTGAAGTGGCGGTTCAGCGCCGGCAGCGGCGCGATCTCCATGTGGCCGTCGGCCGGGCGCATCAGGATCATCGCCACCGTGGCGGAGAGGTTGCCGCCCATGTTCATCCGCGGCGGCCGGCAGACCGACCAGGGCGACTGCCAATCGTCGAGGAAGGCCGCGCGCAGATCCTCCATCGTCAGCCGCCCGCGCTTGCCCCGCAGCGCCTCCAGCACGCGCCGGTCGCGATAGATGCTGTCGGGCGTGTTGGCGATGCCGGTGTCCTTCAGCTTCGCCAGCGCGGCGGGCGAGCGCCAGTGATTCGCATGCACCAGCATGCCCTCCTGCGGCTCCAGCAGGAAGGATTCGTCCGGCGCGCATTCGATGTCGATCGCGAAGCCCGAGGCGTGCGAGACCATGATGTTGTTCGAGGCGGATTTCGGCGTGGCGTAGAAGGTGCGGATCGCCAGCGCGACCTGGCTCTGTTCCAGCGCCTTGCGCCGCAGCAGGGAGAGCGGCACGCCTTCCTGCCTGTAGTCGCGGTCGGATTCGAGATAATTCGCCGTCACCGCGATGCCGGCCGCGTTCAGCCCGGCGCGCGCCAGGCCGCCGGCCTCGACGAAGGTGAGGATGTCGGGCCCGTCCTCGCGCCGGATGCGCAGCACCACGCCGGTCTCGGCGCATTCGCTTTTCCAGTCCCAGTTCTGCCCGTGCAGCAGCGCGCCATCCGCGGTTGCCTCCGGCAGCAGGATCGCGCCGGTGCAGCCATCCGGGTCGTCCTCCGGCGGCGGCGCGCGCTTGGCCAGTTGCAGGATCTCGGTCCGGCAGTTGAGGAGCATGATGTCCTCGAAGGCCACCTCGGCGCCGCGCGCGATGCCGCGCATCTCGGCCACATAGGCGGGATCGAAAGCCTCGACTCGCGGAACGAAGGCGCGCGCCAGCGCCCGGATGCGCGCCGCGTCCAGCCCGCCCTGCGTGAGCTGCGCATGGTAGTGGCCGAGGCTGCGGCGGACGCGCTCGGCCGCCTGCCGGCCATAGGATTCGCCGCGCGCCTCGGGCGCGCCGGACAGTTCGATCAGCGGGAAGGGCGGCACCGCGTCCATCGCTCACTCCGTCTCTGTTGCGCCTGTGTCGCATGGCGAATCCGTCGCCGCTAGCCGTCATTGCTATGGAGGTTTTCCCTCCCGGGCTGGGTTTGTGCGCCGAGGTTTGGACGCCGAGACCCAGCAACTCGGAGCCCCGATCGACACGATGAGAATGCCTGCGGCACTATCGGGAAACACCGAATCAGTGTTTCTCGATTTCGTGCTGTAGATTCAGCCTCTTCCAGAGCAAGAGATCGATCCATCTGGATCAATGGTGCTCGAAACCATGCATCGGTCGGAAGCCGATTGTGCGGCGACTGACAGAAGGGCAGCCGGCGAGCGCTGTCACCGTAGCCTTGGAGCTGAGCGCCAAGACAGTCCGCAATTGGCGCGACCGCTATGCCGTCACGGGCATGCAGGGGTTGCAGGACCGATCCGCCCGACCGCTTCGCAGCCCAAGGCGCCTCTCACCCAAGACGAGTGCGCAGATCGAGGCACCGAGTCGCCAACGACAATCCGCCCCCGCCATCGTCCGGCAGTTGGGCCTCGCGGTCTCTACCCTCCGCGCGGTTGGTTGCTCGCGGAATGTGATGGTGCCACCCTGACCCACATTCCCTGGACCAACGGCAAGGCCAAGCACTTCATCGAGGCAGGCAGCCGCGAATGGGCCTGCGCCACGCCCTTCCAGGCCTCAGCCGGGCGAAGTCGCGGCATGCTCCCCACGCCGAACGACAACAACGCCCATCGGCCGCACTCCACTCTGAACGGAGCGCCTCTGCTCAACCGCCGCATAAGGGACAATGTCCTTCGCGCTGGTCGCTAGGGCAGAAGCACTATCGGAACGACGTCGGCGACTACCTCATGCGCGCAGCTGTGCAGCATGTCGAAGACGCCGCCATGATGGGTCGACAGGCAGGACATCACAGCTGCGTCGAAAGTGGACAGCCGCAGGCGGAACGCATCGACTTCAAACTCGCCCTCAAGCGGGGACAAGAGCCGCACCTCGCGGCCTGCCGCGCGCAGAAGCTCGGCCTGCGCCGCCACCGCCGCCGCGACCCCAGGCCGATCGGCCGTGACAGGCAGGATCGAGAGCGTGGCGTTGGGCCACAACCCTATCCGCAACAATCCCGCAGCGACCGTGCCGCAGGCGGGTGCGCTTCCCACGACCAGGAGCACGGAGCGCACTGCCGCCACCGTCCGCCGCACGCGAAGCACTGGCACCAGTCTGGAGCGCGCAAGCGATGCAGCGATCTCCTCCCCCGGCGTGCAGGCGACCCCATGTGCCCCCACCTCCGCGGGTAGCACCACGCAATCATGGCCGGCGAGCGTGCGCGCCAGATCGACCGTCGCTCCTTCTTCATGCCGTGCGCCGGCCAGCAGTTCAGGGGCAGCGGCTGCCCGACGCTGGAAGTCCTGCAAGGCAGCGGCGCAATTCTCGCGCAACCGTTGGCGGCTGCGTGCGGCCATCCAATGCGCCCAGAAGGCACCACCGACCGGCAGCGCGCCGCGCCATGTCCGGGGTTCCAACCCTGCGCCCGAGAGGCCGGTCAGGCGCCCGCCCGCTTGGATGGCGAGGTCGAAGGCCGTTGCGCTCGCCGCCTCCTGGTGTGGGCCGCCGACCAGGCAGCAGAGAATGTGGCGCAGGGCCACCGGGTCAGTGGCCGGCGCGCCGCGCAGGGACGTTTCGACCGGCCGACGGAACTCCGGGATCGCACTCATGGCGGGTTCCTCTCGTCGCGTGACTGGGGCTATCGGCCGGGACCGGGCCGTGCGGGCGGGATCGATGTCGAAGACGCGACGGTCGAGGACACCGGCGAGGGCATCTGCGAGCGACGCGGCGCCAAGGGGGGCGCCTGCCAGATAGGCGGCACGGCCAAGGGCGTGCGAGGCGACTGGCGCGGTCACCACGAGGAAGCCGACCGCTGCGAGCGCGGTGAGCATCGCAGCCGTCGTGCCGAAAGCCAGCCCGGCGCCCAGCAGAAGCAGGCCAGCCCCGGCAACGCCGGCCTTTGCGGCAGCGTGCATCCGGCTGAACGGGTCCGGCAGCCGCGCCACGCCGAGCGCAGCAAGCGCCACCACTGCGGCGCCGCCCACCAGCAGCAGGGCAGCCAGTATCTCGCGCAACGTGCTCATTCGGCGGGGCCCGGGGCCGGCGGCGCGCTCGCGCGCTCCATCAAGCGGGCGAAGGCAACTGCAGCAAGGAAACCGACCAGCGTGACGCCTAGTGCGATATCGAGGAAGGCTGCATGCGTGGCCAGCACCGCGGTGAGCGCGGCGAGGCAGGCCCCAAGCAGCCCGAGCATATCGGTTGCAATCGCGCGGTCGGCGGCGGAGGGGCCGACCAGAAGCCGGAACGCGACCGGGAGAATGCCCAGCGTCACGATCGTGGCCGCCAACGCCGCCGCCAACGGGATCAGGCCAGGGATCAGGCCATCGGTCATGGCAATACCTCCCGCGTGCGGCTCTCTAAGGTTGTCTTCATGCCTGTGATCGCAGCCTCGCGGTCAGGCGCATCGAGCACGTGGACATAGAGCGTGCGTCCATCCGCTGAGACCTCGAGGCTCGTCGTGCCCGGCGTCAGCGTCACCATGTCGGCGAAGAGCACGATGCCTGTCGGCGAGCGGACATCAAGCGGCACGGCGAGGATCGCCGGCCGCAGGCGTTCCATCGGGCCGAGCACGGCGCGAATCGTGGCCCAGGTGGATTTGGCGAGTTCAGCGATGAAGGTACCGCCGACGCCAGCCCAGGCGAGCGCGATCCTCATGGCGCGGCCTCCGCCAGCCGGACGGCGTTGGGGCCAAGTACCGCAGCGATATAGCCCTCGCGGTCGAGCAACGCGTCGGCGGCGGTAAGCGAGAAGGCCGCGAAGGGTTCTGTCCACAGCCCTATCGCCAGTGTCACGCCACAGAGCGCCACGACCGGCGCGTAGGTCGCGACTCGCTCGGCGCGTGTCCACTCCGCCCGCGGCGCCACTTCCGGCGCGGCTTTCCAGAAGGCTTCGTTCCAGATCTTGATCATCGAGTAGAGCGTCAGCACGCCCACGGCCAGCGCGACGAAGGCAAGCGGCCAGGCCTGCGCTTCCAGGCTGGCGCGAATGACGACGAATTTGCCCCAGAATCCGGAGAGTGGCGGAATGCCGGCCAGTGACAGTGCAGGAATGAGGAACAGGATGCCAAGGATCGGTGCCGACACCCACAGACCGCCCATGCGGGCGAGGGCGAACGAACCGCCAACCTGCCGGACTATCCCGGCGACGAGGAACAGGTTCGCCTTAACCACGATGTGATGGATGATGTAGAGAACGCTGCCCGCTATCGCGAGCGGCGTCATCAGTGCCACACCGATCAGCATGTAGCCGATCTGGCTGATGATATGGAACGAAAGGATACGCCGCATGTCGTAATGCGCCGCCGCGCCGAGCACGCCGACGACCATTGTCGCAATCGCGATGCCGGCCAGGATCGGTCCGAACAGCGCGTGGTCATGTGCGAAGACCAGCGTGAAGACCCGGATGATGGCGTAGACGCCAACCTTGGTCAGCAACGCCGCGAAGATCGCTGCCACAGGCATCGACGCCGTGTGGTAGGCGGCTGGCAGCCAGTTGAAGAGCGGAAAGACCGCCGCCTTGGCGCCAAAGGAGACCAGCAACAGCATCGCCGTCGCTGCCAGCACCCCTTGGTTCTGGACTTCCGGCGCCACGCGCGCAAGATCGGCGAGGTTCAGCGTGCCTGTGATCCCATAGATGAGGCCTACGGCGAGCAGGAAGAAGGTGGTGCCAACAAGATTCAGCATCACATAGCGCAAGCCGCCATCGAGCTGTTCGCGCGTGCGGTCGAGCACGAGCAGCCCGAAGGAGGCGATCAGCATCACCTCAAACCAGACATAAAGGTTGAATAGATCGCCCGTGGAAAAGGCGCCGGCCACGCCCATCAACAATCCGTGGAACAGGGGCTGGAAGCCCGCGCGGTCGCGCTCCTGCGCGCCGGGGCCCATCGCATAGACGGCAACGGCGAGGCCCATCACGCCGGTGATCGCCAGCATAGCCGCGGACAGATGATCCACCGCCAAGGTGATGCCGAAGGGGGCAGGCCAGTTGCCCATCTGCCCGACCACCATGCCGCCTTCCATCACCTCCACCAGCAGGGCGAGCGTGGCGATGAACAGGGCGATTGCGGCTGAGAGGCCGATGGCACGCTGCGCTGTCGGGCGCGACCAGAGAAGCGCTGTCAGCGATGCACCGGCAAGCGGGATCAGGATCGGTGCGACGAGCAGGAATTGGCGCATCACGCGGCCTCCTGCTGCCGGGATGGCGTGGCAGGGACGGGTAGGCATGCGGCCGGGACGGGCGCTTCGTCCACCCGCTCGGCGTCATGCATCTCTTCGGTGCTCGCCGTGCCGAAGGCATCCTGCGCGCTGCGGATCAACACCAGCGCGAAAGCGGCAAGGCCGAAGCCGATGACGATCGCGGTCAGCACAAGCGCCTGCGGCAGCGGACTCGCGGCGTCGCTGGCCAGCACACGCGCCCCCTGATCCACCAGCGGCGGTGCCATTGTACCGATCCGACCTGCCGCGAAGATGGTCAGGTTGGCAGCCGTGCCGAGCAGCACGAAGCCGAGCAGCGCGCGTGGCAAGTCGCGCGCCAGGAGCAGGTAGGCGGCAGCGGCGACCAATACGCCGATGGCCGCGGCAAGAAGGATCTCCATGCGGCCTACTCCTCAGCCACCAGCGCGAAGGCCATCGCGGTGATCGTGCCAATGACGACGAAATAGACCCCTACGTCGAAGACGAAGGCGGTGTTGAGCGGCAGCGTCACCGGCAGATCCGCGAACCACCAGCGATGCGTCAGGTAGCCCGCAGCAGGATCGATCCAGGCGAGCAAACCGCTGCTCAGCGCCAACAGCAGCCCTACGCCGCACCAGGCTGCGGGCGGGGCGGCCATCACCCGCAGGGCGGAGGCCTGCCCGCGGGCAATGGCATGGAAGACGAGCCCAGAGGCGGCGACGAGCCCGCCAACGAAACCACCGCCCGGCGCGTTGTGGCCCCGCAGCAGCAGGTAGAGCGAAACGAGCACGGGAATCCAAAGCAACATCGGCGCCGAGACACGCAGGATCAGCGAAGCATGCATCGGATCAGGCCCCCGTTCGCAGGTTACGGCCGACGCCACGCAGCAGCGCCAGGACGGAGAAGGCAGCGATGGCAAGGACTGCGATCTCAC
Source organism: Roseomonas sp. TF40 (assembly GCF_057219975.1). Taxonomy (NCBI): domain Bacteria; kingdom Pseudomonadati; phylum Pseudomonadota; class Alphaproteobacteria; order Acetobacterales; family Roseomonadaceae; genus Roseomonas; species Roseomonas sp. TF40. The sequence goes on along the minus strand of NZ_JBXVVR010000010.1, from coordinate 96,116 downwards.
CGAGCGTGTCGAGCGCGCGGAAATCCACCAGGATCACGTTCACCACGTTCCGCCCGTGCCCCGCCGGCACGCTCTGTGCCCCGAACCAAGCACCCAGGCTGGAGTCGAAGGGCGCGGCGAGCACCGCGAGCAGCATCAGCCCAACGCAGAGGCCGAGCATGCCCGCCACGCCAGCGTCACCTGCTCGCTGCCGCCCGCTGCGCGCATCCCGCGTGCGCAGCGGCAGGCGAATGAGGACGGTGGCGAGGATGACCACCAGCAGCACTTCGACGCTGAACTGTGTCAGGGCAACGTCCGGTGCGCCGAAGGTCAGGAAGACGATGGCGGTGCCGAAGCCCACGAGGCCCATGGCCATCACCGCCGCGAACAGTCCGCGGGCCAGCGCAGTGGCAACCGCGCCGAGCGCGATGAGCAGGAAGGCGAGGGCGCGGGGATCGACCGGCGCGGCCTCAGGCAGCGCGAGGCCACCGCGAGCGACCATCACGGCCAGCGGTGCGAGCGCCGCGACCAGCAGGAGCATGCGCATGTAGCCGCGAAGGCTGCCGTGCTGGACCGAACGTGTGGTGCTCTCCGCCCCGGCGACCAGCCCGGCCAGCGCCCGATCATAGGCCGCGGTCGGGCCGAAGCGGTCGAGCGGCTCTGCGCGCCGCAGTCTGGGGCCGAGCCGTGCCCAGACGGCCAGGATGAGCGCGCCGAGAGCGACGGTCGCCACGCTCAGTGCCAGGACCGGCGTGAAGCCGTGCCACAGCTTCAAAGCGACATCAGCCGGCCGCCCGAGGATCGCCGCGACTGCGCCATCCACAAGCCAGGCGCCCAGCACCGAAGGCGCAGCCCCCGCCAACAAGCCGAGCACGGCGAGAAGTACCGGTCCGGCCAGCATGGATTTCGGCGGGTCATGGGGCTGCGTCGGGGTCGCGCGGAGTGGGCCGAAGAACAGGCGCCAGGAGAGCAGACCCGCGATGGCGACCTGCGCTGCATTGACGAGGAAGCCGACGCTCGCGACCACGCCCGCAAGGCCGCCGGCAGCGAGCTTCGCCTCGTAGACGATCTCCTTGGCGACGAAGCCGACAAAGGGCGGGAGCCCCGCCATCGAGAAGGCGGCAAGGACAGCGGCCAGCGCCGTGACCGGCATGGCACGGCCGAGTCCGCCGAGGGCAGTGGCGTCGCGCGTACCCGTCTCGTGGTCCACGATACCGGCGATCAGGAACAACGCCGCCTTGTAGAGTGCGTGGACGATCAGGAAAGTGACGGCAGCCGTCGCGGAGAGTTCAGGCGCCAGGCCGATCAGCAGCGTCAGCGTGCCCAGCGCGGTCACCGTGGTCCAGGCCAGCACGCGCTTCAGGTCGGTCTCGCGCAGCGCCATCAGCGCCCCGGTTGCCGCGGTGAGCAGCCCTGCCCAGGTCAGTAACTCCTGCCAGAGCACGACCTCCTGATAAACCGGGTTGAGCCGCGCCAGCAGGTAGATGCCCAGTTTCACCATTGTGGCCGAGTGCAGATAGGCGCTCACGGGCGTCGGCGCGGCCATCGCGTTCGGTAGCCAGAAATGGAAGGGGAACTGTGCCGACTTCGTGAAGCAGCCCAGCACGACCAGCAACATGGCCGGCACTGAGAACGGATGCGCCAGCACGGACTCGCGCGCAGCGATGATCCCAGAGAGGCTGGTCGTGCCGGCGGCGATGGAAACGAGGACAAGGCCTGCAAGCAGCGCGAGCCCGCCGCTGCCGGTCACAAGCAGCGCCTGCAGTGCGGCTTTGCGCGCCCCCGGCTTCTCGTGGTCGTAACCGACCAGGAAGAAGGAGGCCAGGCTCGTCAACTCCCAGAACACGAAGAGGGTCACGACGTCGTCGGCGGTCACCGCGCCGAGCATTGCGGTCATGAACATCAGCAGCAGGACGAGGAGGCGGCGCAGGCGTGGATCGCCCTGCAGGTAGCGGCCGGCGTAGAGCAGCACGAGCGCACCGATGCCGGCGATCAGCAGAACGAAGACAAGCGAGAGACCATCGAGCCTGAGCCCGCCGGCGACGCCGAGCGAAGGTATCGCCCAGAACGGCACGGCAAGCGCCTGGTGCGCGACAACCTGCCCCGACATGCCGACGTAGACGGCGAGGCAGCCCAAGGCGCTCAGCGCCGCAAGGCGCGCGGCAAGGGAGGGCCGACACAGCAGGACGCCGACTGCGCCCGCAAGGCCGATGACAAGCGGCAATACCAGAGGGTGGAGGGGCAGCGCATCCATGGCCCGCCCTCCGCAAGCGGCGTGCCATCTGTCGTCGTTCGGCGGGCCCGCGGAGTCCGCGACAAATCGCAAGCGGCGCGTCCGGCGGACGTTCGCGATGACGGACGGAGCGGCAGCGTGGCGTTCGGATTCGCGAACACGCCGCGGCTCCCTGTTACACGGTCATCAGGCCTGCGGCGGGACGAGGCCAGGGTCGCGTATGCAGCCCCCCTGCCCCTTCAGGCTGACGATCCGTTCTGCACGCGGCGCGATTTAGGCCCTCAGGCTTCGGGCCACTGCGGGCAGGAAATGCGCGACGGGCGGGGTCTGCAGCCCCTTCACCTTGGCCTGTTCGTCATAGCGTCGCAGCTGCACCGCGGCGGCACAGTGCGGCAGTGCCTCGAAGGCTCGCACCTCCTCGGTCGACATGGGACCGCCCTGCAGCGCCAGGCTCTTCACGCTGTCGGGCGAGAGCTTGGCGAAATAATCTGCCTCCACGGCACAGAGATAGCGCTTTGCGGCGACATGCAGTCGCACCGGCTCGGTGACCTCGGGCCCGAAATGGTTGATCAGCCAGGCGTGGCCCAACTCCTCGTGCCGATCGTCGATGCCAGCGTCGGCCGGGTTCTCACCCAGATCGTGCACCATGTGGCCGATGTCATGCAGCAGGGCCGCAGTAATCATTGCGTCACCCTTCCCCTCGCGCTCCGCCAACCAGGCGCCTTGCAGCGCGTGCTGCTGCTGGTTGATCAGCGTGAGCCCGTATTGGCCATTGGCCTTCTGCTCCAGCAGATGGCGGATCTCCGCAAGGATGGCGGCGGCTTGGGTCATGGGCGTTTCCTTCAGGCAGTCACGGAGGGGGGGCGGGTGGACGTCACCGCCCATCATGGCATTATTCTACTTATCGTCCAGCTATAATAGATATGATCTATGTTGGCGCCTCCGTGGCTTTATGCCTCACGCGAAGAAGTACGGATTGGACCAGGCGCGGCGGCCTTGGGCATCGGCGACCACGACGCGGGCGAAGCCGCCCTGCCGCAGCTTCGACAGCGGCAGGCTGACCCGTGTCTGCAGGGGCGTGACGGACTGTGCCGCGCACGAGCCATGGCCGAGTACCATCACGCTCATCGCCGGCGAGCATTGCACCTCGACGCTGTCCCGACCCCACGAAATGCCGTCGATCCGAGGCCCCTGCGTGGCGTAGAAGTGTCCGGCCTTGAGCGCGGCCAACAGCGTATCCGGCTCATTCTCCGTAGCCTTCACCATGACCCAGGCGCCAAACCAGTCGGGGCAGTGGAAATGTGCGTCATCCACCGCGATCAGGCTGATGCGCCGTCCCTCCGCCAGCAACTGGTCTGCCAGATAGCTGCCATCGCCGCGATCGGTGCGCAGCTGGGTCGTGTGATTGTAGATCTCGACCGCGTGCGCGCCGGCGAGCGTGTTCGCATCGGCGGCGGAGAGCGCGTACCAGCCTGGATGCGCGATGCCCACGAAGGCCCCTGCGGCAACGCAGCGGGCGGCGAGCTCGGCGCCCGTCTCGCGGGGCCCGGTCGGCGCGAAGTCCAAGGGCAGGCCGACCGCAAGGATGTGCCAGATCTCACCGAGCGAAGTCGCGGGGGCGTGCACCTCCGCGCCCAGCAGCGTGGTGAAGCCGACGCCGCGGAAGGGGCGGGTATCGACGATCGGGAAGCCGAACTTCGGCAGGAAGTGGTCGGTCAGCGCGAGGAAATCATAGCCACCGTCACGATATGTGGCGCAAACCTCAGCGGGGCTGAGGCGTGCGTCGGAGACGTTGGAGTGGGTGTGGATGTTGCCCTTGAGGAAACGGCCGGGCGCGGCGAAGGTTGGATCGGTCTGCATGGCGCACTCCGCGACGGGTCTGGGCGTGGGGTCCGGATCTCGGCTTTCAGGCGATAACCGGCCTATCATAGAATAATGCTATGATCTGCCGCCAATCATACGATATTTTTCAAGAGGATGAATGACACATCGATGATGTCCGGATGTTCGATTCGCGAAGATGCCTGACGCTCCGCAAAGCGGTGGCCCGGGCAGGGAGATGGTGGGCGAGCGGCGTGAGGGCCGCATCAGCCTGACGGCGCTGCGCTGTTTCGTCGCGGTTGCCGAGGGCGGCAGCCTGTCCCGAGCGGCCGAGCATCTCGGCCTGAGCCAGCCAACCGTCTCGGTCACCCTGGCGGGGCTGGAGCGCGCCTGCGGCACGTTGCTGCTGTATCGTCGGCCGCGCCTGCGGCTCACCGATGCGGGTCGTGACCTGCTGGTGCGGGCGCGGCTGGTCTTGAGTCGCATGCAGGAACTGGAGACTGCGCTGGGCGACCGCCGAAGGCTCAGCCATGGCAGCCTCGCGGTCGGCTTCTCGACCCCCTTCTTCGCCATGCCGATGATCTCGGCCTTCCTGCGGGATCACCCGGGCGTGGCCTTGCGCACGCGCCTGGGCAACACGGCAGGACTGCTCGAGGCGCTGGCCGAGTGCGAGATCGAGGTTGCGGTGATGACGCTCCTCGAACCCGTCGAGGGCATGGCCTGCACCCGGCTGGCCGACCAGCGCCTGGTGGCCTGCATGAGGCGGGGCGAGGCGCCGCGCAGCATCACCTTGGCGCAGGTCGCGGCGGGGCCACTGGTGCTGCGCGAGCCGGGCTCGATGACCCGCCTCATGCTCGAACGCGCCATGGCATCGCACAACCTCGCGCCGCAGGTCCGGCTGGAGGTCGGAAATCGGGAGGCAGCGCGCGAGGCGATCGCCGCCGGTATCGGCATCGGCGTGGTGCTGGACGGGGAACTCGGAGAGGATGCCCGCCTGGTGGGCGTACCGATCGATGCCACCGACATCCACGGCGGCGTCTATGCGGTGGCCTTGCCTGAATCCCTCGACCTGCCCGCAGTCGCGGCCTTCATCGCCCTAGGCAGTGGCGGCGCCGATGGGCGGCCTGCCGCACCTTCGGCGCCGCTTCAGGGGTAATGAGTCCCGGCGCAGGAAGTTCCGACCTGCGACCCGCAGGGCCGAGTACGCGATGGCGTGCCGCGGCCCCTGCCGCGAAGCCGAGGAGCACGGATGCGGTCTGCCCGGCGCATGAGCGACAAGAAGGTGAAACCTTCATGCGCTTGGCATGATGCGGGACGCCGGAGATCCTGCCCCGCGGCTGGACCCGCCCGTCGGTCGCCCGCCGGCGAAGCCTTTCCGCGCTGCGACTCAGCCCTTCGTCCGCCGTGCCAGAGCGGCGAGGCGCGGTTCTGTCGCCTGCTGCGCGGCGCGCTCAATGGCGCGATAATCCGCCACGAGGCCGCGTCCGGCATCGGTCAGCGTGGCGCCGCCCCCCCGGGCGCCGCCCGTGCTGGCGGCCACGACCGCAACGCCCAGAAGCCTGTTCATCGCATCCACCAGATCCCAGGCGCGCTTGTAGCTCATCCCAAGCGCCCGTCCGGCAGCGGAGATCGATCCTTCGCGGTCGATCGCTTCCAGCAGATCAATCTTTCCCGGCCCGATCCGCCCCCGCGGCAGGTCGATGCGCAGCACGAGTTGACCGGCCTCGATCGGCTCCGGATGGGCCTTGCGACTCATGGAGCGCCCCTGCCCCTCAGCCCCGTCACCGCAATGGCTCCTCTTCGTCTGGCATGGCGCCACCCTCGCGGGCGACCACGCGGTGATCGAAGGTCACCGCCTTGGCCAGCGCCCACAGCGCCATCCCCGGGCGCAGCTGCAGCCGCGCCACGCTGGCGCGGGTGATGCGCGCCAGCAGCACGGTAGGCCCTGCGGCGAGACGCAGGAATACCTCGCCCGGCTCATTGCCATCATCGATCGCCACCAGCGTCACCGCCAGGATGTTCTGCGTGGAGATGCCGCGCGGTGGCTCGGTCGCCACGGCCACGTCACGCGCGCGCAGCCGCACGCGCAGTCGCGTGCCGGGGGGGCCCGGTCGTGCGGTGGTCACCAGCTCACCGCCAGGGAATCCCAGCGTGGCAAGCCCCTCCGCCATGCGCTGCACGGTGCAGGGGATCAGCACACCGGCGTCACGCCGCGCCGCGAGCGGCAGGTCGGTACGTGCGGTCAGCGCCTCGACGCTGCCCTGGGCGCGCACCCGGCCTTCCTCAAGCAGCACAAGCCGGTCGGCCAGCGCATCCACCTCGTCCAGCGCATGGGTGACGTAGAGGATCGGGATGCGTGCAACATCGCGCATCCGCGCCAGGAAGGGCAGCACTTCGTTGCGTCGTGCCGCATCCAGCGCCGCGAGCGGCTCATCCATCAGCAACAGGCGCGGGCGGCAGAGCAGTGCACGGCCGAGCGCGACGCGTTGCCGTTCCCCGCCCGAAAGCCGACCGGGCCGGCGTTGCAGCAAGCCAGAGATGCCCAGGAGTTCCACCACCTCCGCGAAGCCTGGCCCCACCGCGTCAGGCGGTGCGCGCTTCAACCCGTAGCGCAGGTTGCTCTCCACACTCAGATGCGGGAACAGGCGCGCCTCCTGGAACACCAGGGCGCAGCGGCGACGCTCCGGGGCGATGCAGATGCGCCGCGCCGTATCGAGCAGCGCTACGCCATCCAGCGTGATGCGCCCTTCATCGGGCCGCAGCAGCCCGGCGACCGCGGCAAGGACGCTGGATTTGCCACAGCCCGAGGGACCGAACAGCGCCGTCACGCCATCCGTGGCCGCGCTGAACGCCGCGTCCAGGGCGAAGCCATGCGTTCCGAAGCGATGCCGCAGTGCCACCTCCAGCATCAGCTGCGGCCCAGCAGCAGGTGCATGCGCCGCGCGATCACTTCGGCCAGCAGCAGGCCCGAGATTGCCAGGGCAAAGGAAACCAGGGCGAGGCGCGCCGCGGTGGCCTCTCCTCCCGGACTTTGCGTTGCACTGTAGATCGCCAGCGGCAGGGTCTGGGTCTCGCCCGGAATATTGGAGGCGAAGGTGATCACGGCGCCGAACTCGCCAAGCCCCGCCGCGAAGGCCGTGACCGCGCCGGCGAGGATGCCAGGCGACATCAACGGCAGGGTCACGGTGAAGAAGCGGTCGATGGGTCCCGCGCCGAGGGTCCGCGCCGCCGCCTCCAGCCCCGGATCGACATGCTCGAGTCCGAGACGCACGGCGCGCACGATGAGCGGGAAGGACATCACCGCGGTGGCCAGCGCCGCCCCGTCAGTCGTGAATACCAGCCGCACGCCGAACCACTCATGCAGCGGCGCCCCGATCGGCCCGCGGATACCGAACAGCATCAACAGCCCCCAGCCCACCACCACCGGCGGCACGACCAGCGGCAGATGGACCAGCGCATCCAGCAGCGCACGGCCCGGGAAACGATAGCGCGTCAGTATCCAGGCGACAGCGATCGCAGGCAGCAGCGACCCGAGCACCGAGCGCGTCGCGACCTCCAGGCTGAGGCGGACCGCCTGCCACTCCTCTCCCGAAAGGATCACCGTGGCAAGGTGAAGCCGAAGCGCTGCCAGGTTGGCATGGCCTCGGTGCTGGTGAGAAAGTTGAGGAGCGCGCGTGCCGGGGCGTTGCCCTCCGCGCGCCGGGTAAGGGCGAAGGGATAGGTGATTGCCTCATGGCTTTCGCCGGGAAAGGTGCCGATCACGCGCACGCCCGGGCTGGCGGCCGCATCGGTCGCATAGACGATGCCGAGCGGCGCTTCGCCGCGCTCGACCAGCAGCAGCGCGGTGCGGACATTGTCGGCGCGTGCGAGACGCGGCGCCAGCGCCTCCCACTGCCCGAGCCAGGTCAGCGCCGCCTGGGCGTAGCGCCCTGCCGGCACATGCGCGGGATCTCCTGTGGCGATGCGGCCCCGTGGGCCGAGCAAGGCGACAAGGTCGGCGCCGCGCGCCAGGGTCACAGGCCGCGCCGCAGGGGCTGGCGCCACCAGCACCAGCGAATTGCCGAGCGGGGAGGTCCGCGTCGCGTTGGCCAGCAGGTTGCGCGCCTGCAGATAGTCTGCCCAGGCCTCGTCGGCGGACATGAAAAGATCGGCCGGTGCGCCCTGTTCGATCTGCCGCGCCAGGGTGGAAGAGGCCGCGAAGGAGAAGCGCGGCGCGACATGGCCGCGCGCCGCCCACTGGGCGCCCAAGTCGCGCAGTGCATCCGTCAGGCTGGCCGCGGCAAAGACGGTTACGGCCTCCTGTCCCCTGCCCTGGGCGCGCGACACCCCCATGCTGCCGAAGACGATCGCCGCAGCGACGGCAGACAGGACAGTGCGACGACGCATCCCGGATCTCCCGACAACGTTGTATCCAACTGGACATAGCGCCCGAGCGCCGGCGCGTCCATCACCCCGGCTTGTGCGCGAACGCCGCCTCAGGACTCGGGCCCGGGCGGACCCGCTTACGCCGCACGCGACGGACGGATCCCCTCCAGGGTCCCTTGCTTGGACATGCCGCGGGCATGCTCCTCGGACAACCCAGCGGCTGCGGCGAGGCTGACCCCGGGCGGGCCTCACATGCCGGCTCAGATATCGCGGTGGTAGCGCGATCGCAGGTCAGGCGTTGCTCTGCAGGCCGGCATCCGTTCACAAGGGGGCGTTCCGCAGGTTCGCATGGTGCCGATGTCTGTCCACGCCTATCCCGACGCCTCCACGCGACAGCGCGCCGGCATGCTGCCTTCGGCGCTGCGTCTGCCGGCGGCCGCCGGCGTGATCGTTTTCGCGGTCGCAGTCGGTACGACACAGCTTGCCCTTCAGGTCACGAACCGCGAGGCCGACCGCAGGCTGGTACAGCTTGGTGAGGTCTATCTGGACGGCCTGGCGGCGAGCGTGCGGGCTGGCCTAGAGGCCCGCGACGGTGCCTATGTGGCGGCGCGCATGGCCCGCGCCTTTGCCGAGCAGCGTGGTGTCGCCGAACAAACCCTCTTCGCCTTCACCCCGGATGGCGACCTGCTGGCGCAGCACGGCGACCCCACGAAATCCGCCGCGGTCGCCAAGGCCCTCGGTGCCGGCTCCTGGCGCCTGGATCCCGGCACGGGCACCGCCTGGGTCAGCCGCGCGGTGGAAGGGAGCGAGGGGCCGGCCGGGCGCGTCGTCGCCGCACTCGACGTGTCACCGATCCTGGCTGCGCGCGCACGGTTGGCCTGGGGCATCGTGCTGCTGGACCTGCTACTCGCTGGCTTCGCCGCGCTGCTGACCTGGGCGGTGATGCGACGCCTGGGTCGCCCGCTTCGTGTCCTGGTACAGGCCCTGTCCGACGCCGCGCGGCAGGCCCCGGTGCCGCTGCCGGAGGCGGTCCTGACGCAGGCCGACCCGCGCAGCGCGGCCGTGCTGCGCGCCTACAACCATATGGCCGAGGGGATGCGGGAACGAGAAAGGCTGAGCGCCGCGCTGACGGAGCGCGAACAGGCCGCTGCGCTGGGGCGGCTCGCCGCGACGATAGCCCATGAGGTGCGCAATCCGCTGGGCGGTCTTGCCACCGCCGTCTCCACCCTACGGCGCTTCGGGGACGCGCCGGAGGTGCGCGAGGAATCCCTCGCCTTCCTCGACCGTGGCATCGCGGCGCTCGACCGCATCGTGACCAGCACGCTCAATCTCTATCGTGCGGAGGAGGACCGGCCGTTGCTGCGCTCCGACCTGGAGGATCTGGGCCACCTCGCCCGCCCCGCTGCAGCGCGCAGGAACGTTGGACTCCTGCTCCTGCTCGATTTGCCGGATGGTGAGATCGCCCCAGGTGCGGGCGGGGTACGCCAGGTACTGCTGAACCTTCTTCTGAACGCCTGCGAAGCCACGCCACCGGGCGGCACGGTGGAACTGCGTGCACACCGCGAAGCTGATGCACTGATCTGCGAGATCGCCGACGCCGGCCCAGGTATCGATCCGGCCCAGGCGCAACGGCTGACTGGCGGGAGCGGCTCGGCGCCGCCCAAAGGCCTCGGCCTAGGCGTGGTGGTCGGGCTGCTTGGTACACTCGACGCCCGAGCTTCCGTGACGGAGCGTCCGGGCGGCGGCACCATGATTCGTCTCGCCATCCCGGTGAGTGCGCGCGCATGAGCGGCCCGAAGGTGATTCTTCTTGTGGAGGACGACCCGGTGCTCGGCCCCGCCCTGGTCCAGCGGCTCCGGCTGGAGGGCTATCGTCCGCGCCTCGCGACAAGCGGCGCCGAGGCCCTGCGTGAGGCGGGCGCGCTGCGCCCCGATGCGGTGGTCAGCGATATCCGCTTGCCCGACATGTCAGGCGAGGAGGTGTACCGCCGCCTCGTCGGCGATTGCGGGGCCATGCCGGCATTCTTCATGACGGCCTACGGGGAGGTGCAGCAGGCCGTACGCCTGGTCCGTGCTGGGGCGCGCGACTATCTCACCAAGCCGGTGGATGTGGATCGGCTGATGGCGGAACTCGGCGCGGCGCTCGCGGGGCCGCCACCCGCTTCGGATCCAGGGGAGCTACCGCCGCTCGGCGTTTCGGCCGCCATGCGCGCGGTGGAGACGACACTCCGCAAGGCGGCGCGGGTGGACATGTCCGTGGTCCTGACCGGGGAAACCGGTGTTGGCAAGGAAGTCGCCGCGCGGCTGCTGCACGCTGCTTCGGCACGTCGCGCGCATCCCTTCGTTGCCGTCAACTGTGCTGCAATACCGCGTGATCTGGCCGAGAGCACGCTGTTCGGGCATGAGCGCGGCGCCTTCACAGGGGCGGTTGCGCGCAAGATTGGCGTCATGGAGCGGGCGGGCGCAGGGACGCTGCTGCTCGATGAGGTCGCTGAATTGTCGCCCGAGCTGCAGGCAAAACTGCTCCGCCTGCTCCAGGAGCGCAGCTTCCTGCCGGTTGGCGCTACCGCGGAGCGCCCTTTCGCGGCACGCATTGTCGCGGCCACGCATGCCGATCTGGCGACCCGTGTGCGGCAGGGCCTGTTCCGGGAGGATCTGTTCTATCGACTCAACGTCCTTACCGTGTCGATACCCCCGCTCCGCCAGCGGCCCGAGGATGTGCCAGGCCTCTCGGCACGGCTGCTGGCCGAAACGCTCGCCCGCTTCGGGCTCGGACCGCGCCGCCTGGGCGAAGCGGCGTTGGCCGCACTCTCGGTGCATGATTGGCCTGGGAATGTTCGTGAGTTGCGCAATCGCATCGAACGTGCCGTTGCGCTCAGCGAGGATGAGGAACTGAGGCCCGAGGAATTGTTTCCTGAGGGCGTGCTGGATCCTCCTGCCGACCAACGCGCGGGGTCTCTAGAGGATGCGTTGGACGAGGCAGCGCGGCAGGCGATCGAGGATGCGCTCCGGCATACGGCTGGCAGCCGATCCGAGGCTGCGCGCCTGCTCGGTGTCTCGCGGACGACCCTGTGGAAGCGAATGCGCGACCTGGGGCTGACCGGTGAAGGATCCGCGTGAAGTATCGTGCGCACGGGCGCGTCCGGTGGAAGGCTCAGCAGGAGGTCCTTCTGTTCCTCCGCATCCATTACCTGCTCATCGCGACGACACGTTCCAATCGCACCGAGGTGGTGTGATACCCAGCGCACGATCGCCAAGACAGATGGGAAGGGCCGACCTACATGGTAGGTCGGCCGTGCGCAAACGTTTACGGTACGTGACGCTGGCGGCGTGCCGCTACGCGTTCGCGCGCGCCCCCACCAGCGCGGCCACCGCATCGGCCGTTGCGGCGGAGAGCGTCCAGCCCAGATGCCCGTGGCCGGTGTTGTAGAACACCCGCGGGCTGCGTCCGCGCGCCACGCGCGGCATCATGTCCGGCATCATCGGCCGCAGGCCTGCCCAGGGCACCGCGTGGCGCGTGCTCATGCCCGGGAAATGCGCGCGGCACCAGGCGACGAGCGGGGCGATGCGCTCGGCGCGGATGTCGCGGTTGTAGCCGTTGAACTCGGCCGTGCCCGCCACGCGGAACCGCCGCGCGCCGAGCCGGCTGGTGACGATCTTCGCCTTGTCGTCGAGCAGGCTGACCCAGGGCGCGGCGGCCTGGTCGGCCGGGTCGTCGAGCTGCACGGTGATGGAGTAGCCCTTCACCGGATAGACATTGATCCGGTCGCCCAGCGCCTCGCCCAGCCGGCGGGACATCACCCCCCCGCAGACCACGACCTTGTCGAAGCGGTGCGTCTCACGCGGGTGCGGCGCGCCATCGGCCGTCGGCTCGGTCGAGCGGCACACCACCGCGACGCCCTGCGCGCCCGCATCGGCGGCGAGCACCTCCGTTGAATAGCGCATCGTCACGCCGTGCCGCGCGCAGGCCAGCGCGAGCCCGTTGGTGAATTTGTGGATGTCGCCGGTGAAGTCGGATGGCGTGTAGAAGCCGCCATAGATGTCGCCCTGCAGCGCCGGCTCAATCGAGCGGATCTCGGCGGGCGTGACCGCGCGGCGCTCGAGCCCGCCCTTGGCGAGCAGCGCCGTGACGCGCGCGGCCGCGTCGAACTCCGCCTTGGTCGCGTAGAAATGCAGGATGCCGCGATCCTCGGCGTCGAAGTCGATGCCCTCTTCCTCGGCCATGCGGCGCAGATGCTGGCGCGCCTCGATCGCCAGGCGCGCGGTGGTGATCGTGTTCTCCTCGTGGCGCGGGATCGCGGCGACGAACTCCGCCATCCAGGAGAGCTTGTGCCAGGAGGGCTTCGGGCTCACCAGCAGGGGGGCACCGGGCGAGACCATCCACTTCAGGCCCTTCAGCACGGTGGACCAGCTGTTCCAGACCTCGGCATTCGAGGCCGAGAGCTGTCCGCCATTGGCGAAGGACGTCTCCATCGCCGCATAGGGGTGGCGGTCGAAGACCGTCACCGCATGGCCGCGGCGGGCCAGGTTGTAGGCGGTTGTGATGCCGGTGATGCCGGCGCCGATCACGGCGACCGAATCGCGTTCAGAACGGGACATGCGCATTCTCCTCCCGCGCGCCCCGCGCGGGTTCGAATGCCCCCTCTGTCATTGGCCTGAGAGCATCATCGTGCCCCCTCGCGGGGCAGCGACTTACACCGTCGGCGGGAGCGGCTGCTCCACTTTCCAGAGTTCCAGTTTCAGCGCGGTACGTGAGCCTGAGAGTTTCCGGGGCGGTTGCTCCTTCGGCGCCACACCGGCCGCGATGCCGATGCGGACTCTCCCGCAAAATCTTCATGCCGACGATGCGGCATGCACGTCAAGCGGATTGCGTCATGCCATCGTGTCCGACAGAGCGATGTTGTCGAGAAGACGCACCGTGCCGAGCCGTGCGGCCGCGAGCAGCCGCATCGGTGTGGCCGGCATCATCGCCTCCAGCGGGCGCAGCGTCTCGGCCGCGACCAGCGCGAGATAGTCGGGCGCGAAGCCGGCATGACGCAGCGCGGCTTCCTCCTCGGCCAGCACGGCGCGCACCGTTCCGCCCGCGCCGATCCGCGCCGCGGCGCGGCGCAGCGCGGCATGAAGCTGTGGCGCGGTCGCACGCTCGGCAGGCGCGAGGAAACGGTTGCGCGAGGAGAGCGCGAGGCCGTCCGGTTCGCGCATCGTCGGCACGGACAGAATGCGGATCGGGATGTCGAGGTCGCGCGCGGCGCGACGCACGACCTGCAATTGCTGCCAGTCCTTCTCGCCGAAGGCGGCGACATCGGCGCCCGTCTGCAGGAAGAGCTTGGTGCAGACCGTGGCGACGCCGGCGAAATGGCCCGGCCGCGCCGCGCCCTCGAAGCCTTCGGAGACGCCGCGCACCTCGACGGAGGTGGCGTTGCCCGCCGGGTACATCGCCTCGACCGTCGGCAGCCAGGCCAGGTCACAACCCGCGCCCCGCAGCTTCGCGAGGTCGCCCGCCTCGTCGCGCGGATAGCGCGCGAGATCCTCATTCGGTCCGAACTGCGTCGGGTTCACGAAGATCGAGGCAATGACGACATCGGCCGCCGCGCGCGCCGCGGCGATCAGCGACAGATGGCCCTCATGCAGCGCGCCCATCGTCGGCACCAGCGCCACGCGCGCCCCATCGGCGCGCCATCGGGCCAGTGCCGCGCGCAACGCCGGGATCGCGCGATGGATCAGCATCGCCGCGTCATTCCGGCCGGATGCCGGTGCGCCGGACGAAGGCGCCCCAGGTCGCCGTCTCCGCCGCCAGCAGGCGCGCCAGCGAGTCCGCGCTGCCTGCCATCGGCTCCGCGCCGATCCGCGCGAAACGCTCGGCGATCGCCGCATCGTCGAGCAGCCGGGTCAGCAGCGCCGATAGCGGGGCGCGCGCCGGCTCCGGCAGGGCGCGCGGCGCGACCATGGCGAACCAGGGGTCCACGGCAAAGCCGGCCACCCCGGCCTCGGCCATCGTCGGCAAGTCCGGGAAGGCGGCGATGCGGCGGGAGGTGGTGACGGCCAGCGCGACGAGCCGGCCGGAGGCGATGTGCGGACCGGCGGAGGTGACGCTGTCGAACATCATGTCCACGCGCCCGGCGACGAGGTCCGTCACCGCCGGTCCCGAACCGCGATAGGGCACATGCTCCAGCGCGAGGCCGGCGAGATCGGCGAAAAGCGCGCCGGCCAGGTGGATGGAGGTGCCGCTGCCGGCGGAGGCGTAGGTCAGCGCGCCCGGCCGCCGGCGGGCCTCGGCGACAAGGTCGCCGACACTGCGCCAGGGCCGTGCCGCGGGAACAACCAGGACGTTCGGCACCACGGCGACCGGTCCGACCGGGACGAAGTCGGCCTCCGCATAGGGCAGGCGCGGATAGAGCGCCGCGTTCACGGCATGGGCGATCGAGACCATCAGCAGCGTATGGCCGTCATTGGCCTGGGCCGCCAGCCCGGTGCCGGTCGTGCCGCCGGCGCCGGGGCGGTTCTCCACCACCACCGGCTGGCCCAGCGCCTCGGCCATCGGGGTGGCGAGCAGGCGCGCCATGGCGTCGATCGCCCCGCCCGGCGGGAAGGGAACGATCAGGCGCAGCGGCCGCTCCGGCCAGGGGCGCGCGGGCTGTGCCAGGGCGGGCAGCGGCAGGCCACCCGCCAGCGCCAGCAGGGTGCGGCGGCGCATCACGGCGTCGCTCTCCCGCTGGCATCCGCCACCAGGGGCGGCGGCGATCCGGACGCAGGAAGGCGCCATCACGCGGCTCTCCGCACCACGATCTGCGGCAGGCCCAGGATCCGGCGCGCGGTCGCGGCGTCTGCCACGGGGCGGCCGGCCTCCGCGGCCAGTTCGGCGGTGCGCCGCACCAGCGCGGCGTTGGAGGGGGCCAGCGTGTGGCGGTCGAGGCGCACGTTGTCCTCGAGCCCGGTGCGCACATGGCCGCCGCGTGCCAGCGCCCAGCGCGCCACGGTGAACTGGTCGCGCCCGATGCCGGCCGCCGTCCAGGTCGCGCCGGGCAGGATCTCGCGCATCAGCCCGAGCTTGAAGTCGAGGATATCCTCGCGCGGCGGCAGGGCGTGCTTCACGCCGAAGACGAACTGCACATGCGGCGGCGGCAGGATCAGCCCTTCGTCCACGAGCATGCGCGTGTTGGTCAGCATGGCGAGGTCGAACACCTCGATCTCCGGCTTCACGCCCAGGTCGCGCATCGTCGTGGCGAGGCTGCGCACGAAGTCGGGCGGGTTCTCATAGACGATGGTGGGGAAGTTCACGCTGCCCGTGGCGAGGCTCGCCATGTCCGGCCGCAGGTGCAGCATCGCGCCGCGGGCCTCCAGCGCGCGGCCGCGGCCGCCGGTGGAGAACTGCACGATGATATCCGGGCAGTGGCGGCGGATGCCCTCCTGGAAGGCGGCGAACTTCGCGGAGTCGCTGCTCGGCGTCTCGTCCTCGTTGCGGACATGCACATGCACCAGGCTGGCGCCGGCCTCGTAGGCGGCGTGGGTGCTCTCGATCTGCTCCGTGACGGTCACGGGCAGGGCCGGGTTGTCCTTCTTGCGCGGCACGGATCCGGTGATCGCGACGGCAATGATGCAGGGGGTGGTCATCGTTTCTCTCCGGTCAGACGCCAAGGCAGCGATGCATGAGGTCCTCGTCGGCGCGCAGCGCCGCGGGCGGGCCGTCGAACACCACCGCGCCCTTCACGAGGATCACGGAGCGGTCCACGAGCGAGAGGATGGAGGCCACCGTCTTGTCGACGACGATGGTCGCGATCCCGGTCTCGCGGATCGCGGCGATCACGCGCCAGATCTCGTCGCGGATCAGCGGCGCCAGGCCCTCGGTCGCCTCGTCCAGGATCAGCAGGCGCGGGTTGGTCATCAGCGCGCGGCCGATGGCCAGCATCTGCTGCTCGCCGCCCGAAAGCTGGTCGCCGCGGTTGGTGAGGCGTTCCTTCAGGCGCGGAAAGGTGTCCAGCACCCGCTCCTCCGTCCAGTGACGCGACCCGTCGACGCCGGGGCGCGCGGCGAGGCGCAGATTCTCCGGCACGGTGAGGCTGGCGAAGACGCCGCGCCCTTCCGGCACCACCGCGATACCGCGGCGGATGCGACGGAACGGCGCCTCACGCGAGATGTCCTCGCCGTCCATCGCCACGCGGCCGCCGCGCAGCGGCAGCAGGCCGAGCATGGTGCGCAGCAGCGTGGTCTTGCCCATGCCGTTGCGCCCCATCAGCCCCACGGCCTCGCCGCGGCGGACGGCGAAATCCACGCCGTGCAGCACCATGCCGGTGCCATAGCCGGCCTTCACGGACCCGGCTTCGAGAATCGCGGTGCTCATGCGGCATGCCCCAGATAGGCGTCGCGCACCGACGCCGCGTTGCGGATGTGATCCGGCGTGCCGTTCTCCAGCACGCGCCCGTCCACCATCACGGTGACCCGGTCGGCCACGGCGAAGACCACGTCCATGTCGTGCTCGATCAGCATCACGGCATGGTCGGCGGCCAGTTCCTTCAGCAGCAGCGCCAGGCGCTCGCTCTCCTCCGGACCCATCCCGGCCAGCGGCTCGTCCAGCAGCAGCACGGTCGGCCCGGCGGCGAGCGCCATCGCGATCTCCAGCTGTCGCAGCTGGCCGTGGCTGAGCGTGCCGGCGGCGCGGTGGGCGGCGGCGCCAAGGCCGACGCGCTCCAGCGCGGCATCCGCCGCCTCGCCCGGCGCGTGCTCCCCGGCCGCCACGGCCAGGTAGCGCCGCAGGGGCGTGAGGCGCGCCTGCGCGGCAAGGCGCACATTCTCGCGCACCGTCATCGGCTTCAGCACGTTGGTGCGCTGGAAGGAGCGCCCGACGCCGGCCCGGGCGAAGCGCCAGGAAGGCCAGTCGCCGACCTCCGCCCCATGCAGCAGCAGCTTGCCGGCGCTCGGCTTCAGCTCGCCGGAGAGCAGGTTGGTCAGCGTGCTCTTGCCGGCACCGTTCGGGCCGATGACGGCGTGCAGCTCGCCCACATGCAGCGCGAGGTTCACCTCGTTCACGGCAACCAGGCCGCCGAAGCGGCGGGTGAGGCCGATGGCCTCCATCGCGGCGATGGTCACGGCGTGGCCTCCTTGGCGGGGGTGGGCGCGGGGACGTGGCGGAAGGCCGGCAGGCGGATGCCCGCCAAGCCGTGCCGCAGGCCGAGCACGACGACGAGGATGACAAGGCCCTCGACCAGGCGCTGGCGCTCGGTGATCAGCTGCGCCGCCTCGCCCAGGCCGACATAGGCGAAGGCACCCAGGATCGGGCCGTGCAGCGCGCCGAGGCCGCCGAGCAGGATCATCAGCAGCGCCTCCGCACTGCGGTGCCAGGCGAGCAGCTCGGGGCTGACGAAGGCCTGCGTCATGCCCCACATGTGCCCGGCCAGCCCGGCCATGGCGCCGGCGATGGTGAAGGCGCCGAGCTGCAGCCAGTAGGTGTCGAAGCCCATCGAGCGCATGCGGTGCTCATTGGCGCGGATGCCGAGCAGCGCGCGGCCGAACATCGTGCGCAGAAGCAGCGCGAGCCCCGCATACATGGCAACGAGCATGCCGAGGTTGAGCAACAGCATCACCGCGGGCCGGTCCTGCCGGGAGACGACCCATTCCAGCCCGAACAGGCTGAAGGAGGGCCGCGTGACGAAGACGCCATCCGCGCCGCCGCCGAGCGGCGTGTCGTGGAAGACGAAGAACAGCATCTGCCCGAAGGCGAGTGTGGTCATCAGGAAGAAGAAGCCGCGCGTGCGCAGCGCCAGCGCACCCACCGCGAAGGCGGCGAGCGCGGCCAGCAGCGCCGCGGCCGGCAGGCTGATCAGCACCGAAGGCGCGGCGCCGAAGGCGCCGAGCAGGTGGATCGCATAGGCGCCGACGCCGAAGAAAGCGGCGTGGCCCAGGCTGACCAGACCCGTCACGCCCACCAGCAGCTGCAGGCTGAGCGCGAACATGGCGAGCACGAGCGCCGTGGAGGCGAGCTCGAGGTAGTAGGCCTCGGCGAAGAGCGGCAGGGCAGCCACCGCGAGCGCGGCGGCGCCGAGCGCCATTGTGCCGTTGCGGCCGGCGACGGTCAGCATGGCATCAGCTCCGCGCGAAGAGGCCGGTGGGGCGCCAGAGCAGCACCGCGGCCATGAGGACATAGACGGCGAGGCCGGCGGCGAAGGGCAGGTAGGCCTTGGAGAGCGTGTCCACCACGCCGATCAGCAGCGCGCCCCAGAAGGCGCCCGCGATCGAGCCGACGCCGCCCACCACCACCACCACGAAGCAGATGATGAGGAAGCCGTGGCCCATATTGGGGTAGACCGAGTGCAGCGGCGCGGCCAAGGCGCCGGCCAGCATCGCCAGCGCGGTGCCGACGGCGAAGACCACCATGTGGATCTGCCGCGAATCCAGGCCCAGCAGGTCCACCATCTCCGGCTTCTCGGCCGCGGCGCGGATCGCCGAGCCGATGCGCGTGCGCTCGATGGCCAGGAACATCGCGCCCGCCACGCCGAGGCAGGCGACCAGTACCGCAAGCCGGTACGCCGAGTAGGAGAAGTCGCCCACCATCGGCACCGCGACGTCGAGCACCGCGGGCACCGGCACCGAATGGAAGTCGTTGCCGAGCAGGATGGAGCGCCCTTCCTCGAACAGCAGGATCAGCGCGAAGGTCAGCAGCACCTGGTCGAGATGCTCGCGGTGATAGAAGCGGCGGAACAGCCCGCGTTCGAGCAGCGCGCCGAGCGCGAGCCCGCCCAGGATCGCCGCCGGCAGCGCGACCCAGAGCGAGCCCGTGCCGCCGGTCACGATGAAGGCGATATAGGCGCCGATCATGAAGAGGCTGCCATGGGCGAGGTTGATCACGCCCATGACGCCGAAGATCAGGGTGAGGCCGCTGCTGATCAGGAACAGCAGCAGCCCGTATTGCACCCCGTTGAGGAGTTGCGCGGCCAGGCCTGACATCTTGGTTTTCTCCCTCCCTGCGTGCCGCTCAGGCGGCCGGCATGCGGCAGCCGGTGCCCGGATCGGCGAGCTTCTGCGCCGCCACGCCGACCACCAGGTTCTGGCCGCCGCGCGCCTCGCGCAGGTAGATGTCCTGCACCGGGTTGTGCTGCGGCGAGAGGGTGAAGGTGCCGCGCGGGCTGTCGATGCGCGCGCCGCGCATCGCCGCGACCAGCGCGCGCTCCGCGCCGATGTCGCCGCGCGTCGCCTCGAGGCCGGCGGCGAGCAGCTGGCCCGCGTCATAGCCCTGCACGGCGTAGACATCCGCCTCGCGGCCGGTGCGCTCGCGGAAGGCACGGCGGAAGCCGATGTTGCGCTCGGTCTCGATGCCGTCGCCGTAATGCAGCGCGGTGCGCACGCCCTCGGCGGCCGCGCCCTGGGCGCCCAGCGTGCCTTCCGTGAGGAAGCCGGAGCCGACCAGCGGGATGCGGTCCTTCAGGCCCGCGGAGGCGTAGTCGCGCACGAACTGCACCGCGCCGCCGCCGGCGAAGAAGGCGCCCACCGCCTCGACGTTCAGGCCCGGGATCTGGGCCAGGATCGGCTGGAAGTTGTTCTCCGGGAAGGGCAGCGTGAGTTCGCGCACCAGCTCGGCGCCGCCGGTGCGCAGGCCCTCGCGGAAGCCCTCGGTGGCCTCCTTGCCGGCCGCGTAGTCCCAGGTGACCCAGGCGGCGCGGCGCACGCCGCGGTCGGCGAGCGACTTGCCGATGGCGAAGGCCGGCTGCCAATTGGTGAAGGAGGTGCGGAAGATGGTCGGCGCGCAGAGTTCGCGCGTCGCCGCGGCATTGCCGGCATTGGGGATGATCAGCGGCACGCCGCGCTCGCGGCTGGCCTGCACCATCGCCATCACCACGCCCGAATGGACCGTGCCGACCAGCGCGCCCACGCGCTCGCGCCCGACCAGGCGGTTCACGTTCTGCACCGACTTCGCCGGGTCGGACTCATCGTCGAGCCGCACGACCTGGATGGCGCGCCCGCCGAGCCGGCCGCCCTTCTCCGCCAGGTACATCTCGAAGGCCGCGGCGATGTTCTCGCCGAGCGAGGCGAAGGTGCCCGAGAAGGGCAGCATCAGCCCGACGCGGATCGGCGCGCCCTGCGCCAGGGCGGGGCGTGCGAGCGGTGCCGCGGCCAGCGCGGCGGCGCCGGCCAGCAGGTGGCGGCGCGACAGGGTGGTGGTGATGGTCATGTCCGTATCTTCTCTCTGGTTCGTTTCGGTTTGTGGTGGTGGGCTAGATCGCGTTGCCGATGGCCGAGGGATGCCGCGCCAGCGGCGTCACCTCGATGTCCATGAAGGGAAACAGCGGCAGGGTGGACAGGATCGCGTGCAGCTCGTCGTGGTCGGCCACGTCGAAGACGCTGTAGTTCGCGTAGGCGCCGGCGATGCGCCACAGGTGGCGCCACTTGCCCTCGCGCTGCAGCGCCTCGGCGCGCGCCTTCTCGGCGGCCTTGAGTTCGTCGAACGCCTGCGCCGGCATGTCACGCGGCGGGTGGACATCCATGCGGACGTGGTAGAGCATCGCTTCCTCCCTCATCGTGTGGGCGGGCCGATTCAGACCTGCGGGCCTGCGGCCCTCCGGTCATCGGACCGCGTCAGTCCCGCGCGTAGCGGCGCAGCTTGTCGTGATCGAGCGTGACGCCGAGGCCGGGGCCGCCAGGCAGGTGCACCCGAAAATCCTCGAAGCGCAGGGGCTGTGTGACCAGGTCGTCGGTCAGGATGCGCGGGCCGAAATGTTCGCAGCCCCAGGCAAGCTCGCGCAGCGTCGCGAAGGCCTGCAGATGCGCCGCCGCGCCGATCGAGCTTTCCAGCAGGCAGCCGCCATACAGGCCGACGCCCGCGGCCTCGGCGACGCCGGCGACGCGCTTCAGGTTCAGCATCGAGCCGTGCTTGACGAGCTTCAGCGAGACGACGTCGGCCGCGGCCTGGCGCGCGACATCGAGCATGTCATGCGCGGAGAAGACGCATTCATCGGCCATGATCGGCACGCTCGGGCGCGTGCGCAGCCGCGCGAGGCCCGCGACGTTCCAGGCCGGCAGGGGTTGCTCCACCAGCGCCACGCCGAGATCGGCGAGCGCGGGCAGGCAGCGGATGGCGGTGGTCTCGTCCCAGGCCTGGTTGGCGTCCACGATCAGCCGCGCGCGGCCCGACAGGGCCTTCGCCAGCCGCGCGAGGCGCGCGAGGTCGGCCTCGGGCGCCTGGGCGCCGATCTTCACCTTGAAGGTCTCATGCTCGCGCGCGGCGAGCTTCGCCTCGGCCTCCTCGATCTCCTGCGCGGGATCGCCGGAGGCGAGGGTCCAGAGCACCGGCACGCTGTCGCGCACCACGCCGCCGAGCAGCTGGGCAGCGGGCACGCCGAGCGTCTTGCCGACGGCGTCGTAGAGCGCGGTGTCGATCGCCGCCTTGGCGGCGTTGTTGCGCTTCGCCGCGCCGTCCAGCCTGGCGGTCGCGGCCTCGAAGCGGTGCGCGGGCTGGCCGATCAGGGCGGGGGCGAGATGCGCGTCGATATTGGCCTTGATCGCCTCGACGCTCTCCTCGCTCCAGCGCGGGCCGCCGAGCGTCGCGGCCTCGCCGATGCCGGTCGCGCCGTTGGCGAGCGTCACCTCGACGATGACGTAGCTCTGCGCCGTGACGGAGAGCGAGGAAAGCTTGTGCCGGCGCACCGTCGGCACGTCCACGATCGTGCTGCGGATCCCGCGGATGGCGAGGTCGTGGCGCAGATCGGCCGGGACGAGGAGGGGGCTGTCGGGCATCGGGGGCTCCGTACTGGGCGCAGTTGGGGTGGACGGCGCGCGGGGGCGCGCGCCGGGTGGCGTTGGACGGGTTGTGGGGAAGTCGCGGCCCATCTCAGCCCTCCCCCGCGACAGCGAGGGAGGGAGAGAGGGGCGTCAGCCCGCCGGGGCGTGCTCGCGGTTCACGACCGTGGTCGGCGCCGCGGCGTCATCAGCATGCAGGACGAAGTCGAAGGTGATCTCGGCGTAGGGCGCGTTCAGCCCCTTGGCGCGCACGCTGGCGGCGTCGCTGATGCGGCGCACCTCGGGGATCAGCCCGTCGCGCGTCGCGAAGGCGAAGTCGTCGTGCAGGTACTCGTCGCCGTCGATGTTGATCTGCGTCGTCAGCTTGCGGAAACCCTCGGCGACGACGAAGAAGTGGATATGCGCGGGCCGGTGGCCGTGGCGGCCGAGCTGGTCGAGCAGCTGCTGCGTCACGCCATCCGGCGGGCATGCATAGCCGGCGGGCAGGATGGAGCGGAAGCGGTAGCGGCCCTGCCCGTCCGTCTCGATGCGGCGGCGCAGATTGTACTTGGACTGCGACGGATCGAAGAAGGAATAGCCGCCCTTGGTGTTGGCGTGCCAGACATCGATCACGGCGCCGGCGACGGGCTGGCCGTTCATGTCGCGCACCTGGCCTTCCATGAACAGCACCTCGCCTTGCTCGGTGCCGTCATCGAGCCGCGCCTCGCCCTTCGACAGCGGCGCGCCGGCGATCCAGAGCGGGCCCTCGATGGTGCGCGGCGTGCCGCCTTCGAGCCCGGCCTTCTTCTCGGCCTGGTCGAGGCGCATGTCGAGGAAGGTCTCGAGCCCGAGGCCCGGCACCAGCAGCCCGACCTCATTCGCCTGGCCGAGGCGCGTGAGATAGGCCATGGCCGACCAGAACTCGTCGGGCTGGATGTCGAAATCCTCGATCGTGCGGAACAGGTCGGAGACGACGCGGTGCACGATGCGCTTGAGGCGCACATCGCCGGTGCCGTCGCCGAGGTTGCTGACCTTCATCAGCAGGTCCTTGACGTCCTTGGTGTCGATCAGGCTGTCGGTCATGTCACGCTCCTCCTTCGGGATGGGTGGTAGTGCCGGTCAACCGAGGTCCCCGCCCGCCACGGGCAGGGTGACCCCGGTGATGTAGGAGGCCTCGTCCGAGGCCAGGAACAGGATCGCCGCGGCCTGTTCGGCCGTGGTGCCGTAGCGGTGCATCAGGCTGGACGCCCTGGTCTGCTCCACGACCTGTTGCATCCATTCGTCTTCCTGCGGCGTGCGCGGCGCGCTGTTGCGCGGCACGCGGCGCGGCGGCGCCTCGGTCCCGCCAGGCGCGACACCAACGACGCGGATGTTGCTCTGCGCGTACTCCATGGCGAGGCAGGCGGTGATGGCGTTCACGCCCCCCTTCGCCGCCGCGTAGGGCACGCGGTTCACGCCGCGCGTCGCGATGGAGGAGACGTTCACGATCACGCCCCCTCCGGTCTCGAGCATCGCCGGCAGCACGGCGCGGCAGCACCAGAGCGTGGGGAAGAGCGAGCGGCGGATCTCGGCCTCGATCTGCGCTTCCTCGTATTGCGCGAAGGGTCGTGTCCAGATCGTGCCGCCGACATTGTTGACCAGGATGTCCACCCGGCCGAAGCCAGCGCGCGCGCGGTCGACCGCGGTGGTCGCGCCCTCGAAGGTCTCGAGGTCGGCATTGACGGCGATGGCGTCGGCGCCGGCCTCGCGCCGGACTTGCTCCACCAGCTCGGAGCGGTCCACCAGCGCGACGCGCGCGCCCTCCCGCGCCAGGCGCAACGCGACATCGCGGCCGATGCCCTGCGCGGCGCCGGTGACGATCGCGGCCTTGCCGGCGAAGCGGCCCTTGAAGCTCCTCATGCCGCGAGCCTCCCGGTGCCGGTCGGCGCGCTCGGCGAGAACTTCTCGTAGTGGAAGGCGGCGGGCGTCACGCCCTGCGCGGCGAGCCAGCCGCGCACCGCATCGACCATCGGCGGCGGGCCGCAGAGATAGACATCGACCTCGCCGCCATTCAGCCAGGCGGGATCGACATGCGCGGTGACGTAGCCCTTGCGGGGATGCGCGCTCGCCTCTGCCGCCACGGTGGTGACATAGGAGAAGCCGGGCAGAGCGGCTGCATAGGCGTCGAGCGCCGCGAGGCCGACGAGGTCCGCGTCGTTGGTCACGCCATAGACCAGTCGCACCGGCTGGCTGCTGCCCGTCTCCGCGAGGCGCCCCAGCATCGACAGGAAGGGCGCGAGACCGGTGCCGCCCGCGAGGAAAAGCAGCGGGCGCGCGACGTCGCGGAGGTAGAAGCTGCCGGCGGGGCCGGTGAACTCCATCGCCGCGCCGGGCTCAGCCGCGCGCAGCCAGCCGCTCATCAGCCCATCGGGGATGTCGCGCACCAGGAAGGACAGCAGCTCCGCCGCCGGCGCCGAGCTGAAGGAATAGCTGCGCCGCTGCGCCGTGCCCGGCACGCCGAGATTCACGTACTGCCCGGGCAGGAAGGCGAGGCCCGCCGGCCGGTCCAGTGTGAAGGCGATGGAGGTCTCGGACAGCCGCTCCACGTTGCGCAGCACGGTGGCGAAGGATTGCGGCCGCGTCTTGCAGGCGGTGGACGCCGCGGGGATCGCGACGACGAGGTCGGTCTTCGGCCGCGCCTGGCAGGCCAGCGCCAGGCCGGATGCCGCATCTTCCGCCGTCAGCGCATCCTCGATGTAGGAGCCGCCGTCATAGGCGCCGGATTCCACGCGGCACTTGCAGGTGCCGCAGGCGCCGTCGCGGCAATCCAGCGGGATGTTGATGCCCTGGCGATAGGCGGCGTCGGCCACCGTCTCGTTCGGACGCGCGTCCACGAAGCGGGTGACGCCGTCCTCGAAGTTGAGCGCGATGCTGTGGGTCATGGCACCGGGCTCAGACGTGGTAGACGTCGACGACGTGGTGGATGTAGTCGTTCTTCAGCACCACCTTCTTGGCGCGGATCAGCGGCCACTCGCACGTCGTGTCGATGGTGTAGAAGGACGTGCCGAAATAGGTGTCGGTCGTCCTGTAGCGGAAGCTGTAGGTCACCCAGTTGAAGCGCAGCTTCACCAGGCCGCCCGCCTGCTCCAGGATTTCCACATTGCTGATGTTGTGGCTGGTGCGCGGTTCCGGCAGCGAGGTCGCGCTGCTGCGCTCCGTACGGATGCGGAAGACGCGGTCCTCGAGGCCCCCGCGGTCGCCGTACCAGATCAGCGAGATCTCGGTCTGCGGGTCGTCGGTCAGGCGGTCGTCGTCATCCCAGGAGGGCATCCAGAACTCGGCGTCCGGCGCGTAATGGGCGAGCCAGGAATCCCAGTCCTTGTCGTCCAGGGCGCGGGCCTCGCGGTAGAGGAAGGCCTCCGCCTCGGCGCGGGTGAAGCTGCGGGTCGGTGCGTCGATCACGGCGGACATGGCGATGGGCTCCCTCACGCCTTGGTCTCGGCGGCGAGCGCACGCTGCATCGCCTCCTGCCAGTATTTGTGCTGCACGACGAAGAGGCCTTCGTCCTCGGTCTTCACGCCGCTCATCACGGGCTGCAGGCCGATCGACGCCGCCGCCTCGTCCGGACCGTTGATCCAGTGCGCGGCGCCGCGCGTCATGTCGTTCCAGCGCGCGGCGCGGGCGTTCATGGAGAACTGGCAGGCGCGGAATTCCTCGAGGTCGTCGGGCGTCGCCATGCCGGAGGCGTTGAAGAAATCCTCATACTGGCGGATGCGGCGCGCGCGCGCTTCCGGCGCCTCGCCCTTCGGCGCGATGCAGTAGATCGTCACCTCGGTCTTATCGACCGCGATCGGCCGGTAGGTGCGGATCTGCGAAGAGAACTGATCCATCAGGTAGACATTGGGATAGAGACAGAGGTTGCGGCTGCGCCCCACCATCCAATCCGCGCGCGCCTGGCCGAACTGCGCGGCGAGTTCACCGCGCCGGTCCCAGTTCGGCCGATCCTCGGGGTTCGCCCAGTTCGTCCAGAGCAGCAAATGTCCGTGCTCGAAGGAGTAGAAGCCGCCGCCCTGCTTGGCCCAGCCGCCGGCGCTCATCGCCCGCGTCTTGTCCTCGCGCTCGGCTTCCTTGCGGCGGCTGGTCGTCGCCGCGTAGTTCCAGTGCACGGCGGTGACGTGGTAGCCATCCGCGCCGTTCTCGGTCTGCAGCTTCCAGTTCCCGTCATAGACATAGGTGGAGGAGCCACGCAGCACCTCCAGCCCGTCCGGCGACTGGTCCACGATCAGGTCGATGATCTTCGCGGCCTCGCCGAGATGCTCGACCAGCGGCTTCACATCCGGGTTCAGGCTGCCGAAGAGGAAGCCGCGATAGCTCTCGAAGCGCGCGACCTTCGTCAGGTCGTGGCTGCCGCCCTTGTTGAAGGTCTCGGGATAGCCCGCGCCCTCGGGGTCCTTCACCTTCAGCAGCTTGCCGGAATTGTTGAAGGTCCAGCCATGGAAGGGGCAGGTGTAGGTGGATTTGTTGCCGCGCTTGTGGCGGCAGAGCATCGCGCCACGATGGCTGCACGCATTGACGAAGGCGTTCAGCTCGCCCTGGCGGTTGCGCGCGATGAAGATGGGCTGCCGGCCCATCCAGGTCGTGAAGAAGTCGTTGTTGTTGGGGATCTGGCTCTCATGCGCCAGGTAGATCCAGTTGCCTTCGAAGATGTGCTTCATCTCGAGCTCGAAGAGCTCGGGGTCGGTGAAGATGTCGCGCGCCACGCGGAAGACGCCCTTGTCGGCGTCGTCCTCGAGCGCGGTGTCCACCGTGGTCTGCACGCTGTCGAGCATCGGGCGTCTCCTATCGGTCTTGCTTGGCGGAAAGGGTCTGGGCGGCGTCACGGATGACGCCGAGGATGTCGCGGACGCAGCGGCCGCATTGGGGACGGCAGCCGCATTGCACCTGGACGTCGCGCGGCCGGCGTGCGCCCTGGCGGATCGCCTGCTCGATCCGGGTATTGCTCAGGCCGTTGCAGAGACAGATCACCATGGCGCGCCTCAGCCCCGCATCCCGCGGGCCGGGTCGAAAGCCCTTTTCTGGCTGGCATCCCTGGACATTGTGTTCCTCCGTCCTGTTCAGATGCCGCCTTTCCGTAACGCAATTCCAAGACTAAAAAGGTCGGAACAATACCGGGGAGGTATCGCCATGGACTCGCGCCAGCTCCGCTACTTCGTTGCCGTGGCGCGCGAGCGGAACTTCACCCGGGCCGCCGAGAAGCTGCACATCGCCCAGCCCCCGCTGAGCCGGGCGATCCAGCAGCTTGAGGATGAGTTCGGCGTCCTGCTGCTGGATCGCGCGAGTCGGCCGCTCGCGCTGACCGATGCCGGGCGCATCCTGTTCGAGCAGGCGGTGCAGGTGCTCGACCGCATGGACGAGATCAAGGCGATCGCCGCGCGCATGCGCCAGGCCGAGCGCACGCTGCTCGGCATCGGCTTCGTGGCCTCCACGCTGTACGGCTACCTGCCGGAGGTCATCCGGCGCTACCGCGCGGCCCGGCCCGGTGTCGAACTGACGCTGCTCGAGATGACGACGATCGAGCAGGTGGCCGCGCTGAAGGAGGGGCGCATCGATATCGGCTTCGGACGCATCACCTTCAACGATCAGCTGATCGAGCGCACGCTGCTGCGCAACGAGACACTTTGCGTGGCGCTGCCCCTGACGCATCGGCTGTCATCGCGCACCGGCCTGCTGAAGCTCGAGGAACTGGCCGGCGATCCGCTTGTCGTCTATCCGAAGGCGCCGCGGCCAAGCTACGCCGACCAGGTGCTGGCGCTGTTCCGGGAACGGAACATCAAGCCGCAGGCGGTGCATGAGGTGCGGGAGCTGCAGACGGCGCTTGGCCTTGTCGCCGCCGATACGGGCGTCTGCATCGTGCCCGCCGCCGTGGAGCGCCTGCGCCGCGACAATGTGGTCTATCGGCGGCTCGACGAACCCGGCGCCGTGGCACCGGTCATCATGAGCACGCGCAAGGGCGACCGCTCGCCCGAGATCGGCACCGTCCTGCGGCTGGTGAAGGAGATGTACAAGAAGGAGGGGATCACCTTCGGCGCCTGATCTGTCGAAGCCAGGTCGCCGGCGGCCTATTCCGCGGCCGCGCGCGGCAATTCGGGCCTCTCGCCGCCGATCCGGCGGGTCAGCGTGCCGGCGGCCTCGATGAGAATCGGCCGCGCCGCCGCCAACGCCTCCGGCGTCCAGCGGATCACCGGCGCGGACAGGGCGAGCGCGCCGGCAAGCGCCTCGCCCGGCCCGAAGACCGGCACGGCCATGGAGCCCGTATGCGGATCCGTCGCGCCCATGGTGACGATCGGCAGGTCGAGCGTCGCCACATAGGCGGGCAGGGGCCGCGGCGTGAAGGCGCGCAGCACCTGCGCGATGGCCGAACTGTCGAGCGGCAGCGCGTCTCCGACCCGCACATGCATCCGCAGCAGGTGCGGGCTGTCCACACGGAACAGGCAGAGCCGCTGTTCGCCGCGACGCACGTAGAAGGCCGCCGTCTCGCCGGTTCGCGCGACGAGTTCCTCCAGCACCGGCACGACATGCGCCTCCAGGCGGAAGGATTGCGTGTAGATCGTGCCGAGCCGCAGCACTTCCGCATCCAGCCGATAGGCGCCATCGCCCTCGCGCGCCAGGAAGCCATGCGCCTCGAGCGAGATGGCAAGCCGCATGATCGTGCTCTTCACCAGCCCCGTCCGCTCGGCCAGTTCGGCGAGGGAGAGGCTGCGATCCCCCTTGCGGAAGGCCGAGAGCACCGTCAGCGCGCGGTCCGCCGAGGCCACACCTTCCAGCGCCGGTCGTCGTATCGCCTTCTCCGCCATGCCTGCCTCCGGCTGCCCGTTTCCTTCTAGCCCGGATCCAGCCGGGCGCGCAGGATGCTTCCGGTCTCGCTCTCGGTGATGAAAAGGTCGCATCCGTCCGCCCCGCCGAGGCAGAGATTGGTCGTTGAGGCGCCGGCGCAGGAGGTCAGGGCGAGCGTCGGCTCCGCCCGCGCGTTGATCCGCCATACGGTGCCCACACCGGTATGCGCCACCAGCAACTGCCCGTCCGGCGCCCAGGCCAGGCCGTCCGGCCCGCCGGGACCGCCATGCAGGTGCAGGAAGATGCCCGCCTTCGTCACCGCCCCGTCGCCATGCAGCGGCAGGCGCCAGACCTGGTTGGCGCGGGTGACGGCGACCAGCAGATGCGAGAGGTCAGGTGCGACGACGATGCCGTTCGGGCTCGGCACCGTGCCGATCAGTTGGTCGAGCCGCCCGTCGGGGTGCAGGCGCCAGACGCGCCCTGTCGGGTCGTGCAGGCCTGTCTGGCCCTGGTCGGTGAAGAAAATGCTGCCATCGGCGCCGAGGCAGAGGTCGTTCAGCCCCTTGAAGCCCTCGCTGCGCGCGGTTTCCAGCAGCGGCGCGATGGCGCCGGTGGCCGGGTCGACGCGCAGCAACCCGCGCTTGTAGTCGGTGACGAGCAGCGAGCCGTCCGCCGCCACCTTCAGCCCGTTCGGCCAGCCATCATACTCGGCCACCTGCTCCCACGCCCCGTCCGGCGCGATGCGGAAGATGCGGCCGAAGGGGATGTCGGTGACGTAGAGCCGGCCCGCGGCGTCGAAGCAGGGGCCTTCGAGGAAGCTGTCGATCTCCCGCCCGCCGCGATTCCACCGCGCCCATGACGTTGCGCGCGGCTTGCGGAAGCGGTCGGGCAGGCGGGTGAAGACCTCGGTCCCGCGGCGCGGGGGCGGGGCGAAGAAGGGCATCATTGCCGCTCGATGCCGCTGGTCTCGGCGACGACGCGCCAGCGCGCGGTCTCCTCGGTCAGCAGCGCGGCGAAGGCGGCGGGCGGCATGCCGCCGGGCTCGGAGGCGAGCGAGGCGAGGAAGTCGCGCATGTCCTGCGCCTGCAGGGCCCGGGCGACCTCCGCGTGAAGCCGCGCCACCACGGCATCGGGCGTGCCGGCGGGCGCGGCAAGGCCCGACCAGTTCACCACGCCCTCGCCATTCGGGCCTAGATTCGGCAGGCCCGCCTCGCGGAAGGTCGGCACCTGCGGCAGCACCGGCGTGCGCTGCGCGCCGCTCATCGCGAGCACGCGAAGGCCGCCGCCCTGCACCTGGCCGAGCGCCGAGCCGAGCGAGACCATCACCACATCCACCTGGCGGGAGAGCACGCTGGTCACCGCCTCGCCGGCGCCGCGGAAGGGCACGTGCAGCATGCGGATGCCGGCGGCCTGGCTGAAGGCGGCGGTGGCGAAGTGCGGCGCGCTGCCGATGCCGCCCGTGCCGTAGGTGATCTTCTCCGGCTCGCGCTGCGCCGCCGCGATCAGCCCGGCCAGGTCGCGCCAGGGCGCGTCGCGGTGCACCGCGATCATCACCGGCGAGAAGGCGCTGACCGTGACCGGGCGGAAGGCGCCGGCGTGGTCGAAGGGCAGGCGCTGGAAGAGGTAGGGCAGCATCGCATAGGTGTTGTCCATCGCCAGCAGCGTGTGCCCGTCCGGCGCGGCGCGGGCGACCTCGGCGGCGCCGATCGTGCCGGTCGCGCCCGACTTGTTCTCGACCACCACAGGCCGGCCGAGGCCCTCGGAGAGCTTGGGTGCGAGGCGTCGCGCGATGGTGTCCACCGCCCCGCCCGGCGCCCAGGCCACCACCAGGCGGATCGGACGGTTGGGGAAGGTCTCGCCAGCCTGGCTCCCCTGGGCGAGGCCCAGGCGAGGCGCGCCCGCGAGGGCGAGCGGCAGGGCGGCAAGACCGGAGCGGAGGATCTGGCGGCGGCGCGGCATGGGGGGCGCTTCCTTCCCTTGGCAAGCCCGTGGCATCGGGACTTGATTTTCAAAACGACGTTTCGTTATACCGAAACCCAGCCGGAGCCTGTCAAGCAATGCCTCGGCGTGGGGAAGGAGACCACCAGCATGCCCGGACCGCATCTCGGCCGCCGCGCCGCCCTGCTCGGCGCGGGCCTCGCCCTGGCCACCCCGGCCCTCGCCCAGCGCGCCTGGCCCGCCGGGCGACCGATCGAGATCATCGTGCCCTTCGCGCCGGGCGGCGGCATGGACGCCATGGCGCGCACCGTCGCGCCCTTCCTGGCCGCGAAGCTGCCCGGCGCGCGGGTTGTCGTCTCGAACCGCGCCGGCGCCGGCGGCCAGCTGGGGACGGAGGCGGTGGCCACCGCCGCGCCGGACGGCTTCACCCTCGGCGCCTGCGCGACGCCGACCGTGCTCAGCCAGCCGATCGAGCGCCCGGTGCGCTGGCGCCCCGCCGAGCTGACCTACATCGCCCAGGTGGTCGAGGATCCCTGCGGTCTCTTCGTCCGCGCCGACAGCCCGCTGCGCGACCTGCCGGAGCTGCTCGCCGCGGCACGGCGCCGGCCGGGCGACCTCGCCTACGGCACGGCGGGCATCGGCGGGGACGACCACATCGCGATGCTGCTGCTGGAGGAGGCCGCCGGCGTGCGGCTGAACCACGTGCCCTTCAACGGCACCTCGCAGTTGCTCGTGCCGCTGCTCGGCGGGCAGCTGGAAATCGGCGCCTTCAACATCAGTGAGGCCCTGCCCCTGCTGCGCGACCGCGCCATCCGCGGCCTCGCCTTGGCCGCCGCGATGCGCGACCCGACGGCGCCGGAGATCGCCACCTATCGCGAGGCCGGGGTGGATGTCGTCTTCTCCGCCGGGCGCGGCATCTTCGCCCCGCCGGGCCTGCCCGACGCCATCCGCATGGCGCTGGAGGAGGCCTTCGCGGCCACCTTCGCCGACCCGGCCTGGCCCGAGGCGGCCGCCCGCGCCGGGCTGCCGCTCAAGCCCCTGGTCGGCACCGCCTATCGCGAGGCGGCGCTGGGCGGCGAGGCGGCGCTGAAGGCCCTGTGGTCCCGCCGCCCCTGGAAAGAATGAAATCCGGTTTCGTACTACTGCATCGCGACCGACCCGCCCCGAGGAGAGCCACCATGCCCATCGGCTTCAGGATCCTGCCCGCCCCCCGGCGCGTCGCGCCTTCGGTGGTCGCCCGCTTCCGCGACCTGCCCGTCGCCAATGTCAGCGACGTCATGTCCCGCATGACCGCCGGCGGCCCGCGGCTGCGCCCGATGCATGGCGGCGGCGGGCTCGCCGGCCCCGCCTTCACGGTGAAGACGCGGCCCGGCGACAACCTGATGGTGCACAAGGCCCTGGCCATCGCGGAACCCGGCGACGTCATCGTCGTGGATGCGGGCGGCGACCTCACCAACGCGCTGATCGGCGAGTTGATGCTGGCGCAGATGGCCCGGCGCGGCCTGGGCGGCATCGTCATCAACGGCGCCATCCGCGACGCCGCCGCGATCCGCGCGCAGCCCTTCCCGGTCTTCGCGGCCGGCACCACGCATCGCGGCCCCTACAAGGACGGCCCCGGGGAGATCAACGTGCCCATCGCCATCGACGGCATGGTGATCGAGCCCGGCGACCTCATCCTCGGCGACGAGGACGGCCTGCTCTGCGTCCCCTTCGCCGCGGTGGAGACGATCCATGAGGCCGCCGCGAAGAAGGCCGCGGCCGAGGCCCGCCAGTTGGCGAACATCGCGGCCGGCACGCATGACGCCTCCTGGGTGGACGCCACGCTGCGCCGCCTGGGCTGCGAAGGCCTCGACTGATGTCCGCCGCAAGGATCGATCCCATGCCCGACGCCGCCGCGAAGCCCGCCATCCTCGTCACCGCCGCCTCGCTCGCGCCGGAGGCGGTCGCGATCCTGGAGGCGGCGGGCTATGCCGTGCCCTGCACCTCCGCCTATCCCTCGGAAGCCGAGTTGCTCGCGGCGATCGCGCAGCACCGGCCCGTGGCGCTGCTGCATCGCCAGGGGCTGATCACCGGCGCGGTGATGGATGCGGCCGCCCCCGCGCTGCGCGCCATCGCGCGGCATGGCGCCGGGGTGGATGGCATCGACCTCGCCGCCGCCGAGGCGCGCGGCCTGACGGTGACGCGGGCCGCGGGCGCCAACGCGCGCTCGGTCGCCGAGCACGCCATGGCGCTGATGCTCGCGGCGCTGAAGGACCTTCCCGCCGTCACCGAAGGCATGCGCGCGGGGCGGTGGGAGAAGACCGCCCGCATGACGCGCGACGTGGAGGGCGTGGCGCTCGGCATCGTCGGCTATGGCGCGATCGGGTCGAAGGTCGCGCGCCTCGCCGACGCCTTCGGCATGCGCGTCGCCGCCTATGACCCGCTGCTGCCCGCCGGCCCGCTGCCGGGCCCAGGCGAGCGGATCATGGAGCTCCCCGCCTTGCTCGCGCGCGCGGAGGTGCTGTCGCTGCACTGCCCGCTGGATGCGACGACGCGCGGCATGATCGGCGCGGCCGAGATCGCGCTGCTGCCGCGCGGCGCCGTCCTGGTCCATACGGCGCGCGGCGGCATCGTGGATGAGGCCGCGCTGCTCGCCGCGCTCGAGAGCGGGCACCTCGCCTGGGCCGGGCTGGATGTCTTCGCGAAGGAACCGCTCGACGAGGCCAGCCCGCTGCGCCGCCATCCGCGCGTGCTGCCGACGCCGCATCTGGCCGCCAACACGCCGCGCGGCGCGGTCGGCATGTCCACCGGTGCCGCCGAGAGCATCGTCGCCGTCCTCGCCGGCCGCCTGCCCGCGCTGCCGGGCGCCATCGTGGTGCCCGGCGGGCTGCGCGCCGCGGCCTGAGACTTCGCACCGAAGCGTGGCCAGGGCGCGACGCCCCGCCGCGCAACCTTTTCCATCGGAGAGTGAAACATGAGCCCGTCCGCCCTTCCCACGCGCCGCGGCCTTCTCGCCGCCGGCCTCGGCACGCTGGCCGCACCGGCGCTGGCGCAGCCCGCCTGGCCCGCCGCGCGCCCCATCGAGGTGATCGTCGGCTTCGCGCCAGGCGGCGGCACGGATGTGATGGTCCGGGCGCTGGCGCAGTTCCTCCAGGCGGAGCTGCCGGGTGCGAACTTCGTCGTCTCCAACCGGCCCGGCGCCGGCGGCGAGACCGCCTATGTCGCGCTGCAGGGCGGGCGCCCGGATGGCTACACGCTCGGCACCATCAACACGCCGGGCTACCTCTCGCTCGGCGTTCAGCGCCGCGTGCGCTACGACCGCGCGCAGATCCGCCTGATCGCGCGCATCGTCGATGATCCGAGCGCCTTCGTGGTGCATCGCGACTCGCCCTATCGCACGCTGGCGGATCTGGTGGAGGCGGCGAAGCGCCGCCCCGGCACGATCAGCGTCGGCTCCTCCGGCATCGGCACCGACGACCATCTCGGCCTGACCCTGTTCGAGGCCGCGTCGGGCACCGAGTTCATCCATGTGCCCTTCGCGGGCGCGGGACCGACGCGCAACGCCGTGCTGGGGCGGCAGATCGACGTCGCCGGCCTGAACCTCGGCGAGATCGGCATGCTGGGCGAGCAGAACCCCTTGCTGCGCGCCATCGCCGGGATGGGCGAGCAGCGCTGGGAGCTGATGCCCGACGTGCCCACCTTCCGCGAGTCCGGCTACGATGTGCTGATGAGCAGCGAGCGCGGGCTGGGCGCGCCGCGGGGCATCCCCGAGGAGATCGCGCGCCGGCTGGAGGATGCGATCGCGAAGGTCATCGCGACCCCCGAATGGGCGGAGAAGGTCCGGCAGCTGGAACTCGCCATGGCCTTCCTGCGCGGTCCGGCGTGGGAGGCGCAGATGCCAGCGCAGCTCGCGCGCTACCAGGCGATCTGGCAGCGCACGCCGTGGCAGTGAGGGAGCATGCACTCGACGTGACGAGGGGGGTGCTGGAAAGGCCTGGGGCGCGCTGCGGCCTCATGAACACAGCGCACCCCATAACTCATTGAATCCACGGCAAGAAGCCGCAGTGCTGGCCGATGGCGCCGGTGGCGCGCACCCTCGGCATCGCGCGGACAAGGGTGAAGATCGACCCGGTCCATCGCGCCGACAGCACGAAACGCCTCGGCCCGCCTGTCGCAACGACACCAGCCCTCTGCCTTCCTCTTTCGACGGCCCATGAAGGGCGTCTGGAGGTGTCCAAGGGTTTGCTGGCGGGGCTGTAGCCGTTACCGCCCCAGCCCGTCCCAGAACTCCTTCACCTTGGCGAAGAAGCCTTCGCTCTCGGGGGAGGAGCGGCCGGTCTTCTCGCATTCGCGCTCGAACTCGGCCAGCAGCTCCTGCTGCCGCTTGGTCAGGTTCTGCGGCGTCTCGACGGCGACCTGCACATACATGTCGCCCCGCGCCGCCGAGCGGAGCACGGAGAAGCCCTTGCCGCGCAGGCGGAACTGGTCGCCCGCCTGGGTGCCGGCCGGGATCGTCACCTTGTTGCGCGCGCCATCGATGGTCGGCACCTCCACCGCGCCACCGAGTGCCGCCTGGGTCATGCGGAGCGGCACGCGCACGAAGATGTTCGCGCCATCCCGCTGGAAGATGGCGTGCTGCTTCACCGTGATGTCGACGTAGAGATCGCCCGCCGGCGCGCCCCGCATGCCCGCATTGCCCTCCCCGGAGAGGCGGATGCGCGTGCCGTCCTCCACCCCCGCGGGGATGGTCACGGCCAGCGTGCGGTCGCGCTGCACCCGGCCCTGGCCGGCGCAGACCTTGCAGGGATTCTTGATGGTCCGGCCCGAGCCGCCGCAGGTGGGGCAGGTGCGCTCGATCAGGAAGAAGCCCTGCTGCGCGCGCACCTTGCCCGCGCCGTTGCAGGTCGGGCAGGTGGTCGCCGCCTGCGCCGCGGGGCCTTCCGCGCCGGTGCCCTTGCAGGCCTCGCAGCTCACGGTGGAGGCGACGCGGATGGTCTTCTTCGCCCCCGCGAAGGCTTCCTCGAGCGTCACCTCGACCTGGGTGCGCAGATCCTCGCCCCGCCCGGCCGGCGCCCGGCCGCGGCCGCCGCGCAGGCCGCCGAACATCTCCTCGAAGATGTCCTCGAAGGCGCCGCCGAAGGGGTTGCCGCCCCCCTGGAAGCCGCCCGGCCCGCCGCCGCCGCCCTGTTCGAAGGCCGCGTGGCCATAGCGGTCATAGGCGGCGCGCTTCTCGGAATCCTTGAGGATGTCGTAGGCCTCGTTCAATTCCTTGAACTTGCCCTCCGCCGCCTTGTCGCCCTGGTTGCGGTCCGGGTGGTACTGCATGGCGAGCTTGCGGTAGGCCTTCTTCAGGTCCTCCTCGCTCGCGTCCCGGGCCACGCCCAGGGTCTCGTAGTAATCTCGTTTCGCCATCGCGCCGGTAAATCCCCGCTGCTGGGGCTACGGAACGGGCGCAAGCCCGGCTCCACACGGGGAGCCGGGCCGACGCCCAGGACGCAGACGCCCGATCAGGAGGGCTTCTTCTTGGTCGGGTCGACTTCCTCGAACTCGGCGTCGACCACCTTGTCGTCCGGCTTGCCGCCCGGCCCGGTGCCGCCCGGCGCCGCGCCCTCGGCCGCGGCCTGTGCCTTGTAGAGCGCCTCACCCATCTTCATCGCGAGCTGGGAGAGGTTCTCATTCGCCTTCTGGATGGCCTCGAGGTCCTGGCCCTCCATCGCGCTACGCGCCGCCACGATCGCGGCCTCGACCTCGGCCTTCTCGGCGGCCGGGATCTTCTCGCCATTCTCGCGGATGGTCTTTTCCGTGGCGTGCACCAGCGCGTCGAGGCCGTTGCGGGCCTCCACCGCCGCGCGGCGCTGCTTGTCGCTCTCGGCATTCGCCTCGGCGTCGCGCACCATCCGCTCGATATCGGCATCCGAGAGGCCCGACTTGGCCTGGATGCGCACCTGCTGCTCCTTGCCCGTCGCCTTGTCCTTCGCGCTGACGCTCACGATGCCGTTCGCGTCGATGTCGAAGGTCACCTCCACCTGCGGCACGCCGCGCGGCGCGGGCGGGATGCCCTGCAGGTCGAACTGGCCGAGCAGCTTGTTGTCCGCCGCCATCTCGCGCTCACCCTGGAACACCTTGATGGTGACCGCGCTCTGGTTGTCGTCCGCCGTCGAGAAGACCTGGCTCTTCTTGGTCGGGATCGTCGTGTTGCGGTCGATCAGGCGCGTGAACACCCCGCCCAGCGTCTCGATGCCGAGGGAGAGCGGCGTGACGTCCAGCAGCAGCACGTCCTTCACGTCCCCCTTGAGCACGCCGCCCTGGATCGCCGCGCCGATGGCGACCACCTCATCGGGGTTGACGTTGCGCGCCGGCTCCTTGCCGAAGAACTGCTTCACCAGCTCGATGACCTTGGGCATGCGGGTCATGCCGCCCACCAGGATCACCTCGTCGATCTCATTCGCCGCCAGGCCCGCATCCTTCAGCGCCTGCTTGCAGGGCTCGAGCGTCTTCTGGATGAGGTCATCCACCAGCGCCTCGAGCTTCGCGCGCGTCAGCTGCATCACCAGATGCTTCGGCCCGCTCGCATCGGCGGTGATGAAGGGCAGGTTGATCTCGGTCTGCTTCGAGCTGGACAGCTCGATCTTCGCCTTCTCCGCCGCTTCCTTCAGGCGCTGCAAAGCGAGCTTGTCGCCGCGCAGATCGATGCCCTGCTCCTTGCGGAACTCATCCGCGAGGTAGTCGATGATGCGCGCGTCGAAATCCTCGCCACCCAGGAAGGTGTCGCCATTCGTGGACTTCACCTCGAACACGCCGTCGCCGATCTCGAGCACGGAGACGTCGAAGGTGCCGCCGCCGAGGTCATAGACCGCGATGGTGCCGCCCTTCTTCTGGTCCATGCCATAGGCGAGCGCGGCGGCCGTCGGCTCATTGATGATGCGCAGCACCTCGAGCCCCGCGATCGCGCCGGCCTCCTTGGTCGCCTGGCGCTGGGCGTCGTTGAAATAGGCGGGGACGGTGATGACGGCCTGGGAGACCTTCTCGCCGAGATAGGCCTCGGCCGTCTCCTTCATCTTGGTCAGCACATTGGCGCTGATCTGCTGGGGGGCGAACTTCTTGCCATCCACCTCGACCCAGGCATCGCCATTGTCGGCGCGGGTGATGGTGTAGGGGACGAGGGAGATGTCCTTCTTCACCATCGGGTCGTCGAAGCGGCGGCCGATGAGGCGCTTGACGGCATAGAGGGTGTTGTTCGGGTTGGTGACCGCCTGGCGCTTGGCGGACTGGCCGACCAGGCGCTCGCCATTCTTCGCGAAGGCGACCATCGAGGGCGTGGTGCGCGTGCCCTCCGCGTTCTCGAGGACCTTGACGTCCTTGCCTTCCATGATGGCGACGCAGGAATTGGTGGTCCCGAGGTCGATCCCGATAACCTTGCTCATCGTCTATCTCCTGTGGCGGGCGGGGGCGGCCCGAGTGAGGCACCGCGCCCGCCCCCGGTGTGGGGCGGTTGTGGGTAGGTGGCATGGCCGAGCGGGCCACGCCTTGCGGCCGCAGATGTATTCAGCGCCGCACAGGGTAACAAGACCCGCGCCCCGGTATTGTGGGCTTGATCGTGCGTGCACGAAGGCTTTGCCGTCGCGCCCCTCGGACGCCGGGCGCCGCGCCTCCGCGCGGCCTGGCTTCGCCGCATCAGCGGCGGCGCCCCTGCGGGGCGCTCGGCCCTGCGGGCCGCCCTTCGTCCCTTTCTTCATGTGGCATCACGCTGTCAGCCGCCAGCGCCGCGGATGGCCCCGCGCGGCGAGCAACAGGGCTTTGAGGGGCGCGAAGAGACGCTGCCCCCGCCCCTCCCGCAGTTCCGCGAGCATCAATTTCGACAGGCGCGTGATGGTTTCGGACAAAGTCGGGTCGGGGAGGCAGGCGGGCGGGGCCGGCAAAGCGGAGGCCATGCCGAGGCGCCGGGCGAGGGCGAGGCTGGCGAAGGACATGAGCCGCGCCGCCCGCCGCCAGGCCCGCGCGACGCGCCATTCCAGGGGCAGGAGCGCCTCGGTGGCGAGGGGATGGCGGGAGACGGCGATCAGCAGCCGGTCGAGCAGCCCGGCCCTTGCGGCGCGGCGCGGCGCGCGATGGGCGGTGTCGGCGCGGCCGAGGTGTTCGGGCAGGTGATGCCAGGGGGTCCTGGAGCAGGCGACCCAGAAGATGGCGTCCCAGGTGCGGCGGAGGTTCTGCGGCGGGCGCCCGCGCGGCGCGCCGGGACGGAGCAAAGGGAGCAGCGCGGCCCATTCGGCGTCGGTGAGGGGCTGCCAGGGGGTGGGAGGGGTGGGGCGGAGGGCGAACATGGCAGGGCCTCGGGACGCAAAGGGGGACCGAGGGTAGCGGATTTTATTCCTGTTTGGCGAGGGTTTTCTTTAGGCAGCACCAATGCTGCTAGCATGCCAGCTCAGCGTAGAGCAGTCGCAAAGTCGAGGAAGGCGAATTCCTGCTCCGCCATTGCAGGCGGACACCAGACAAGTGCAACTCGATTTGGCATTCGAGCGCAGAGCCGGACCGGATTCGGCTTGTCGCGCTTTAAGGCGGCATGTGGCTGAGTTGAGCATCATGTGGATTCGCTGCTTGACCGCCACGTGGACAGACGCAAAGGTTATTTGGAAAGCGACGATACCAGCTCCGGCAAACACCAAGAGGACAAAAGCATACCCAACACCGTTTGTTTTTTAGTGATTTTGCAACATCATCCAGGCGAGACAGAACATGGTTACCCCACTGTTGCTGAAGGGCGCAATCAAAATTCACCACGCAACCGATCAAACAGAATATTATTTTTATGACCCAATTCTCCAAATTTGGATTGATTGTCTAACCAGCGTCCCTGTCATAAGTTTGGCGGGTGATGGTACGACAAGATATGGCGAGACCTCCTTAACAGAAACGAGGGAGGGCGTTGATCAAAGTGAGATATCAGGACTGCGCGGGTCACCTTTCGGCGAGACGACTATGACCAAGACCTTTGAGGGCACAGATCAAACTGAGACAGCAGACATCACCATGAGTCGTATCGGTGAGACAAGCCTTACAGCCACACACGAAGGCATGGATCAATCAGAAAATTCCATCCAATTTGAAGATGCGCACGATGATTCTAATCCTGACTTCTAGAGAGGATTTGGCCGCCGACTATCTTATACTAAAACTGATTGAAAAATCTATTCAATATTTTAGAATAAATAGCGAAGATTTGGCGTCTGCTGACGCGAGCATTGAGATTACCGATACGGAAGTTATTCGAAATTTATCGTTGGGACCAAAATCGGTAAATTTTTCTGATGTTTCTGCCGTCTGGTACCGACGCACTATTTCCCCCGCCCCTTCAAAAGATCTTAGTGCGCATGAACGTCGGTTTATTGCAGGCGAAATGCGGCACTTTTTTGAGGGCCTAGTCTGGAATCCAGACGTGCTGTGGGTGAACCACATGGACCGAGTTCAAGTCGCAGAACATAAACTGGTCCAGCTTAGGCTGGCCCGCGAACTCGGCTTCACGATTCCCAAAACACTTGTCACAAAAAATATTGAAAAAATTAGGGAATTTATTTCCAATAATTCCCAGGGGACGATAATTAAGCCGATATATCATGGACTTTTTTTTGATGGAAATGAATACAAATCTGTTTACACCCGAAAGATCAATAACAACGATATAGATACGGAATCCATATCATCCTGCCCAGTGCTCTTGCAAGAGGAAATTCCCAGGGCTTATGAATTGAGAATTACCGTTATTAAGAACTCGTATTTTATTGCTAAGATAGCAGGCAGGTCAGGGATGATTGATTGGAGGGTCCCGGGCGAAAACTTAAAATATGAAGTGGGTCACGCTGACCAAGCGTTACTCCAAAAATGCACGAAAATGCTGAGCGTTTTGGGTCTAAATTATGGGGCATTCGATTTTATAAGAGGGTTGGACGGCAATTTAATTTTTCTAGAGGTCAACCCGACCGGTGAATGGGCTTGGCTCGAGGACAAATTGGGGCTCCCGATACGGGATGCGTTGATCGATTTATTCGTTGGGAAAATATAAATTGGACCGGAGATACTTCGCTGAACGTCCGCGGCCTGACTGGGGGCGCTTGTCAAAGCGGCCAGGCGCAATGCTCGGGTCGGCTTTGCTCAAGTTATGGCGAAGCTTCGCTTACGCGATCACGCCGTTTGGGCCTCCTGGCCAACCCGCGGACTTCCCCGCTGGTGCGCCGGAACCATGCGAAAAGAAACTGGAGCTTGCTCAGGCGATTTTCGAACACAGCGAGACACGAAAGGAATCTATAGAAAAAAAGGCGCAATGGATATTCACCGTAATTGCATTACTTACGCCACTTTTGGGTTCGGTATTATCCTACTTAATTCAGGATCGAAGGGGAAGCGAAAATTCTGAATTTGTGGATATAATTGTAATACTTGTATCGGCAATTGTTCTGATATTTGCATTTATTTCTGCAGCACGCGCGCTAGCGGTCGGAGAGCGGCAGATTTTATATATTGCGTCTGTGATTGATCTTGATAGCGGACGTATCACAAATTATAAACGGGAGGATCATGTATATGGACTTATTTATTGCGCGGTAATAAATGAATCTTTAAATGATCATAAAGCGAATTTTGTTCGGGGTGCTCAAATTCTTTTGGTGTTATCTATTTTCATTTTTTCTATCGGGTCAGCAGTTGCGGCATATCGGTTAACTTCTCGCACTCCGTCGGCCACTGAAGTCCGGTTAAATTCTCCATTAACCGTCTCAATTCAAGAATTAGCAGCCCTGCAAAGAGAGTTAGAGGCAACAAATCAGCTGCTTACTGCTCAATCAATGCGCGTTTATTCTATTAATCATTTGATAACAAATAGAATAGACATGATCGAAAGTTTAATAAAATTATTGCAAGATGAAATAACGCGTACGCAAATTAATCAGCAGAATTCTGGAACCCGCTCTGTACCGAGCGGAGATTGATAAATTCCTAAATAATAAATTAGAAAAGTAAATTGTTATTATAGATAGAAAATATAATTGAAACTCATAATTTGATCGCAAATTATGATGATATTGATATTTAGCGGCTGACCGGCAATGTATTTTTGTCCGAATGCTGCGCGCGTCAGCAGCGAGTGCGGAGGTGCGTTTGCGTCGCTTCCAAATGGTTTAGCGCCGTCGAACTACCATGCGCGGCGTGGTAATGCGGGTGCCCCGTGCAATCCTAAGGTAGCAACGCGTGATCCTGGATCGCCAGTTCAACTTGGCAGCCCGACGACGGCGGTAAATGGACGGCCAAAACCCTTCGTTGTCCCCCCGGCACGCTTCCCCCTATATGTCGCCGGCCAATGATCCAGACCCTCCCCCTGCACCCCGACCGCGACCTCCTCGCCGGGGAGCTGCACGCCCGCCCGCCCCAGCCCCTGCCCACCCCCGTCTCCATCAGCCGCCTCGCCCAGCTCACCGAGCCGGGCAGCGACAAGGGCGCGGCCATCGCGCATCTCGGCGTGCTCTGCCGGCGCTACGGCGTCACACCCCCCGCGCCGGGCGCCGACTACGTGCTCGCGGATTTCGGGCGCTTCACGCTGCGCTACGAACGCCATACGGAATTCGACGGCTGGACCTTCTTCGTCCCCGGCCCCGACGCCTCGGCCCCCGACCCCTTCGAGGACACCGCCATCGAGGCCGTGCCGCGCGATTGGCTCGCCGCACTCCCCGGCCGCACGCTCGTCGCCTGCCACATCGCCGTGGTGCGCAGCGCGGGCGAGGATGAACCGCCGCCGCCCGGCTGCTTCACCCCCGACAACCTCGCCGGCTCCGCCCTCTCGGGCGGGATCGCCACGGCCTGGACGGATTTCCGGCTCGGCCCCGATGGCTTTACCCGCCTGCTGCTGCAGGACCACGGCATGACGGCGACCACCGCCGGCCGCCAGGCGCAGGCGCTGTGGGAGATCGAGACCTATCGCCTGCTCGCCCTGCTCGCCCTGCCGCAGGCGCGCGCCTGCTCGCCCGAGCTGGGCCGCGCCTCGGCCCGGCTGGCCGCCCTCGCCGCAAGGCTGCCGGGGCTCGACCAGCTCGATGAGGAACGCGCGGCCCTCGAGGAACTCACCGACCTCGCCACCACCATCGAGCGGCTGGCGGCGGAGACGGCGGATCGGTTCAGCGCGTCGCGCGCCTATCACGCGCTGGTCGGCAAGCGGTTGCAGACGCTGCGCGAGGAAAGGCTGCACGGGCTGCCGACCATGGCGGAATACCTCGAGCGCCGGCTCGACCCCGCGGTGGCCACGGTGGAGGCGACGGGCACGCGCATCGCCATGCTCTCGGTGCGCTGCGGGCGGGCGGTGGACCTGCTGCGCGCGCGCGTGGCCGTGGCGCAGGAGGCGCAGTCCCAGCAGCAATTGAAGGTGCTGGCCGATACCGGGCGGGCGCAGCTGCGGCTGCAGGAGACGGTGGAGGGGCTCTCGGTCGCGGGCATCAGCTATTACGTGCTCTCGCTCGCCGCCTATGCGCTGAAGCCGCTGGACTGGGCGCGGCTGCCGCTGGGGCTGGAGGTGACGCTGGCGGTGCTGGTGCCGCTGGTGGCGGCGCTGGTCTGGCTGCGCATGCGCAAGCGGCGGCGGGCCAAGTAGCGCGGGTCTATTTCGCCAAGGCGGGCTGCGGGGCGAGGGCCGGCACGGTCGAGACCGGCAGGGCGCCCATCGCGGGGCGGGCGAAGAGGTAGCCCTGCATGGCGCGCACGCCGAGCTCGCGCAGCGCGCGCATCTCGCCCGGCGTCTCGATGCCCTCGACCACCGGCAGCAGGCCGAAGGCGCGGAACTGCGCGAGGGTGAGGCGCACCTGCTCGCGCCGGGCGGGGTCCTGGTCGAGGCCCATCATCACCTCGCGCGCGAGCTTGGCGCCATCGGGCCGCCAGGCGAGCAGCAGCGGCACGCGGGCATGGCCGGTGCCGACATCGTCGAGCGCGATGCGCGCGCCGCGCCGCTGCAGGCCAGCGAGGGTGCGGGCGAGCTGCGCGGGGTCCGCCACCGGCTCCATCTCGCTGATCTCGAAGAGCAGGCGCTCGGGCGGGAAGCCGATGGCCTCGGCATGGCGGATGGTGGCGAGGATGCCGTGCTCGGGCAGGTCGACGCCGCCGGGGAAGATGTTGAGCGTGAGCGCGGCCTCGGTCTGCGGCAGGCCGAGGCGCAAGGCTTCGGAGACGGCGGCGGCGCGGATCAGCGCGTCGGCCTCGTAGCGGTCGTCGGGGGCGATGGCGTTGAGGACGCTGCCCGCGCCCTGCCCCTCGGGCCCGCGCACCAGCGCCTCCTGCGCGATGGCGATGCCGGTATCGACATCGACGATCGGCTGGAAGGCGATACGGAAGGGCGGCATCGGATGCTGCATGGCTAAGGAATCATTAAGCATTCGGCGGGGCGGCCGCAACACAAGCCGCTGTCCCGATTGCGCGAGGCACCTTCAGGCGCCAGCATGGGGGCGATGGCGGATCCGACAGAGGCACGACAGACGGGTCGGCTGATCCTGGTGCTGGGCCTTGGCGCCGCGGCCTCCACGGTCGCCACGCGCGTGCTCGATCCGCTGGTGGGCGTGCTGGCCGATGAGTTCGGCGCCAGCACGGCCACGGTCGCGCTGCTCGCCACCGCCTTCGCCCTGCCCTATGCGCTGGTGCAGCCGGTGCTGGGGCCGCTGGGCGATGCGCTGGGCAAGGTGCGGGTGATCCGCGCGGCGCTGGTGGTGCTGGCGGTGAGCCTCACGCTCTCGGCCCTGGCGCCGGAGCTGACGACATTGGCGGTGCTGCGCGTGATCTCGGGCGCGGCGGCGGGGGGGATCTTTCCGCTCGCCATCGCCATGGTGGGCGACCGCGTGGCCCTGGTGCAGCGGCAATTGGCGCTCTCACGGCTGCTGGTGGCGGGGCTGACAGGCTCGGTCGGCGGGGGGGCGATGGCGGCGCTGCTCGCCCCGCTCATCGGCTGGCGCGGCGTGCTGCTGGTCTGCGCCGTGGTGGCGGTGGCGGGCTGGGTGGTGCTGCG
The DNA here is from genome assembly GCF_057219975.1 of Roseomonas sp. TF40. Lineage (NCBI taxonomy): Bacteria > Pseudomonadati > Pseudomonadota > Alphaproteobacteria > Acetobacterales > Roseomonadaceae > Roseomonas > Roseomonas sp. TF40. The sequence goes on along the minus strand of NZ_JBXVVR010000010.1, from coordinate 51,259 downwards.
GGAAGAGGCCCCCGCCCCCGCCGGGCGGCGGATCGACCTGGCGGAGGCGCTGCGCCGCTACCGGCAGATCCTCGCCTTGCCGGCGGCGCGGCTGCTCTATCGCTCGGTGTTCCTGGAAGGGGCGCTGGTCTTCGGCATCTTCCCCTTCCTGGCGCCGGTGCTGACGGCGCGTGGCCAGGGTGGGGCGGCGGAGGCGGGGCTCGCCATCGCGGTCTTCGCGCTGGGCGGCTTCGTCTTCGCGGGGCTGGCGGGGCTGCTGCTGGGCCGGCTGGGCCAGGGGCGGGTGGTGCGCGCGGGCGGGATGCTCGGTGCCCTGGCGCTGGGCGGCATCGCGCTGGCGCCGGCGGCGCCGGTGCTGATCGGCGCCTGCCTGTTCCTCGGCCTGGGCTTCTACATGATGCACAGCGCCATCCAGACGCGGGTGACCGAGGTCGCCCCCCAGGCGCGCGGCAGCGCGGTGGCGCTGCATGCCTTCAGCTTCTTCCTCGGCCAGTCGCTGGGCCCGGTGGCGATGGGGGCGGGGCAGGCGCTGCTGGGGGTGGAGGCGGCGCTGGGCCTGGCCGCGCTGGGGCTCGCCGCGCTCGCCTGGCGGCTCGGGCGGCCTGTTCGTTAACCATCCGATCCGGTTCCGAGTCGCGGCGCGGTGGGAACACAGCGTGAAAACGGGGCCGCGCGGGCCAGGATATCCCTTTGGATTCAGGTGCTTATGGCGGCGGTGCTGCCCGGGCGCCCCGCCCACCCGACCACAAGACCTGGGGGCAGGCCCGCCGAGTCGGCCACAAGCGCGTTCCGAATCGGTCCGCCCGAGTCGCGCCCGAGTCGCAGCCGAGTCGCAGGCATCCCGACACAAGCCCTGGGGGTGACCCCGCCGAGTCGGCCACAAGCGTGTTCCACCGCGACTCGGGGGCGCCTCCCGTTTCAGAAATCCGTGGCGCGGCCCTTCTGCTCCCAATCGCCGAAGCGCGTCGGCTCGGGCCCTTTCGGCCCGCCGATCTCCTTGGGCAGGGGCGGGGCCTTGGGCTTCGCCGGGGGCTCGGCCGGGGCGGGGGGGGCGGGGGTCGCGTCGTTGGTGGTCTTGCTCATGCACCCCATGTAGGACGAAGCGTGGCGGTTGCCACGAGACCTGGAGACGAGCATGGGCGGCTTCATGCGCACCGCGCTGCTGCTGGCGGCGATGACGGCCATCTTCATGGGCGCGGGCTTCGCGCTCGGCGGCGAGCAGGGGATGCTCCTCGCCCTGCTGCTGGCGGGGGGGATGAACCTCTTCGCCTGGTGGAACAGCGACCGGATGGTGCTGCGGATGCACAACGCCCAGCCCGTCGGCCCGCAGGAGGCCCCGCGCCTCTACGAGATGACCGCCGCGCTGGCCGCCCGCGCCGGGCTGCCCATGCCCGCGCTCTACGTCATCCATGAGGACCAACCGAACGCCTTCGCCACCGGCCGCAGCCCCGCGCGCAGCGCGGTCGCGGTGAATACCGGGCTGCTCGACCTGATGAGCGAGCGCGAGGTCGCCGGCGTCATCGCCCATGAGCTGGCGCATATCCGCAACCGCGACACGCTGCTGATGACCGTCACCGCCACGCTGGCCGGCGCCATCGGCATGCTGGCGCAGTTCGGCTTCCTGCTCGGCCGCGGCCAGAACCGGCCCAACCCGATCGCCATGATCCTGACGCTGATCCTCGCCCCCCTGGCGGCGATGATCGTGCAGATGGCCGTCAGCCGTTCCCGCGAATATGAGGCCGACCGCGTGGGCGCGGAGATCGCCGGCGACCCCGAGGGCCTGGCCAGCGCCCTGCTGCGGCTGGAGGGCGCGAAGCCCGGCCGGGTGAACCAGGCCGCCGAGGCCAATCCCGCCACGGCGCATATGTTCATCATCAACCCGCTGTCGGGCCTGCGGCTGGATGGGCTGTTCTCGACCCATCCAAAGACCGAGAACCGGGTGGCGGCGCTGCGCGCCATGGCGGGCAGCTTCGCGCCCGTGGCGGCGGCGCCGCCCACGGCCCGGCCCTGGGCCACCACCCCGCCCCGCACCCCGCCCCGTACCCCGCCGCGCAATCCTTGGGGTCGCTGACATGCCGCCGCTGATCCGCTTCATGCTGCTGCACGGGCTGGTCGGCTTCGGCCTCGCCACGCTCTTCATGGCCGCCTTCCTGGCGCAGGATCCGGGCGGGATGGGCACGCTGCTGCTGCGCGGGGCGGGGCATTGGTGGCCGGCGGTGCTGCTGTGGTTCTTCCTGGGCCTGACCTTCGGCAGCGTGCAGATCGGCGCCGCGACGATGCTGCGGGACCGGTAGCGCCGCGGATTGCAAGGCGCGCATCACGGCGATGTCATGCCCGCTCCGCCCGGATCTGGGCCATGTCTGGGTCGTGCCGCAGGGCAGGGTAGGGACGCCGGGCAGCTTTTGTTCCATAAGAACCCGATTAGGGACTACCCTCTTCTTCCTGGCAGTCGCGCCAGGACCTATGCTGCTCCGAACAAGGTTGGGGGCGATGACGAAAGCCAAGGGCGAGCCCAAACAGGGCAGTGGCACCGCATCGGATCGGCAAAGCCAGCGCGCGAGTCTGGCCGATCTGCATGTCGGCGCGCGCATCCGCGAACGCCGGATCGCCATGGGCCTGTCCCAGCAGCAATTGGCCAGCCTGATCGGCGTCACCTACCAGCAGGCGCACAAATACGAGCGCGGGCTGAACCGGATTTCCGCGGGCCGGCTGTTCGAGATCGCCCTGATCCTGGGCGTGCCCGTCGCCTGGTTCTTCGAGGGGCTCGAGCCGGGCGGCGAGGTGAAGGATGCCTCCCCCCGGCAGCGGCTGAGCCTGGAGCTCGCGCGCAACTTCGCGCTGATCGACAATGAGAAGCACCAGGAGGCGCTGAGCCGCATGGCCCGTGCCCTGGCAGTGCAATCCCTGGCCGGGCGCGAGGGCGGCGGGTAGAGCAATATGCGTTCAGATGGTTCCATCTGAACGCATTTCTTGCTCTGGAAACAAGAAGTTATGGAGCATGATCGATCCTGATGGATCGATCGTGCTCCAGCCTCCGCCCGCCGGCTCAGCCGCCCGAGAGCGTCAGCACCAGTTCCGGCGCCGCCTCGGCCACCGCTTCGGGCGGGGCCTGGTGCAGCGCCTCGGACAGCACGCATTCCTGCACCAGCCGGCGCAGCCACCAGCCGAGGCGGGCGGGGCCGGCGCTGCCGCCCAGGCCGGGCTCGGCCAGCAGCACCACCCGCCAGGCGAGCGGCGCACCGGAGGTGCGCCAGGCCTCGAAGCCCGAATCGGCAGGGGCAGCGGCGATGGGGGTGGGCTGGTCGGCGAACAGCTCATCGCCGAAATCCGGCTCCGTCTCCTGCACCGGCACGCCGAGGAAGCTCAGCCCCGTCGTCTCTTCGATCTGGCGGCGTGGCAGGCCGGCGGGGTCGGCGCGGGCCACAAGCGCCGCCGCCCGGTCCAGCGCCGCGCCCTGGTCCGGCGCGCGCAGCCGCAGCACGGCCAGCAACAGGCGCACCGCCAGCAACTGGCCCTCCACCGTCAGGCGCTGCCCGTCATGGCGCCAGAGCGCGAGCGGCTGCGGTTCCCGCGCGAAGGCGTGGCGCAGCGGCACCCAATCCCGGGCCAGCAGGGGGAAGGCAGCGGCCTCAGCCTCCAAGGCGGCGCTGGCGGGGTCTGCGGCCAGGATGGCGGCGCGCGGCGGGATCCGCAGATGCAGCAGCGCGACGCCGCGTGGGGCGAGGTGCCGCGCCAGCGCCTGGAGCGGCCGCAGCGCCGGATGGGCGGGCTCCGGCTCGGGCTCGGGCTCAGGCTCAGGCTCGGGTTCCGGCGTCGGTGGCGGGATGACCGGCGCGGGCGAAGGCTCTCGCACCGGCTCTGGCACCGGCTCCGGCGGCGGCTCGGGCGTCGGTGCCGGCTCGGGTTCCGCAGCGGGCGAGGGCTGCCATGCGGGCTCTGGTTCCGGCTGGGATTCGGGCGCGGGCACAGCTTGCCAGGCGGGCAGCGGCTCCGGCTCGGGTTCCGGCAGGGGCGCGGGCTGCCACGCAGGTACCGGTTCCGGCTGGGGTTCCGGCGCGGGCGCAGGCTGCCACGCGGGCGCCGGTTCCGGCTGGGGTTCCGGCATCGGCGCAGGCTGCCACGCGGGCGCCGGTTCCGGCTGGGGTTCCGGCTCGGGCGCAGGCTGCCATGCGGGCTCTGGTTCCGGCTGGGGTTCCGGCTCGGGCGCAGGCGGCGGCGTGGGCGCCGCCGCGGGCAGGCGGGCTGAGGGGGCGGGCCGGGGCGGCACCGGCACGCTGCGGCGCGATGGCGCGGGCGGGGCTGGCGCGGCTGTGGCTGGGGTTGGGGCTGGTGCTGGTGCTGGGGCCGGGGCGGGCGCGGCCGGGGCGGGCGTAGCCTCGGGCAGGGGCGCGGGAGGCGGCGCAGCCGGCGGCGCCGGGGCGGCGGGGCGCGGGGCGCGCAGCGTCACGGTGGGCTCCCACCCCGCCTGCTCCTCCAGCCGCTCGCGCATCCGCGGCGTCATCGCCAGCGTCGTTGCCACCTGCCGACCCGGCAGGCTGGCCCGCACCCGCACCCGTCCCTCGAGGAAATCCTCCGGCGTCAGCCAGACCGGCGGCACCAGCACGAAGCCCGGATTGCCGTCATCGCGCCGGCGATTGGCCTCCGTCTCGGCCATCACCTCGACGCCGCGCATCAGCCGGATGATGAGTGGCGTGCCCGGCGCCGAGGCGTCGCGCGCCCAGCCCACCACCGTGCCGTCCGGGCGCAGCGCATCCAGGAAGCCCAGCACGCCGCGCGACGGACCCGCCTGGGACATCGGCAGCCGTCAGAACAGCGCGGGCCGGCGCACCGGCTCCACCCCGCCGCCACGCGTCAGGCCGCGCCGGCGCAGGCAATCGGTGACCAGGCGCTGCTCGACCTCGCTGCGCTCCTCGTTCACGCGCATGGCGTTGCCGGTATTGCCGGGCACACGCTCCCGCTCCACGCGGCGGACCTCGGCGCTGTTGCGCGCCTCCGCCCGGCATTCGGCGACGCCGGGGTCGAGCGGCACGGGCTCGGGCGCCGGCGCGCGGCCGCCGCAGGCGGCCAGGGGAAGCAGCAGCGCCAGGGACGCCAGCAGCGGGGGTCGCGAAAGCCTGCTCATGCGCCGTGCTCCAGCCAATCCTCGATCAGGCGCCGCGCGATGGAATCGACCCGCGGCAGGGAGAAGCCATGCGCGGCGTGGTCGCGCACCTGCGCGCGGGTGAACCAGCGCGCATCCTTCAGCTCCTCCGGATCGATGGTGATCTCCTCGCTCAGCGCCTCGGCATGGAAGCCCAGCATGATAGAGGCCGGGAAGGGCCAGGGCTGGGAGGAATGGTAGAGCACACGCCCGACCTCGATGGCCGATTCCTCGCGCACCTCGCGCCGCACCGCTTCCTCCAGGCTCTCCCCCGGCTCCACGAAGCCGGCGAGGGTGGAATACATGGCGACGTTGGGGAAACGGTGCGAGTGGCCGAGCAGGCAGCGATCGCCCTTGACCACCAGCATGATCACCGCCGGGTCGGTGCGCGGGAAATGCTGCGCCCCACAGGCGGTGCAGGCCATGGCGTTGCCCGCGCTGCGCGGCGCGCATTCGCCGCCGCAGACGCCGCAGAAACGGTGCCGCGTGCGCCAATGCATCAGGCCGCGCGCATGGGCCAGGACCGAGGCCTCGCCGGGCGGCAAAAGCCCCGCCACCTGGCGCAGATCGGTGAAGCTGCCGATCGATTCGGGCAGCAGCGGCAGCGGGTCCTCGGCCGCCGAGCAATCGACGGTGAAGACCGGGCGGCCTTCCCACAGGCCGAGGAAGGCCCAGGGGCCACCAGCAAGGCGCAGCGTCTCGGCCGCCGCGCCGGTCAGCAGCAGCGCCTCGGGCCGGCCCTCCTCCACGCCTTTCATGAGGCTGCGGCTGCGCCAGACCGGGGCGAAGAGCGTCTCGGGATCGGCGAGCATCTCGGCGATCCAATCGGCATCGTCGCGCCGGCCGCTGACGCGGTCGAGCGGGCTGCCCGTATAGGCATTCGTGCGGCTGGCGGGGATGTTCAACATGCGCGCGGAAACTGCCACGCGGCCCCCAATGGGGCAACCAAGCAGCGGCGCCGGGCACGGCGAGCCTGCACCATTGCCCCCACCATTGCCCTTCGGCCCCGAAAACCCGATATAGGGCTCGGAAGGTCGGCGACGGACGTGCTCCTCGCCAACCCGGTCAGGTCCGGAAGGAAGCAGCCGTAACGAGTTCTCGCGCGGGTCGCCCGCCGGCCTTCCACCTGGGATCTTGGGGCGCATGGCAAGCGACATTTTCGGCGATCCGCTGCCAGAGGCCCCACCCCCCGAGGGCCCCGGCCTGTTCGGCGACGCCCCCCCGGCCCCACCAGCCCCCCCGGCCCCAACAGCCCCGGTCGCGGCGGCGCCCGCCGCGACGCCCTATCGCGTGCTGGCGCGCAAGTATCGCCCCCAGACCTTCGCGGAACTGATCGGCCAGGACGCGCTGGTGCGCACGCTGGGCAATGCCTTCGCGCAGGGGCGCGTGCACCACGCCTTCATGCTCACCGGGGTGCGCGGCGTGGGCAAGACGACCACCGCGCGCATCATCGCCCGCGCGCTGAACTGCGTGGGCGTGGACGGCAAGGGCGGGCCGACGGCCGACCCCTGCGGCGTGTGCTCGGAATGCCGCGCCATCCTCGCCGACCGCCACCCCGATGTGCAGGAGCTGGACGCGGCCTCGAACAACGGCGTGGACGACGTGCGCGAATTGCGGGAGCGGCTGCGCTTCCGCCCGGCGCAGGGCCGCTTCAAGGTCATCATCCTCGATGAGGTGCACATGCTCTCCGGCGCGGCCTTCAACGCGCTGCTGAAGACGCTCGAGGAACCGCCGCCGGACGTGAAGTTCATGCTGGCCACCACCGAGCTGCGGAAGGTGCCCACCACCATCCTCTCGCGCTGCCAGACCTTCCGGCTGAAGCGCGTGCCGCAGGAAGTGCTGCGCGCGCATTTCTCGCGCATCTGCGCCCTCGAATCGGTGCCGGCCGAGGAGGAGGCGCTGGCCATGGTCGCGCGCGCGGCGGATGGCTCGGTGCGCGATGGGCTCTCGATCCTCGACCAGGCCATCGCGCTGGCCGGCGGCGGGCCGGTGCAGGCGGAGTCGGTGCGCGAGATGCTGGGCCTCGCGGACCGCGCGCTGGCGATCGAGCTGATGGAAGCGCTGATGGCGGGCGATGTCGCGGCCGCACTCGGCCATGCCGAGGCGGCGCACAACAGCGGCACCGATCCGGGCGTCATGCTCTCGGACCTGCTGGAGCTGACGCATCTGCTCTCGCGCATGAAGTCGCTGCCCGGGCTGAAGCGCGACCCGATGCTGACCGAGGCCGAGCGCAGCCGCGGCGCCGCGCTCGCCGAGAAGCTGCCGCTGCCGGTGCTCGCGCGCGCCTGGCAGATGCTGCTGAAGGGGCTGCAGGAGGTGGCGCAGGATGGCGTGGATCGCCGCGCCGCGGCCGAGATGGTGCTGATCCGCCTCGCCCATGTGGCCGAGCTGCCGACGCCGGGCGAGCTGGTGCGCCGGCTCAGCGAGCAGGGCGGCGCCGCGCCCGCCGCCGGCCCCGCGCCGGGGGGCGGCGGTGGCGGGCTGCGCGCGGTGGCGGGCGGCGGGGCCGTGGCGATGGCCGCCCCCGCGCCCGCGCCTTCGCTGCCGCCCCAGCCGGCGAGCTTCCGCGAAATCGTGGCCCTGGCCTCCGGCCGCAAGCCGATGCTGCATGCGCATCTGGTGCATTCCGTGCACCCGGTGCGCGTCGCCCCCGGCCGGGTGGAACTCCGCCCCAAGCCAGACGCGCCGCGCGACCTGGCGCAGCAACTCACCGCGCTGCTGGCGGAGATGACCGGCGCGCGCTGGACCGTCTCCCTGGTGAACGAAGGCGGTGAGCCGACGCTGGCCGAGCAGGGCCGCACCGCCGACAAGGACCGCCGCGCCCTGGCCGAGGCGCATCCGCTGGTGCAGGCCGTGCTCGCCGCCTTTCCCGGGGCGAGCATCGAGGCGGTGCGCGATGCCAGCCTCGACGCCTATGGCCTGCCGCCACCGAGCATGGCGCCGGATGATGGGCGCGAATTCGCCCCGCCCGACGCCGAGCCCCTGGCGTTCGACGATGACTTTCCCCTGGAGGATTGAGGACTCATGAAGAATCTCGGCAACATGCTGAAGCAGGCCCAGCAGATGCAGACCCGCATGCAGGAGATGCAGGCGAAGCTGGAGATGCTGGAGGTCGAGGGCGCGGCCGGCGCGGGCATGGTGAAGGTGAAGCTCTCCGGCAAGGGCGACCTGCGCCGTGTGACCATCGACCCCTCGCTGATGGCAGCCGATGAGCGCGAGGTGCTGGAGGATCTGCTGGTCGCCGCCCATGCCGACGCCAAGCAGAAGGTCGAGGCGATGATGGCCGAGGAGATGCAGAAGGCCACCGCCGGCATGAGCCTGCCGCCGGGCATGAAGCTGCCCTTCTGAGGCGCATGGACAATTCGCCCATCGAGCATCTGATCGCGCTGCTCGCCAGGACGCCCGGCATGGGCCGGCGCAGTGCGCGCCGCGCGGTGCTGAAGATGCTCTCCCGCCCGGTCGAGACCATGCTGCCGCTCGCCGCCGCGCTGCAGGCCGCCGCCGCGGCGGTGCGGCCCTGCGAGGTCTGCGGCAATCTCGACGCCACCTCGCCCTGCGGCATCTGCGTGGACCCGCAGCGTGAGCGGCAGTTGATCTGCGTGGTCGAGGGCGTGGCCGATCTCTGGGCGCTGGAACGCGCGCATGCGCATCGCGGGCTCTACCATGTGCTGGGCGGCACGCTCTCGCCGCTCGCCGGCATCGGGCCGGAGGAGCTTGCCATCCGCCCGCTTCTGGCGCGCGTCGAGGCGGGCGGCGTGGAGGAGGTGATCCTCGCCCTGCCCGCCACGGTGGATGGCGCGGCGACGGCGCATTACGTCACGGACCGGCTGCGCCCGCTGGGGGTGGCGGTGACGCGCCTCGCCCAGGGCGTGCCGATGGGCGGTGCGCTGGATGTGCTGGATGAGGGCACGCTCGCCGCCGCCTGGCGCGCCCGCCGCCCGGCCTGAGAACCCCTCTCGCGGCGGGGCGCGGCGCTGTGCTAAAGGCGCCTGGAGTGTCCCCGTAGCTCAGCCGGATAGAGCACCAGATTCCTAATCTGGGGGCCGTGCGTTCGAATCGCGCCGGGGACACCAATGATTTCTGGGGCCTGCAGGAATATGCCGGCACCCCTTTTTCACGGACCCGAGGGCCACGGACCCGGCCGGCGAGGCAGCCACCCTGTTTCACGGGACAAGCTGGACACCTTCAGAAACCCTCTCGTCACGGCGACCGCATGCTGATTCACCGACACTGATCGGCGCGGGGGAAGGCGATGGTTAGAGCAATAGGCGTTCAGATGGGTCGCGGCGCTGCCGCGACGCTGAACGCATTTCTTGCTCTAGATTCAATGGTTTCTAGAACACGCTGCGTTCATCAGAACGCAGCGTGTTCTAGGGTCCAAGCCCGGGTGGCATGGCGCGGAGGACGCCAGGGCCCTGGCGTCACTCCACCGTCACGCTCTTGGCCAGGTTGCGCGGCTGGTCCACATCGGTGCCCTTCAGCACCGCCACGTGATAGGCCAGCAACTGCACCGGGATGGCGTGCAGGATCGGCGCGGAGAAGGCGCCGACGCGCGGCAGCACCACCACGCGCTCGGCGAAGGCGCGCAGGCGCTCGGCGCCGAGGTCGTCGGTGAAGGCCATGATTCGCCCGCCGCGCGCGGCCGCTTCCTGCAGGTTCGACGCTGTCTTCTCGAACAAAGGGCCCGAGGGGCAGAGCGAGATCACCGGCACCGCCTCATCGATCAGCGCGATCGGGCCGTGCTTCATCTCGCCCGCCGCATAGCCCTCGGCATGGATGTAGGAGATCTCCTTCAGCTTCAGCGCGCCTTCCATGGCGATCGGGAAGAGCGTGCCGCGGCCGAGGAACAGCACGTCGCGCGCCTTCGCCACCTCCTCGGCCATGGCGCGGATCTCGCCGTCACGTTCCAGCACCAGCGCGGCGTTGGAGGGCAGTTCGAGCAAGGCGGCGGTCAGCGCACGCTCATCCACGGCACTCATGTGCCCGCGCGCGCGGCCGAAGCCGATGGCGAGCAGCGCCAGCACGGCAAGCTGCGCCGTGAAGGCCTTGGTCGAGGCGACGCCGATCTCGGGGCCCGCCACGGTCAGCACCGCGCCATCGGCCTCGCGCGCCATGCTGCTCTCGGGCACGTTGACGACGGAAAGCACCTTCTGGCCATGCTCGCGCAGCAGGCGGAGTGCCGCCATGGTGTCCGCCGTCTCGCCGCTCTGGCTGACCAGGATCGCGGCCCCGCCCTCGGCCAGCGGCGGGTCGCGGTAGCGGAATTCGCTGGCCACATCGATATCGACGGGAATGCGCGCCAGCTGCTCGATCCAGTAGCGGCCGACCAGCGCGGCCAGATAGGCGCTGCCGCAGGCGGTCATGGTCAGGCGCGGGATGGCGCGCGGGTCGAAGGGCAGCGGCGGCAGGGAGACGCGGCGCGAGGTTGCCTCGATATACTGATGCAACGTATCGCCGAGCACCACGGGGTGTTCGTGCAGCTCCTTTTCCATGAAGTGGCGGTAGTTGCCCTTGCCCGTGGCCGCGCCGGAGACGGAGGTCTGGCGGATCTCGCGTTCCACCACCTCGCCGGCGGCGTTGTGGAAGCGCGCCGAGACGTCATCCAGCACCGCCCAGTCGCCTTCCTCGAGATAGGCGATCTGGCGCGTCAGCGGCGCGAGCGCCAGCGCGTCCGAGCCGACATACATCTCGCCCTCGCCGAAGCCGACCGCGAGCGGCGCGCCCTGGCGCGCGCAGATCAGCAGGCGCGGATGACCGGCAAACAGCATGGCCAGCGCGAAGGCGCCATGCACGCGCTGCAGCGCGGCGGCGGCGGCCTGTTCCGGGCTCGCCCCGTCCTGCAGCAGCTGGTCCACCAGCCGGGCGAAGGTCTCGGTATCGGTCTCGGATTCGAAGACATGGCCCTGCGCCTGCAATTCCTCGCGCAGTTCGGCATGGTTCTCGATGATGCCGTTATGCACGACCACCACGCGCGACGTGGCGTGCGGATGCGCGTTGCGCTCGGTCGGCGCGCCATGCGTGGCCCAGCGCGTATGGCCGATGCCGATCGTGCCGGTCAGCGGATGCTCGTCCAGCACCGCGGCGAGGTTGGTGAGCTTGCCCTCGGCGCGGCGGCGCTCGATCCGCCCATCGACCAGCGTGGCGATACCTGCGCTGTCATAGCCGCGATATTCCAGCCGCCGCAGCGCTTCGAGGATGCGCGGGGCCGAGGCCTCGCGCCCGACCAGACCAACGATGCCGCACATGTGCCTAGCCCTTCTTGCCCTTGAAGCCGCGACCCGGCTTGTTCGCCTGCCGACCACGCGCGATCGCCAGCGCGTCGTCCGGCACATCCTGCGTGATCACGCTGCCCGCCGCCACCAGCGCGCGCGCGCCGACGCGCACCGGCGCCACCAGGGCGGTGTCGGAGCCGATGAAGGCGCCCTCGCCGATCTCGGTGCGGTGCTTGTGCACGCCGTCGTAATTGCAGGTGATGGTGCCGGCGCCGATATTGGCGCGCGCGCCCACGGTCGCGTCGCCGATGTAGCTCAGGTGATTGGCCTTCGCCCCCTCGCCGAGCACGGCCGCCTTGAGCTCGACGAAATTGCCGACATGGGCGTGGCGTTCCACCAGCGTGCCGGGGCGCAGCCGCGCGAAGGGGCCGATCACCGCGCCGGCGCGCACCGTGCAGCCTTCCAGATGGCTGAAGGCGCGGATCTCGACATTGTCCTGGATCACCACGCCAGGGGCGAAGACCACATTCGGGCCGATCAGCACGTCGCGGCCAAGCTTCGTGTCATGCGCGAAGACCACGCTCTCGGGCTGCACCAGCGTCGCCCCGCCGGCCATGGCCGCGTGGCGCAGGCCGCGCTGCACCTCGGCCTCGGCCTCGGCCAGTTCGATGCGGCTGTTGATTCCGCGCAACTCGCCCTCGGCCGCTTCCACGGCTTCCACGCGCCCGCCCTCGGCGGCGGCCAGCGCCACCACGTCGGTCAGGTAGTATTCGCCCTGCGCGTTGTCGTTGCGGATGGCGCGCAGCCAGCCGAAGAGCTTGCCCGCCGGCGCGGTGACGACGCCGGCATTGCACAGGCCCACCGCGCGTTCCTCCGGCGTGGCATCGGCCCATTCGACGATGCGCGTCACGCTGCCGCTGGCATCGGTCAGCACGCGGCCATAGCGCGCGGGATCTTCCGGGCGCATCGCCAGCAGCGCGAGGGAGACGCTCTCCGCCCGCTCGCGCAGCCGGCGCAGGGTGGGGGCGGTGATCAGCGCATTGTCGGCGTAGAGCACGGTGGCGCTGCCTTCGAAGCCTTCCAGCGCCGCCGCCGCCTGCAGCGCGGCGTGGCCGGTGCCGAGCCGCTCGGCCTGCACCACGGTCTGGTGCGGCGCGGCCGCGGCCTCGAGCGCGGGCATGTCGGGGCCGACCACCACGACCACGCGGTCGAAGACCTGGCAGACGGCTTCGAGCAGATGCTGCAGCATCGGCCGCCCGGCGATGGGGTGCAGGGCCTTGGGCATGGAAGAGCGCATGCGCGTGCCCAGTCCTGCGGCGAGCAGGATGGCGGCGCTGCGGGGCGCGGTCTGGGTCATGGCGTCTGGCGACTCCTCATGGATCCGGGGGGCTCTCTGCCGTGGCGGCCTGCGCGGCGATGCGCGCATCAAGGATTCGGGCCAGCAATTGCGCGGCCTCCGCCACCGGCGCGGCCGCCTCGCCCTCGGTCATCACGCGCAGCAGCGGGCCGGTGCCGCTCGGGCGCAGCAGCACGCGACCCTGCGGCCCCAGCATCGCCTGCGCCTGCGCCATCGCCGCCTGCACCTCGGCATCCTCCAGCGGCGCGGCCTGGCCGGCCGGCAGGGGCACGCTGCGCAGCGCCTGGGGCCGGGGCGTGAAGCGGTGGCACAACGCCGAGGCCGGGCGCCCCTCCTCCACCAGCACCGCGAGCACGGCCAGCGCCGCCCAGAGCGCGTCGGAGGTGGTGGCGACATCGCCCATGACGATGTTGCCCGAGGACTCACCGCCCAGGTTGCAGCCGGCCGCGCGCATCGCCGCCACCACCTGGCGGTCGCCCACCTCGGTGCGCAGCAGCCCCAGGCCGAGGGTGCGCAGATGGGCCTCCAGCGCCGCATTCGCCATCACCGTGGCCACCACCGCCCCGCCGGTGAGCCGCCCCTCGCGCTGCCAGGCCTCGGCCAGCAGGGCCAGGATCTGGTCGCCCGCGACATGGGCGCCCTGCTCATCGGCCAGCAGCAGGCGCGTGGCGTCGCCATCGAAGGCGATGCCGAGATCGGCGCGGCGTTCGCGCACCAGGGCGCCGAGCCGGTCGGGGGCGAGGGCATCCTCCTCGGCGTTGATGTTGTGGCCGTCCGGCGCCACGCCCATCGCCACCACCTCGGCGCCCAATTCGCGCAGCACCGTGGGCGCGACGCGCCAGCCCGCGCCATGCGCGCAATCCACGACAAGGCGCAGCCCGTTCAGGCTGCGCCCGCGCGGGAAGGCGGCCTTGGCGGCCTCGAGATAGCGGCCCGGCGCATCGATGATGCGGTTCGCCCGGCCCAGCCCCGCGGGCCCGACCTTGGGCGGGGCGGGCAGCCCGCCGGCGAGCCGCGCCTCGATCGCCGCTTCCTCGGCGTCGGAGAGTTTCTCGCCGCCGGGGCCGAAGACCTTCACGCCATTATGGTCCGCCGGGTTGTGCCCGGCCGAGATCATCACGCCGAAATCGGCGCGCAGGCTGCGCGTGAGCAGCGCCAGCGCCGGCGTGGGCAGGGTGCCGGCCAGCATCACATCCACACCCACGCCCACCAGCCCGGCAGTGAGCGCGGCTTCCAGCATCTCGCCCGACAGGCGTGTGTCGCGCGCGATCACGGCGCGCTTGCGCCCGCGCGGTGCGGAATCAGGGAAGTGCTGGCCCAGCGCCTGGCCGATCGCCAGCACCGTCGCGGCATCCATGGGCGCGCGGTTGACGGGCCCGCGGATGCCATCGGTGCCGAACAGGCGGGGCGGTGAGGGGGTGGTCATGGCGCGGCATCCGCCTGCTTGGGTTCGGGCGCCACGGCATGCATGCGCCCCTGGTTCACATGCACGATGGCGATGCGCATGTCGCGCCAGGCCAGCAGATCCGAGGACGCCGCGCCATGCCGCGCGGCCTCGCTCGGCGGGTCGAGCGGCAGGGGCATGGGCGGCGGGCGGGTCAGGCGCCGACGCAGCACCCAGACCAGCGCCCAGGCGCTGACCCAGAACATCAGCAGCCCCACCGCGATCCAATAGGCCCGCATGCGGCGCATGTGTTCGTGGAAATCCGGGGCGGGGAATTCGTCCGCGATGCCCAGGGCCTGCATCACCTCATGGCCGATGGTGACCAGCGCATTGCGGCAGAGCAGCGCCAGCAACAGCCACGCGCCCAGCGTCAGCGCGCGGTCGCGCCAGACCATCCAGCGCGGCTGCGCGGCGGCGGTGATCAGCGGCGGCCAGGGGGTGATGGGCGGCAGGCCCGGCAGAGGATGGCTCATCGGATCCCCCGGTCCGGGCTGACCCAGGTGGTCGCCGCGTTGCGCGGCTTGAGCGCGGCGCGCGGCAGCGCCACCGCCGTGGTCAGCGTCTGCAGCAGCCAGAAGATCAGCGGATACCAGATGATCCAGAACAGGCTGCCCAGCAGCCCGCGCTCATAGCGTCGCTCGATCGTCAGGCTGACCAGCGATTGCAGCAGGTAGGTGAGGGCGAGCGTCACGCCATACCATTGCGGAATCACGCCGAAGCCCGGGATCATCGGGAAGGGATCCAGCCCCACGCCCCGGAGCACGCCAACCAGCAGCGTCGCCAGCATGGCGTAGGCCCAGATCACGCTGACCACGTAGTTCAGGTAGACCGGCACCATCCCCGGCGCCTGGCCACGCAGCACCGGCATGAAGTAGTCGAGCATCATCTGCGAGCCGCCCTCGGCCCAGCGCAGGCGCTGCTTCCACAGGCCGCGCAGCGTCTCGGGCATCAGGATCCAGACGATGGCGTTGGGTTCGTACACCACGCGCCAGCCGGCCATCTGCACGCGCCAGGTCACGTCGATGTCGTCGGTCAGGGTGCGCGTGTTCCACCACCCCGCCTCGGCCAGAGCGCGCTTGCGGAAGGCGCAGATCACGCCCGAGACGGTGAACAGCCGGCCATAGGTCGCCTGGGTGCGCTTGATCAGCCCGATGATGGCGGAGAACTCGCCCACCTGCAGCCGGCCGAGGATGGAGGTGCGGTTGCGGATGCGCGGATTGCCCGTCAGCGCGCCGACGGTCGGGTTCTGGAACATCAGCGCGATCCAGCGCAGCGCGTGCGGATCCAGCAGCGCATCGCCGTCGATGCAGACGATGACCTCGTTCTTCGCCAGAAGCGCCCCGGCATTCATCGCCGTCGCCTTGCCCTGGTTCTTGGCCAGATGCACCACGCGCAGATTGGGGATGAGGGTGGCGAGTCGCTCGAGCTCGGCCGCGGTGTTGTCGCGGCTGCCATCGTTCACCGCGATGATCTCGAAATCCGGGTAGTCCGCGGCCGCCGCGGCGGCGAAGGTCTCGGCCGCGTTGTCCTCCTCGTTGTAGCAGGGGACGATGACGGAGATGCCCGGATAGTGCGCGAGCTTCGGCGGCTGGTCGGGCGGCGGCAGATGGCGCTCGCGATACAGCGCGTAGAAGATCCCCCCCACCATCCAGTACCAGGCCATGACGAAGGGGTAGCCGAAGCACAGCGCCGGCACGAAGAGCACGAAGGCGAGCAGCCATTCCATGATCATGGCGTCACGGCCGCAACGGGAAGCTGGCGGCGGAGAAGCCGGGCGCGCGCGCCGCGGCCTCGGCCAGCGCGGCCGGCCCATCGGCGCAATAGGCCAGCCCCGTCGCCCCGGCGCGCTGCGCGGTGGACAGCAGGCGCGGCCCCGGCGGCAGGTCGAGCAGCAGGCGGGAGCGGGCCTCGGGCGCGATCCAGCCGGCGGCGCGCAGGGAGGGCAGCAGGGGCGCGAGGGCGGTGGCCGGGCCCAGCCCCATCAGCACCCGATCCGCCGCCGGGGCGGGCCAGAAGCCGGGCTCGGGCGTGGCGGTGCTGGTGAGCATCAGCCGCAGCCCCGGCCGCAGCGCCTCGGCCTGCCGCGCCGCCCGCAGCGCGACCTGACCCTGCGGGTCCAGCGCCTCGGGCGAAAGGGCGTGGCGCCGCTGCCGCGTGGCCCAGGGCGAGGGGTCCTGCAAGCCGCCCGGCACCGCGGCGGCCAGGCCGCCCGCCCCTTCCAGCAGCAGCCCATCCGCCGGCGCGCGGCGCATCAGTTCCGCCACCAGCGCGGGGACGCGCGCCGCGCCCACCGTGGCGATGGCCTGGTCGATCGGCAGGCGCACATAGGCATCCGCCCCGCCGCGCGTGCGCAGCTGCCAGACGAGGCGGCTCAGCACGTCGGGGCCCTGCGCGGTGAAGGGCGTGGGATACCAGGCAGGACCCAGCAGGCCCTCGCGCCCCGGCGCATGCGCGTCGATGGCGATGATGTTGGCGCCGAGCCTGCGCACGGCCTCGATCGTCGCCCCCAGCGCCGCATCCTGCGCCGCCGCATCGCCGGCCGCGACGATGGCGCCCGGATCCAGGCAGACCAGCCGCAGCGCCGGTGGCGATTGCTCCTGGAAGCGCAGGTTGTCGACCAGCGCGGCGAGGTCCGGCGCCTGGCTCGGGTAGAAGCGCCCGATGGTCAGCGGCCGCTGCACATCGGCGGGCTCGGGGTCGAGCGTGATGGTGAAGCGGAAGCCCGCCGCCTGCGCGGCCTCCAGCGCCGGGCCTGAATAGCGCCCGAAGGGCCAGACCAGCGCGCGCGGGGCGCGGCCCAGCTCCCGCCGATGCGTCGCCACGGCGCGCCGCAGATCGGCTTCGACCCGCCGGCGCAGGGCAGCGTCATCCTCGTAGCGGCCGGTCTGCGGCGCATAGGCCCAGCTCGAGGCCGCGGGCGTCTGGTTGCCCTGCGGATTGGCCTGCACCGTGGTGTGCAGCGCATGGCTGTGGGAGGCGAATTCCACCAGGCCCGAGGCCTGCATCTCCCGCGCCTCGGCCCAGCTGATGAAGCGGCTGCGCGGCACGTCCTGGTCGCCATAGCGCACGACGCTGTCCGGCCCGCCCTCCATCCAGGTGCCGACCAGTGCGATGACGGCCGGGTAGCGATAGGCGAGCAGCAGCGGGTAGAGCCGCGTGTAGAAGCTGCGATAGCCATCGTCGAAGCTGAGCAGGATGGGCCGCGGCGGCAGCGCGCGCCGGCCCGCCCGCGCGGCCTCCAGATCGTCCAGCGAGACCGGCGTCCAGCCCTCCGCCTTCAGCCAGTCGAAGAAGGTCACCAGGGCGGAGGTGGTGATGGCGTCCGCGGTCAGTTCCTCACGCGTATCGGCGATGTCGTGCAGCCCGACGGCGACGAAGCGCTGTGCCGCGGCCGGGCCGGCCAGCAACGCCGCCAGCAGCACAGCGAGGAGGGTGCGGCGCATCGCGGTCACAGCCGTTGCGTCAAGGCGATGATGAGCGCGATGCCGCGCTCCACCTCGCCATCATAGATGCGCCGCGTGCCCTGGATGCCGTAGCGGAATTCGGTCAGCGGGTCGAAGCGCCAGCGATGCTCATAGCCCACCGTGCCGACCCAGCCCGTGCCATAGCCCTGCTGCGTGTAGCTGCCGGCATCGATGGTCAGGGCGTGCACGAAGGAATTCTCATACCGCCGCCACGCCACATGCTCGATCATCACCCCCGCCGTCGCGGTGAAATCGCTGCGCGGGGCGAAATAGGGGCCATCCTGGCGGCTGTTGGCGGAGGTGTAGAGATCGCCGCGTGCCGTCACGTCGAAATGCGGCAGGTCGATCACCAGCGCGCGCGCCTCGAGCCCCCCCGCGGTGCGGCGGTTGCCGTCCGAGAAGGGCTGATACGCCGCCGTGACGGCGAGCGAGAGCGATTCATCGCGCCGCCAGGTGACACGCCCGGCCACCTCGTCGCTGGTGATGCCGTAGCGCAGCGCGCGCAGCGGGCTCGAGGCGCTGAAGCGTTCCGCGCTCAGCCCGAAGCGCCAGGTGTCGAAGGGCTGCCAGTCCAGCGTCGCGCCCAGCCCGGGTTCGGAGAGCGTGCCGAAGGATTGCGTGGCATAGGCCGTGGCGCGGAATTGCGGCTGGCGATATTCCAGCCCCGCGCCGCCGCGATCGCGCTGCACCCGGCCTTCCGGCGGGTTCGACACGGCGTGGCCGAACAGCGCGAAGAGCCGGTAGTTCTCGCCGATCGGGGGCGAATAGAGCCGCGCCTCGGTCTCTCGCGTGTCGCCATTGGCGTTGCTGCCGCCGCCATCGCTGGTGCCGGGCCGGGCCTCGATCTCGAAGACGAAGCGGCGCTGCGCGTCGAGTTCCCGCGCCAGGCGCTGCACCGCGCGGTTCTCCGGCCAGATCGCGAGCAGGGCGGCGATGCGCACCTCGGCCTCGGCGAAGCGGAAGCGCGAGAGGGCCAGCTCCGCCTCGGCGATGCGTGCGCCCAGCGCGGCGGGGTTGAGGCCGACGGCGATCTCGGTCTCGGCGCCGGCCGCCCAGGGCCAGCCGCGCGCGCCCATGGCCGAGGCGGCGGCGAGGCGGAAATCCTGGTTGGCCGGGGCGGCGGCGGCCAGCGGGGAGATCCGCGCCCAGCCCTCCGCCACCTGGTCGGCATAGAGCCGCGCCTGGCCAGCGGTGAGCAGGGCGGAGGGGTAATCCGGGTTGGGGTAGCGGGTCGGGTCCTCGAGGAACCAGCGCCAGCCGGGCTGATCCGCCAGCGCGCGGTCCGCCATGGCGAAGGCGGTGCGGAAATCCTCCGCCTCCACCGCCGCGTAGAAGGCGCCGTTGCGCGCGGTGATGCTGCCGGGCTCGGCTTGCAGCACGGCGAGGTAGTCTTCCAGCGCGGCTTCGGGCCGGCGCAGGTAGAGCAGCGCATCGGCGCGCGCCTGGCGGACATAGCTGGGCAGGGCCCCCTCGGCGGCGAGCGCATCGGCCTCGGCCACCGCCTCGTCCATGCGTACCCGGTCGCGCAGCGCGACCACGCGATCCAGGCGCAATTGCCGGCGCAGCGCCGGGTCCGGGTTGCGGGCCAGGAGGGAATCGAGGTCGCGCAGCGCGCGGTCCGTGCCCTCGAAGCGGCGTTCGGGCTCGGGCGGGCGGACATCGGCCCCCCAGCGCACCCGCGCGGCCGCCTGCTCGGCGGCGAGCGGCAGGCGGCCCGCGCCCTCGGCCAGGGGCGGCGGGGCATCCACGATCGCCGCCGCGCCATGCGGCCCGCCCAGGCGGCGCAGCACCCGCGCGGTGCCGGCGCGGGCCTCCGCATGGGCGGGGGACAGGCGCGTGGCCTCGGCATAGGCCCGCAGCGCGGGGAAAGGCTGGCCCGCGCTCTCCGCCGCGTAGCCCTCGGCCAGCAGCCGATCCATCGGGCGCAGCCGGCGCCCGGCCGGCCCGGCCAGCAGGGCCAGCGCCTCCTGCGGCCGGCCCGCATCGGTCAGCACCAGGGCGAGCAGCGCCAGCCAGTCCGGCTCGCCCGGGAAGCGCCGCAACCCCTGCCGGGCCAGGGATTCGGCGCCGGCGAAGTCGCGCGCGTCGCGCAGCGCCCGCGTGCCGGCGGCCAGCGCATAGCTCGGCAAGGGCGGGCCGGGGGCCAGGGCGAGGGCGCCGGCCTCCTGATGCCGCCCGGCGGCGGCGAGCACCGCCACGAGGTCGCCGCGCACATCGGCATCATCGGGGTAGCTCGCCTGCAGGCGGCGGAGCGCGGCCACGGCTTCCTCGGTGCGCCCGGCGCGGGCGGCCAGCACCGCTTCCTCCCGCGGCGCATCGGCGGCGGATGCGATGCGCGCGCGGGCATAGGCCTCGGCATTGGCGCGCTCGGTCGCCGGGGCGGCCAGGGCGCGCGGCGTGCGCAGCACGGCGAGGGATTCGGCGGGGCGCCCGGCATCGGTCAGGATCAGTGCCAGCAGGATCGGCCAGACCGTTTCGTCGGGGAAACGGCGCTCGCCCTGCCGGGCCAGGGCCTCGGCCTGGTCCCAGCGGCGGGCATCGCGGGCGGCGCGGGTGGCGGCAAGCTGCGCATAGCTCGGCAAGGGCGCCGGGCCGAGCCGCGCCAGCACGGCCAGCGCCTCTTCCGGGCGACCATTCTGTTGCAGCAAGGTCATGAGGTCCGGGCCGGTGAGCGGGTCCGGCGAGCCGGCCTCGAACAGCCCGCGCAGCGTGGCGATGGCCTCTGCCACCCGCCCCGCCCGGGCTTCGAGGATCGCGGCCTCCCGCTCGGAGCCTGCGGTCTGTGCAAGCGCAACGCCCGGCGCCACCAGCCCCGCAATAATCAGTCCGATCCTCCCGGCGCGTGCCATCAAGGCCGCAACACTCCGTCCTCTCCCCGCAATTTCGAGCCTGATCCGAGGTTTAGGGGGGCGACAGGCGAAGCGCAACGAGCTTCTCCGCCGCGGCAAGCGTGACCGATGCGCTGAAGGATCGAACGGCGGAGGTCCGCAATGCCGGCTCAGGCAGGCAGGCCCGACTTGTGCACCGCCCCGGCCGCGGCGCGGGCACGGATCAGGCTGGCCAGCGCATCGACGGTGGCGTGCATCTGCGTCTCATCCTCGGCCTCCGCCATCACGCGGATCAGCGGCTCTGTGCCCGAGGCACGCACCAGCACCCGCCCCGCCTTGCCGAGCTTCGCCCCCGCTTCCTCGATGGCCCGCATCACCTCCGCATCGCCCATGGGCGACGCGCCCGCATAGCGCACATTCTCGATCCGCTGCGGCAGCGGCGTGAAGCGGCGGCAGACCTCGCTGGCCGGCCGCTTCTCCTCCACCAGCAGTGCGAGCACCTGCAGCGCGGCCACAAGCCCGTCACCGGTCGTGCCGATGTCGGAGAGGATCACATGGCCAGATTGCTCGCCGCCCAGGTTGCACCCGCTCTCGCGCATCCGCTCGCCCACATAGCGGTCGCCGACCTTGGTGCGATGCAATGCCAGCCCGAGCCCCGCCAGATACCGCTCCAGCCCGAGGTTGGACATCACGGTCGCCACCACGCCCCCGCCCGCGAGCCGGCCGCTGCGATGCCAGCACGCGGCGATGGTCGCCAGGATCTGGTCGCCATCGATCACCTGGCCAAGCTCATCCACCAGCGCCAGCCGGTCCGCATCGCCATCCAGCGCAATGCCCAGATCCGCGCGGCGCTCCCGCACCAATTCGGCAAGACGGCCCGGCGCGGTCGCACCGCAATCGCGGTTGATGTTGAAGCCGTCGGGGCTGACGCCGGTGCTGACCACCTCCGCGCCCAATTCCCACAGCACGGTGGGGGCGACCTTGTAGGCCGCGCCATGCGCGCAATCGACGGCGATGCGCAGGCCCTCCAGGCTCAGCCCCTTCGGGAAGCTCGCCTTCGCGGCCTCGATGTAGCGGCCCGGCGCGTCCTCCAGCCGGCTCGCGCGGCCGAGCTTCTGCGGGCGCACCAGCGATTCGGAGAGGTTCGGCGCCTCCATCAGCGCCTCGATCTCGGCCTCCTGCGCGTCCGACAGCTTGAGGCCATCGGGGCCGAACAGCTTGATGCCGTTATCCTCATAGGGGTTGTGGCTGGCCGAGATCATCACGCCGAGATCGGCGCGCAGGCTGCGGGTGAGCAGCGCGATGGCCGGCGTGGGCAGCGGACCCACGATCATCACATCCATGCCCGCGCCGATGAAGCCCGCGGTGAGTGCGGGCTCCAGCATGTAGCCCGACAGGCGCGTATCCTTGCCGATCACGACGCGGTGCCGATGCGTGCCGCGATTGAAGAACCTGCCGGCCGCCTGGCCGAGGCGCAGCGCCGTGCCGGCATCCATCGGCGGCGTATTCGCCTTGCCGCGAATGCCGTCCGTGCCGAAATGCTTGCGTGTGGGCTTGGTCATGCCGCGAAATTACGGCGCCTGCGCACCTGCGTCCATCGTCACGACGGACCCGCGCGGCCGCCCCGCGCGGCGGGCGCGGGTCAGTCCACCATCGTCAGCCGGCCGGCCTCCGCCAATTCGGCCAACTCGGCCAGCGTCGCGACATGGTAGTGCGGCACGGTCTGCCGGGCGGCGGTGATGGTGCCGCCCGAACCCGGCATGCCCTTGCGGCGCTCCACCCAGCAGACCGTGTAGCCGAGCTGCTTCGCCACGCCGATGTCGTGATACTGGCTCTGCGCGACATGCAGGATGTCGTCGCGCGTGAAGCCGTCGCGGCTCAGGCGGCCGCGGGTGAAGGCGAAATAGGCCGGGTCGGGCTTCTCGCACAGCGCCTCATCCACCGTCACCGTGTCATGGAAGGGATTGCCGAGCCGCGCAGCCATCAGATCGAGCGCCCAGCGCGCCGCATTGGTCATCGCCACCAGCCGGTAGCGCCGGCCCAGGCGTTGCAGTGCCGATACGGAATCGGCGAAGGGCGGCCAGTCGCGCGCCGATTGCGCGAAGCCCTGGGCGATCGCCGAATCCACCGGCAGGCCGAGCCCCGGCGCGATCTCGCCATAGACGCGCGCAAGATCGTCAGGGAAGCGCAGCGCCGCCTTCGACCCGCGCGCAAGGCGATAGGCATCGAGGATCGCGCCGTCGGGCAGCGCCGCTGGCGTGGCGCCGGTCGCCTGGCGCAGATAGGCGAGCAGCCCGGCCTCGAAATCGATGATCGTGCCGACGACGTCGAAGGTCAGCACCTTCGGCTCCCGCGCTTGCATGGCGTTGTCCCCTTCGCTGTTCCGCACGGGCCCATGCTGCAACGGGGCGCGCGGCAGCACGCGGGCGAATGCCGGGCCGGCGCAGCGATTCCTGCCGTGGTGCCGGGTGGGAACGGAAGCTTCGACGGTCTCTCCAGGGCACCATCCGTCCGAGAGGACGGATCGTGCTCTAACGGTCGAAGAACTTCTCCAGCGGGTAGCGGCGCTTCACGAAGACCGACTTGATGACGACGTAGCTGAAGTACTTCTCGATGCCGATGTTGCGCGCCAGCAGCTCCTCGATGATGTCCTGGTAGTGCTGCAGGCCGCGCGTGAGGAACTTCAGCATGTAGTCATAGCCGCCGGAGACGAGGTGGCATTCCAGCACCTCGTCCACCGCATGGATCGCCGTCTCGAAGCGGGAGAAATCCTGCTTACGGTGGTCGGCGAGCGTCACCTCGGTGAAGATCGAGGTGGTGTCGCCCAGCTTGCGCAGCTGGATCTCCGCGCCGTAGCCGGTGATGTAGCCGGCCTTCTCCAGCCGCTTCACGCGCACGAGGCAGGGGCTGGCGGAAAGCCCCACCGCATCGGCGAGCTCGACATTCGTCACCCGCGCATTCTTCTGCAACTGCGTGAGGATGCGCAGGTCGATGCGATCGAGCTTGGGCAGGCCGTCGGTCATCCCGGTAAGCTCCCTGTCCGCGTCACGGTAGATTCTGCCGTCCTGCGCCGCAAGCGGCTTGCAGGGTCAATAGCCGCGCGCGCGATCGACCAGCCCCAGCATCGGCTCGCCCCGCCCATGCCGGTCGAGATTGGCCAGCACCGCCGCCACCGCCGTCTCGGGCTGGGTCATGCTGGCCACATGCGGGCTCAGCCAGATGCGCGGATGGGACCAGAAGGGGTGGCCCGGCGGCAATGGCTCAGGGTCGGCCACATCGAGGATGGCGGCGCAGAGATGGCCGCTCTCCAGCGCCGCCAGCAGATCCTGCTGCACCAGGTGGCCGCCGCGCCCGGCATTGACCAGCGCCGCGCCGGGCGGGAGTTGCGCGAGCAGCGCCCGGTCGAGGATGCCGCGCGTCTGCGCCGTGAGCGGCAGCAGGCAGACCAGGATGTCGCAGCCGGCGAGGAAGCCCGGCAGCGCCGCCGCCCCCGCATGGCAGGCCACGCCCGGCAGGTCGCCGCCCGAGCGGCTCCAGCCCGACAGCGAGAAGCCGAAGGGGGCGAGGGCGCCGAGCACGGCGCGGCCAAGCTCGCCCAGCCCGAGCACGCCCACGCGCCGCGCCGATGCCGGGCGCACGCGGATCGGTCGCCAGGACTCCGCGCGCTGCTGCGCCAGATAGGCCGGCATGTCCCGGTGCAGCGCGAGCACCGACATGGTCACGTATTCGACCATGCCGCCGATGATGCCCGGCTCCACCATGCGCACCACCGGCAGCCCCGGCGGCAGGGCGGCGAGATCGAACTGGTCCACCCCCGCACCGACCGAGAACAGCACTTCGAGATTCGGGAAGCGCGCCATGAGGTCATCGGGCGGCAGCCAGGCGGCGAGGTAGCGCACAGCGGCCGGGTCGCCGGTCTCGGGCCAGATGTGGAAGGGCAGGCCGGGCCGCTGCGCCGCGAACAGCGCCGCCCATTCCGCCCCGCGCCGCGGATCGGCCTTGTAGAGGAAGGCCATCAGCCCAGCGCCTGGCTGATCAGCCCGAAGGCGCGCACGGCGGCCGGGGGCGGCGGCGTGCCGCGCGCCATGCGCGTCACCACATCCACCTCCGGCAGCCCCGCCGCCGCCAGCCAGGGGGAGAGCGCGCTGTCATCCGTGACGTCGATGCGCAGGAAGGCACCCTGCCGCTGGCCCAGCCAATGCGCGACGAGCAGCCGCGCCGCATCCTGGTCCGGCGCCACGACGGGGCCGATCACCTGGCCGCGGCCGAAGCGGCGCAGCATGGCGAAGCCGCTGGCCACGCCGTCGCGGTCGAGCACGATCGCCTCGGCCTCCGCCAGCAGCGTGGCGATGGCCAGGCCGCGCGCCATGCCGGTGGCGGCCGCATCCAGTCGTTCCAGCACCGCAAGGTCGGCACGCCCGGCGGGGCGCAGCCGCTCGCCGGGCCGGGGCGGCACGAAGCCGGGGCTGAAGGCCGCGCCCTGGTGCTGGCGGATGGTCGCGACCGGCGCGAAGCCGAAGCTGCGGTAGAGCGGCTCGCCGGCCGGGGTGGCGTGCAGCTGGATGCCGCGCGGGCCGAGTTGCGCCACGGCGGCCTCCATCAGCCGCCGGCCGAAGCCACGCCCCTGCAGGCCGGGCGTGACGATCACCATGCCGAGCGCGCCCCATTCCGCCCCGAGCGGCCAGCTCATCGCCGTGCCGACAAGCCGGCCGCCGATCTCGAGCGCGATGCCCTCGCCCAGCGACAGCGCGAAGGCCCAGTCCTCCTGACGGTGCGGCCAGGCGACGGCCTGCGACAACGCCTGCGCCTCGGGCAGGTCCGCCGGCTGCAGCACCCGCATGATCGGCTGTGTCGCGGGCTTGGCCTTCATCCTCATCCTCCGTCCAGCCGCCGCAGACTGGACCCGCGCGCGAAGCATGGTGTCCCGAAGTTCGGGGCGCGCGCGGGATTTTCCACCATGCGGCGCAGCCGCGCAGCCGCTGCCGCGGCGATGCGGACAAACAGCACGATCTGCCACGCGCCGCCGCACGCAGCGCCTTCCCTGCGCCGCCCGCGCGCCTAGCATGGCGGTGCAGAGCCCAGGGAGTGCATGCCGTGTCCGAGCTTCGGCCCAAATTCGTCACCTTCGACTGCTATGGCACGCTGACCTGGTTCCAGGTTGGCGAGGTCACGCGCGGGCTGATGGCGGACCGCGTGCCGGCCACGGCCATGGATGCCTTCCTCAAGGATTTCGGCTGGTACCGCTTCGATGAGGTGCTCGGCGCCTGGAAGCCCTATGTCGATGTGCTGAAGGCCTCGCTGGAGCGCACCTGCCGCAAGCATGGCGTCCCTTTCCGCGAGGCCGATGGCCAGGCGCTCTATGAGGCCGTGCCCGGCTGGGGCCCGCATGCGGACGTGCCGGCGCCGCTGCGCCGCGTCGCCGCGCGCATCCCGCTGGTGATCCTCTCCAACGCCTCGGACGACCAGATCCTGAAGAATGTCGCGCTGCTGGAAGCACCCTTCCACAAGGTGTTCACGGCGCAGCAGGCGCAGGCCTACAAGCCGCGCATGCAGGCCTTCGAATACATGTTCGATATGCTCGGCTGCGGACCGCAGGATGTGCTGCATGTCTCGGCCAGCTATCGCTACGACCTGATCCCCGCCTACGGGCTGGGCGTGCAGCACATGCTCTACGTCAATCGCGGCTATGAGCCCGAGATTCCCCATTGCGGCGCGCACCAGGCGCGCACCATCGAGGGGCTCGCGCAGCTGCTGGGCGTGTGAGGGCGCCATGAAGCTCGCCTCCTACTGGCTCGAGACCATGACGCCCTTCGCCGGCGCGGCCGAAGGGCCGGTTGAGGGACGCGCGGATGTCGTCGTCATCGGCGGCGGCTTCACGGGCCTCTCCGCGGCGCTGGCGCTGGCGCGGCGCGGCGCCTCGGTGGTGGTGCTCGAGGCCGGGCGCGTCGCCGCCGGCGCCTCGGGCCGCAATGGCGGGCATGTCAACAACGGCACCTCGCACGATTATGCGGGCCTGGCCGCGGCACTCGGCGCCGAGCAGGCCCGCGCGCTCTACCACGCCTTCGACGCGGCGGTGGACACGGTGGAGCGCATCGTGCGGGAGGAGCAGATCCAGTGCGACTTCCGCCGCGGCGGCAAGATCAAGCTCGCCGCCAAGCCCGCGCATTACGACAAGATCGCCCGCAGCTTCGAGATCCTGCACCGCGACTGCGACCCCGAGACGGAGCTGGTGCCACGCGCGCGCATCCGCGAGGAGATCGGCTCGGACGCGTTCTTCGGCGGGCTGCTCTATCGCAAGAGCGCGATGATGCACATGGGCCGCTTCGGCGCGGGCCTGGCCGATGCCGCCGCGCGCGCCGGCGCGCGCATCTTCGAGAACGCCCCGGTCACCGCCCTCACGCGTCGCGCGGGCCATGCGCACAGCGTCACCACGCCGCGCGGGACGATCGAGGCCGCGCAGGTGCTGGTGGCCACGGGGCCGAGCCGCGAGGGGCCCTTCGCCTGGTTCCGCCGCCGTATCATCCCTGTCGGCAGCTTCATCGTGGTGACCGAGCAGCTGAGCCCGGCGCAGCTCGACAGCATCATGCCGACGCGGCGCACCGCCACGACCTCGAAGTACATCGGCAACTACTTCCGCATCGCGCCCGATGACCGGCTGATCTGGGGCGGGCGGGCGCGCTTCGCCGTCTCCAACCCCACCGAGGATGCGAAGAGCGGGGCGGTGCTGCGCGCGCAGCTCGCCGCCACCTTTCCGCAGCTCGGCGATGTGCGGCTCGACTATTGCTGGGGCGGGCTGGTGGACATGACCGAGGATCGCCTGCCGCGCGCGGGCGAGCATGAGGGGCTGTTCTACGCCATGGGCCTGTCCGGGCATGGCGCGCAGATGTCCGTGCATCTCGGCCAGCAGATGGCGCGCGTGATGGCAGGCGACGCGGCGGCGAATCCCTTCGGCGCGCTGCCCTGGAACGCCATCACCTTCAACTACGGCACGCCGTGGTTCCTGCCGCTGGTGGGCGCCTGGTACGGTCTCAAGGACCGGCTGGAATAGCCGCGGCTGGCGCGCTCTGCGTTCATTCGAACGCGGCTTGCGCCAGCAGCTCCGCCTCCGTGCGGTGGCAGAGGATCTCGGCCCCCTTCGCAAGGCTGCGGCGCGGTGGCGGCGTGCGGTCGCAGGTGCCGGGAATCGAGAGGGCGCAACGGTCGAAGAAGGCGCAGGCCGGCTTCGGCCCCCTGCCCGGCTCCGGTCCGCGCACGCTGCCGCGCGCCTCCAGCCAGCCCTGGCGCAGCTCGGGCACCGAGGAGATCAGCAGCCCCGTATAGGGATGCCACGGCGCCTCGCGGATGCTGCGCCGCGAGCCGCTTTCCACGCGCTCCCCGGCGTAGAGCACCATGATGTCGTCGCACACCGCGCGCACCGTGTGCAGGTCGTGGCTGATGAACATGGTGGACAGGCCGAGCTCGCGCCGCAGCCCGTCCATCAGATCGAGGATCGCGGCCCCCACCACCGTGTCGAGCGCGGAGGTGACCTCGTCACACAGGATGAGGTCGGGCTCGGCGGCGAGCGCGCGCGCCAGGTTCACGCGCTGCTTCTGCCCGCCGGAGAGCTCGCCCGGCTGGCGATCGATGACGCTGGCGGGAAGCTGCACGAGGTCGAGCAGCCGGCGCACGCGGCGATCGCGCTCCTCGCCCGTCGCGCCATGGAAGAAGGTGATCGGCCGGCCGAGGATGGCGCCGATGGCCTGGCGCGGGTTGAGCGCCGTGTCGGCGCTCTGGAACACCAGCTGGATGCGGCGGAGTTGCGCGGGGCTGCGGCCGCGCAGATCGGCCGGCAGCACCGCGCCGTCGAGCCGCACCTCGCCCTTCGCCGCCGGCAGCAGCCCGGCGATGACGCGCGCGAGCGTGCTCTTGCCGCTGCCCGATTCGCCGATGACGCCGAGCGAGGCGCCGCGCGGGATGGTGAAGTCGAGGGTCTTCAGCACCGGCAGGGCGGGTTCGCCATCGGCGCCGATGCGGCCATAGCCGGCGGTGAGGCCACGCACCTCGAGCAGCGTCTCGCGCGCCGGCGCACCATCAGCCCCGCGCGGCACCGGCGCGGCGGCAGCCAGCAGGCTCTGCGTGTAGGGGTGGCGCGGCGCGGTCAGGATCTCGCCAGTCGGGCCGATCTCCTGCATCTCGCCGTCGCGCAGCACGAGGATGCGGTCGGCCATCTGCGCCACGACGGCGAGGTCGTGCGAGACATAGACGGCGCTGCGCCCGCTCTCCTTCACCACTGCCTTGAAGGCGCGCAGCACCTCGATCTGCGTCGTGACATCGAGCGCGGTGGTGGGTTCGTCCAGCACCACCAGCTCGGGCTCGGCGATCAGCGCCATCGCCGCCATCAGCCGCTGCAACTGCCCGCCCGAGACCTGGTGCGGATAGCGCGCGCCGATGCGCTCGGGATCGGGCAGCGCGAGCGCGCGGAACAGCGCGATGGCGCGCTGCTGCGCCTCGGCGCGGTCCGCCACGCCGTGCAGCAGCGCCATCTCCGTCACCTGCGCCATCACGGTGCGCGAAGGATTGAAGGACGCCGCCGCACTCTGCGCGACATAGGAAACGCGCCGGCCACGGAAGTCACGCAGCGCGCGCGGCGAGAGCGCGAGCACATCCGTGCCGCCGAGCCTGATCGACCCGCCGGCGATGCGGCAGCCCGGCCGCGCATAGCCGAGCAGCGAGAGCGCGATGGTGGTCTTGCCCGAGCCCGATTCCCCGATGAGGGCGAGCACTTCGCCCTTCTCCAGCGTGAAGCTCGCGCCGCGCACGATGGGCACTTCCACGCCGGCCGCGTTGCGCGCGCGCACCTCGAGGTCGCGCACCTCAAGCTGTGGCGCCATCAGCCGCCCCCGCCGCGGCGCACGCCGCCGAGCGCATCGATGGTCAGGTTCACGCCGATGGTGAGCGAGGCGATGGCGAAGGCGGGCATCAGCACGGCGGGCGCGGCCTCATGCAGCCCGGCCATGTTCTCGCGCACCAGCGAACCCCAATCCGCGTTCGGCGGCTGCACGCCCAGGCCGAGGAAGCTCATGCCCGCCAGCAGCAGCACGATGTAGACGAAGCGCAGGCCGAAATCGGCCAGCACGGGGCCGATGATGTTGGGCAGGATCTCCGCCCGCACGAGGTAGAGCGTGCCCTCGCCGCGCGCCCGCGCGACGATCACGAAATCCTGCGCCGCCACGCTGACGGCGATCGAGCGCGCGATGCGATAGGCGCCGGGCGTGTAGATGACGCCCGCCATCAGGACCAGCACCGGGACGGAGGAGCCGAAGGCGGCCACGACGACGAGGGCGAACATCTTGCTCGGTATTGAGATCAGCGTGTCGAGCAAGCGGCTGACCGCCGCATCCACCGCGCCGCCCCAGATCGCGGCGCACATGCCGAGCAGAAGCCCGCTGCCGCTGGCGATCAGCGCGGCGAGCAGGGCGACTCCTACCGTGAAGCGCGTGCCGTGCAGCACGCGGCTGAACATGTCGCGTCCGAGATAGTCGGTGCCGAAGGGGAACTCGGCGCTGATGGGCAGGAAGACCTCCATGTCCACGATCGCGCCGGCGTCGTGCGGTGCGATCGACGGGCCGAGGATGGCCGCCACCACCCAGCAGCCGACGAGAAACAGCCCCAGCATCCCCGACAGGCTCAGGCCGCGCAGCGTCCTCATGGGTGGCGAAGCCTCGGGTTGGACAGGATGGCGCAGATGTCGGCGGTGGTGACCAGCACCAGGTAGGCGGCGCAGAACAGCATCGCGCAGGCCTGCACCAGCGGCAGGTCGCGCTGCGCCACCGCATCGACCATCAGCTTGGCGACGCCCGGGTAGTTGAAGATCACCTCGACGATGATCACGCCGCCGAGCAGGTAGGACAGGCTGAGCGCCATCGCATTGGCGATCGGCCCGACGGCATTGGGCAGGGCATGGCGCACCACGGCGCGCAGCGGCCCCACGCCCTTGAGCACCGCCATCTCGACATAGGGCGCGCTCAGCTGGTCGATGATCGCGGCCCGTGTCATGCGGACCATCTGCGCGGTGATCACGCAGCACAGGGTGAAGACGGGCAGCGCGAAGACACGCAGGAACTGCCCGACGGAGTCGATGTCCCGCGCCGAGGACAGCGCCGAGACCCAGTTGAGCTGCACCGCGAAGACGATCACCGCAGCGGTCGCCACCAGGAATTCCGGCACTGCGACGAAGGACAGCGTCAGCATGCTCACGGTCCGGTCGTACAGCGTTCCGCGGAACATCGCCGCGCTGATCCCGACGAGCAGAGCGACCGGCACCGCGATCGCCGTGGTGGCCGCCGCCAGCAGCAGCGAGTTCGGCAGGCGGGAGCCGATCAGGCGCGCCACGGGGACGTTGTTCGCGAGCGAGCGCCCGAAATCGCCTGTCAACAGCCCAGAGAGCCAGTTGAGGTAACGGACATGCCCGGGCAGATCGAGCCCGAGTTCCGCGCGCAGCCCCGCCACCGTCTCCGGCGTGCCGTACTGGCCGAGCAGCTCGTCCGCCGCATCGCCCGGCAGCAGGCTGGTGATCGCGAAGATCGCCAGCGAAACTGCCAGCAGCGACACGCCGGCCAGCGCGATGCGGGCGGCGACCAGCTTCAGCACGGGCGCCGCCCCTCCATCTCAGGCGTCCAGCCAGACATGCTGGGCGAAGTCGAAGCCCATCAGGTTGCCGACCGGGATCGCGCCCAAGCCCTTCAGGCGATCGGAATGCGCATCGAGCATGCTGGAGAAAAGCGGGATGCCGATGCCGCTCTCGTTGTGGATCATGACCTGCATGTCGGCGTACATCTGCCGCCGCTTCGCCTCATCCGTCTCGCCGCGCGCGGCGAGCAGGAGCTGGTCGAACTGCGGCTTGCGCCAGGCGCTCTCGTTCCAGGCCGCGTCGGACTTGAAGAACAGCGAGAGCAGGATGTCGGCCGAGGGGCGCGGGTTGATCGCCCCGAAGCTGAGTGGATGCTTGAACCAGTGGTTCGACCAGTAGCCATCCGCCGGCACGCGACGCACTTCGAGGTTCATGCCGATGCGCTGGCCCGCCTGCTGCAGCATCTGCGCCATGTCCACCGAGTTCGGCGCGGCCGGGCCGCAGACCATCGGCAGGGCGGTGTTGCCCACGCCGGATCGCTGGAAGTGGAAGCGCGCGCGGTCGGGGTCGAAGGGCCGCTGCGGCAGCCCGGGGAAGAAGAACCGGTTGCCGGGGTCGATCGGCTGGTCGTTGCCGACCACGCCGAAGTTGCGCAGGATCGCCGTGCGCATCTGGTTGCGGTCGAACAGGTACTTCATCGCCAGCACGAAGTCCGGGTTGCTCCCCGGCGCCTGGTCGAGGCGCATGATCAGGTTGGTGTAATAGCCCGACTTCGTCTCGAACACCGAGTGGCCCGGGGCCTGCTGGATCCGCCGCACGGAGCGCGGATCGACGCCCGAGGTCAGTTGCACGTCACCCGACAGCAGCGCGTTGATGCGCGCCTGCTCATCAGGGATGCCGATGAACTCGACCTCCTCCAGATATGGGCGGTTCTCCCGCCAGTAGTTCGGGTTCCTGACCGAGATCGAGCGCACGCCCGGCTGGAATTCCCGGCAGGTGAAGGGGCCGGTGCCGATGCCCTTGCTGAAGTCGGTCGTGCCCGCCTGCACGATGTGGAAGTGGAAGGTCGCGAGCACCACGGGCAGGTCGGCGTTCGGTGCCTCGAGCGTGATGCGGACCTCGCGCGGGCCGGTCGCCACGATCTCCGTCATCTGCATCGCGAGCGACCTCGCGCGCGAGGCGGTGGCCGGATCCTTGTGCCGGTTGAGCGAGAAGACGACATCCTCCGCCGTCAGCGGCTTGCCGTCGTGGAAGGTGACGCCGCTGCGCAGCCGGAAGGTCCAGACGGTCGCGTTGCGCTGATTCCAGGATTCCGCGAGCGCCGGCTGCGGCGTCAGCGTGCTGTCGAAGACGACGAGCCCGTTGTAGAACATGTTGCAGCGCGCATAGTCGGTGGAGAGCGACTGCTTCGCCGGGTCGAGCGTATCGGCGGTGGAGGTCGAGGTGCCGGAGACGCGGATGCGCCCGCCGCGCCGCGGCACCTGCGCCGCGGCCTCGCGCGCCGAGCCCACCACCATGCCCGCAGCGGCGCTGGCCATGCCACCCGCGGCCAGCATGCCCATGAGGTCGCGCCGCGAGGCGCCGCGTCGGATCGCCTCCTGCAGCCGCGCATCGCCCCGTATCAGCTTGTCGTTCTCGCCTGTCATCCCTGCCTCCTTGTCGTTCTGCGCCGAAGGGGCGCTGCCTTGCATTCTTCCCGTCAGGGCGCCGCGCGCGTCAGGGCACGGTCGAGCATCGCGAGCCCTTCCTCGAGCTGCGCCCCGGTCGTGACCAGCGGCGCAAGGAAGCGGATCACGTTGCGGTGGATGCCGCATTTGATCACCAGCAGCCCCTCCTGGCGCGCGGAATCGATGATGCGCTGCGCAAGATCGGCATCCGGCCGGCGCGAGGCACGATCCGACACGATCTCGATCGCCAGCATGAAGCCCAGCCCGCGCACGTCGCCGATCACCGGGTGGCGCTGTTGCAGCGCCTCGAGCCCCGCGCGCAGCTGCGCCCCCAGCATCTCGGCGCGTTCCAGCAGCCCGTCCTGCGCGAAGGCGTCGAGCACGCCCAGCGCCGCCGCGCAGGCCAGCGCATTGCCGCCATAGGTGCCGCCGAGGCCGCCCGGCGCGGGCGCATCCATCAGCGCCGCCCGCCCCACCACGCCCGACAGTGGCAACCCGCCGGCGAGGCTCTTCGCCACCGTCACGAGATCCGGGACGATGCCGGCATGTTCGAAGGCGAAGAGCCGCCCGGTGCGGCCGAAGCCGCTCTGGATCTCGTCCAGGATCAGCACGATGCCGTGGCGCCGCGCCAGCGCCTGCAAGGCCTGCAGGAAGGCGGGGGAGGCCGGCAGGAAGCCGCCATCGCCCTGCACGGGCTCGACCAGGATCGCCGCCACGCGGTCGGGCGCGACCTCGGTCGCGAAGAGATCCTCGAGCGCGGCCAGGGCCTGCGCGTCGTCGGGGCCGCGATAGGCGTTGGGAAAGGGCGTGTGGAAGATCTCCGGCGCGAAGGGGCCGAAATTCTGCCGATAGGGCGCGCTCATGCCGGTCAGCGTGGTGCCGAGCAGCGTGCGGCCGTGGAAGCCGCCGCGAAAGGCGATGACCGCCGGGCGGTTGGTGGTGGCGCGGGCGATCTTCACCGCATTCTCCACCGCCTCCGCCCCCGAGGTGAAGAAGGCCGCCTTGTAGTCGGCATCGCCGCCGACGAGGCGAGACAGGCGCGCGGCGAGATCGACATAGCCGGGGTAGCTCGCGACCTGGAAGGCGGCATGGGTGATGCGGCCGAGCTGCGCCTGCACCGCGGCGACCACGCGCGGATGGTTGTGGCCGAGGTTGAGCACGCCGATCCCGCCGACGAAATCGAGGTAGCGGCGGCCCTCCACATCCCAGGCCTCGGCGCCGGCGGCGCGCTCCAGCGTGATCGGATGCGCGGTCAGCACGCCGCGGGGCACGTGGCGGGCGCGGGCCTCGGCCAGCATCGTGGTCCTGTCGCGCGTCTCGAGCATCCTGGTCGATCCTGCTGCCTGCGTGACGATGCTACGGGCCGCCCGGCGGCGCGATCCGCTTCAATCGCCGGCATGGGTGAGAGATGCAGGCGTTGTGGCGCGGGGTCACAGCAGAAGATTCTGCCGTCGGGGTCATGCGCCCGTGCCGGTGGCAAAACGGGTGATGGCGAAGGGCGTGATCGGCACGCCCGGCGCGCCGGTCGCGATCAGCTCGGCCATGGTGGCGCCCACGCCGGGGCCGAGCTGGAAGCCGTGGCCGCAGAAGCCGAAGGCGTAGAACAGGCCGGCGACGCGCCCGCTCGGCCCCATCACCGGGATGTCGTCGGGCATGTAGCCCTCCACGCCGCTCCAGCTGCGGATGACGGAGAGGCTGCGCAGCGCGGGCAGCAGCCGCGCGATGGCCGGCAATTGCGCCAGCGTGCAGAGCGGGTCGAGCCGCGCGCGGCGCGTCTCCAGCGAGGCCTCGCTGCGGTTGCCGCCGCCGAAGACGATGTTGCCGCGCTTGACCTGCCGCAGATACACGCCCTCTTCCGCCACCTGCGTCGCGATGCCGAGCACGGGGGCGATGCGATAGGGCACGGGCTCGGTCACGCCCATCTGCGGGCCGCGCGGGGTGATCGGCACCGGCTCGCCGAAGGCGGCGGCAAGCCGCCCGCCCCAGGCGCCGGCGCAGACCAGCAGCAGCGGCGCGCGGAAGCTGCCCTGCCGCGTCTCCGCCACGAAATCCTCGGCCGATTTGGCGATGCCCAGCACCTCGACGCCTTCCTGCACCAGCGCCCCTTCGCGCCGCGCGGCACGCGCGAAGGCGGGCGCGGCGAGACGCGGATTGGCGTGGCCATCCTGCGGCGAGAAGGAACCCATCCGCAGCTCGGGCGAGAGGAAGGGAAAGCGCATGCGCAGCGCATTGCCGCTGAGGAGTTCGAGCGCGAGCCCGAACGGCCGGGCGTCGCGCGCATAGGCTTCGAGGGTCGCGACATCGGCGTCGCGGAAGGCGAGGCGCAGATGCCCGCTCGGCAGGAATTCGGCGTCCTCGCCGATCAGCTCGGGCAGGCGCCCCCAGATCTCGCGCGACCGATGGGCAAGCGGAAGCTGCGGCAGGAAACGGCCCTGGCGGCGTACATTGCCGAAATTCGTGCCGCTCGCATGGCTGCCGACCATGTCGCGTTCCAGCAGGATCACCGAAAGCCCGCGCCGGCGCAGGAAGAAGGCACTGGCCGCGCCCATCAGCCCGCCGCCGACGATCAGCACATCGGCCTGGCTCATGGCCCGGCCCGCGTCGCGGCGGGCAGCGGCTTGACCGGCGCGGCGCCGCGCAGCCGGCCCACCGCCGCCACCGGCACGCCGCGCGCCGCCGCCAGCACCTCGGCCGCCGCGGCGCCGCAGACGCGCCCCTGGCAGCGGCCCATGCCGATGCGCGCGAAGGCCTTGGCACGGTTCACCTCCGGCGCATCGAGCGCGCCCGCGGCATGGCGAAGCGCGCCCGCGGGGATCGACTCGCAACGGCAGAGCAGGGCGTCGTCGGGCAGCGCGGCGGCGAGCGGCGCGGGCCAGGGGAAGGCGCGTTCCAGCCCCCGCCGGAACAGGTTCATCCGCCACAGGCGCCGGCGCAGCAGGGTCGTCTCCAGCACATCCACGGGCTGGCCGAGATCGGCGAGCGCGGCGCAGGCGGCGAGCTGGCCAGCGAGCTCGGCGGCCTCCGCGCCGCGGATCTGCGCGCCATCGCCGGCCAGGTAGACGCCGGGCACGCTGCTGCGCCCCTCGGCATCGGTGACGGGCAGCCATTGCCGCGCGCCGGCATCGAAGGCGAAGGCGCAGCCGGCAAGGTCGGCGAGCTGCGTCTCGCTGCGCAGCCCGTGGCCGAGGGCGACGGCGTCGCAGGCGGTGCGCTGGGGCCGGCCCGCGCCATCCTGCCAGTGCAGCGCCGCGACGCGCCCCTCGCCCTCCACGGCCAGCGGGCGGGCGCCGGAGGCGAGCCGCACGCCGGCGCGGCGCAGCGCCAGCATGTAGCGCAGCCCGCGCGCGACCAGACCCGGCCGCGCCAGCATCCAGGGCAGGGCGCGCAGCGTCGCGGCGCGGGGGCTGGTGTCGAGCACGGCGCGCAGATCGGCGCCAGCCTTCAGGTATTGCCAGGCGACCAGGTAGAGCAGCGGCCCGGTGCCGAGAAAGACCGGCTGGCGCCCGAGCGTGCAGGCCTGCGCCTTCAGGGCGATCTGCGCCGCCCCCAGCGTGAACACGCCCGGCAGCGTCCAGCCCGGCAGCGGCATCACGCGGTCCGTGGCACCGGTGGCGAGGATCAGCGCGGCGAAGGGCAGGCTCTCGCTGCGCCCCGCCGCCTGGACCAGCACGGCGCGCTCGCGGATCGCCCAGGCAAGCGTGCCCGGGCGCCAGTCGCAACGCGCGCGGATGGCATCGGCAGTGGCGTGCAGGGCGCGGGCGCGCGCGGCCTCGCTGCCATAGAGCGCCTCGGGCGGGCGGGTGAAGCCCGGCGGCTGGCGGCGGTAGATCTGCCCGCCATCCTGCGCGGATTCCTCGATCAGCACGGGGCGCAGCCCGGCGGCGAGCAGGCGCTCGGCGGCGCGGATGCCGGCAGGGCCGGCGCCCACCACGATCACGGCAGGGGCCATGGCGCCTCTCCGGTCACGATGCGCATGTCGGCCGCGACGGGGGTGGAGCAGGCACGCAGGCGCTCCCCGGCCTCGGTCCAGACCCAGCAATCCTGGCAGGCGCCCATCAGGCAGAAGCCGGCGCGCGGGCCGTCGCCGAACTCGCTCAGCCGCAGCCGCGCGCCGGCGCCGAGCAGCGCCACCAGCAGCGTGTCGCCCGCCAGCGCCGAGAGCTCGGCCCCATCCACGAAGATGCGCACGGCCGGCCTTGCGGCCTCCCCCACGCGATGCACCAACCCCGCCATGGCGGCAGGCTCGGGCGGGCGGGGGCGGGCTGTCCAATCGGCTTTCGGCCCCGTTGCATAAGCCGCACCTATGGGCGGATGATCGGCGCATGAATGCCCGCCAGATCGAGGTCTTCCGCAGCATCATGCGCCTGGGCACGCTGACGGCGGCCGCGCAGGCGCTGGGCGTGTCGCAGCCGGCGCTCTCACAGCTGCTGCTGCATGCGGAGGACCAGCTGGGCTACAAGCTGTTCCGGCGGCTGCGCGGGCGGCTGGTGCCCACGCCCGAGGCCCTGCAGCTCTACCCCGAGGCCGAGCGCCTGCACCGGGAGATCGAGGATTTCCGCCGCCACGCGGTGGGGCTGAAGGATGGCGCGGCGGGCACGGTGCGGCTGGTCGCCTCGGCGCCGCCCTCACTCTCCTTCCTGCCGCGTGCGCTGGCCGCCTTCCGCGCCGCGCTGCCGGGCGTGCGGCTCTCGGTCTTCGTGCTGCCGGTGCAGATGGCGAGCGAGATGCTGGCGCGCGGCGACGCCGATCTCGGCGTGGCGCTGAGCGATGTCTCCACCGCGCTCGTCGTGGCCGAGACGATCGGCCATGCGGAGCTGGTCTGCGTGCTGCCGGCCGGGCATCGGCTGGCGCGGCGCAAGGCCGTGACGGCCGAGGCGCTGCAGCAGGAGACGCTGATCTCCTACCGCCCGGACAGCCTGCCGGGGCAGCTGCTGATGCAGGGCTTCGCGCGCGCGGGGCTCGACTACCGCACGCAGGTGGAGATCGACGTGTCGATCATCGCGCTGTCCTTCGTGCAGCAGGGGCTGGGCGTGGCGCTGGTGGACGGGCTGATCCCCTGGGAGAGCCATCCCGGCCTGGTGGTGCGGCCCTTCCGCCCGCTGCTGCGCCTGCCGGTCGCGATCCTGACCGGCACGCGCCGGCCGCTCTCCCTGCCGCAGGCGCGGCTGCGCGAGGGGCTGCGCGCGGCCTTCGCGGCGCATGCGGCGGCGCCGGCGGCCCGGGGGCTGCTCAGCCCGGCATAAGCCGGCCTTATCCGGTGCCGCCGGATTTCTCTTGGACAGGGCGCGCGCGCGCGGGCGTGCTGGCGCGGCACAGCAGCGGGACGGCAGCGCATGACCTGGCGCATCGGCGTCGATATCGGCGGCACCTTCATCGATTTCTGCGCGCTCGAGGCCAGGACGGGGCGGATGCACACGCTCAAGGTGCTGACCACGCCCGACGCGCCGGGGCGCGAGGTGCTGGAAGGCCTCGCCCTGCTCGAGCAGCGGCACGGGCTGGATCCGGCCGCCGTCTCGGCCTTCGTGCATGGCACCACGGTCGGCATCAACACCGTGATCCAGCGCAAGGGCGCGGCACTCGCCCTGGTGACGAATGCGGGCTTCGAGGATGTGGTGGAACTCGCCCGGCTGCGCATGCCCGACATGTACAGCCTGTTCTGCGCGCGGCCCGACCCGCTGATCCCGCGCGACCGCATCTTCGGCGTGCCCGGCCGCATCCTCGCCGATGGCAGCGAGGCCGCGCCGCTCGACCCGGCGGCGCTGCGCGCGGCGGCCGCGCAGGCCCGCGCGGCGGGGGCGGAGGGCATCATCGTCTCCTTCCTCCATGCCTATCGCAACACGGCGCATGAACAGCAGGCGATCGCCATCCTGCGCGCGGCGGCGCCGGATCTCTTCGTCTTCGCCGCCGCCGCGATCTGGCCGGTGATCCGCGAATATGAGCGCACGACCACGGGCATCCTGAACGGCTATGTGCATCCGCGCGTGGACCGCTACCTCGCCTCGCTCGAGACCGCGCTGGCCGCGCGCGGCGTGGCGGCGACGCCGATGATCACGAAGTCGAATGGCGGCATCATGCGCGCCGGGCTCGGCCGCACGGCCTGCGTCTCCATGCTGCTCTCGGGCACCGCCTCGGGCGTCATGGGCGCAGCCTTCCTGGCGCGCCAGGCGGGGGTGGCGCGCGCGCTCACGCTCGACATCGGCGGCACCAGCGCGGATGTCGCGCTGATCCTGGATGGCGAGCCGCAATTCGGCACGGGCGAGATGATCGGCGAGTTCCCGCTGCACGTGCCGTCCGTCTCCGTCTCCTCGATCGGCGATGGCGGCGGCTCGATCGCCAGCGTGGACGGCTTCGGCATGCTGAAGGTCGGGCCCGAGAGCGCGGGCTCGACCCCCGGCCCTGCCTGCTATGGCCGCGGCGGCACGCGCGCGACCATCACCGACGCCATGGCGGTCTGCGGCCTGCTCGGCCATGTGCCGCTCGCCTATGCCTCGGTCGCGATGGATCGCGGGCGGGCGGCGGCGGCGGTGGGCGAACTCGCCGCGCGGCTCGGTCGCGGGCTGGAGGAGACGGCGGCGGCGATCGTCGATGTCGCCATCTCCGCCATGTTCGCCGAGGTGAACAAGCTGGTCGCGCGGCATGGCGTGGACCTGCGCGACTTCACGCTGCTGCCCTTCGGCGGGGCGGGGCCGATGCTGGGCTGCCTGCTGGCGCGCGAGCTCGGCATCGCGCGCGTGATGATCCCGCGCCGGCCCGGCGTGGTGAGCGCGCTGGGCGGGCTGATCGCGGATGCGAAGACCGATGTGGTGCGCACGCTTTTCCTCGACCTCGAGGCCGCGAACCTGCCCGCGCTGCGCACCGCGCTGGCGGCGCTGCGCGATGAAGGGCTGCACTGGCTGCGCGCGGAGCAGGGCTTCGACGGGCCGGCCACGCTGCGCCTGTCCGCCGAGATGCGCTATCGCGGCCAATCCTTCGAGATCGAGGCGCCGCTCGAGCCCGGCTGGATCGAGGCCGGCGACCTCGATTCCATCCGCGCCGCCTTCCATCGCCGCCACGCCGCGATCTACGACTTCCACGATGAGGCCGCCGCCGTGCAGGTGGTGAATCTGCGCCTGGTCGTCATCGGCCCCACCGCGCCGCCGGCCATGCCCGACGAGCCGCGCGTCGAGGGCCCGCCCCGGCCGGAGCGGGAGGTGCGCGCCTGGCTCGACGGCGCCTGGGCGGAGGTGCCGCTGTACCTGCGCGACGCGCTGCATCACGGCCACGCCTTCCAGGGCCCGGCCATCGTGGCGCAGGCGGATTCCACCGCCATCATCCCCGCCGGCTTCACCGCATCGGTCGATGCGCTCGGCAACCTGCATCTGGACGCGGAGGGCTGAACGCCATGGACAAGGTCACGCTGCAGGTCTTCGCCAACCATGCCCGCGCGGCGGCGGAGAACATGGCCTACACGCTCTACCGCACGGCGCATTCCACCTTCGTGAAGGAGACGGAGGATTTCACCGTCCAGATCCTGGAGCCGGGCGGCAAGGTGGCCGCCGTGCCGATGGATTTCGGCGCCACCTGGTATCCGGGCATCGACTACGGCGCCGCCATCGCCGGCATCAACGACTACGAGCCCGGCGATGTCGGCTTCACCAACGATCCCTACAGCGGCTACCTCGCCACCCATGTGCCGGACCTGCACATGTGGAAGCCGATCTTCGAGGAGGGCGAGATCCTCGCCTGGGCCTGCGGGCACATCCACAACACCGACATGGGCGGCGCGGTGCCGGCCAGCCTCTCCCGCGCCCTGACCGAGGTGCACCAGGAAGGCATCCGCTTCCCGCCGATGAAGATGTACCGGCGCGGCGCGCTGAACACCGAGGCGCTGCGCGTGATGCTGCTGAACGTGCGCAAGCCGGAACAGAATCTCGGCGACCTCAAGGCCTTCACCGGCGCGCTCGCCACCGGGGAGCGCAAGCTGCGCGCGATGATCCGCAAATTCGGCGTGGACGGCTTCCGCCGGGGCCTCGCCGGGCTGCTCGACTACGCCGAGCACCAGGCGCGGGAAGTGCTGCGCTCCATCCCCGACGGCGAGTACCGCTTCGCCGATTATTGCGACGAGGACGGGCCGGAGGGCAACCCGGTGCGGCTCGCGCTGCGCCTCGTCATCCGGGGCGAGGAGGCGGTGCTCGACTTCACCGGCACGGATCCGCAGCTCACTTCGGCATTGAACGTGCCCACGGGCAGCCATCCGCGGCACACCCTGCTGCTGGTGGGGGTGTATTATGTGCTCTACACCTTCAATCCGGGCCTTCTGCTCAATGCCGGCCTCACCCGCCCCTTCAC
Organism: Roseomonas sp. TF40; assembly: GCF_057219975.1. Classification (NCBI taxonomy): domain Bacteria; kingdom Pseudomonadati; phylum Pseudomonadota; class Alphaproteobacteria; order Acetobacterales; family Roseomonadaceae; genus Roseomonas; species Roseomonas sp. TF40. The sequence goes on along the minus strand of NZ_JBXVVR010000010.1, from coordinate 10,210 downwards.
CTGCATCGTGCCCGAGGGCACGGCGCTGAACCCCGCCTTCCCCGCCGCGGTGGGCATGCGCAGCCTGACCTGCGCGCGCATCCGCAGCCTGATCTTCGGCGCCTTCAGCCTGGCCGTGCCGGGCCGGATGCCGGCCGCGCCGGCGGGCAGTTCCTCCATCCTCAACGTGATGACGACCGACAACCGCACACGGCGCAGCGTGCTGGCGGCGATCAACCCGATCGTGGGCGGCGGCGGCGGCATGCCGATGCGCGACGGCACCAATGGCTCGGGCGCGGACAGCGCCTATCTCAAGAACACGCCGATCGAGATCACCGAGACCGAGGTGCCGATCCGCATCCTGCGCTACGGGTTGATGCCCGACACCGGCGGGGCGGGGCGCTGGCGGGGCGGGCTGGCCACGGCGCTCGACTTCACCGTCTTCGCCCCTGAATCGCGCGTCACCGCGCGCAACCGCGACCGCTGCCGCTTCCGCCCCTGGGGGATCCTCGGCGGGCAGCCCGGCGCGCCCTCGGATTTCGTGCTGAATCCGGGCACGGTGGGCCAGCGCGTGCTGGGCAATGTCGATACGCTGGCGATGGCGCCGGGCGATGTGCTGCACATCCACTCGCCGGGCGGCGGCGGGCGGGGCGACCCGTTGGAACGCCCACCGGAATTGGTGCTGGCGGATGTGCGGCGCGGCTATGTCTCGGTGGCGGCGGCGGCGCGCGACTATGCGGTGGTGATCCGCGACGGCGCGCTCGACCTGCCGGCCACCGCGGCGCTGCGCGCGGCGCGGCACCCCCCCTTCGCCGGCCATTTCCGCTTCGGGCCGGAGCGCGAGGCGCATGAAGCGATCTGGACAGAGGCAGCCTACGACGCGATGACCGGGATCATGACCTCCCTGCCCACACATTGGCGCTTCTTCGTGAAGACGCGCCTGTTCGCCCTGCGGCGCGAGCCCGCACCGGATGGCGCGGCCGCCGTCCGCGACGCCTTCGCGCGGCTCTGCGCGCAGACCCCGGGGCTGGCACCGTGATGGTCGCGACCCGCGCCCTCGATTCCGTGCCGAGCGATGCGGCGTTGCCTGAAGCCGCCGATGTGGTGGTGATCGGCGGCGGCATCATCGGCGTCTCCACCGCCTGGCACCTGGCCAAGGCGGGACATTCCGTCGCGCTCGTCGAGAAGGGCGTGGTGGCGGGCGAGCAGTCCAGCCGCAACTGGGGCTGGTGCCGCACCTTCAACCGCGATGCGCGCGAGATCGCGCTGATGCAGCACAGCCAGGCGCTGTGGGACAGCCTGCCGGCCGAGATCGGCGCCGATATGGGCTTCCGCCGCAACGGGCTCATCTACGTCACCAAGGATCCGCAGCAGCTCGCCGATTGGCAAGCCTGGGTCGACATGGCGCAGCCCTACCAGACCGGCGCGCGCATGATCGATGCGGCGGAGGCGAAGCGCCTCACGCCCGGCAATGCGCAAGCGTGGATCGGCGGCATCGTCTCCCCGCGTGACGGGCGGGCCGAGCCTGCGATGGCGGCGCCCACGCTGGCCCGGGCGGCGCGCGCGCGGGGCGTGACGCTGCACCAGGGCTGCGCGGCGCGCGGGCTCGACACCAAGGGCGGGCGCATCGCCGGCGTCTTCACCGAGAAGGGGCGCATCCGCACCCAGGCAGTGGTGCTGGCGGGCGGGGCCTGGGCCTCGATGTTCCTGCGCCGGCACGGCATCCGCCTGCCGCAATCCTCGGTGCACTCGACGATCTTCGCGACCACGCCGGGCCCGCAGGTCAGCCCCGGGCCGCTGCTGACGCCCGATTTCATCCTGACGCCGCTGCTCGACGGCGGCTACCTGGTCGCCGCCAAGGCGCGCGGGCGGCTGGAGCTGACGCCGGCCGGCATCCGCTATGCGCGGGATTTCCTGCCGGCGCTGCGGAAGAACTGGAAGCTGGTGGAGCTGCGCTTCGGCCGTTCCTTCTTCGCAGGGCCGGACGCGCTGCATGGGCGCTGGTCCTTCGACCAGCCCACGGTGTTCGAGCGCATGCGCGTGCTGGAGGCGACGCCCAAGGCGGATATCGTGGCCCCCGCCCTGCGCGAGATCGCCGCCGCCTATCCCGAGCTGGCCGGCCTGCAGGTGGCGCGGCTCTGGGCCGGCTGGATCGATTCAACGCCGGATGCGGTGCCGGTGATCGCGCCGGTGCCGTCGCTGCCGGGGCTGGTGGTGGCGGCCGGCTTCAGCGGGCATGGCTTCGGCATCGGCCCCGGCGCGGGGCGGCTGGCGGCGGATCTTGCCACCGGCGCGCCGCCGATCGTGGATCCCGCCGCCTTCCGGCTCGACCGTTTCGATCGTTTCGACCGCGGCTCCAGCACCATGGACAGACACTGATACCAAGGGCGCGAAGGTTTCACCTTCCTGCCCCTCAGTCGCGTCCTGCCGAAGGCAGGCCTCCGGCGTGACGCGGCGCGCCTTCGCGCGCTCGGCCCTTCGGGCCGCAGGTCGGAACGCCCTGTGCGTGGTATCGATGCGCTTCGCGTTCTCGATCGCGACGAGGAACGGCTGTCGGTTCGCCGCCTTCCACCTCACCCCGCCTGGATCGGCACGGCTCGGCACATGCACCGGCTTCCGGAGCAGGCCCAAGGGAAACGCGCCAGAGCCCACCGCCGGGTCGATCGCCGGGCAGCGCTCAATGGCGGCGATCAGTGTGGCGGACTCAGCATCCGCGAAGCACGGGGCGAGCAGGTCTTCGAACACCTTGCCGAGGACCTCAAGCCTCCGCCTTTTCGGCGGGAGGGTCAGCCCGGCAATCGCCTTGTCCGTCAGCTTCGCCATGTCGGCCCTCAGACGTCGCCGACGGACCCGCCCGGCCTGGGGCGCGGCTTCGCCAGGGCTGTCGCGCCGCCCCGGCCGCGCGCAACAACTGCAACACGCCACGCAGCAACGGAAACAGCCCGCGCCACCGGCAGGAAACCTGCGCGGCGCATGCTCTCCTCACGGGCGGCCAGGATGTCGCCACTCGAACAGGAGAGACGACGATGGCCACCTTCCAGATCAACCTCACCGACAGTGACGACATCTTCTACGGCTCGGAGCAGGCGCCCTTCCTCGGGCTCGGCGACGCGGATTCCCTGATCGTCTTCGGCCTGAAGGGCAACGACACGCTGACCGGCAGCGGGGGTGTGGACACGCTCAATGGCGGGGAGGGCAATGACCGGCTGATGACCTCCTACGGCGCCGGGGGCGACATGCTGGTCGGCGATGCCGGCAACGACCAATTCATGGTCTTCGGCTCCGAGCGGGTGATGATGCATGGCGGCACCGGCGACGACCGCTACACCGTCACCAACGCAAAGGCCTTCGGGATCGTCGAGCTGGCCGGCGCGGAGGGCGGGATCGACACGCTCGCCTGGGAAGCCTTCGTGCCGGGGGCGAGCATCACGCTCGACGCGAATGTCGAGAACCTCGAGATCATCGGCATCCAGCTCGACGGCCCGTCCAGCGTGGACAGCACCAACGGCACCAAGTCGGGCGAAGGCTCGGTGGGCGCCAAGGCGCTCGGCAATGCGAGCGCCAACCTGATGACCGGCAGCGACCGCGACGACACGCTCGACGGCGGCGATGGCCATGACACGGTGAATGGCGGCGCGGGCGCGGACAGCCTGCATGGCGGCCTTGGCCATGACAGCCTGCTGGGCGGCAACGGCAACGACACCCTGCTGGGCGGCGACCACAACGACATCCTGCGCGGCGGGGCGGGGAACGACTCGCTCTATGGCGAGGCCGGCAACGACACGCTGTTCGGCGATGCCGGCTTCGACCGGCTCTCGGGTGGCACGGGCGACGACACCTATGTGATCGGCGCGACCAGCCACACCCTGGTCGAGGCCGTCGGCGCCGGCAACGACACGGTCCAGACCACGCTGCTCTCCTTCACGCTCGGCGCGGAGATCGAGAACCTCACCTTCACCCTCGGCAATGCCGGCATCACCGACCGCACCGGTACCGGCAACGCGGCCGGCAACACGCTGGTCGGGCATAGCGGCCACGACCAGCTCTTCGGCCTGGATGGCGCCGATGCGCTGGTCGGCAACAACGGCAATGACAGCCTCTGGGGCGGCACCGGCAATGACTGGCTCTCGGGCAGCTACGGCGTGGACTGGCTGCGCGGCGAGGCGGGGAACGACACGCTGCTCGGCGGCGACGACATGGACTACCTCTATGGCGGCGACGGCAATGACGCGCTGGATGGCGGCAATGGGTCCGACATCCTCTTCGGCGATGCGGGCAATGACAGCGTGGTGGGTGGCGCGGGCAACGACACGCTGTATGGCGGCAGCGGCAACGACACCATCTACGGCGGCGACGGCAATGACCGCCTGCGCGGCAACACCGGCGCCGACCGGCTCTACGGCGATGCCGGGGCGGACATCTTCATCTATGGCGCGACGGTGGACAGCACCGTGGCGGCGCGCGACTTCATCTACGGCTTCCAGACGGGCATCGACCGGATCGACCTCTCGGCGATCGACGCGAACACGCTGATGATCGGCGACCAGGCCTTCGGCGTCGTGACCGGGCCCGGGATCTTCGTGGATGGGCAGGTCTCCCTGGTCTCGACCCTGGTCGGCACCCGCGTCGATGTGGATGTGAACGCCGACGGCACGCTGGAGATGTCGATGGTCGTGGCGAATACCTGGGGCCTGACGGCGTCCGACTTCATCCTCTGAGCGGCGCTGGCGAGGGGACGTTGGGCATCGGCGCGCAGGCAGGGCGTGGCCCCAGGCGACGCCGCCCGCGCCGGAGCCCCGACCCCTTCACACGGTCATCGGGCAGCCAGGACAGAGTCCGACCGGATGGGGTCATCCGGTCGGAATTCTATATTTTGAAACAATAGGTTATATGGCACGGGCCGCGTTCCCGCGCACCCAGCGCGCTCTGTTGCCAAGCGCGGGAAGGTTTCACCTTCAAGCCCCGCAGACGCCGGGCCGGCCGCAGGGCGGGGCTTCGTGCGCCGGGCATGATGTGATGATCGCGAAACTCGCCTGCCGATTTCAGGGGCAGGACGCCAGCACTACTCCGGCAGCAGCGCCGCGATGCGGTTCAGGCCGGCGTCGCGCACGCCCATCGCGCGCAGATGCTCCACCGTGTTCAGCAGGTAGTCGCGGTTCGCCCCCATCTGGCCCACACCGCGCGCGATGGTCGCGGCGGCCTGTTCCGGCGGCAGACGGTCCACGAAGAGCCGGCAGGCGCGGTTGGCGACATAGGTCACGGCCGGCATGGGCTGCGCGCCGGGCAGGTCGAGCAGGCGCACCGGCAGCACGCGGCGGTGGTAGACCACCTCCGCCCCGTCCGGCAGTTCGCGATCGTCGAGGTAGTGCAGCACCTCGGCCGCGTGGCGCCCCGGCACACGGAAGGCCACACCCCGGCAGGCCCCACCGCGATCAAGCCCGAGCACGAGCCCCGGCTGTTCCGGCGTGCCGCGGTAGCGGTGCGACCAGAGGCAGAAACGCCGGTGGAAGCCGCGCAGCAGCGCCGGGTGGCTCCCCGCATGGGCGAAGCCCGGTCGCCAGATCAGGGAGCCATAGCCGAAGACGTAGAGATTGCCGTCGGGCGCGAGGGGCGGCATCTCAATTCCCGTCGGGCTGCGCCTGGCGGTAGGGGTGGGTGCGGTAGGTGCCGAGCACGCGCAGATCGGCGGAGAAATAGGCCAGCTCCTCCAGCGCGCGGGCCAGGCCCGGCTCGCCGGGGTGGCCATCGACATCGGCGAGGAACTGCGTCGCGGTGAAGGCGCCGCCGACCATGTAGCTCTCGAGCTTGGTCATGTTCACGCCATTCGTCGCGAAGCCGCCCAGCGCCTTGTAGAGCGCGGCGGGGATGTTGCGGACGCGGAAGACGAAGCTGGTGGCCCAGCCCGCGCCCTCGAAGGGCCCGGCGAGCGGCGTGAGGGAGGTGACGTAGAAGCGCGTGGTGTTGTGCGCCGCATCCTCGACATTGCGGCGCAGGATCTCGAGCCCGTAGATCTCGGCGGCCAGTTCGCTGGCGATGGCCGCGTCCTCGGTGCCGCCCCGCGCGGCGATGATCTCGGCGGCGCCGGCGGTGTCGGCCTCGATCACCGGGGTCAGCTTCAGCTCACGCAGCAGGTTCAGCACCTGGCCGAGCGCGACCGGATGGCTGTGCGCGCGCTTGAGCGTGGCGATGGACGCCCCCTTGGGGGCGAGCAGGCAGTGCTCCACCCGCTCGAAATGCTCGCCCACCACATGCAGGCCGGAATCGGGCAGCAGGCGGTGGATGTCGGGCACGCGCCCGGCCAGCGAATTCTCGCAGGGCAGCATGCCGAGCGTGGCGCGGCCTTCGCGCACCGCCGCGATCGCGGCCTCGAAAGAGGGGCAGGGCAGCGTCGTCCAGCCCGGATAGGCGTGCCGGCAGGCGAGGTCCGAATAGGCGCCGGGCACGCCCTGGAAGGCGATCACGCCCTTGGCCCCCTCGGCAGGGGCGGCGGCGGCGGGCTTGGGCGTCTGCATGGGTCTGAATCCTGGGGGCAATCGGGGGCTGATCCGGGCTTTCCGGCGGCGCGGCGGGTTGTCGTGGCCAGCCCACGCCTTTATATCCGCCGTGGTTTTACGGCAGGCCAACGCCGGCGCAACCCTTCACCCGCCGCGCGGTCTGGCGCGCCGGGCCGGAAGGGGGGCCCGGGCTTCTCGAAGGGTGCTCTCCAGCATGAGCCTGGAATTCAACAAGGCCGCAGCCGCGGTTCTGACCGCTGGCATCGCCTTCATGGTCACCGGCGTGATCGGCAATGCGCTGGTCTCGCCCCCGCGCCTCTATGAATCGGCGATCTCGATCGGCGCCGCGCCGCAGGCTGCGGCCCCCGCCGCCGCGCCGGCCGCTCCGGCGCTGGAGCCGGTGAGCCCGCTGCTCGCCGCCGCGAATGCGGATAACGGTCGCCAGCTTGCGCAGCGCGCCTGCGCCTCCTGCCACAATTTCGCGCAGGGTGGGCCGAACGGCGTGGGCCCGAACCTCTGGGGCATCGTGAACGCCAACCACGCGCGCGTGGCCGGCTTCAACTACTCCGCCGCCAACCGCGCCCTGGCCGACAAGCCCTGGGACTATGAAGCCCTGAACGCCTTCATTGCCCGGCCGGCCCAGGCGATGCCCGGCACGCGCATGGCCTATGCCGGCATGGCCAACGTGCAGAACCGCGCGGACGTCATCGCCTTCCTGCGCACCCTGGCCGCGACGCCGGCGCCCCTGCCCTGAGGTGAGCAACCCGGCCGCCTTCCTCGGCACAGCCGAAGCGGCGGCCGAGGCCGCGGGGGCGGCGATCCGGCCGCTCTTCCGCTCCGCCCTGCTGGTCGAGGCCAAGGGCGATGCCAGCCCCGTCACCGAAGCCGACAAGGCCGCGGAGCGGGCCATCCGCGCCCTGCTCGCCGATCGCCACCCGGATCACGGGGTGATCGGCGAGGAATATGGCGAGACCAACGCCGACGCCGAGTGGGTCTGGGTGCTGGATCCCATCGACGGCACGCGCGCCTTCGTCACCGGAAGGCCGCTCTTCGGGACGCTGATCGGCCTGCTGCATCGCGGCCGTCCCGTGCTGGGGCTGATCGACCAGCCCGCCACCGGCGAGCGCTGGACCGGCGTGGCCGGGCAGCCCACCCGCTTCCGCTCCACCATGGGCGGCAAGCCGCGCTGCCGGCCCTGCCGGAGCCTGGCCGAGGCTGAGCTGTCCTGCACCTCGCCCGACATGTTCGACGCGCAGAGCGCGCCGCGCTTTGCCGCGGTGAAGCAGGCCGCGCGGCGCACCACCTGGGGGGGCGATTGCTACGCCTATGGCCTGCTCGCCCTCGGCCTGGTGGATGTGGTGGTGGACGCCACCATGAAGCCCTGGGACTGGGCCGCCCTGGTCCCCGTCATCGAGGGCGCGGGCGGGCGCTGCACGGATTGGGCCGGCCAGCCGCTGCATCTGGGCAGCGACGGCACGGTGCTGGCCGTGGGTGACGCCGCTCTCCTGCCGGAAGTCACCGCGCTGCTCGCGGGATAATGGCAAGGGGCGTTGCCCTGGCGGGGGCGAACCCCCAATGTCTGGCGCATGCGCCGTCGTGACCTTCTCAGCCTCTCCGCCGCCCTCGGTCTCGCGCCGAGTGCCCTGCATGCCTCGACCCCCGCGGGCGGTTCCGCCGCGCCGGGGCAGGCGATCCGCACCCATGCGCTCTCCCTGCTGGGCGAGCCCGCCCTGCCGGTGGACTTCACCCACTTCCCCTGGGTGAACCCCGAGGCGCCGAAGGGGGGCGAGATCGCGCTGACCGCGCTCGGCAGTTTCGACAGCTTCAACCAGTTCGTGCTGCGCGGCACCGCCGCCGTCGGGCTCGGCCTGCTCTACGACACGCTGCTGAAGGAAAGCGCGGACGAGGCGAGCACCGAATACCCCTATCTCGCGCAATGGATCGACCTGCCCGCCGACCGGCTGGGCATCAGCTTCGAGCTGAACCCCGCCGCGCGCTGGCATGACGGCCGCCCGGTGACCGCGGCCGACGTGGTCTTCACCTTCAACACGCTGCGTACCCATGGCCGGCCCTTCTACCGGTCCTACTGGGGCGACGTGACCGAGGTGGTGGCGGAGAGCGAGCGCCGCGTCACCTTCCGCTTCCGCAACGCCGAGAATCGCGAGCTCGGGCTGATCCTGGGCCAGATGCCGGTGCTGCCGGCGCATTGGTGGCAGGGGCGCGACTTCGCGCGGCCGTTGCTCGACGCGCCGCTCGGCTCCGGTCCCTACCGGCTCGAACGTTTCGAGGCCGGGCGCAGCCTGGTCTATCGCCGCGTCGCCGATTGGTGGGCGCGCGACCTGCCGACCATGAAGGGCACGCAGAATTTCGACGTGCAGCGCTACGAGTATTTCCGCGACACCACCGTGGCACTGGAAGCCTTCAAGGCCGGGCAGATCGACTTCCGCACGGAGAACGTCGCGCGCGACTGGGCCACGGCCTATGACTTCCCCGCGGCGCGGCGTGGCCTGGTGAAGCGCGACGAGATCCGCCACGAACTGCCCACCGGCATGCAGGCCTTCGCGGTCAATCTCCGCCGCCCGCTCTTCCAGGATGCGCGCGTGCGCCAGGCGCTCAACCAGGTCTTCGACTTCGAGTGGATGAACGCCAACCTGTTCTTCGGCGCCTATGCGCGCACGAATTCCTTCTTCTCCAACTCGGAACTCGCCTCCTCCGGCCTGCCCACGGGTGCCGAACTCGCCGTGCTGGAGCGTTTCCGTGGGCGCGTGCCGGCCGAGGTCTTCACCGAGGAATTCAAGCTGCCCGTCACGGATGGCAGCGGCAACAACCGCGAGGGGCTGCGCCGCGCGCTCGCGCTGCTGCAGGCCGCGGGTTGGCGCGTGCAGGATCGCCGCCTGGTGAATGCGCGCAACCAGCGCTTCGAATTCGAGATCCTGCTGCAGGGCCCGACCTTCGAACGCATCGCCCTGCCCTATGTGCAGGCGCTCGAGCGCCTGGGGATGAGCGTGCGCGTGCGCACCGTGGACCCGGCGCAATACCAGACGCGGATCGACAATTTTGATTTCGACATGACCGTGGATGTGATGGGCCAATCCCTCTCGCCCGGCAACGAACAGCGCGATTTCTGGACCTGCGCGAAGGCCAACGAGAATGGCAGCCAGAACGTCGCCGGCATCTGCGACCCGGCGATCGATGAGCTGGTGGAACTCGTCGTCAACGCGCCGGACCGCGAGCAGCTCATCGCCCGCACCCGCGCGCTGGACCGCGTGCTGCTGTGGAACCACTTCGTGATCCCGCAATGGCACAACCGCACCTTCCGCGTCGCCTTCTGGGACAAGTTCGGCCGGCCTGCACGCAACCCGCGCTACGGGCTGGGGCTGGATAGCTGGTGGGTGGACGCGGCGCGCGAACGCGCACTCGCCGACGCACGGCGGACGCTGTAGTGGCGATGGGGTGTGCCTGGTGGTCGCGGGAGGGCTCTGCCCTCCCGCACCCTCCCGCCAAGGGTCAGTGGACCCTTGGAACCCATTTGATCAGGGCAGGATGGAAGAGGGGCATGGCGGGTCCGATGGTCCCGACGGTCGCTCCACGCCCCTCTTCCACCCTGCCCTATAATCGAGGTCCAGGAGCCCACTGGCTCCTGGCAGGGGGGTGCAGGGGGGACAGCGTCCCCCCTGCGATCCACTAGGGCACCCCCATGGCCGCCTCCCTCTCCCACCGGCTGTTTCTTGTTGTGC
>NZ_JBXVVR010000009.1:0-206748 GCF_057219975.1 Roseomonas sp. TF40 | reverse complement strand
TGCAAGGCGTGGGCAGACCAGCCCGACCGCTTCACACAAAATCCGCACCACCAAATGCCGGGACTAAACACCTAGAGCAATATGCGTTCAGATAGGATCATGTGAACGCATTTCTTGCTCTAGAATCAATGATTTCTAGAGCACGAGCTGCGTTCATCAGAACGTAGCGTGCTCCAGGGCGGGCAGGTCAGCCCAGACGCTCGCGAACGCGGCGTTTCGTCAGAAACGGGTAGCCCTTGCGCCGCGCGCCTCTGTCAGCCTGGTGCCGTCAGGTAGCGGCTGGTCAGGTGGGCGGTGAAATCCGTCGGGTCGAGCGGCTTGCCCGTGGCCGATACCAGCAGGTCCTGGAAGCCCAGCAGCGCGCCCTGGGCGTGCACCTTCGCCTGCAGCCAGACCATCATCGGCGCCATGCGCCCGGCCGCCAGGTGATCATCCAGGTCCGGCACCTGCCGGCGGATCGCCGCCATCAGCTGCGCGGCCGCCATGGCCCCCAGCGTGTAGCTGGGGAAATAGCCGAAGGCGCCGTCATGCCAGTGGATGTCCTGCAGGCAGCCGCGCGCATCGTCGGGCGGGGTGATGCCGAGCAGCCCGTGCAGCCCCTCCCGCCACGCGCCGGGCAGGTCGGCCGGGGCGAGGTCGCCCGACATCAGCGCCTGTTCCAGCCGGAAGCGCAGGATGACATGCGCCGGATAGGTCATCTCATCGGCGTCGACGCGGATGAAGCCGCGCTCGACCCGCCGCCAGATGCGCGCGAGGTTGGCCGGCGCATAGGCGGCCCGCTCGCCGCCGAAGGTCGCGTGCAGGCGCCCGCCGAGGAAGCCCAGGAAGGCGTTGCTGCGGCAGGCCTGCATCTCCACGATCAGGGATTGCGATTCATGCACCGCCATGCCCGCGGCCTCGCCCACCGGCTGGCGGGCGTAGCCGGGCGGCAGGCCGCGCTCATACATCGCATGGCCGGATTCATGCAGCACGCCGAGCAGCGCCTTGGCCACGTTGCCGGTGTCGTAGCAGGTGGTCATGCGGATGTCGGTGGGGCTGCCGCCGCAGAAGGGATGCACCGATTCATCGAGCCGCGCATGCGCGAAATCGAGGCCCGTCACGCCCGCCATCTCCCGGCAGAGCGCGCGCTGCAACTCAACCGGGAAGGGGCCGGCCAGCGGCAGCGGCGCGGGCTGGCGCGCCTGGATCTCCTCCGCGCGCGGCAGCGCCTCGCGCAGCCAGGATTCATAGGCGGCGAAGACGGGCGCGACATCCGCGGCGCGCACGCCCGGCTGGTAGCCCTCCATCAGCGCATCATAGGGCGAGAGGCCGAGCACCGCCGCATAAGCGGCCGCGATCTCCCGCTGCAGGCGGATCACCTCGGCCAGGTAGGGCAGCACCAGGGCGAAATCGGCCTTCGCCTTGGCCTGGCGCCAGACCTTTTCGCAGGCGGAATTGGCGCGCTCCGTCGCCTCGACCAGCGCGGTGGGCAGCGCGGTGGCGCGCGCATGGGTGCGGCGCATCAGCGCGAGGTTGCGCGCCCCCCAGGGGTCCGCCGCCTGCGCCGCGGCGAGGTCCTCGGCCACTTCCGGCGCGGTGAGCAGCTCATGCCGCAGCCCGGCCAGGGCAGCGAGCTGCTCGGCGCGGGCGGGGCCGCCGCCCTGGGGCATCATGGTGCTGGAATCCCAGTGCAGGATGCCGGCGGCCTCGCCCAGCGCGCCCAGCCTCGCGAAGCGCGCCACGAGGCGTGCATAGGCGGCGTTGCTCATCTTCGATCCCTCATGCGTCGTTGGCCTTCATGCGCCGCCGGGCCCAGACCAGGAAGACGCCGGCCAGGGCCAGGGCCAGGCCGAACCAGGTGATGGCATAGCCCAGGTGGTTGTTGGTGGGGCGCGGCAGGCGCCGCGCCGGGTCGGGCAGGCCGTCCGCGCCAGCCCCCGGGGGGGCCAGGGCGACCACGCCGAAGGGCGCGGCCTCGGGCAGGCCCATCGCGGCGGCAAGGGCCGGGACCTCGAAGGTGAAGAAGCGCCGCCCGGCCAGATCATCCACCGCGGCGAAGCGGCTGCGGGTTTCGGAGAGCCGCACATAGCCCAGCACCTCCACCTCGCCCTCCGGCCGCGCGATGGGGCTCGCGCGCTCAAGCGGCACCCAGCCGCGATCCACCAGCACCGGCGGGCCGGCCTCGCGCAGCAGCGGCGTGACCAGCCGCGCGCCGAGCACGGGGCCGCGCACCTCAAGCTCCAGCAGCACCTCCCGCGCATGGTCGAAGCGGCCGCGCAGCGCCACCTTGGTGAACAGCCGCGGCGAGTCCGTGAGCGGCACCGCCGCGCCCTGCTCCATCGCCGCGATCTCGGCCAGCAGCGCGGTCTTCCAGACAAGGCGCTGGGATTGCCACACCCCCAGATAGACCAGCGTGGCGAAGACGCAGGCCGTGGCGAGGAAAGGCAGCCAGAGCCGGCGCAGCAGCAGCTTCATGCGTTCGCGGCGGGGCGGGGTGCTTCGATGGTGATGGCGCGTTCCAGCTCCTCACCCATGAGGCTCACCGCCTCCGCCTGGCGGATGCCGGGCAGGGCGGCCACGTCGTAGAGCTCCTCGATCGTGTGTTCGAAGCGCAGCCAGTGCTCGCTGCGGCCGGTCTGGGTGTCCACCACCAGCAGGCCGCAGCGCGGCACGGCGTCCTTCTCGGCGAGGCGCTCGGCCAGTTTCAGCCCCTCGAAGGTCTGGTTGCCGCGCGGGCGGGAGAGGCCGACCACGGCGTAGCGCCCGATGAAGGCGAGCCCGCGCGCATAGCCCGGGCAGAAGGCGACCGGCGTGAAGCGCCCGTCCTGCAGGTCGATCACGCCCAGCTCGCCCAGGCCGGAATTGAGCACCCAGAGCCGGCCCTCATGCAGCCGCGGGGAATGCGGCATGGACAGGCCCGACGCGACGACATTGCCGCCCTCGACCTCCAGCACCACGCCGCCATCGCCGCGCCGCTCGCGCCAGCCATCGGCCACGTCGCTGCGGCTGATGGCGGTGACATAGGCGGGGCGCGCGCCGTCCATCGCCAGGCCGTTGAGGTGGCAACGATCCTCCGCCACCAGCGCGGAGATGAAGGGCGGGCGCCAGAGCGGGCGGAAGCTGGCCCGGGCGCTGATCGTGGCGAGGCAGTTGAAGGCCGTGTTGACGAAGATCGGCCCCGGCGCGGCCATGCCGGGCATCTGGCCGAAGCCGATGTCGTGGATGTCGAGCGCGCCGGTCACGCGCGCCTCGCGCGGGACGTAGCGGCGATCGGCGCCGCTCTCGGTGCGCGCGCCGCGCGGCAGGTCGTTGCGGAAGCGCCAGAGCATGGTCTTGCCGCTGACCCAGATCGTCTCGCCATCGGTCCAGATGCCCTGGCACTGGGCGATGATGCGCTCATGCGCGCGCAGCTTTCCCTCCCCGCGCTGGCCGAGGAAGATGATCCGCCCGCGCTGGTAGGTGGAGAGCACGAGCCCCGCCTGCACCTCGCCGAGCCAGTCCGCGAAGCCGGCGGAGGTCATCAGGATCGGTCCCGGCTTGGCGTCGGGCCCGGGCGGCCTCAGGGAACTGGACATGGGAGGACGTCGCCTTGCCGGTTTGGGATGGCCGGAAGATAGGCAGGGCAGGCGCAGGGGGCCAGCCCGCCGCCTGTCACGCCGCGCGCAGCCCCGGCGCCTCATGCCCCGTACGGGCGACATATTCCGTGTAGCCGCCCTCATAGCGATGGACGCCCTCCGGCGTCAGTTCCAGCACACGGTTGGACAGCGCGGAGAGGAAGTGCCGGTCGTGCGAGACGAAGAGCATCGTGCCCTCATATTGCGCCAGGGCCGCGATCAGCATGTCCTTCGTCGCCATGTCGAGGTGGTTGGTGGGTTCGTCCAGCACCAGGAAGTTCGGCGGGTCATAGAGCATCAGCGCCATCACCAGCCGCGCCTTCTCGCCGCCCGAGAGCACGCGGCAGCGCTTCTCCACCTCGTCGCCCGAGAAGCCGAAGCAGCCGGCGAGCGCGCGCAGGGATCCTTGCGGGGCGCGCGGAAAGGCCTGTTCGAGCTGTTCGAAGACCGTGTTCTCGCCCTCCAGCAACTCCATGGCGTGCTGCGCGAAATAGGCCATCTTCACGCTGCCCCCCAGCACCACGGTGCCGGCATCGGGTGCGGTCGCGCCGGTGACGAGCTTCAGCAGCGTGGATTTTCCCGCGCCATTGGTGCCGAGCACGCATAGCCGTTCGCGCCGGCGCAGCAGGAAATCGAGCCCGGCATAGATCACGCGGCTGCCATAGCTTTTGTGCACGCCGCGCAGGCTTACCACATCCTCGCCCGAGCGCGGCGCGGGCAGGAAATCGAAGGAGACGCTCTGCCGGCGCTTGGGCGGTTCCACACGCTCGATCTTGTCGAGCTTCTTGACGCGGCTCTGCACCTGCGCGGCGTGCGAGGCGCGCGCCTTGAAGCGCTCTATGAACTTGATCTCCTTGGCCAGCATCGCCTGCTGGCGCTCGAACTGCGCCTGCTGCTGCTTTTCCGCCAGGGCGCGCTGCTGTTCGTAGAAGTCGAAATTGCCGGCGTAGCTGGTCAGCGTGCCGCCATCGATCTCGATCACCTTGTTGACGATGCGGTTCATGAATTCGCGGTCGTGCGAGGTGAGCATCAGCGCGCCCTCATACTGGCCGAGGAACTGCTCCAGCCAGATCAGGCTTTCGAGATCCAGGTGGTTCGAGGGTTCGTCGAGCAGCATGACATCGGGGCGCATCAGCAGGATGCGCGCGAGGGCCACGCGCATCTTCCACCCGCCGGAGAGCTTGCCGACATCGCCCTCCATCATCTCCTGGCTGAAGCTGAGCCCGGCCAGCACCTCGCGCGCCTGGCCTTCCAGCGCGTAGCCGCCCAGCGTCTCGAAGCGCGCCTGCACCTCGCCGAAGCGCTCGATCAGGGCGTCGAGATTGTCCATCTGCGCGGGGTCCGCCATCGCGGTCTCGAGCTGCGCGAGTTCGGCGGCGACGGTGCTGACATCGCCCGCCCCGTCCATCACCTCGGCCACCGCGCTGCGGCCCGACATCTCGCCCACATCCTGGCTGAAGAAGCCGATGGTCACGCCCCGATCGGTGAGCACCAGGCCCTCATCGGGTGGCTCCTGCCCGGTGATCATGCGGAACAGCGTGGACTTGCCCGCGCCGTTGGGACCGACGAGGCCG
Organism: Roseomonas sp. TF40; assembly: GCF_057219975.1. NCBI lineage: Bacteria > Pseudomonadati > Pseudomonadota > Alphaproteobacteria > Acetobacterales > Roseomonadaceae > Roseomonas > Roseomonas sp. TF40. The sequence goes on along the minus strand of NZ_JBXVVR010000009.1, from coordinate 201,581 downwards.
ATCTTCTCGCCCTTCTGCAGTGCCGCCGAGGCCTCGATGAAGAGGATCTGCGGGCCCTGCTGCTTGCTGATGTTGTCGAGACGAATCATGGTGGTGTGCGACTTGAACCTGTGACGGCGCGCTTATGGCATGGGCCGCGGCCGGAGACAGGCCCGGAAAGGTGCTGCGGATGACCACGTCGATCGAATCGCTGCTGCCGAACGGGCCGGCCGCGCGGCCCCTGCGCGTGGTGGTGGTGGGCGGGGGCGTGCTCGGCCTCGCCAGCGCCTGGGCGCTCGCGCGCCGCGGCCATGCGGTGACGGTGCTGGAGGCCGCGCCCGCCTTCCCCGCCCCCGGCGGCAGTTCGAACGATGAGGGGCGGATCATCCGCCACGCCTACGGCACCATGACCGGCTATGCGGCGATGATGCCCGCCGCCTTCGCCGCCTGGCGCGCCCTGTTCGCGGCGACGGGGCAGGACCGCTTCGTGCCGCTGCGCGCCGTCTATGCGCTGCGCCTCGAAGGGCCCTTCGCGGCGGCCGTCGCGGCCACCCAGGCGGCGCTGGGGCTGGGCTTCCGCGACCTCGACCCCGCCGAATTCGCGGCCCTGCCCATGCTGGCCCGGGAGGGGCTGAAGCGCGCGGTGGAGATCGAGGGCTCCGGCATGCTGCTCGCCCGGCCGATCCTGGAGGATCTGCTGGCGCTGCTGCCCCGGCTCGGCGTGGTGCTGCGCAGCGGCGCGCGGGTGGCGCGGATCGCGCCGGGGCGGGTGAGCCTGGCCGATGGCACCGCGCTGGCCGCCGACGCCGTGATCGCCGCGGCCGGGCCCTCCCTGCCGCTGTTGCTGCCCGAGGCCTCGGCGGCGGCGGGGTTGCGCGTCTCCCTGCAGAGCCTCGCCTATCTGGAGCCCCCGGCCGAGCTGGCCGCCGCCTGGGAAGCGGCGCCGCTGCTGCTCTGCCGGCTGCCGCAGCAGGCGGCGGGCGGGGTCTATGTGCTGCCGCCGCGTGCCGGCACGCGCCTCAAGATCGGCGACTACGCCACCGACGAGCCGGGCGAGCCCTGGCGCGACGACCCGGCCCGCCCGCCCCATGCCGGGCGCCGCGCCGCGCTGCTCGAGGCCGGGGCCCGCGCCATCGCCGATTTCGATCGCTACCGCGTGCTGGAACAGCGCCACTGCCTCTACACCATGGCGCCGGAGGACCGTTTCGTGCTGCGCCCGGCGCAGGAGGGTGTGTGGCTGGCTTCCGCCTGCTCGGGCCATGGCTTCAAGCTGGCCGCCCTGATGGGCCTCGGCCTGGCGGCGGCTGTGGAGGGGCGGCTTGGCCCGGAAGAGCTGACGCATTGGGCGGCCGGGCGCGTCGATGACACTTCCGCCGCCTTCGGTTCCCTGCAATCCTGAGCGCCATGGTTGGGGGCAATCGGGCATGAGCTACGCGAAGGCGCGGGACATCGGCGTGGATCAGATTCCGGTGATCGACATCGCCGGGCTCGTCGCGCGGGACGCGGCGGCCTCGGCGGCCGCCGGCCTCGCGATGCGCGCGGCGAGCGAGCGGATCGGCTTCTTCTACGTCGCCGGCCATGGGCTGCCGGCCGCGAGCACCGCCAGCGCCTTCGCCACCGCGCGGCGCTTCTTCGACCTGCCGGCGGCGGAGAAACAGGCGCTCGCCGTCAATCCGCGGCACCGCGGCTGGGTGAATCCGGGTGGGGCCAAGATGTATGGCACCGCCAAGCCCGACCTGAAGGAGAGCTTCGTCTGGGGCTACGACCTGCCCGAGACGGACCCCGAGGTCGCCGCCGGCACGCCGCTGATGGGCCCCAATGTCTGGCCCGACTCGCTGCCCGAACTCCGCCCCGCCCTCTATGGCTGGTACGAGCAGGTGATGGCGGTGGGCCATGCCGTGCTGCGCGGCCTGGCGCTGAGCCTCGGCCGGCCGGCGGATTTCTTCGAGGCCGGCTACGCCCGCCCGCTGGCACGGGGCGCGGCCATCTACTACCCGCCGCAGCCGCCCGACCTCGGCGCCGACCAGTTCGGCGTGGCGCCCCACACGGATTACGGCGGGCTGACGCTGCTGGCGCAGGACCAGACCGGCGGGCTGCAGGTGAAGGGGGCCGATGGCGGCTGGGTGATGGCGCATCCCATCCCCGACACCTTCGTGGTGAATATCGGCGATCTGATGCATCGCTGGACCAATGGGCGCTTCCGCAGCAACCCGCACCGGGTGGTCAACACCTCAGGCAAGGCGCGGCAATCCTGCGCGGTGTTCTTCGATCCGGGCTTCCACACGGTGATCGACCCGCGCGACCTGCTCGATGATCCCGCGCAGGCGAAATATCCGCCGATCGCCTGCGGCGAATGGGTGGTGGGCCGCTTCGACAAGGCCTTCCGGTACCGCGCGCCGACCAAATGAGCGACCTCGCGAAGGGCGATTTGCGGCGCACGCCCCTGATGCGCGCCGAATGGGACTATGTGACGGCGCCGGCGCTGGACCAGTTCCGCCCCGCCGATTGGGATGTGCTGATGCGCCAGCGCCGGGAATTCGCGGCCGCGCAGCAGGTGGAGCATGTGATGCGGCTGCTGCGCGATTCCGCGGCCGATCCCAGCTTCGGCTACATGGTCAACAATTTCCGCCACTCGCTGCAATCGGCCACGGCCGCCATGCTCGATGGCCGCGACGAGGAATATGTCGTGGTGGCGCTGCTGCACGACATCGGCTTCACCACCTGCCCGACCAATCACGGCGCCTTCGCGGCCAGCCTGCTCGCGCCCTATGTCTCCGACGCCTCGCGCTGGCTGCTGGAACACCATCAGATCTTCCTCGCGCATCACTACCACGAGCACCCCGATGTGGCCGAGGAGCAGGAAGGGCGCGAGCGCTGGCGCGGCCATCCGCATTTCGAGCGCACGGCGGAATTCGTGGCGCGCTTCGACCAGACCACCATCGTCCCCGGCCAGCCCGAGGCGCCGCTCGAGACCTTCGCGCCGATGCTCGGGCGCATCCTCTCCCGCCCGCCGCGGCGCATCGCCCCGCGTGAGGACTGAACCGCCCGCCCTGCGCTGGAAGCGCCGCCGCCATGCGGCGGGGCAGTTGCTGCAATTCCTTCTCTTCCTCGGCCTGCTGGCGTGGCTGCTGATCGATGGCGCGCGCAGCATGGGCTACAATTGGCAGTGGTATCGCGTGCCGCGCTACGTCGTGCAGGTCTTCGACGGCGAGGTCTTCCTCGGCCCGCTGCTGAAGGGCCTGCTGGTGACGCTGGAGATCAGCGCCTATGCGCTGGTGCTGACCGTGGTGATCGGGCTGCTCGCCGCTGTGCTGCGGCTGTCCTCCTCGCTCGCCGGGCGGTGGCTTGTGATCTCCTATGTCGAGGTCATTCGCAACACGCCGCTGCTGGTGCAGCTCTACCTCGTCTATTTCGTGCTGGCGCCGGTGCTGGGGCTGGAGCGTTTCTGGGCGGGTGTCCTCTGCCTTGCGCTGTTCGAGGGCGCCTTCGCGGCCGAGATCTTCCGCGGCGGCATCCAGGCGGTGCGGCGCGGCCAGTGGGAGGGTGCCTGGGCGCTCGGCCTCTCCCGCGCCCAGGCCTATCGCTTCATCGTGCTGCCGCAGGCGCTGCGCGTGATCCTGCCGCCGCTGGCGGGCCTCGCCGTCTCGCTGGTGAAGCACTCGGCCATCGTCAGCATCATCGCGGTCTTCGACCTGACGAATGAGGGCCGGAACGTGATTTCCGACACTTTCCTGACCTTCGAGATCTGGTTGACCGTCGCCGCGCTCTATCTTCTGGTGACGGTGACCCTCTCGCTCGGTGTGGGCGTGCTGGAAAGACGCCTCAAGGGCTCTGCCGCGTGACGCAACCTTCTGCATGGAGACGAAACGATGAGTGAGAACGACAAGCCCGGCCTGAGCCGGCGCTTCCTGGCCCCCGCCGCGGGCAGCGCGGCCGCGCTCGGCGCGCTGGTCTTCGGCGGGCGCACCGCCATGGCGCAGGGCAATGATGCGCGCGCTGCCCTGGCCGCGACCTCGATGATCGAGGAGGTGAAGCGCCGCAACACGCTGCGCGTCGGCATGTCCACCTTCGTGCCCTGGGCCTTCCGCAACCGTGCGGGCGAGCTGATCGGCTATGAGATCGATGTCGCCAACCGGCTGGCGCAGGATCTCGGCGTACGCGCGGAATTCGTGCCCACCGCCTGGGACGGCATCATCCCCGCCCTGCTCGCGGGGCGGTTCGACGCGATTATCGGCGGCATGAGCATCACGCCCGCGCGCAACCTCTCGGCCAATTTCACCTCGGCCTATTCGGCGACGGGCGTGGACATGGTCTCCAGCCGGCGGCTCGCCGATGGCATGACCACGATCGAATCCTACAACCGCCCGAACGTGACCATCACCGGCCGGCGCGGCACCTCGGGCATCGTTGCCGCGCAGCGCCTGATGCCGCGCGCGACGATCCGCCAGTTCGACGATGACGCGCAGTCGATCCTCGAGGTGGTGAATGGCCGCGCCCATGCCATGGTCGGCTCCGTGCCGCGGCCGCTCTTCGCCGCGCTCGACAATCCGGATGCGCTGTTCCGCCCCTTCGCGCAGCCGCTGGTGCGCCAGGCGGACGCCATGGCGGTGCGGAAATCCGACCCCGATGCGCTGAACTTCCTCAACAACTGGATCATGCTGCGCCAGCTCGATGGCTGGCTGGAGGAGCGGCAGGCCTATTGGTTCGGCGCGCGCGAGTGGCGCGACCAGGTCCCGGGCTGAGCGCGCCCGATCGCGAGGCCACCGGCGGGCCCTATGCCCGCCGGCGGCCCGGCTTCGGCGTGGCGGATGCGGTGGTGCTCGGCCTCGTGCTCGGGGCGGGGCTGCTGCTCGCCTGGCGCGCCGGCGTCGCGCTCGACTATCGCTGGAACTTCGCGCCGGTCTGGGCCTTCGTCGCGCGCTACGATGCGGAGCGCGGCTGGGTGGCGAACCTGCTGTTGCAGGGGCTGTTCACCACGCTGCGCGTCTCCTTCTGGGCGGCGATCATCGCGGCGGCGGTGGGCGTGCTGATGGGCGTGGCGCGCACCTCGCATCTGCTGCTGCCACGCCTGATCGCCGGCTTCTATGTCGAGACCATCCGCAACATCCCGCCGCTGGTCTTCATCTTCGTCTTCTACTTCTTCGTCACCAGCCAGATCCTGCCCGCACTGGGCATCGAGGACTGGATCCGCCGCCAGCCGCCGGACTCGCTGTGGTGGATCGAGACGATGTTCGGCCCGCCGCAGCAGGCCGCCGGCGTCATCGCCGCCATCCTCTGCCTGGGTCTGTTCGAGGGCGCCTATGTGACCGAGATCGTGCGCGGCGGCATCCGCTCCATCGCGCCGGGACAGAGCGAAGCCGCACGCGCGCTCGGCCTCTCGCGCGCCAAGACGCTGCGTCTGGTCGTGCTGCCGCAGGCCATCGCGCGCACCGTGCCGCCGCTGACCGGGCAGGCGGTGTCCCTGGTGAAGGACAGTTCCATCATCTCGCTGGTCTCGATCCAGGACCTGACCTTCCTGGGCAGCGAGGTCTCGGCGACCACCAACCGAGTCTTCGAGACCTGGATCGTGGTCGCGCTGTTCTACTTCGTCATCTGCGGCGCGCTGTCGCTGGTCGCCGCAAGGCTGGAGCGACGCTTCGCGGTGCAGAACCGCTGAAGGCCGCGTTCAGTTCATGAAGACCCGCGCCGACAGGGCGGATTGGAAGATCAGGTTCAGCAGGTCGCGCGTCAGCTGGAAGTTCTTCGGGTCCAGCCGCGGCAGCGCGATCACCTCATCGCCCGGGGAGGGGCCCTCGGTGGGTTCGAGGATCATCTCGCCGCTCGCGCGCCGGATCATCACCTGCGCCTCCGCACCGCGCTCGGCGAGGCCGCCTGCGGCGCGGATGTAGTCCGGGATGGTCATGTTCGGCCGCCAGACCACCGCCTGTGGCGCCATCACCTCGCCCGAGACCAGCACGGTCTGCACGCGTTCGGGGATCACGATGATGTCGCCATCCTCGAGCCGCACATCGGCGCAGCGCCCGCCGCGATCCATCACCACCAGACGCCCTTCGGGCCGGGTACGCCGCGCGCGCTGGATGTAGTTGGTCACGAGGTTGGCCTCGGAGGCCCGCACCTCGGCCACGCCGGTGGTGGGCGAGATGGAGAGGAAGAGCTGGCGTTCGAGACGGTCCATCGCCTCATTGATCACGCGCGCCTGCTGCGCGGCGACCGAGGGGCGCAGCAGGAAGACGCCGCGGGTATTGGCCAGGTTCGGATCGACCTCGATGTGGTCAAGCATGGTGCACAGCGTGGTTTCGCGATTGGCGATCAGCACCGAGGGACCGATGCGGCTGCCCTCCACCATCACGCGCACCGTGGGTGCGGGCGCATCGGTGATGAAGCTGACCACATCCTGGTCGAGCAGCGTGATGTTGTTGAGTTCCCGCACCGTCGCGTAGCGGGCGAAGGGCTGGCCGCCGCGCGTGCCACGGATCACCGCGTTGGTGGCGGCGGGCAGCGGCGAGGCGAGGCGGATCAGCTCGCTGCCCGGCATGGAGCGGCCCGAGACCTCGAAGAGGAAGTTGTTGCGCACCGCCCCGTCAACGCCCACCACCGCGCCCTGCGGCGCGACGACCAGCGTATCGCCCTGCTGCAGCGAGACTTGCGGCAATTGCCCGGTCAGCAGGAAGCGGTAGAGATCGATGCGCGCGACCGTGCGGCCGTCGCGGTTGATCGCGATGTCGCGGTAGGAGCCGCGGCCCGGATCGACGCCCCCGGCCCGCGCCAGGTAGTCGAGCACGCTGTCCGATCCCGTGCCCATGTGCCGGCCCGGGTTGCGCACGAAGCCGGTGACGAAGACCCCCACCTGTCCCGAGGTCAGCAGCACCGCATAGACCTGCACCTGCTGCGAATAGACGCGCCGCACCTCGGTCTCGACCACGCGCTGCAGGTCCCCTGCGCGGATGCCGGCCATGCGCACAGGGCCGATCTGGGGAATGAAGAGGTTCCCGTCCGGATCGACGACGCCGATGATCGAGGCCTCGACGAAGCCCCAGACGGTGATCGAGACCCGATCACCCGGTGAGATGCGGTAGTTGGGGTTCGGCGTGTCGGACGGCGCCGGCGCGCCGCGGGTGAAGAGGCTGGCGCCGAACACCACCGTGGCCGGACCCGGGGCACGCTGCGGATCGCCGATCGGCCCCACCGCGGTCGGCCCGGCTTCCGCCGCCGTGGCGGTGCCTTCGCGCGTCGTGGTCACCTGGTCGCCCGCGCGCAGCAGGTTCGGCAGCGCATTGGTCAGGCCGGGCGGCATCACCTGCGCAAGGCCCGGCGCGGGGGCGCAGAACGCCATCACGCCGGCCAGCAGCAGGGGAAACAGCTTCGCGCGCGGGGTCTTGGATTGCATGTCAGCTCGCATGTTCGCGTGCACCGGCGACCAGCAGCCAGCCGATGGCGTAGAAGATCGTCAGGGCGATCAGCACGGTGAAGGTATTGAAGACTGCCTGCGGGTAGAGCGCGTATTCCGGCAGGTTGGGCTCGACCACGCGCAGCAGGAAGATCTGCTGGCGCTGCGCCTCCGCCCGCGCCGTCTCGAGCGAGCCCGTCGCCGAGGCCAACTGGCGGTCCGCGAATTCGCGCTCAAGCACCAGGCGTTCATAGGCGGCCAGGCGCTGCGTGACATTCTCGTCGCCCTGCGTGATGCGCGCGCGCTCGGTCGCGATCTGCGCCGCCAGCGCCGAGATCCGGTTGGTCAGAAGCTGGATCTGCGGGTTGTCGGGGCGCATGAAGGCACGCCGCTCCTGCAACTCGGCCCGGGCCTGGGAGAGCGCGGCCTCCAGCCGGCCGATCCCTTCCATGGCTGTCACCGCCTCGCGCGTCGGGTCGAGCGCCTGCTCTCGCTCACGGAACAGGGTCAGCGCCGTGCGCGCGGCCATCACGCGTGCCTCCGCGATCTCCACTTCCTGGCGCGCGACCCGGATGGCATCCGCCTGGGTGCGGGCGGAGAAGCGGTTCACGAGGTCCTCGGACAGGACCAGCAGCTGCTCGGCGATGTCGCGCGCATCCTGCGGGCGAAAGGCGAGGACGCGCAGCGTGGCGATGTTGGTCTCCATGTCGTACTCGACGGTGACCCGCCGTCGGAAATAGCGCCGCAGGCGCTCGGCCTCCGGGTCTTCCCACCACAGGCGCGACAGGATGTCCGATTCCGGCCGGCGCCAGATGCCGACCAGGTCAAGCGAGCGGCGCAGCCCGACGATCGCGTCGTTGCTCTGCACGAAGTCGTTGACCGCGCGCATCTCATCCGCGCCGGCGCGCAGGGCGGCTGCCGCGCCGCCGCTGAACATCCCCGCTGCCGCCCCGGCACCGCTCGGGCCGCCACCGCTGCGGCTGCGCACGAGGTAGCGCGCCTCCGACTCGTAGAGGTTGGCGGCGATCAGCGCGTAGTAGGTGCCGACCAGCAGCGTGGGCAGCAGCACCAGCAGCGCGAACCACTGCATCTTGCCAAGCGGGCGCCGCGCGGCGCGCGGGGGCGAAGCCGCCGGCCCGCGCGTGCTGGCGCCCGCCAGCAGCTCAGAGGGCTTGGTAGGCGGCGAAAGCTTCATCCATGTCCTCGTAGAAGGTCAGCTTGCCTTCGTTCAGCACCGCCGCGGTCCGGCAATAGCTGCGGATCGTGTTGGCCTGGTGGCTTACCATGATGATGGCCCGGTCGCGCATGCGTTCGGCGAGCAATTGCCGGGCGCGCTCGATGAAGCGGTCGTCGCCAGTGGCGGTCGCCTCGTCGATCAGATAGCAGTCGAAGTCGATGGCGAGGGACAGGCCGAATTGCAGCCGGCCCATCATGCCGCTGGAATAGGTGCGGGTCGGCATGGTCATGTAGTCGCCGAGTTCCGCGAAATCCTCGACGAAATCCATGATCTCTTCCGGTCTGCGGCCGTAGAGCCGGGCGACGAAGCGCACATTGTCGGCGCCCGACATGGTGTTCTGCAGCCCGACCCCGAAACCCAGCGGCCAGGACACGCTCATGCGGTGTTCGACCCGGCCCGACGTCGGGAACTCGACCCGCGCCATGGTGCGGATCAGCGTGGATTTGCCCGCCCCGTTGCGCCCGAGGATGCCCACCGCATCGCCGGGCCGGATCAACGCGTTCACGCCGTCCAGCACCGTGCGCCAGGTGCCATCGCGCATCTTGTAGCGTTTGGTGACGTTCTCGAGGAACAGCATCGCCGCTCAATGCTCCAGCTTCGGCCGCGCGGCGCGCAGTGCGAACATGCCAAGCAGGTTGAACGCGATGGCCCAGCTCAGGGCGTAGGGCACGTCGTAATAGGGGGGGATCAGGTCGCCGAACATGCCGTCGCGCATCATCTCGTGGAAGTGAACCTGCGGGTTCCACAGCAGCACCTCGCGCCAGGACGGCGGCAGCGAGTGCATCGGGATGAATGCGCCGGAGAAGGGCAGGGCGAGGTAGGTCAGCGGGTGGACCACGCGATCGGTGAGTTCGAAGGCGGCGGTGCCGGCAGCGACCAGCATGGCGAGGCCATGCGAGTAGAGCAGCATCATCATCAGCCCGGCTACCAGGATCGGCACCGAATGCGGCGTCATGCTCACCAGCCAGGACGCGCCGGTGATCACCACCAGCAATACCGTGGTCACCACCGCGGATTGCAGCAGCCCGCGAGCCAGCATGATGTCGAACAGCTTGATCTGCCGGTGGTAGAGCAGGGTCATGTTCGCCGTCAGCGCACCCGACGCCTGGTTGATCATGCCACGGAAGGCGAAGTAGGGCGCGTAGCCGATGACGCCGAACATGAAGGGCGGCACGCCGTAATGCCCGCCCCGATCCATCAGGTGCTTGAGGGTGCCGATCGCGAAGGCGAGAAGCATCGGCTCGAAGAACACCCAGAGGAAGCCGATCTGGTCGCGCCCGAAGCGTGTGGTCATCTCACGCAGCAGCAGCGCGTAGATCACCCGCCCCTGCAAGCGGAAGCCGGTGAGGACTTGCCGCAGGGGGCTCGAATCACGGGTCTCGGACAGGCTGGACGAGTAGACGCCCGGCGAGGCGTTGCCCCAGCCGCTCACCGCGCGCCCGCCCCGCCCCGCAGCAAGGGCCGCGCTTCGGTCCAGCCGGTTTCGGCAGCGCAAATCAGCCGCGCCCGTTCCTCGAGGCCGGCGCCGACCACCACTTCGCGACACTCCCGCCCCGACGCGGCGTGATAGACCCGCACCACCCGCACGGAGGCAGCCTGGCCGTTCTCGAGCGTCACACGCTCATCCTGTCCGGGGCGGGCGCGGGCGGCTGCGGCGATGATGGGGTCGGCGCTGACAGGTGGAGGGGTGGCGGCGGTGGCGGGGCGCGGGCTGCTGAAGTTCAGGCGCTCGGTCACGCCCTGTCCGGCGCACCCCGCGAGGCCCAGGCAGGCGGCCAGCAGCAGGGCCGGAACCGGCGCACCGCGCCCCAGCTCGGGGCGCGCTGCAAGTTCCTGGCGCGCCTGCGCCTTACCCATGCCCGGGTCCATCGTGCGGATGCTGTGGCTCATGCACGCCACAGTAGCGGAGAAGCACTGGGCAGGCAAAGCATCCGGCCCCTTTCGGCCCTTCCCGCAGCGTTCCCTCCACGGGATTGCTGATCTAGGTTGCCCGCGTGTCCCCTTCGCCCCCGACCGCACCGGTGAGGCTGCGCCCCGACCCGGCGCTGCTGCGCGCGCAGCCGCATCTGCCGGCCTTCTTCCCCGACCATCCGCTGGCCGGTCCCGGGGAGCCAGGGCTGGTCTTGCTGCCGGTGGGTGCGCCCGCGCCGGGCCCGGCCGCCGTGCTGCGCTACACGGCCGGGCCGTTCCACCCCGTCCGGCTCGGCCCACGTGCCCCGCTGGTAGGGCTGCTGGCCTCCGCCGCGCCCGATCCGCTGGGGGTGGCGCTGGCCAGCCCTGCGCCCCCGCCGCGCGACATGGAAGACCTGCTTGAGCGCCTGTGCGCGGGGCGGATCGGCGCGCCGGCGGGGATGGCGGATCCCGGTCTGCCGGCGCTCGGCGTGGCGCCGCGCAGCGCCGTTGTGGTGCTCGACCCCTGCCGGCCGGAGGAAGCCGCCACGGCTGCCGCGCGCCTGGCCGCCGCCCGGGCCTCGGGCCTGCCGGTCGTGGTGGCCCAGGATCCCTTCGCGAGTGGCGTGCCCGTGCTGCCCGGCAGCCTCATGCGCCTTGACCCCTGGACCCTGCTGGAGGGCGCTGCCTGGCTCAGCGGCGCCTCGCGCGACCTGGCCCTTCTCGCCCTCGCGGCCGGGGTGGGGCTGCGCGATGGCGTGCTGGCGGGCCAGGATCGCCTGGCGGTCTGGGCGGCGCTGTTTGCCGGCACGCGCTGGGCCGACCCGTTCCGCGCCACCCCCGGCACCGCCCGGCAGGGCATCGAGACCCTGGCCCTGTGGAAGCGGCGCGAGGCCGAGTCGCGCGGCATCGCCGCCTGCCTGGGCGTGCATCCCTACAAGCAGGACCGGCTGCGCGACCTGCTGGCGAGCGGCGCGCCCGCGCCCAGCTTCCATGCCCGGCCCGGCCCGGCCCTGAAGGCGGCGCGCGCGCGCCGGGGCGCCCTGCTGGCCTGGAGCGCCAATGCGCCCGAGGGCCTGCGTGCGGCGGCGGCGGCCGAGGGGGTGGAACTGCGCTGGCTTGAGGATGGGTTTCTCCGTTCCGCGGGCCTCGGCGCCGCCTTCCGGGCCGGGGCCTCCTTCGCGCTGGACCGGCACGGGCCCTATTACGACCCCCGATCGGGCAGCGAGCTGGAGCATCTGCTCGCATCCGTTAACATTCCGGAAACGCTGCGCGCCCGGGCCGCGGCGCTGCGTGCGGCGGTCGTGGCGCGCGGCTTCACCAAGTACAACCTCGGGGGAGAGACCCCGGTCATCACCGCCCCGCCCGGGCGCCGGCGCATCCTCGTGCCGGGGCAGGTGGAGGACGATGCCTCCGTCCAGCGCGGCGGCGGGGCGATCCGCAGCAACCTTGCGCTGCTCGAGGCCGTGCGCGCGGCCGAGCCGGACGCCTTCCTGATCTACAAGCCGCATCCCGACATCGAGGCCGGCTTCCGCCGCGGGCGGATCCCGGCCGCGCGGCTCGCCGCGCTGGCCGACCAGGTGCTGCACCGCGCGCCGATGGCCGCCCTCTTCGGCCAGGTGGACGCGGTGCACACCCTGACCTCGCTCACCGGCTTCGAGGCGCTGCTGCGCGGCGTGCCGGTGACGGTGCATGGGCGGCCCTTCTACAGCGGCTGGGGGCTGACCGAGGACCGCCTGCCCCCCCTCGGCCCGCGCCGCGTGCTGAGCCTGGATGAGCTGGTGGCGGTGGCGCTGATTCTCTATCCGCGCTGCATCGACCCCCTCACCGGCCTGCCCTGCGAGCCGGAATTGCTGCTCGAGCGGCTCGACCGGCCGGAGCTTTTCCCGATCGGCGAGCGCGGGCTGATCCGCGCCGTGCAGGGCGGCATCACGCGGCTGCTGGCCCGGCTCAGGAGGGTGCGATGAGCGGCATTGTCATCAGTGGGGCTTCGCGCGGCCTGGGGGCGGCGCTGGCGCGGCACTATGCCGGCCCGGGCGTGCGGCTGCTGCTGGTGGCCCGCTCGGCCGATGCGCTGGCGGCGGTCGCGGCGGCCTGCACGGCGCGCGGCGCGGTGGTGAGCCTGTGCGCCTGCGACGTGCGCGACGCCCCGGCGCTGGCCGAGGCCCTGGCGGCATTCGAGGCGGCGGGGCCGGTCGATACCGTCATCGCCAATGCCGGCACCTCGGCCGGCACGGCGCCGGATGGCACGCCCGAGAGCGCCGCGGCGGCGGTGCGGCAGATCGAGGTCAACCTGATCGGCGCGATGAACCTCGTGGCCCCGCTGCTGCCCGGGATGCGCGCGCGCGGGGCGGGGCGGATCGGGCTGGTGGCCTCCGTCTCCGGGCTGCGCGGCCTGCCGGATTTCCCGGCCTATTGCGCCTCCAAGGCCGGGCTGTGGTCCTGGGGGGAGGGGCTGCGCAGCCAACTCGCCCCGCGCGGCATCCGCGTGACGGTGCTCGCCCCCGGTTTCTTCGAGAGCGCGATGGGGCAGCGGTTCCAGGGCGCGCGGCCCTTCGAGCTGAGCCTCGAGGAAGCGGCGGCGCGCTGCGCGGCGGCGCTGGAGCGCGGCGCGGCGCAGGCGGTGTTCCCCTGGCCGATGGCCCTGACGATGCGCGCCCTGGCCCTGCTGCCGCCGCGCATCGGTGACTGGGCCGCGCGGCGCGTGCGGTTCCGGGTGGTGCCCGAGGGCTGAGGCTCAGGCCGCGTCGTAATCCACGCTGAGGCTGGCGCTCGTCGCGCGGGACTGGCAGGTCAGCACATAGCCGCCCGCGACCTCCCAGGGCTGCAGCGAGTAGTTCGTGGCCATGTCCACCGACCCCTCGGTGACCTTGGCGCGGCAGGTGCAGCACATGCCGCCGCGGCAGGACCAGGGCAGGTCGAGACCCGCGCGCAGCCCGGCTTCCAGCACCGTCTCGCCCTCGGCCATCGGCACGTTGCGCGTCACGCCATCCACCGTGATGGCGGCCAGGGCGGCGGGGGCGGAATCGGGGGCGACAGGGGCGCGCGGCCGGGCGGGGCCGCTCGGTGTGAAGCGCTCGACATGGATCGCCGCGGGCGCGACGCCGAGCGCGGCAAGGGCAGCGGACGCCTCCTCGGCAAAGCCCTCGGGGCCGCAGAGGAAGGCGGCGTCGAGGCTTGCGGGGGCCACGAGGCCCGGCAGCAACGCGGCTATGCGCGGGCCATCGAGCCGGCCATGCAGCGCGTCCAGCTCATGCTTCTCGCGGCTCAGTACATGCAGCACCGCGAAGCGCGTCAGGTAGCGGTCCTTGAGCTCCTCCAGCGCGGTGCGGAACATGATGCTCGCCTGGTCGCGATTGCCATACAGCAGCAGGAAGCGCGCGCGCGGCTCGCGCGCCAGCAGGCTCGTCGCGATGGAGAGGATCGGCGTGATGCCGCTGCCGCAGGCCAGGCCCAGCACGCTGCGCGGCGGCGCGCCGGCCTGCGGCATGAGGCCGAAGCGGCCTTCGGGCGGCATGGCTTCCAGCACCTGGCCGGGCCTCAGATGGTCCAGCGCCCAGCTCGAGAAGAGCCCGCCCGGCACGCGCTTGATGCCCACGCGCAGGGTCTCTTCATCCAGACCCGAGCAGATCGAATAGCTGCGCCGCTGCTCCACGCCGTCGAAGACGCGGCGGAAGGTCAGGTACTGGCCGGGGATGAAGCTGAAATTGGCATGCGGCGGCGGCACGAGGCTGACCGCGATGCTGTCCGGCGTCTCGCGCGTGATGGCGGCGACGCGCAGCGGGACGAAGCGGGTGGTCGTGATCGCGGTCATGGTGGCGGTCCCGCTACAGGCATTTGAAGGCGTCGAAGGGTTCGCGGCAGGCGGTGCAGCGCCAGAGCGCCTTGCAGGCGGTGCTGCCGAATTCGGAGAGCTTCTCGGTGGTCGCCGCCCCGCAGCGCGGGCAGGCCGGCGCGGCCTCCTCGCCGAACAGCGCGCGGCGCGTGGCGCGCGGCGCGGGGGGCGCGATGCCATAGGCGCTGAGCTTGGCGCGGCCGGCCTCGCTCATCCAATCGGTGGTCCAGGCGGGGGCGAGCACCTCACGCACGCGCGGCTCGGCGAAGCCCGCGCCGCGCAGCGCCATCTCCACCTGCAGCGCGATCAGGCGCATGGCGGGGCAGCCGGAATAGGTCGGCGTGATGTCCACCTCGATGGCGCCGTCCTCGGCCACGCGCGCGTCGCGCAGCACGCCGAGATCTTCGATGGTCAGCACCGGGATCTCGGGATCCACCACGCCCGCCGCGACCTCCAGCGCGCGGCGCCGGAGGCGTTCGCGGTCGAGCGTCGCTACCATGTCGCCCCCGGATAGGCGCGCTGCAGGTGCTGCATCACGGCGAGCATGTGGCCGAGATGTTCGGTATGCACGCCGCGCCGCCCGCCGGATTGCATCCAGCCATCGCGCGGGCGTGCCAGCGTCGCGCGGTCGAGCACGCGGGCGAGGATGGCGTCGAAGGTCGGGCGCAGCGACACCGCATCGGGGATCACGCCGGCCGCGACCAGCGCGGCGTCCTCGGGCGCGAAGAGTTCGCCGGTATAGGGCCAGAGCTTCGCCAGGGCGGCGGTGCTGCGGGCATGGCTTTCATCGGTGCCGTCGCCGAGGCGGATCAGCCATTCTCCACCATGGCGCAGATGGTAGGTGACCTCCTTCTCCGCCTTCGCCGCGATGGCGGCGAGCGTGGCGTCGGTCGAGCCCATCGCCGCCTGCCACCAGGGCTGCATCGCGGCGCTGAACAGGCAGATGCGGACGATCGTCTCGGCGAAATCGCCGCGCGGCAATTCGCAGAGCAGCGCGTTGCGGAACTGCGGCGCGTCGCGCAGATAGGCGAGGTCATCCTCGCTGCGCCCCGCGCCCTCGACCTGTGCGGCGTATTGGTAAAGCGCGCGGGCCTGGCCCAGCAGGTCGAGCGCGATGTTGGCGAGTGCCAGATCCTCCTCCAGAATCGGCGCATGGCCGCACCATTCGGAGAGACGGTGCGCCAGCACCAGCGCGTCGTCGGCGCGCGCGAGGATCGCGTGCAGCAAAGGCGTTTCGGCCAGCGTGATGGTCGTCATGCGATGACCTTCCAGTGTCCGCGAAGCAGGGCGGCCCGCCCTTGCGGGCCGAGCCGCCGAATGGCGGCCGCGGCCGATGCCGCGCAGCCAAGGCCGCGGCGCGGCCGCCCGGCGTCTGAGGGCGAAGATCGCTTCACTACATATGCCCCACTTCCTCGGGCACCTCGTAGAAGGTGGGGTGGCGGTAGATCTTGTCGGCGGTGGGCTCGAACAGGCTGTCCTTGTCCTGCGGGTCGCTCGCCGTGATCGCCGCAGCGGGCACGACCCAGAGGGAGAGGCCCTCGCCGCGCCGGGTATAGGTGTCGCGCGCGGCCTGCAGCGCCATCTCGGCATCGGGCGCGTGCACGCTGCCGGCATGGCGATGCGCCAGGCCCGCGCGGGCGCGGATGAAGACTTCCCAGATCGGCATGGGTGTTTCGGGCATCGTCCTCACTCCGCGGCCAGGGCCGGCGTGGTGCGCGCCCGGCGCTTGGCGGCGTGGGCGAGGGCGGCTTCCCGCACCCAGCGCCCGTCCTCATGCGCCTGCCGGCGGGCTTCCAGACGCTCGCGGTTGCACGGGCCGTTGCCGGCGAGCACCTGGCGGAATTCCTCCCAGTCGATCGGGCCGTGGCGCCAATGCCCGTCCTCGAAGCACAGCGCCGGGTCAGGGAAGGCCAGGCCGAGATAATGGCCCTGCGGCACCGTCGCATCGACGAATTGCTGGCGCAGCGCGTCATTGGTGAAGCGCTTGATCTTCCAGCGCATGGATTGGTCGGTATGGGCGCTTTCGGCATCCGGTGGGCCGAACATCATCAGGGCGGGCCACCACCAGCGATCCAGCGCATCCTGCGCCATCGCCTTCTGCGCCGCGCTGCCGCGCGCGAGGGTGAGCATGATCTCGTAGCCCTGGCGCTGGTGAAAGCTTTCCTCCTTGCACACGCGGATCATGGCGCGGGCATAGGGGCCGTAGCTGGTCCGGCAGAGCGGGATCTGGTTCATGATCGCCGCGCCATCCACCAGCCAGCCGATCGCGCCGATATCGGCCCAGGTGAGCGTCGGGTAGTTGAAGATCGAGGAATACTTCGCGCGCCCGCTCAGCAATTGCTCGACCAGTTCCTCGCGCGAGGTGCCGAGCGTCTCGGCGGCGGCGTAGAGATACAGACCGTGCCCGCCCTCATCCTGCACCTTGGCGAGCAGCGCGGCCTTGCGGCGCAGGCTCGGCGCGCGGGTGATCCAATTGCCCTCGGGCAGCATGCCCACGACCTCGCTATGCGCGTGCTGGCTGATCTGACGCGTCAGGGTGCGGCGATAGGCCTCGGGCATCCAGTCATTCGGCTCGACCTTCTCCTCGGCCGCCACGCGGGCCTCGAAGCGGGCGAGGCGTGCGGGGTCCTCGGTCGCGCTGGCGGGGGCGCCGGCATCCTTCTGGTTCAGGGCCTGGGTGTACATGGCCGATCCTCCACCTATGCGGGGGAGGATATGTCACAGTGCGGCGCACAAACAAGGGGTGAAGTGTAACGCTTCAGGCGCCCTCGAAGCGCCCCTCCAGCCGCGCGCCGGGCAGTGCGCCGGCTTCGCAACGCCCCTGCGCGTCGAGCCAGGCCTCGGAAGCGCCGAGCATCTGCCGGTAGAGCCGCCGGGTCAGTTGGCGTGCCGCATGGCCGGGCCAATCCTCAGGCAGCAACTCGGCCGGCAGCGCAGGATCGCGCAGCACGACGCGGCGCCACTCATGCACCAGCAGCAGTCGCAGCGGCAGCGCCTCTTCCGCCGGTGGCGCGTCCGGCAGTCCGCCGAAACCTTCCAGGAAACGCTGGTACTGCGCCTTCAGGCCATCCAGCAGCCAGCTTTGCGCGGCCAGGCGGCGCGCCTCCGCCAGGCTGCGCGGCGTGGCCTGCAGCAGGATCGCCCCCTCCAGCCCGGGCGGGGTGGTGAGGCCGATGCGCAGATCGGCTGCCAGATGGCCGAACAGCGCGGCGTCCAGCGCCTGCGCCGCCTCGGGCGATTCGGGCCGCGCCAGCACGAAGCGCCCGTCCCAGGCCGGCGGCGTACCGGCGTAGATGCGTGCCGCCGCGCCGGCGAAGACCGATTCGCCACGCGGACCCAGCCGGTAATAGGACAAGCGGCCGACCCGGTTGCGCGCGAGCCAGCCTTCCTCGGTCAGCCGCGACATGGCCGTGCGCACCTGCCCCGGCGTGCAGCCGAAGCGATCGAGCACCGCCTGGAGCGTGCCGAGCCAGAGCGAGCCGCCCCGCGGCGCCACCGCATCGCCCCAGAGCGTGACGATGAAGGAGGCGATGCGCGGCGGGCCAAGCCGTGCCAGGGCGATGTCGAGGGGCGATGCATCCATGCCGGCAGCGTGTAGCATGAAGTGCATCACGGGAAGGAACGCGGCGCATGTGGCAGGCCCACACCATCATCCATAACGGCGTGGCCATGCCCTTCGCCGAGGCGCGCATCCACCCGCTTGCGCTCGGCGTGGCCTATGGCGTGGCGGTGTTCGAGGGGCTGCGCGCCTATCGCCACCCCACCACCGGCGCCTTCAGCATCTTCCGGCTCGAGGATCATCTGGCGCGACTCGAGCAGGGGATGAAGGTGATGCGCTTCGCTGACCCGCCGACGCGCGCCGCGCTGCGTCAGGGTGTGCTGGACGTGGTGCGGCTCAACACGCCGGATGACGATGCCTATCTGCGCCTGCAGGTGCAGATCGAGGGCCAGGGCACCATGGCGACCACCGGCCCGGTGGGCTGGATCGCCGCCGCGCTGCCGCGCGAGCGCAGCGCGAAATTCGCCACCGGCCTGGCCGCCTGCGTTTCCTCCTGGACGCGCATCGCCGACAACGCGATGCCGCCGCGCATCAAGGCGAGTGCGAACTACCATGCCGGGCGGCTCGCCACGCTGCAGGCCAAGGCCGATGGCTATGACACCGCCCTGCTGCTGACCGCGCGCGGCAAGCTCTCCGAGGCCGCGGCCGCCTGCCTCTTCCTGGTGCGCGAGGGCGTGCTGGTCACGCCCGGGCGCAGCAGCGACATCCTGGAGAGCATCACCCGCGCCACGGTGCTGCAACTCGCCGCCGAACTCGGCCTGCGGACGGAGGAGCGGGAGGTGGACCGCACCGAGCTCTATGTGGCGGAGGAGGTCTTCGTCTGCGGCACGGGGCAGGAACTGGTGGCGGTCACCTCCGTGGATCGGCTGCCGGTGGGCCCCGGCACGCCGGGCCCGATCACCCGGCGGCTCCAGGCCGCCTATGAGGCCGTGGTGCGCGGCACCAGCCCAGCCCATCCGGAATGGCGCCAGCCGGTGACCTGAAGGTCACGGAACATTCCAAAAGCCGATGGTTGCGATGCGCGTTCTGGGTGATTAACTGAGCGTTAGTCACATCATCGTGGGTCTCGCTCCGGCTGCCCCTTTGGCGCCCGCGGCGGACCCGCGCCTTGCGCAGGGACAGACATCATGGCCGTTTCGATCGGGGGCGCCGGCGCTGACAGCTTCTTCGGCACCGCGGGCAGCGACTTCTTCGCGGGCGAGGGGGGCGCGGATACGCTGCGCGGCGGGCTGCATGTCGATACGCTGAACGGCGGCGACGGCGATGACCTGATCGAGGGCGGGCGCGCCTTCGACCGCCTCTCGGGCGGGGCCGGCAACGATACCTTCCTCTACACCTCGCGCCTCGACATGGCGGGCGACCGCATCACCGACTTCAGCCTGGGCGACCGCATCGACCTCTCCGCCCTCGGTGCCCTGGTCTGGGGATTCGACTATGGCGCCTCGGGGGCGGCGAACGAATTGCGGTACCGCACCACCACGCTCGACAATGGCAGCGTCATCGCCACCGAGATCGTGCTGGATGTCGATGGCGACAACATCGTCGATGGCAGCATCTTCCTGGTCGGCACGCACCGGCTGCAGATGCTCTCGCCGGGCATCATCACGGCGGTGGCGCATGAGGAACGGCGCGGCACCGCGCAGGGCGATACGCTCTCGGGCGGCTTCGGCCAGGATACGCTGCGCGGCTTCGCCGGCGCGGACAGCCTCAATGGCGGCGACGGCAATGACCGGCTCTTCGGCGGTGACGGCGCCGATACGCTGCGCGGCGGTGGCGGCGCCGACATCATGGTCGGCGGCGCGGGCAATGACGTCTTCCAGTTCACCGCGCTCGGCCATGTCGGCGGCGATCAGGTGCGCGACCTGGAGGCAGGCGACCGCATCGACCTCTCCGCCATCCTCGGCCTGCGCTTCATCGGCGATGCGGTGTTCTCCGGCACCGCCGGGGAGATGCGCTACGACAACGCCAACATCCTCATCGATGCGGACGGGGACGGCTTCACGGACCGCTCCATCTTCGTCGCCACCGGCCCAGCGCTGGAGGAGACCGCCGCCGGCAGCCGCATCCTGCGCCTGGCCACGGCGCTGACGCTCAACGGCACCGATGCGGGCGAGACGCTGCAGGGCGGCGCGGCGCGTGACTCGCTGAACGGCCAGGGCGGTGCGGACAGCCTCGTCGGCGGCTTCGAGGATGACAGCCTCAACGGCGGTGCGGGCAACGATACGCTGCTGGGCGGCGCGGGCAATGATTCGCTCCTTGGCGGCGAAGGCGATGACGTGCTGATCGGCGGCCAGGGCGGCGATACGCTGGCGGGGGGTGCGGGCAACGACGTGTTCCGCGTGACCTCGCCCTTCGATACCGGGCTGGTTGCCGGTGCGGGCGGGATCGCGAGCCTGCCGGGTGAGAGCGGGCGCTTCGATGTCATCACGGATTTCGCGGCCGGCGACCTGCTCGATCTCTCGGCTCTCGGGCCGCTCATCTATCGCGGCGAGGAAGGCTTCGAGTTCCAGGCGGGCGAGGTGGTGCTGGGCACGACCGCGCTCCAGGAGAGCACCTTCAGCGGCAGCGTGACGGTGTTCCACCCGACCCTGCGCATCGACCGCGATGGCGATGGCAATGCCGATCTTGGCGTTCTGCTGCGCAACTTCCGCGGCATCCTCGAGGAGACCGCCCCTGCCAGTGGGGTCTTCCGCGCCGTGCCCTCCCTGAACCTGACCGGCACGGCCGCGTCCGAGGCCCTGACCGGCGGCGCCGCCGAGGACACGCTGGCGGGCCTGGACGGGGCCGATACGCTCTCGGGCGAGGGCCGCGCGGACAGCCTTGTCGGCGGTGGCGGCAATGACCTGCTGCTCGGCGGTGCGGGCTACGACACGCTCATCGGCGGCCTGGGCAATGACACGCTGGTCGCCGGCGCGGATGGCGGTTCGCTCAACATGTCCGAAGGCGATGATGTGGCGCGCTTCGGCCCGCTCGAGGGCAGCCTGGCTGATCTCGTCGGCTTCGGGATCGGCGACCGGATCGACCTCTCCGCCTTCACCCACCTGGTCTGGGCGGGGGAAGTGCCGTTCTCCTTCGGCCCCGGCAGCGGCAGCGCGATGACGCCGTTCAGCTTCGGCATCGCGACCTCCTCCTTCGGCGTGACGGAGGTGCAGGGCGACTCCAACGGCGATGGCTTCGCGGACATCTTCATCGAGTTGACCTTCTCCGGCTTCGCCCTGCAGGAAACCGCGCCGGGCAGCCGCATCCTGGTCGGCACGCCACCGCTCAACCTCACCGGCACGGAAGCCGGGGAAACGCTGACGGGCAGTATCGCGGGCGACACGCTCTCCGGCCTCGGCGGGGCGGATACGCTGCTCGGCTTTGGCGGGGCGGATACGCTGCTGGGTGGTGAGGGCGACGATGTGCTGCGTGGCGGTGACGGCAACGACTCGCTGAATGGCGGCCTCGGCAACGACATTCTGGCCGGCGGCGTGGGCAATGACACGCTCAACATGGGCGAGGGCGACGACACCGCACGCTTCGCGGGGCTGAGCGACCTGGCTGTGGGAATCGGCACCAGCGCCACCTTCGCGAAGACGCTGCTGCTCTTTGGCACGGGCGACCGGATCGACCTCAGCGCCCTTGGCGATTTCGCCTGGCTGGGCGGCAACTTCCCGTCGGGCAGCGCCACGGCGGACCGTGCCTACTACTACACGACGAGTGTCTTCATCGGCGGCACCTCGGTCTTCGGGACCATGCTGGCCTTCCAGGATTTCACGCCGGGCTCTGGAATCATCTCCCCGACCACGACGACCTACAGCATCTGGCTGCCCGGCTTCACCGGAATCCTCGACCTCACCGGCGCCGGCATCGTGCAGGCGGTGACACCGCTCAACCTGGTCGGGACCGACGCGGCCGAGACCCTGACCGGTGCGGCGGCGCCCGATACGCTTTCGGGCGCGGGTGGCGACGACACGCTGGTCGGCGGTGCGGGCAACGACTCGCTGCTCGGGGGGATCGGCAATGATCGCCTGCTGGGCGGGCTCGGCTCCGATACGCTGAACGGCGGTGAGGGCAATGACGTGCTGCTGGGCGGCGCGGGCTTCAACACCTTCGATGTCAGCCTGGGCGACGATCGCCTTGTCATGCTCGGGCTGGATGACCTGGCCTTGGGCAATTCCGTCACCGGCTTCGGCCTTGGCGATGTGATCGACCTCAGCGCCATCCCGGGCCTGAGCTTCATCGGCTCGAGCACCTTCTCGGGGATCGCCGGGCAGGTGCGTATCGGCAGCGATATCGGCGGCCCTGTGCTGGAGATCGACGCCGACGGAAACGCGGTCAGGGACGGCTTCATCCGCTTCGGCTTCGGCCAGTCCGTGCCGATCGAGATGGCGAGTCCCGGCCTGTTCACCCTGGCTGCGCCGCGCAACCTGGTCGGCACCACCGCTGCCGAGACGCTGACCGGTGCGGCCAATGGCGACACCATCTTCGGCAATAGCGGCAACGACCTGCTGCAGGGCCTTGATGGCGCGGATTCGCTCGACGGCGGGATCGGCAGCGATCGCCTGCTCGGCGGGGCAGGCGCCGACACGCTGATCGGCGGCGCAGGCATCGGCGCCGACACGCTGGTCGGCGGCGCGGGCAGTGACCGCATGGCGGGGGGTGAAGGCGCCGACCGCTTCGTCTTCACAGCCTTCAGCGATTTCGAGGCGAGTCTCTTCAGCGCGGATGTCATTGTCGATCTCGGCACGGGCGATCTGCTCGACTTTTCCGCGATCGCAGGCTTCGCCTTCATCGGCACGGCAGCCTTTGGGAGCATCGCCGGGCAGGCCCGCTTCGTCACCAATGTCGATGGCATGTTCGGCTCGCCGCCGGGACTCCTCTTCGACACGAATGGAGACTCCTTCGCCGATGGTGCCCTGCGGCTCGAAGGCTTCGCGGGCAGCCTGGCGGAGACCGCGGCGGGCAGTCGCATCCTCGGCGTCGTGGCGCCGCTCAACCTCACCGGTACCGCCGCGGCCGAGACGCTGACGGGTGGCGCGCTCGGCGACACGATCTCGGCCCTCGGGGGCAACGACGTGCTCAATGGCGGTGACGGCGCGGATACGCTGCGCGGTGGCGCGGGGGGCGACACGCTCAGCGGCGGCGCAGGTGTGGATCGCTTCGTCTATGGCGATGGCGAGACCAACGCCACCGCGGCGGGGCGCGACACGATCCTCGATTTTGCCGCCGGCACCGGCGAGTTGATCGACCTGTCGCTGATGGATGCGAATGCGGATCTGGCGGGCGACCAGGCCTTCACCTTCATCGGCAGCGCCGCCTTCTCCGCCGCCGGGCAGATCCGCTTCGCCAGCGGCATCCTGCAAGGCAACACCACGGGCACGACGGGGGCCGAGTTCCACATCGTGCTGTCCGGCGTGGCCAGCCTCGCGGCCACGGACTTCGTGCTATAGCGTAATGATAAGGTTCCCCCCGGCGTCGCACAGCGCGGCGGCGCCGGGCGGGAGCACCAGCGTGCTCTCGCGCTCCTCGACCAAAGCGGGGCCGGCGATCCTGTCCCCGGGGCGCAGCGCCGCGCGGTCATGCACCGTGGCGGTGACGAAGCCCTCCTCGAACCAGGCCTGGCGCGTGCCGCGGCGCGACACGCCCCCAGCCACCTCCCGCGCCGCGAGGGTGAGCCGGGGCACCGGCCCGCTCGCGATCAGGCGCCAGCCCACGGCCTCCACGGGCAGGCCGGCCTCGATGCGTCCGTAGAGGCGGCGATAGGCGGTCTCGAAGGCGGTGCGGATCGCCGCGCGGTCGCCTTTCTCCAGGATCTGCTGGGGTATCTCGGCCTCTACCTGGTAGCCCTGGCCGGCATAGCGCAGGGCGGCGCGCAGCGTGAGCGTGACATCGCGCGGGGCGATGCCGGCCTCGGCCAGCATCTCGCGGCCCTCGCGCGCCATCGCATCGACCATCGCGCGCAGCGCTGGCATGTCGAGCGTGTCGAGCGGCGCGACCAGGGCGCGCAGCAGGGCGAAGGAGATCGGCGCGGCGAGGAAGCCGAAGGCCGAGGCCACGCCCGCGCCGGGCGGCGAGATCAGCCCCGCCATGCCGAGCTTGCGCGCGATGGCGCAGGCATGCACGGGGCCCGCGCCGCCGATTGGCACCATCCAGAAATCCTCGATGCGTCGCGCCTTCTCCAGCGCATGGATCGCGGCCGCCTGTGCCATGCTGCCGTTCACCGTCTCATGCACCGCCCAGGCCGCGGCGACGGCGGAGAGGCCGAGCGGCGCGCCGACATGGTGCAGCAGCGCCTGTTCCGCCGCCGCGACATCGAGCCGCATCTCGCCGCCGAGGAAGCGATCGGGTGCCAGATAGCCGAGCAGCAGATCCGCATCCGTCACGGTGGGCTGTGTGCCGCCGAGGCCGTAGCAGGCCGGGCCAGGGTCGCTGCTCGCGCTGTCGGGGCCGACGCGGATCAGGCCGAGCTGGTCGACGCGCGCGATGGAACCGCCACCCGCGCCGATCTCGATCATCTCGATCACCGGCACCTTGAGCGGCAATCCGCTGCCCTTGCGGAAGCGATCGACGCGCGCGACCTCGAAATCCAGGCTGCGTGCGGGCTCACCCTGTTCGATCAGCGCGGCCTTCGCGGTGGTGCCGCCCATGTCGAAGCAGAGGATGCTGTGCTGCGCGGCCGCTTCGCCGATCACGCGCGCCGCCTGCACACCACCGGCGGGGCCGGATTGCACCAGGCGGATCGGATGGCGCGCGGCCACATCCTCACGCACCGTCCCGCCATCCGAGAGCATCAGGAAGAGCGGCCCGGCGATGCCGCTCGCGCGCAGCCCATCGCCAAGCCGCGCGAGGTAGCGTTCGAAGACCGGCTGCACATAGGCGTTGGCGATGGTGGTGGAGCCCCGCTCATACTCGCCGATCTCGGGCACCAGATCGCTGGAGCAGCAGAGCGTGAGGCCCGGCGCCTCCTCCCGCACCAACTCGGCCAGGCGGCGTTCGTGCAGCGGGTTGAGGAAGCCGTGCAGCAGGCAGATCGCGATGGCCTGCACGCCCGCCTCGCGCAGCCGGCGGATGGCGATGCGCGCGGCCTGTTCGTCGAGCGGGGTCAGCACCGCACCATCGGCGCGCAGCCGCTCCGGCACATCCAGGCGCAGATGCCGCGGCACCAGCGGCTCCGGGCGACGCATGAAGAGATCGTAGGTGTCGTGCCGAAGTTCGGTGCCGATCTCCTGCACGTCGCGGAATCCCGCGGTGGTGAGGAAGCCGGTCTTAACGCCGCGGCGCTCGATCAGCGCGTTGGCCACCAGCGTCGTGCCATGGATGACGTGGCGCACCTGGGCGGGTTGCACGCCATGTTCCGCGAGCAGCCTTGCCACGCCCTCCAGCACCGCCTGTTCCGGGGCGTGCGGCGTGGTGAGGATCTTGCCGTTGAACAGCCGCCCGTCGCGCGTGTCGAGCAGCACGAGATCGGTGAAGGTGCCGCCGATATCGACACCGATGCGATACGGGGTGGCGCCTTCGGCGCCGCGCGGCCGATTCAGCTCTTCGCGCCCTGCGGCGCTTCGACCATCGGACGCGCTCATGTCGTGTAGCCTTCATCGATGTCGCGCGCGCGATCCTCGGCGCTGCGCGACGCAGCCGGGCCGAAGCCGCCGCCGCCGGGTGTCTCGAAGGTGAGCGTATCGCCCGGCTGGAGCACGAAGCGCGCCTTCGCTGGCACGGGCGTGCCGTTCAGCAGGTCCCGCCCGCCGCGGCCGGGCGCACCGCCGAGGATGCCGCGTGGCGGGTGCTGCACGCGCTCATGCCGATAGGTGGCGGTGACGGACTTTTCGCCCAGCACGCGGAAGCCGATGCGCTGGCCGAGCCCGCCGCGGCGCTGCCCCGCGCCGCCGCTGTTCGGGATCAGCGCCTTCTCCGTCACCAGCAGCGGCGCCGCGTTCTCGAACTGCTCGACCGGCTGGGTCGCGACGTTGGAGGGGAAAGAGAGGCAGGCCGCGCCATCATGCGCGGCGGCCGCCCCATGCCCGCCATTCATGAAGAACATGCGGACATATCTGCGTCCGTCCTCGTTCTCGCCGGTGAAGTAGATGTTCCAGAGCGGGCTGCCGGATTCCGCCACCACGCGTTCGGGGATCATGCGCCCGAGCGCCGCCAGCACGAGCATCGGCAGGTAGTGGCCGGTCAGGTGCCGGCCCCAGACCGGCGCGGGCCGGCGCGGATTGACGATGCTGCCCTCCGGCGCGATGAGCGTGATCGGGCGGAAGCAGCCGTCATTGTTCGGCGTCGTCGGATCGAAGGCGCATTTCACCGCATAGTTCGCATAGGCGCGCGAGAAGTTCAGCGGCGAGTTCACAGGCCGCGCGATCTGCGGATCGGTGCCGGTGAAATCCAGCGTCAGCGCATCGCCCTTGATGGCGAGGCGCAGGCGAATGGTGACCGGATGCTCGAAGCCATCGGCCGTGACCTCGTCCTGCACCTCGCCATCCGGCACGGCGGTGATGGCGCTGCGCATCGCGCGTTCGGAGCGGGCGAAGATCTCGGCGGCCAGGCCATCGGCATCGGCCAGGCCTTCCTCGGCCAGGATGCGCTTCAGCCGCGGCTCGGCCTGGTCGTACATCGCGAATTGCGCGCGGATGTCGCCCAGCACCTCCGCCGGCTGGCGCAGATTGGCCTCGAGGAAGGCGATGACATCCTCATTCTCCACGCCACCCTTGAGGATGCGCGCGACCGGGATGGTGAGGCCTTCCTCCCACGCATCGCGCGCCTCGACCGAGGGGGCGCCGCCGATATCGGTGGCGTGGAAGGTGCTGCCGATCCAGGCCAGCACGCGACCTTCCGCGAAGATCGGCTTGACCATGGTGATGTCGTTGAGATGGCCCGTGCCGAGATAGCCGTCATTGCTGATCAGCACATCGCCGGGACCAAGGCGCGCGCGCGGGATGCGCGCGAGCATCGCGGCGAGCGTGATGGGCATGGTGCCGACGAAGCTGGGCACGGAGCGGCTGCTCTGCGCGAATTGCCGCCCCTGGCTGTCCATCAGCCCGACCGCCATGTCCCAATTGTCGCGCACGACAGAGGAGAAGCTGGCGCGCACGAAACTCTCGGCGGCCTCATCCATCAGGCCTGCGATGCGCGCCCAGGCGGAACCGAGCCGCAGGGCGGAGATCGGCGCGCTCATCCGCGCATCGCCTGCAGCTGCGCGGGATAGCCGGCGGGATCGACGAAGACATCGATCAGGGCCGGGCCCTCGAGCGCGAAGGCCGCGCGCAGCGCCGCGCGGTATTCGTCCAAAGTGCCGGCGCGGAAACCCGCCATGCCGAAGCCTTCCGCGACCCGGGCGAAGTCGGCACGGCCCCAGCGCGCGCCGGCGGGCGGCAATTGCCGGCTCTGCTGCTTGATGTCGATGAGCGAGAGCGCGCCATCGTTGAACACGATGGTCACCAGCTTCGCGCCTGCCTCCACGGCGGTGGCGAGTTCGCCCGCGCACATCATCAGCCCGCCATCGCCGGTGAAGGCCACGGCGCCGCGCGCGCGATCATGCAGCGCGCAGGCGATGCCGGCGGGCAGGGCGAAGCCCATGCTCGCGAGGCCATTCGAGATCAGCAGGTCGCGCGGCTGCTCGCATTCCCAGAAGGCGGTGGCGGAGAACATGTGCGCCCCGGCATCCACCGTGGCGCGCGGCGCGGCGCCAACCTCGCGCGCGATGGCCTGCGCCACGCGCACCACGTCGGGCGGGGCGATGCCGCTCTCGCCCTGCCAGGCGAGCGCGGCGAGCGCGGCCTCCCGATGCCCGGCGATCTCGGCTGCACCCCAGGCCGAAGCGCGCGCCTGGGGCAGCAGATCGCCGATGCGCGCGGCGATGTCGCCATGCAGCGCGGCGGTTGGCGCAGCGTAGCGCACCGGGTGCGGGCGCAGCGCGATATCGAGGATCGGCGCGGTGTAGCGCCAGGGCTGCAGGATCAACTCCACCGGGTCCAGCCCGACCTGGATGATGAGGTCCGCGCGGCCCACCACGGCCGCTTCCAGCGAGCCGCCGGTGAAGATGCCCGCATGCAGCGGATGCGCATCCGCCAGCACGCCCTTCGCCTTGTAGGTGACCAGCACCGGGCAATGCAGCGCCGCCGCCAGGGCGCGCAGCGCCTGCGCCACGGCGGGGGTCGCGGCCTCGAGCCCGGTGAGGATCACGGGCCGGCGCGCCGCGGCCAGCAGCGCGGCCGCATCGCCCTCATCGGGGGCGCGTGCCGGGGCCGGGGCGGCGGGTACCAGTGGCCCGGCCGGGCGCCGCGCCGCCTGGCTGGTGAGATCCAGATGCACCGCACCGCGCGGCGCCGCCTCGGCCAGGTCGAGCAAGGCGCCGATCTCGGCGGCGGGGTGGTCGGACTCGGCGCGGGCGAAGCCCTTGGTGATTGCAGCGGTGGCGGCGCGCTGGTCGAAGAATTGATGCGTGATCCAGCCCCGCTGCGCTTCGGTGAAGCCATCGGCCAGCAGGATCAGCGGCGACCTTTCCAGCGTGGCGCAGGCCAGGCCGTTCGCGGCATTGGCCACGCCGGGGCCCTTGGTCGTCAGCACCGCGCCGGGCGCGCCGGTCAACTCCGCATCGGCCATGGCCATGATCGCCGCCGCCGTCTCATGCCGCGCGAGGATGAAGTCGATTCCGGCCTTGGGCGCCGCCGCGATGAGGTCGAGCGAGGAGCCGCCGCCCGGCACGCCCCAGATCCGCCGCGTGCCGCGCGCCGCCAGCGCGCCCACCACGGCTTCCGCGACATTCGGCGCGGTGTTGCTGCCTTCCGGCATGATGCTTCTCCTCGACGTCCCGCGCTTCCTGTGCGCCCGGTCGCACGGCTTGCCAAGACGCGGCGAAGCACATCTGCTGCGCGTCGATCGAGGAGGATCGGCAATGGCGGATTTCACGGGCAAGCGCGTGCTGGTGGCGGGCGGCAGCCGGGGCATCGGGCGGGCCGTGGCGCTGGGCTTCGCGCAGGCGGGGGCCGCGGTCTCGGTCTGTGCGCGCGGCGCGGCGGGGGTAGCGGCGGTGCAGGCCGAGATCGCGGCGCTCGGCGTGCCGGCGCATGGCGTGGCCGCGGACCTCGCCGTCGCGGCGCAGGTGGAGGGCTGGGTGGCGCAGGCGCAGGCCGCGCTGGGGGGCATCGACGTGCTGGTGAACAATGCCAGCGGCTTCGGCGCGCGCGATACGGAGGAGGATTGGGCCAAGGGGCTCAATGTGGACGTGCTGGCGACGGTGCGCGCCAGCCGCACGGCCGCGCCGGCCTTGCGCGCAAGCCGCGGCAGCATCGTGAACGTCACCTCGATCTCGGGCTTCCGGCCCTCCCTGCGCACGCCGGCCTATGCGGCGGTGAAGGCGCTGCTGGTGAACTACACACAGAGCCAGGCGGCCGCCTTCGCGCCGGACGGTGTGCGGGTGAACGCGGTGGCCCCCGGTTCCATCGAATTCCCCGGTGGGTCCTGGGAGCAGCGCCGGGAGAGCGACCCCGCGCTCTATGGCCGCATCCTCGCCAGCATCCCCTTCGGCCGGCTCGGCACGCCGGAGGAGGTGGCGGAGGTGGTGATGTTCCTCGCCAGCCCCGCCGCGCGCTGGGTCACGGGGCAGACCATCATCGTCGATGGCGGGCAGATGCTCGGCTAGAGCGCGCTGCGTTCTGATGGACGCAGCGTGCTCCGGAACTCATTGAATCTAGAGCAAGAAATGCGTTCAGCGTCGCGGCAGCGCCGCGACCCATCTGAACGCATCTTGCTCTAGGCTAGATCCGCTTCGCCGCCTGCACCGCGGCCGAAGACCCCGCGCCGACGATCCAGGCCCAGGCGCGCAGCAGCGGCCCCGGCGGCGCGCCGGTGGCCTCGCGCGCTTCGTCGCGGTGGTGGATCTCCTCCGCCTGGCACTGCGCGAGCACGGCGCGCAGCGCGGGCTCGATCCCTTCCGCGTCCAGCCGGTCGAGCTGCTGCTGATAGTGGTGATCCACGAAGGTCTCGACCGCGTCGATCGTGGCATAGACGGCGCGGCTGCCGAAAAGGCCCGGCAGGAAGCCGGTCAGGAAGCCCGCCACGCGCCAGATCGGCAGCAGCACCGAGCGATCCTTCGGCGGCAGCACCTGCTCGATCAGGTCGAGATGGCCCTGCTCGGTGGCCTGGTGGCGCTGTGCGAAGTCACGCACCGCCGGGTCGCGGCTGATGGCGAGGATGCCGCGATAGATCATCACGGCCCCGGCCTCCCCGGCATGGTCGGAGCGCAGCTCGGCGACGAGCCAGGCAGGCAGGGCGGCGGGGCGGGGAATGGCGGAGATCTGGTTCATGCCCGCGCCAGATGGCCGCGCGACGGACGCCGACAAGGGGGGCGGCGGATTGACGAAATTTCACGCCCTGCGCCAGAGGCTTGAAACAACGTGACATGCACAACGCCGCCCCGCGTGCTTTCCTGCGGCGCGAGAAAGACCAGAAGGGGAAACCCGGATCCATGACCGAGCTCGTCTTCCAGGCCCGCGACATCAACGCGATGGGCCTTGCCGGCCCGGGTGCCGCGACCATCGTCTGGGACGACCTCGTCGCCCGCGTGGATTGGGAGATGCGGCTGACCGAGGACAGCTTCGGCATTTCCATCCCGGTCGTGAGCGCCGGGGCGACGGCCTATGTGAAGGCGGCGCTCGGGGTGGAGGTCTCGCTTGCCTATGACGCCGGCAGCTTCGGCGTGGACTACACCGTCACCGACAATGCCGATGGCTTCACCGAGTGGCGCAGCGAGCAGGCCACCCCCTATGACCCGCCGCCGAGCGACCCGGACCAGACCAACCTCGCGCGCTATCGCAACGCCAACCCCATCCTCGAGCCGGGGCTGACCTTCGTCTCGGGCGACCTGCCCTTCACCGCGCCGAAGGGGCCTTCCACCTTCAGCATCGACTTCGTCTACGGCCTGCAGGCGGGGGTGAAGGACATCGACCTCTCGCTCGACCTCTGGCTCGACGAGATCGACCTGATCACCAACGGCGCGGTGGTGCTGGCGAACATTCCCGAGGGGCGGGAGAACATCTTCTCGCTGACCACGGGCCAGGATTTCACACCTGAGCCCAGCACCTTCCCCATCGAGGTGGTGACGCTGAAGGTGCCCGAGCCGATCACCGATTTCGGCCCCGTCGGCCTGGGCGAAGGCGAGCTGCCGAGCCTGGTGAAGGACGGCGTGGGCGCGGATTTCTTCCACGCCTCCTTCTCCATGGCGAAGTTCCTGGCGAACCTCTTCCCGGCCTTCAAGGTGCTGAAGGGCGAGTACCAGCTCGCCGGGCCGGACACCGTGCTCTACTGGACGCTGCTCGACGTCGAGGCGAATGTGATGGTCCATCTCGTGCAGGAGGTGGAGTTCGACCTGCAGGGCGTGCGCGTGCAGGTGGACACGAACAAGGGCCAGCACCTGGAAGGCCTGCTCGGCGACAGTTTCGAACTGGAAACGCCCGAGGGCCAGGGCCGGATCGAGGCCGATGTGCTCTACACGCCCTACGGCACCTACAGCACGCGCATCGGCGTGGTGGTCTCCGCCAATATCGAGGTCTCGGCCTTCCAGATCGGCCTGCGCAACACGGCCTTCAAGGATTTCGACGTCTCCGTCGGCCCGCTCGTGCATTTCTTCATCCCCGACGAGGATGGCTGGTCGGCCGAGCCGATCTGGCTCTACGAGAACAGCCGCGAGGTGGTGCTGGACGGCGCCGATACCGCCGATGGCGTGATCGGCACGCGCACGCGCTACACCGCCTGGTACGAGAACGATGTCACGGCCTCCGACGGGCCGGACAACAAGCAGCTCACCGACAACCAGGCCTTCTACGACGCGCTGGCCGGCAATGATTCCATCGCCGGCTCCTTCAACCACAACACCATCTACGGCAACCGCGACAACGACACGCTGCATGGCCTGGGCGGCGGGGATTTCCTCGCGGGCGGGCCGGGCAATGACCGGCTGTATGGCGATGCCGGCCCCGGCCTGCCCGCCACCTCGCTCACCGGCGGCAACGCACCGCCCACCATCGAGGGCGACGACATCCTGCTCGGCGGCCCGGGGGATGATTCGCTTTATGGCCAGGGCGGGCGCGACATCCTGACGGGGGGCGATCTCAGTTCCGGCCCCTCGGGCAACGACATGCTCAATGGCGGCGCGGGCAACGACACGCTCTATGGCGGGCCGGCCGATGGCGGGGCGGATACGCTCGATGGCGGCACCGGCTGGGACCGGGTGGTGCTCAACCGCGCCGGGATGACGCAGAGCGTCTACATCGCCACGGGCCTGAACGTGACGCTGCCCGGCGGCACGCGGCTGCTCAACTTCGACGAGCTGCACTTCGCCGCCGGCTTCGGCCGCGACACGCTGATCGGCGGCAATGGCGCCGACAGCCTGCATGGTGGCGCGGGCAATGATTCGATCGTGGGCAACCGCGGCGCGGACACGCTGCAGGGCGGGGCCGGCGACGACACGGTCGTGTGCTTCGAGGATGTGGATGGCAGCAATCCCGACCGGCTCGATGGCGGCACCGGCAACGACCTGCTGCGCTACATCGGCCGCGGCGGCAACGACGACAACGTCATCATCCTCGACGCCGATATCGATTTCGCCTACGGCACGAAGGCGCTGAATTTCGAGCGCATCGACTTCAGCGCCGGCCTCGGCGGCAATGGCCGCGACGTGGTGGTGGGCGGCGATGGCGACGACAGCATCAACGGCATGGGCGGCAACGACCTGATCGGCGGCGGCTATGGCCGCAACGTGCTCTATGGCGGCCTGGGCAACGACGTGATCGCCTCGGTCGGGCAGGATGTCGTGGATGGCGGCGCCGGCGAAGACCTGCTGATCCTGGTCGCGCGGACCGCCGGCCGCATGGGCTTCGGCGCCTCCTCGCAATTCGTCTTCCGCGCCGGCGAATCCCAGGTCCTGTCCAACGGCACGCAGGTGGTGAACATCGAGCGCCTGGACTGGACCGGCAATGGCGCGGCCGATCTGGTGACAGGCGGCGCCAATGCCGATGCGCTGATGGGCAGCGGCGGGGCGGATACGCTGGATGGCGGGGCCGGCGCCGACACGATCGATGCCGGCAGCGGCGACGATGTGGTGATCGCGCGCCGCGGTGAGGGCGCCGATACGCTCGAGGGCGGCGTGGGCGACGACCGGCTCGTGCTCGACCTCGGCGACGCGACGGGGGGCATCTTCCACTTCAACTGGTGGGGGGTGTCCGACATCCGCTACGTCTATGGCGCCGCCGGCCTGACCGCGATCTCGGGCTTCGAGCGCCTGACCATCCGCGCCGGCCTCGGCGATGACCTGATCGATGGCGGCGAGGCCGAGACCGCGCTCATCGTCCCGCGCGGCTCGCCGCGCAGCTTCGGCGACCGGCTCTATGGCGGTGCGGGCAACGACACGCTGAACGGCCTGGGCGGGCGCGACGCGCTCTATGGCGAGGAGGGCAACGACCAGCTCATCTGGTCGCTGGGCGGCGACATCCTCGATGGCGGCACGGGCATGGACCTGCTCTGGCTCGATGCCGGGCTGGGCGCGCCGCTCAGCATCGTCATCGCGCCGCTCGACGCCGATGACGGCGACCCGGTGACGACCGAGAACGAGACGCTGCTCAGCGACGGCACGCGCATCGCGAATGTCGAGCATCTGCGCTACATCGGCACCGGTGCCGCGGCCGGCGTGCGCGTGGTGGCCGGCATCTTCAGCGACACGCTGCAGGGCAGCTTCCATGCCGATACGCTGGAAGGCGGGCGTGGTGGCGATTCCATCGATGGCGGCGCGGGTTTCGACATCATCCTCGGTGGCGAGGGCGCCGATACGCTGCGCGGTGGCGCGGGCGCGGACCGGCTCGAAGGGGGCGCGGATCGCGACCATCTGACGGCGGATGGCGGCTTCATCAGCACGAGCGGCGGCGGCGGCGTGGCGGCCGCCTTCACGGTCTCGACCGTGCTGCCCACGACCCTGCCGGGCGGTGGCGGCATCGATACCCTGCCGGGCCTCGCCATGGATTCGCTCTGGGGCGGGGAGGGCGCGGATACGCTCGTCGCCGATGTCGATGCGCAGGTCGATGGCGGCGAGGGGCTCGACACGCTGGTGGTCACGCGCCTCGGCTCGATGCTCTCCCTGGCGATCGACATCACCGATCCCACGGCGACCACGCCGCTCGGCTTCATCGGCAGCGTGCGGGGCGTGGAGATCCTGCGCTTCCAGGGTGGCGACTCCTCGGACAACATCGCCGTTGCCGGGCTGCGGGCGCATGATCTGCGCGGCAATGGCGGGCTGCTCGACCGCCTGGAGATCGATCTTTCGGCCGAGACGCTGGCCTCCCCGCTCGGGGTGAATGCCGATGGCGTCCTCGCCTTCGGTGCTGGCCGGGCGCAGGGCTTCGAGCAGGTGACGCTGCTGCTGGGCAGCGGGGCGGATCGCTTCCTGCCCGGCCAGGCCTCGGGTGTCACCTGGATCGTGCAGGCGGGCGCGGGGGCGGACACGCTCGCGGGCGGCGGGCGCGGCGACAGCCTCGATGGTGGGGCCGGCAATGACCGGATCGACGGGCATGGCGGCGCCGATACGCTCACCGGCTTCACCGGCCGCGACACGCTGCGCGGCGGCGAGGGCGACGACCTGATCCTTGGCGCCGGGCTGGAAGCGGGCGAGCTCTACGATGCGGGTTCGGGCATCGATACCTTCTCGATGGCCGGCGACGCCGTCGGCACGCTGCTCGACCTCGCGGCCACCCAGGCGACCCGCGCCGGGGCCAGCGCCGTGATCCGCTTCTTCGAGATCCTGGAAGGGGGCGAGGGCGCGGACACGCTGCTCGGCGCCGCGGGGGCGGAGACGCTGCGCGGCGGCGAGGGCAATGACCGGCTCGATGGCCGCGCGGGCGCCGACAGCATGCTGGGTGGCGGCGGCAATGACCGCTACACGGTCGATGACATCGCCGACCGGGTGGTGGAAGGCGCGAACCGCGGCCAGGATCTGGTCCAGGCCTCGGTCAGCCATGTGCTGGCCGCCAATGTCGAGGATCTTGTCCTGGTCGGCACCGCGGCGCGCGGCACGGGCAATGCGCTCGACAATTTCATCACCGGAAATTTGCTGGCCAATCGCCTGGGTGGGCGCGAAGGGGCGGATACGCTGCGCGGTGCCGAGGGCGCGGACACGCTCGAAGGTGGCTCGGGCGGCGACCGGCTGGAAGGCGGGGACGGCGCCGATTCGCTGATCGGCGGCACGGGTGCCGACACGCTGTTCGGCGGCGCGGGCGGGGATACCTTCCGCCTCGACGATTCGCTCAGCGTCGACGTGATCCGCGACTACGCCGAGGGCGATCGCATCCAGGTGGTGCGCGCTGCCATTGATCCGCTCGGCGCCTATGGAGTCACGGCCGGCGCGCTGAGCGAGACGCATTTCGACTATCGCGGGCGCGGCTGGCAGCTCGCCATCGTGGGGCGTGAACTTGTCTTCGATGGCGACGGTCTGGCCGCCAGCGGCGATGAGGTGACGCTCGCGATCCTCATCGGCGCCCGGCCGCTGATCGGCGATTTCACGCTGATTTAGCGGCGTGGCTTTGCGCGGCGGCGGTTCACCCCCATCTTGGCGGGCATGACAGCCCTGACCCGCCGCGCCGCCCTGCAGGCCGCCGCCGCTGCCGCCGCCATCGGCGCGGTGCCGCCCGCCCTCTCCCAGCCCGCCACCGATGCGGCCGCCGAGCGCCCGCTCTTCGGCGCCAGCCTGCGCACCCTGCCCAACGGCCTGCGCGTCGCGCATGTCGAGCAGCGGCGCGCGCCCGTGGTGGCGCACTACGCCTATGTCGCGGCCGGGGGCGGCGAGGATCCGCCCGGCCTGTCGGGCATCGCCCACTACCTGGAACACATGCTGTTCAAGGGCAGCGCGCGCGTGGCCTCGGGCGAGTTCTCGCGCCGCGTGGCGCGCGAGGGCGGCGTGGACAACGCCTTCACCTCCCGCGACGTCACCGGCTATTTCCAGCATGTCGAGGCAAGCCGCCTCGCGCTGGTGGCGATGATGGAGGCCGATCGCTTCGCCTCCGCCCTTATCCCCGCCGCCGAGATGGAAAGCGAGCGTCGTGTGGTGCTCGAGGAACGCGCCCAGCGCACCGGCTCCAGCCCGCGCGCCCTGTTCTTCGAGAGCTTCGACGCCGCCATGTGGGGCGCGCAGCATTGGCGCGGCCGGCCGATCATCGGCTGGGAGGAGGAGATCAAGGCGATCTCCCATGCCGATCTCCTGGCCTTCTTCCGCGCCCGCTACGCCCCCGGCAACGCCGTGCTGGTCGTGGCCGGCGCCGTCTCGGGCGAGGAACTCGCGGCGCAGGCGCTGGCGGAGTGGGCCGCCGTGCCCGCCGGCCCTGCCGTGCCGCGCGACCGCGCCGCCCCGCCCGCCGCCCCGCCCACGCCGCGCTTCGTGCGCAACGACTCGCGCCTGCGGGGCGAGGCCACCTTCCTGCGCTCCTGGCAGGCGCCTTCCATGACCGCGGGCGAGACCCGGCACAGCGAGCCGCTGGAGGTGCTGCGCCACGTGCTGGGCGGCGGCCAGGGCTCGCGCCTGCACGCCGCGCTGGTCGAGACCGGCCTCGCCGTCTCGGCGGGGGCGAGCTACGACGGCGATGTCGCGGGCCACACGGATTTCGACCTCTTCGTGACCCCGCGGCGCGAGACCCCGCCCGCGCGGATCGAGGAAGTGGCCATGGCCACGGTGAAGCGCCTGCTCGATGAGGGCGGGCCGACCGAGGCCGAGGTCGCGCGCTCCATCCGCCAGATGTCGGCCGGCGCGCTGATGGCGCTGGATGGGTTGGGCGCGGCGCCCCGCATGCTGGGCAATGCGCTGTCCATCGGCCTGCCGATCGAGACGGTGGAGTTCTGGCCGCGCCGGCTGCGCGCCGTCACGCGCGCCCAGGTGGCCGAGGCCGCGGCCGAGGTGCTCGGCAAGGGCGTGTCGGGCAGCGGCTGGCTGCTGCCCGAGGGCACCCCCGCCCCGGCCGAGGTGCGGGCATGAGCTTCTCCCTCGCCATCACGGAAGTCGCCGCCGGGCCCTACACGGCCTGGCTGGCGGAGGATCACTCCGTCCCGGTCGTCTCCATCGCCTGGGCCTGGCCCGGCGGGGCGGCACTGGATGCGCCGGAACATGGCGGCGCGCTCGCCATGCTCGCCGCGCTGCTGACCGAGGGCGCGGGTGATCTCGACGCGCTGGGCTTTGCCGATGCGTTGCGCGATTCCGCCATCGGCCTGTCCTTCGACGCGCAGCGCGACGGCTTCGAGGGCTCGCTGCGCGCGCTGACCTCCGCGCTGCCCGAGGCGGTGCGCCTCGCCAACCTCGCCATGCGTGCGCCGAGGCTGGAGGAAAGCGCCATCGGCCGCGTGCGCGCCCGCGCCGTGGCCGGCGCGCGCTCGGCGCTGGAGACGCCGCGCGGGCAGGTGGGGCGCGCCTTCTGGGCCGCCGCCTTCCCCGACCACCCTGCAGGCCGGCCGAGCGGCGGCACGGTCGAGACGCTCTCCACCCTGCCCACCAGCGCGCTGCGGGCCGCCCATGCCCGGCAGATCCGCGCGGAGGGGCTGCTGGTGGCGGTCAGCGGCGCCATCACCCCGGCCGAGCTGCGGGCGCTGCTGCCGAGCCTCTTCGCCGGGCTGCCGGCGGGCGTGCCGGACTCCGCACCGCCGCTGCCCGCCTTCCAGGCCTTCGGCACCAAGGTGCTGCAGGTGCAGGGTCCGCAATCGGCCATCGTCTTCGGCCAGGCCGGCCTGCCCGTGACCGACCCGGATTGGGAGGCCGCGCAGGTGGTGCTGCGCATCCTGGGCGGGGGCGGATTCTCCTCCCGCCTCATGGAATCGGTGCGCGTGCAGCGCGGGCTCACCTATGGCATCGGCGTCGGGCTCGACCAGCTCTTCGGCCAGGGCGTGATCATCGGCTCCTCCTCCACCGACAACGCGAAGGTGGCGGAAGCGCTGGCCGTGACGCGCGCCGAATGGGCACGCATGGCGGCCGAGGGCCCGACCCAGGCGGAGCTTGATGACGCGGTGGCCTTCCTCACCGGCAACCTGCCGCTGCAATTCACCGACAGCCGCCGCATCGCGGGCACGCTGCTCGCGCTCCGCCGCAACAACCGGCCGCGCGACTGGCTCGACCGGCGCAGTGCGCGGCTCGCTTCGCTCACGCGCGCGGGCACGGCGGCGCTGGCGGCGCGGCTGCTGGATGCGAACAGGCTCGCGGTGGCCATCGCGGGGCAGCCGGAAGGCGTCTGACGCCGCCTTCAATATTGCATGCACATGGCGGTTTCCTGTAGTGGCGCCCATCATCGCCCTGCCGGAGATCGCCCCGCATGACCCTCGCCCGCCGCACGCTGCTCGGCACCACCGCCGGCCTCGCCGCCACCGCTGCCCTGGGGCGTGGGGCGGAGGCCCAGAACCGCCTGAATGTCGGCTTCATCCTGATCGGCCCGGTGGGCGATTTCGGCTGGTCGCACATGCACGACCAGGGCCGCCGGCGCATGCTCGAGGTGATGGGTGACCGCGTCACGGCCACGCTGGTGGAATCGGTCGCGCCGCCGGATTTCGACCGCGTGGCGACGCAGCTGGTGCGCACCGGCTCGCGCCTGATCTTCACCACCAGCTTCTCCTACTTCCAGCCGACGCTGCGCATCGCGCCGCAGCACCCGAACGTGATGTTCGAGAACGCGACGGGCACCTCCACCCTGCCGAATCTCAGCCTCTACAACGCCCGCTTCTATGAGGGCCGCTACGTCCAGGGCGTGATCGCCGCGCGCAAGTCGCGCAGCAAGACGATCGGCTATGTCGCCACCTTCCCGGTGCCGGAGGTGATCCACGCCATCAACACGGTGATGCGTGGCGCCTGGTCGGTCGATCCTTCGATGAAGGTGCGCGTGGTCTGGGTGAATGCCTGGTCCAATCCGGGGCGCGAGGCCGATGCGGCGCGCGCGCTGATCGACCAGGGCTGCGACGTGCTGTGCAGCCACACCGACGGCCCGGCGCCGCTGCAACTCGCCGAGCAGCGCAACATCTTCGGCTTCGGCCAGTCGAGCGACATGACCCGCTTCGCGCCGCGTGCGCACCTGACCTCCAACGTCAACAACTGGGGCGACTACTACGCCTCCCGCGCCCGCGCGGTGCTGGACGGCACCTGGCGCCCCGGCGATGTGTGGGAGGGGCTGAATTCCGGCATGTTCCGCCTGGCCCCCTTCACCAACATGACGCCCGAGGAGGTCTCGGAGGCCACGCGCATCCGCGATGCGCTGGCCGCCGGCACGCTGCACCCCTTCGATGGCCCGATCGTGCGCCAGGACGGCACCACGGTCATCGCCGCCGGCCAGCGGCTCACGGACGACCAGATCCGCGCCCAGAACTACTTCTACCAGGGCATTGATGTGGCCATGCCTTGAGCCCTCAGGCGCCGGGCGCGCGCTCCGCGCGCTTGGCTCCGCGCCGACGCGCTGTTGCGCCGGGCCAAGCATCCGGTCTGCGCGCGGGGCCACTTTGTGGCCCGAAAAGCAAGCAAGCGTAGGGGCTCGTCTGTCCCCTACTTGATCTCCTCCTCCGCGCCGATGCCCCAGAGCTCGGCGCGGCGCAGGAAGCCGCGATGGCCGCCGACCTGGAGCTCGCACCAGGCGCTGGCGGCCTCGCATTCGCGCACGCGGGCGATGACGCCAGTGCGCAGCTTCGCCACCGTCACTGCATTCTCCTCCGGCCGCCGCCGCAGCGTCGCTTCCGGCGCGCCGCCGGCGGGGCGCACCAGCACCGTGCGCCGGCCCGCCAGTGTCGAGGAATGCACCCAGCCCTCCGCCCCGTCCGGGTCGCGGATGCGCCGCCAGAGCTGGAACTCGCCCACGATCATCACCGGCAGGTCGCGGCGCTGGAAGGTCCATTCGATGGGGAAGGTCGTGTTCGGCCCGACCCGCATGTTCACCTCATCCGAGCGCAGCGCGGCGAAGCGCGGCAAGGCGAGGCCGGTCACCTGCCCGGTCGGCGGGATGGGCGGCGGCGCGGGCGGCTGGGCGGGTTCGGGCGTGCGGCTGGCGGCCGCGGCCCCGGCCGCCGCACCCGCCGCCCCGGCCGCGGCACCGGCCGCGGTGGCGGCGGGGCGGCGATTCGTCTGGGGCGGGGTGCGGCCGACGGTGGGCGGCGGCTGCTGCGTGGCCGGGCGTGGCGGCGTGGCAGTCGCCGGGCGCGGGGCGGTCTGCGGCGCGTTGGCGGCCGGCGGGCGCGGCGGTTGGGCCGGCGCCGTGCTGGGCGGGCGCGGCGGCGTGGCGGTTGGCCTGGCAGCCGGCGTGGTGGCGGGCGTGGCCGCCGGCGCGGGGGTCGCGGCCGGGGCGGCGGGCTGGATCGGGCGGGGCGGCGGCAGGCTGCCGGGCGTGGCCGGCGCGGGGGTCTGCGCCCGCAGGGGCGTCGGCCCGCCGAGCAGGGACGGCAGCAGCAGCAGCGTCAGCAGGGGCAGGCGGAACAGGCGCATCCCCGATCCCTTCACCATCCCGGGCGCTGCGGTCAAGCGCGCATCACAGGGCCAGCATCTGGCCGCTGCCGACGGCGTTGAGGAAGCTGACGATCCCCGCCACCTCCACCCCCGCGATCAGCGACTCGGGCGCGAGATCCTCGGCGCGCAGCCCGGCCTCGCAGGCGATCAGCGTCACGCCGAGTTCCTGCGCCGCCGCCAGCAGCGCCGCGATCCCGGCGACGCCGCGCGTCGCCAGCAGTGCCTCCCGCGGATCCTGCGCCAGCGGCGTGCCGGCCAGGAACAGGCGGCAGCCGCCATTGGTGGCGAAGAGCGTCACCGCCCGGCCGATCGCCGCCGCGCCGGTGGCCACGACCAGCGCGTAATGCGCGGAGTCGTGATCGCCCTGGCGGAGCAGGATGCCGAGCGTCTGGCTCACCGCGCGCAGGCCGGCCCGGCCACCTCGCCATGCGCCGAGAGGTCGTGGATCGTCGCGTGATCCCCGCAGAGCGCGCAGGCGGGGTCGCGCTTCAGCTTCACGCTGCGGAAGCGCATGTCCAGCGCATCCCACAGCAGCAGCCGGCCGGACATGCCCTCGCCGATGCCCAGGATCAGCTTCAGCACCTCGGTGGCCTGCAGCGTGCCCATCACGCCGGTGACGGCACCCAGCACCCCGGCCTCCCCGCAGCTGGGCACCAGCCCCTCGGGCGGCTGCTCGGGGTGCAGGCAGCGATGGCAGGGGTGGGGCGCCCCCTCATGCGCGCGGAACACCGAGAGCTGGCCCTCGAAACGCAGCACGGCGGCGCTGACCAGCGGCTTGCCGAGCAGATGGCAGGCATCGCCGAGCAGGAAGCGCGTGGCGAAATTGTCGGTGCCGTCGCAGACGATGTCGTAGGCCGGGATCAGCTCCAGCGCGGCGGCGGCGTCCATGCGCCGTTCATGCACCTCGACCCGCACGGCCGGGTTCAGCGCGCCCAGCGTCTGCGCCGCGCTCACCGCCTTGTTCAGGCCGAGGCGCGCGGTGCTGTGCGCGACCTGGCGCTGCAGGTTCGACAGTTCCAGCCGGTCATGGTCGATCAGCCCGAGCGTGCCGACCCCGGCGGCGGCCAGATAGAGCGCGAGCGGCGAACCGAGCCCGCCGGCGCCCACCACCAGCACGCGGGCGGCGCGCAGCTTCGCCTGGCCGATCGCGCCCACTTCCTCGAGCAGGATGTGGCGCGAATAGCGGTGCAGCTCGGCATCGGTGAAGTCGAGGTCCATGCCGCCCATATGGGTGCGCCGTGGCGGATAGGGCAAGCCGCCCCCAAGGGAGGCGGTGGGAGAGGCAGGGTGGGGCGGCGCGCGCACCCGTGCTATGCGCGATCCAGATGCAAATCCTGTTCGTCACGGCGACCCGGATCGGGGATGCGGTGTTGTCCACCAGCCTGATCGACCATCTGGCCCGCGCCCATCCCGGCGCACGCTTCACCGTGGCCTGCGGCCCGGCGGCGGCGGGCGTCTTCGCCCGGATGCCGGGGCTCGAGCGGCTGATCGTGGTGGCGAAGCGGCGCTGGTCGCTGCATTGGCTCTCGCTCTGGGCGCAGGTGGTGGGGCGGCGGTGGGATCTGGTGGTGGATCTGCGCGCCTCGGCCCTGGCCTGGACGCTCTGGGCCGGCCAGCGCGCCATCGGCAAGGGCGGGCGCCGGTCCGGACATCGGCTGAGCCATATCGGCGCGGTGCTGGGCCTCGATCCCGCGCCGCTGCCCGTGGTCTGGACCGCGCCCGAGGATGAAGCGCGCGCAGCGGCGCTGCTTCCCGGCGGGCCCTGGCTGGTGCTGGGGCCGAGTGCCAATTGGGCGCGCAAGGTCTGGCCGGCCGCGCGCTTCGTCGCCACCGCACGGGCGCTGACCGCGCCGGGCGGGGCGCTCGCCGGGGCGCGCATCGCCGTGCTCGCCGGCCCCGGTGCGGAGGAAGCCGCCATGGCCCGCCCGGTGCTGGAGGGCCTGCCCGGATCGGTCGATCTGGTGGGCGTGCTCAGCCTGCCCGAGGTCGCGGCGGTGCTGCGGCGGGCCGCGCTCTATCTGGGCAATGATAGCGGGCTGATGCACCTGGCCGCGGCGGCCGGTGCGCCCACGCTCGGCCTTTTCGCGCAGAGCAACGCCGCCGAATACGGCCCCTGCGGCCCGCGCGCCGTGGCGGTGCAGGCCGATGGCGCGCCCTTCACGGTGGAGATGGACGCCATCCCCGTGGAACGCGTCCTGGCCGCCGCCGAGGCGTTGCTCGCGAGGGCGACCGCATCATGATCCTCGCCGCCCAAACGG
Organism: Roseomonas sp. TF40; assembly: GCF_057219975.1. Lineage (NCBI taxonomy): Bacteria > Pseudomonadati > Pseudomonadota > Alphaproteobacteria > Acetobacterales > Roseomonadaceae > Roseomonas > Roseomonas sp. TF40. The sequence goes on along the minus strand of NZ_JBXVVR010000009.1, from coordinate 158,962 downwards.
GCCGCGAAGGCGGCCCCGCGCACAGTGCAACCGCCTGCTCCGGTGCCCCAGCGCGTCGGCGCGAAGGCAAGCGGCCGGATGGCCGCGCCCGCCGTCTGAGGGCCAAATAATGCGTGTAGCGCATGTGATGGCCGGCGCCCCGCAGGGCGGCGCGGAGGCCTTCTTCGAACGCCTCACCCTCGCGCAGCACCGCGCCGGGATGGAGGTGCTGGCCGTGATCCGGCGCGAGCCGGGGCGCGCCGCGCGACTCGCGGCCGGGGGCCTCGCCCCGGTCGAGCTCGGCTTCGGCGGCATGTTCGACCTGCTGACAGGGCGGCGCCTGCGCGCGACGCTGGAGGCCTTCCGCCCGCAGGTGGTGGTGGCCTGGATGAACCGCGCCGCGGGCTTCTGCCGGGGGGCGAGCGTGCGCGCCCCCTGGGCGCTGGTCGGCCGGCTCGGGGGGCGCTACGCGTTGAAGAACTATGCGGGCTGCGACCTGCTCGCGGCCAATACGCAGGGGCTCTGCGACTGGATCGCGGCGCAGGGCTGGCCGGTGAAGCGGCTGCGCCATGTGCCGAATTTCGCCGCCGATCTGTTCGAGTCGCCCTGGCAGCCGCGCGCGCCGCGGCGGCTGCTCGCCATGGGGCGTCTGCACCCGAACAAGGATTTCCCGACGCTGCTGCGTGCGCTGGCGCGGCTGCCGGGCGATGTGCAGCTCGACCTCGCCGGAGAGGGGGAGGAACGCGCGAAGCTCACGGCGCTGGCGCGCGAGCTGGGCCTCGCGGAGCGCGTGCACTTCCTCGGCTGGCGGCAGGATGTCGGCGCGCTGCTGGCGCAGGCCGATATGCTGGTCGTGCCCTCCTGCATCGAGCCCCTCGGCAATGTGGTGCTGGAGGGCTTCGCCGCCGCGCGTCCCGTCATCGCCACCGCCGCCGATGGCCCGCGCGAGGTGATCCGGCCGGAGGAGACAGGGTTGATCGTGCCGATCGGCGACGATGCGGCGCTGGCCGCCGCGCTCGCCCGCGTGCTGGCGGATGGCGGCCTCGCGCAGCGCCTGGCGGAGGCGGGCAGGGCGGAGTTCCTTGCACGCCATGCGGAGGCGCCGGTGCTCGCCGCCTGGGCGCGCTTCCTGGATGATGCGGCCTTCCTGGCAAGGGCGCGCGGCTGATGTGCGGCATTCAGCCGGAGGCTGATCCATGTGTGGCATAGCGGGCCTCGCGCTGCGGCATGGGATGGTGCCTGATCCGGCGGTGCTCGCGGCGCTCGCGGCCGCGCTCGGCCATCGCGGGCCGGATGGCGCGGGGCAGCATGTGGCCGAGAATGTCGGCATCGCGCATACGCGGCTCGCCATCATCGATCTCGTCACCGGCGACCAGCCGCTCTTCGCCGGCCCGCATGCGCTGGTGGCGAATGGCGAGGTCTACAACTACGTCGAGCTGCGCGCCGAACACATGCTGCCTTGCGTGACGGGCAGCGATTGCGAGCCGCCGCTGCACCTGTATCGCCGCGACGGCGTGGTGGGCTACGCGCAGGCGATGCGCGGCATGTATGCGATCGCACTTCATGATCGCGCGGCGCGGCGGCTGGTGCTGACGCGCGATCCCTTCGGCATCAAGCCGCTGTATCTCGTGGAGATCGAGGGCGGCATCGCCTTCGCCTCGGAGCCGCAGGCGCTGATCGCCGCCGGGCTGGTGCGGCCGCGCGTGCGGCGCGAGGCGCGCGACGAATTGCTGCAGATGCAGTTCACGACCGGCGCGGAGACGATCTTCGAGGGCATTCGCCGCCTGCTGCCGGGCGAGACGGTGGTGATCGCCGATGGCGCCATCGTCGAGCGCCATCGCCGGAGCGCGCTGCCGGCCGGCGGGCCGGAGAGCATCACCGAGCAGGATGCGCTGACGCGCCTCGACGCCGCGCTGGAGGACAGCGTGCGCGTGCACCAGCGCAGCGACGTGCCCTACGGCCTGTTCCTGTCGGGCGGCATCGATTCCGGCGTGGTGCTGGCGATGATGGCGCGGCTGAACGCGCAGCCCGTGCGCGCCTTCACCGCCGCCTTCGACGCGCCGGGCGCCGCCGACGAACGCGCGGCGGCGGAGGCCGCGGCCCTCGCGGCGGGGGCGAAGCACAGCACGCTCACCATCACCGAGGCGATGGTCTGGCAACATTTGCCGCAGATCGTGGCGGCAATGGACGACCCTGCCGCGGACTACGCCATCATCCCCACCTGGTTCCTCGCGCGCCGCGCGGTGCAGGAGGTGAAGGTGGTGCTCTCGGGCGAGGGCGGGGACGAACTCTTCGCCGGCTATGGCCGCTATCGCAGCGCGATGCGCCCCTGGTGGCTCGGCGGGCGGCAGCCGCGCGCCGCCGGCGCCTTCGACCATGTGCCCGACGTGCTGCGCGAGGCACCCCGCTTCTGGCGCGACGGCATCGCCGCCGCCGAGGCCTCCGCCGCCACGCCCGGGCGCTCGCGGCTGCAGGCGGCGCAGGCGGCGGACATCGCGGATTGGCTGCCGAACGATCTGCTGACCAAGCTCGATCGCTGCCTGATGGCGCATGCGGTGGAGGGGCGCACGCCCTTCCTGGACCCGGCGGTGGTGGAGGCCGCCTTCCGCTTGCCCGATTCGCTGAAGGTGCGGCATCGCACGGGCAAGTGGCTGCTGCGCCAATGGGCCGCGACCCATGCCCCGGCCACGCGCCCCTTCGCACCGAAGCAGGGATTCACCGTGCCCATCGCGGCCTGGATCGGGGGCGCGGGCGAGCGGCTGGGCAGGCTCGTCGCCGAGCAGCCCGGCGTGACGGAGATCGCGAAGCCCGACCGTGTCGTGGCGCTGTTCCGCGCGGCGGGCGGCGACAAGCATCGTGGTTTCGCGGCCTGGCACCTGCTTTTCTACGCGCTGTGGCATCGCGCCCATGTCGAGCGGCGCGCGCCGCAGGGCGATGTGTTCGACTATCTGGCATGAAAAGGTGAAGCCCATGTTCGATCTGGTGTTGCGCGGTGGCACGCTGGTGCTGCCCTGGGGCGAGGTTCAGGGCGATGTGGGCGTGCGCAGCGGGCGCATCGCGGCCATCGGCGACCTCGCCCGTGCCGAGGCGACGCAGAGCATCGATTGCCGCGGGCTGCATGTGCTGCCCGGGCTGATCGACAGCCATGTGCATCTGCGCGAGCCCGGCGACCCGGCCGTGGAGACCATCGAGACCGGCACCAAGGGCGCGATCCTCGGTGGCCTCACCGCCGTCTTCGACATGCCGAACACCAACCCCTCGATCACGACGCGCGAGAAGATCGACTGGAAGCGCGACTTCATCGCCGGGCGCGCCTGGTGCGACCTTGGCATGTATGTCGGCGCGGCGAAGTCGAACATCGCGGACTTGGCGGATCTCGAGGCGCAGCCCAATGTCTGCGCCATCAAGGTCTTCGCCGGCTCCTCCACCGGCGACCTGCTGGTCGAGGATGATGAGAGCCTCGAGCGCGTGATGCGCAGCGGCCGCCGCCGCATCGCCTATCACTCCGAGGACGAGTATCGCCTGCAGGCGCGCAAGCCCCACTACACCAGCGGGATGCCGCACCGGATGCACGCCGAGTGGCGTGACGTGGAATGCGCCGCACTCGGCACGCGCCGGCTGATGGCGATCGCGCGCAAGACCAATCGCCCTGCGCATATCCTGCATGTCAGCACGGCGGAGGAACTGGAATACCTGCGCGACTACCGCGACATCTGCACGGTGGAAGTGCTGCTCAACCACCTGACGCAGACCGACGAGGCCTATGACCGGCTCGGCGGCTATGCGGTGATGAACCCGCCGATCCGCGATGCACGCCATCTGGAGGCCGCCTGGGCCGCGGTGGCCAATGGCACGGTGGATACGATCGGCTCCGACCACGCGCCGCACTCGCGCGCGGCGAAGGAGCGCCCCTGGCCGGATTGCGCGGCGGGGCTGACCGGTGTGCAGACGCTGGTGCCGCTGATGCTCGACCATGTCAGCGCGGGGCGGCTCTCACTCTCGCGGCTGGCGGACCTGATGTGTGCGGGGCCGGCGCGGGTCTATGGCATGGTGGGCAAGGGGCGGCTCGCCGCCGGCTACGATGCCGACTTCACCGTGGTGGACATGCGCCGCACGCGCATGATCGAGGAGAGCTGGATCGTCTCGCCCTGCGGCTGGACGCCCTTCGCGGGCCATCGCTGCACGGGCTGGCCGGTGATGACGATCCTGCGCGGCACGCCGGTGATGCGCGAGGATGAGGTGCTGGGCGCGCCTCTCGGGGCGCCGGTGCGCTTCGCGCCCTGATGCGCCGGGCGGGCTTCACGCCCCGCTGGGTTGCGATCCTGCTCGGTGTGGTCGCGGCCACGGCGGCGATCCTGCTGTGGATGGGTCGCGCGCCGATCTGCACCTGTGGCACGGTGAAGCTCTGGCACGGCGTGGTGATGAGTGCGGAGAATTCGCAGCACCTCACGGATTGGTACACGCCCTCCCACATCATCCACGGCATGCTCTTCTACGGCGCGCTGCATCTGCTGCTGCCGCGCCTGGGCCTCGGATCCCTGGGCCTGCCGCCGCGGCTGCTGATCGCGACCATCCTGGAAGCCGCCTGGGAGATCGCGGAGAACACGGACACCGTGATCCAGCGCTACCGCGAGGCGACCATCGCGCTGGATTACTTCGGCGACAGCGTGGTGAATTCCGTGGCGGACATCTTCGCCATGTGGCTGGGCTTCGCCCTGGCGGCGAAGCTGCCGGTCTGGGCCACGGTCGCGCTGATCCTGGTCTTCGAGATCGGCGTCGGCTGGGTGATCCGCGACGGACTCGCGCTCAACGTGCTGATGCTGCTCTGGCCGCTGGATAGCGTGAAGGCGTGGCAGGCGGGCGGCTAGAGCATCATTCGTTCAGATGGGTCGCGGCGCTGCCGCGACGCTGAACGCATTTCTGGCTCCTGATCGGGTTTGGACCCTAAACCCAAGACGCCTTCGCCATCACATCCATCGCGCCGGTGTCGGGCTCGATCGTCGCCCCCAGCCCAGGCGTATCGAGACTGCCGAGCTCGAGCACGCCCTCACGGATCGCAAGCCGCGGGCCGTGCGAGGTATCGGCGTAGAGACCGCCATGCGCCTCAAGGAAGCGATAGGCTTCCGCCTTCGGCCGGCCGGCGAAGCCATCGACGAAATGATGGCCGTTGCGCTCCACATGCGGCAGGCCGAGCAGCGAGACCAGCGCCAGATCCTGCTGCACGCAGACACCGGCCAGCGTGGTGAGGTCCTCGGCCGACATGAAGTAGCGCTGGCTGCCTGACCGCCCTTCCCCTGGGGCGTTCCAGGCACGGCAGCGCGCGAGGTTGATCACGCTGCGCCACACCCCCTTGCACGCCTTGGAGGAGACGCCCGCATAGCCGAGCGCGCGGCCCGTGACGAAGGCATCGAGCGGCCCGTCGCTCTCATCGATGATGACGGGGCGCTGCGCGGCCAGGGTGGCCATGCCGGTCTCCAGCGCGCGGGCCCGCTTCACCGGCTGCTCGATATAGAGAATGGAGGCGCAGAGGTTGCGCAGCCTTGGTTCCGCCTGCATCGCGTGCCACAGCGCGAGTGCGCCTTCGGCATCCTCATACTGTTCGTTGCCGTCCAGGCTCGCGTGGTAGCCGCCATGCATGCGGTCGAGCACCGAGGCGATGCGGCAGAGCCTGTCCACATCCTGCGCGATGTTGCCACCGACCTTCAGCTTCCAGTAGCGGTGGCGATAGGTGGCCAGGATTTCCTCCAGCGTCTCGGGCAGGCCATCCTCGACGCGATGGTCCTGGTCGGCGGCGGTGATCGGGTCCACCAGCCCGACCGTGTGGCGCGCATGGATCTGGCGCAGCGGCGTGAGGCTCTCCAGCATCGCGGCGAAATCGAAGCCGCCAAGGTCCGGGATCACCGCATGCGGCGCCATGCCGCCGATATTGGCGCGCATGCCCGCCCAGAAGGACACGCCCTGCGCCTTGAGCAGCGCATCGAGCATCGCGCGGTCGAGCAGCGCGCGGCCATAGCCCGCGACAAGCGGGTTCAGCGCCTCCGCCCCGCAGGCCGCGACATGCGCCGCATAGCCATTGGCGAAATGCCCGAAGGCCGTGTCCGCCCCCGCCGCCTGCGTGCCCGCGATGGCGAGTTCCAGCGCGCGGCGCAACTGCTGTTCGTTCTGCGCGTCGCTGAGCCTGGGGTCCTTGTCGAACCACTTCGCCGCCAATGTCTCGGCCGCGATGCCCCAGGCCTCGCGCCCATCCTCGAGGCGGATGCGCGCGCGGATCACCGCCTGGCGGCCCTGCGTCACGGTGATGACGCCGAAGCGAAAGGGCAGGCGCAGCGTGAAGGGCCATTCGAAGCGCTCGGTCTCGAGCAGCGTGAAGCGCGGTGCGGTCATGTCTCGAGCAATCCTCGCAGATAGCCGATGGCGCGGGCGGCGCTGGTCGGTCCGTCGGGATGGTGGTCGAAGGGCTCGACGGCACAGAAGCCTGCATAGCCGGTCTCGCGCAACTCGGTAAAGACGGGTCCGAAACGATCCGCACCCTGGCCCGGGCCGCGCCGGTTGCGGTCGTTCAGATGCACATGCGCGATCCAGCCGGAGGGTATGTGCCGGCGCAGCAGCGTCGCGGCGTCCTCCGCCTCGCCATTCCCGGCGGCACTCACATCGAGCATCGTCTTGAGGCCCGGCACGGCGATGCGCGCGACGATCCCGATCGCCTCCGCGACGGTGCGCGCCCAATTGGTCTGCCCGGCATCGAGCGGTTCCAGGCAATAGGTCAGCCCATGCTGCGCCGCCCAGGCGCCGGCCTGCGCCATGGCCTCTTCCGCGCGCGCCGCATCGCCATCCGCCGCCACATGCCGCTGCTTCGGCGAGCCATGCACCAGCAGACTGGCCCCGAGATCGGCGGCGAGGCCGATCAGGCGCTGCATGACGTCGAGCGTGCGGGTCCGGATGGCGGAATCCGCGGTGGTGATGGAAAGCCCGGGCGGCGCGACCAGCAGCCAATGCAGGGAGGTGATCGGCGCACCCTCGCCCTCGGCGATGCGGCGCAGCTCGGCGCGGCGCGCGGCGGGCAGCAGATGTGGGGCTTCGGCGTCCAGCGTGAAGGGCGCCACTTCCAGCCCGTCATAGCCGAGCGCGGCGGCCAGCCTGGCCTGCGCGGCGAAATCCAGGCCGGCGACGACTTCGTTGCAGAGCGAGATGCGCATGGCCGGTTTCTCCCGATGCGTGCAGTTGGGCGCGGGGTCGCGGGACTGTCCAGCCCCTTGACCCGCCGCGCGGCCGTTCCGAGGCTGGGGCCATGCCGGAATTCCGCCCCGCCACGCTCGATGACCTGCCCGCCGCCGCCGCGCTCTCCGCGCGGGTCGGCTGGAACCAGACGCCGGCGGATTGGCGGCATTTCCTGGCGCATGGCGCGGTGCGGGCGCTGGCGGATGCGCAGGCCGATTGCCTCGCCGCCACCGCCGCCGTGCTGCCGCATGGGCGCGACCTGGCCTGGATCTCGATGGTGCTGGTGCGCCCGGATCGGCGGCGGGAGGGCCTTGCTACCGCGCTCATGCGCTGGGCCATCGAGGCCCTTGCCGGCACGGCCTGCATCGCCCTGGACGCGACGCCGGCGGGGCGCGAGGTCTATCGCCGCCTCGGCTTCGTCGATGTCTTCGGCTTCACCCGCTGGGCGCTGCCTGCGGGGCTGCGCAGCTTGCCCACCGCCACGCGCCCCATCGCGCCGGAGGATTGGCCGGCGCTGCTCGCCCTGGATGAAGCGGCCTTCGGCGCGCCACGGGAGGCCTTGCTGCGCCGCCTCGCCGCGCGCCAGCCGGGGGCGGCACTGACCACGCCCGACCGGCGCGGCTTCGTGCTGGCGCGGGAGGGGCGCGGCGCGCCGCAGATTGGCCCGGTGGTGGCCCCGGACGCGCAGACCGCGCTCGGCCTGATCGCCGCCGCGCAGCAGGCCCTCGCCATGCCCGCGGTGATCGACCTGCATGATGCCGCCGGCGAGGTCGCCACCCTGCTCGGCGCCACGCCGCAGCGCCCCTTCACGCGCATGGCGCTGGGCGCGCCGCCGCCGGGCGACGTGCTGCAGAACTTCGTGCTGGCCGGGCCGGAGTTCGGTTGACGCGCGCGGCGAAGCCGCCCCATCCTCCCAGGTAACCGACGGGTTACTCGAACCACCGCGGGAGGAGAGACAGCCATGACGATTTCGCGCAGGACCCTGCTGGCGACCACGGGCGCCGGCCTTGCCATGCCGGGCATCGCCAGCGCCCAGGCCGGCTGGCGGCCGGACCGGCCGGTGACGATCATCGTCCCCTGGGCGGCGGGCGGCAGCACGGACCAGATGGCGCGCATCGTCGCCGCCGAGCTGGAAGCGGCCCTCGGCCAGCGCTTCGTGGTGGTGAACCAGCCTGGCGCCTCGGGCTCGATCGGCACGCGCAATGCCCTGGAGGCACCCAGGGACGGCATGACCTGGGCGGCCGGCGCGGCGGTGGATGTGGGCTGCTACAAGGTGCTCGGCCTGCTCGACACGATGCTGGCGGATTGGAACCTGTTCTTCGCGGTCGCGAATGTGAACATCCTGGTCGCCAACCCGCAGGCCGGCATCCGCGACTTCAACGCGGCGATGGAGGCCTTCCGCACGCGCGGCGCCAGCATGGCCGTGGCGACGGCGGGTGTGAGTTCGGCAGGGCACAACATGATGTCGGCCATCCGCGCCGCCACCAACATCACCTATCGCCACGCCACCTATGATGGCGGCAACCCGGCGATGATCGCCACCGTGAGCGGCGAGACGCCGATGGGCGCGGTGCTGCTGGTGGAAGCGGCGGAGATGATCCGCGCGCGGCGCCTCATTCCGCTGGCTGTGCAGGCCGAGCAGAATGTGACGCTGCAGGGCGTGGGCGAATTGCCCTCGATCCGCCAGTTCCTGCCGACCATCCCCGCGCCGCTGAACTATTTCGGCATCTGGACGCCCAAGGGCGTGCCGCAGAATGTGGTGGACACCGTCAGCCAGGTCTGGCGCGAGAAGATCGTGAACAGCGAGCGGCTGAAGACCTACGCCGCCTCGCGCGCCGCGGTGTTCAGCCCGCTGCATGGCCAGCAGGCCTTCGACGAGGCCTGGAAGATGGTGCGCCAGACCGCCTGGCTCTATTTCGATGGCGGCACGGCGCGCGTCAGCCCCGACACACTGGGCATCCAGCGCCTGTGAGGGCGCCAGCGAGGCGGCGTGCGGCCGCTTTGCCGCGCGCCGAGCCCGCGAATGCGGGCCGCGCCCAGACCAACCTTGCAACCGGCACACGGGTGGCCGGCGCGAAGGCACGCGCGCGGAGCGCGCGCCCGCCGTCTGAGGGCACCAGATGACTCCTCCGCCGCCTTCGGCGGAGGAGGAAGCAGCCTCCCCCTTCGCCGGCGATCGGGCGCCGCTGCCGCCGCGGGCCGATCTGCTCACCGCGGCGGTGCTGCTCGCCTTCGGGCTCGGCGTGCTGGGCATCGCGCTCAACATGCCGACCTTCGCCGAGCAGTCGCATAGCGGCCTGACAGCGCCGGGCATCGTGCCCGGCTTCTATGGCGTGGTGATCGCGGGGCTGTCCGTGCTGCTCGGGCTGCGCGCGATCCGGCGCGGCGCGCTGCGCGACCCGTCGCAGCACGCGCCCGCGCTGACGCCGGGCGATGCGCGCCAGCTTGGCACGGCGGCCGCGCTCGGCATTCTCTATGCCGGCGTGATGGTCGGCACGCTGCCTTTCTGGATGGCCAGCGCGCTCTTCGTCTTCGCCTTCACCACCGCCTTCGAGTGGGATCGAGGCCCGGTGGGCCGGCCACGCCGGATCCTCGAGGCCGCCTTGCTCGGCCTGGGCACGGGCATCGCCGTGTCGCTGGTCTTCGAGCGGCTCTTCCTGGTGCGCCTGCCATGAGCGATCCCTTCACCATGCTCGCGGGCGGCTTCGCCCATGTGCTGCAGGGCGGGGCGATCTTCCACGCCTTCTGGGCGGTGCTGATCGGCATCGTCATCGGCGCGCTGCCGGGGCTGACGGCCACGATGGGCGTGGCACTGCTGACCACGCTGACCTTCACCATGGGCCCGCAGGTGGCGATGCTCGTGCTGGTCTGCGTCTATGTCGGCGCGATCTATGGCGGCTCGCGCTCGGCGATCCTGCTGAACATCCCGGGCACGCCGGCCAGTGCGGCGAGCACGCTCGATGGCTTTCCGCTGGCGCGCAAGGGCCTCGCGGGCCGCGCGATGGGCATCTCCACGCTCGGCTCCTGGCTCGGCACGCTGTTCGGCACGCTGATCCTCGCGCTCTTCGCGCCGAGCTTCGGTGAATTCGCGCTGCAATTCGGCAGCTACGAGATGTTCTGGGTGGCGGTCTTCGGCATTGTCATCGCCGGCTCGCTGTCCGGCGGCGACGCGCTGAAGGGCTACATCGCCGGCTTCCTCGGCCTGTTCATCGCCACCATCGGGCAGGAGACGAACCACGCCTATGCGCGCTTCGCCTTCGGCAATGCGGATCTCGCGGGCGGGCTCGGGCTGCTGCCGGTGCTGGTCGGCGTCTTCGGCGTGGCGGAGGTGCTGAACGCCATGCGCGGGCCGGCGGTGAAGGCGGTGTCGTCGAAGATCGACAGCGTCATCCCGCGCATCCGGGACGTGACGCAGTATTGGCGCACCATCCTGCGCTCGGGCTCGATCGGCACCTTCATCGGCGCCATGCCCGGCCTGGGCGAGGACATCGCCGCCTGGACCAGCTACGCCGCCGCCAAGCGCGCGAGCGCGGAGCGCGAGATGTTCGGCAAGGGCAGCGTCGAAGGCCTGATGGCCGCCGAGACGGGCGAGAGCGCCTGCGTGCCCGGCGCGATCATTCCGGTGCTGACGCTGGCCGTGCCGGGCAGCGCGCCGGCCGCGGTGCTGATGGCGGCGATGATGATCCACGGGCTCAATCCCGGGCCAATGCTGGCGATCACCGCGCCGGAATTCATCTACCAGATCGTCGCCATGCTGGTGATCGCCGACATGGTGAAGCTGGTCTACGGCCTGCTGCTGGTGAAGCCGCTGCTCTGGGTGCTGCTGATCCCGCGCGCGCGCCTCATGCCCATCGTCTTCGTGCTCTGCACGGTGGGGGCCTTCGCCATCACCTCGCGGCTTTTCGACATCTGGGTGATGCTGGGGGCGGGGCTGCTCGGCTTCGTGCTGCGCGAGTTGCGCTTCCCGATGGCGCCGCTGGTGCTGGGCCTGGTGCTGGGCGATCTGCTGGACAAGAACCTTCTGCGCGGCCTGGTGCTTTCGGGTGGCGACCTCACGCCCTTCTTCACCCGGCCGATCAGCGCGGTGCTCTGCGGGCTGACGGTGCTGGCGGCGATGTGGGCGATCCCGGGCCTGTTCGGCCGGATCGCGGGGCTTTTCAGCAGGCGGCAGGCGGCGTCTCGGCCGTAGCGAAGCGCAGCAGGCAGGCGCCGAAGCGGTCGTTGAAGCGCACGGAGGCGCCGGCGAGGTGGCCGGTCAGGCCCTCGGGCCGATCCAGCAGCAGGAAGGCGCCGGCGCGGGGGGCGAAGTCGCGCAGCACCCGCGCGCGGGCCTCGGGATCGGCGTCGAAGGGATCATCGCGGAAATTCGCCACCGCGACGCGCGCCGCCGGTCCGCCCCCGGCCGCGGCGGCCAGCAGAACGCGGGTCAGATCCTCCGTCTGGCGGCGGAAGATCGGGCTGTCCTCCTGCCCATGCGCGGCCGGGGCCATGGCGATCACCACATCGGCGAGGCCGGGCTTGGCCAGCGCCTGCAGCGCATTCCACGCCCCGCGCGACTGGCCCGCGACGATGACGCGCCGGTAGCCGCGCGCGCGCAGTGCCACCAGATCCTCGCGCAGCCAGGCGGCGGCGCGGTTCAGCCCGTCCTGCGCGGGGTGGCGGTCGAAGCGCCAGATGTCGAAGCCGGCATTGTTGAAGTGCCGCGTCCAGGATTGCGGCTGGAGGCCGCGGCTGTCCACGCCCTCTGCCCCGCGGCCATGCGCCCAGACCAGCACGCCCGCCGCCGACTGCTCCCCCCACCAGAGGAAGCGGCCATCGGGCATGGTGTCATGGTGCTCGCCGCCGATGCGCGTGCCGGGTGGGGCGGGCGGCGGCGCCCAGGGCGCGGTGGGGGCGAGGCCGGGCGCCAGCACCTCCAGGTCCCGCACCGCGACGGCACAGGCGCGACCCTGGGCGCGGCGGCGGCAATTCTCGAGCGCGGCACGCTCGGCCTCCTCGAGGGAGCCGCCGCCGGCGCGCCAGCCAAAGGCGCCATCGGCACCCAGCGCCAGCACGCGGGGCGTATTCATCTGCAGGAAGCGCGCGACATTGGCGCGATCCGGGGCGCGCAGCCCCGCTGTCTCCGGCAGCGCCAGCAAAGGCGCGCCATCGGCGGCGAGAGGGGCAGGCGCAAGCAGGAACAGCAGCAGCAGGCGGGCGAGCATGGCCGCAGCTTTCGCCCCGCCGGGACGGGCCTGCAAGCGGCTTTCGCCGTCTTGCCCGCGCTGTCTTGCCCGCCTCGCCGCGCGGGGGCATGTTCCGCCCGTTTTCCCCAGGGGACCCGATATGCGTGTCAAGGATGTGAAGAAGGTCGTGCTCGCCTATTCCGGCGGGCTCGACACCAGCGTGATCCTGAAGTGGCTCCAGACCACCTACAATTGCGAGGTGGTGACCTTCACCGCCGATCTCGGCCAGGGCGAGGAGCTTGGCCCGGCGCGCGACAAGGCGCTGCTGCTCGGCATCAAGCCCGAGAACATATTCATCGACGATCTGCGCGAGACCTTCGTGAAGGACTTCGTCTTCCCGATGTTCCGCGCCAATGCGCTGTATGAGGGCATGTACCTGCTGGGCACCTCCATCGCCCGGCCGCTGATCGCCCAGCGCCAGATCGAGATCGCGGAAGCCATGGGCGCGGACGCCGTGGCGCATGGCGCGACCGGCAAGGGCAACGACCAGGTGCGCTTCGAGCTGAGCTATTACGCGCTCAAGCCCGACATCAAGATCATCGCCCCCTGGCGCGAATGGGACCTCACCAGCCGCACGCGGCTGATCGAGTTCGCCGAGCAGAACCAGATCCCCATCGCCAAGGACAAGCGCGGCGAGGCGCCCTTCAGCGTCGATGCGAACCTTCTGCACTCCAGCTCCGAGGGCAAGATCCTCGAGGAGCCGGGGGATGCGCCGGATGAGATGGTTTGGCAGCGCACCATCTCGCCCGAGAACGCGCCCGACCGCGCCACCGAGATCACCATCGAGTTCGAGCGCGGCGACGCGGTGGGCATCAATGGCGAGCGCCTCTCCCCCGCCACGCTGCTCACGAAGCTGAACGCGCTGGGCAAGGAGAACGGCATCGGCCGGCTGGATCTGGTGGAGAACCGCTTCGTCGGCATGAAGTCGCGCGGCTGCTACGAGACGCCGGGCGGCACGATCCTGCATGTGGCGCATCGCGCGATGGAGAGCATCACGCTCGACCGCGAGGCCTGCCACCTGAAGGATTCGCTGATGCCGCGCTATGCGGAGATCATCTACAACGGCTTCTGGTTCGCCCCGGAGCGCCGGATGCTGCAGGCGCTGATCGACGAAAGCCAGAAGAGCGTGACCGGCACGGTGCGGCTCAAGCTCTACAAGGGCAACACCATCGTCATCGGCCGCACCTCGCCGCACAGCCTCTACTCGATGAAGCATGTGACCTTCGAGGACGACCAGGGCGCCTACGACCAGTTCGACGCGCAGGGCTTCATCAAGCTGAACGCGCTGCGTCTGCGCCTTGGCGCCATGGCGGGCCGCAAGGGCGGCGCGCTCTGAGACAAGGTGGCTGGCCCGAACCCGGGCCAGCCCACCGCGTTCAGATCCGCTTCACCACGTAATCCCCGGCGCGCAGCGCGGCGATGATGGCATCGCCCTGCGCGGCGTCGCGCACCTCGACCATGATGTAGAGCTCGGTGCTCTGGACGGTCGGCGCGCCGAAGAGCTGCTGGTGGTTCACCTCGATCACGTTGCCGCCCAGCGCCGAGATGCGCGTGGCGATGTCGGCCAGCACGCCGGGACGGTCGGGGATCTCGAAGAGCAGGCGCAGGATGCGCCCGTCGCGCAGCAACTGCCGCAGCAGCACGTTGGAGAGCGCGCGCGCATCGATGTTGCCGCCACAGACCGGGATGCCCACCGCCTTGCCCGCGAAGCGTTCCGGATAGGCCAGCACGGCGGCCAGCCCGGCCGCGCCCGCGCCCTCGGCGACCAGCTTCGCGCCCTCGGCGAGCAGGGCCACGGCTTCCTCCACCGCGCGCTCGGGCACCACGAGCACCTCGATCCCCATGCGGGAGAGGAGCTGGTAGGGCAGTTCGCCCACGTCGCGCACGGCGATGCCCTCGGCGATGGTGGGCCCGCCCACCTGCACGGGCTTGCCCGCCAGGCGCTGCGCCATGGCCGGGTAGCCCTCGACCTCCACGCCATAGACCGTGATGCCGGGCTTGAGCTCCAGCGCGGCAGCCGCGCAGCCGGTGAGCAGCCCGCCGCCGCCGACCGGCACGGCCATCGCCTCGAGCCCCGGGAAATCCTCGAGCATCTCGAGTGCCGCGGTGCCCTGGCCGGCGATCACGCCGGGGTCGTCATAGGGGTGCACGAAGGTCAGGCCATCGCGCAGCGCGAGGTCGAGCGCATGGGCCGCGGCCTCGGCCAGCGTGTCGCCCTGCAGCACCACGCGCGCGCCCCAGCCCTCGGTGCGCGTGACCTTGGTGGCGGGGGTGAAGCGCGGCATCACGATGGTGGCGGCGATGCCGGCAAGCGCCGCGTGGCGCGCCACGGCCTGGGCATGGTTGCCGGCCGACATGGCGATCACGCCCGCCGCGCGCTCGCGTGCCGTCAGCAGCGCGATGCGGTTCGCGGCACCCCGTTCCTTGAAGGCGCCCGTGGCCTGGAGGTTGTCGAGCTTGAGATGGATCTGCGCGCCCGTGGCGCGGGACAGCGCGTCACAGCGCAGGGTCGGCGTGCGCAGCACCGCGCCCGCGATGCGCGCGGCGGCGGCGCGCACATCGGCCAGGCTGACGGCGTGCGGGGTGGTTTGCGGCAGGCCCGGGCTGGCTGCCGTGGCAGGGCGATGCGGTGACATGGTCAGGTCTCAGGTGAAGCGGACGCCGGCGATCTCATAGACGCGCGCGCCGCCGGGCGCGGGCACCTCGACGCTGTCGCCCACCTTCTTGCCGATCAGCGCCTTGGCGAGCGGCGAGGAGATGGAGATGCTGCCCATCTTCATGTCGGCCTCATAGGCGCCGACGATGCGATAGGTCTTCTCGTCCTCGGTCTCCTCGTCCACCACCGTCACATGCGCGCCGAAGCGCACCTGGTTGCCGGTGAGGCGCGAGGTGTCGATGACATCGACCGAGGGGATGATGGATTCAAGCTCGGCGATGCGGCCCTCGATGAAGGACTGGCGTTCGCGCGCGGCGTGATATTCGGCGTTCTCCGAGAGGTCGCCATGCGCGCGCGCCTCCGCGATCGCGCGGATCACGGCGGGGCGTTCCTCGACCTTGAGGTGTCGCAGTTCCTCCTGCAGCCGGGCGAGCCCTTCCGCGGTCATGGGGAACTTCTGCACTGCGAATCCTTTCTCGACCCAGCCACGCCGGCCTCGGCACCCGAAGCCTAGAACAGCCTGCGCCAGTGGCGAAGAGGCGAAAGCTCCGGCATCGGGGCAGAAACAGGCGGGGCGGGGGAAGGGTGGTCGCCTTCCCCCGCCCGCTCAGAATGATGTATCAAAATAGGCCTGGAGGGGCGCCACATCAAGGGTTCCGCCCCTGAGCGCGGCAATGGCGTGGACCGCGGCGCGGGCACCCGCCAGGGTGGTGTAGTGCGGGATGCCATGCGTCAGGGCGCTGCGGCGGATGTCGAAGCTGTCCGACACGCTCTGCCCCCCGCTGGCGGTGTTGATGACGATCTGGATGGCGTCGGACTTCATCGCATCCACGCAATGCGGCCGGCCCTCGGCCACCTTGTTGACCACGCCGCACTCGATGCCGACCTCGCGCAGCCGCGCCGCCGTGCCGCGGGTGGCGAGCACCTTGAAGCCCATCTCGGTGAGCCGGCGCGCCAGCGAGACGGCGCCGGCCTTGTCGCTGTCCTTCACCGAGAGGAAGGCCGTGCCGCCTTCCGGCAGCTTCACGCCCGCGCCCATCTGGGACTTCAGGAAGGCGCGCTCGAAGGAGAAGTCGAGGCCCATGACCTCGCCGGTCGACTTCATTTCGGGCCCGAGGATGACATCCACATTGGGGAAGCGGTTGAAGGGGAAAACCGCCTCCTTCACCGCGACATGCTTGGGCACCACGCTGTCATCCAGGCCGAAGCTGCGCAGATGCTGCCCCGCCATGACCAGCGCGCCGATCTTCGCCACCGCCACGCCGGTGGCCTTGGCCACGAAGGGCACGGTGCGGCTGGCGCGGGGATTGACCTCGAGCACGAAGATCTCGCCGTCCTTCACCGCATACTGCACGTTCATCAGGCCCTTGACCTTCAGCGCCTTGGCCATCGCCTCGGTCTCGGCCTTCAGCTCGGTGATGATGGCGGGCGGCAGGGAATAGGGCGGCAGGGAACAGGCGCTGTCGCCGGAGTGGATGCCCGCTTCCTCGATATGCTCCATCACGCCGGCGACATAGACCTCGCCGGTCTCATCGGCGATGCAGTCCACATCGACCTCGATCGCATCCTGCAGGTACTGGTCGATGAGGATCGGGTTCTCGCCCGAGACCTTCACCGCCTCCGCCCCGAAGCGGCGCAGCTGTTCCTCGTTGTAGGCGATCTCCATCGCCCGGCCGCCCAGCACGTAGGAGGGACGCACGACCACGGGGTAGCCGATGCGGCCTGCCTCCCGCAGCGCTTCCTCGATGTCGCGGGCGATGCCGTTCTGCGGCTGCTTGAGGCCGAGCGACTTCAGCAGCAGCTGGAAGCGCTCGCGATCCTCGGCGATGTCGATGGCCTCGGCGCTGGTGCCCAGGATCGGGATGCCCGCCTTGTGCAGCGCCTGGCTGAGCTTGAGCGGCGTCTGCCCGCCATACTGCACGATGCAGCCCAGCAGCTCGCCGCTCTCCTGCTCCTTGCGGATGATGGCGATGACATCCTCGGCCGTCAGCGGCTCGAAATACAGGCGGTCGGAGGTGTCGTAGTCGGTGCTGACCGTCTCGGGATTGCAGTTGACCATGATGGTCTCGTAGCCCGCGTCGCGCAGCGCATAGGCGGCATGGACGCAGCAATAGTCGAACTCGATCCCCTGGCCGATGCGGTTCGGCCCGCCGCCCAAGATGATGATCTTCTGGCGGTTGGTGGGCCGGGATTCGCAAACCGGCTCACCGAAGCCGCCCTCATAGGTCGAGTACATGTAGGGCGTGTCGGAGGCGAATTCCGCCGCGCAAGTGTCGATGCGCTTGAACACCGGGCGCACGTTCAGCTTGTGCCGCGCGGCTTCCACCGCGGCCTCGGTCAGGCCCGTGAGCTTCGCGAGGCGCTTGTCGGAGAAGCCGAGCGCCTTGAGCGCGCGCATCGCCGTCGCGCTCTTCGGCAGGCCTTCGGCCTTCACGCGGGCCTCGGCGGCGACGATCTTGCCGATCTCGCGGATGAACCAGGGGTCGAAGCGGCAGGCCTCGTGGATCTCGGCAACGCTCATCCCCGCGCGCAGCGCCTGCGCCACGACCAGCGCGCGATCGGGCTTGGGCGTGGCGAGCGAGGTGCGGATCGCGGCCAGCGAGCCATCGCCCGGCACCTCGATCTCATCGAGGCCCGAGAGCCCCGTCTCCAGCCCGCGCAGGCCCTTCTGCAGCGCCTCGGCGAAGCTGCGGCCGATCGCCATCGTCTCGCCCACCGACTTCATGGAGGTGGTGAGCGTGGCCGGCGTGCCGGGGAATTTCTCGAAGGTGAAGCGCGGGATCTTCACCACGACATAGTCGATGGTCGGCTCGAAGCTTGCCGGCGTCACCTTGGTGATGTCGTTCTTGAGCTCATCGAGCGTGTAGCCCACGGCAAGCTTCGCCGCGACCTTGGCGATGGGGAAGCCCGTGGCCTTGGAGGCCAGCGCGGAAGAGCGCGAGACGCGCGGGTTCATCTCGATGATGACCATGCGCCCATCGGCCGGGTTGATGCCGAACTGCACGTTGGACCCGCCGGTATCCACGCCGATCTCGCGCAGGCAGGCGATGGAGGCGTCGCGCATCACCTGGTATTCCTTGTCGGTGAGCGTGAGCGCGGGCGCGATGGTCACGCTGTCGCCGGTGTGCACGCCCATCGGGTCCAGATTCTCGATGGAGCAGATGATGATGCAGTTGTCGGCGCTGTCGCGCACGACCTCCATCTCGAACTCCTTCCAGCCCAGCACGCTTTCCTCGACCAGCACCTCGGTGGTCATGGAGGCGGCGAGGCCGGCGCTGACGATCTGGTCGAATTCCTCGCGGTTGTAGGCGATGCCCCCGCCCGTGCCGCCCAGGGTGAAGGAGGGGCGGATGACGCAGGGCAGGCCCACCTGCTCGAGCGCGGCCCAGGCCTCGGCCATGGAATGCGCGATGGCCGAGCGCGGGCTCTCGATGCCGATCTTGCTCATGGCATCACGGAACTTGAGGCGATCCTCGGCCTTGTCGATGACCTCGGCCTTCGCCCCGATCAGCTCGCAGCCATACTTCTTCAAGACACCCGCGGCATCGAGCTTGAGCGCGGTGTTCAGCGCGGTCTGCCCGCCCATGGTCGGCAGCAGCGCGTCCGGGCGTTCCTTGGCGATGATCTTCTCGACGATCTCGGGCGTGATCGGCTCGATATAGGTCGCATCCGCCAGGCCCGGATCGGTCATGATCGTCGCCGGGTTCGAGTTCACGAGGATGACGCGAAAGCCCTCCGCGCGCAGCGCCTTGCAGGCCTGGGCGCCGGAATAATCGAACTCGCAGGCCTGGCCGATCACGATCGGGCCGGCGCCGATGATGAGGATGGACTTGATGTCGGTGCGCTTCGGCATGGATCAGGTTCCAGTCGTGTTCGTTTGCCGCCGCGCCGCGAAGAGCAGCGCGGGCAGCACCAGCAGATGCGGGATGCCCCAGAAGGCGAGGGCGAGGAGCTGTTGCTCCGGCTCGATCATCAGCGTCGTCGCGCCATGCACCGTGGCCGAGAGCGCGAAGCCGGTGAGGGCGGCGCGCATGGGGGGCATCAGCTTGCGCAGCGAGGAGGCGAGGACGAAGAGCACCAGCCCCGAATAGGCCAGCGCGAAAAGGGCGAGGGCCTCGCGCATCAGCCGCGGCTCTCGGTGGCGAGCTTCACGGCGATCAGCCCGAGGGCGGCGCCCAGCACCCAGCGCTGCACCGCCATCCAGCCCGGCCGCGTGCCGAGGAAGCGCGCCGTGCCGGCCGCGCCCCAGACGAGCACGGCGTCGAAGGCCGTGCAGATGGCGATCTGCACGAAGCCCAGCATCGCCGCCTGCAGGAAGAGGCTGCCGCGATCGGGGTCGAGGAAGGGCGGCAGCACCGCCATGTAGAACAGCGCGACCTTCGGATTCAGCGCGGCGGTGGCGAAGCCCACGCTGAACAGCCGCAGCGCGGGTTCGCGCGGCATGGCGCGCGGGGCGAACAGCGGCTGGCCGTTCGGCTTCACGCATTGCCAGGCGAGGAACAGCAGATAGGCCGCCCCACCCAGCCGCAGCACGTCCCAGGCATAGGGGATCGCCAGCAGCGCGGCGGTGATCCCCGCGGCGGCCAGCACCATGATGGCGAAGGAGCCGAACTGGCAGCCGATGAGCGAGATCATGCCCGCCCCCGTCCCCTGCGCGAGCGAGCGCGAGACCAGGTAGAGCATGTTCGGCCCCGGCGTCAGCGCCAGCCCGAGCGAGAGGGCCGCGAAGACCAGGAGGGTTTCGAGCGCGGGCATCGGCTCACGCGGCCTTGCGGGCCTCGATCATCTCGACGAAGCGCCCGAACAGGTAATGGCTGTCGGTCGGCCCCGGCGATGCCTCCGGGTGGTATTGCACGCTGAAGGCCGGCTGCTTCTTGCTCGCGATGCCCTCGTTCGTGCCGTCGAAGAGGCTGCGATGCGTGACCGTCACGCCGTCCGGCAGGCTCGATTCATCCACCGCGAAGCCGTGATTCTGCGAGGTGATCTCCACCTTGCCCGTCACGAGGTCCTTCACCGGCTGATTGGCACCGCGATGGCCGCGATCGAGCTTGTAGGTGCGTGCGCCCAGCGCCAGGGCCAGCAGCTGGTGGCCGAGGCAGATGCCGAAGATCGGCACGCCCGCCGCCAGCACGCCCTGGATCGCGGGCACGGCATAGGCGCCCGTCGCCGCCGGGTCGCCCGGGCCGTTGGAGAGGAAGACGCCGTCCGGCTTCAGCGCCAGGATCTCCTCGGCGGTGGTCGTCGCCGGCACCACCGTCACGGCGCAGCCGGCCGAGGCGAGGCAGCGCAGGATGTTGCGCTTCGCCCCGTAATCGACCGCGACCACCTTCACCCGCGGCGCCTCCTGCGTGGCGAAGCCCGCGCCCCAGCGCCACTCGGCTTCCGTCCAGGCGTAGCTCTGGCGGGTGGTGACTTCCTTGGCGAGGTCCATGCCCTCCAGCCCGGCCCAGGCGGCGGCCTGGGCGGTCAGGGCAGGGATGTCGAAGGCCCCATCGGCGGGGAAGGCCAGCACGCCATTCGGCGGGCCGCCGTCACGGATGCGCGCGGTGAGCGCGCGCGTGTCGATGCCCGCGATGCCGGGCACGCCATGCGAAGCGAGCCAGGCATCCAGATGCTGCACGGAGCGGTAATTCGCCGGCTCGGTCACATCCTGCTTGACGATGAGCCCCCGCGCGACCGGGGTCGCGGCCTCGAGATCCTCGGGGTTGGTGCCGACATTGCCGATATGGGGGAAGGTGAAGCAGATGGTCTGGCCGGCGTAGGAAGGATCGGTCAGCACCTCCTGGTAGCCGGTCATCGAGGTGTTGAAGCAGATCTCGGCGACCGTGGCGCGCCGCGCGCCGAAGCCGCGGCCCCAGAAGACCGTGCCATCGGCGAGGACGAGGGCGGCTGTCGCGCCCTCCGGTGCGGTGGAATCGGTCATGGGGCTCTCCGGGCGGGGCGAAGGGGCGGCGTGACGCGGCATGGCATCCAGCGGCAGGCCGGTGGCGGCGACCAGCGCGGCCCAATGCTTGGCCGGGATCTCCTTGCGCTGGCGCCATTTCTTGATGGCCTCCAGCCCGACGCCAAGCCGCGTGGCGGTGGCCTCGGGGCCGCCGAGCAGGGTCACGATGTCTTCGACGGTGCGCATGGAGGGGAGATAGGGGACAAAACGTCCCGACGCCAGCCCTCCAGCGGGTGGGGACAAAAAATCCCCGCCCGGCGCGCCGGCGCTTCCCGCCCGCGCGGCGCGGGCGTATGGAGGCCGTCAAAGGAGACCCCGACATGGCCGAAGACCTGCGTGCCCGCTTCACCGAGGCGCTGAAGGCCGCGATGCTCGCCAAGGATGCGCCGCGCACCTCCACCATCCGCATGATCACCGCGAAGCTGAAGGATGTGGACATCGCCGCCCGCCCCTCCGGCGTGGACAAGGTGCCCGACGAGCAGATCGTCGCCATGCTGCGCGGCATGGTGAAGAGCCGTGCCGAGAGCGCGGCGCTCTACCGCCAGGGCAACCGGCCCGAGCTGGTGGCGAAGGAGGAAGCCGAGATCGCGGTGATCGAGAGCTTCCTGCCCCAGCAGATGGATGAGGCCGCCATGGCCGCCGCGGTCGCCGAGGCGGTGGCCGAGACGGGGGCCACCAGCGTCAAGGACATGGGCAAGGTCATGGCCGCACTCCGCGCGAAGCACGGCGCGGTGATGGACATGGCCAAGGCCGGGCCGCTCGTGAAGGCGAAGCTGGGCTAAGCGCCCAGCACCGAGAAGCCTTCCTCGAACAGATAGGGCGCCTGGGCCGGCCGGTCCCAGGCGCCGAGTGCGGCCGTGGCATCCACCGCCAGCATCGCCGCCGTCACGCGCTCCCCATACACCGTGATGCTGCCGAGCGAATCGCCGCCGACCCCGGCGGTGAGCGCGATGATACTCTCCGCCACCCGGTCGCCATTCACGTCGCGATAGGTGATGCCCGCCACCGTCACGCCGAAGCCGCGGATCTGGATGGAATCGCCGGCGCTGGCGGCGAAGTCGCGGATCACGTCCTCGCCGATGCCGTCCAGCCAGCGCGCATGGCCCGCCTGGCTCTCGCCCGCCGCCAGCGCGGCCCAGTTCACCCGCCCATCGCTGGCGAGGTAGCGGTTCGCCACGCTCGCGCTGGTGTTGAGCAGCAGGTCGAAGCGGAAGATGTCCGCCCCCGCATCGCCGCGCAGGATATCGGCCGCGGCATCGGCCAAGGGCGGGTTGACCCGCGCGCCCCCGCCTGCCGGCTCGGGCTCGCCCGCATCGCTGCGCGAGACCAGCACGTCGTCGCCCGAGCCGCCGCGCAGGCTGTCCGCGCCGAAGCCGCCCGAGAGCAGGTCATCGCCCGCCCCGCCCTCCATCGTGTCGTCGCCGCGCCCGCCCAGCATCCGGTCCGCATCGTCGCCGCCCCAGAGCAGGTCCTGCCCCGCCCCGCCGCTCAGCCGGTCCGTGCCGGTCTGGCCGAGCAGCGTGTCGTCGCCCTCGCCGCCGGCCAGCAGGTCCGAGCCCTCGCCGCCATCGAGGCTGTCCGCGCCGCCGCCGCCCTCGAGCTGGTCATTGCCGGCATCGCCGCGCAGCAGGTCATTGCCCGCGCCGCCCAGCAGCGTGTCCAGCCCGTCATGGCCATAGAGCCGGTCGTCATCCAACCCGCCATCGAGGCTGTCGTCGCCCGCGCCACCCTGAAGCGCATCGGCGCCGAGGCCGCCCAGCAGCGTGTCATTGCCGGTGCCGCCATTCAGCGAATCATTGCCATCCTCGCCATTCAGCGTGTCGGCGCCGGGGTCGCCCATCAGCTTGTCGTTGCCGAGGCCACCCAGCAGGCTGTCATCCTGGTTGCCGCCGCGCAGGCTGTCATCGCCGGCCTCGCCCAGCAGCTGGTCGTTCTGGTCGCCGCCCTCGAGCGTGTCATGGCCGGCGCCGCCGAACAGCCGGTCCAGCCCCGTGCCGCCGCGCAGCAGATCATCCCCGCCATCGCCCTGCAGCAGATCGTCATCGACCTGGCCGTTGAGCCGGTCATTGCCCGCGCCGCCGCGCAGCCGGTCACGGCCGAGCGCACCCCAGGCCTCGTCATCGCCGGCGCCACCCTCGATGTAGTCATTGCCCTCATCGCCGGCGAGCCGGTCATTGCCCTCGCCGCCGAGCAGCGTGTCGTTGCCCTCATCGCCCTCGACCCAGTCATTCCCCGCCCCGCCCGAGACGGTGTCGTCGCCGAGGTCGCCCTGGACGTCGTCATCGCCCTCGCCGCCCTCGATGCTGTCATCGCCATCGCCGCCGCGCGCCCAGTCGCGCCCTGCGCCCATGTCGATCGTATCGGCGCCGCCCTCGCCCTCGACCCCGTCATCGCCGCCCATCATGCGGAAGGTCTCGGCCGCATTCCGGCCACGCCAATGCGTGCCGGCCTCGCTGCCCTCGATCAGGGCGGCGCCGAAGAGCAGGTAGTTCAGCCAGGTCGCGACCTCGCCGATATCGGCATTGGCGTCGCCATCCTCGTTGCGGTAGCGCTGGTCGACGATCTCGAAGCCGAAATGGTAGATGCCGTCGGCCACCGTGTTGATGAAGTTGTCGTCGAGGAATTCGCTGCGCCCGCCATCATTCTGCACGGTGTGGAAGCCGGTCTCGATCCCGGCCTCGTCATCGCCGTGCAGTTCGATGAACTGCGCGAGGCGCGTGGCATCGCCGCGCAGCCAGAGGTTCACCGCCATCAGCTCGGCCGCGGTGATGCGCCCATCCGCGAGCGCATCGCCCGCGCGCAGGCCCGCCAGCAGCAGCTTGTTGAGTGAATCGGCGGCGCGCGCGCCCTCCATGATCTGCCCGGCATGGGTCCAGGAGGACAGGCCGCGATCCGTCAGGATCACCTCGACGATGTCGTCGAGCCCGGTATTGGTGGTGGAGACATCGGCGATGAAATAGTCGAGCCAATCGGCGACATCGGCGACCTTCTCGTTCTGGTTGCCGTCCTCGTTCTCGAAGCGGTCGCCATCGGCAGTGGGCACGATGTCGAAGCCGATATGGTAGATCGCATCCGCCACCGTATCGGCCAGGTTGCGGCCGAACATGGCGGTCCAGGCGCCGTCATTCTGCACCAGGTGATAGGCGCTCTCCTCGCCCGTATCGGCGTCGTCATCGCCATGCAGCGTGAGGAACTGCGCCAGCCTTGCCGCATCCGCCTTGAACCAGGCGTTCAGCGCCACGACGTCCGCCGCGTCGATGCGCCGGTCGGCGGCGAGGCCAAGCTCCGCCACGCCCGCCTGGATCATCAGGTTCAGCCCATTGGCGGCGCGGGCACCCTCCAGGATCTCGGCCGAGACGATCTCGAAGCGCAGGCCGCGATCGGTCATCAGCAGGTCGGGGATCTGGTCGAGGTTGAGCCGCGTGGTGCTCACCGGGCCCGGCGTCGGGGCGAAGATCTCGGCATGGGCAAGGGTGAAGGCGCGCATCGGGGTTCTCCCTGTCGGATGGATCGGCCGCAGCGGCCTGGGCAGCACAATCCGTGCGTGCGGCCGCGGGGTTGCGCAACCTCAGGTGGAGAAATGTTCAGCTGCTTCACCAAGAAGTGCGGGCGGTGGCGCAAGGTGACGCGGCGCGCGCGCTTCGCTAGAGCACGATCGATCCTCTCGGATCGATCTCGTGCTCTAGAACCTATTGAATCTACAGCACGAAATCAGCGAACACTGCTTCAGTGTTTGCTGATAGTGCTGTAGGGTCGCGCGCCATGGCGCTGCCCCCCAATTTCCTCGATGAGCTGCGCGCGCGCACGCCGCTCATGCCCCTCATCCAGCGCAAGACGCGGCTGGCCAAATCGGGGCGCAACTGGAAGGGCTGCTGCCCCTTCCATGGTGAGAAGACGCCGAGCTTCTACGTCTATGACGACCATTTCCACTGCTTCGGCTGCGGCGCGCATGGCGACGCCATCAGCTTCGTCATGCGCGCCGAGGGCCAGTCCTTCCCCGAGGCGGTGGAGCGCCTTGCCGCCGAGGCCGGGCTCGATGTGCCCAAGCCCACGCCCGAGGCCGCCGCGCGCGAGCGCCGGGCGCGCGACCTCTACGGCGTGCTCGAGGCCGCGGAGGCTGCCTATCGCCGCCGGCTCTTCCTGCCCGAGGGGGCGGAGGGCCTCGCCTATTTGCGGCGGCGCGGCCTGAGCGATGCGACCATCGCGCAGTTCGGCCTGGGCTGGTCCGGCCCCGGTCGCGGCGGGCTGCTCGCGGATCTGGCCAGCGAGGGCATCACCGCCGACCAGCTCCATGAGGCCGGGCTGCTGCGCGAGCGCGAGGATGGCAGCCGGGGCGAGCTGTTCTTCAACCGCGTGATGTTCCCCATCCGCGACCGGCGCGGGCGCGTGATCTCCTTCGGCGGGCGGATCCTGGGCGATGGCCAGCCGAAATACGTGAACGGGCCGGAGACCGATGTCTTCTCCAAGCGGCGCCAGCTCTACGCCCTGGACCTGGCGCGGGAGGGCGCCTTCCGGGGGGCGGCGCTGGTGGTGGTCGAGGGCTACATGGATGTCATCGCGCTCCATCAGGCGGGTTTCACCGGGGCCGTCGCGCCGCTCGGCACCGCGCTCACGGCCGAGCAGATGGAGGAGATCTGGCGGCTGACGCCCGAGCCCGTGCTCTGCTTCGATGGCGACGCCGCCGGGGCGCGCGCGGCGGCGCGCAGCGCCGAGATGGCGCTGCCGCTGCTCAGCCCCGAGCGCACGCTGAAGCTCGCCACCCTGCCGGCCGGCGAGGATCCCGACACGCTGATCGTCAAGCGGGGCCGGGCGGGCTTCCAGGCAGTGCTCGACGCCGCCCGGCCGCTGGCCGAGGCACTCTATGGCCTGCTGACGGAAGGCCGCCCCGCCGCCACGCCCGAACAGCGCGCGAGCCTGCGCAACCGCCTCTCCGGCGCGGCGGGGGCGATCCAGGACAAGGCGCTGGCGGCCGAATACCGGCGCCTGCTGCTGGATCGCTTCTTCGCCGCCTCCCGCCCGGCCGGGCGCGGCGGGCGCGCCCCGGCCGCGCCGCCGCGCGCCCGCCCCCCCATCACCGAGGGCCGCACCCGCGCCGCCCAGGCCGCCGCGCTGCTGGCGCTGACGCTGCGCCACCCCTGGTTGCTGCCCGAGGTGGAGGAGGTGCTGGCGGCGCTGGATCTGGGCGATGCGCGGCTCGCCGAACTGCGCCTGTTGATTTTGCAATGGTTCGCCGAGGGCCACGCGCTTGACTCGGGGCCGCTGATGGACCACCTCGCCCAGGCTGGGCATGGCGATTTCGTGAACGCCCTGCTCCGCGACCCGGGCCTGCCCGCCGCCGCGGCGCCGGAGGCCCAACCGAAGGAGGCGCTGGACGCCTGGTGGCACTTCTTCGGGCTGCTGCGGGGTGAGGCGGAATTGGCAGCGGATCGGGATGCGGCGCAGCGCCTGCTGGCCGAAAGCGCCGATCCGGCGGTGCAGGGCCAGGCCCAGCAACGCCTGATCCGCCTGACGGAGGCGCTGGGCGCGCTCAGGCGTGGTGAATGGGGCGACAGCCCGCCATCGGAAGTCCCCGCGGTCGCACAAAGTGCCGGGGCGTCTGGCAGGGCGGCGGGCGACACCCCATAGAGTAGAGGCATTCGTGCGAGCCCGCCCGGGCATCATGCCGGGCGGGCCGACACGGCGTTGACGGAGCGTGGATCGCATGGCGATGAAGGTGGCGAACGGCGCCGAGACCGCGGAAGGTCGCGATGAGGCGGTGGAAGGCGTGCTGCTGGATACCCTCACCGCCGCGGTCAAGAAGCTGATCGCCCGGGGCAAGGAGCGCGGCTACGTCACCTATGACGAGCTGAACGCCGCCCTGCCCTCCGAGCAGGTGTCCTCCGAGATGATCGAGGACACGATGGCGACCCTCTCCGAGATCGGCATCAACGTCGTCGAGAGCGAAGAGAGCGAGGATGGTGAGGCCGCGCCGGTCAAGGCCGTCGCCAAGGCCGATGAGGACGAGAAGGACGAAGAAGAATCCGGCGGCAATGTGGATGAGGAATCCCTCGGCCGCACCGACGACCCCGTGCGCATGTATCTGCGCGAGATGGGCAGCGTCGAACTGCTCTCGCGTGAGGGCGAGATCGCCATCGCCAAGCGCATCGAGGCCGGGCGCGACATGATGATCGGCGGGCTGTGCGAGAGCCCGCTGACCTTCAAGGCCATCGTGGCGTGGCATGATGCCGTCAAGGACGGCAAGATGCTGCTGCGCGACGTCATCGACCTCGAAGCCACGAATACCGAGGCGAACCCCGACGCCGCCTCCCGCGCCGAGGAGGAATATGAGGAAGGTGACGAGGCCGCCGAGGGTGTCGGCCTTTCCCTCTCCGCGCTCGAGGAGAAGCTGAAGCCCGAGGCGCTGGCCGCCTTCGAGGCGATCGAGACGCTCTACACCAAGCTCTCCAAGCTCTCGCACAAGCGCATGGACGCCTATACCTCGGGCGGGGAGAGTTCGGCCCGCAACGAGAAGACCTATGAGAAGCAGCGCCAGGAGCTGGTGGCGCTGGTGGAGAAGGTGCAGCTCCACAACAACCGCATCGAGGAGCTGGTGGACCAGCTCAAGGGGCTGAACCGCCGCCTGACCACGCTGAGCGGCCAGGCGCTGCGCCTCGCCGAGGCCAACAAGGTGAAGCGCGAGGAGTTCCTCGAGGCCTGGAACGGCGCCGAGCTCGACCCCGGCTGGTTCGACCGGGTCAGCAAGCTCAACGGCCGCGGCTGGAAGAGCTTCATCACCCGCTCCAAGGACGATATCGAGCTGGTGCGCGCCGAGATCGCCAAGGTCGCCGCCGATACCGGCCTGCCCGTGGCCGAGTTCCGCCGGGTCTATGCCACGGTGTCGCGCGGCGAGCGCGACATGACCCAGGCGAAGAAGGAGATGATCGAGGCGAATCTCCGCCTCGTCATCTCCATCGCCAAGAAATACACCAATCGCGGCCTGCAGTTCCTGGACCTGATCCAGGAGGGCAACATCGGCCTGATGAAGGCGGTCGATAAGTTCGAGTATCGCCGCGGCTACAAGTTCAGCACCTACGCCACCTGGTGGATCCGCCAGGCCATCACGCGCTCCATCGCCGACCAGGCGCGGACCATCCGCATCCCGGTCCACATGATCGAGACGATCAACAAGCTGGTCCGCACCTCGCGCCAGATGCTGCACGAGATCGGCCGCGAGCCCACGCCCGAGGAGCTGGCGGAGAAGCTCGGCATGCCGCTCGAGAAGGTGCGCAAGGTGCTGAAGATCGCGAAGGAGCCGATCTCCCTCGAGACGCCGATCGGCGACGAGGAGGACAGCCATCTCGGCGACTTCATCGAGGACAAGAACGCGATCATCCCGCTCGATGCCGCGATCCAGTCCAACCTGCGTGAGGCGACCACGCGCGTGCTCTCCTCGCTGACGCCGCGCGAGGAGCGTGTGCTGCGCATGCGCTTCGGCATTGGCATGAACACCGACCACACGCTGGAAGAGGTCGGCCAGCAATTCAACGTGACGCGCGAGCGCATCCGCCAGATCGAGGCCAAGGCGCTGCGCAAGCTCAAGCACCCCAGCCGCAGCCGCAAGCTGCGCAGCTTCCTGGAGACCTGAGCATGGGCGCGCCCGGCAGCCTCACCATGGCGCGCGAGCCGGTCCAGCGCATCGCCGTGACCGTGACCTTCCTGCGCATGGATGCCGCGCCGGTCGAGGCCGCGCCGCCTTTGCCCGAGGGCGCGGTGGTACAGCGCCTCGCGCGCTGTTCCGTGCCCTTCTACCGCTACCTCTACGACACGGTCGGGCGCGATTATGTCTGGTGGCTGCGCCGCACCGTGCCGGATGACGAGTTGGCCGCGCTGCTCGGCCGGCCCGAGATCAGCGTGCATGTGCTCTACCAGGGCGGCGAGCCGGCCGGCTTCTACGAGCTGGAGCGCCGGCCGAATGAGGCAGCAGTGAACCTCGCCTATTTCGGGCTGATGCCCCATGCCATCGGCCATGGCGCCGGGCGCGCGCTGCTGCGCCACGCCATCGACGCCGCCTGGGCCGAGCAGCCCCGGCGCGTGACGGTGAACACCTGCACCGCCGACCACCCGCGCGCGCTGCCGAACTACGTCGCCGCCGGCTTCCGCATCATCCGCGCCGAGCGCGAGGTCTGGCCCGTCCCGCTGCGCCTCGGCCTGCACCTGCCGGAGCGGCTACGGGTCTAGAGCAATATGCGTTCAGATGGGTCGCGGCGCTGCCGCGACGCTGAACGCATTTCCTGCTCTAGATTCAATGATTTCCAGAGCACGAGCTGCGTTCATCAGAACGCAGCGTGCTCTAGGGCAGCCTCACCTCGATCGTGGTCAGCCCGGCCGCCAGCAGCCGGCGCAGATCGGGGCCGGGCAGGGCGATGCAACCTTCGGTCGGGGCGAGGTCCGGCCGCGCCAGATGCAGGAAGATCGCGCTGCCGCGGTCGCGCACCACCGGCGCGTCGTTCCAGCCCAGCACGCCGATCACGTCATAGAGCGCATCCGCGCGCCACAGCACCTCATGCGAGGCGTCGAAGGGCAGGCTGACAGGGCGGTTGTAGGCGCGGTGCCCGCTGGCGTCGCACCAGCCATCCTGTGGGGCGATGGGTTCCACCGGGACGCTGGCCTGGGGCAGCGGGCCGCGATCGGCGCGGTAGAGCACGCGGCGCAGGGGCATGCGCGCGGCGGGCGTCGCGCCATCGCCCTCGCGCTTCGCCTCGGCGGGGCGCACGCCGCCCTTGCCCAGCGCGCAGCGGAAGGTCAGCCCGCCCAGCACCAGCCGCCCGGCGCGGCCATCCGCGTCGGGAAGAACCACCGCCAGCCCGGCCTCGGGAGCGCTCAAACCAGCAGGTGACCGAAGCGGCGGGCCTTGGTCTCCAGGTAGCCGTCATTCACGCCATTGGCCTCGAACTGGTGCTGTTCGCGGCCCTCCACCTCGATCCCGCAGGCGGCGAGGCCCGCCACCTTATCCGGATTGTTGGTCAGCAGCCGCACCCGCGGGATGCCGAGCGCGCGCAGCATCTCCGCCGCCACCCAGAAATTGCGCTCATCCGCGCCGTAGCCGAGCGCGCGGTTGGCATCGAGCGTGTCCAGCCCCTCATCCTGCAGCGCATAGGCGCGCAGCTTGTTGACCAGGCCGATGCCGCGGCCCTCCTGCGCCAGATAGACCAGCACGCCGCCATTTGGGTCGTCCGCCATGCGCTTGATCGCGCCGCGCAGCTGCGGGCCGCAATCGCAGCGCAGGCTGCCCAGCAGGTCGCCGGTGAAGCATTCGGAATGGGCGCGGCTGAGCGGCGTGCGGCCCTCGGCCAGCGCCTTCTCCGGCTCGCCCACCAGGATCGCCAGATGCTCGATCCCGCCATCGGCGGCGCGGAAGGCGACGATGCGGGCCTCGGGCGCGTCTTCCAGCGGCACGCGCGCCTCGGCCACGCGGGTCAGGCTGGCGGGGGCATCGGTGGCGTAGCTCAGCACCTGCGCCGCCTCGACCGAGAGCAGGTCGAGCCGCGCGGCCGCCGCCTCGCGCGCCGGGGCGACGACCAGCGCCGGCAGCAGCCGCGCCAGCTTGGCGAGCGCGATGGCGGCCAGCGCCAGAGGCGGGGTGGCGGTGCGCTCTGGCTCCACCGGCAGCAGGCGCTCGGCGGTCGGGTCGGCCAGGCTGCGCAGCGCGGCAGGGTCGAGCAGGCCGGGCGGCAGGCGGAGCGCGACGGCATCGGCCTCGGTGCCCGCCTGGGGCACCGGGCGCTGCAGCACCGCCGCGGCGCGCACGGGCGCGAGCAACAGCACCGCCGGCGCGCGCGCGCCGGCCGCCACTTCGCTCAAGCCCCTTGCGGAGACGGTCTCGGCCGCCGCGACCAGCAGCGGGCCGTCGGCACCGCGCAGCAGCACGGGCGTGCCCCGCCGCAATTCGGCGGCCGCCCGATGCACGGCGCGCAACGCCAGGGCGCGCGGGTCCGGTGCCGCCCCGGCGGCGTCCGGATCGCGAAGCTGTGACACGAGGGGGGTAGAGGTGCTCATCGTTGTCTGGCGTTCCATGGCGAGCCCATTTCGCGACGCTGAATGTGGCGTGCGAAAGGCGTTTGTAAGGGGGGCGGTCCGGCAAAACACCATCGGCCCGGATGAAGGCTTCGCGGCAGTTCGGCGCAACAACGCTTGCCCCCCGGCCAAAGCGTGAGGCAGGATCGCGGCGCCGCACAACCGGCAGCGTCTCTACGCGCGACGACCCACTATGGATGCAAATGCGGCGCAGCCCTTTCGGGGGCATCGCCCGGCGACATATCCTTCGGCGGCAGGATGCCTTTTTTCGGCCGCGGGCGCAGTTCACGAAGACGGCGCTGCCGCGCGGCGGCAGGTCACAGGAGCGAGAGCAACATGGCAGGTCCGCGCCCCATTCTTGTCGTGGACGACGACGAGGCGCTGCGCCAGACACTGGCCGAGCAGCTGGCCCATGAAGGGGAGTTCCTCCCTGCCACGGCGGGGACCCTCGGCGAGGCCCAGGCCCGGCTGCAGGATGAGGCGGCGCGGTTCGATGCGATCGTGCTGGATGTCGGCCTGCCCGACGGCGACGGGCGGGAACTCTGCGCGCGGCTGCGGCGGGAGGGCGTGCGCGTGCCGATCCTGCTGCTGACCGGCGCGGATGGCGAACAGGATGTGGTGCGCGGCCTCGATTCAGGGGCCAATGACTACATCGCCAAGCCCTTCCGCGTCAGCGAATTGATGGCCCGGCTGCGCGCGCAGCTGCGCGTCTACGACAACAGCGAGGACGCGGTCTTCGTCATCGGCCCCTACACCTTCCGCCCCTCCGCCAAGCTGCTGATGGAGGCGGCGCGCAACCGCAAGGTGCGGCTGACGGAGAAGGAGGCCGCGATCCTGAAATACCTCTACCGCGCCGGCGGCCGGCCGGTGGCGCGGCAGATCCTGCTGAACGAGGTCTGGGGCTACAACAGCGCCGTCACCACCCATACGCTCGAGACGCACATCTACCGCCTGCGGCAGAAGATCGAGCCCGACCCCAGCCAGGCGCGCCTGCTGCTGACCGAGGGCGGCGGCTACCGGCTGGACCCTCAGGCGGGCCGCGCCGCGGCCTGACACCCGCTAAACCACGGCGAGGCTTGCCGCCGTGGCCGTCGTCGCGGTCACGGTCACCCAATCGTGACCGCCGACATAGCGGCCCACACGGCGCTCGTTCACGCCCACCAGCGCGAAGCCCGCCGCCTCGACCAGCCCGGCGAAGCCGGAGGCGTCGAAGCCCCACAGATGCTGCTCTGCCGGGTAGATCGCCTGCGCCTCGCTGAGCGGTGAGCCCACCACCAGCATCCCCGGCCCCATGGCGCGATAGGCGCGCAGCACCGCGAGCGGATCCGGGCAGTGCTCCAGCACCTCGAAGGCGGTGATCAGGTGGATGCGGCTGCCCGCCGCCAGCGCCCGCGCTTCCGCCACGTCGCCGACCTCGAAGCGGCAATGGTCGCGCCCGAGATTGCCCGCCACCACGCGGGCCACCTCGATGCCCGGGGCGTTGAAGTCGAAGCCGAGGAAGCGGCAACGCCCGCGGATATTGGCCGGTGGCTCCACCGCATTGGCCAGCACGCCGTAGGAGCAGCCGGCGTCGATCCAGAGAATCTCCTCCCCCGGATGCCGGTCGCCGAGCAGGCGCAGCGCCACCTCGATCTCCCGCGCCGCCTGGTTGAGCCGCACGATGTGGTCGAGCCCGCCGCGCAGCGTGTCGAGCGTGGTGACGGTGCCCGGCGCGCAGCCATGCAGCGCCATCCGCCCGGCCTCGGTCTTGTAGAAGTCGATGTATTCGCCGAAGGGCTTGAGCGGCTTGGGATAGAGCGGCGGCGCGCCCAGCGTCCCGCGCAGCCTGCGGGCGAGGCCGGCGGTGGCATTCTCCGCCAGCCCGAAATCGCGCCAGCCCGCCAGCAGCCCGCAGAGCCGGAACGCGCTCTCCTGCGCCACCGTCGCCGCGGCGGCCGCGTCGGCCGGCTCGGCCTGCGCCAGCAGGTCGAGTTGCGCGGCGAGGCGCTGCACCAATCCGGGCTCGACCAGGGCCAGCGGGCTGTCCTTCACCGCCAGCAGGCGCCGTCCCTGCGCGCGCAGCGCGGCGGGGTCGGGCGCTGGCTCATCCCCGCCGGGGCGCAGCGTGGTCAGCACCGCCGCGGGCGACGCCTCCCCGCGCGCGAGGGAGTCCAGCAGCGTCAGCAAGGTGCCGAGATGGCGCAGCGGGTAGCCGGCGCCGAAGGGATCGGCCAGCGCCGCCTGGTGCTCGGGCGTGGTCGTGGCGATCTGCTCCAGCAGCAGTAGAAAGGCCTCGGCCAGGGCCGGCCCGCCGGCCCGGCGCAGCCCGGCGAGGTTGGCGACCAGGATCGCGTTGGTGCAGCCCAGGACATGCAGATGCGGCCGCAGCAGCGGGTTCGCCGCCAGCGCGCGCAGCCGGAAATCCTCGGCGCAGGGCAACAGCAGCACCGCATCGGCGTAGCGCTGCGCCAGCGTGGCGATCGAGGCCCCGCGCATCGGCATCTCGAACAGCGTGGCGAGCACCGCAAGCCGCCCCCCTGGCGCGGGCAGGTCGAGCGGCGCGCCCCGGTTCAGCGGCGTCAGCACGGACTCCACCGCCGCCGCCCAGACATGGTCGGGCGCCACCAGATCCAGCACCGCGTCCAGCAGCGGCAGGTCGAAGCCCAGATGCCGCTCGGCCGGCGGGGGCGCGATGTGCGGCTGCGGCGTCAGCAGTTCGGCCAGCCGTGCCGGCGGCTCCTCCGCCCACGCCGCCCCCGGCCAGAACAGCGCGCCGAGCGTGGCCGGCGGCGCATCCTCGGTCACGGTGAGGCTGATCTCGCCGATGGCGAGGCCTTTCTGCCGCCGGTCCGCGATCGTGGGGTCGATCTCGGCATGGGAGCGCGTGAAGGGCACCTCGATGGTCAACTCGCGCTGGCCGGTGCCGGCATCGGGCAGGTCGAAGCTGGCCCGCAGCGCAGGGTAGGGGCCTTCCTGCACATGCCGCGGGCGCTCCAGCGGGGCCGTGCCGTCCAGCTTCAGCCGCACCCCCTCCACCATCGCCCAGTCGAGCACCGAGATGAGCTGCAGCGAGAGATCCACCCGCCGGCTCGGGGGCGCGGCGAGTCGGATGGTCGCCACCCGTCCAGGCCCGGTCCAGCGGGCGAGGGGGGCCGTGCCCTCCCGCACATGCCAGCCTTGGCCATCCAGTGCATCGGCCATGGTGAAGTGCCGCGCGGCGCCCTTGAGCAGCGCCCCCATCAACGCCCGATCAGGCCGATAGAAGCGCCGCGCCTGCAGCCGGCGCGACACGCCAGGCTCGTCCTCGGCCGACGCCGCGCCGGTCAGCGTCGCCAGCAAGGCCCGCCAGACCAGGCGATCCGCGCCGATCATGCGGTCGATCTCGGCTTCGGTCGCCTCGTCGAAGGCCTCGGCCGGGCGCGGGGGCGCGACGTTCAGCGGCCGGACACTGTCGGGCGCCGACCAGCCATAGGCGGCCGCGATGCGCAGCAGCGTCTCATCCATCCTGTCGGTCGCGCCGACGACATCCATGGCGGACAGGCGCTGGATCGCGGTCTCGGCAAGGCTCGCCTCATCCATCAGGACGGCGCTCGACAGGCCGCACAGCATCCGCGCCTGAAGATTGCCGAACGCGTTCTCGACCACCGGGTTGCGCAGGGCGAGGAAGGCGCCGATCGGCAGTTCCCGCGCGGCCAGGAACGCCTCGCGCTTTTCCGGCGTCGAGCTCTGGAGGCTGGAATCGATGGTGCGCCGCCAATGCTGGTACTGGCTGATCAGCCGGGCGCGCGGCTCGCGCAGCATCGTGACCCGGAACAGCCGCTCGCCCGCAGGCAGACCTGCCTCGATGGCGTCGAGCGTGTCCTGGTCGATATGGTCGCCGATGCCGATCAGGCGGAACCGGCGCCCGACCTCCTGCAGCGCGGGGTGGGAGGCCATGCCGGCACCGGCGGTGCGCCCGGCCTCGCCGAGGGCGAAGCGCTGCGCCAGCGCCGCGCCGAAGGCGGTGCCCGCGGTCTTGGGGATGTGCAGGAACGCGAGGCGCCGTCGCGCCGCGCTCTCTGGCGCGCGCGGGGCAGCGAAGCGGGGGGCGGCGATATGGGTCATGCGAAGGGGTCCATCCTGGCCGGGGTCCAGACGTAGTCGCCATGCGGCGCGCTGGTGGTCATCTGCTCATGCGTGAGCGGGGGGGAGACGAAGAGCCCGCCATCGGGCGCCAGCCGGGGTTCGAGCTGGCGCACCCGCCAGCCGGCCTCCGCGGTCTGCGCCCAGACGGCATCGAAGGCGGCGCGCAGCGCGGGCCCGCCCAGGGCATAGTGGCCGGCGCTCCATTCCGTGATCAGGCGCAGCCGCGGCGCCGCCGCGATCACGCCCTGCGCGCCCAGCAGGGCGAGGGGTTCCGAACCCTCGATGTCCAGGTGCAGCAGGTCGATGCCTGGCAGGTCGAGATGCGTGACAAGGTGGTCGATGGTGGTGGTGCGGGCGGTGAAGGGCAGCATCAGCCCCATGCCCTTGACCCAGCGCCCCTCGGCATCCAGCAGCCGCGGCAGCGTCTCCGGCCCCCAGAGCGCGTTGTCGAGCCTGGTCGCCGCTGGCCCGCCATCGGTCACGGCCTGGGAGAGGGCGCGCATGGCGCCGCCGCCGAGATATTGCGGGTCGAAATGGAACGCCACCGCCTGATCGCGCTGGTCCGACAGGGCGCGGGCGATGACCTCCGTATTGCCGATGCTGCCGTTCCAGTAGAGCGACTTCATCAGGAAGGGCAGGATGTGCGGGTTCGGCTCGACGCCGATGACGCGCCCCTCGGGCCCGACGATCCGCCCGGCGAGGCAGACGAAATAGCCGAAATTCGCCCCGGCATTGAGGTAGATGTCGCCCGGGCGCAGCAGTTCCTGCACCAGCCGCGTCGTCCAGGCCTCATGCACCCCGTCGCGCGCCACGCCGATGGCGACGTCGATGTTGAAGGCGGGCACCACCATGAAGCCGCCCCAGGCGGCCTCCACCAGCAGCTCTCCCGGCGCCAGCGGCACGACGCGGCGCCCCTTCGCGCGATCCTCCAGCCGCCGGGGCAGGCTCATCATCGCTGTTGCGTCCATGCCTGATTCCTTCACGCGAGGTGTTCCTTCAAGGCGCGCAGCGCGACGAGGCCGACGAACCAGGCCAGCAGCGCCGCCGCGAGGATGGTGAGCGTCCCGGTGATCCGGGCCGGGTAGAGGGCGTATTCCGGCAGCACCGGGCGCACGACGGGGGCGAGGAAGACCTGCTGGCGCTGCGCCTCGGCACGCGCGCGCTCGAGCGCGGCCATCGCGGCCTCATAGGCGCGCTGGGCGAAGATCGCCTCGGTCTCCATCGCCTCGTAGCCGCCGATCGTGTCGGTCAACGGCGCGCCTTCCGGCGCGGCTTCGGTCAGCCGCGCCTGCACGGCGGCGATCTGGTCCTGCGTGCCGCGGATGGCCGCGCGAAGCTGTACCACCGGCGCGGCGGCCTCGTTCATCACGCCGCGCAGCGTGGCGAGTTGCGCGGTCTGGGCGATCAGCTCCGACTGCAGGCGCACGAGATGTTCGGAGAAGCCCGCGGCGCTGCGCCGCGGGTCGAGGGTCTGGCGCCGCTCGCGGAAGGCCTGCACCTCGGCCCGCGCCGCGGCGAAGCGCGCCTCGGCGGCCGCCACGTCGCGCGCCGCCGCCTCCAGCACCTCTCGCCGGCTGCGCGCGGACATGGCGTTGACCATGGTCTCGGCCGCCGCTTCCACGCCCTGGGCCAGTCGCAGCGTGTCCTCCGCCGTGAAGGCGCGCACCTCGACGGTCACGATGCCGCTCGCGCGGTCGAAATAGGGGCGCACCTGGCGGCGCCACGCCGTCTGGGCGCGCTCCAGCGGCGCCGTGGGGTCGAGCCTGGCGAGCCAGTCGGCCTCGGGCCGGCCGAGGATGGCGCGCACATCGGCATGCTGGGCGACGGCCAGCAGCGCCTCGCGGCTCTGCAGGTGCTGCACGACGGCATAGGCATCGGTGTTGCCGGCCGCGAGGCCCGCCATCATGCCGGCCGGCAGCATGGCGCGGGCCGGATCGGCGGGGCGTACGGCGAAGCGGATCTCGACCGAATACTGGTCGGCGGCCACCAGCCATTGCCAGGCGCCGAAGAGCAAAGTGGGCAGCACCACGCACAGCACGAAGCTGGCCAGGCGCGCGACACCGCGATGCTCGGTCGCGCGGGGTTCGGCCGGGCGCTGGGTGGGGCGCGGTGCGAAGGCTTCGGCCCGGCGCTCGGCCTCCGCCGGGCGGGGGAGGGTCTCAAGCATCGGCGACTCCCATCAGCTCGGCGTAGCGCGACAGCGCCTCATCCACCGTGTCGAAGGCGATGAGCTCGCCCGCCCAGAGGATCGCGCAGCAATCGCAGAGCGCGCGGATGGTGTGGCTGTTGTGCGAAACCAGGATCAGCGAGGCATGGCGCAGCCGGTCGCGGAAAGCGGCGGCGGAGCGCGCGCGGAAGCGTGCATCGCCGACCTCGGTGAGCTCATCCACGAGGTAGACGTCGAAATCGATGGCGAGGGAGGCCCCGAAGGCGAGCTTCGCGAGCATGCCCGAGGAATACTGCTCGATCGGCGCGTCCATGTAGGGGCCGAGTTCGGAGAATTCCGCTACCGAATCGATCATCCGGCGCGGCGCCACGCCATAGACGCGCGCGAGGAATTGCAGGTTCTCCCGCCCGCTCAGCCCGGGATGGAAGGTGCCCGAGAAGCCCAGCGGGAAGGAGACGCGGCCATGGCGGCGGATGCACCCGGAATCGGCCGGCTCGGTGCCCGAGACCAGGCGCAGAAGCGTCGACTTGCCGGCACCGTTATGGCCCAGCACGCCGACCTTGAGCCCGGCGGGAAAGGCGATGCTCGCCCGGTCGAGCACGGTGCGCCGGCCGCCATCGGCGGTGCGGTAGGCCTTGGTGACGTTCTCCAGCACCACCATGGCTCAGGCCATTCGCCGCAGCTGCCGGGCCGAGGCGGCGAAGAGCAGGCTGCCCAGGATCAGCGCGCCGATGGTCCAGCGCAGCAGGTAGGCCACATCGAGGAAGGGGCTCTCATAGCTGTGGAAATAGGCTTGCCGCATCCATTCGGTGACATGCACCAGCGGGTTCAGCAGGATCAGCGCCCGGATGTCCTCGGGCATGTCGAGCGGGTGGTAGAAGACGCCGCAGGTGAAATACTGGATGCGCAGGAAGCTCGGCCACAGCTTCTCCCAGGCCGAGCTGTGCGCGGAGACGACCAGGTTGCAGCAGGCCACGCCGCAGGAGAGCAGGAAGAGCACGGCATAGCAGGCGATCATGCTGGCCGGGTCGTGCGGCACCTCGCCCACGCCGATGGCGATCAGGAAGGCGAAGGTGACGGCGGCGACGACGAGGTCGGTGGTGGCCGACAGCACGGCCTTGGCGCCGAAGATGTCGAACAGGCCAAGGGCGGGCACCTGCAGCAGCGGCCGGTTCGCGGCCGGCAGGTCCATCGCGCGCTCGGTGAGATGCGCGAAGAACAGGAAGGCCAGCACGCCGGTCATGTAGAAGGTCAGCATCGTCTCGCCGACCGGCGGCTGGCTGTCATGGCCGAGGAAGAGGAAGACGGCGCTCAGCAGCAGCACATGCGAGAGCGGCTCGACCAGCGCCCAAGCGTAGCCGAGCCGGCTGGCGCTGAACATCGTCCGCGTCTCCCGCAGCACCAGCGCGTCGATGACGCGCAGCCGCGCCGCCAGGGCGGCCCGCAAAGCGAGGCGGGGCGGCAGCAGGGTGTGGGGCTGTGGCACGGCCCAGCCGGGCGGGGCGGTGCGGCGGATCGGCGCGGGCAGGGGGGCGGGGCTGGCGGGACCGATGCCAGGGCGCTCGCCGAGTTCCGCCGCATGGGCCACGCGCACCTGCTCGGCATGGGCGGCGTGATCGGCCGAGAGCCGGGCAGCGCGGTTCGCGGCGGCGATCGCCTCGGCGGTCTGGCCGAGCTCGAGATAGGCGGCGGAAGCGAGGCGCCAGGCGTCATGCGCGCCCGGGTCCGCGCCGAGCGCGCGGCCGGCGGCGAGCAGCGCCGGGCCGGGCTGGCCGGCGCGCAGCAGCAGCCCCGCGAGGTGGGCCTGCGGCTCGGGCTGCACGGGCAGCGCCTCGGCGGCGATGCGCGCGGCCTCCAGGGCGGCGGCGTCGCGGCCAAGCAGCATCCAGGTGCCGGACAGGGCGCGGGCGAGCATCGGGCTTGTCTGCGCGCCGCGCCAGAAGGGCAGCAGCAAGGCCTCGGCCAGGGCGTGCCGGCCGGCGACGAGGACCAGCGAGGCGAAATGCACGCGCGCCTGCTCCGCCCCCGGCAGTGCCGCGGCCTGGCGCAGCGCGGCGACGATGTCGGGCCCCGCCCCCCCGACCGGCAGGCCCAGCGCGCCGAGTGCCGCGGCGAGCCCCGGGGCATCGGCGGCCGCGGCCAGGGCGGGCAGATCGGCGGTGCGCCCCACCAGCAGCCCCGCGAGCAGCGCATGACCCGGCGGCGGCGCGGGCCAGGCCTCGAACAGGGCGGCCGCGCGCGCGCGCTCCCCCGCGGCCAGGGCGTCTGCGATGGCGGCGAGGCGCTGGTCCGGCGCGTCGGGCGGCATGGTCAGGCCTCGACCAGCGCGCGGTCGGCGGCGGTCTCCGACGCGAGGGGGGGCGGGGCGCCGCGTCGGCCGGCCTGGCTGACGCGCAGATAGAGGGCGGCGTTGGAGGCGGTATCGAAGGCGCTGGGCAGGGCAGGCGGGGCGGGGGGGCCGGCCTCGATCCGCCGGGCGAGTTCCGCGAAATTGCCGATGTCGAAGAATTCGACGCGCCCCGGGTGGTAGCGGGCGAATTGCAGGAAGGCGCGGGTGCGCGAGGCGATGACACGGCAGCCCATGTCCACCGCCATGGCCAGCGGCCCGCTGCTGGATTGCCCGACCTCGAGATAGGGCATCACCACCACGTCGCAGATCGCCATGGCGGTGGCGAATTGCGCGTCGTCCAGCACGCCCATGAAATGCACCCGGTCGTGCATGTCTCGCGGGTGGCGCTCGAGCAGGGCGGCGGCGGCGGCGTCGAGGGCGAGGCTGGTGGCGCCGCCCCCACCGCGCAGCGTGTCGAGCACGCTCTGGCCGATATGCCCCCGCTCCAGCAGCCGGGCGATGTAGGGATCGACCGTCTGGTGCCGGGCGATTGCCTGGGGGTGGATGCCGCCGAAGACCAGCAGATGGTGGTCCTCCGGCAGGTAGCGCAGTGCTTCCAGCGCCGTCTCGAATCCCTTGTAGGGGGAGAGGAAGCCGAAGGTGCCGATCAGCTTGGCGTCCGCCGGCAGGCGGCGCAGCAGGGGAAAATCCGCGCGGCTGGCGCGGGTGCGGATCGCGCGCGCCCGGTCGGCGGCGATGAAGGTCAAGGGGTGGTGATGCGCCTCGGCGATGCGGTGCACGTCGCGCAGCAGGCGCATGTCGCGCCGCGTATGGGCGATGACGCTGACCGGCTTGCGCCATTGTTCGCGCGCCAGCAGCCGATAGATGCCGCGCGAGAGGCGGGTGCTACGCAGGTTCTCGGCCACCATGGCGGCCGCCGTGCCCAGTCTCAGCCGCAGCGCGGTCTGGAGGATCTGGGTGGCGGGGTTCACCGTTTCATCGAGGATGGTGTGGAAGGTGACCGAGAGCGCGGGGGCGGCGCGGGCGAGGCGGCGGAAGCGGCGCAGGATCTGCGCATGGGTCCGCCCGAGCGTCCCGTGTTCAAGTTGGATGTTCACACTGTCGAATTCGCGGAGACGTTCCGCCATTTCCTGGATATGCCGATCCGCCAGGCGCTGCACGCGCGGGTGCGGGCTGCGCAGCAGGTATTGGTCGAGATCCAGCACCTCGACCTGCAGGAAGGGCGCGAGTTGCGCCTCGAGCGCACGGGTATAGCCGGCGATGCCGCAGAGCTCATCATAGGTGCTGACGATCGCCAATCGCGGTTTGCTCTGGCTTTGATCGATATTTGTTCCAAAACCACCCGAGCTTCGCATCGCCATCCTGGCCTCTCTCGCTCACTCGCCCCCCAGGCCTGCGGCGCCCCGCCTTGTCCCTTCGCCTGATCGACGGGACAGAAAAGCGAGACGCGGCCACCGGGGCGCTGCGGATATAGCGCATCAATCTCCTAAAAGAAACCTTAAGATTGTCGTTAACGTAAAATTATACAACTTAAGGTGGTGTGTTGCCGCCCGCACAGGATCGTCGGGTGTGGAGGTCTGCATGCGCAATCCAGGATGGTGGGCGGCAGCGGGCAGGGCTGCCTCTGTTCCATGAGCGAGGCCGGCCTGCTGCTCCGCGCGCCGGAGGCGCCCCGCCCCGGCCCGACCACACCGCCCGGCTGGGCCGAGGCGCCGTCCGGGCCGGTCTGGCTCGACGTCTCCCGCCTGCTGTGGCGGGTGCATCGCGGCACCCTGACTGGCATCGACCGCGTGGAACTCGCCTATGCCCAGCACCTGCTGGCGGAGGCCGGGCCGCGGCTGCATTTCGTCGCCTTCGACTATCGCGGCGGCTTCGGCTTCCTGCCGCGGGCGCGCATGGCCGCGCTGGTCCGTGCGGTTGGCCCGGCCTGGGAGGCCGGCACGCTCGGCCGGCTCTCCTTGCGCGCCCTGGCGCTGCTGGCCGGCAGCCTGCTGCACCTGCGGGGCCTGCCGCGCTGGGCGCCGGGCAGGCCAAGGCCGGTCTATCTCAACGTGTCACACCATCCGCTGGCGCATACCGGCGCGCTGGCGCGCATGCTGGCGCGCACCGGCGCGGCCTTCGTGCCGCTGGTGCATGACCTGATCCCGATCGACTATCCCGAATACGTCGCCCCGGCCGAGACGGCGCGGCACCATCGGCGCCTGGCGACTGTCGCGGGGCTGGCGACCGCGGTGCTGACGAATTCGGTCGCGACGGCGCGCGCGCTGGCGCCGCACCTGCCCCCGGGGCTGCCGGTGCAGCCCGTGCCGCTGGGAGTGATGCCGCGCCGCGCCGCGCCGCTGCCGGGCGTGCTGGCCGCGGGCGCGCCCTATTTCCTCTGCCTGGGCACGATCGAGCCGCGCAAGAACCACCTGATGCTGCTGCATCTGTGGCGCCAGATGGTGGAGCAGGCCGGGGCCGCGCAGCTGCCGGTGCCGCGCCTTGTCATCGTCGGCCAGCGCGGCTGGGACAATGAGCAGGTGCTCGACATGCTCGACCGCTGCGCCCGGCTGCGCGCCCATGTGCTGGAGACGGGGCTGGTCTCGGACGGCATGGTGGCCGGGCTGATGGCCGGGGCGCGGGCGCTGCTCATGCCCTCCTTCGTCGAGGGGTTCGGCCTGCCGGTGGCCGAGGCCCTGGCGGCGGGCGTGCCTGTGCTGGCCAGCGACATCGCCGCGCATCGCGAGATCGGCGGGCCGGTGCCGGACTACCTCGACCCGCTCGACGTGCCCGCCTGGCAGGAGGCCGTGCAGGCCTATGCCGCGCCGGAAAGCCCGCGCCGGGCGGCGCAGATGAAGCGCCTCGCCGCCTGGGAGATGCCCGGCTGGCCGGCGCATATCGACGCCGCCCTGGCTTTCATCGACGAGGTGATGGCGCCGGTGGCGGCGTGAGGTGCCGGGGCTGCTGCGGGCGCGGGTTGGGGGCGGTGCCGCCGCGCGCCACCATGGCGGCGACGCGCGCCGGGGCTTCCGCCATCAGGCGCGGGATCGCCGCGGCCTCGGGCAGGTTGCGCCAGTATTTCTTCGGCATCTCGGCGCGCATCGCCCCGGGCTTGAGCCGGGCGGGGTTGAAGATGGCGGCGAAATAGGTGTCCCAGAGCGCCGCCGTGGCGTCATCCGGCGGCAGGTCGGCGCGCTGGCCGCCGGGGGCGAAGCGGAGCGACGTGCCGTCCCAATGGCTGGTCACGCGCGGGGTGACGATGGTCCAGCGGAGTGCCGCGAAGCGGCGGACGAAGAAGCCGGCCTCGGCGCGCTCGATGTGATGGTCGGGCTCGAACCAGGCGAGGTGATGCGGCCCCTCGGGCGTGGCGACCTCACGGAAGCGCAGGAAGGCGTGCATCTTGTGCGCGTCGCGGCGCACCGCCTTGGCCATGGCCTCGGCGCGCAGCACGGCGGGGTCGGTGGCGTGGCGCATCAGCGCTTGTGTCTCGTGCACCAGCCGCCAGAGCAGGCCGTAGAGCAGGGCGAAGCGTTCTGGATCTCGGTGGCGGATCGCGACCTCTGCCAGGGCGAGGAAGGCGCGCGGGACGCTGGCCTTGGGGGCCGCGGTCGGTGCGGGGAGCGGCTCGGCGAAGAGGCTCGCGGCCTCGCCTTCCAGGTGCCATTCGGCATGCTCGGGCGGGACGCCGGCGGCGAGCAGGCGGCGTGCGGCCTCCCGCCAGGCGGTGAAATCCGCCGGGCCGGGCAGGGCGATGGCGACCGCCATCAGAACAGGCTCATCTGCATCGGCCTCGCCGCGCTGGCGAAGGCGGTGCCGGGCAGGATCAGCCGGCGCAGCCCGGCGGCATCGAGCAGCCGCGGGCGGTGGTCGGGCAGCACCACGAAGGGCAGGATTTTCGCGAGCGGCAGGCGCAGCCTTGCGAGGTCATCGGTGCGGATCGCGGCGTGGCGGCGGGCCGCGAGCAGGCGCGCGACGGTCTTGGCCCCCAGGCCGGGGACGCGCAGCAGCATCTCCTTCGGCGCGGTGTTCAGGTTCACCGGGAAATGCGCGCGGTGCTGGAGCGCCCAGGCGGTCTTGGGGTCGAGCTCGAGGTCCAGCATGCCGCCCTGGCCGCCGGCCATGATCTCGGCATGGGAGAAGCCGTAGAAGCGCAGCAGCCAATCCGCCTGGTAGAGCCGGTGCTCGCGCAGCAGGGGCGGGGCGGCGGGGGGCAGCAGGCGCGAGGCCTCGGGGATCGGCGAATAGGCCGAGTAATAGACGCGCCGCATCCGGTGCGCGGCGTAGAGTTCGGTCGCGGTGCCGAGGATCACGCCGTCATCCGCCGCATCGGCGCCGACGATCATCTGGGTGGATTGCCCGGCCGGGGCGAAGCGCGGCGGGC
The DNA here is from genome assembly GCF_057219975.1 of Roseomonas sp. TF40. Lineage (NCBI taxonomy): Bacteria > Pseudomonadati > Pseudomonadota > Alphaproteobacteria > Acetobacterales > Roseomonadaceae > Roseomonas > Roseomonas sp. TF40. The sequence goes on along the minus strand of NZ_JBXVVR010000009.1, from coordinate 114,906 downwards.
GGGCGCGGCGCGCGGTCTTCTGCGCGTCGCGGGCCTCGGCGATGCGGTCATGCAGCCCCGCCATGGCCTCGCGGATGCGCGGCAGGTCCTTCTCCGGCGCCAGCTTCGCGAGGCTCGCCGCCTGGGGCAGCTCATGGTTGATCGAGAGCCGGTCGGCATGGCGCCCGGCCTCTTCCAGCAAGTCGGGCGCGGCGTCGGGAATGGTCTTGAGGTGGATGTAGCCCTTGAAGCCATGCGCCTCCCGCAGCGTGCGGGCCGCCAGCACCAGCTGCTCCATCGTGTAGTCGGGCGAGCGGATGATGCCCGAGGAGAGGAACAGCCCCTCGATCGCGTTGCGCTTGTAGAAGGCGAGGGTGAGGTCCACCACCTCGCGCACCGTGAAGCGGGCGCGCGGCGTGTTGGAGGTGGCGCGGTTCACGCAATAGGCGCAGTCGAAGACGCAGGCATTGGTCAGCAGGATCTTGAGCAGCGAGATGCAGCGCCCGTCGGGCGTGTAGGCGTGGCAGATGCCGCTGCCCTCGGTGCTGCCCAGGCCCCCCTTGAGGCTGTTGCGCCGGGTGGTGCCGGAGGAGGCGCAGGAGGCGTCGTACTTCGCCGCGTCGGCCAGGATTTCCAGTTTCTGCGCGATGTCCATGACGATTGTCCCTCGTCATGTTCAGTATATGTTCTAGGTCCTGAAGGGCAAGGGGGTCAGCCCCGCGCCATCGCCAGGTAGTTCACGCCGAGGTCGCGGCTCTCCCGCCAGCTGCCCGAGAGCGGGTCCATGCTCATCCCCGCCAGATCGGTGATCCGCAGCCCCGCGCCCTTCAGCGCCGCGCCCAACTCGCCCGGGGTGACGAACATGCGCCAGTCATGCGTGCCCACGGGCAGCAGCCGCAGCAGGTATTCCGCGCCGAGCTTGGCCATGAGGAAGGAGCGCGCGGTGCGGTTCAGCGTGGAGAGGAAGACCGGCGCGCCGGGCTTCGCGAGCCGCGCCAGCGCGTCGCAGAAGGTGGCGCGGTCCTCGACATGCTCGATCACCTCCAGCGCCACCACCGCATCGAAGCGCTGGCCGGCGGCGAGCAGGGTCTCGGGCCCGCCCTCGACATAGGTGATGGCGAGCCCGCCGGCCGCCGCATGCTCCCGCGCCGCCGCCAGCGCCTCGCCTGCCGCGTCCAGCCCGGTCACGGTGGCGCCGAACCGGGCAAAGGCCTCGCTGGCCAGGCCGGCGCCGCAACCGACATCAAGCAGGGTGAGGCCCGAAAGGTCCGTCCCCGTCCGGCCATGGGCGCGGGCCAGGCGGGTGGCGATCCAGCGCGTGCGCAGCGGATTCATGCGGTGCAGCGGGCGCATCGGGCCGTCCGGGTCCCACCAGCGGATGGCGAGCGCGCCGAATTTCCGGATTTCCGCCTCGACCGCCGTGCCTGCCATGCCCATTCCCCCGAAACCTGCCCGGTTGCCCGCGGCGCGCGCCCCCGTTATGTGACCGCCCGAGCGCCGCCCGCAACCGCGCGCCCCGCATTCCTCAGCGCAAGGCCCCGAATTCCGACCATGGCCCGTATCGTGATGAAGTTCGGCGGCACCTCCGTCGCCGATCTCGACCGTATCCGCAATGTCGCCGCCCGCGTGAAGCGCGAGGTGGAGGCCGGCCATGAAGTGGCCGTGGTGGTCTCCGCCATGTCGGGGGTCACCAACCAGCTCGTGAAATGGTGCCAGGACCTCTCGCCGCTGCATGACGCGCGCGAATACGACACGGTGGTCGCGACCGGCGAGCAGGTGACGATCGGCCTGCTCGCCATCGCGCTGCAGACCATCGGCGTCGATGCGCGGTCCTGGCAGGGCTGGCAGGTGCCGATCCGCACCGACAACGCGCATGGCAAGGCGCGCGTCGAGTCGATCGAGGGCGCGGCGCTGATCGAACGGATGAAGATGGGCCAGGTGCCCGTGGTCGCCGGCTTCCAGGGCATCGGCCCCGACAACCGCGTCACCACCCTGGGCCGGGGCGGATCGGACCTCTCGGCCGTGGCCATCGCGGCCGCCGTGAAGGCCGATCGCTGCGACATCTACACCGACGTGGACGGCGTCTACACCACCGACCCGCGGATCGTGCCGCGTGCGCGCAAGCTCGAGAAGATTTCCTACGAGGAAATGCTGGAACTGGCCTCGGTGGGCGCCAAGGTGTTGCAGACGCGCTCGGTCGAGCTCGCCATGAAGCAGCGGGTTCGCGTGCAGGTGCTCTCCAGCTTCGAGGACAAGCCAGGCTCCCTGGTCGTTGATGAGGACGAAATCGTGGAACAGCCCATCGTCTCCGGCATCGCCTATTCGCGCGACGAGGCGAAGCTCACGCTCCGCCGCGTGCCGGACCGGCCGGGCATCGCCGCCTCGGTCTTCGGGCCGCTCTCGGCCGCGAATGTGAACGTGGACATGATCGTGCAGAACATCGGCGCCGATGGCAGCACGGACATGACCTTCACGCTCGGCCGCGCCGACCTGCCGCGCGCCCGCGCCGTGCTGGAGGAACAGGCCGCCGCCATCGGCTACGAGGCGCTGATCGCCGACCCGGACGTGGCCAAGATCAGCGTGGTTGGCATCGGCATGCGCACCCATGCGGGTGTGGCGGCGACCATGTTCAAGACGCTCTCGGCCAAGGGCATCAACATCCAGGTGATCTCGACCAGCGAGATCAAGGTGAGCGTCCTGGTCGCGGCCGACTACACGGAACTCGCGGTGCGCGCGCTGCACACCGCCTATGGCCTGGATGGGCCGGAGCCCGCGCGCCGGGCGGAAGGCTGACGCCCATGGATGCGCTCCCCACCCCCACCCCGCCGCCGCCGGAAGCCTTCGCCGCGCTCGACGCGCTGATGGCGCGCGGCGCGGCCTTCTTCGGCACGCGCTACGCGCTGATGGGCGGCGCGATGTCCTGGGTCAGCGAGCGCAATCTGGTTGCGGCTCTGTCCAATGCCGGCGCCTTCGGCGTCATCGCCTGCGGGGCGATGGAACCGCCGCGCCTGGCCGAGGAAATCGCGGCCACCCAGGCGCTGACGAACAAGCCCTTCGGCGTGAACCTGATCACCATGCATCCGCGGCTCGATGAGCTGGTGCAGGTCTGCCTGGCGGCGAAGGTGACGCATATCGTCTTCGCCGGCGGCATCCCGCCCGGTTCCGCCATCAAGGCGGCGAAGGATGGCGGGGCCAAGGTGGTCTGCTTCGCCCCGGCGCTCGCGCTGGCCAAGAAGCTGGTGCGTTCGGGCGCCGATGCGCTGGTGATCGAGGGCGCGGAGGCCGGCGGGCATATCGGCCCCGTCTCGCTCACCGTGCTGGCGCAGGAGATCCTGCCCTTCGTGCATGAGGTGCCGGTCTTCGTCGCCGGCGGGCTCGGGCGGGGCGAGGCGATTCTCTCCTATCTGGAGATGGGCGCGGCCGGCGCGCAGCTCGGCACGCGCTTCGTCTGCGCCAGCGAGAGCATCGCGCATCCGAACTTCAAGAAGGCCTTCATCCGCGGGGCGGCGCGCGACGCGCTGCCGACCGTGCAGCTCGATGATCGCTTCCCGGTGATCCCGGTGCGTGCGCTGCAGAATGCCGGCACCAAGCGCTTCCTGGAGCATCAGGCGGCGGTGATCCGGCGCTTCCTGGCCGGTGAGGTCGAGAAGGGCGCCGCCCAGCTCGAGATCGAGCATTTCTGGGCCGGCGCCCTGCGCCGCGCGGTGATCGAGGGCGATGTCGAGAACGGCTCGCTGATGGCCGGGCAGAGTGTCGGCATGGTGACGCGCGAACAGCCCGCCGCCGAGATCGTCCAGGAGTTGATCACCCAGGCCGCGGCCGCCCTGGCCGCGCGCCGGGCTTGAGCCGCCTTGGTGGCGGGTCGATGACAGCATCGCGCCCGCGTATGATTCGGTTTGCGGCGCCCCGGGCCGCGCGCTAGGTGTCTCTCCGTGCCCAATGACCTGAAACGCATCCCCCGCCCCGCCGACCCCAGCGGCAGTGAAGCTGCCCGCGTGGGGGAGGAGCTGCGCGACGCGCGCATCGCCCTCGGTCTGTCGATCGAGGAGATGGCGACCCAGCTGCGCATCCGCCGCCCCTATCTGGAGGCGCTGGAGGAAGGGCGCATCCGCGACCTGCCCGGTGCCGCCTATGCCGTGGGCTTCGTGCGCGCCTATGCCACGGGCCTCGGCCTCGATGCCGATGACATGGTGCGCCGCTTCCGCGACCTCTCCGGCGCCGCGGTGACGCGCAAGACCAAGCTCGTCTTCCCCGAGCCGGTGCCCGAGCGCGGCATGCCGGCCGGCGCGGTGGTGGCCGTGGGCGCGGTGATCGCGATCGGCGCCTATGTCGCCTGGTATAACTGGTCGGGGGCGGGGAACCGCACCGTCGATGTGGTGCCGCCCGTGCCGCCGCGCCTCGAGGCCGCGGTGGAGCAGGGCCGCAGCCAGATGCCCACGCGTGAGGGGACGGCGACTCCGGGCAGCCTGCCGCTGGCCGCGCTGCCGCCGCCGGGCGGGCTCGGCGCCACGCCGCCGCCCACGCCTGTCCCGCCCGTGCCGGCCGCCAATACCGCCGCCCAGGCGGCGACCGTGCCGGCCGCGCCGCCCCCCGCCGCCGCGCCGCCCGCCCCGCCCGCCGCCGCCATCCCCGGCCTGCCCGAGGGCACGCGCGTGGTGCTGCGTGCCCGCGCCAGCAGCCCCGATGGCGCCTGGGTGCAGGTGCGCGACCCCCGCAACGGCCAATCCCTGGTCAACCGCGTATTGCGCCCGGGCGAGGCCTGGCCCGCCCCCCTGCGGGAGGGCCTGCTGCTCGATACCGGCAAGGCGGATGGGCTGGAGATCCTGGTCGATGGCCAGCCCTCCCCGGTGCTGAACGGGCTGGTCGGCGTGCGCCGCAACGTGGCGCTCGACCCCGATCGCCTGCGCCAGGCGCCCACCGCCGCGGTCGCGCCGCGGGCGAACTGAACCGCGGCTCTTCCCCACGCTTGTCCCCCCTGGGATAGGCGCGCCGGAACGCCTATTCTCCCGGCGCAACGCCAAAGCGAACGGGAAGCGCATGTCCTACCGGCCCTACCAGCAGATCCTCCGCCGCCGCTCCCGCCAGATCCGGGTGGGCAAGGTGCTGGTGGGCGGCGACGCGCCGATCTCCGTCCAGACCATGACCAACACGCCGACCGAGGATGCGGCGGCGACCATCGCGCAGATCCGCCGCGCGGAGCTTGCCGGGGTGGACATCGTGCGTGTCTCCGTGCCCACCGAGGAAGCCACGGCCGCGCTGCACGAGATCGTGCGCGAGGTGAATGTGCCGGTCGTGGCGGATGTGCATTTCCACTACAAGCGCGCCATCGAGGCCGCCGAGGCGGGCGCCGCCTGCCTGCGCATCAACCCGGGCAATATCGGCTCGAAGGAGCGCGTGAAGGAGGTCGTGAAGGCCGCGCGCGACCATGGCTGCTCGATCCGCATCGGTGTGAATGCGGGCTCGCTCGAGAAGCACCTGCTGGAGAAATACGGCGAGCCCAACCCCGAGGCGCTGGTCGAATCCGCCCTCTGGCACGCCGCCCATCTGCTGGATGAGGGATTCGACGCCTTCAAGATCAGCGTGAAGGCCTCTGACGTCTTCCTCGCCGTCGCGGCCTATCAGCAATTGGCGGAGGCCTGCGACCACCCGCTGCATATCGGCATCACCGAGGCCGGCGGGCGGCGCGCGGGGACGGTGAAGTCGGCGATCGGCCTGGGCTCGCTGCTCTGGGCCGGCATCGGCGATACGCTGCGCGTCTCCCTCTCCGCCGAGCCGGAGGAGGAGGTCTCGGTGGGCTGGGACATCCTGAAGTCGCTGCATCTGCGCCATCGTGGGGTGAAGGTGATCTCCTGCCCCTCCTGCGCGCGGCAGGGCTTCGACGTGATCCGCACGGTGGAAAAGCTGGAGGAGCGGCTCTCGCACATCACCCAGCCGATCAGCCTGTCCATCATCGGCTGCGTGGTGAACGGCCCGGGCGAGGCGCTGATGACCGATATCGGGCTGACGGGCGGCGGCGCCGGCACGCACATGATCTACGGCGCGGGCAAGCAGAGCCACACCATCCGGACCGAGGAGATGGTGGAGCACATCGTCTCCCTGGTGGAGAAGAAGGCGGCCGAGATGGCGGCCGAGAAGGCGGCGCAGGCGGCCGCCGAGGCGCGCGCGGCGGCGGAATAGGCCGCCAGCCCGGCCGATCCCCCCCGGGGCGGATCGGTCCTCCCGTGATTTATTTGCTCATTTTTTAGGCATTGGCGCGGATTTGCGCAGGCCCTTCGGCTTGTGCATATTTCGCTCACGAACGCGTGATTCTGGGGCGCCCCCGGCCGCAGACCCGTGCGTCGACCCTCCCCAACACGGGGTGCCCCCCCCCGGTTCCGAGAGAGCCCGCCGATGTCCGCCAGCCTGCCAGCTTCCACCTTCGCCGGCTTCAACCCGCGCGCGATCCTGCGCTTCAACGAGAACGCCACCCATGCGGTGGTCGAACTCGTGCCGGCCGAGACAGGCAGCTTCGCCTATGCCCCGGTCCTCTCGGGCGCCGATGCCGCGCTCTTCGAGGCGGAGATCGTCGGCGGGGCGGTGGTGGTGCGCTTCATCGACGCCCCGGATTTCGAGACCCCGCTCGATATGGAGGGGGATAATCGCTACGACGTCACGGTCAGCCTGGACTACGGCACGGAGAGCACGGTCGAGGGCACGGCCGTCGCGCAGCTCATCATCGGCGTCACCGACCTCTATGAGCCGCTGCCGATCTTCCTCGACACGAGCGGCAGCGGCAACCTCGTCATCGTCTATGACGACTTCAACGCGCGGGCGAGCTACGCCTTCAACCCGCGGCCGAGCGAGAACAGCACCGGGGTGATCCTCAGCGTCGGTGCGCGCAGCCCCGACGGCACGCTGGGCACGCCGAGCCTGGTGATGGGCGGCGCCGATGCGGCGCTTTTCGTCATGGATGCGAATGGCAATGTCCGCTTCCGCGACGCGCCGGATTTCGAGGCGCCGGGGAGCAGCGGCGGCAACAATACCTATGAGCTGACCTTCACCGCGACCGCCGGCGTCAGCCATACCGCCACGGCGCAGATCATCGTGCAGAACATCAATGAATTCCCGCCCGAGATCATCTCGGCCCTCGATGTCGAGGTGGAGGAATTCCGCAGCCTCATTCCCTTCACCGGCCGGCTTGCCTACCAGCCGCGCGCCGATGGGCGCGACGCCAATTCCCTGGCCTGGTCGATCGATGGCACGGATGCCGCGCGCTTCTCCATGGATCGCAACTTCAACATCTTCTTCAACGAGCGCCCGAATTTCGAGGCCCCGAACGATGCCGATGGCGATGGGGTCTATCGCTTCACGCTGACCGTCACTTCCGATGGCGGCTTCTCCGACAGCGAGGAGATCAGCGTCACCCTCACCAATCTGAACGAGGCGCCGGTCAATACCTCCCGCGCTGCGCTCACCGTGGCCGAGAATGCGGCGGGCGCCGTCTACACCGCCACCGATGAGGATGGCGACACGCTGGCCTGGTCGATCAGCGGCACCGATGCCGCACTCTTCGCCATCGACAGCCTGACCGGCGCGGTCAGCTTCCTCGATCCGGCGGATTTCGAGCGACCGTCGGATTCTGACGGCGACAACTACTACGAATTCATCGTCACCGCCGCCGATGCGGATTTTTCCGCGGCGCAGGCGGTGCGCCTGCGCATCGTCAACGCGCCCGACGCACCGGTTGTCACCTCCGGCGACACGGCCGAGGTGGCGGAGAACTTCACCGGCCTGATCTACGTCGCCACCGCGACCGATGACGACCGCGATCCCATCACCTTCTCCCTGGGTGGGGCAGACGCCGCGCTGTTCACGCTGGTCAACGGCCAGCTGCGTTTCCGCGCGGGCGCGGATTTCGAAAGACCCTCGGATGCCGACCGCAACGGCGTCTATGAACTGGTCATCAACGCCTCGGATGGCGCGCTCACCGGCAGCCAGGCGCTGTCGGTCACGGTCACCAACGCGCCCGACGGTCCTGTCGTCACCTCGCCCGCCACCGCGCGCTTCGCCGAGAACGGGCTTGGTGTCGCCTATCAGGCCCGCGCCTTCGCGGAAACCGGCGAGCCGATGACCTGGCTGCTGGGCGGCGTGGATGCGGCGCGCTTCGGCATCGACAGCATCACCGGTGCCGTCAGCTTCGTCTCCTCGCCTGATTTCGAGACGCCGGGCGATGTCGGGGCGGACAACATCTACAACATCACCGTCTTCGCCAGCACGCCGAGCGGCCTGGTGGGCAGCGCGCCGGTGGCCATCACCGTCACCGATGTGCGCGACAACACCATCACGGGTACGGCCGGCGCCGACAACCTGATCGGCACCAGCGGCGCCGACACCATCATGGGCCTGAACGGGGCGGATTTCCTCAGCGGGCGCGGCGGCAACGACACGCTGATCGGCGGCGAGGACGACGACATCCTCAATGGCGGCCGCGGGGCCGACAGCATGGCGGGTGGGCTGGGCGACGACCTCTACGTCATCGAGGATGAGGGCGACACCGTGCTGGAACTCGCCGATGAGGGTTTCGACACGATCCGCACCCCCTTCACCGTCGTGCTGACCGAGGATGGCGGGATCGAGGCGGCGATCATGACCGGCTCGGAGGCCATCGACGGCACCGGCAACAGCGAGGCCAACCGCTTCGCCGGCAACACTGGCGCCAACCTCCTGCGCGGGATGGAGGGCGACGACACGCTCGGCGGTGGCGCTGGCAACGACACGCTCGAGGGCGGCGATGGCGCGGACAGCCTCTCGGGCGGCGCGGGGGAGGACCTGCTGCTGGGTGGCGAGGGCAACGACCAGCTGCGCGGCACGGCGGGCGCCGACACGCTGCGCGGCGGCGCCGGCGACGACATCTACTTCTACGAAGCGACCAATGACCTGATCGAGGAACTCGCGGATGAGGGCTTCGACACGACCATGGCGCTGATCAGCATCGTCCAGCGGGAGGGCGACAGCATCGAGATGGTCTTCCTGCGCGGTGCGGCGCCGATCGACGCCACGGGCAACAGCAGCGCCAACAACCTCGATGGCAACGACAATGCGAATGTGCTGCGCGGCCTGGGGGGCGATGACCGGATCGTCGGCAATGGCGGCGATGACCTGCTCGAAGGCGGCGATGGCGCGGATTCGCTGCTGGGTGCCGCCGGCAATGACACGCTCTGGGGCGGGGCGGGTGCCGACCGCCTGAGCGGGGGCGGCGGTGCGGACAGCTTCGCCTTCGCCAGCATGGCCGATGCCGGGGATCTCGTCGGCGAGTTCCAGCCCGGCCAGGACCGGATCCTGATTTCCGCCAGCGGCTTCTTCGGCGGCAGCGTCGCCCCCGGCGCGAACCTCGCCAGCCTGGGCCGCTTCCGTGCCGATCCGGATGCCCTGGCGGTGGGCATGCAGGCGCAGTTCATCTACGAGAGCGATACGGGCCGCCTGTGGTTCGACACGAATGGCGAAGCGGCAGGGGGGCGCGACGTGCTCGTGGCCCTCTCCGGCTCGCCCTTCCTGGCGGGTACCGATCTTGTCGTGATCGCCTGAACCAGGCCCCGCCAGGGGAGAAGGAGGGGGCGGCGCGCCGCCCCCTTGCCGCCGCCGCCGCCGCGCGATACGCGCCACGCATGTCGAGCCCCATGCAGCCCGTTCGCGGCACCAGAGACCTGATCGGCGAGGATTTCCGGCGCCATCACCATGTGGCCGAGACCGCGCGCCGCGTCGCCGGCCTCTACGGCTTCGAGGAATGGGCGACCCCGATCTTCGAGGAAACCCGCGTCTTCGCCCGCAGCCTGGGCGAGACCTCCGACGTGGTGGCGAAGGAGATGTATTCCTTCACCGATCGCGGCGGGGACTCCCTGACGCTGCGGCCCGAGAACACGGCGGGCGTCTGCCGCGCCCTGGTCTCCAACGGCCTCACCCAGTCGAACCTGCCGCGCAAGGTGTTCTACGCCGGCCCGATGTTCCGCTATGAGCGCCCGCAGAAGGGCCGCTACCGGCAGTTCCACCAGATCGGCTGCGAGGTGCTGGGCGCGGCCGAACCCCTCGCCGATGCCGAGGTCATCGCCACCGGCTGGCACATCATCCAGGCGCTGGGCATCGACGAAGGCGTGGTGCTCGAGATCAACACGCTGGGCGACGCCGCCAGCCGCGACAGCTACCGCGCCGCCCTGGTCGCGCATTTCGAGGCGCACCGCGCGCAACTCAGCGCGGACAGCCTGCTGCGGCTCGAGAAGAACCCGATGCGCATCCTCGACAGCAAGGATGAGGGTGACCGCCGCATCGTCGCCACCGCGCCGACCATCGAGCCGCACCTCACCCCCGAAGCCGCGGCCTTCTTCGCGGCCGTGCTGAAGCATCTCGAAACGCTCGGCGTGCCGACCCGGCACAATCCGCGCATCGTGCGCGGGCTCGACTACTACAGCCACACGGCCTTCGAGTTCGTGACGGACCGCCTCGGCGCGCAGGGCACGGTGATGGCCGGCGGGCGCTATGACGGGCTGGTCGAGGAGATGGGCGGCCCCGCCACGCCCTGCGTCGGCTGGGCGGCGGGGATGGAGCGCCTGGCCATGCTGCTCGCGCAAAGCCCCGCCGCGCCGCGCCCCGTCGCGGTGATCCCGGTCAGCGAGGCGCAGGAAGCGGCGGCCCTCGCGCTGCTGCAGGCGCTGCGCCGCGCCGGTGTCACGGCCGAGATCGGCTACAAGGGCAACCTCAAGCGCCGCATGGAGCGCGCCAACAAGCTCGGCGCGCGCGCCGCGCTGATCCTGGGCGAGAGCGAGGTCGCCGCTGGCGTGGTGAACCTGCGCGACCTCGATGCCGGGACGCAGGAGAGCGTGGCGCTGGCGGAGGCGATCCAGCGCCTGTCGGCATGAGCATCTCGGGCAAGCTCGACCGGTTGCTGAACCGCGCGGCCGAAATCCGCCACCTGCTCAACAGCGCGAGCGGGGCGGAGATCGGCGCGCTGTCGAAGGAATTGTCGGACCTCGAGCCGCTGGTCGCCAAGGTCACGGAATACCAGGCCACGCAGCGCGCCCGCGACGAGGCCGAGGCAATGCTCGGCGATCCCGAGCTGCGCGAACTGGCCGAGCCGGAATACTTCACCCTGCGCGACCGCCTGCCGGTGCTCGAGCGCGAATTGCGCCTGATGCTGCTGCCGCGCGACATCGCCGACCAGCGCAGCGCCATCCTCGAGATCCGCCCCGCGGCAGGGGGCGATGAGGCCGCGCTCTTCGCCGCCGAGCTGTTCGGCGCCTACCAGCGCTACGCCGCCGCGCAGGGCTGGCGCTTCGAGATCCTGGACTATGACGAGAGCGAGCTGGGCGGGGTGAAGGGCGCGAGCGCCTCCATCGAGGGGCGCGGGGTCTTCGCCAAGCTGAAATTCGAATCCGGCGTGCACCGCGTGCAGCGCGTGCCCGCGACCGAGACGCAGGGGCGCATCCATACCTCCACCGTCACCGTCGCCGTGATGGCCGAGGCCGAGGAGGTGGATGTGCAGATCAATGAATCCGACCTGCGCATCGACACCTACCGCGCCAGCGGCGCCGGCGGGCAGCATGTGAACAAGACCGACAGCGCCGTGCGCATCACCCACCTCCCCACCGGCACGGTGGTGGCGATGCAGGAGGAGCGCAGCCAGCACAAGAACCGCGCCAAGGCGATGAAGGTGCTGCGCGCCCGGCTCTACGACGTGCAGCGCGCCAAGCTGGACCAGGACCGCGCCGCCGACCGCAAGGGGCAGGTCGGCACGGGTGATCGCTCCGAGCGCATCCGCACCTACAACTTCCCGCAGGGGCGCGTGACCGACCACCGCATCGGCCTGACGCTGCACAAGATCGACCGCGTGATGCTGGGCGAGTTCGACGAGATCATCGACGCGCTGGTGGCGGAGGATGAGGCCGCGCGGCTCGCCGCCGAGGCCGAGTGATGCCAGCGGCCGCCTGCAGCGACCCGCTGGCATGGCTTTTTGGTCCTCAATCGCCGGCGCGCCATCCGGCGCTTGGCTTGCGCGCCACGTGGCGCGGGCCGCATTCGCGGCCTCGGACCGCTTCGCGGTCCGCCCATCACCGGATCGAGCCTTTGGCATGAGCGCCAGCATCGGCAAGCTGCTCTGCCAGGGGGCGGCGGTGCTGCGTGCGGCGGGGATCGAGGAGGCGCGGGCGGAAGCGCGGCTGCTGCTCGGCCATGTGCTCGGCCTGGATGCCGCGGGCCTGCTGGCGCGGCGGCATGAGGCGGTGGCGGCAGCCCCTTTCCTTGCCGCCCTGGCGCGGCGCGCGGCGCGCGAGCCGCTGGCCTACATCACCGGGCGGCAGGGCTTCTGGACCCTCGACCTTGCCGTCTCGCCCGCCACGCTGATCCCGCGCGCCGATTCCGAATCACTGGTGGAGGCCGCGCTGGCGGCCTTGCCGGACCCCGATGCGCCCCTGCGGGTGCTGGATCTGGGCACCGGCACGGGCTGCCTGCTGCTGGCGGTGCTGGCGGAGCGCCCGCGCGCCTTCGGCGTGGGGGTGGATCTGGCCCCGGATGCCGCTGCCCTGGCGCGGGGGAATGCGGCCCGGAACGGGCTCGGCGCGCGCGCGGCCTTCCTGGCCGGCGATTGGGCCGGGGCGCTGGCGGGGCGCTTCGACCTGGTGCTGTCCAACCCGCCCTACATCGACTCGGCCGATATCCCCGGGCTGATGCCCGAGGTCGCGGGGCATGAACCGGCCCGCGCGCTGGATGGCGGGACGGATGGGCTCGACGCCTATCGGCACCTTGCCGCGCAACTGCCCGCACTGCTGCGGCAAGGCGGCATCGCGGTGCTGGAACTCGGCCAGGGGCAGCGCCCGGCGGTTTCGGCCCTCATGGCGGGGGCCGGGCTGGCGGTTCTGGGCTGCCGGGCCGACCTCAACGGCGTGGAACGTGCGCTGGTGGTGAAAAAACCGATTGGCGACGGCCCGGCAGCGGACTAGGTTAGCCGCGCGGCACGGCACGCCTGAAGGCGCGCTCACAGGGCCGGGATGGTGGCCGGCCTCCGACCGATTCGGATCGGGCGCCCCCCTTGGCCCGCCGCAGCGACGAAACACGAGACAGACCCGCCTGCCACCCTGGCCCTCTGGCCATGGCCGTTGGCGTGATTTTCGACACGGTGAACGCCATTTCGATGAACATGAAGCGCATGCGTGGCCGCGGCGGTGGCGGCGGACAGTATCGGCAGGGCGGCGGCGGTGGCGGCGGCCAGTATCGTCAGGGTGGCGGTGGCGGCGGCGGGGGTGGCGGCGGTCATCAGCCGATGAGCCGCAACCACGTCTTCGACAGCAACGGCCCCGACATGCGCCTGCGCGGCACGGCGCAGCAGCTTTTCGAGAAGTATCTCCAGCTCGGCCGCGACGCCACGGGCGCGGGCGACCGCGTGATGGCGGAGAGCTATTTCCAGCACGCCGAGCATTACTTCCGCATCCTCAACGCCATGAACCAGGCGCAGCAGCAGCAGGGCGGCGGTCAGCACCCGCACCAGCGCCGCTGGCAGGGTGGGCCGGAGCAGCAGGACCAGGGCGCAGAGCCGAATGGCGAAGCGCAGGAGATCAACGGCGCCGCGAACGGCCAGGGTCACAATGGCCAGGGCCACAATCCGGAAGGGGAGGCCGAGACCATCCCCATGCCGGTGCAGGAACCCCGCCAGGAACCCTGAGGGCGCCGCGCCCGTTCAGGGCGCGATGCTGAACAGGCGGCCCCAGCCTTTCACGAGGCTGGGCGCCACGCGCGCCCGGCGCAGCGCGCCCCACAGCGCGGTCGCGCAGGTATCCAGCACCGGAATGCCGCTCTCCGCCTCCACGATCGCGGCCGGGCGCGCGCCGCGCAGATTGGTGGAGATGATCGCCACCGCCTGCACCCCGGCCGTCGCCGCGACCTCGCGCGTCAGGGCCGTGACCTGGTCCTCGCCGAAGCGGGCGAAGGAGAAATTGCCCGGGTCGTTCAGGTGGCGCTCGGCCAGCACGGTGATGCCTTCCTCGGCCAGGATGCGGATCGTCGCCGCCTGCACATCGTCCAGGAAAGGCGTGACGAGGCCGATCCGCGTGGCCCCCATCGCCCGCAGCAGATCGAGCAGCGCGAGCATCGCCGTGTCGCCCGCGATGCCGCGCGCGCCCAGCGCCGCGACGAAGCCGCGGTCATGGTCGATGCCGGTGTAGCAGGAGGCCGTGGCGTTGAGGCAGACGCTGTCCATCGCCGCATCCGCCAGAAGCTCCGCCGCGGCGAGCAGCGGCTCCGCCTGGAACTGCGCCAGCGCCTGCGCCGAGGTATCCAGCCGCGTGACGCGAAAGCGCGTGACATGCAGGCTGACCCCCGCCACGCCCGCCAGCATGGCGGCGGTGGCGGGCTCCGCCACCGTGTTGCTCGAGGGCACGAGCATGCCGATCCGCTTCACCAGCCGCGTCGCATCCATGGACATTCCGGGCTCCGGCCTGAGGGGAGGGTTGCGGCGTCACCCGGATGAGGGGCAGCGCCGCGTTCCATTTCAGATCGAAGCCGCCCCCCTGTCCATGCGGGGGATCAGCGCCGGCTGACGTTCCAGTAGACCGGCGCGGGCGGATTCAGCAGGCCGGTGAGGTTCGCGCGGTGCGCACGCAGCTGGTACTGCACCCCGATCGGCACATAGGGCACCGTCTCCAGCGCCCGGGCCTGGATGCGCCCGGCGAGGTCGCGCTTCGTCTCCTCATCCTGCGCATCGGCGAACAGGGCGCGCAGGCGCTCGATCTCGGCGTCGCAGGGCCAGCCGAACCAGGCGCGCTCGCAATTGGAGCGCAGGCCGAGATGGCTGACCGGCTCCATCATGTCGAGGCCGCCGGGGCCGGAGATGAAGATGCTCCATCCGCCCCGGCCCACCGGCTCGCGGCTCTGGCGGCGGGCGACCACCGTGGCCCAGTCCATCGCCTGCACATCGGTGCGGATGCCGATGCTGCGCAGCAGCTGGTCGGCCACCAGGGTGAAGGCGTTGATGTTGGTGTTCTCGGCCGCGTTGAGCAGCACGGCGGGCGTGCCGTCATAGCCGCTCTCACGCACCAGCTGGCGGGCGCGCTCCAGGTTCGGGCGCGGCCAGCCGGCTTCGGTGTACCAGGGCGAGGAACAGACATACCAGCTGTTGCACACCCGCCCCTGGCTGGCATCGGTGGTCACGGCGTTGAGGAACTCCCGCCCGTCCACGGCCTCGAGCAGGGCGCGGCGCAGGCGGGGATTGTCGAAGGGCGGCTGGGTGGTGTTCAGCCGGATCTGCTGCGCCACGCCCAGCTCATCCTGGTTGGCCACCACCACGTTGCGGTCGCGCCGCAGCACCGGCAGCAGGTCCGCCGGGATGTCCTCGGCGATGTCGATCTGGCCGGTGCGCAGCGCATCGAGCGCGATCTGCTGGTCGGGCAGGATGCGCCATTCGACACGCTCGAACTGCGCGACCTTGCCGCCGGCCATGCCGCTGGCGGGCTCGGCGCGCGGGCGGTAGCCGGCATGGCGGGCGAAGACCAGGCGGTCGCCGGCGCGCCATTCCTCGCGCAGGAAGCGGAAGGGCCCGCTGCCGACCAGCTCGGGCACGGCCTGGCTGGCGGGAGTCTGCGCCAGGCGCTCGGGCATGATGAAGGGCACGGGCGCGCCGGGCTTGCCCAGCACCTCCAGCACCATGCCCCAGGGGGCGTTGAGGGTCAGCGTGAAGTCGCGCGGCGAGGGCGCGGTGAAGACGCCGCCGCGGGCGATCAACTGCTGGCCCAGCCCGTCATTCTGCGCCCAGCGGCGCAGCGAGGCGACGACATCGGCCGAGGTCACGGGCGTGCCGTCATGGAACACCAAGCCCTCGCGCAGGCGGAAGCGCCAGACGCGCCCGCCCTCGGCGGCCTCGAAGCTCTCGACCATCTGCGGGCGGACGCGCAGCTGGGCGTCCACGGCGAAGAGCGTGTCGAAAACCATGTAGCCGAGGTTGCGGGCCATGCTGTCCGAGCCGAGATGCGGGTCGGCCGTGCGGACATCGGAAGAGGGCTTCACCCGCAGCACGCTCGGCCCGCCCTGGGCGGCGGCCGGTCCGGCGAGCGCCACGCCGGCCAGCAGCGCCAGCCACCATCCTGATCTTTTCATCCTCGTCATCCTCCCTGGGGTCAGCCGGCCAGCCGCGCCGGCACGTCTTCGATCGGGCCCAGGCCGCCGGCATGGGCCAGCGCATGGGCCGCATAGGCAAGGGTGGCGGCCGGTTCCTGCCCGGCCACGGGGGGCAGGAAGACGACCTTTTCCGTGAGGCCGCCGAAGAGGCTCGACTCCACGCCCGCCTCCAGCGCCGCGCGCTGCGCCTCCGGGAGGGTGGCGGGCCAGCCGCAGACGACGATCCGCGCCGGCCCGGCCGCGTTCAGCGCATTGCCCAGCGCGATGCCGGTGGCGCGCAGCAGCTGCTCCAGCCCGGCGCGGCGGCGCGGCGTGGGGCGCATGAGCTGCGGCCAGCGCGGCCCGGCGGCGAGCAGCTCCGCCTCCGCCACCCCGGCGAGCCCGGCCAGGGCCACGGTGGAGACATGCGCCTCCAGGCAGCCGCGATGCCCGCAGCGGCACAGCGGGCCGGCGGGGTCGATCACCACATGGCCGAGCTCGACGGGGCGGATCGGCGGGTCGGGGCGCGCGGGGTCGGCCAGGGGCTCGACCCAGGCGGCGCCGACGCCGTGGCCGAGATAGACGAAGAGCTGCCGCCCCGCCGTGGCCCCCTGCCCATGCAGGTGGATGGCGGCCTGGGCGGTGACGGTGTTGCACAGCGCCAGGGGCACGCCGGGGAAGGCCCGGCGCAGCGCCTGTTCCAGCGCCGCGGCGTCGAGGCGCAGGATCGGGTTGCGCCCGGCGCCGCGATAGCCGGGCAGGGAGACGGCGATCTGGCGCGGCGTGACGCCCTGGCGGCGGCACCAGGTCTCGAGGCTGCCGATGGCCTCGGCGGTGGCGGCGGCGATGGCGTCGGGCGGGCTGGCGGCGGGCAGGGGCAGGCGGGTGGCGGTGTCGGCGGTGCCGTCGAGGGCGGCGACGCCAAAGCCGAGCCGGTCATTGGCGAATTCCAGCGCTGCGACGCGCGCATCCTTGTGCAGCACAACAATGGAGGAGGGCCCGCCGGGATAGGGGGTGGGCCGGCGCGGTTCCTCGACCAGCCCCTCGGCCCGCAGCTCGGCCAGGATGCGGGAGATGCTGCCCTCGGTCAGGCGGCAGGCGGCGGCCAGTTGCGGGCGGTGTAGCCCCTCCGAGCCCAGCAGGCGGGTGAGAATGGCCGCACGGGTCTGCCGCCGCGTCCGCGGCGCGTCCGAAGCAGGGCGGTGGCCTGATGCCGACACGTATCCTCAGTCATTCTTGTTCTACGCAAGAATGATGGCGATGAAGAGGGCGCGCGGTCAAGCGCCGCGTGGCCTGGCCATGACGGACGCCGGGCATTCGCAGGCGCATTCGGGCGGTGCTGGCGGCGGCGGTCCTGCAGCGTGGCGCGCGGGCCCTGATCCGCCCGTCCGGGGCGAAGCCCTGGCGGATCTCCATGCGGCTGGCATTGGTCAGCAGGCCCGGCGATGACGCTCAGCCGCCACCAGATATCCCGAGCGCCGTAGAGCGAGCTGACGAAGATCTCGACCTCGCGCGGGCCTTCGGGGTCGAGCAGCATGACCAGTCGTTCAATGATATCCGCATAACTCCCTCTGGTCTGGCCGAGAGGCTTGAAAGGTTCGAAGTAGAAGCCGCCGCCGCCGTCGGGCAGGTATCGGCCCTGTGTCACGCTCGCGACCTCGGGGAACAGATCCGGGTCGGTCTGGTCGAGGAAGAGGTTGACGTAGACCGGCCCTTCACCATCGAAGCGAGGCGGACGGCGGCGCTGGGCTGCCCCTGCCCGCACACAGCCCAGCCTCTCGCCGGGCAGGCTGCGCATTGATGTGCCGGGCGTGATGCCGGTGCCGATGGTTCGGCGGCGTCGGTCCAGACCTCGCCGCCCCTCCGAAGCAGGTTACGCGGCCCTGGACAGTTCCACCTGGCGATGAATTGCCCTATGTCGCTCCCTCAGGCCCCTGTGGCGGAACGGTAGACGCAGGCGACTCAAAATCGCTCGCCCGAGAGGGTGTGGGAGTTCGAATCTCCCCGGGGGCACCAGCACGTATTGATTTCTCTGCTGATTTCCAGACATTTGACTGGGGACCCCACTTAGAACCCCACATCGCTGTTGCGCTGGCGTGATGCAGCATGACGCATTCGCCTGCCCCCTGCGCGTTTCAGCCTGCCCGCCGCTCGGCGGTCCGATCCCCCTTTTTCATGGGCGATTATGCACTTCGCAAACACTAGGATTTTTAGCTTGACCGCCAGCCAGTCGCAGCACTCCAATGGCAGTACGCGGTCGTGAGCCGCACGAAAAGCTCAGAGTTGCAGGTTCGAGTCCTGTCGGGCGCACCATTTGGCGTCCGTAGCTCAACTGGATAGAGCGAGAGCCTTCCTTGATCTCACGCTAAGCGCCGCCCCTAACCAGGGCGGCGTTTATGTTTTTCGGGCTTCTCGTTGTGCGCGTGGCGCCCCATGCAGTCTAGGCCCTCAACCCGCCAGACTCTTGACTCCCCCCGTCCCGGACCGCTCCGCCGCTTGGTGCCTGGCAGTTGTTCGGCCACCCCCACCGCGCAAGCCGGCCGATCACGGATCGGGGCTACGGTCATGACGGGATGACGGAGCGGGGAAAGCGGGGCGGGGTGCGATCATTCAGAGGCTGCCGTTAGCCGAGGCTCAGACCTAGGCCGGCGCCGCGGTCCTAACCACTGCGCGGCCAAGTCGCCCGGGAGGATCCGAAGGGCAAGGGGTGCAGTTCATCCCCTCGCCACTCGGCCGGCCGGACGGACGGACGGACCCGCCCCTATAGGGGGGCGGTCCGGTCCGGTCCGGGTCCGCGGTGGTTCGGTCCGGGGCTTGTCCGGGTTGGTCCGGCGCGGTCCGGCCGAGGGATTTCCTCGCTGCCTCGCCGGTCCGGGTCCGGTCCGGGTCACGATGCCGCCCCGTCCCGCGCGAGCCATGCCAGGCCATCCCGGACCGCCACCGCGCCAGCATTCCGGGCGGCGGTCATCGCGCGGTCTATCGAGCGGCGCTTGTTGTCCGGCTCCTCGGCGAGGCTGAGGTCGCGCGCGGAGCATTCTGCCCGCCACCGCTCCACCCTCACCCCGCGCAAGTCCGGCGCGCTCGGCCATTGCGGCCCGGCGGGTAGCGCCTGGCCTTCCTCGCCGGCTAGGTCGGACAGGATGCGGACCGCCTGCCGCGCGATGGGGCTAAGTCTCGGCCTGGAACCGGCGCGCGAGGGAGCGCCGCCCTCGGCCTCTTCGGCGACGCAGGTCCGGCGGGGCTCCCCGTCATCACCCGTCGGCAGTTCCACCGTCGCGAGGCGGAAGCGGTAGCTCGCCCCGTCCGCATCGTCCTTCGCGTGCTCCACCGTGACACCATGCGGCGAGCCCTCGGCGCCCTTCGTCACCTTCACCACAAGGTCGGTAGCGCCAACCAGGGCGCCCCCCCCGCGCGGCATCTTCGCCGCTTCGTCCTTCGGGCCGTGATGCACCACCGCGACATGACAGCCCGCGAAGCCGTCGCGGTCGTCGGGCTCGCGTAGATAGTCGGTCGATCGGATGAAGCCGCTCATGTCCTGCGTAGTGTCTTCGTTCCCGGTGCCGAAGGTACGATTGAGAGTGTCGAGGATCAGCAGTTCGGCGCGGTGCGCCTTCGCGGCCTCGCGCAGCGCGGAGAGGTCGCCGGACGGCGGCCCCACCTCGGCCCGCTGCGCGATGTAGGCGAAGCCCTCCGCCGGGCCGAACGCATCGCGCAGCGCCAGCAGTCGGGCAGCGAAGCCGCCTTCACCCTCGGCCGCGACATAGAGGACGCGGCACGGCCGCGCGGCGAGGCCCCACATGCCGCGGCCGAGCGCGAGCCCATAGGCCAGGCGCAGCAGCAGGAAGGACTTGCCGCACTTCGGCGCGCCCCACCACACGCTCAGTTCGCGCGGCGCCAGCAGCCCGGCGAGCATGTAGCTCCGCCGCGGTGCCAGGGCGGCATCGGCCACTGTGAGCAGCTTGAGGCGGCCGAACATGCGGCCCCGCTTGGCGGTGGCGCTGGCGAAGCTCGCCCCGTCCGCTGCGATCGCGGCCTCAGGGTTCCCAATGTCACCCATCATGCCGCGCGGCCTCGCAACAGGTCGTTGAAGTCGCCGGCCGGCGGCGTGCAGACGCGCGCCTCGCGGCCGGCTTCGGTCCATCGGGCAGCGCAGCCCTGCGCCGCGGCGAGGCCGGCACCGTCCGCGTCGGCGAAGATCGTCAGCGCCTCGATACCGGGCGGCACAGGAAAGCGCGCGATCGCGCCCGCGGAGGTCGCGGCCCATACCGGCCGCCAGCCGTAGCCCTGCGCGACGCTCAGCGCGGTTTCGATCCCTTCGGCTAGGCCGAGGCCGAGGCTCACGTCTTCATCGCACGTGAGGCGTATGCAGCCGGCAGCGCCGAGCATGATCTTCGGCCGCTCGCCGTCGGCCTTGCCGGTCCCGTCCGCCCGCAAGTAGGTGACGTGCACGCCGCACGGCTCGGCGGTGGCGGGATCCGACATGAGCGCGACCATCGCCGAACCACGCGGGCCGAAGCGTGGGTTGCGCCATGCCTGAGGATGGAAGCGGAGCGGTGCGTCTGGCTCAAGGCGCAGGCCGCGCAAGGCGAGGTATTTCGCGACCACCGTCCCGGTGGCCGGCGTGCTCTCCGACCAAAGGGCGCGGGCCATGTCCAGGGTAGCTGGCGGGGATGGCTCGCGCGCGGCCTCCGCGAGCATCACGGTGGGGCGCCGCACCGCCCGGAGTTCCCCTCCGCGCGCGAGGCCGAGCCACGCCCGCGCCCATCGGATGGCGTCGCCCATCGTGCCGCCGCGCAGGTGCCTGACCAGCGCGAGCGCATCGCCCCCACAGCCGGCTTCATGATCGTGCCATGCGCCACGCTTTGGTCCGGCGATCATCACCGCGAGCGAGCCGCGCGCGCGGAACCGCCACTCGAACCGACCCCGATGCGACGGCTCATCCGCGAGGTCTAGAACGACGGCGCCGATGCGGTCGGCGAGCAACAGACTGACGTGCCGCGGCGAGAACTCGGCTCGGCCTTGGGCATCATCGCCCGCCATGGCCAGCCTCCATGTCGGCCAGCGCCGCTGAGAGGGATGGGAACGCCTGCGGTACGAGGCCCGCCATGGCGAGGCAGGTCCGGGGCTCGCCGGCCGCCTCGCGCAGGTCGTGGCGCAGCATCAGCCGTGCGCCAGCCGGCGCCGATGCGCGCGCCAGGGCCATGGCCTTCTGTCGCGCGATCCAGTCGAGCAGAGGCGCTGGGCGGATTACCCTGGGGCGCGAGCGTCGGCGCCACCCGCAGCACGGGCAGCGGGATGGGCCCGATGTCGGGTACATATCGCGGTCCTCGATGTGAGGTCCGGCAGCGAGGATCGGCGTGGAAAGCAGCGCGCGGCTGATGTACAATTCAGCCTGTTCGGTAGAGTACGCGGTGCCTACCCCGCCCGGCCCTCGTGCCGGGCGGTTGCGTTTTACGGGTTGCCGAAGGCGGTGGGTGGGGCTGCGGTCATGAACCTACGCCTCGGCGCCGAGCAGCGCGCGCAGGCTCGCCGCGCAAACCAGCGTTCGCCCGCCCAACTTGAAGAACCGCAGCTTCCCGGCGGCGTTCTGCCGTCGGAGCGTCGATATGCTGACGCCGGTGATGCGCGCGGCCGCTGGTAGGGTGTGCGCCAGCGCCTCCTCCGTCCGTCCGTTTGCCGGCCGCACCGGCGATGCATCGACTTTCTTCCGAGTTGCCATGACGTGGTCTGCTCCCGCTTAGGATGCGGGGAACCTGCCTGAGCTGGGCTGCTATTCGGTCCCACAACTCTGAAAATGATATGGGCGTTGCCATCGGCGAGCCGGTTGGCGGGTTACCCCTTCGCGGGATGCAGTAGAGGCGCTTGCACCTTCGCGGATCGGCGTCCCTTCGGCTTGCCGCCCGCTGCCTTCCATTCTTGCGCGGCGGCGATGAACTCCTCCCGGACCAGCGCCATCGAAAAAGAACCGCCTCCAGGAGACTTGTGCGCCAGCTGAGCCCGCAAACGTCGCCTGCGCTGCACCCACGTCACTCTCTGTTCGGGAGCTAGCTCCTCGTTCTCCGACTTCGCGTAGTTCTCGCGCCACCGCTCGATGGTGCCGGCCTCGGTGCCAGTCGCCTCGTAAGCCTCGGCGAGCAGCACGTCTTCCTTGATGCCGCACGCCGCATAGAACTCGATCAGGAGAACGATCCAGAACGTGGCTGCATCCCGAGCCGCCTTCCGGTCGCCGAAGGGCGTCTTCTTCAGCAGCGAGGGCGTGGCCCGGTCGCCGCGCTCCAACGCCGTCAGGGCGTCGCGAAGCTCGTTGCTCAGCGCGGACGGAAAGAGGTGCGGCGTATCCCTCAGCAAGGCGATGGCCGCCCGGCGCTTCTTGCGTTCAGGTGCAGGTTTCTCCGGGTCCCGAGCCATCCAGAGCGCCGTGTCCCGAAGTCCGCCGAACGCCTGCTGGAGAACGATCCCGCCCAGCAGTCGCCAGACTATCAGTTCCTGGGCTGTGGCGGCGCTGGCCTGGAACGTCAAGGCGACATCCAGCATGCCGTGCAATTGGTCGCGGGTCGGCGCGAAGGCTTCGGGCGGTTGGTGCAAGAAGTCCTCGCGGCGCCGAACGGCCGTCGGTAGCGAGCGCCGGAGCAGTGCAGCAGCCGCATCAAGGCGCGCGGTCACGGCGCCCTCGTCCCGCAGCTCCTTCCCTCTCAACCGCACCACGACCGAGGGGGGCTGGGCCGCTTCCTGCCGCTCACCTGTTCGCTGTCTGCCCATGACCCGCCGGCGGCGCCCTGCTGCATTGCCCTGCGCCATCCTGCCACGCCCTGACGCCGGAATGAACTGGACTGTGTCGCCGTGCCCTTGCATCCTGTGCGCATGAGCAACGAGGCGATTTCGTGACCACGGACCGCTGGACTTCCCTCGCCGACGCCGCCGCCCTCGCCTTCCGGCTGCATGCCGACCAGCGACGGAAGGGGACCTCGATCCCATATGTATCCCACCTCATGGCCGTCTCCGCGCTGGTGCTGGAGCATGGCGGGGACGAGGAGCAGGCCGTCGCCGCCCTCCTGCACGACGCCATCGAGGATTGCGGCGCCGAGCACGAGGCGACCATCGCCGACCGCTTCGGCCCGCGCGTCGCGGCCATCGTCCGCGCCTGCACGGATGCCGAGGTCATCCCGAAGCCGCCCTGGCGCGCCCGGAAGGAAGCCTACCTCGCGCATCTCGAACATGCCGGCGCCGACGCCTTGCTCGTCTCGGCCGCCGACAAGCTGCACAACGCCCGCGCCATCGTGGAGGACCTGCGCGAGCATGGGGTGGCAATGATGTCCCGCTTCAATGCCGGCCGCGATGGCACGCTCTGGTACTACCGCTCTCTCTCCGACACCTTCGCCCGGCTGCTGCCGGGTCGGCTGGCCGACGAGTTGGCGCGCGCGGTCGCCGAGATGGAACGCCTCGCCGCCTGAGGGCCGGGAATGCCAATCGCGGCTTGAGACGGCAGGGTCGCCCGTCCATGTTGTCCGGCATGAAGGAACACGCCCACCCATGACGGATTCGATCCAGTCCGAGCTTCCGCTGGCCGCAGCACCCCGGCGGGGGCGCAAAGCTGCGAAGGCGGCCCCACCGCCCGAGAAGCTCGAAGTCACGCTGTTCAAGACGGCCGACAAGCTGCGCGGCGCCATGGATCCGGGCGAGTACAAGCATGTCGCCCTCGGCTTGGTCTTCCTGCGCTACATCGGCGCGGCCTTCGAGCAGGCGCGCGCGCAGATCGCCGCCACGCCGCATGCCGACCCGGAGGATGTCGAGGAGTACCGCGCGCTCAACGCCTTCTGGGTGCCGCCGGAGGCGCGGTGGTCCACGCTCCAGGCCGCGGCGCGGGAGCCGCGCATCGGCGAGGTGGTGGATACGGCCATGCGCGCGCTGGAAGACGCGAACCCCGCCACGCTGCGCGGCGCGCTGCCGAAGGATTATGCCCGGCCCGCTTTGCCCAAATCGGCGCTTGGCCAACTCGTGGACCTTTTCACCAACCTGCCGCTGACCGGCGGCAAGGGCGATTTCGACGTGCTGGGGCGGGTCTACGAGTATTTCCTCGGCGGCTTCGCGGGGAAGGAAGGCAAGCGCGGCGGGGATTTCTACACCCCGCCCTCGGTGGTCCGTCTGATGGTGGAGATTCTCCAACCGAAGGCCGGACGGGTCTATGATCCGTGCTGCGGCACGGGCGGCTTCTTCGTGCAGTCGGAGACCTTCCTCGAATCCCACCAGGGCCGCATCGGCGACATCGCCGTCTATGGGCAGGAGAGGAACCACACCACCTGGCGGCTGGCGCGGATGAACCTTGCTATCCGCGGCATCAGCGCCGAGATCGCCTGGAATGAGGGCGGCACGCTGGCGCGGGACGCGCTGCCGGATCTGCGCGCCGACACGGTGCTGGCCAACCCGCCCTTCAACATCAGCGATTGGGATGGGGCGGCGCTGGCGAAGGATGGGCGCTGGCATTTCGGCACGCCGCCGGTGGGCAACGCCAACTTCGCCTGGCTGCAGCATTGCTGGCACCATCTGGCGCCGCAGGGCCGGGCCGGCGTGGTGCTGGCGAATGGCTCGCTCTCCTCCAGCCAGGGTGGGGAGGACACGATCCGCCGGGCGATGATCGAGGCCGGGGTGGTGGAGGGCATCGTCGCCCTGCCGGCACAGATGTTCTACGGCACCGGCATCCCGGCCTGCCTATGGTTCCTGCGCCGCGCGCCGGATGCCAGGCGGCAGGTGCTGTTCGTGGATGCGCGCAAGCTGGGATTCATGGAGACCAGCACCTTCCGCGCCTTCACGTCGGAGGAGATTTCCCGCGTTGCGGCCACCTTCACGGCGTGGCGTAAGGGCGAGGGCTATTCCGACGTGCCGGGCTTCTGCCGCGCGGCCGACGATGCGGCGATCCGCGAGCATGGGTTCGTTCTGACGCCGGGGCGATACGTTGGCGCCGAGGCGGCGACCGATGACGCGGAGGGCGCGGCAGCAGAACTGCGTGCGCTCGCGGCCACGCTGGAGCGCCAACAACAAAGGGCTGCCGAACTGGACGCCACCATCCGCCGGCAGATCGCCAGCCTGCTGTCCTACACCTCCACATGACAGGTAGCGTGGTCCACGTTCCGACAGCGGCCAGCGGGTTTGCGGACGATTGCCGGTGGGTATCGCTCCAGCATGTCTGTCTCGGCGTTTTCGACTGTCCGCACTCGACGCCTGTCGTTGCTGCTGAGGGGCCATACGTCGTTCGCTCCCAGGATATCCGGACAGGCCGGCTGGACCTTGCGACCACCGCGCATGTGTCAGAGGCGACCTACCAGGAGAGGATCGACCGGGCCGAGCCGCGAGCGGGCGATCTTCTATACAGCCGGGAAGGAACCTACTTCGGGATCGCGGCCGAGGTGCCGCAGGACGTTCGGGTGTGCCTTGGCCAGCGCATGGTCCTGATCAGGCCGAACCCCGAGTTGGTCGTCAGCCGCTACCTTCTTTATTGGCTGAATTCGCCGATCATGGCGGCGCAGGTCGCGGCTTTCCGTGACGGCTCGGTCGCCGAACGGCTGAACATGCCGACGATCCGCGGCCTGCCTGTGCCTCTTGCCGATATGCATACGCAGCGGCGTATCGCTGACGTACTCGGCGCCCTGGACGACAAGATCGCGCTGAATGGGCGGATGAACGCGACGCTGGAGGCGATGGCGCGGGCGGTGTTCGAGGACTGGTTCGTTCGCTTCGGCCCGGTACGCGCCAAGGCCGAAGGCCGCGCCCCGCCCGGCCTCGCCCCCGACCTCGCCGCCCTCTTCCCCGACCGCCTGACCGAGACGCAGGATGGCGAGGTGCCGGAGGGGTGGACGATTGGGCAATTCGGTCAGATCGCCGTGAACAGGACCGACATGTGCCAGCCGGGGGACTTGCCGGAGGAAACGCCCTATTTCGGGCTGGAGCATATGCCTCGGCGCAGCATCGCTCTGGATAGCTGGGGATCTGCCGGCAACGTTGGCAGTGCGAAGCTTCTCTTCCAGCGCGGCGACTTCCTGTTCGGCAAGCTTCGCCCCTACTTCCACAAGGTCGGGGTCGCACCAGTGGACGGCGTCTGCACGACCGATGCCGTCGTCGTTCGCGCGCGGAGGCCGGAGTTGGCAACGCTTGTGTTGATGGTGCTGTCGTCCACCGAATTCGTGGGATTCACGGACCGCGGCTCGACCGGGACAAAGATGCCGCGGACTCGTTGGCAGGACATGGCGCGCTATCGCTGCGCCGTGCCTACGGTGGCCGTGTCACAGGCATTCACAAGCTTTGCGTCGCCGATGATCGAGCGGATCGTTTCAAACATTCACGAGACACGCACCCTCACGGCCTTCCGCGATCTCCTCCTCCCGCGCCTCATCTCGGGAAAGCTCCGCCTGCGCGATGCTGAGCGCGCCGTGGAGGCCGCGCTGTGAGCGACAGCACGGGCGAACTCATCCTCTACCGCACCGAGGACGGCGCCACCGCCATCCATCTCCGCGCGGTGGCGGGCACCGTCTGGCTCACCCAGGCTGAGATCGCGCAGCTCTTCGACACCACCCCCCAGAACATCACCCTGCACATCCGCAATATCGGGCTGGAGGGGGAGTTGGACCCGGCGGCAACTTGTAAGGATATCTTACAAGTTCGCCTGGAGGGGGCGCGCGAGGTCAGCCGCACCGTGCGCCTCTATGCCCTGCCGATGATCCTGGCCATCGGCTACCGGGTCCGTAGCCCGCGCGGGACGCAGTTCCGCCAATGGGCGACCACCACCCTGACCGAGTACCTCCGCAAGGGCTTCGTCATGGACGATGCCCGGCTGAAGGAGCCCGGCGGGCTCGACTATTTCGACGAGCTTTTGGCCCGCATCCGGGATATCCGGGCCTCCGAGAAGCGGTTCTACCAGAAGGTCCGGGACCTCTTCGCCGCGACCAGCGCCGACTATGACGGCAGCGCGGCCGCCGCGAAGACCTTCTTCGCGACGATCCAGAACAAGCTGGTCTTCGCCGTCACCGGACGGACTGCCGCAGAATTGATCGTGGAGCGGGCCGACCCGACCAAGCCCAACATGGCGCTGACCAGCCATGCCGGGCCGCGGGTGCGCAAGGCGGATGTCATCGTCTCCAAGAACTACCTCACCGCCGACGAACTGACCCAGTTGAACCGGCTGACGACCATGTTCCTCGACTTCGCGGAGGAGCGTGCAAGCCGGCGCCAGGTCACCCGGATGGCTGACTGGATCACCCAGACGGACAGGTTTCTCGCTTTCAATGAACGCGGCGTCCTGCCCGGGCCCGGGCGCGTCTCCCATGACCAGATGGAGGCCATTGCCCACGAACGCTTCGCCGTCTTCGACGACGCCAGAAGGCGGGAGGAAGCCGTGCGGGCGGAGGCCGAGGCGATCGAGGAGATTGGCCGGATCGCGCAGCAGGCGCGCAAGCGTCCGGGCAAGGCCGATCGGTGACCGTCACCGAAGCAGAGTTGGAAGCCTCGCTTCTCGACCTGCTGGCGCGGCAGGGCATCGCGCATCTGCCGGGACCTGCCACGGCGCCGGACGCGCCGCTCGGCCTGCGCAACGCCTGGCAGGAGGCGATCCTGAGCCCGCGCCTGCTCGGCGCCATTGCCCGGCTCAACCCGTGCCTGCCCGCAGCCGCACAGCGGGAGGCAGCGCAGCGCCTGACCGACACGGTCTTCGCCGGTGACCTCGCGGCCGAGAACCGCCGTATCCATGAGGCGCTGGTCAACGGCCTGACCCTGGAATGGGAAGAAAACGGGGAGGCGCGCGCCGGCCAAATCCAACTGGTGGATTGGGGCGATGCGGGCGAGGCGATGAATGACTGGCTGGCGGTCAGTCAGTTCGAGATCGTGGGGCAGGAAGCGCGGCGCCCGGATGTCGTGCTCTTTCTCAACGGCCTGCCGGTGGTGCTGGTCGAACTGAAATCGCCCTCCGCCGCCAATGCGGGGCTGAACGAGGCATTCCAGCAGACGCAGACCTACCGCGCGCAGGTGCCGGAGCTGTTCCGCTGCCACGCCTTCTCTGTCCTATCGGACGGATTCACCGCCCGCTACGGCAGCATGACCGCCGGGCTGGATCGCTTCCAGCGATGGCCGACGCTCGACGGCTCCACCCTGCCGAAGGGTGCGGCGCGGGAGGGGCTGGAGACGCTGGCGCGCGGGCTGCTGCGGCCGGAGGTGATGTTGCCGCTGATCCGGCGCTTCACCGTCTATGAGGCGGCGCGGCAGGGTCTCATCAAGAAAGTGGCGAGCTACCGCCAATTCTACGCCGGGCTGAAGGGGCGGGAGCAGGTGGCGCGGGCGGCCGCTGGGGATGGGCGTGCGGGGGTGGTCTGGCACACCACCGGCAGCGGCAAGTCGCTGTTGATGGCCTTTCTCGCCGGGCTCTGCATCCATGACCGGCGGCTGGCCAACCCCACCGTGCTGGTGCTGACGGACCGGGCGGACCTGGATGAGCAACTCTGGTCCACCTTCGCGCAATCCGCCGCATTGCTCGGCGGTCAGGCGCCAGAACGCGCGGACACCCGCGCCGATCTGCGCCGGTTGCTCGCACGCCAGGCGGGTGGGGTGGTGTTCAGCACGATGCAGAAATTCGCCCCCGAGCCGGGCGAGGCGGCGTTCCCGCGCCTCAGCGAGCGTCGGAACATCGTGGTGCTGGTGGATGAGGCCCACCGCACGCAATACGGCTTCGAGGCGCGGGTAAATGCCAAAGGGGAGGTGGTCTATGGCCATGCCCACCATCTGCGCCAGGCGCTGCCTCGTGCCGCCTTCGTCGGCTTCACGGGCACCCCCGTCTCGATGGGCGCGCGCGATACAGTGGAGGTCTTCGGCGAGGTCTTCGACAGCTACAACATCGCCGCCGCCATCGAGGACGGCGCCACGGTGCCGATCTACTACGAGGCGCGGGTGGCGAAGCTGTCACTGGATCAGGAGACGCAAGGGAAGCTCGACGCCAGCTATGCCGCTATCACCGAGGATACGGAGGCGAGCGAGGCAGAAGCCGCGAAGCGCCGCTGGTCGCGCATGGAGGCGCTGGTCGGCGCCGATAAGCGGCTCGACCGCCTGGCGAAGGACCTGCTGGCGCATCTCGACCAGCGGCTCGGGGCGCAGGATGGCAAGGCGATGGCCGTGTGCATGAGCCGGCGCATCTGCGTGGACCTCTATGACCGCATCGCGCAGCTCCGGCCCGACTGGGTGTCGGAGGACGACGCGACCGGGATGGTGAAGGTGGTGATGACGGGCAGTGCGTCCGATCCTCTCCCGTATCAGTCGCACATCCGCCCACGCCGGCGGGTGGAGGAGTTGGGGGAACGGGTTCGCAACCCAGCAGACCCGCTGAAGCTGGTGATCGTGCAAAGCATGTGGCTGACCGGTTTCGATGCGCCACCGCTGCATACGCTGTATGTGGATAAGCCGATGCGTGGCCACACGCTGATCCAAGCGATTGCGCGGGTGAACCGGGTATTCGGCGCGAAACCCGGCGGGCTGGTGGTGGACTACATCGGCCTCGCCGCCGACCTGAAGGCGGCACTCGCACACTATGCGGAGGGCGACCGCGGCCATGCCGGGCTCGACAAGGGTAAGGCTGTCGCCGCGTTTCTGGAGCGGCTCGACGTGCTGCGCGCCATGTTCCACGGCTTCGACATTTCGGCCTTTTTCGCCGCCTCTGGCGGGCTCGCGCGGCTTTCCGTGATCGCCGGGGCGGTGGACTTCGTGCTGCGCCTTGAGGGCGAAGGCGCCGATAGGCTGGCCGCGGGCCGGCGCCGATTCCTGGATGCCGTCGCAGGGCTGGTGGCGGCGTTCCGGCTATCGGTCACCAGCGACGAGGCGCAGGCGGCCAAGGAGGAGGTCGCCTTCTTTGTCTCGGTTCGGACGGCACTGCTGAAGATCATCGAGGCGCCAAGTGCCACCGGCCGCGCGGCTGCGGATGTCGATCTTGCCCTGCGGCAATTGGTGAATGGTGCCGTCGCCTCGACCGAGGTGATTGATATCCTCGCGGCGTCAGGCGCCGGAAGGGCGGATATATCCGTCCTCTCGGAAGAGTTTCTGATGGGTCTTCGTGGCATCCAACGGAAGGACTTGGCCGCCGAGGTGTTGCGGAAACTGCTCAACGACGAAATCGCCGCGCGGACGCGAACCAACATCGTTCAACAGCGCAGTTTCAGCCAGCGCCTAGCCGAGGCGATAGCTCGCTACCACAACCGGGCCGTGGATGCGGTGCAGGTGATCGAGGAGTTGATCGGGATTGCCCGATCGCTTCGCGAGCAGCCGGAAGACGGGCTGAGCCGTGAAGAGGCAGCGTTCTACGACGCGCTGGCCGAGAACGAGAGCGCAGTCGCGGTGATGCAGAACGAACAACTGCGCATTCTCGCCGCCGAACTGGTGAAGGCCGTTCGGGCCAATGCCCGCGTCGACTGGTGGAAGCGTGAGGATGCGCGGGCCGCGATCCGGGTGCAGGTGAAGCGGCTGCTTCGGAAATACGGCTACCCGCCGGATTTGCAGGACACCGCGGTTCAGCAAGTGGTGAAGCAGGCGGAACTGATCGCCGCTGAGATGGCGCGGTAGCCGACGGCAGGCGCCGCGAGGACGGAGGGGGAGGGATGATGGGGCTGAAGTCGCGGCTGGCTCTTTGCTCGCCGCTTCTGATCGCGTTGCTGTCGGCTCGGTCCCAGACTTTCGAGGTGGCGGGAATCTGGCTCGGCGTCACACCGGAACAACTCAGCAGGAGCCCAGGGAGCGGCTGCCGCAAGGATTGTCGGAGCGATCGACGACCGAGGTTCGTCAGCCCTCGGGTGAGCTTGCGTTCGTGGTGCGTCGGTGGGAGGGGAACGATCCACCCTGGACGAAGGGCTGCCTCCTCTTCAACGGTGCCGGCGAGTTGGTGGCGGTCGTTCGCGAGGGGCGATACCCCTGGGTGCCGGCGCCGACTGTAGAAGAAGTCATGGCCGAGACTGAGGCGAGGTACGGCCGCCCGAGCATCGCGAACTCGGACGTCGAAGAAGGAGCCTTCGCGGTCCTGCGCTACCATGCTGGTGCGACCTTGTCCCGCGACGACGAAGGGCGCGTGACGGCGCTGGTAACGGCACGGGTAACGACCGCATAACGAGCGTTACAACGGCCGTGATAACGGCGAATGAACGACGACGCGGCGGGAGCCGAGCTACCGCCCTGCCACTGGCCTAGTCGGCCGTGACTTCCGTGCCGCAGGACCGAACCGGCTGTGGGTCGCGGACATCACCTAAGTGCCGACCGCGGCGGGCTTCCTGTTCCTCGCCGTCGTCCTCGATGCCTGGTCGCGCCGCATCGTCGGCTGGGCCATAGCAACCGACCTGCGCACCGGCCCATCTGAATAGCCTAACGGCGGCGCGCTGATGAGATTCCCTCCTATCCCGCTTTCCCTCGCCGTATTCCCGGGAATCCTACGACCATACGGCTGGCAGTAGGCCATTGGGAAAACGCGAAACCGTTCGTCGAAGCAGCAGGCACGCTGGCCACAGGGGAACTGTTCCATGTTTTGGGATTGGGCCGGTTTTCGCGGGCGTTTCCCAACAGCCGTGCCGCAAAGCCGTGGTGTGGTGGGCCCGCGTAAGCGTCATCCCTCGGCTGCCTTGCGGCACATGATGCTGGTCGGCTGACCTGCGCGGCTGCTGGGCGGCGCGGATGTCAGTCGCCGCCCTTACGCGTAGGGGTATGGGCGTTGCCGGACGGTCAGCGGGGTGAGGTGATCAGCGTGGTGCAGCGGCGACGCCGCTGGACGTTGGAGCAGAAGCTGGCTTTGGTCGAGGAGGCGATACGTCCCGGGTCGTCGGTGGCGGGCGTCGCGGAGCGTCACGGCGTGAGCCGCAGCCTGCTGTTCGAGTGGCGGCGGCAGGCGAGGGAGGGAACGATGCCGGGCCTGGTCCGGACGGAGTCGGAGGTCCCGCCCAGCCTGGTGCCGGTTCGCGTCGTCGAGGATCAGCCGCGACGGCCGCAGGCTCCCGCATCGTCACGTCCTGAACGGCCTGCGCGGTCCGGCGCGACGATCGAGTTGATGCTGCGGAACGGCCGCGTGCTGCGGGTGTCCGAGGCGATCGTGCCGGAGGTGCTGGGTCGGTTGGCGGCGGCGCTGGACGGCTGATGCTTTCGCTGCATGCTGGGATGCGCGTGCATCTCGCGCTTGGCGCGACGGACATGCGCAAGGGCTTCGACGGGCTGGCCGCGCAGGTGCAGACGGTGCTGAAGGCTGATCCGTTCTCTGGCCACCTGTTCCTGTTCCGCGGCAAGCGGGGCGACCTGCTGAAGGCGTTGTGGTGGGACGGCCAGGGCCTGGTGCTGCTGGCCAAGCGCCTGGAGAAGGGCCGCTTTCTCTGGCCGACGATCGCGCGCGAGGGCGTGGTGACGCTGACGACGGCGCAGCTGGCGATGCTGCTGGAGGGGCTGGACTGGCGCACGCCGAAGCCGAGCTGGAAGCCCGAGATCGCGGTGTAGGCCCTTGCGCCGACGCGGCGGCGTCTGGGACGATTCCGACGTGACGCCGCACGCCGACAGCGTTCTGCCCGATGATCCCGCCGCGCTGATGGCGATGATCGCGGCGCTGCGTGGGGAACTGGCCGAGGAGCGCACGGCCCGTCGCGTTGCTGAACTCGGCTTGCAGGCGAAGACGCTCGAGGCGGAGCGGCTGCGTGTGCAGATTGCGCGGCTGCGGCACGAACGGTTTGGGCGATCGTCGGAGCGCCTGGCAGGCGAGGTCGAGCAGCTGGAACTGCGGCTCGGCGAGGTGCTGGCCGACATCGCCGCGTCAGGCGGTGTGGACAACGCCGAGGGCGAGGCGGCCAGCGGCCCGGCACCGGAGGAGAAGGCGCAACGCCGCGGCCGCAAGCCGTTGCCGGAGGGCCTGCCGCGGCGGGATGTCGAACATCTGCCCGCCGAGGGCTAAGCCTGCCGCGCCTGCGGCGGCGCGCTGCGCAAGGTGGGCGAGGACGTGACGGAGATCCTGGAGTACCGCCCCGGCCGGTTCGAGGTGGTGCGCCACGTCCGGCCCGCATTCTCCTGCCGGAGTTGCGAGGCGATGACGCAGGCGCCGATGCCCTCGCTGCCGATCGAGCGCGGCAGGCCGGGCCCGGGGCTGCTGGCCCATGTGCTGGTCTCGAAATACTGCGACCACATCCCGCTCTACAGGCAGTCTGAGATCTACGCGCGCGACGGGCTGGACCTGCCGCGCGGGCTATTAGCGGGCTGGGTCGGCAGGTCGGCTGCGCTGGCCGAGCCGATGGCCGCCTATATCGGTCGCCACGCCCTGGCCGGGCCGCGGGTGCATGCCGACGACACGCCGATGCCGATGCTCTCCCCTGGCCGCGGCAAGACGCAGGCGGCGCGGTTCTGGGCCTATCTCCGCGATGACCGGCCACTCGGCGGGCGCGATCCACCCGCAGTGCTCTACGAGTTCACGCCGGACCGGAAGGGCGAGCATCCGCAGCGGCGCCTGCGCGACTTCAAGGGCATCCTGCAGGCCGACGCCTATGCCGGGTTCAACGCGCTCTACGAGAGCGGCCGCGTGATCGAGGCGGCCTGCTGGACGCATGCACGGCGCTACTTCCACGACGAGTTGCTGGCCAACGGCAGTCCGATCGCGCGCGAGGCGATCGAGCGGATGCAGCCGCTGTTCGCCATCGAGGCGGAGATCCACGGCCAGCCGCCGGAGGCGCGTCTCACCGCCCGCCAGACCCGCTCGGCGCCGGTGATGGCCGACCTGCACACATGGCTGGAGGCGACGCTGCGGCGGGTCTCCGGCAAGTCGGACCTGGCCAAGGCCATCCGCTACACGCTGGCGCAGTGGGGCGCGCTGACGATGGTGCTGCGCGACGGCCGCGCCTGCCTGCACAACAACGCCGCCGAGCGGCGGATGCGCCCGCTGGCGCTGGGGCGGAAGAACTACCTGTTCGCCGGGTCCCTCGAGGGCGGCAGGCGCGCGGCGATCATCTACACCCTCGTCGGAACCGCGGAACTGAACGGCTGGGATCCGCAGGCGTATCTCCGCGTCCTCCTGAACCGCATCGCCGACCACCCGATCAACCGCATCGGCGATCTCGCGCCCTGGAACCCCCGGCCCGACAGAGCCTGACCACCGTCAAGCCGCCGACGCCGTAGCCGTCAGTGCACGCTTACGGCCCGCCCCGAAAGAATGGACACCTCTGATTGGCTGTTGGGCGTCGATGGTGCCGACACGCTCGATGGCGGTGCCCGTGTGGACACGCAGAATGGCGGCATCAGCAATGATCCGCTGCTCGTCGATCACCCCGATGATCGGGCGATGGAACTCGCGAACCGGAGTGAGGTCGAGGTAGCGATTGCACAGGGCCGCGATGCGAGGGTTGGATAGGCGGCGCGTCAAGAGGCATGGGCACGTTGGGGAGGTAATTGGCGTCCTCAGCGGGTCAGCGCCTCGCGGTCTATCACCTCCGCCCCATCGGCGCCGCGCCGCAGCTTGCCCTTCTGCTCCAACCCGGCAAGTGCGCGCGAGAGCGTCTCGGGCGTCATACCCAGGCGCGCCGCGATGGCACCGCGCGGCTCGGGCATGGCGACATTGCCTGCGCCGGCTTCCTCGGACACGCGGCGCGCCACGAATCGCGCGACACGGTGTTCGGCTGGGCGGAGTTTGAGGTCCACGACCTGATCCACCATCAGGCGCCAATGCCGGGCAAGGAGTTGGGTCGTAGCGCGGCAGAGATCGTGCGAACGCGCGACGCCGTCCCGGAAAGTCTCGGCGGGGACCATGAGCACGCGAATCTCGGTCAATGCGATGGCAGAGGCCAAGTAGGGCATGCGCAGGACCACGGCCGGGGCCAGGAAGACCTCTCCCGCATGGAAGATCTCGACCATGGTGCGGCCGCAACCCTCGACATGCGCCTCCAGGCCGATGCTGCCCTGAAGCAGCATATGTAGGAATTCAGGCTCCTCACCCTGGTCGAAGAGCCGCGTGCCGCGCGGCAGAACCTGGGTGAAACTCGGGCGCAGCAACTCCGCCATGGCCGCCGCGCCGGCCGCGGCGAAGAAGGGGCTCTGCTCGACCAGCCGCGCACTCATTCCCTTGCCCATCATTGGCAGCGTCTCCCTGGTGCCATGGCGAGGAGCAGAACATAGCGCGATGCGGGGTGCGTTGATCCAGATCAAGCGAACGGTTGGCCTTCGTCACGGAAGCCCTTGTTGCAGGCCGGATAGCGCGTGAAATCGCCTCGCTCGGGCCGGATATCTTGATCGAAATCAAGCCCGCCTCGCTGCTGCGCTGCATCAATGCCCCCACGCAAGAATGCGGAGGAAGGCATGAGCAACACCACCGTATCACCGGACCCGGGCGCGCAATCACGCGCGCTGTGGCTGTCCACCATCGCCTTCACAGTCTGTTTCGCTGCCTGGACGATCTTCTCCATCATCGGCGTGCAGATAAAGAAGGACCTCGGCCTCACGGACAGCCAGTTCGGCCTGCTGGTCGGCACGCCGATCCTGACCGGCAGCCTGGTGCGGCTGTTCCTGGGCGTCTGGACGGACCAATATGGCGGGCGGGTCGTCTACGTCATCGTCATGCTGCTGGCCGCGCTGGCGACCTTCCTGCTCTCCTTCGCCTATGACTACACGACCTTCCTGCTTGCCGCGCTCGGCGTGGGCATGGCGGGCGGGTCCTTCGCCGTAGGCATCGCCTATGTTTCAAAGTGGTATCCGAAGGAGAAGCAGGGCACCGCGCTCGGTATCTTCGGCGCCGGCAATGTCGGCGCGGCGGTCACGAAGTTCCTGGCGCCCATGGTGATGGTGGCGCTGGGCTGGCAGGCGGTGGCGCAGATTTGGGCCGCGGCGCTGGTGGTGATGGCGGTGCTGTTCTTCGTCCTCACCAAGGATGACCCGGACCTCGCCGCACGGCGCCGGCACGGCGTGAAGCCAGAGCCCTTCTCGGCGATGATGGCGCCGCTGGCCAACCAGCAGGTGTGGCGCTTCAGCCTCTACTACTTCTTCGTTTTCGGCGGCTTTGTCGCCCTCGCGCTGTGGCTGCCGCGCTACTATGTGGGCGTCTATGGGCTCGATATCGTAACGGCCGGCCTGCTGGGCGCGGCCTATTCGATCCCGGGCTCGCTGTTCCGGGTGCTGGGCGGCACGCTCTCGGACAAGCATGGCGCGCGGCGGGTAATGTACTGGACCTTCTGGGGTTCAGTGATCTGCACCTTCCTGCTGAGCTATCCGGCCACGCGTTACGTGGTCTCGGGCATCAAGGGCCCGATCGAGTTCACGCTCGCCATCGGCTTCGTGCCCTTCATGGTTCTGACCATGGCGCTGGGCTTCTTCATGAGCCTGGGTAAGGCGGCGGTCTACAAGCACATCCCCGTCTACTACCCGGGCCGTGTCGGCTCGGTCGGCGGTGTTGTGGGCCTGATCGGTGGCCTTGGCGGCTTCATCCTGCCCATTGCCTTCGGCGTGCTGAACGACGTCGTGGGCGTGTGGACCAGCTGCTTCATGCTGCTGTTCCTGATCGCGGTCACCGGCCTGGTGTGGATGCACACAGCCATCCGCCACATGGAACACGAGGCCCATCCCGAACTGCGCGGTCCCAAGGACCTGCCTGAAGCCGATGCGCTTCGCGCCGCCGCGAAGCCCGCCCAGGCCAGCGCCGCGGCGCCCCGTGCCGCGCATCTCAACCCGGCGGCGGAGTGAACGCGATGAGCAGCACCACTAAACCCGATACCGGGGCGGGCATGCCAGCCCCCAGGCGTAGTGGGGGCGCCTGGCTCTCCCGCTGGACGCCGGAAGACCCTGCCTTCTGGGAAGCCGAGGGCAAGGCCCGCGCCTGGAAGACGCTGACCATCACCACTGCCAGCCTCACCATGGCCTTCATCACCTGGTTCGTGGTGAGCGCGCTGGTGGTGCGCCTGCCGCAGATCGGCTTCCAGCTCTCCACCTCGCAGCTCTTCTGGCTGGCGGCGATGCCGGGTCTGGCGGGCGGCACGTTGCGCCTGGGACACATGTTCCTCACGCCGATGTTCGGCACGCGCAACGTGGTGGCGATTTCCACCGCTTCGCTGCTGCTGCCGCTCATCGGCTGGTACTTCGCGGTGCAGGACGTGACGACCCCCTACTGGGTGCTAATGCTGCTGGCCTTCCTGGCCGGTCTGGGCGGGGGCAACTTCTCCTCCTTCATGCCCTCGACCTCGCTGTTCTTCCCAAAGCGGCTCCAGGGCACGGCGCTGGCGATCCAGGCGGGCGTGGGCAATTTCGGCGTCAGCGTGGTGCAGTTCGTCACCCCCTGGATCATCGGCTTCGTGATGCTGGGCAGCCTGGGCGATCCGCAGACCATGACGCGCGGCGGCGTGCAGTCCAGCGTATGGCTGCAGAACGCGACGGCGATCTACGTCCCGCTGGTGGCCGCCTTCGCGCTGTGGTCCTGGGTGGCGCTGAAGAGCGTGCCAATCGTCGCCAATTTCCGCCAGCAATTCGACATCTTCAGCAATGGCCACACATGGGCCATGACCAGTCTCTACATGATGACCTTCGGCGCCTTCTCCGGCCTGTCGGGCACCTTTCCATTGCTGATCAAGAACGTCTATGGCGCCCTGCCCGGCGCGCCCGACCCGTTGAGCTACGCCTTCTACGGTCCGCTCATCGGCTCCCTCGCCCGGGTCATCGCGGGGCCGTTCTGTGACCGTATCGGGGGCGCGAAGATCACCCATTGGGCCGGCATCGGGATGGTGGCCTGCGCGATCGGCGTGACCTTCACGACGCATCCCACCGACATGTCGAGCTTCCCCGTATTCGTTGTCGCCATGCTCGGCCTGTTCTTCTTCGCCGGCGTCGGCAATGCCTCGACCTTCAAGCAGATGCCGATGATCTTCCCACCACGCCAGGCAGGCGGGGTGATCGGCTTCACCGGCGCCATCGCGGCCTATGGCCCCTTCGCCTTCGGCCTGCTGTTCGCCGCGGCCTTCGGCGCCACCGGAAGCCCTGACGTGGTCTTCCAGGGCCTCGCCGTCTTCTTCGCCTTCAATGTTGCGCTGAACTGGTGGCTCTACGCCCGCCGCGGCGCTGCCAACCCCTGCTGAGACAAGGAAGGTCACCACACCCATGAGTCACTTCCTAGACCGCCTCACCTACTTCAAGAAATATGCAGGCACCTTCAGCAACGGCCATGGCGAGACCACGACCGAGAGCCGCGCCTGGGAGGACGCCTATCGCTCGCGTTGGGCACACGACAAGATCGTGCGCTCCACCCACGGCGCCAATTGCACCGGCTCTTGCTCCTGGAAGATCTACGTCAAGGGCGGGATCGTGACCTGGGAGACGCAGCAGACCGATTATCCGCGCACGCGCCCCGGCCTGCCGAACCATGAACCCCGTGGCTGTTCCCGCGGGGCCAGCTATTCCTGGTATCTCTACAGCGCGAACCGGGTGAAATACCCGATGATCAGGAAGCGTCTGCTCAAGCTCTGGCGCGAGGCCAGGGCGGTACACGCCGACCCGGTGCTGGCATGGAAGTCTATCCAGGATGATCCGGCCAAGCGGCGCGAATACCAGCAGTTGCGCGGCCAGGGTGGCTTCGTGCGCGCGAATTGGGACGAGGCGGAGGAGATCGTGGCCGCCGCCAATGTCCACACGGCGAAGCAGCACGGGCCGGACCGCATTATTGGCTTCTCGCCCATCCCAGCGATGAGCATGGTGAGCTACGCCGCGGGCAGCCGCTATCTCTCGCTGATCGGCGGCGTGTGCATGTCCTTCTACGATTGGTATTGCGACCTGCCTCCTTCCAGCCCGCAGACCTGGGGCGAGCAGACGGACGTTCCGGAATCGGCCGATTGGTACAATGCCGGTTTCATCATGATGTGGGGCTCGAACGTGCCGCAGACGCGCACGCCCGACGCGCATTTCATGGCCGAGGCGCGCTATCGCGGCACCAAGGTGGTGACCGTCACGCCCGACTTTTCCGAAGCGTCGAAATTCGCCGATCTCTGGCTGCACCCCAAGCAGGGCACCGATGCGGCGCTGGCACTCGCCATGGGCCATGTCATCCTGACCGAGTGGCATGCGAAGGGTCAGGGTGACTACTTCCTCGATTACTGCCGGAAGTATTCCGACATGCCGATGTTGGTGATGCTGAACGAGAAGGATGGGCGCCTGGTCGCGGGCCGGCAACTGCGAGCCTCCGACCTCGTCTCGGATGCCGGCCAGACGAACAATCCCGATTGGAAGACGATCGCGGTGGATGACACGACCGGTGCGCTCTACGTGCCGACCGGTTCCGTCGGCTTCCGCTGGGGCGAACAGGGTAAGTGGAACCTGGAAGGGCGCGACGCTACCACAGGCGCCGAGATCACGCCGCGCCTCAGCCTCGCCGGCGGCGCAGAAGCAGAGGTGACCTTCCCCTATTTCGGCGATGGCGCGCCGGAATTCTTCAACCCCACCAAGCTGGGCAACACCGTGACGCGTCGCGTGCCGGTGATGGCCCTGACGTTGAAGGATGGCAGCACGGCGCAGGTCGCGACGGTCTATGACCTGTTCCTGGCCAATTACGGCGTCACCGGAAATGCGCACTACCACACGCTCGCGCCCTACACGCCCGCCTGGGCCGAGGCCGTCTGCGGCGTGCCGCGTGGGCAGATCATCACCGTGGCGCGCGAATTCGCCGACAATGCCGAGAAGACTCGCGGCAAGTCGATGGTCATTCTCGGTGCCGCGCTGAACCATTGGTATCACTCCGACATGAACTACCGCGGCATCATCAACCTGCTGGTGATGTGCGGCTGCATCGGTCAGTCGG
Source organism: Roseomonas sp. TF40 (assembly GCF_057219975.1). Classification (NCBI taxonomy): domain Bacteria; kingdom Pseudomonadati; phylum Pseudomonadota; class Alphaproteobacteria; order Acetobacterales; family Roseomonadaceae; genus Roseomonas; species Roseomonas sp. TF40. The sequence continues at coordinate 75,029 of NZ_JBXVVR010000009.1, read as the reverse complement.
GCGGCGGCTGGGCGCATTATGTCGGGCAGGAGAAGCTGCGCCCGCAATCGGGCTGGGCGCCGCTCGCCTTCGCCACCGATTGGGGCCGCCCGCCGCGCCAGCAGAACTCCACCAGCTTCTGGTACGCGCACACCGACCAGTGGCGCTATGAGACGGTGCAGGTCGCTGACCTGCTCTCCCCCACCGCACCGAAGCCGATGACCGGCGCGCTGATCGACTTCAATATCCGCGCCGAGCGCATGGGCTGGCTGCCTTCGGCCCCGCAACTCGTGCGCAATCCGCTTGGCATCGCGGCCGAGGCCGCGCAGGCAGGGCTGCCGGTGCCGCAATATGTTGCCCAGTCGCTCAAGGACGGCACGCTCGAGATGAGCTGCGAGGACCCGGACCATCCGGCGAACTGGCCGCGCAACCTCTTCGTCTGGCGCTCCAACCTGCTCGGCTCCTCGGGCAAGGGGCATGAGTATTTCCTCAAGCACCTGCTCGGCACGCAGCATGGCGTGCAGGGCAAGGATCTGGGCGAGCAGGGCGTGACCAAGCCCGAGGAGGCCGCGTGGCATGATGAGGCGCCGAAGGGCAAGCTCGACCTGCTGGTGACGCTCGATTTCCGCATGAGCACCACCTGCATGTACTCCGACATCGTGCTGCCGACGGCCACCTGGTACGAGAAGCACGACCTCAACACCTCGGACATGCACCCCTTCATCCACCCGCTCTCGGCGGCGGTGGATCCGGCCTGGGAGAGCCGCACCGACTGGGCGATCTTCAAGGGTATCGCCAAGCGCTTTTCCACCATGTGCGTCGGGCATCTCGGCAAGGAGAAGGACACCGTCCTGACGCCGCTGATGCATGACAGCCCCGGCGAACTCGGCCAGTCGCATCTGGTGCGCGACTGGAAGAAAGACGAGGTCGCGCCCATCCCCGGCAAGACCATGCCGGCCGTCACCGTCGTGGAGCGCGACTACCCCAACACCCATGCGCGCTTCGCCGCCCTCGGTCCGCTGATGGACAAGCTCGGCAACAACGGCAAGGGCATGTCGTGGAAGACCGGGCATGAGGTCGCCTTCCTGCGCAACCTCAACGGCGCGGTCGAGGTGGAGGGCGTGGAAGGCAAGCTCGCGAAGATCGAGACCGACATCGACGCCTGCGAGGTGCTGATGCACCTCGCGCCCGAGACCAACGGCCATGTCGCGGTGAAGGCGTGGGAATCGCTCGGCACCTTCACCGGGCGCGACCACACGCACCTTGCTCGCCCGAAGGAGCATGAGGCCATCCGCTTCCGCGACGTGCAGGCGCAGCCGCGCAAGATCATCTCCTCGCCGATCTGGTCGGGGCTGGAGAGCGAAGAAGTCTGCTATAATGCCGGCTACACAAACGTGCATGAGCTGATCCCCTGGCGCACGCTGACGGGCCGGCAGCAGCTCTACCAGGACCATCCCTGGATGCTCGCCTTCGGCGAGGCGCTCTGCCTGTATCGACCGCCGGTCGATCTCCGCGCGCACCAGTCCATGCATAACGCGCGGCCGAACGGCCACCCGGAGGTGGCGCTGAACTTCATCACGCCGCACCAGAAATGGGGCATCCACAGCGTCTACACGGACAATCTGCTGATGCTCACGCTCTCGCGCGGCGGCCCGATCGTGTGGATCAGCGAGACCGACGCCGCGACCTTGGGCATCGAGGACAACGACTGGGTGGAGGCGTTCAACGCCAACGGCGCCCTGTGTGCGCGCGCCGTCGTCTCCCAGCGCGTGCCCAAGGGCATGATCATGATGTACCACGCGCAGGAGAAGATCGTGAACGTGCCGGGCAGCGAGATCACGCATGCCCGCGGCGGCATCCACAACTCCGTTACGCGCGCGACGGTGAAGCCCACGCACATGATTGGCGGCTACGCGCAGCTCGCCTACGGCTTCAACTACTACGGCACGATCGGCACCAATCGCGACGAGTTCGTGCTGGTGCGCAAGATGGCGAATGTCGACTGGCTCGACGGACCGCGGGTGACACCCCAGGCAGCAGACCTCAAGGCGGCGGAGTAAGGCCCATGAAAATCCGCGCACAAATCGCGATGGTGCTCAACCTCGACAAATGCATCGGCTGTCACACCTGCTCGGTCACCTGCAAGCAGGTCTGGACCAGCCGGGAAGGCGTGGAATACGCTTGGTTCAACAATGTCGAGACTAAGCCTGGCATCGGCTATCCGAAGGACTGGGAGAACCAGGACAAGTGGAAGGGCGGCTGGACGCGCAAGCGCAACGGCAGCCTGCAGCCGAAGATGGGGGCGAAGTGGCGCATCCTCGCCTCGATCTTCGCCAACCCCCACCTGCCGGAAATCGACGACTACTACGAGCCCTTCACCTTCGACTACACGCATCTCCAGACCGCGCCGGAGAGCGAAACGATGCCCGTTGCCCGCCCGGTCAGCCTGCTGACCGGCGAGCGGATGGAGATCAAGTGGGGCCCGAACTGGGAGGAGATCCTGGGCACGGAGTTCCGCAAGCGCTCGAAGGATCGCAACTTCGAGGGCATCCAGAAGCAGATCTACGGCCAGTTCGAACAGACCTTCATGTTCTACCTGCCGCGGCTATGCGAGCACTGCCTCAACCCCGCCTGCGTCGCTTCCTGTCCCTCGGGCTCGATCTACAAGCGTGAGGAGGACGGCATCGTCCTCATCGACCAGGAGAAGTGCCGCGGATGGCGCATGTGCGTCTCCGCCTGCCCCTACAAGAAGATCTACTACAACTGGCAGTCCGGTAAGGCCGAGAAGTGCATCTTCTGCTACCCGCGCATCGAGGCGGGTGAGCCGACAGTGTGCTCCGAGACCTGCGTTGGGCGCATCCGCTACCTCGGCGTGATGCTCTATGACGCCGATCGCATCCAGCAGGCGGCCAGCGTGGAGAATGAGCAGCACCTCTACCAGGAGCAGCTCGACATCTTCCTCGACCCCGAGGATCCCGCGGTGATCGCGCAGGCGCGCGCCGATGGCGTGCCGGAGGCGTGGCTCCAGGCGGCGCGCAACAGCCCCGTGTACAAGATGGCGATCGACTGGAAGATCGCCTTCCCGCTGCATCCCGAATACCGCACCCTGCCGATGGTCTGGTACGTGCCGCCGCTCTCGCCCGTGCAATCGGCGGCCGAGGCCGGTCATATCGGCTGGAAGGATGGCCTGCCGGATGTGGAGAGTCTGCGCATCCCGGTGAAGTACCTCGCCAACTTGCTCACTGCGGGCGCCGAGGCGCCGGTGGTCAGCGCGTTGCAGCGAATGATGGCGATGCGCATGCACATGCGCGCGCGCACCGTCGAGAACCGCGAGGATACCGCCATCCTCGCCCGCGTCGGCATGACCGCCGACCAAGTCGAGCAGATGTACCAGACCCTCGCCATCGCGAATTACGAGGACCGCTACGTGATCCCCACCACGCATCGCGAATACGCCGAGAACGCCTTCGACCTGAAATCCTCCTGCGGCTTCAGCTTCGGCCAAGGCTGCTATGATGGACGCACGGTGGGCAACCTGTTCAGCGCCTCAGGCCCCTCGGCCGGGCGCATGGCCCCGCCGCGCATCCGCGAGGCCGAGGAAGCCGCCAGGCAGGAAGCGGGGCAATGAACCGCCGCCTCGCCATCCTCTCCGTCCTGCTGCGCTACCCGGATGCGGCGCTGAGGGCGGACCTGCCGCAGATCGGCGCGGCCATCGCCGGCGCGGGCTTCCGTGCCGATCTCTCGGCCAAGCTCGCGCGTCTCGTGCGCCGGCTCGGCCTCGGGGACGCGCTGGACCGGGAGGAGGAGTATGTCCGCCTCTTCGATCGCGGGCGCGGCACCAGCCTGCACCTGTTCGAGCATGTGCATGGAGATACGCGCAACCGCGGGCCCGCGATGATCGAGCTCGCGCAGGTCTATGAGCAATCGGGCTTCGCACTCGATGCGCGTGAACTGCCCGACTACCTGCCGTTGTTCCTCGAATTCTGCGCCCATGCGGCGCCGGAGGTCACGGCGAACCTGCTCGGCCAATGTGCGCCGATCCTCGACCAGCTGCACGCGAAGCTGCTGGGCCGCGGTACATCCACGGCGCGCGCCTATGCGGCGATCCTCGCCGCCACGCTGGCTGAGGCCGGCATTCGGCCCGAGGCGCAGCCCACCGCCGAGCAGGAGCTGAGCGACGCCGAGGAGCACGCCGCGCTCGACGCCGCCTATGAGGCCGAGCCCGTGGTCTTCGGACCGGAATCGGACCCCGACAAGCAGGGCGCGCGCGCCAAGCTCGGCGCCATGATCGACCGGCTGCGCACGCTGCGCAGCAACCACGCCATCCGCTGAAGGAGACAGGCGATGTACGCACTCTGGAACGGCTTCACCGACTATCTGCACGGCTTCCTGTTCGGCATCTACCCCTATATCTGCCTGGGCGTCTTCCTGGTCGGGTCACTGATCCGCTTCGACCGCGACCAGTACACCTGGCGCTCGGGCTCCTCGCAGCTGCTGCGCCGGCGCCAGCTGGTGCTCGGCTCCAACCTGTTCCACTTCGGCATCATCTTCCTGTTCTTCGGCCACTTCGTCGGCCTGCTCACGCCGCACTGGGCCTATGAATGGCTGATCGAGCCCCATCAGAAGCAGTTGGTCGCGGTGATCGCGGGCGGCATTGCTGGGACGATCTGCTTCGTCGGCCTGTGCCTGCTGCTGCATCGGCGCCTGTTCGATGAGCGTATCCGCCGCACTTCGACCTATGCGGACACCTTCATCCTGGTCCTGCTTTGGGTTCAGCTCAGCCTTGGCCTGATCACGTTGCCCTTCTCGCTCGGCCATCGCGATGGCTCGGTGATGCTGGCGCTCTCCGCCTGGAGCCAAGCGATCGTCACCTTCCAATGGGGGGCTGCGGACCTCATCCGTGGGCTCGACTTCCCCTATCACGCGCATCTGGTGCTCGGCATGACGCTCTTCCTGGTCACGCCCTTCACCCGACTGGTGCACATCTTCTCCGCGCCGGTCTGGTACATCTTCCGTGCGTGGCAGATCGTGCGGGTGCGCGGCGGGGCCACCGCTCGCCCAGGCCCGGTGGCGAGGCCCGGCCTTGCCGGCGCTCCCGCCCCGCGCGTGCCGGCGGAGTAAGGCGCCATGGCCGTCGTCTTCAACCCGCCCCCGCCGGCGCAAGCCCAACCCACCCTTGTCGCCGCGCCGCAGGCGGCGCTGCCCGAGCACGACATCATCGTGAATGGTACCACCATCACCGCCCGCGAGGTCGCGGCGGAGATGCAGCACCACCCCGCGCCGGACGAGATCTCCGCCTGGGAAGATGCCGCGCGCGCGCTGGTCGTCCGGCGCCTGCTGCTCGACGCCGCCAACCTTGCCGAGGGGGAGGAGGAGGAAGAGGCGGTCGATGCGCTGCTGGCGCGCGAGATCCACGTGCCCGAGCCTGATGACGCCGCCGGCGCGCGCTGGCTGGCCGCCCATCCTGAGCGTTTCGGCACGCAGGAAGCGTGGGAAGCAAGCCACATCCTGCTCGCCGCCGACCCGGAAGACCCGGCGGAGCGCGCGGCCGCGGCCAGCCTGGCCGAGACGCTGCTTGAGCAACTGCGCGCCGTGCCGGGCCGCCTGCCGGAACTCGCCCGGCTGCACTCGGCCTGCCCATCGCGCGAGCAGGGCGGGCATCTGGGCCGGGTCACGCGCGGCACCACTGTGCCGCCCTTCGAGGCCGCGCTGGCTGCCCTCACGCCCGGGGGCTTCTGCGACAGTCCGATCGCCAGCGGCTACGGGCTGCATCTGGTGCAACTGCATCGCCACATCCCGGCCCGGCTCCCGCCCTATGCCGAGGTCCGCGCCAAGGTGCTGCGCGACCTGCGCGCCGCCGCCTGGGAAGCGGCGCTGCGCCACTACATCGCCGTGCTGGCCGCGCAGGCGCGCATCGAGGGCTTTGCCCTGGGCGCCGATGGCGAGGCGCGCGCGGATGGTCCGTTGGTGAACTGACCATGCACGGCGAAGCCTGGATCGGCGCGCTGGATGAAGCCTTGATGCGCGATCCGCTCGCCTTCCTCAGTGCCGAGCACGCGCGACAGCGCGCGCTGCTCGGCCATCTTGAACGCATGGCGCGTACGCCTCAGGTGGGCGCGCCGGGTCCGATCGCGCGTGCCCTGGTCGCGTGGTTCGCCTGCGAATTGCCTCTCCACGTCGCAGACGAGGAGGACTCCGTCTATCCACGCATGGGGCCGGAGATCGCGCGCCGCCACGCCGAGCTCGGTCGTTGCCCGGCGACTGCACCAGAGGCCCGGGCGCGGCTGCGCGCCGCGCTTGCCGTGATCGCCACGGGGCACGCCGCCCCGCCCGGCTTCGCCGAGACCGCGCTCGCCTTCGTGGCCGCCTACCGCACCCATCTGACCATCGAGGAGGAGGAGATCATGCCGCTCGCCAGAAGGCGTCTGCGTGGCGCCGTATGCAGCGCCATCGCGCGGGAGATGGCGGCGCGCCGCCAACTGGGCGTGCGCCATGCTTGACGCAACCCTGCTGCGCGACTGCGATGACCAGCCCGGCCTGATCGCCCCGGACGCCGCCCTGGCCCGCATCCTGGCCGGGGTGGAGCCGGCGATGCCGGTCCATTCTCTTGGCCGCGAACACTGCCTCGGAAGGGTTCTCGCCGCCCCGATCCACGCGCCGGTCTTCCTGCCCGCTTGCGACGCCGCTGCGATGGATGGTTTCGCGCTGACTGCCGATGACCTCACTGGCTTGGCACCGCTGCGCCTGGTTGGGCGGATCGCTGCCGGCGACCTGCCCGGACGCGCCCTCGCGCCGGGCGAGACGGCGCGCGTGCTGACCGGCGCCCCTATTCCCGTCGGCACCGCCGCCGTGCTGATGGAAGAACATGCGCGACTGCGTGGCGCCGTTGTGGAAGTGCTGCGCCCCGCCATGGCCGGGCAGAATATCCGCCGGCGGGGCGAGGATATGCGGTCTGGCCAAGCGGTGCTGCCGGCCGGGCTGCGGCTCGGCGCGAGGCATCTGGCGCTGCTTGCAGCCCTCGGCATCGACGAGGTGCCGGTGCACAGCGCGCTGCGCGTGGGCGTACTCTCCAACGGCAATGAACTACTCAGCGGTGCGGTGCGCGACAGCAATCGCCCGATGCTGCTCGCTCTGCTGCAGGCTGCAGGCGCCAAGCCCATGGATCTGGGCCTACTGGGGGATGATCCGGCCGGGCTCGCCACCGCCCTGCGGACCGCCGCGGCGCGGGTGGAACTGATCATCTGCTCCGGGGGCGTCTCGGGCAGCGATGCCGATCATGTCGTCGAGGCCGTGTGGGCGGCGGGAGGCAGCGTGGAGACGCTGCACCTGGCCCAGAAGCCGGGCAAGCCCCTGGCGCATGGGCGGATCGGCGACACACGCTGCCTGTTGCTGCCGGGCAATCCGCTGGCTGCCTATGTCGCGATGGCCACGCTCGGCCTGCCGCTGGTCGCGCGCCTCGCGGGCGCGCAGGCCAGGCCCGCCCGGCTGCTGCCGGGCATTCTCGCGCAGGCGCTGCGCCGCCGGCCGGGACGATGCGAGTATCGCCCGGCGCGCATCATGGGCAACGACGATCTCGGCCGCGCCATCCTCGAGCCGCTCGGCCGCGGCGGCTCTGCGGCGCTGCTGCCGCTGGCCGAGGCGGATGTGCTGCTGCGGATCCCGCCCGAAGCGGACTCGCTGGCCGAGGGCGCGCCCATCTTCTTCCTCGACCTGCCGCGCGAGGGCTGAGATGGCGCGCTTCGACAGGGCAGCCGGGCAAGGCGCGCTGCAGCGCCTTGTCGAGGGCTTCGACCGGTTGCGCGGGGCGCATTTCGATGACGCGCATGCGCTCTATGATGACCTGATTGAGGGTCAGCGGCCGGAGGTTATGGTCATCGCCTGCTCGGACAGCCGCACCGATCCGGCGATCATCTGCGGTGCGATGCCGGGGGAGCTGTTTGTGGTGCGTAACGTCGCCGCGCTGGTACCGCCCCCCGGCGCAGAGGGCGTGCCGCATGGCACGGCGGCGGCCATCGAGTTCGGGGTCAAGGCGCTGGGCGTGCGCGACGTGGTGGTGCTGGGGCACTCCTTCTGCGCTGGCGTGCGCTGCATGCTCGACCACGACCACGGGGCGCAGCGTTTCGACTACGTCTCCGACTGGGTCGAGATCGTTCACGCCGTGCGCGACGAGATGCAGGGCCTGGTCACCGAGGCCGAGCGCGTGCTGATCGCCCGGCGCGCGGAACAGGCGACCGTGCTGCAAAGCCTGCGCCACCTGGCCGCCTATCCCTTCGTGGCCGAGCGCGTCGCCGCGGGACGCCTCGCCTTGCATGGCTGGTACTTCCATTTCGGTTGGGGCGTGCTGCAGGCGGCCGACGGCCCCGAAGGCCCCTTCCGCCAGCTTGATGCGGGCCAGCCCCCGCTGCCGGCGATTGGCAGCCCGGGACAGGACATGCCCGCGCCCCTGGGTTGAACGGCGGGCACGGCCCGGTCACGGCGGCAGGGGCGAGACCCCGATCACCGGCCCGTGCAGCGCCAGCAGGCCGAGCCACAGCGCCAGCCCCACGGCCAGGCGCGACCAGGGCGGTGGACCCGCCGGGCGCCAACGACCGTTGAGCCACACCGCGCCCGGCCAGTTCGAGGTGCAGGCGGCCAGAATCGCCCAATTGGCCTCGCCCATCTGACGACGCTTCCGGCGGTCGACGATCCGCATGCCCAGCAAAGCGAAGCCAGCGAAGCTGCCGAACAGCAGCGCATGCGCGAGATCGCCGTTGGCCAGCAGATGCGCCCCCGCCCAGAGCGCCAGCGCCAGCAGCAGCGGATGCCGCGTGAGACCCGCCACGCCCGGCCGCGCCGGATCGAAGCCCTGCGGCCGCCCGCCGAAGGAGAGTGGGTTCGGCGCGCCGATCGCCGCGGCGAGGAGCAGGCAGAGGAGGGGCATGACCAGGTTCACCACCCAGCCCTGCCAAGCCGCCCTGGGCCAGAGCAGGATGAAGGGCGCCTGGCCCGCTGCCCGGATCAGCCAGGCCAGCACGGCCACCGAGACCATGCTGTAGGCGAGCAGGTAGCCACGCTCGCCCAGGGCCCGGGTGAGCCTGCGCCGGATCGGCGGCCGCGCCGGCAAGGCATGCGAGAGCAGGAAGACGCCGAAGGCGCTGATGAACCCACCCCAGCTGGCCATCACGCGCCCTTGGGGCGGAAGGCGCGGCAGACCTCCGGATCGGTCTCGAGCCGCGCCCCGCCGATCAGGTCGATGCCATAGGGGATGGCGGGGAAGACGGCATCGAGACACTCGGCGATGGCCGAGGGCTTGCCCGGAAGGTTCACGATCAGGCTTCGCCCGCGCGTGCCCGCCATCTGGCGCGACAGGATGGCGGTGGGGACGGCGCGGAGCGAGACGGCGCGCATCAACTCGCCGAAGCCGGGCAGGATGCGGGTGCACACCGCCGCCGTCGCCTCGGGCGTCACGTCGCGCGGGGCGGGGCCGGTGCCGCCGGTGGTGACGATCAGCGGGCAATCCTCCCGATCCGCGAGGTCGCGCAACGCGGCCTCGATGTCAGGCTGCTCATCGGGCACCAGCCGACGCACCGGGCGCCAGGGTGTGGCCAGGATGCGCGCCAGCGCCGCCTCGATCGCCGGGCCGCCGAGATCGGCATAGAGGCCGCGGCTCGCGCGGTCGGAGATGGTGACCACGCCGATCGGCACCGGCGCTGGGTCGGGGCTGGCGCTCATCCGGGCTTACCGTCGGGGCGGGGGGTCAGCAGCATGGGTGCATAGATCCACAGGAACAGCCCAAAGGCCGAGAGCCAGAACAGCCCCGCCAGGGCCAAGGGCGCGAGCCGGTGGTCGGTCAGCATCGGGCCGAAGGCGCGGGACAGGGCGGCCAGCACCACCAGCGCATAGGCCGCGACGGTGCCCGCCGAGGCGACAAGGTCGCGCCCCGTATGCCCGAGCGAGGCGCGTGTCATCACCGCCAGGATCATCAGCGCCAGCGCCCCGGCCCCTTGCAGGTGCAGCCACTGCATCGCCCAGCCGGCCCCGGCCAGAAGCGAGGCGGCCTTGGTCAGCAGCGCGAGCGCGACCAAGCCATAGGCGAGGTGCAGCACCCACAGGATCGGCTGGTCGAGCGTGCGCCCGCCATGCCAGCGCGACAGGCGCAGCGCCACCAACACCGCCGCCCCCGCGGCGATGCCGCCCGCCCAGAGGCTGCCTGGGGCGAGCAGATCGCCTACCACAACGCCGGCCAGGGCCAGGATCGCGGCGCGGTCCAGCCCCGGCAGGGGCTGCGGCACCGCAGGGCGCCCGGCCTTGCGCAGCGCGTTGAGTGTGAAGGCCGGGATGATCCGCCCGCCGATCAGGCCAACCAGGAGCAGCGCGACATTGGCCGCCAGCAACTGCCCTGTGGCCCAGCCTTCCGCCCACCAGCCGGCGATCTCGCCCAGCATCAGCAGGTCGCCGGTCCAGAAGCCGAGCACCAGCAGGGGCGGGCCGAACAGGCGCGCGGCACGGGCGGCAACCAAGGCGGGCAACAACAGCAGCAGCGTTGCCGGCAGCGGGGCGAGCGCCAGCGGCGCGGCCCAGCCGGTCGGCACGGGCGAGCCCGGCAGCAGCGCCAACCGCGCCGCCACGAACAGGCCGACCAGCCCGACCAGGGGCCAGCCGGCATAGCCGGGCCGGCCAGTCCAGTTCGGCACCGCGGTCAGCAGGAAGCCGGTCAGCGCCGCGCCGACGAAGCCAGCCAGCATCTCATGCGCGTGCCACAGCGGCAGCGGCAGCGGCCCCTCCGGCAGCTCGAGCCCGGCCAGCACCGCCAACCACAACCCCACGCCCAGCGGCGCCCATAGCCCCGCCAGCAGGAAGAAGGGCCGGAAGCCGTGGCCGAACAGCGCGGGCAGGCCGGACATCCTCAGCCACCATGGCGCGGGAAGAGAACCTCGTTCTCCAGATGGATATGCGCCGCCAGATCCTCAGCGAATTTGCGCGTCCCGGCATAGAGCGCGCGCCAACTGTTGCACGCGCCCTCGGGCGGGGTGTGGTCCTGCGTCAGGGCGGCGATCTGGCGCAGCCGCGCCGCATGATCCTCATGGTCGTCGCGCATGATCTCGATCGGCATGGCGAGGTTCGGATGGCCCGCGAGGATCATCGGGAACAGCGCCTGTTCTTCCTTCTGCATGTGCGCCTCCATCTCATATTCGGCGCGGGCGAGCAGCTCCGCGAGGCCGGCCGGGGCCAGGGGATGGTCGCGGTGCACCGCCTCCACCCGCCGCGCGAGACGGATGAGTTCGGGCACTTCACGGCGATGCACGGCGTGATAGCGCTCGAGGATGTGGGCGATGATCGCCGCACTGTCCTGGCGTGTGATCTCTGTCTCCGGCGTGGCAAGGCCCGCGAGCTCGGAGCTGATCTCGGCTAGGCTTGCAGGCGGCACGGCCTCGGCCAGGGTCGCGCCACCACCGCAGCAGAAATCGAGCTTGTGGCGGCGGAAGACCGCGGTGGCGCCAGGCAGGCTGGTGGCGATCTCACCCAGGCTGCGGGTGGCGAAGGTTTCGAGACTGGCGGTCATGCGCGCGGTCCTTGCGCCAAGTGGCGCCTTCTGGGCGACAGCCTGGGTGGGATCAATCCCGAGCCCTGCTGCCGGCGGTGGCGGAAGCGCCAAGCGTAAATTGGCATTCCGAATACCAATTACCTTCACCGCGAATTCTGGTATCGTCAATACCAATTTTGGGGAGTTCGATCCGGATGCGCCTGCTGGCCTCGACCGATTTCGCCCTGCGCGTCCTGATGCGCCTCGGCGCCGAGCCGTCGCGGATGCGCAGCACCGAGACCCTGTCCGCCGAGATCGCCGTGCCGCGCAACCATGTCCACAAGATCGTGCAGCAACTCGCCGAGGCCGGACTGGTACGCACCTTGCGCGGCGCGCGCGGCGGCGTGCAGCTTGCGCGCCCGGCTGAGGAGATCCGGCTGGGCGCGGTTGTGCGACGCCTCGAACACGGCCAGGCGCTGGTCGAGTGTTTCCGTGCCGATGGCGGCGCCTGCTGCCTCGCGCCGGAGTGCCGGCTCCGCGGGGTGCTTTGGCAGGCGCGGGAGGCGTTCCTGGCGTGGCTCGACCGGACGACGCTGGCCGAGTGCATCGGCGCTCAGGGCGCCCCTCAGCCTCGTGGTGATGCAGCGCACGACGCTCCGGAACGGTCTTTGGCGGTATCCGGATCTACACCCCACTCTCGGTTGCCGGTGCATGAATGATTGCCGGACAGCATGGTCGCGTCCTTCAACCCGGAACCGCCGTCATGAACACTCTCCTGGCCCATGAGCCGCTGATTCGTCTGGCAATCTTCGCCGGCATCCTGGCCCTGATGGCAGGGCTGGAGGCGTGGCTGCCGCGCCGGCGGCGCAGCGCCGGGCGCTGGCTGCGCTGGCCGAGCAACCTTGGCGTGGTGGTGGTGGACAGCCTGGTGGTACGCCTCGTCTTCCCCACCGCGGCGGTCGGCCTCGCCCTCGCCCTGGAGGGGCGCGGAATCGGGCTGCTGCCCTGGCTCGGGGTGCCGCAGCCGCTGGCGATCCTGCTCGCGGTCGTGCTGCTCGATCTCGCCATCTACCTGCAACATGTGATGTTCCACGCGGTGCCCGTGCTGTGGCGGCTGCACCGGATGCACCACGCCGACCTCGACTTCGATGTCACCACTGGCCTTCGCTTCCACCCGGTCGAGATCCTGCTCTCGATGGTCATCAAGCTGATGGTGGTGGTCGCCCTCGGCGCGCCGGCGGTCGCGGTGTTGGTGTTTGAGGTGCTGCTGAACGCCACCGCGATGTTCAACCACGCCAATCTGCGCGTGCCGGCACGGCTCGACAGCCTGCTACGGCTGGTGCTGGTGACGCCCGACATGCACCGCGTGCATCACTCGGTGGTGCCGCGCGAAACCAACAGCAATTTCGGCTTCAACTTGGCGGTCTGGGACCGGATCTTCGGCACCTATCGCGCCCAGCCCGCCGCCGGGCACGAAGCCATGACCATCGGCATCGAGCAGTTCCGCGACCCGCGCGAGCTCCGGCTCGACCGCATGCTGACCCAGCCGCTGCGGGAGGATGACCGCGCCTATCCGCTCGGTCGGCGGGACCGCGCCTGATGTCGGCGCCGCTTTTGGCTTCGTGGTGCTTGCCGTGGCCGTCGCGACTCTTTTTTTAGTGTGCGTGAAGGCCCGCAGGTCGCAGATTCTGTAATCGTCGGCATCCATCACCACGTAGTCGAGGCGGCTGCTGTCGCCTTGGAACTCAGCATCTTCGTTGAAGACCATAACGGTTGCTCCGCACTCTGGGATACGGAGTCCTGTTTGCCGGGTGGTTGCATTGAAGTATTGCAGTGCCTCGGCCGAGCATCAGGTGACATCAGGAACTGGACCCCCTTCTGATACCCGGCGCAAAAAGTGCTGACTCTTTGGGGTTGAGCCGACGCGGTCGGACGTGATTCATCGGCGGGCATGGCTTCGTGGAGCGGACCATGCGGGCGCTGATGATCCGGGAGGATGTGCCGCCGAGAGAGCTTCGGCGGCTTGCGAAGATCGAGGACGACCCGAGAGTTGCGCGTCGCCTGCTGGCGATCGCCGCGGCGCTGGACGGCATGAGCCGGGAGGCTGCGGCGCGCATTGCCGGTATGGACCGGCAGACGCTGCGGGACTGGGTGATCCGCTACAACCGTGGCGGTCCGGCCGGGCTGTCGGACCACTGGGGTGACGGCCGCCCCTGCCGGCTGACGGAGGGCCAGCAGGCGACGCTGAAGGCGATCGTGCTGCAGGGGCCTGACCCGGAGGTGGATGGGGTTTCGACCTGGCGGCTGGTCGACCTCTGCCGGATCGTGCGGGAGCGCTTCGGCGTGACCTACGGCGAAACCGGCATGGGCCGGCTGATGCACGACCTTGACCTGTCCTGGCAGATACCGCGCCCGCGGCATGCCGAGACGGACCGAGCCGCCCAGGAGGCATTCAAAAAAAGGGCTTTGCCGCCGCGCTCGCGCAGATCGCGGCCGAGCACCCCGAAGCCGAGCGCATCGAGGTCTGGTTCCAGGACGAGGCCAGGGTAGGACAGAAGGGCCGCATGGTCCGCCGCTGGTTCCAGCGCGGCATGCGGCCGAGGATGGTCAAGGACCAGCGCTATCGGTCGGCCTACATCTTCGGCGCTGTCTGTCCCGCGCGCGACACCGGCGCCGCGCTGGTGCTGACCCACGTCTCGGTCGCGGCGATGAACCTGCTGCTCGAGGAGGTCGCCTCGCAGCTGTCGTCCGGCACCCACGCGGCGATGCTGATCGACAACGCCGGCTGGCACACCGCGAACGACCTGCGGGTCCCACCGAGCATCACCCTCGTCCACCTGCCGCCCTACTCGCCCGAGCTGAACGCCATCGAGAAGGTCTGGCAGTATCTGCGCGACCGCTACCTGTCAGCGCGGCTGTTCAGCGGCACGCGGGCCATCGTCGATGCCTGCTGCACCGCCTGGAACAGCCTCATCGCCGAAACCGGACGCATCCGGTCCCTCGCAGACTTCGAGTAGGCACGACAGGTCAATCCATAGTGCGCTTGGTATGAGCGAGGGAGGTCCTGATGGACGTGTCGATGGTGGACCCTGGCTGCCGCGTGGCTGCGACCGCAACATCATCGACGAGGACCGGGACATCCCGTGGGAGACGGTCATCGAGACCGAGCCTGACGGCCAGAACCGGGGCTGGACGCTGTATGTCGGACCTACGCCTCGCCAGCACACGGACAGCTTCGGCCACCTGCTTGCTTGCTGCGAATATTGGTTCGGCCCAGGCTGTATCCCTGCCCCGCTGAACAAGGAGAGTTTGGCGGGAGGCGCACATGGAGGGCGCTCGTGGCGCGATACGGAGCCGACCCCTGACAGGAGACGAACGCACCGGCGGCCACGAGCTAGCGGCGTGTCAGGACTACACCCGTCGTCATCCCACTTTGTCGGTACTGAGCGGGATCGGCTCTGCCGTCGCCGGCGCCGATAGGCAGTAAGCCGCCCATGCTTCCATGAGGGGAATCCGGCGGCCAAACAGGTCGGACCGTCGATAGGCCCCGCTTACCTTGTTCGCGATTTCATGGGCGAGGGCGCGCTCGGCCGCATCGCGCTCCGCAGGGCAGGTGTCGTCAACCCAGGTGGAGAAGGTCGCGCGGAAACCATGCGGCACCGCGCCTCGCCCACCCGGGTCCCGCCACGGTAGCGGCGCGCCCTCAGGCGCCGCTTCGTTCATGCGACGAATCACCGCCGAAAGGGCCATGTCCGAAAGCGGTGTGGTGAGCGTTGCGCTGGGGAAGATCAGCGCGTCGCCTCGCAGCGCAGCCCGCTTGGGAAGCTCCCGGGCGGTGGTCCGCGTGCCGGCGGTCAGCGAATAGATGCGGGCCAGCACGGCGACCGCAGCGGTCGAGAGCGGCACGCGATGCGCTAGCACGTCGGCGGCCTTCTTGCCCTTCATCCGCTCGCCGGGGATTGTCCACACCGCTGCGCCATCGAAGCTCAGTTCGGACCACCGCGCATACCGAACCTCGGCCGATCGCAGCGCGGTCAGGATGGCGAAGCGCAGCGCCAACGGCGCGAGGCCCGGCATCTTTTCCAGTGACAACATGAAGGCCGGCATCCGTTGCCATGGCAGGGACGGTTGCTTGCGACCACCGGGCAGCGCCGACAGGCCGGCATGGCGCAGGATTCGCACGTCCGCCGGGTTGTCGTTGGCGCGCATGCCGTGCGCTGCGGCGTAGCGCAGGACGGTCCCGATGCGCTGCACCAACTTGCGCGCGATCCCGGGGCGCGAGGTCCAAACGCCGTCCAGGGCGCGCAGGACGGCGGCTTGGTCTATCTCGGCCACCGGCATGTCGCCGAGGATCGGGAAGACGTGCCGCTTGAAGGTAGCGCGCCAGATGGCGGGCGTGCGGATGTTCTTCCACCCCGGCGCCTGCGTGCGGATACAAGCTTCCGTCACCGCCTTGAAGGTCCGGGCCGCCGCGATGGCCTCGGCCTCCGCCTCAGCGGCGCGCGCGGCCTTCCTGGCCTCCGCCTCCGCGTCCCGCTCGGCGATTGGATCCTTGCCCGCCTCCGCCAACTTGCGCGCGTCGGCGGCCTTCTGGCGCGCCTCGCGGAGCGACACCGCCGGGAAGCCGCCGAGCCCCATGTCGCGCCGCTTGCCGTCCACCGTGAGTCGGCAGAACCACAGCTTCGCGCCTGTGGCCTTCACCTCAAGCAGCAGCCCACCACCGTCCGACACGCGGTAGGGCTTCGCACGCTTCTTCAACGCTTCGATCGTTTTCACGTCGAGCGGCCTGGCAGCGGTTCGCGGCATGGGGCGCCTCCGGTACGGCCCCCACTACCGAGGGCAGCAGCCCCCACAATAGACCCCACATCACGCCTGCGCCAGCATGAAGCAGCTTGATGCGGAATGACGTTCTTTCCCAAGTCAGTACAAGGATTTCGGCAAGGATGCCGATCAACCTGAGCGTTCCTGATCCGGCGCGATGGTGTCCCCCGGGGGCACCAGAAGGCGCGGGAATCCTCTTGGACCCTAGGCCAGCACTGGCAGGTCGAGGACGGAGCCCGCGACGTGCAGCGCGAAGTCGATCGGCACGGCCTCCATCGCGGTGGCGCTGCTCGGATCCGTGGCGGTGCCGGGGTTCACCGGATAGGCGGGGAAGGCGGCGCCGGCGACCGACAGGCGCAGGCGCTCGCCCGGATGCAGCGTGATGCAGGTGGGATCGCAGGTGATCCCCACCGCGCCCGCCGGCGGCGTGGGCAGGTGGCGGTAGCCGCTGGTGAGCGTGATCGCCCGCCCATCCCCCCGCAGCACGGCGAGTGTGACCGCCACGTCGAAGCTCGGCGCATCGGCGGTGATGGCGAGGCGCGCCTGGGCGCAGCCCAGCAGCGTCATCGGCGCGGTGAGCGGCGCGGTGGTGAAGGTCAGGATGTCGTGGCGCTGGTCGATCTCGCTGCGGTCGCTGAGCGGCGCGGTGGCGGGCGCGGGGCGCCAGGGATCGGCGACGAAGCGCTCCACCGCGGGCGCGCCCGGCGTGGCGGCGAGCCCGCCCGTATCCGTGCGCGGCCCGGCCAGGCCCTGGCCGGTGAGGTGCAGAAGGCGCGGCGTGGTCTCGGGCCAGGACTCGGCCGCCAGCCAGGCGCGGGCGCCGAGGTCGAACAGGCGCACACCGCGCAAGGGCGGCGCGCCGCGATCCTGCAGCGCCCAGTCATTCCAGGCGAGGATGAGGCTGTCGATCGCGCCCTGCGCCTCGGGGCCGAAATCATGGCCCGCCTGGCGCGGCGCCCACATCAGATGCGTCCAGGGGCCGATCACCAGCGCCTGCGCCGCGGGGGCGCGCCCGGCGAGGGCGTGATAGGCCGCCCAGGTGCCGCGCAGATGGTAGTCGAACCAGCCGCCGACATGCAGCGCGGGCACGGCGAAGCGGGCAGGGTCGATGCGCCGGCTGGGCGAGGCGCGCTGCCAATAGGCATCCTCCGCCGGCAGGCTGCGCCAGGCCTCGTAATGGTGCAGCCCGGCATGGCGCATCAGCAGCTCGGGCCGCGCCGGCACCGGGCCGTCATGGCGCGGCGCGTTGGAATAGGCGGCGAGGGCGGCGAAGGCCTCGGCATCGCCGCGCCGCCTTGCTTCCAGCGCGCCCATCTGCGCCGCCCAGCTCGTGCAGCCGGCCAGCGCGAAGGCGCCGCCCTCGGCGTGCTTCTCGGCATGGATGTCCCACAGCGACATCACCGGCGTGATGGCGCCGAGCGCGGCCGGCGCCAGGGCCGCGGCGAGCAGCTGCGTCGCCCCCTGATAGGAGAAGCCATACATGCCGACGCGGCCATTGCTGCCCGCCAGCGCCGCCGCCCAGGCGATCGAGGCCGCGCCATCCTCGGCCTCATGGGCATAGACCTCGAAATGGCCCTCGCTGCTGCCCGTGCCGCGCACATCCTGCACCGCCACGATGTAGCCCCGCGCGGCATACCAGGCCGGGTGGGCGAGGGTGACGGTGGAGGCGATGGAGCGCCCATAGGGCTGGCGCATCAGCAGCACGGGGAAGGGGCCGGGCCCTGCCGGGCGCCAGATGGTCGCGTCCAGCCGCGTGCCGTCCGGCAGCGTCATCGATTCGGTGCGCGGCGCCGCGACGGCGAAGGGGGCTGGCATGGGGCGGTGTCCTCGATCCTGCGCCGAGGTCAGCAACCGCCGTGCCAGCCGCGCGGCGCTATTTCTGCCCCGCGCCGTCCATCGCATCCATGACGTGGAAGGAATAGGTCAGCGCGGCGCCGGCATTCAGCGCCACGGCGACCCCCAGGGCCTCGGCGATCTCGGCCTTGGTCGCGCCGGCTGCCTTCGCTTTCCGCACATGCGCGTCGATGCAGCCCTGGCAGCGCGTGGTGACGGCAACGGCCAGCGCGATGAACTCCCGCGTCTTGGCGTCGATGTGCTGGGTGGTGGAGGCGCCGCGGCTGAGCGCGCCGAAGCCCTTCATCAGCTCGGGGTGGAGCTGGCCGAATTCCTTGCCGCGCTCGCGCAGCGCGCCGCTGTACTCGTCCCAGTCGGTGATGCGGGTGTCGGTGGTCATGGCGGGCGGTCCCCTAGAGCAAGAAATGCGTTCAGATGGACTCATCTGAACGCACTTCTTGCTCTGGTTTCAATGGTTCCTGGAGCACGAGCTGCGTTCATCTGAACGCAGCGTGCTCCAGAAGCGCGAAAGGCGCCGCCCGGGCCGGGCGACGCCTGCGCATCATGGACCGAGCCGCGTTGGCGGCTACTCGGCCGTCTCCGGCTCCTTCTCGGCCTCGCCATCGCCGCTGTCCTCGGGCTTGGGGAGCGCCGGGGGGGCGGCCTCGTGGAAGTCGAAGCTGAGTTCGCCGTCGCGCAGCCCGACCTTGACCGAGCCACCCTTCACCAGCTTGCCGAAGAGCAGTTCCTCCGCCAGCGGCTTCTTGATGACCTCCTGGATGAGGCGCGCGAGCGGACGAGCGCCGTAGAGCGGGTCGTAGCCGCGCTCGGCCAGGTATTCGCGCGCCGCGCTGCTGAGCTCGATCGTCACGTTGCGGTCGGCGAGCTGCGCCTCCAGCTGCATGATGAACTTGTCCACCACATGCGCGACGATCTCGGGCGTCAGCCCCGCGAAGGGGATGATGGCGTCGAGCCGGTTGCGGAATTCCGGCGTGAACAGGCGCTTGATCGCGTCCTGGTCCTCGCCGGCGCGGGTCTCGCGCCCGAAGCCGATCACCGGCTTGGCGAGGTCGGCGGCCCCCGCATTCGTCGTCATGATCAGGATGACGTTGCGGAAATCCACCGTCTTGCCGTTGTGGTCGGTGAGCTTCCCGTGGTCCATCACCTGCAGCAGGATGTTGTAGAGATCCTGATGCGCCTTCTCGATCTCATCGAGCAGCAGCACGCAATGCGGGTGCTGGTCGATGCCATCCGTGAGCAGGCCGCCCTGGTCGAAGCCGACATAGCCCGGCGGCGCGCCGATCAGGCGGGAGACGGAGTGGCGCTCCATGTATTCGCTCATGTCGAAGCGGATCAGCTCGATGCCGAGCGTCTTGGAGAGCTGCTTCGCCACCTCGGTCTTGCCCACGCCGGTGGGGCCGCTGAACAGGTAGTTGCCGATCGGCTTCTCCGCGTCGCGCAGCCCGGCGCGGGAGAGCTTGATGGCCGCCGAGAGCGCCTCGATCGCCTTGTCCTGGCCGAACACCATGGCCTTGAGGTCGCGCTCGAGCGTGCGCAGCACTTCCTTGTCGTCGGCGCTGACGGATTTCGGCGGGATGCGCGCGATCTTGGCGACGATCTCCTCCACATCCTTCAGCGTCACGGTCTTGCGGCGCTTGGTCTCGGGCACGAGCATGCGGGACGCACCGACCTCGTCGATCACGTCGATCGCCTTGTCGGGCAGCTTGCGGTCATGGATGTACTTGGCCGAGAGCTCGACCGCGGCGCGGATCGCCTCGGGCGTGTAGCGCACCTTGTGGTGCTTCTCGTAGTTGGTCTTGAGGCCCTGCAGGATCTTCACCGCATCCTCGACCGAGGGCTCGTTCACGTCGATCTTCTGGAAGCGGCGGACCAGCGCGCGGTCCTTCTCGAAATGCTGGCGGTATTCCTTGTAGGTGGTCGAGCCGATGCAGCGCAGCGTGCCCTGCGCCAGGGCGGGCTTGAGTAGGTTCGAGGCATCCATCGCCCCGCCCGAAGTGGCGCCCGCGCCGATCACCGTGTGGATCTCGTCGATGAAGAGGATGGAGCCGGGCTGCTGCTCAAGCTCGTTCACCACGGCCTTGAGCCGCTCCTCGAAATCGCCGCGATAGCGCGTGCCGGCGAGCAGGGAGCCCATGTCGAGCGCGTAGATGGTGGATTTCGCCAGCACCTCCGGCACGTCGCCCTCGATGATCCGCTTGGCGAGGCCCTCGGCGATGGCGGTCTTGCCCACGCCGGGGTCGCCCACATAGAGCGGGTTGTTCTTGGTGCGGCGGCAGAGGATCTGGATGGTGCGCTCGATCTCCTGGTCGCGGCCGATCAGCGGGTCGATCTTGCCGGCCTGCGCCTTCTTGTTGAGGTTGACGCAGTAGTTGGTGAGGGCGTCCTGGCCGCGCTGGCCGCGGGCGGGCTTCTCATCCTTCTCGGGCGTCTCCTCGGGCGGGTTGTTCGGCGTGCTGCCGGCGACCGGGCGCGCCTGGCTGCGGCCCGGCGCCTTGGCGATGCCGTGGCTGATGAAGTTCACCGCATCGAGGCGCGTCATGTCCTGCAGCTGCAGGAAATAGACCGCGTGCGATTCGCGCTCGCTGAACAGGGCGACGAGGACATTCGCCCCGGTCACCTCGTCCCGCCCGCTCGACTGCACATGGATGGCGGCGCGCTGGACCACGCGCTGGAAGCCGGCGGTGGGCTTGGCATCGCCCGCGCGGTCGGAGACGAGGCCGGCGAGGTCCTTGTCGAGGAATTCGGCGAGGTCGCGCTTCAGCTTCTCGGCATCCACGCCGCAGGCGCGCAGCACGGTGGCGGCGTCCACATCATCGGCCAGGGCGAGCAGCAGGTGTTCGAGCGTCGCGTATTCGTGCCGGCGGTCATTGGCGAGGCCGAGGGCGCGGTGGAGCGTCTGCTCGAGGTTACGGGACAGCATGGTTGACGCTCCCTATCGGGTGGACACGGGGTTCAGGCGAGCACCGTGCCACGGGTTACCCAGGAAATGGCCTCTTCCTCCCCCAACGCAACAGCCTATCCGGCCTTGATCCGGGCCGGGCTATTCCTTCTCGATCGTGCATTGCAGCGGGTGCTGGTTCTGGCGGGCCAGATCCATCACCTGCGTCACCTTGGTCTCGGCGACTTCATAAGTATAGACGCCGCACACGCCGACGCCGCGGCGATGCACGTGCAGCATGATGCGCGTCGCCTCCTCCCGCGTCTTCTGGAAGAAGCGTTCGAGGACATGCACGACGAACTCCATCGGCGTGTAGTCGTCGTTCAGCATCAACACCTTGTACATGGAGGGCTTGCGGGTGCGCGGGCGCGCCTTGACCACCACGCCGGTGGTCGGTGCATCGGACCCGTTGCCCTGTCCTGGGCGCTTGTCGCTGTCGCTCATACCTACCTTGGCTGTCTGCCCGGCCAGGTCCCGGGCCATTGGAGTCTACAGGATATCGGAGCGCGAGGCCCGACGAAAAGGGTCCCCACCGATCCTGACAGAAGATCGCGAGGGATGTGTTACCCGGCGGGGCGGGAAACCAGCCCTTGACGCCGAAAAAGAAAAACCCGCCGGTCGCTCGAACCTTTCCCGGAGGGGAAGGCACGGCGACCCGGCGGGTCCATCCGTCAGGCCTGAGGCCGCGGCAGGGCCGCGACCAGCGGGCTTCAGGCGGCGAGCGGCTTGCTCATCTTCTCGACCGCCAGCGTCACGCGGGCGGTGATCGGGGCGCCGGCCTGCTCGGCGAGGCGCATCGTGGCTTCGCTGAGCTTGGAGGCCTCGCTCATCGCGCGCTCCAGGGAGGCCTTGGCGAAGGCGGCCTGGATGTCGGCGGCTTCCTTCAGGCTCTTCACGGCGGCGAGGGCCTTGGCGCTCTCCATGGCGTGGTCCGTCAGGGCCTGCGACATGGCGAAGTACTGCTTGCCGAGGTCCTGCATGCCGACCGTCAGGGTCTGCGTGGCCTTGGTGAAGGCCTCGATGTTGCCGCGGCCGAACTCAGCGGCCTCCTCGGCGGCCTTGAAGAAACCCTCGGCCGTCTTCGTCGCCTGTTCCATGCTGCTCTCCATTGCCACGCGCGCCTGGCTGGCGCTGTCGTCGATGATCTTCTTCGCCTGCGCCGCACCCTGCGTCGCCACATTCTGGACCAGCGCCACGGTGCGCTTGGATTCCTTGGTCTCTGCCGCCATGATCGGGGCCTCCTGCAACCTTGTTTCCAGGCGCGCGGCGCCTGATCGGGAGCCAAACCCGGCTCCGGGGAATTGCTGCGGTGCAGCACGCCGCCGCTTCTATCCAGGAGGGGAGGGGTGAGGCAAGCATTTTTTTGCAGTGCAGCATGAAATCGCCGGGGGGCTCGCGCGAAGGTGAGGCGGCCCCCTTGGCCCATCTGTACCGGGCTTTTTCGCCGAAGCTTTCAACAGTGGGCATTAACCCCTTGCTGTTACACAAGGTTCGGGCGACTCGGTGGTGGACATTGCCGGGCGCTTTGCCTAGGGTCCGGCGCAGGGGATGACGGATGATGCGTCGGGGGTTGTCGTGATGTCGAAGGGCCTGCGGACCCGCCTTGTGGCCTTTGCGGCCGTTCTGGGCCTTGGCGTGATGCTGGCCGCCGCGCCGGCCGTCGCGCAGATCGGCAGCCACCGCTATGCCGCCATCGTGCTCGACCACCGCAGCGGCAATGTGCTGGTCGCCGCCAATGCGGATGAGACGCGCCACCCGGCGTCGCTCACCAAGATGATGACCCTCTACATGCTCTTCGATGCGATGCGGGAAGGGCGGCTGCGGCTCGACTCCCCCATCGTGATGTCCGAGGAGGCGGCGTCGCGCCCGCCCTCCAAGCTCGGCATTCCCGCGGGGCAGAGCATCACGGCGGAACAGGCGATCCTGGCGCTGGTCACGCGCTCGGCCAATGACGTCGCGGCCGCGGTGGGCGAGCGCCTGGGCGGGTCGGAAGCCCGCTTCGGCCAGCTGATGACCATGCGCGCCCGCGCCCTGGGCATGACCAACACCACCTTCCGCAACGCCTCCGGCCTGCCCGATCCGGACCAGGTGACCACGGCGCGGGACATGGCGATTCTCGGGCGGCGGCTGCTGAACGACTATCCGCAGCACTACCATTATTTCGGCGTGACCCACGCCCAGTTCGGCGGCGTGCGGATCCGCAACCACAACCGCATGCTGACCGAATATGAAGGGGTGGACGGCATCAAGACCGGCTACATCCGCGACAGCGGCTTCAACATCGTGACAAGCGCCGAGCGCGGCGGGCGCCGCGTGGTGGGCGCAGTCTTCGGCGGCACCTCCTGGGTCGAGCGCGACGCGCATATGGCGAGCCTGCTGGACCAGAGCTTCGAACAGCTGGGCGTCGCCGCCCGGCGCGATCCCGGGGTGCGCCCGGTGATGGTGCGCGAAGCGAGCGCCGGCGCGCTGCCGCGCGCCACGGCCACGGCGCAGGCCGGCCGGGCCCAGCCGCGTGCCGCGGTCACCCCCCGCCCGGCTGCCGCCGCGACTCGCCAGGCCGCGCCCCGCCCGGCCGCCACGGCGCGCAGCGCGCCCACGCCGGTGCGCACGACCACGCCGCCACGCCCCGCCACGACGCCGCGGCCTGCCACGACGCCGCGGCCCACCCCGGCGCGCCCGGCCGCGACGCCGAGCAACCTGGCGAGCCCGACGCGCGGGCAACTCACCCTGCCGCCGCCGCGCCCCCCGGCGACGGTGCGCACGGCGGAGTTGCGCTGATCTATCGGCGATAGTCCTAAAAAAGAGAATAATCTGTAAAAATAGCGTTGATTGGGATGGGTTCAGGCGCTAGTCTCGACTTTAGAGACGCGCTGACCCCCGCGCGCGGACCCAGCAAGGCCCCGCACCCCCATGAGCGGCACCATCTCCCTCGCCCAGACCCATCTCCAGATCGATGAGTGGGAGGGCACGGCCTATGTCGAGATCCGCCGCACCGGCCCCGCCGACCAGCCCGTCACCATCACCTATGGCATCGCCACCGACACCGCGACGCCGGGCGTGGACTACATCGCCGAGGGCGGCACCATCACCATGGCCGCCGGTGCGACCCGCGCCTTCGTGCCCATCGCCATCGTCAACGACAACCGTGGCGAGGCGACCGAGGTCTTCAGCCTGGACCTGATCAAGGTGGAGGGCGCGGCCCTCGGCGCGCCGCGGACCATCCGCATCTCCATCCTCGATGAGGAAACCCCGGCCCCGCCGCCGCCGCCCGAGCCCACCCCGGTGCCGGACTACGCCGTCACCCTCGCCCCGGTGATCGAGGGCGGGCTGCACCAGGCGGTGCGCTTCGCCTTCTCGCCGCTCGACCCGACGCGGATCTTCATCGCCGAGAAGGATGGCGTGGTGAAGATCGCCGACACCGAGACCGGCACCATCCAGACGCTGATCAACTTCACCGACAAGGTGAACAGCAGCGGCGATCGCGGGTTGCTCGGCATCGCGCTGCACCCGGACCTGGCCGACAACCCCTATCTCTACCTGTTCTACGTCGTCGATCCGATGGAGACCGGCTGGGCCACCGACCCGGAGGCCGCGCGCGACGGGCTTGGCAACCGCTTCGCGCATCTCGTCCGCCACACCCTCGATCCCGCGACGGGCTACACCACGCTGGTCCCCGGCAGCGCGGTGACGATGCTCGGCGGCGCAGGCCAGCGCCTGGCCGATATCGGCGGCGGCGGCGCGCTGGACTACACCGAGCCCGGCCTGTCGGGCGCCACCTCCTCCGAACGCACCGCCGGGCCGACGCCGGCCGAGTGGATCGGCGGCTTCAAGCAGGACTACATCAAGGTCGACAGCCTCTCCCATGGCGGCGGCGCGCTGGCCTTCGGGGCGGATGGCGCGCTCTATGTCGGCACGGGGGATGGCACCTCCTACAACTATGCCGATCCGCGCACCGCCGATGTGCAGGCGCTGGACAGCCTCTCGGGCAAGGTTCTCCGCATCGATCCGCTCACGGGCGACGGGCTGGCCGACAACCCCTTCGTCACCGCGGGCATGGACCTCGACAGCAACCGCGCCAAGGTCTTCCAGCTCGGCCTGCGCAACCCCTTCTCCATGGCCATCGCGCCCGATGGCCGCACGGTGATCGGCGAGGTCGGCTGGTGGTCCTATGAGGAGATCAATGCCGGCGGCGCCGGCGCCAATTTCGGCTGGCCCTGGTTCGAGGGCGGCGACGGGCTGCTGGTGCCCACCCCCGTCTACCGCGAGACCGCCGCCGGCCGCGCCTTCTATGAGGCGGTGGCGGCGGGGCTGGTGGATCCCGTGCTCGCGCTGCGCGCCTTCGCGCATGAGGAGACGGTGCCCGGCTACCAGATGCAGGCCGTGGTCGGCGGCGCCGTGGTCTATACCGGCGACCGCTACCCGACCGCGCTGGTGAACGATTATTTCTTCAGCGACTTAGTCACCGGGCGCGTCTTCAGCGTCGATGTGAATCGCCCCGCCGAACTCAGCTACCTGACGCAGGTCGAGGGCCGGCCCGGGCCGATCCACATGATCCAGGGGCCGGATGGGTATGTCTGGTACGCCGACATCGTGACCGGCCAGATCGGGCGGATCGAGATCGCGCCGATCCTGCCCGCGCAGAGCGTGATCGCCACCGGCGATGCGGCGATCGCCCCCGATGGCAGCTGGCGCCTCACCCAGGGCGCCATCGACGAGATCGGCGCGGTTGCGCTGACCACGCGGGTCGATCTGCGCGCCGATCTGCGCCTGCTCTTCGAACTCAATTTCGGCGCCAATGACGCCGCCGGCGCCGAGGGCATGGCGCTGGTCCTGCACAGTGACGGCGATGCGGCGCTGGCCCTCGGCGCGGGTGGCGACGGGTTGGGCGCGGCGGGGATCGCGCGCGCCCTGGTGCTGCGGCTCGACACCTGGCAGAGCACGCCGGACGCCCCGCGCAACGACCATCTGCGGCTGGAGGGGCCGGGCCTCACCCCCATCACCGTCGATCTCGGCAATGTCGAGGACGGGCTGTGGCATCGCCTGGAACTGAGCTGGAATGCCGAGGCGCAGCTGCTGACGGTGCGTTTCGATGGCGGGGAGGCGTTCAGCCTGACCGCCGATCTCGCCGCCACGCTCTTCCAGGGCCGCTTCGCCACCGTGGCGCTGACCGGGGCCACGGGCGGCTTCGCCCAGGCGCACCAGGCGCGCCTGCTGGCGGCCGACGTGACCTATGAGAATGTCGCCGCGGCACAGGCACCGGTGCTCTTCGGCGGCGCGGCCCGCAGCGTCACGGTGGCGGAGAACAGCGCGGGGCTCTTCCTGCTGCCGGTCGCCAGCGATGCCGAGGGCGATGCCCTCACCTGGCGCATCGCGGGTGGCGCGGATGCCGCGCGCTTCACCATGGACAGCGCCACCGGCGCGCTCGCCTTCAAGCTGGCGCCGGATTTCGAGACGGCGCGCGATGCCGACCGCAACAACCGCTACGAGCTGCAGATCGAGGTGCGCGACGCGGGCGGCCTGACCGCCACCCAGGCGCTGAGCGTGCAGGTCAGCGACATCCTCGTGGAACCCATCCGCGGCACGGCGGCGGGTGAGACGCTGCTCGGCCGCGCCGCACCGGACCTGATGACGGGGCTCGGCGGCGATGATTCGCTGCGCGGCGGGACGGGCAACGACACCTTCATGGCAAGCCTGAACGACGGCAACGACACCTACCTGGGCGGGGCGGGCAGCGCGGATCGCTACAGCCTGGAGGATACCGAGGCCGATGCGGTGGTCACACTCGCCAATGGCCGCGCGAGCAGCGCCGAGACCGGCACCGACCTGCTGCGCCAGATCGAGGATGTCACCGGCGGCGGCGGCGATGATTCGCTTGTCGGCAATGCCGCAAGCAACCGGCTCGAGGGCGGCGGCGGGGCCGATACGCTGCGCGGCGCCGATGGCGATGACGAATTGCTGGGCGGCAATGGCGCCGATCGCCTGATGGGCGAGGAAGGCGCGGACCTGATGATCGGCGGCGCCGGCAACGACCTCTACTACGTCGATGACGCGGAGGATGTGGTGGTGGAGGCCGCGCGTGGCGGCACCGACCATGTCGTCTCGGCCGTGGATTTCATCCTGCCCGAGCAGGTGGAGCGCCTGACGCTGAACGGCACGGCCGTGTCCGGCGGCGGCAACGACCTCGCCAACATGATCACGGGCAATGCCCTCGCGAACCGGCTGGAAGGCGCGGCCGGCGCGGATACGCTGTCGGGCGGGGAGGGGGCGGATACCCTCACGGGCGGGCTCGGCGCGGACCGGCTCGAGGGCGGGGCGGGCGCGGATTCCTTCGTGTGGTTGAGCCCGGAGGAGGGCGGCGACCGCGTGGTGGCCTATCGCGGCGTCGAGGATGTGATCCTGGTCTCGGCCGCCGGCTTCGGGCTGACGCCGGGCCTCGATCTGCTCGCCGCCGGGCGCTATGAGGCCAATGGGCTGGGCGTGGCGACGGGCACGGCGCTGGGCTGTTTCGTCTTCGACACGGCACGCGCCCTGCTGCTGTGGGACCCCGATGGGGTCGGCGCCGCGCCGGCGGTGACCATCGCCGATCTGACCGGCGCGACAGGCTGGAGCGCGGCCGAGATCCTGGTCATCGGTTAGCCTTCAGCCATCGCGGATGACGGTGCGGATGGCGAAGCTCGACTGGATGCGCGCCACGCCGGGCATGCGCGACAGCGACTCCTTGTGGATGCGCTCGTAATCGGCGGCGTCGCGCGCCTCCACGCGCAGCAGGTAATCGGCGATGCCGGTCATCAGGTAGCATTCGCGCACCTCGGGGCAGCGGCGCACCGCTTCCTCGAAGCGGCGCAGATGCTCATCCGTCTGCCGTTCCAGTGTGATCTGCACGATCACCACGACCAGCGCGCCGGGTGCGGCTTCCTCGACCAGCACGGTGTAGCCGCGGATGGTCCCGCTGCGCTCCATCAGGCGCAGCCGGCGCAGGCAGGCGGAGGGCGAGAGGCCCACCGCCGCGGCCAGCGCGGCATTGGTCATGCGACCATCCTGGCGAAGGTGGCGGAGCATCGCGCGGTCATACTCGTCCATCGGCGGATCCTGCGGAAATTTCGCAGATACTGCGAAAATCACGCGCTGGGCGCCAGACCCTGCGACGGATGCGCCGGACATTCACCGCTTCCACCGCCTATGCTCGGCCGGTCTCGGAACGGAGTGTCCCATGCGGATCCTGGTGCTCGGCAGCGGCGTGGTGGGCGTGACAAGCGCCTGGTACCTGGCGCGGGCGGGCCACCAGGTGACGGTGATCGACCGGCAATCGGCACCCGGCATGGAGACCAGCTTCGCCAATGCGGGCCAGGTCTCGCCGGGCTATTCCGCGCCCTGGGCGGCGCCGGGCATCCCGATCAAGGCGATGAAGTGGCTGATGATGACGCACCGCCCGCTGGTGCTCTGGCCGCAACTCGACCAGGGTCTCTACGCCTGGCTCGCCAAGATGCTCGCGAACTGCACGGAGGACGCCTATGCGCGCAACAAGGCGCGGATGGTGCGGCTTGCGGAGTATTCGCGCGACTGCCTGAAGGCGCTGCGCGCCGAGACCGGCATCGCCTACGACCAGCGCATGCAGGGCACGCTGCAATTGTTCCGCACGCAGAAGCAGCTCGACCATGTCGGCGACGATACCTCGGTGCTGGACCAGTTCTCCGTGCCCTATGAGGTGCTGGACCCCGCCGGCTGCATCGCCGCCGAGCCCGCTCTGGCGCGCGTCGCCGGCAAGTTCGTCGGCGGGCTGCGCCTGCCGGGCGACGAGACGGGGGATGCGCATCTCTTCACACAGCGCCTCGCCGCGCTGGCCGCCGCCGATGGCGTGGTGTTCCGCCATGGCATCACGGTGAAGGGCATCGAGGCCTCTTCCGGGCAGGTCACGGGCGTGGCGACGGATCAGGGCCGGCTGACCGCCGATCGCTATGTGGTGGCGCTGGGCAGCTACGCGCCGGCGCTGCTGCGGCCGCTCGGCATCGCCGTGCCGGTCTATCCGGTGAAGGGCTATTCACTGACGCTGCCGATCACCGATGAAGCCGGTGCTCCGGTCTCGACCGTGATGGATGAGACCTACAAGGTCGCGATCACGCGGCTCGGCGATCGCATCCGCGTCGGCGGCACGGCGGAGCTCGCCGGCTTCTCGCTGAAGCTGCGCCGGCCGCGGCGCGAGACGCTGGCCCATTCGGTGGGCGATCTGTTCCCGGATGGCGGCGACATCCCCAATGCCAGCTTCTGGACCGGGCTGCGGCCGATGACGCCCGATGGCACGCCGGTGGTGGGCCCGACGAAGCTGCCCAACCTGTTCCTCAACACCGGCCACGGCACGCTGGGCTGGACCATGGCCTGCGGCAGCGGCCATCTGCTGGCCGACCTGATGAGCGACCGCAAGCCGGCGATCGCCCATGATGACCTCGCACTCTCCCGCTACGCTACGGCCTGACGACGACCACGCCCTCGGGATCGAGGGCCAGCATCACCGCATCGCCCGGTGCACGGCGATGCGCCCTGTCCGTGCCGATGGCGAACAGCGTGCCCACGGGCGTGTCGAAGTAGTATTCCATATGCGCGCCCATATAGGTCGCGCGCGCCACCTTCGCCGGCAGCGTGCCCTCGGGCGTGATGCGGATCGCCTCGGGCCGCAGCACCACATCCACCGGTCCGACCGCGAGCCCGCGATGCGGCAGCGCGATGCGCGCGACATCCAGCGCGACCTCGGCCATCTCGCCCTCGATCCGCTCGATGCTGCCGCGCACCGCATTCGCCTCGCCCATGAAGGTGGCGACGAAGACGTTGTCGGGCTGCATGTAGAGTTCTTCGGGCGTGCCGGCCTGGGCGATGCCGGCATTGCGCATCACCACGATCTTGTCGGAGACGGCCAGCGCCTCCGACTGGTCATGCGTGACATAGACCACCGTGAGGCCAAGCCGCTGCTGCAGCGCGCGGATCTCCTCGCGCATGCTCCGCCGCAGCCGCGCATCCAGGTTCGACAGCGGCTCGTCGAAGAGCAGCACGTCGGGCTCCAGCACCAGCGCGCGGGCCACCGCCACGCGCTGCTGCTGCCCGCCCGACATCTCGGAGGGCAGCCGCGAACCGAAGCCCTTGAGGCCCACCGTCTCCAGCGCCGCCTCGGCCTTCACATGCGCCTCGCGCTTCTTGATGCCCGAGGAGATCAGGCCATAGGCGACGTTCTCCAGCACGCTCATATGCGGGAACAGCGCGTAGCTCTGGAACACCATGGAGACGTTGCGCTCGCCGGCGGAGAGCAGCGTCACGTCGCGCCCGCCGATCTCGATGCTGCCCTCGCTCGCCTGTTCGAGGCCCGCGATCATGCGCAGCAGCGTGGTCTTGCCGCAGCCCGAGGGGCCGAGCAGCGTGACCAGCGTGCCGCCCTCGATCACGAGGTCGAGCGGCTTGACCGCCTGCACCTGGCCGTAGCGCTTGCCCAGGCGCGTGAGCCGCACCTCGGCGCCGGTGGTCTTGGTCATCATGCGGGGGCTCCGGAGGGGGCGGCGGCGCTGCGCCGGCCAAGCTGGCGGCGGCCGACGAGGAGGTTGATCAGGCCGATCACCGCCATCATCAGCACGATCAGCACGGCGCAATAGGCGATGGCCAGGCCGTAATCGCCGTTGATCACGCGGTTGATGATGAAGACCGTCGCCATCTCATACTCGGCGGAGACCAGGAAGATCACGGCCGAGACCGTCGTCATCGCGCGCACGAAGGAATAGACCAGCGCGGTGACGATGGCGGGCTTGAGCAGCGGCAGCACCACCGTGGTCAGCGTGCGGAAGGTCGAGGCGCGCAGCGTGATCGCCGCCTCGTCCAGCGATTTGTCGAGCTGGCTCATCGCCGCCACGCCCGAGCGCACGCCGACCGGCAGGTTGCGGAAGACGAAGCAGGCGATGAGGATCATCGCCGTGCCCGTGATCTCCAGCGGCGGCAGGTTGAAGGTGAG
The DNA here is from genome assembly GCF_057219975.1 of Roseomonas sp. TF40. Classification (NCBI taxonomy): domain Bacteria; kingdom Pseudomonadati; phylum Pseudomonadota; class Alphaproteobacteria; order Acetobacterales; family Roseomonadaceae; genus Roseomonas; species Roseomonas sp. TF40. Next base: position 43,949 of record NZ_JBXVVR010000009.1, on the reverse strand, counting down.
GATATAGGCCACGCCGATCACCGTCCCCGGCACGGCGAAGGTCAGCATCAGCGCGAATTCCAGCGCCGTGCGACCGGCGAAGCGCTGGCGCGTCAGCACCCAGGCGGCGAGCAGGCCGAGCCCCGCGGTGAGGGGCGCTGCGATGGCGGCGAGCTGGATGGTGGTGAACAGCGAATGCCACGCGCCGCCCGAGAAGATCACCGACCCCGAGGGCGACCATTCCAGCGCGAAGGCGCGCTGGAAATGCACCAGCGTGGGCGTCCAGTCGCGGCCCCAGACGCGCACGAAGGCGCCGGCCAGGGCCATGGCGTAGACCACGATGGTCAGCACCGCCCAGGGCAGCGCCACCAGATAGGCCACGGTGCGCACCGGGCCGGGCAGCGGCGTGGGCAGGCCGACATCGCCCTTGCCCGTCATCGAGACATAGGATCGCTTGCCGACGATGGCGCGCTGGATGACGAAGGCGGTCAGCGCCACCACCAGCATGATCGCCGCCAGCACCGCCGCGCGCCCGAAATCCTGCTGCGCGCCGACCACGGCGAAGAAGATCTCGGTGGAGAGCACGCCGAAGGATCCGCCGAGCACGATCGGATTGCCGAAATCCGCGAGGCTCTCGACGAAGACCACCAGCCAGGCATTGGCGATGCCCGGCAGCATCAGCGGCAGCGAGACGGCCCGAAAGGTGCGCATCTTGGAGGCGCGCAGCGTCTGCGAGGCTTCCTCCATGGCGGGCGAGATGCCCTCCACCACGCCGATCAGCACCAGGAAGGCGGTGGGGGTGAAGGAGAAGACCTGCGCCAGCCACACGCCGTTAAAGCCGTAGATCCAGCGGCCGAGTTGCAGGCCGAAGACCGCCTCGACCATCTGGTTGACCACGCCCGAGCGGCCGAAGATCAGGATGAGCCCCAGGCCGATGACGAAGGGCGGGGTAATGATGGGCAGCACCGTCAGCAGCCGCAGCGCGCGCTTGGCAGGAAACTGGCTGCGCGTGACGATCAGCGCGAAGCACAGCCCGAGCATCGTCGCCGCCGTGGCGGTGGAGGTGGCGAGCAGCAGCGTGTTCCAGAACACGCCGCAATTCACCGGGCCCGTCACGCAACCGAGGCCCCAGATCTTCGTATCGAACAGCCGGTCCGCCATCGCCGCCGCGACGCCGAGATCGCCGCGCGGCGTGAACATCTCGCTCAGCACCGTGCCCACGGGCCAGGCGGTGAAGAGGATGATGGAGGCCACCAGCACGCCGACCGCGCCGGAGACGAAGCGATCGCCCTTGAAGAAGCCGCGCAGCGCGAGGCCATCCGTCAGCAGGATCAAGGCGCCCAGCGTGGCGAGCGAACCGCCGAGGCCGATGCCGAATTGCCGGTCCTCCAGCTCCCCGAACAGGCCGGCGAGGGCGGGCCAGGACCAGCCCTGGATGCCGATGGCCAGCCCCTGCGCGATGATCGCCGCCAGCGCGAAGCCGCCGCCCCAGACGAGGAAATCCGCGCGCCGCGCCCGCACCATGCCCGGCAGCGCGCCCGGCAATGCGAGCGCGAGGCCCGCGATCACCGGCCAGAACCAGAAGCGCCCGAAGGCCAGCGCCTGCCACAACGCGGAAGAGGCCTCGGCCTCCTCCCGCCCTAGCGCCATCAGCCCGGTGAGCGTCAGCCCATCCTGCTGCATGTGCCAGGGGACGAGCAGCGTGCCGAGCGCGGCGAGCAGCCAGAAGAAGAAGGAGGTGCCGAAGAACATGGCGTGTCGCTCAGCGCGGCAGGGCGCCGACCTCCCTGTCCCAGCGCGCGAGCAGCCGCCGCCGCTCGGCGGAGGCGCCGAAGCGGGCGTTGTCGTAGTCGATGATCCGCGCGGTCGCCATGTTCGGCGCGCCCTCGGTCAGCGGCACGCCGCGATTGGCCATGGTCTGCAGCTTCTTCGCCTCCTGGCTCGCGGCGAGCTGCGCCGGCGCGCTCAGCGCCCAATCGTAGAAGCGCTGCGCGGCGGCCAGGTTGCGCGCGCCACGCAGGATGGACATGGAGCCGATCTCATAGCCCGTGCCCTCGCAAGGCACGGCATGGCCCACGGGGAAGCCCGCCGCGCGTTCCTCGGCGGCGTTGTGGACGAAGGAGATGGAGAGCGCGGTCTCCCCGCGCGCCACCGCCGTGATTGGCGCGGTGCCGCTGCGCGGATAGGCGTTGATGCTGCCATGCAGGCGCTTGAGATAGTCGAAGGCCGGATCCTCGCCCATCATCTGCACGAGCGTGGCGATGACGATATAGGCGGTGCCCGAGGAATTCGGATTCGCCATCTGGATCTCGCCGCGATAGGCGGGATTGAGCAGGTCCGCCCAACAGGCAGGCGCGGGCAGGTTGCGCCGCGCCAACAGTTCCGTGTTGAAGCCGAAGCCGAGCACCGAGGCATAGACGCCCACCGTGCGGCCCTGGGTCTGGCGCCATTGCGCCTGCGCCCAATCATGCAACTCGGCGATGCGCGGGCTCTCGAAGGCCTGGGTGAGGCCTTCCTCGCCGGCGGCGACATGCGGGTCGCCCGTGCCGCCCCACCAGACATCGCCGCGCGGGTTGCGCGCCTCGCTTCGGATCGCGGCCAGCATCTCGCCGGTCGAGCGCTGGGTCAGCGTCACGCGGATGCCGCTCTCCCGCTCGAAACCACGCGCGATGGGCTGGCACCACTCGATGGTGGCCGAGCAATAGAGGTTGAGCTGGCCCTGCGCGGCCGCCGCACCCGGCAGGGCGGCGAGCAGCCCGGCGGTGAGAAGCGCCCTCATCGCGGCAGCGCGCCGATCTCGCGGTCCCAGCGTTGCAGGATGCGCCGGCGCATGTTGGCGTCGCCGAAGGCGGCGAAATCGTAATCCACCAGCCGGATCGCGCCGAGATCCGGGATGCGCGGATGCGCCGCGGCGCCGGGATGCGCGGGCACATGGAACTGGTTCACGCGCGGGCCGATATCCATCGCCGCGGGCGTCAGGTACCAGTCGTAGAAGCGCCGCGCCTGCGGCAGGTTGCGCGCGCCGCGGATGATCGACATGCAGGCGACCTCATAGCTCGTGCCCTCGGTCGGGTAGGTCAGGTCGATGGGGAAGCCTGCCTCCTGCATGCTGGCGACTTCCATGTTGAAGGCGACGGCCATCGCCGTCTCGCCGCGCGAAACCGCCTGCATCGGCGCCGCGCCGGAGCGCGTGTAGGCGTTCACATTGGCATGCAGCCGCGCGAGATAGGCGAAGGCGCGATCCTCGTCCCAGAGTTGCACCAGCCCCGCGATGATGGTGTAGGCGGTGCCGGAGGAGTTCGGGTTGGGCAGCTGGATCTCCCCGCGATAGGCCGGGTTCAGCAGATCGGCCCAGCTCCGCGGCAGCGGCAGGTTCTTGCGCGTCATCAACTCCCGGTTCCAGGCCAGGCCGATGGCGCCGGAGGAGACGCCGACGCAGTTCCCGCCCGACATCTCATGCACCCGCCGCGCCCAGGGCTGCAGCCCGGCCATGTTGGGCGAGGTGTAGGGCTGCAGCAGATTGGCCTGGGCGGCGCTGATATGCGTCTCGGCCGAGGCGCCGAACCAGATGTCGGTGCGCGGGTTCTGCGCTTCGGCGCGGATCTGGGCCAGGATCTCGCCGGCCGATTTGCGCGCCATCGCCACGCGGATCCCGGTCTCGCGCTGGAAGCCCGCGGCGATCGCCTCGCACCAATCGGCGGCCGGCGCGCAGAGCATGTTGAGGCTGCCCTGCGCCGCGGCGGGCGTGGCGAGGGCGAAGCTCAGCGCGGCGGCGGCCGCGAGGGTCTTGGGGGACATGGGGGCAATCCTGGCGGCGGGGGACAGGGAAGGGGGGCCGGCGCGCGAAGCCGCGCCGGCCAGGGTAAATCAGCGGGGCAGGGCGCCGACTTCGCGGTCCCAGCGCTGGATCAGCCGGCGTCGTTCCGCCGCCTGGCCGTACTTCGCGAAATCATACTCGATCAGGCGGATCTGCGAGAGGTCCGGCGCGTTGGGCGGCAGCGGCGCGGAGCGGTTGGAAGGCTGCTGCAACTGCCCGCCGGCCTCGAAGCCCAGCCGCTGTGCGGGCTCGGTCAGGGCCCAGTCGTAGAAGCGGCGCGCCTGGCTCAGGTTGCGCGCGCCGCGGATGATGGACATGGAGCCGATCTCGAAGCCCGTGCCCTCGCAGGGCGTGGCGTAGGAGACGGGGAAGCCGGCATTCCGTTCCGTCACCGCATCATGGACGAAGGAGAGGGAGACGCCCGTCTCGCCGCGCGCCACGGCCTTGATCGGCCCGGTGCCGCTGCGGGCATAGCTGTTCACGTTCGGGTGCATCCGGCGCAAGAACTCGAAGGCCGGGTCCTCGCCCATGATCTGCACCAGCGTGGCGATGATCACATAGGCGGTGCCGGAGGAATTCGGGTTCGCCACCTGGATCTCACCGCGGAAGCGCGAGTCCAGCAGGTCGGCCCAGCAGCGCGGCGGGGCAATGTTCTTGCGCGCCAGCAATTCGGTGTTGTAGCCGAAGCCGACGGCGCCGGCGTAGACGCCCACGGCGCGCTGGTTGGATTGGCGCCACTGCGTCAGCGCCCAGGGATGGAGCTGCGCGTTGTTGGCACTCTCATAGGCCTGGGTGAGGTTCTCCTCCCCGGCGGCGAGGTGCGGGTCGCCCGTGCCGCCGAACCACACGTCACCGCGCGGATTCTGGCCCTCGGCGCGGATGGCGGCCAGCGTCTCGCCCGAACCGCGCTGGGTCATGTTGACCCGGATGCCCGTGTCGCGCTGGAAATTGGTGGCGATCGCCTGGCACCACTCGATCTGCACCGAACAATAGAGGTTGAGCGTGCCCTGGGCGGCGGCTTCGCCCATCGGCAGGAAGGCGGCGGCAGCCGCGGCAAGAACGAGACGCCTGGACATGGATCCCCCCGGAATTCGACTTGGCGGGAGGATAGGGGCGATTCATAAAACTGTCACTAATCTGTCACGCGACAGCGGCGCAGCGCCGTCGGGTAGAGCCGCCCGCCCGGGGCCATGCGCATCGCCTCCAGCACGAATCCGGGGGTGAGGCGCAGCATCTCGCGCAGCGGCGGGGCATCGGCCGCGGCGTCCAACGCCCCGCGCAGCGGCCGGCCTTCCAGCCCTGCCGGCGCGAGGCCCAGCACATGCAGCACGGTGGGGGCGATGTCGGTCAGGTCCGCGGCCTCCTGCGCCACGGCGCCCGCGCGGAAGGGCCCGCCCTGCATCACCAGCACGGTCGCGAGTTCCGCCCGGTGCAGCCCGCCATGCATCCCCCCGCCTTCCGGCACGTCCGGCGCATCGAAGGGCGCGGTGCCGGGCAGTCCCCAGGCGTCCGGCGCCTCGCTGCCGGCGAAGGTCGCGACGATGTCCGCGCTGCGCCGATGCGCCGCGCCCAGCATGGCCAGCGGCAGCGCGCGGCCCGCGGGCAGCAGCGCCGGGTCACGCAGCAACAGCGGGCCGGCCCAGGGCTGGGAGTCGAGGAAGGCCGCCACCTGCGGTGCCAGGGCGGGGTCGCGCAGCCACAGCCCCGGCGCGGCGGCGGGGGCGACGACGATGTCGGTCTGCGACTCCATCCCCGTGCCGGCCCGGAAGCCGGCGCGCTGCAACTCCGCCTGCAGGGAGACCTTGCCCACCCCGGTCACATGCCCGTGGTCGGACAGCACGATCAGCGCGATGTCGCGCGCATCGGGCTGCGCATCCCGCCAGGCGATGATGCGGCCGAGCAGCGCGTCGGCGTCGCGCAGCGCCTGCTGCGCATGGGCGCAGCGCAGCCCCCCCCAGTGGAAGGAGATGTCGGGCTCGGAGAGCCAGAGCAGCGCGACATCCGGCCGGATCTCCGGCAGCACGACCTCCAGCAGCACGCGGCCGGCATGCTCGACCCGGGGCGTGTTGGGCACGGCATGGGCCGGCGTGGCGCCCAGCCTGTCGCGCACCAGATCGGCCGTCGCGCCGCCGCGATCGGAGATGTTCCAGCGGAAGCTGCCGAGCCGCTCCGCCGCCGGGTGCAGCAGCTGCGCCGCGCCCTGGGTGCCGGCGCTGACCAGGGCGAAGCTTCGGCCGGCCACGGCGAGGTGCTCGGCCAGGCTCGGCTTCTCCATCGGCGATTCGCGCCCCGCCGCCAGCACCGCCAGATCGGCGACGAGTTTGGTGCGCAGCAGCCGGTCGGGCGCGACGGTGGCGTCGAACAGCGTATTCGCCACCATGCCATGCCCACCCGGCCGGCAGCCCGTGACGAGGGAGGGTGTCGCCACCCGCGTCTCGGAGGGAAAGACGCTGCGCGCCTGGGCGAAGCGCGTGCCCCGTGCGGTCAGGGCGCACAGATGCGGCGTCGCCTCGGGCGAGACCATGTCGGGGCGCAGCCCATCGAGGGCCACCATGATGATCCGTGTCATCTCAGCGTCGGGTCCAAACGGTCGCGCAGCCAGTCGCCGATCAGGGAGACGGAGAGCGTGGTGAGCACGATGGTGAAGGCGGGGGCCAGCAGGATCCAGGGCGCGCGCGTCAGATATTCGCGCCCGTAGCCGACCATGGAGCCGAGCGAGGTTTCGGGCGGCTGCACGCCCAGCCCCAGGAAGCTCAGCCCCGATTCCAGCAGGATGATCTCCGGGAAGGCGAGGGTCATCGAGACGATGAGCGTGGAGGCGATGTTGGGCAGCACATGCCGGCCATAGATGCGCATCGGCGTCGCGCCCAGCTGCCGCACCGCCGCCGCATAGCCCTGCGCGCCGGCGCTGATGGCCAGGCCCCGGGCGATGCGCGCATAGCGCTCCCAGGCGTGGAAGCCGAGCAGGCAGACGAAGAGCGCCATCGAATTGCCGAAGAAGGCCAGCACCGCGAGGGCGAGGATCAGGAAGGGCAGGCTGGCCGAGAAATCCACCAGCGCCAGCACGATCTGCTCCACGACGCCGCGGAAATGCGCGGCCAGGAAGCCCAGCGTGGTGCCGAAGGCCGCGCCGATCAGCGTGGCCCCGAAGGCGATGAGCAGGCTGGTGCGGATGGAATAGATCAGCCGCGCCGCGACGTCGCGGCCCAGCTCGTCCGTGCCCAGCGGATGCAGCCAGGTGCCGCCGAAGCCGATCGGCGGGGAGAGCCGGTTGCGCAGGTCGAGCGCGGTATAGGCATAGGGGCTGATCACATCGGCGAGGATCGCGACCAGCAGCATCGCCGTGAGCCAGGCGAGGCCGAAGAGCACCAGCGGCGGGGGCATCGGCCGCCGCGCCACGGGCGGGGCGAGGCTGGCGGGCAGGGGGGCCTCGGGCATCTCAGCCGGCCCCCGCCGCGCGCGGCGCGCTGCGCAGGCGCGGGTCGAGCGCGCCATAGAGCAGGTCCACGATCAGGTTCGCGCTCACCATCGTCATCGCCACCAGCAGCAGGATGCATTGCACGACGGCGAGGTCGCGGTTGGCGACGGCCACCACCAGCAGCCGCCCCACGCCGGGCCAGCTGAAGACGCTCTCCACCACCACCGCGCCGGCGATCAGGCTGCCCACCATGAAGCCCACGATCGTGACGGTGGGGATCGCCGCGTTCGGCAGCGCATGGCCCCAGACCACGTCGCGCCAGGCGACGCCCTTCGCACTCGCCGTGCGGATATAGGGCTGGCCGAGCACTTCGAGCATGGCGCTGCGCGTGAAGCGCGCCAGCACGGCGGCGCCGCCGATGCCCAGCGTGATCACGGGCAGGATCGCGTGCCGCCAGCTCTCCTGCCCGCCTGAGGGCAGCCAGCCGAGCTGCACGGCGAAGACCAGCACCAGCAGCAGGCCGAGCACGAAGGAGGGCACGGTGAAGCCCGCCACCGCCATGATCATCAGCAGGCGATCGATCGGCGCGTTGCGATGCAGCGCCGCATAGATGCCCGCCGGGATGCCGAGCCCGAGCTTGATCGCCAGCGCCGGCAGGGTCAGGGCGAGGGTGGCGGGGATGCGCTCCGTCACCAGCACGATCGCCTCGCGCCCGTCGCGCATGGAACGGCCGAGATCGCCGCTGAAGATGGCGCCGAAATAGTGGAAGTATTGCAGCCAGACGGGCTGGTCGAGGCCCCAGGCGATGCGGAAGGCGTCCACCGCCTCGGGCGGCGCATCGGCGCCGAGGATGATCTGCGCCGGATCGCCCGACAGGCGCAGCACGACGAAGGCGAAGGTCACGACCATCACGATGGTGATGGCCGCGCGCAGCAGCCGCGTGGCGAGGAAGCGCAGCATCTCAGGCGGCCCTCGCCATGGTGTCGGCCTCGCCCTGCGCGACATGGCAGGCGACCAGCCTGCCATCCTGCGCGCGCGGCTTCAGCACGGGCGCCTCGGCCACGCAGCGCGGCACCGCGGCGGCGCAGCGGGGATGGAAGGCGCAGCCGCTCGGCCGCTGCGCCGGGCTCGGCGGATCGCCCTGCAGCACGATGCGATGGCCCGCCTTGCCCCGGTGCGGGATCGCCGAGACCAGCGCCTGCGCATAGGGGTGCGCGGGGTGCTGCAGCACCTCGTCCGGCGCGCCTTCCTCGACGATGCGGCCCAGATACATCACCGCGATCCGGTGGCTCACCTGCCGCACGGCGCGCAGATCATGGCTGATGAACAGCATGCCCAGGCCGAGCCGCTCCTGCAGGTCGAGCAGCAGGTTCATCACCTGCGCCTGGATCGAGACATCAAGCGCGCTGATCGGCTCGTCGCAGACCAGCAGCGCCGGGTTGGTCGCAAGCGCGCGCGCCAGCACGGCGCGCTGGCGCTGCCCGCCCGAAAGCTCATGCGGGTAGCGCGCGCCCTGGTCGGCGCGCAGGCCGACCGCGCCGAGCAACTCCGCCACGCGCGGGGCCGGATCGCCCGGCAGGCGATGGATGGCGAGTGGTTCGGCCACCTGCGCGGCGATGGTCAGGCGCCGGTCCAGCGCACCGAGCGGATCCTGGAACACCATCTGCATCCGCGACCGCAGCGCCCGCCAGGGCGGCGAGTCCGGCGCGGGCATGGGCTGGCCCTCGAAGGCGACATGGCCGGCATCCGGCGCCTCCAGCCCCAGCACCAGCCGCCCCGTGGTGGATTTGCCGCAACCGCTCTCGCCCACAAGGCCGAGGGTGCGGCCGCGCTCGAGCGTCAGCGTTATGCCGTCCACGGCGCGGACCTCCACGGATCGTCCCATCAGGCCGCGCCGCATCGTATAGCGGCGCACCAGGCCCTTCGCTTCGAGCAGCGGGCTGTCCTGCCTCATGCCGGCACCGCCTCGGCCATCTGCGGCGCGGCGCTGCGCAGGCAGGCGGCGCGATGGCCGGGCGCGGGCTGCGCCTCCGCCGGCGGGCCCGCATCGCAGGCCGCGAGGCGTTCGGCACAGCGCGGCGCGAAGGCGCAGCCGGGCGGCATCGCCCAGGGTTCCGGCACGCCGCCCGGAATGGCGGCGAGGCGCCGGCGCGGCCCGGTGATCGGCGGCAGCGCGCCGAGCAGTCCGCGCGTGTAGGGATGCGCCGGCGCGTCGAACAACCGCGCCACGGGCGCTTCCTCGACGATGCGCCCGGCATACATCACGCAGACGCGCTCACAGGTTTCGGCCACCACGCCCAGGTCGTGGGAGACCAGCACCAGCGCCATGCCGAATTCGCGCCGCAGCGCCTGCAGCAACTCAAGGATTTGCGCCTGGATCGTGACGTCGAGCGCGGTGGTGGGCTCGTCGGCGATCAGCAATTCGGGCTGCCCGGCGAGCGCCATGGCGATCATCACGCGCTGGTTCTGCCCGCCGGAGAATTCATGCGGAAAGGCATCAAGCCGCTGCGCCGCATCGGGAATGCCCACAAGGTCGAGCAGGCGGCGCGCCTCCGCCCGCGCGGCCGCGCCGGTCAGGCCGCGATGCAGGGCCAGCGCCTCGCCGATCTGCCGGCCGACGCGGTGCACCGGGTTGAGGCTGCTCGCCGGGTCCTGGAAGATCATGCCGATGCGTCGGCCGCGCACGCCCTCGAGCACGGCGGCGGGGGCGCCGATGAGTTCGGTCTCGCCCAGCCGGACGCTGCCCGTGACCGCCGCCTTGCCCGGCAGCAGGCCGAGCGCGGCCAGCCAGGTGACCGACTTGCCGCAGCCGGATTCGCCCACCATGCCCAGCGCCTCGCCCGGCGCGATGGTGAGGTCGATGCCGCGCAGCGCGGCCTGGCCCGCGAAGGCGACGCGCAGGCCGCGCAGCGCAACCAGGGCCATCACGCGGCCCAGTTGCGGCTGCGGAAATCCATCTGGAAGGACTGGCCCGGATTCCAGCGCAGGTCCCGCCGCTTCGCGGTCAGGTTCACCGACTGGTGCAGGACGGTGTAGGCGGGGTCCTCGCGCTCGGCGATCTCGAGCAGGCGGCGGAACACCACGCGGCGCCGCGCGCGATCGACGGAGGTTTCCAGCTCCTGCGACAGGCGGCCGAACTCCTCGTTCTGCCACTCGCCGATCTGCCATTGCTGGCCCTCGGGGCCGTGCTGCGCGGTGAGGGAGGCGGTGGGGTCGTTGAAGCTCGCGCTGTTCGACCAGTCGCGCACGCCGCGCTGCCCCTCACGCGAGAGGACCTGCGGGAAATTCTCGCGCATCTCGATCTGCACATTGAGCCCGGCGGCGCGCCAGCCCTCGACCAGGATCTGCGCGGTCGGCACCTGGTTCGTGTAGTAGCCGTTGAGCAGGCGGTACGGGATGGGCTCGCCGCGGTAATTCGCCTCGCGCAGCAGGCGGCGCGCCTCGGCGATGTCGAAGCGCGGCACGGTCCAGTCGCTGTGCAGCATCTCGCCGTAGAAGTCGAACTGCAGCCCGCGCGGCACGCGCGAGGTGCCGCCCCACAGCGCGGCGACGATGGAATCGCGGTCGATGCTGTGGGTGAAGGCGCGGCGCACCAGCGGGTTGCGCAGATGCGGGTGGTTCTTGTCGAACACGGTCAGGCGATGGTTCATGATGGTGCCGCCCACCACCTCATGCCGCGGGCTGCGCTCGACGCTGCGGATCTGGTCGGGCGGGATGTCGCAGGCGAAATCGGCCTCGCCGGTCAGCAGCATGTTGATGCGGCTGGCCACTTCCGGCACCTCCACGAAGCGCAGCCGGCGCACCGGTGGGCGGCCGCCCCAGTACTCGTCGAAGGCCTCCAGCACCAGCAGCTGGTCGGGGCGGAACTCCGCGATGCGGAAGGGCCCGGTGCCGATCGGCCGGCGCGCCCAGTCGAGCCAGCTGCGGGCCTCGTTGAACGACGCCTGGCTGAGGATCATGCCGACATTGCGGCTGATCCGCCCTTCCAGCGTCACGTCCGGCACGCGGTTCACGAAGCGCACGGTCTGCGCGTCCATGATCTGGATTCGCTCGAAGGCCGGGTAGGTGCGGCGCGCGACGGCGAGCACCTCGGGCGGCGGGGTGCGGCCCTGGGTCTGGCCGGGAATGGTGGCGAAGAGATTGCGCGCCTGGTCGGCGGTCATGCCCCAGCCCATGCGCTCGGCGCCGAAGGAGAAGGCGACATCCTCGGCGGTCATCACGCGGCCATCGTGGAAGCGCACGCCCTGACGCAGCGTGAGTTCCACGGTGCGGTCATCGATGCGCGTCCAGGCGGTGGCGAGCGAAGGCTGGAGCGAAAGGTCGCCGGTCCAACTCTGCTCGATCAGCGTCTCGGCATAGCTGCTCCAGGTGCGCGTGCCGACATTGGATTGCTCGCGCAGCGTCTCGAGCGTGTTGGTGTTGGCGATCTTCTGCACCGCGATGGTGAGGGAAGGGCGCTGGTCGGCCTGCGCGATGGCGAAGCGCGGCAGGGCGAGGGCGCCAGCGGCGCCGAAGGCGGTGCGGCGGGTGATGGTCATGGGGCGGGGGCTCCTCGGATCGCGGGTCATTCGGCGGCGTCGCGCAGCGCGGCGGATGGTGGGGCGGGGGTGCGCTCCTCGAGCCCGGCGGGTGTCGCGCGGAAATGCGTGAGCGTGCGCTCGGCATGCTTCATGCGGTGCGACAGCGCCTTCTGCGCATAGTCGCGCACCACGCCTGCATGGGCGGGGTCATCCGCGAGGTTGACGAAGCAATGCGGATCCACGCTCAGGTCGAAGAGCAGCGGCGGCAGGGCGGCGAAATGCACGTATTTGAACTCGGCATCCTGCACGACGCAGAGGCTGCTCTCATCCATGCCCAGGCCGAGCGAGGTCTCGGGTTTCGAGTAGTGCACGTCGCGGAAGTCGTATTCGTAGAAGAGCAGGTCGCGCCAATGCTCGGGCCGCTCGCCGCGCAGCAGCGGCAGCAGCGAGGCACCGTCGCAGGCGCGTGGCGTGGCCCCGCCCAGCGCCTCGAGGATCGTCGGCATCACGTCCACGCTTTCGGTGAAGGCGGCATCCACGGCGCCGGCGCGCGGATTGGCGCCGGCATCCTTGATCACCAGCGGGATGCGGAAGCTCTCATCCTGGTAGCCGATCTTGCCGAGCAGCCAATGGTCGCCAAGCTGCTCGCCATGGTCGGAGGTGAAGACGATCATCGTCTCCTCCCACTGGCCGGTCTGCTCGAGATAGGCGAAGACCTTGCCGAGGCAGTCGTCGATCTCCGTGATCAGCCCGGCATAGGTGGCGCGCATCTGGCGGATCGCCGCCTCGTCCAGCGCGGTCACCGCGCCACCGGCGCCATGGAAGAAGCTGCCCTGCGACTGGCCCTGCAGGTAGTGGCGCAGCAGCGGGTGCTGGGCGGCTTCCTCCTGCCATGTCGCGCGGCGGATCGGGGCCGGCATGTCCGCCGGCGCATAGAGCGTGTTGTAGGGCGCGGGCGCGATGAAGGGCGGGTGCGGGCGGTAATAGCCGAGATGCAGGAACCACGGCCGCCGGCCGCGCCCCTTCAGGTAGGTCAGCGCGCGTTCGGTGAAATAGGCGCTGTCGGAGAACTCGGCCGGGATCCGGCAGGGCAGGGCGGTGGCCCCTGGCACGGCGTCCAGCCCCGCGGGCAGCCAGATGTCCTCGCGCTTCGGCGGCAGGTCGAAGCCCTTCTGCGCGAGCCAGCCGAAATAACCATCCATGCTCGGCTCGAAGGCGCCCACGCTGCGGAATCCGTCCATCAGGTCGCCGAGCGTGGTGAAGCGCGGGTCGCGCGGTCCGGTGGTGCGCGGGTCGGGCGTCGTGGTCGTGTAGCCGATCAGCGCAGGATCGTAGCCGATCAGCCGCAGCGCCTTGCCGAGGTTGAAGTGGCGCGCATCGAGCGGCACGGTGTTCTGCACCGCGCGATGGTTCATCAGGTAGAGGCCGGTCAGCAGCGAGGAGCGCGCCGGCCCGCAGGGCACCGCGGTGGTGACGTGGTTGCGGAAGGTCACGCCCTCCCGGCAGAGGCGATCGAGGTTGGGCGTGCGCAGGAAATCCGCGCCGAGGGCCGGCACGAAATCCGCCCGCCACTGATCCACCACGATGAGAAGCACGTTGCGCCGCTGCGCCATGGTCACCCGCCCCTTTGCACCGGGGGCGACTTAGCCGCCGCGGCTGACCATCGTGTGACGGTCCTGCTTATCCTTCGTGACAGAAGAGCGGGTCGTGCCGGGCGCAGAAGGACTCCGCGGATGAGGTGCGGAATTCATCCAGAGCAGCCCCGAGCTTGTCGTGTGGCCAGTCCCACCAGGCGATGCGAAGCAGCGAATGTCGCACGGCTTCGGGAAAGCGGAAGCGCAGCAGGCGTGCCGGATTGCCGACCATCACCGCGAAGGGCGGCACGTCCTTCGTCACCACGGTGCCAGCGCCGATCGCCGCGCCCGCGCCGATCGTGACACCCGGCAGCACGATCACGCCATGGCCGAGCCACACATCCGGGCCGAGCGTCACATGGTGCTCGCGCCGCCAGTCGAAGAAGCCGGCCTCATCCGGGCCGAGGCCATAGGCGCTGGCGCGGTAGGTGAAGTGGCTCAGCGCCACGCGCTCCAGCGGATGGTTGCCGGGATTCACCCGCACATGGCTGGCGATGGAACAGAACCGCCCGATCGTCGCGTAGATGATCTGCGTGTCGTGCACGACATAGGCGTAGTCGCCCATCGTCACCTCGGCGAGGCTGCTGCGCGCGCCGACCTCGGTATAGGCGCCGAGCGTGCTGTCGCGCACCGCGGCGGAGGGGTGGATCAGGGGCTGCGGGCCGAGGCGCTTGCCGACGGTGCCGGGGTTCTGGAAGGGCGTGCTCATCGGCGCTGCATGGCGCCGGCCTGTTGCCGCCGTTTGACGCTTGCGTGACGGATCGGTGGCGTTCAGCCCTCGCGCAACGCGGCCCGGGCCGAGGCATAGGGCGGCCAGGGCCCGGCGAGCCGCAGCGCCAGCCCGGTGCCCGAGAGGTCGCGGGCGAGGCGATCGAGATCCGCGCGCAGGGCTGGCACATCCGCCTCGCGCACCAGCGCCGTCATGTCGCCGGGCAGCAGCCGGGCATGGCGCTGCAGCCGCGCCGCAAGGTCGCGTGCCAACGCCTGGTGTCGGGCGTGGCGGGCCTCGGTCAGCCGTCGGGCGCGGCGCCCGCCGAGGCGGAACGCGTCATCGGCCCCGGCATTGCGCGCATCCTCCGCCAGGGCGCGCAGATCCGCATCATGCGCATCGAGCCAGGCGATGTGGCCTTCCGTATCCTCTTCCAGCCGCAGCGTGAACTCGGCGCAGCCCGCCACCGCCGCCAGCGCGGCGGCCAGGCGCGGGGCGCGCGCATCGAGCCAAGCGCGGAGCGGCACCGGGCCGTCGAACACAGCCCCGAAGGCGAGCGGCAGCACCGGCCCCGCCGCGGCGGCGGCGGCGATGGTCAGGTGATGCGCATGGGTGCGCGCGGCGATCCATTCAGCCTGCGCCGGTTCCTGCACCGGGCGCGCGGCGAAGGCGTGGCGCGGCACGGCGCTGACCAGCGCCGCGCAGCCCGCGCCGCGGAACAGCGCCAGCGGCGCGCCGGGCAGGATGGTCTCGGGCGTGGATGGCAGCGCGGCATCGGCCGGCAGCACGGCATAGGCGTAGAGCGCGGGCGCGGTGAGCACGGGTGCTTCGGTCATGACGCGGCCTCCTGCCACAGGCGGCCCGACGAACGGCCGCTCATCACGCCCACGATCTAAGGACGAACCCCTTGCCGGACCGTGAATCGGCGCGGTGAAGATGAACGGCTCAGGGCCTTGTCGGCACCACATCCTCCAGCCGCTCCACGGCGCGCAGGGTGGGGAAGAGCCGCATCCAGAGCAGCGTCACGCCCACCGTGGCGAGCCCGCCCAGCACCACCGCGCCGACCGGGCCGATCAGCGCGGCGCTCACCCCCGCGCGGAACTCGCCGAGTTGGTTCGAGGCGCCGATGAACAGCGCATTCACCGCCGCCACGCGCCCGCGCATGTCATCCGGCGTGGCGAGTTGCACCAGCGATTGGCGCACCACCACGCTCACCACATCCGACGCGCCCATCAGCACCAGCGCCGCGACGGAAAGCGGCAGCCAGGCGGAAGCGCCGAACAGGGCGGCCGACACCCCGAACAGGATCACGGCGAGGAACATGCGCTGCCCCGCCCCGCCGCCGATCGGCCGCCAGGCGAGCAGCAGCGACATGCCGAGTGCGCCCACCGCCGGTGCCGCGCGCAGCAGGCCGAGCCCGCCGGGGCCGGTCTCGAGGATGTCCTTCGCATAGACCGGCAGCAGCGCCGTGACCCCGCCCGCCAGCACCGCCACCATGTCGAGCGACATGGCGCCGAGCAGGATCGGCCGGCGCCGGATGAAGCCGATGCCGGCGACGACGGAGGCCAACGTGGCCCGGCCGGGCGGGGCCATGCGCGGCGCGGTGCGCAGCGCGAGGATCATGCCGGCCGACAGGCCCAGCGCCCCGCCCGCCAGCAGGTAGGACACCACCGGCCCGCCCAGACCGTAGAGCAGCCCGCCCATCGCCGGCCCCGCGATGAAGGCGATCTGCGCGGCGGAGGAAGCCATGGCGGTGGCGCGCGCGATCTGCCCTGGTGCGACCACGCTCGCCAGTAGCGCGGAATTGGCCGGCTGCTCGAAGGCCCGCGCGGCGCCGAGCAGGCTGACCAGCACCATGATGGTCGTGCGGTCCAGCCAGCCGCCCGCACTGCCCAGTGCCAGGGCCAGCGCCGCCATCGCCGCCGCCAGGCGGCAGAGCGCCAGCACGACCTGGCGCGGGAAGCGATCCGCCACCTGCCCCGCCGGCAGCGTCAGCAGCAGCACCGGCGCGAACTGCGCGAGGCCGAGCAGGCCGAGGTCCAGTGCGCTGCCGGTCAGCGCGTAGAGCTGCCAGCCCACCGCCACGACCAGCACCTGCATCGACCCCGCCGAGAGGATGCGCGAGGCCAGGTAGAGCAGGAAGGGCGGATGGCGGAGCGGCGAGGCATCCTGGGTCATGCGCGCAGCGGAGCATCTGCCGGCGCATCCGTCCATCGCCGGGCGGGGCTTCGCAGGCCCCGCGGCAGGCGCCACACTGGCGCGGAGAGGACGCCGAGGACAGCATGGATTTCGACTTCACCACCGTCATCGACCGTCGCGGCACGGCCAGCACGAAATGGAGCCGCTACGCGCCCGACGTGCTGCCGATGTGGGTCGCGGACATGGATTTCGCGGCCTCGCCCGCCATCATCGCGGCCATCACGGCGCGGCTCGCCCATCCGGTGCTGGGCTATGGCGTGGCGAGTGCGGCGCTGCGCGGGCAGATCGTGGCGCATCTCGCCGAACAGTATCGCTGGCAGGTGCAGCCGGAGGACATCGTGTTCCTCCCGGGCGTGGTGCCCGGCTTCAACATGGCGGTGAAGGCCTTCTGCGCGCCGGACCGCGCGGTGCTGGTGCAGACGCCGGTCTATCGCCCGATGCTCGAAGCGCCGGGGAATTGGGGCCTGGCGCGCAAGGAAGCGCCGCTGGTGCGTGAGGCCACGGGCTATGCGCTGGACATCGACGCCTTCCGCAGCGCGCTCGACGGCGTGGGCGCCTTCCTGCTCTGCAACCCGCACAACCCGGTCGGCAAGGTCTTCTCCGCCGAGGATCTGCGCGCGATGGGGCAGGCCTGCCTGAGTGCGGGCGCGCTGATCGTGGCCGATGAGATCCATGCGGGACTCGGCCTCGATGGCCGGGCGCATGTGCCGATCGCCTCGCTCGACCCGGCGATCGCGGCGCGCACCATCACGCTGATGTCGCCCTCCAAGCCCTACAACATCGCCGGGCTGAAGGCTGCCTTCGCGATCATCACCGACCCCGCGATCCGCGCGCGCTTCGAGGCGACGCGCAGCGGGATGGTGGATGGCGCGAATGTGCTGGGGCTGGAGGCGACGCGCGCCGCCTATGCCGAGGGCGGGCCCTGGCTCGCCGCGCTGCTGCGCGTGCTGGAAGCGAACCGCGCCACGCTGCGCGCCGCGATGGGCACGCGCCTGCCGGGGGTCAGCATGGTGACGCCTGAGGCCACCTGCCTCGCCTGGCTCGACTGCACGGCGCTGCCGGTCGCGGACCCGCATGCCTTCTTCCTCGACGTGGCCAAGGTCGGCTTCAATCCCGGGCCGGAATTCGGCGCGGGCGGGGCGAAGCATGTGCGGCTGAATTTCGGCTGCCCGCCGGCGCTGCTCGAAGAGGGCATCGCGCGCATGCAGGCCGCCATCGCCACGCTTTAAGGATCCCGTCATGACCGCCGACCCGCGCAGCACTGTCTTCGTCACGGCACAGGCGCTCGCCGCCGAACTCGCCGGGCCGCGCCCGCCCGTGCTGCTCTGCGTGCGCAGCGCGGGGCCGGAGGGGCTCGCGTCCTATGCTGCGACGCCGCGCATCGCGGGTGCCGTCGATGTCGATCTGCCGACCCAGCTCGCTGGGCCGGGCGGCGGGCTGCGCGGCTCTCGTCCCCTGCCGGCGCTCGCGGATCTGCAGCGCGATGCGCGCAGCTGGGGCCTTCGCCAGGGCGATCGCGTGGTGCTCTACGACATGGATCGGCTGCTCATCGCCGCGCGCGGCTGGTGGCTGCTGCGCTGGGCCGGCATTGCCGATGTGCGGCTGCTCGATGGTGCATTTCCCGCCTGGCGTGACGCCGGGCTGCCCGTGGTGCAGGCGGCGCCGCGCCCCGCGCCCGGGGATGTCGTGCTCTCGCCAGGCCATATGCCGGAACTCGACGCCGATGCGGCGCAGGCGATGGCCCGCGCGGGCGTGCTGCTCGATAGCCGCGTGCGGCCCAACTACATCGGCGCCACCGTCGCCCCCGGCGCGCCGCGACGCGGACATATCCCGGGCTCGCTCAGCGCGCCGGCCTTCGACAACCTCACCGAGGCCGGCACCTTCGCCGAGGCTGAGACGCTGCGGCATCTCTACGCGGCGCTCGGCGCCGATGGGACGAAGCCGATCGGCGTGTCCTGCGGCGCGGGTGTCTCGGCAGCGCATAATGTCGCGGCACTGGCTTCGCTCGGTATACCGGCTGCCATGTTCGTGGGCTCCTGGTCCGCCTGGAGTGCGGATCCTGCGCGTCCCGTGGTCATTGGCGGCCTGCCGGGCTGAATTGCCCGTTGCGCGCGCGCGCCGACTTGCCGAGACTGCGCGGGTCCGAAGGAGAGAACCCGCATGAATCGCCGCCAGCTTCCGCTCCTGCTCGCAGCCCCCTTCCTGATGCCGCGCGCGGCCCGCGCGCAGGGCGCCTTTCCGAACCGGCCGCTGCGCATCATCGTGCCCTTCCCCGCCGGCGGCGCAAGCGATGCGATGAGCCGCGCCTTCGCGGACCTCATGGCGCCGCATCTCGGCCAGCGCGTGCTGGTGGACAACCGCCCCGGAGCAGGCGGCAATCTCGGCGTCGAGGCCACGGCGCGCGCGCCGGCCGATGGCTACACCATGGTCACCAGCGGGCCCAACATCATCAACACGCGCTACCTGATCCGCGACACGCCCTTCCAGTGGGAGCGTGACCTCGACTGCCTCGGGCTGATGTTCGCCTCGCCGAACGTGCTGGTCGTGCACCCCTCGGTGCCGGCGCGCACCGTGCCGGAATTCATCGCGCATGTGCGCGCCAACCCCGGCAAGCTGAACTTCGCCTCGGCCGGCGCGGGGGGCTCGATCCATCTCTCGGGCGAGATGTTCATGAAGATGACGGGCACGCAGATGGTGCATGTGCCCTATCGCGGCGATGCGCTGGCGCGCGCCGACCTCACCAACGGCGCCGTGCAGGTGATGTTCAACTCCATCGCCACCTCGGTGGAGCCGGTGCGCGCGGGGCATTGGCGTGCGCTGGCCACCACGGGGCTGCGGCGCGCGAGCATCCTGCCCGACCTTCCGACCATGGATGAGGCCGGGCTGCCCGGCTACGAGGTCACGAGCTGGATGGGGCTGTTCGGCCCGAAGGGCATCCCCGCCGATGCGCGCGCCGTGCTGCAGCGCGCCTTCGACGCCGCCTTCGCCGACCCCGCGATGCAGGTGGCGGCGACACGGCTCGGCCAGGACATCATCACCTCGACGCCCGCCGAGCATCTGGCCTTCATGCAGCGCCAGGAAGCGGCGTGGAAGCCGATCCTGGAGGGCATCGGCTTCGGCACATGATCGAGATCTGGTCGGCGCGCACGACCAATGGCTTGCGCGTCTCCATCATGCTCGAGGAACTCGGGCTGGAGTATCGCGCGCATCTCGTGGATTTCGACGACAAGGCGTCGCTGCCCGCCGAGATGCTCGCGATCAACCCGGTCGGCAGCGTGCCGGTGATGCGCGACCATACCAATGGCATCGGCATGTCGCAGAGCTTCGCCATCATGCTCTACCTCTGCGAGAAGGCCGGGCGCTTCCTGCCGACTGAGCCCGCCGCGCGCGCGGCGACGCTGCAATGGATGAGCTTCGTGATGACGGATGTCATCGCGGCCACGCATCCGATCTTCGTGCTGAACAGCGAGTTGCAGGACACACCGCCGCACATCATCCGCCACTATGAGGGCCGGCTGATGCGCTTCTTCGGCGTGGCCGACGCGCAACTCGCGAAGTCGCCCTTCCTGGCCGGCGGCGAGGTGACGGTGGCGGATTTCGCGCTCTACCCCACCGCCGCCTTCCGCGGGAAGCTGCTCGACCGGCTCGGCGGCGTGCCGAACCTCCGGGCCTGGATGGCGCGGATGGCCGCGCGCCCGGCGCTCGCGCGCGGGATGCTGGTGCCGGCCTAGCGCTTGGCCGCGCGCCAGGCCTCGTAGGCGGCGCGCGTCTCGGCATTCGCCGGATAGGTGCCGGTGAGCGGCGCGCCGGCCTTGATGCGCTCGACGATGAAGGCTTCCATCTCCTCGCGCGCGAAGGCGGCTTCGGCCACTTTCGCGGCATGGGCGGCGGGCACCAGCACCACGCCATTGCCGTCGCCCACCAGGATGTCGCCCGCCATCACGCCCACGCCGTCGCAGCCGATGGGCGCACCGATCTCGACGAAATGCAGGAAGAGCGAGGCCGAGGTGGCGGCATTGCCGCGCGCGAAGACCGGCAGGTCGATGCCCGCGATGGCCTCGCGGTCGGAGACACAGCCATCGATGACGATGGCGGCCGCGCCGGCGACCTGCGCATAGGTCGCCATGATGTCGCCGAACACAGAGGCGCGCATATCCGCCCCCGCATCGATCACCAGCACGTCGTCCCGGCCGAGCGATTCGAAGGCCTTGTTCTGCAGGTCGGGGAGTTCCCCGGCGGCGACGCGCGCGCGCAGATCCTCGCGCGTCGGGATGGCGCGCAGCGTCACCGCGCGGCCAACGAAGCGCCGCGCCGGGCCGATCGGGGCGACATGGCGCATGTGGTTGCTGCCCAGGCCCGACTTCGCCATCACGGCATTGATGGTGGGCACGGCGCAGGCGCGAAGCTGGCGGGCGATCTCGGGGGTCAGCGTCATGGCGGCGTCCTTCTGGCTGCGAAGAGGCTAGCGCGAAATCGCCGAGCCGGCACAATCATCGCGACCGCAGGGAAGAAATCGCATGTCCACGCTCCGCATCGCCGCCGAGAAGGCCCGCTTCACCCCGCCGCGCCAGGTGACCGACGACACCAGCGTGCTGACGCTGAAGAACCTGGCGCTGGAGCCGCTGCTGCGCTGGGAGGATGCGCGCATCCTGCCTGGACTCTTTGCGAGTTGGCGTCATGAGCAGGGCGGGCGGCGCTGGATCTTCACCATCCGTGAGGGGGCCAGTTGGCAGGATGGGCTGCCCTTCGTCGCGCAGGATGTGCTGGATTTCGTGGAGGGCGTGCTCGGCTCGCTCGATATGTTCGGGATGAAATGGAGCTACAGCCGCTACCTGGCGGAGGCGCGAATCACCGCGCCCGATGCGCGGACGGTGGTGGTGGAGAACCCCACGCCCTTCGCCGACATCCTCGACATTTTCTCCGAATTCTACCCCTGCCGCCTGACGCCCGAAGGGTTGCCACTGCTCGGCACCGGCCCCTGGCGCGTGCTGGACTACGCCGCCGAGCAGCGCGTGGTGCTGCAGCGGATCGCGGCGGGTGAGGGGCCATCGCGCATCGATTTCCGCGCCATGCCCCATGCCGAGGATCGCCTTGCGGCGTTGCGCGCGGGCGAGGTGGATGTGGCGATGAATCTCGAGCGCGTCGAGGCGCGCCTGCCCTTCGAGGCGCCCTTCACCTGGGGGCGCGCGGTGAACACGCTCTCGGTCATGTACTACCTCAACTGCTTCCGCGGGATCTTCACGGCGCCGGCGGCGCGCCTCGCCGCCAATCTCGCGGTGGATCGGCGGGCACTGGTGGAGGAGGTCTTCCACGGCCTGGGCCAGCTTTCGGCGAGCATCGTCAGCCCGATGCATCTTGGCGGCCACAGCGCGGGGCTTGCACCGCATCCGCATGATCCGGAACGCGCGAAGCGGCTGCTCGATGGCCTCCACGCCGATGGACCGCTGCTGCTGCGCACGCCCGAGACCCTGCCGGAGAAGGCGCTGGAGATCAGCGCGCGCGTCGCCGCCGCCCTCGACTCCATCGGCCTGCCCTGCCGGATCGAGGTCCAGAAGGATCGGCCTGAATATGCGCGCGAGATCGGGCGCAAGAACATCGGCGACCTGGCCATCTTCGACAGTTCGCCGCACAGCAGCTACCGCGTGCTGAACGACAAGATCTCCTCCGCCGTGCAGGGCGTGTGGTGGCAGGGGCATGATGATCCGGCGCTGGAGCCGATGATCCTCGCGGCCAACCATGCAGTCGAGGACGCGGCGCGGGAGGAGGCCTATGCGCGCTGCCTGCGGCAGCTGCACGCCAACCCGCCCTGGATCTATTTGTTCCACCCGATCGACGTCTACGGCGCGGCCCCCGGCGCGCCGCCGCTGGCCCTCGATTCGAAAGGGATGCTCGCGCTCAGACCGTGAGGAGCTTGCGCACGGCTGCTTCGTCCAGCGTGCCGGCCGGCCCGCCCAGCGCCACCTCGCCACGCACCATCACCGCGATCTGGTCGGCGAGTTCGCGCGCGAAATCGTAGTACTGCTCCACCAGGATCACCGCCATGCCACGATCGCGGGAGAGGTGGCGGATGACCCGCGAGATGTCCTTGATGACGGAGGGCTGGATGCCCTCCGTTGGCTCGTCGAGGATCAGCAGCCGCGGCCGGGCGCAGAGGGCGCGCGCGATGGCAAGTTGCTGCTGCTGCCCGCCTGAGAGATCGCCGCCGCGCCGGCGCAGGAATTGCCGCAGCACGGGGAAGAGATCGAAGACTTCCGCGGAGACCTTGGAACCGCGTGGCGCGGCGGCGAGCGAGGTTTCGAGATTCTCCTGCACCGTCAGGAAGGGAAAGATCTCGCGCCCTTGCGGCACATAGCCGATGCCCGCGCGCGCACGTTCGGCGGGCGGCATCCGGGTGATGTCGCGCCCCTCCCAGGTGATGGTCCCCTTGCCGACCTTCTCGAGCCCCATGATGGCGCGCAGCAGCGAGGATTTGCCCACGCCGTTGCGCCCGAGCACGGCCGTCACACGTCCGGGTTCCGCCACCAGCGAGACACCGCGCAGGCAGAGGCTGGCGCCGTAGGAGAGGTCGATGGTGTCGACGTTCAGCATCTAGCGGCCCAGATAGACTTCAACGACGCGCGGGTCGTTCTGCACATGGTCGATGGACCCTTCGCTCAGCACGCTGCCCTCATGCAGCACCGTGACGCGCCGGCCGAGCGCACGCACGAATTCCAGATCATGCTCCACCACCACCACGCTGCGGCTACCGGCTATGCGCACCAGCAGCGCGGCGGTGTGCTCGGTCTCCTCATCGGTCATGCCGGCGACGGGTTCATCGACCAGCAGCAGATCCGGGTCCTGCATCAGCAGCATGCCGATCTCGAGCCATTGGCGCTGCCCGTGGCTGAGGATGCCGGCCAGATCCTGCGCGCGTTCGGCCAGGCCGGTCTCGTGCAGCGTCTGCTCGATGCGGCTGCGTGCCTCGCCGGAGAGGATCCAGCGCAGGCAGGCGAGCGGACCGCGCGGGGCCTTCAAGGCCAGTTCGAGGTTCTCGAAGACGGTCAACGCATCGAAGACCGTGGGCTTCTGGAATTTCCGCCCGATGCCGAGATTGGCGATGGCGGCCTCATCGAGGCGTGTCAGGTCGGCCTCACCGAAGCGCACATTGCCCTGGGTGGGCCGGGTCTTGCCGGTGATGACATCCATCATCGTCGTCTTGCCCGCGCCGTTCGGGCCGATGACGGCGCGCAGCTCCCCCGGCTCGACGATGAGGGAGAGGTTGTTCAGCGCGCGGAAGCCATCGAAGACGACCGAGACGCCATCGAGGTAGAGGCGACGGCCCTTCATTTCGGCGTCCTCCGCAGCAGGCCGATCAGGCCCTTGGGCAGGAAGAGCGTGACCAGCACGAACAACCCGCCGAGCACGAAGAGCCAGAGATCCGGCGCGGCGGAGGTGAGCCAGGTCTTGAGGCCGTTCACCGTGAAGGCGCCGAGCACCGCGCCCACCAGCGTGCCACGCCCGCCCACCGCCACCCAGACCACGGCCTCGATCGAGTTGCCGGGGCTGAACTCGCCGGGGTTGATGATGCCGACCTGCGGCACGTAGAGCGCGCCGGCCACGCCGGCCAGCATGGCGGAGACGACGAAGGCGAAGAGCTTGTGATGCGTGACGTTGTAGCCGAGGAATCGCACGCGGCTCTCCGCGTCGCGGATCGCGGTCAGCACGCGGCCGTATTTGCTGCGGGTGAGTCGCACACAGAGCAGATAGGACAGGACCAGCGCGACCAGCGAGGCATAGAACAGCGCGATGCGCGCCGCCCCCGTGTTCAGCGGCATGCCCAGCAACTCCTTGAAGTCGGTGAAGCCGTTATTGCCGCCGAAGCCCATGTCGTTGCGGAAGAAGGCCAGCATCAGCGCATAGGTCATGGCCTGGGTGATGATGGAGAGATACACACCCGTGATGCGGCTGCGGAAGGCAAGGTAGCCGAGCACGAAGGCGAGCAGCCCGGGCACGGCCAGCACCATCAGCACCATGAAGGCGAAATTGTCGAAGCCGAGCCAGTACCACGGCAGTTCGCGATAGCCGAGGAACACCATGAAGTCCGGCAGCACGGGGTGGCCATAGACGCCGCGTGGGCCGATCAGGCGCATCAGGTGCATGCCCATCGCATAGCCGCCAAGCGCGAAGAAGGCGCCATGGCCCAGCGAGAGGATGCCCGCATAGCCCCAGGCGAGGTCGAGCGACAGCGCCAGGATGCCATAGCAGATCCACTTCCCCGTGATGGAGACGAGGAAGTCCGAGACATGCAAAGGGTTGTCCACCGGCAACTGGTTCAGCACCGGCATCGCGGCCAGCACCAGCACGGCGATGATCAGCCCGGCCCGCAGGCCGAGCCGCAGGCGCGAGGGCGGGGCCTCGGCGGGCGAGACGGCCACACTCATGCCTCCGCCGCCCGGCCCTTCTGCGGGAAGAGCCCGCGCGGGCGCCGCTGGATGAACAGCATCACGGCGACCAGCACGAAGACCTTCGCCAGCACGGCGCCGGCCCAGGGCTCCAGCAGCTTGTTCACGAGACCGAGGCCCAGCGCGCCGACCAGCGTGCCCGCCAGGCTGCCCACGCCGCCAAAGACGACCACGAGGAAGCTGTCGATGATGTAGCTGGTGCCGAGGTTGGGGCTGACATTGTCGATCTGGCTGACCGCCACGCCCGCGATGCCCGCGATGCCCGAGCCGAAGGCGAAGGTCAGCGCATCCACGCGGCCCGTGCGGATGCCCATGGAGGCGGCGATGGCGCGCTTCTGCGTCACCGCGCGCATCTCGAGCCCGAAGCGCGTGAAGCGGATGGCGGCCACCGTGAGCGCCAGCACGAAGAGCGCGAAGAACAGGATCCAGAGCCGGTTGGCCGTGACCGGAATGTCGAAGGGCAGCAGCAGCGTGCCCTGCATCCAGGGCGGGCTCAGCACTTCGCGGTTCTGCGCGCCGAAGATCAGGCGCACGGCCTGCTGGATCATCATGCCGACGCCAAAGGTCAGCAGCAGCGTCTCCAGCGGGCGGCCATAGAGGTGGCGGATCAGCCCGCGTTCCATCGCGGCCCCTGCCGCCGCGGCCACCAGGAAGGCGGCGGGCACCGAAAGCGGCAACGACCAGGGCAGCAGCCAGGGAATGTCGCGGCAGATCTCCTGCACGATGAAGGTCGTGTAGGCGCCGAGCATCACGAACTCGCCATGCGCCATGTTGATCACGCCCATCACGCCGAAGGTGACGGCGAGGCCGAGCGCGGCAAGCAGCAGCACCGAGCCGAGCGAGAGGCCCTGGAACAGCGTCTCCGCCCCGCGGCGGATGGCGAGGCGCCGGTCGATGGCAGCGACCGCAGCCTCGATCTGCGGCAGGATCTCCTGGTTGGCGGCCCGCGCTTCGAGCAGCACGGCGCGGGCCTCGGGCGAGGCGCTGGCGCCGAGCGTGGCCACGCCCGCAAGCTTCGCCGCGGGGTCGCTGGCGAGCAGGCGCGAGGCGCCGAGGGCAAGCTCCATGCGTTCGCGGATGCGCGGCACGCTCTCGCGCGCCAAGGCGGCTTCCAGCAGCGCGACATTCTCGGCCGATCGCGTACGGAAGACGGCCTCGGCCGCGGCCTGGCGCTCACCGGCATCGGGCGAGACGAGCTGCAGCCGGCCCAGCGCGCCGCGCAGCGCCACGCGCACGCGATTGTTGATGCGCACGGGTTCGGCGCCGGTTGCATCGGCCGGCGCGCCGGTGGCGACATCGAGTGTCGCGGTGCCCTCGCGCAGCAGCAGCGTGCCATCGGATTTGCGCAGCAGCCGCCCGTCGCCGAGCGCGCGCAGCAGTGGGATGGCGCGGGGATCGCCCAGCGCGCCGAGGCGGTCGACCGATTCCGCCACCGCGCCGAAGCCGCCGCCAAAGGCCGGCACTTCGGCAAGGAAGGCGTCCTGCGCGCGCGCGCCCAGCGCCGGCGTCAGCAGCAGGAGCAGCAGGAGGATGAGCTTCTTCATGCGATGATGTTCGGGGGCGGCTCGGCGCCGCCCCCGAAGGCCTCAGCCGCGGCGCCGGTTGGCGTTCTCCGGGATGAAGGGCGACCAGTTCTCGGCCACGATCGGGCCGGGGGTGCGCCAGACGATGTTGAACTGGCCATCGGCCTGCACCTCGCCGATCATCACCGGCTTGGAGAGGTGGTGGTTGCGGTGCATCTCGAGCGTGAAGCCGCTCGGCGCATCCACCTTCTGGCCGTACATCGCGGTGCGCACCGCGTCGACCGCGGTCGTGCCGGCCTGGGCCACCGCCTGCGCCCACATCTTGAAGCCGATCAGCGTGGCTTCCATCGGGTCGTTGGTCACGCGGCGCGGGTTGCGGATATAGGCGCGCCAGAGGTTCAGGAACTCCGTGTTCGCGGGCGACTGCACCGACATGAAGTAGTTCCAGGCGGCCAGATGGCCAACCAGCGGGCGCGTGTCGATGCCGGCGAGCTCTTCCTCACCCACCGAGAAGGCGACCGAGGGGATGTCCTCGGCCTTGATGCCCTGGTTGCCGAGCTCGCGGTAGAAGGGCACGTTCGCGTCGCCATTGATGGTCGAGACGATGGCGGTCTTCTTGCCCTCGCCGGCGAAGCGCTTCACGCGGCTGACGATGCCCTGCCAGTCGGAATGGCCGAAGGGCGTGTATTCCTCGAGAATGTCGGAATCCGGGATGCCCTTCGAGTTCAGGAAGGCGCGCAGGATGCGGTTCGTCGTGCGCGGATACACATAATCCGTGCCGAGCAGGGCGATGCGCCGCGCGCTGCCGCCATCGGCCGACATCAGGTATTCCACCGCCGGGATCGCCTGCTGGTTCGGCGCGGCGCCGGTGTAGAAGATGTTCTTGCTCTCTTCCTCGCCCTCATACTGCACCGGGTAGAAGAGCAGGCCGTTGAGCTCCTCGAAGACCGGCAGCACGGACTTGCGGGAGACCGAGGTCCAGCAGCCGAAGGTCACGTCCACGCGGCTGACCTGCAGCAGCTCGCGCGCCTTCTCGGCGAAGAGCGGCCAGTTGGAGGCCGGGTCCACCACCACCGGCTCGAGCCGCCGGCCGAGGATGCCGCCGCGCGCATTCTGCCACTCGATCATCATCAGCACCGTGTCGCGCAGCGCGGTCTCGCTGATCGCCATGGTGCCGGACAGCGAATGCAGCACGCCGACGCGGATCGGCGCGGCTTGCGCGAAGGACGGGCGGATGGCCGGCATGGCAAGCGCGCCGCCAAGGCCGGCCAGGGCCGCGCGACGGGTCAGGGAGAAACGCTTCGTCATTTGATCGGGAGCCTCCTGCGATGGTCATGGTCTTTTTCGGGTGGCGGTCCGCGCCGGTCCGGAGACGGCTGGCTGTCTGCCCAGCGGGCGGACTAGCGAGACTCATGCCAAGGCTCCCATGGCGGGCGGGCCACAGGGCCGGGGGCTGATTCGCATACGATTCGCGCGCGGGCCGACCCCCGGCCTTGCCGCGCCGCGAAGGCTCTGCCTCACGCCTATGCGATGCGTGCCCCGAAGCCGGCCCGGCGCGCCACTTGCTTGTGCACATGAGCGCGCTGCAATGCAGGCGCATCGCGCCGCGCTTCGGGAGGTTTGCACGATCCATCGCACATGCAAGGCTGCGCGCATGAGCATCGCCGCGATCGCAGCGCCGCATCATCAGAGAGCACGTGGCAGCGCCGCCTTGCGCTTTGCGGCGGCGCCTGGTGGCGCGCGCCTTGTCACGCTCGATCAATCCGCACCGCTGCGCGTGCTCTTTCCCGACCATGACCCCGATGAGCCGAGCACCGCGGCGCTGGTGAATGTCGCGGGCGGGCTCGCAGGCGGCGACAGCGCCGCCTTTTCCCTCACGCTCGATGCCGGCACGCGCTTCACCATGACGACGGCGGCGGCCGAGAAGATCTATCGCAGCCTGGGGCCGGAGACGGAGATCGCAACGAATATCGATCTCGGAGAGGATGCCATCTGTGAATGGCTTCCGCAGGAGACGATCCTTTTCGATGGCGCGCGGCTGCGCCGGCGCATCGACATCGCCCTCGCGCCCACGGCGCGCCTCATCGCGGCGGAGATGCTTGTGCTCGGCCGTGCCGCGCGCGGTGAGGTGCTGACCCAGGGCGCCGTGCAGGATTCCTGGCGGCTGCGCCGCGGCGGAAGGCTGGCCTGGGCGGATACGCTGCGCCTGGCGGATCCGGCGGCGTTGCGGGCCAGCCGCTTCGGGCTGGATGGCGCCGGCGCGCTGGCCACGCTGCTGCTGGCGATGCCCGAGGCCGCGACGCATCGCGAGCAGGCGCGCGAACTCGCCGCCGGGGGCGCGAGCCTCGTGGCGCCGGGCCTGCTGCTGGCCCGCTGGCAGGGCGAGGCGGGGGCGGTGCGCGCGGCGCTGGGGGCGGCGCTGATGGTGCTGCGCCAGGCCGCCTTCGGCCACCCCGCCAGACTGCCGCGGCTCTGGCGCACATGATCCGGATTGCGGCATGCTCGGCCGACAGGAGAGGTGAGGCATGAACCTGACACCGCGCGAGAAGGACAAGCTGCTGGTCGCCATGGCGGCGATGGTGGCGCGCCGGCGGCTGGAACGCGGCGTGAAGCTCAACCACCCCGAGGCGGTGGCGCTCATCACTGATTTCGTGGTTGAGGGCGCGCGGGACGGGCGCAGCGTGGCCGAACTCATGCGCGATGGCGGCACCGTCATCACGCGCGCGCAGGTGATGGAGGGTGTCGCCGAGATGATTCACGAGATCCAGGTGGAAGCCACCTTCCCCGACGGCACCAAGCTCGTCACCGTGCACGAGCCCATCCGATGATCCCCGGCGAGCTGTTCCCGGCGGAAGGGGAGATCGAGATCAATGCCGGCCGGGAGGTGACGGAACTCGACGTCGCGAACACCGGCGACCGGCCGGTGCAAGTCGGCAGCCATTACCACTTCGCCGAAACGAATCCGGAGCTGCGCTTCGATCGCGCCGCGGCGCGCGGCAAGCGGCTGGACATCGCGGCCGGCACGGCGGTGCGCTTCGAACCCGGCCAGTCGCGTCGCGTGCGGCTCATCCCCTATGCCGGCGCGCGCATCGTGCACGGCTTCCGCGGCGAGACGGAAGGAGCGCTCTGAGCATGGCCACCCGCCTTTCCCGCCGCGCCTATGCCGGCATGTATGGCCCGACCACGGGCGACCGCCTGCGCCTTGCCGACACCGCGCTGATCATCGAGGTCGAGCGCGACCTGACCACCTATGGCGAGGAGGTGAAGTTCGGCGGCGGCAAGGTGATCCGCGATGGCATGGGTCAGTCGCAGGTCACGCGCGCCGGCGGCGCGATGGACACCGTCATCACCAATGCGCTGATCGTGGACCACACCGGCATCTACAAGGCCGATGTGGGGCTGAAGGACGGGCGGATCGCCGCCATCGGCAAGGCCGGCAACCCCGATACGCAACCCGGTGTCACCATCATCATCGGCCCGGGCACGGAGATTCTGGCGGGTGAGGGGCGCATCCTCACCGCGGGGGGGATCGACCCGCATATCCACTTCATCTGTCCGCAGCAGATCGAGGAGGCGCTGGCCTCCGGCGTCACCACCATGTTCGGCGGCGGCACGGGCCCCGCGCATGGCACGCTGGCCACCACCTGCACGCCGGGGCCGTGGCACATCGCGCGCATGATGCAGGCGGCCGAGGCCTTCCAGATGAATCTCGGCTTCCTCGGCAAGGGCAATGCGGCGCTGCCCGCGGCACTCGAGGAGCAGATCCGCGCCGGCGCCTGCGGGCTCAAGCTGCATGAGGATTGGGGCACCACGCCCAAGGCCATCGACACCTGCCTCGATGTCGCGGACCGCTTCGACATCCAGGTCGCGATCCACACGGACACGCTGAACGAAAGCGGTTTCGTGGACGAGACGATCCGCGCCGTGGCCGGGCGCACCATCCAGGCCTTCCACACGGAAGGCGCGGGCGGCGGCCATGCGCCGGACATCCTCAAGGTGATCGGCGAGCCGAACTTCCTGCCCTCTTCCACCAACCCCACCATGCCCTACACGCGCAACACGGTGGATGAGCATCTCGACATGCTCATGGTCTGCCATCACCTCGACCCGCGCATCCCCGAGGACGTGGCCTTCGCCGAGAGCCGCATCCGCAAGGAGACCATCGCGGCCGAGGACATCCTGCACGACCTTGGCGCCATCAGCATGATGAGCAGCGACAGCCAGGCGATGGGCCGGGTGGGCGAGGTGATCATCCGCACCTGGCAGACGGCGCACAAGATGAAGGTGCAGCGCGGATCCCTGCCCGGGGAGACGGGCGACAACGACAATCTGCGCGTGCGCCGCTACATCGCGAAATACACGATCAACCCCGCCATCGCGCAGGGCATCGCCACGCATGTGGGGTCCATCGAGGTCGGCAAGCTCGCGGATCTCGTGCTCTGGTCGCCGGCCTTCTTCGGCGTGAAGCCGGATTACGTGCTGAAATGCGGGAGCATCGCGATGGCGCCGATGGGCGATCCCAACGCCTCCATCCCCACGCCGCAGCCCATCCACTACCGCCCGATGTTCGGCAGCTATGGCCGTTCGGGCCTGCTCTCCTCGGTCACCTTCACCTCTGCCGCCGCGCTGGAGGCCGATATCGGCAAGCAGCTCGGGCTGACACGGCCGCTGCTCGCGGTCGGCAATACCCGCGGCGGCATCACCAAGCGCGACATGGTGCTGAACAGCGCGCTGCCGAAGATCGAGGTGGATGCCGAGACCTATGAGGTGCGCGCGGATGGCGAGTTGCTGATCTGCGAGCCCGCCGCCGTGCTGCCCATGGCGCAGCGCTACTTCCTGTTCTGAGGAGCCACATGCCCGACAGCGCCGTTCCCCGCGCCACCATCGTCCATGCCGCCGGCACCTGGCCGGAGGCGGAGGCGCGCGACACCGTGACCGTCGATTTCGACGACCGCCATCGCCGCCGCAAGCTCTACACGGCCGAGGGTGGGCTGGCCTTCATCCTCGACCTCGCCGAGGCGCAGGTGATGCGCGATGGCGATGGGCTGGAATTGGTCGGCGGCGGCTATGTGCGCGTCCGCGCGGCGCCCGAGCCGCTGATCGAGGTCACGGCGAACACGCCCATGCATCTCATGCGTCTGGCCTGGCATCTCGGGAATCGCCACCTGCCGGCGGAGATCGAGGCGGGGCGGATCCTGATCCGGCATGACCACGTGATCCTGCGCATGCTCGAGGGGCTGGGGGCGACGGTGCGGCCGGTGAACGCGCCCTTCAACCCAGAGGGCGGCGCCTATGGCGAGCACAACCGCGCGCCGGCCCACCCGCATGGCCATGCACATGACCACGCACATGACCACCATCATGGCGATGGCGACCATCACCACCATCACTGATCCCACCCGCATGGGTCCGTCCGCGCTGGCGCGACTCTTCGCCTGGCTCTCGCCGGCCTATCCGGTTGGCGCCTTCTCCTACAGCCACGGGCTGGAGATGGCGGTGGAGGAGGAGGCGGTGACGCGGCGGGACGACCTCGTCGCCTATGTCGCTGCCGCCCTGGCGCAGGGCGCGGGGGCGGTGGATGGCGGGCTGCTCGCGCTCGCCTGGCGTGCCGCGGCGGCGGGCGATGACGCGGCACTCGACGACATCACGGAACTCGCCGCCGCCTGGCGAGGCACGCAGGAGCTGGCGCTGGAGGCCACGCAGCCCGGCAACGCCTTCGCCAGCGTCACCATCAGCGCCTGGCCCGAGCCGCGCTTCGCCGCCTACAGCGCGCGCCACCCCGGCCGGCTGACCCATGCGGTGGCCTTCGGCGCGGCGGCCTGCTTCCACGGCGTGCCGCTGCGCGAGGCCTGCTTCGGCTGGCTGAACGCCTTCGCGGCGAACATCGTCTCCGCCGGCGTGCGGCTGGTGCCGCTGGGCCAGACGGATGGGCAGATCGCCACCGCCGCGCTGCTGCCGGCGGTCGCGACCGCGACGGAAGCCGCGCTCGCCATCACCTCGCCCGATGAACTCGGCAGCGCCGCGCCGGTGCTGGACCTGTTCTCGATGCGTCACGAAACCCAGTATACGAGGCTTTTCCGCTCATGAGTGCATCCTCTGATCGGCCGATTCAGACCTCCGCGCAGCAGCTGCGCTTCGGTCATCGGACGAACGGCCCTTTCCGCGTCGGCGTCGGCGGTCCGGTCGGCTCCGGCAAGACCGCGCTGGTCGAGCGCCTGTGCAAGGCGATGCGCCAGGGCAACGATGTCGCCGCCATCACCAACGACATCTACACAAAGGAGGATGCGGAATTCCTCACGCGCAGCGGCGCGCTCTCGCCCGACCGAATCATGGGCGTGGAGACCGGCGGCTGCCCGCATACCGCGATCCGCGAGGACGCCTCCATCAACCTCGCCGCGGTGGCGGAAATGAGCGCGCGCTTCCCCGGCCTCGAGATCCTCTTCATCGAGAGCGGCGGGGACAACCTCGCCGCCACCTTCAGCCCGGAACTCGCGGATCTGACGATCTACGTGATCGACGTCTCGGCCGGTGACAAGATCCCGCGCAAGGGCGGGCCGGGCATCACGCGCAGCGACCTGCTGGTGATCAACAAGACCGACCTCGCGCCGCTGGTGGGTGCGGATCTCGGCGTGATGGACCGCGACGCGAAGAAGATGCGCGGCGCGCGGCCCTTCATCTTCACGAACCTCAAGGCCGAGCAGGGCGTGGCGGAGATCGCGGCCTTCATCCTGAAGGCGGGCGGGCTTCAGGCGGCGGCGTAGCGCTTCATGCGGCCTCTCCGGCCGCCCAGCCGCTCGACCAGGCCCATTGGAAATTGTAGCCGCCGAGCCAGCCGGTCACGTCCACCGCCTCGCCGATCACGAAGAGTCCTGGCACGGCCTTCGCCATCATGCTCTGCGAGGACAGCGCGGCGGTGTCCACGCCGCCGAGCGTGACCTCGGCCTTGGCATAGCCTTCGGTGCCGGAGGGCTTCAGCGTCCAGGCCTTGAGCAGCGCGCCGAGGCGGCGCAGATCGGCGTCGCCGACCTCGCCGATCACGCGCGGCGGCAGATGCAGCGCGGCCATGGCCTGGGCGAGGCGCTGCGGCAGCAATTCGGCCAGGATCGTCTTCGGCTCAGCCTTCGGGCGCGCGCGCTTGCCGGCGAGCAGATGCGCGGTGGCGTCGCGCTCCGGTACCAGATCGAGCGTCAGGGTCGCGCCCTCGCGCCAATAACTGCTCGCCTGCAGGATGGCCGGGCCGGAGAGGCCGCGATGGGTGAAGAGCAGCGCCTCGCGGAAGGCGGCCTTGCCGGCGCGCGCGATCGCCTCCAGCGCGAGGCCGGAGAGCGGGCGCATCAATTCCAGCATCGCATCGCCGAAGGTCAGCGGCACCAGGCCCGGGCGGATCTCGGTCAGCGGCAGGTCGAAGCGCTGCGCGAGGTCATGTGCGAAGCCCGTCGCGCCCATCTTCGGGATCGACAGCCCACCGGTGGCGAGCACGAGGGAGTCCGCGCTGAACTCCCCGCGCGAGGTGGTGATGCGGAAGCGATCGGCGCGCGTCACCTCGGTGATGCGGTGATCGAGGCGCAGATCCACCCCCGCGGCATCGCATTCCGCCAGCAGCATCGCCACGATCTGCCGTGCCGATCCGTCGCAGAACAATTGGCCCAGCGTCTTCTCATGGAAGGCGATGCCGTGCTTGCGCACCAGCGCGATGAAGTCGTGCTGCGTGTAGCGGCTGAGCGCCGAGCGCGCGAAATGCGGATTGGCCGAGAGGAAGCGCTCGGGGACGCAGCCCGTATTCGTGAAGTTGCAGCGCCCACCGCCGGAGATGAGAATCTTCTTGCCCGGCGCCTCGGCATGGTCGAGCAGCAGCACGCGCCGCCCGCGTTGCCCCGCGCGCATCGCGCAGAACAACCCGGCCGCGCCGGCGCCGAGCACGACGACATCGAAATCCCGCATGGCGCTCAGGCGGCTTCCGCCGCGCCGAGGCCCGCCACGTTGCGCGCCAGCGCCTCCGCCACGCGGATGCCGTCCACGCCGGCCGAGAAGATGCCCCCCGCATAGCCCGCGCCCTCGCCGGCCGGGTAGAGGCCGCGCGTGTTGAGGCTCTGCATCGTCGCATCGCGCCGGATGCGGATGGGCGAGGAGGTGCGCGTCTCGACGCCGGTCATCACCGCATCCGCCATGTCGAAGCCGGCGATCTGGCGGCCGAAGGCGGGCAGCGCCTCGCGGATCGCGCTGACCACGAAATCCGGCAGGCAGCGCGCGAGGTCGGTCGGCGTCACGCCGGGCTTGTAGCTCGGGATCACGGCGCCGAGTTCGGTCGAGGGTCGCCCGGCGAGGAAATCGCCCACGCGCTGGCCCGGCGCGGCATAGGTGCCGCCGCCGGCGAGGAAGGCCTGCGTCTCCCAATGCCGCTGCAGCGCGATGCCGGCGAGCGGACCGTCGGGGTAGTCGACCTCCGGCGTGATGCCCACCACGATGCCGGCATTCGCGTTGCGCTCGGCGCGCGAATACTGGCTCATGCCATTGGTCACCACGCGGCCGGGCTCGGAGGTGGCGGCGACCACGGTGCCGCCGGGACACATGCAGAAGGAATAGACGCTGCGGCCATTGCCGCAATGGTGCACGAGCTTGTAGTCGGCGGCGCCAAGAATGGGATTGCCGGCGAAATCGCCGAAGCGCGCACGGTCGATGATCGATTGCGGATGCTCGATGCGCACACCGATCGAGAAGGGCTTGGGCTCGATATGCACGCCGCGGTCCAGCAGCATCGCGAAGGTGTCGCGTGCGCTGTGGCCGATGGCGAGCACGACATGGTCGGTGGCGATGGTCTCGCCCGCCTCGGTCACCACGCCGCGCGTGCGGCGGATGCCGTCGCGCCCGACCTCCACGAGCAGGTCGGTCACCTTGGTGCCGAAGCGATACTCGCCGCCCAGCGCCTCGATCTTCGCGCGCAGGCTTTCCACCATCTGCACCAGGCGGAAGGTGCCGATATGCGGCTTGGCGACCCAGAGGATCTCCTCCGGCGCGCCGGCCGCGACGAATTCGGTGAGCACCTTGCGGCCGAGATGCTGCGGGTCCTTGATGCCGGACCAGAGCTTGCCGTCGGAGAAGGTGCCCGCGCCGCCCTCGCCGAATTGCACATTGCTCTCGGGCGTGAGCACCGAGCGGCGCCACAGCGCCCAGGTATCCTTGGTGCGTTCGCGCACCACCTTGCCGCGGTCGAGGATGATTGGCCGGAAGCCCATCTCCGCCAGGACCAGCGCGGCGAAGAGGCCGCAGGGCCCGGTGCCGATCACGACGGGGCGCGGGATGCCCTCCGGCGCGCGCGCGACATGGCGGTAGCTGGTGTCGGGCGTGGGACCGAGGGTGCGGGAGAGCACCTTGTCCCGCGCATGGCGGCGCAGCAGCGCGGCCTCATCCGCCACCTCGATGTCCACGGAATAGACCAGCTCGATCGCCGAACGCTTGCGCGCATCCCAGGCGCGCCGGGCCACGGTGCAGGCGCGCAGCTCGCCCTCCCGCAGTCCCAGCTTCGCGCGCACCGCCTGCTCGATCGCGCCGGGCGCGTGATCGAGCGGCAGCTTGAGTTCGGTCAATCGCAGCATCAAGCCCTCAGTACACGACAACGGACCGGATGGATTCGCCCCGCTCCATCAGTTCGAAGCCGTGGTTGATCTCATCCAGCGGCATCACATGGGTGATCAGGCTGTCGATGTCGATCTTTCCCTGCATGTACCAGTCCACGATTTTCGGCACGTCGGTGCGCCCGCGCGCGCCGCCGAAGGCGGTGCCGCGCCAGGAGCGGCCGGTGACGAGCTGGAAGGGCCGCGTCGCGATCTCCTGCCCCGCCCCGGCCACGCCGATGATGATGCTCTCGCCCCAGCCGCGATGCGTGCATTCCAGCGCCTGGCGCATCACCTTCACATTGCCGATGCATTCGAAGGAGAAGTCCGCACCACCGCCCGTCAGGTCGATGATGGCCTGCACCACCTTGTCGTGGCCGATCTCGTTCGGGTTGAGGAAGTCGGTCATGCCGAACTTCCGCGCCATCTCCTCGCGCTTCGGGTTGAGGTCGATGCCGATGATCCGGTCGGCGCCGACCATCCGCGCGCCCTGGATGACGTTGAGCCCGATGCCGCCCAGGCCGAAGACGGCGACATTGGCGCCGGGCCAGACCTTGGCCGTGTTGATCACAGCCCCGATGCCGGTGGTCACGCCGCAGCCGATGTAGCAGATCTTCTCGAAGGGCGCGTCCTCACGCACCTTGGCCAGGGCGATCTCGGGCAGGATCGTGTGGTTCGCGAAGGTCGAGCAGCCCATGTAGTGCATCACCGGTCCACCCTCGCAGGAGAAGCGGGAGGTGCCGTCCGGCATCACGCCCTTGCCCTGCGTCGCGCGGATGGCGGTGCACAGGTTCGAGCGCTGCGACAGGCAGGTTTTGCACTGCCGGCATTCGGGCGTGTAGAGCGGGATCACATGGTCGCCGGGCTTCACGCTGGTCACGCCGGCGCCGATCTCGCGCACGATGCCGGCGCCTTCATGGCCGAGGATGGCGGGAAACAGCCCCTCCGGATCGGCGCCCGAGAGGGTGTAGAGGTCGGTATGGCACAGGCCCGTGGCCTTCACCTCGATGAGCACCTCGCCGGCCTTCGGCCCGCCGATCTCGACCTCGGTGATCGAGAGGGGCTTGCCCGCCGCCCAGGCCACCGCCGCGCGCGTCTTCATCCGTGTCGCTCCATCGTGAATCCCACGCCGCATTGTGCGACGGCGCGCGGGGCGCGTCACGTCCTGCGCGGGGATCATCTCCTGCTTGCACAGGGCGGGCGCATGGGATCACAACGGCGCCATGCCCCGCCCGCCGGACATCGCCCCGAGCCCCGCGCCGCGCCCCGTCACGCGGGCCGAGGCGATCGCGGCCGCGCTGGCGGAGGAGATCGTGGGCGCGCAGCTCAAGCCCGGCACGGCGCTGGATGAGACGCAGCTCGCCGCGCGCTTCGGCGTCTCCCGCACCCCGGTGCGCGAGGCGCTGCGCCAATTGGCGCCGACCGGGCTGGTGCAGATCGCGCCGAGACGCGGCGCGGTGGTGGCGGTGCCGGATGCGGCGCAGCTCGGCGACATGTTCGTGGTGATGGCGGAGCTGGAGGCGATGGCCGCGGGGCTCTGCGCCGTGGCGATGAGCCCGGCGCAGCGGCGCGGGCTGGAACGCCAGCACGCCGGCATGGCGGCGATGGTGCGGGCGGGCGACGTGGCCGCCTATCGCGCCGCCAATGTCGCCTTCCACCATCTGCTCTATGCGGGGGCGCGGAACGCCTATCTGTCCGAGATCGCCACCGCCACGCGACGGCGCCTCGCCCCTTTCCGTGCCGCGCAGCTCGAGGCGCCGGACCGGCTGCGGCGCTCGCATGAGGAGCATGGCGCGATCCTGACCGCGATCCAGCGCGGCGATGCGGCGGAGGCGGCGGCGGCGCTGCGGCGGCATATCGGCGTGACCGGGGAGACCTGGAATGCCATGGCGGGGGCGCGGCGGCATCCGAGTGCTGCCTAATTTGTCGGCATATGGGCCTGTTTCGAGCCGCCTTGCATACATGAACAGGGATCCATTTTTCGCAAACCCCTGATTCGCCGTGCCTGTCCCAGGGCCCGGCGCTTGGCGCGTGTCTTGCTAGGGCAGGGTCATGCCCTTGCCCGCCACCATCGCCGCGCTGCATGACGCCTATGCCGCGGGCCTGACCCCGGCCGCCCTGCTCGCGGAGCTGGCCGAGCGCGCGCGCGCCCTGGCCGATCCCGGCATCTTCCTGCACCAGCCGGACGCCGCCGCGCTGGCCGAGGCGCTCGCCGCCCTGCCGACGCGCGACACCGTGCGCTTCCCGCTCTGGGGCGTGCCGGTGGCGGTGAAGGACAATATCGATGTGGCGGGCATGCCCACCACCGCGGCCTGCCCGGCCTATGCGCGCCTGCCGGCCGAGGACGCGCCGGCCGTGGCGCGGCTGCGCGCGGCGGGGGCGATCATCATCGGCAAGACTAATCTCGACCAGTTCGCCACGGGCCTCGTCGGCGTGCGGACGCCCCACCCCGTGCCGCGCAATGCCTGCGCGCCGGATCGCGTGCCGGGCGGGTCGTCTTCCGGCTCCGCGGTGGCGGTGGCGCAGGGTCTCGCGCTGCTCGCGCTGGGGACGGATACGGCGGGCAGCGGGCGTGTGCCGGCGGCGCTGAACGGGCTGGTCGGCCTCAAGCCCTCGCTTGGCCTAGTGCCGAATCGCGGCGTGGTGCCGGCCTGCCCGAGCCTCGATTGCGTCTCCGTCTTCGCCACCAACGTCGCGGATGCCTGGACCTGCTTCGCGGTGATGGCGGGCGCGGATGCGGCCGATCCCTGGTCGCGCCCGGGCGTGATCGGCACGCCCTCCCTGGCGGCGCCGCTGCGCTGCCTGGGCATCCCCCGCGCCGCCGACCTGCATCTCGACGGGCCCGAGCAGCGCGCAGCCTGGGAAGCCTCGATCGCGCGCATCGGGGGCGCTGCCACGCTCAGGGAAGTCGATCTCTCGCCTTTCCTCGAAGTCGCGCGGCTGCTCTATGAGGGCGCCTTCGTCGCTGAGCGCGACGCCGCCTTCGGGGCCGCGGTGCCGCGCGAGGTCATGCATCCGGTGACGCAGCGAATCCTGGCCGGCGCGGCGCGATTCTCGGCAACCGATGCCTTCGCCGGGCTGCATCGCCTGGCCGCGCTGCGCCTGGCCACGCGCGCCAGCTGGGCGGGGATCGACGCGCTGCTGCTGCCCACCGCGCCCAACTTCCCGACGCTGGCGGAACTCGCCGCTGACCCGATCGGCCCCAATGCGCGGCTCGGCACCTACACGAATTTCGTCAACCTGCTCGACCTCGCCGCGCTGGCCGTGCCGGGGGCGATGCGCCCGGATGGCCTGCCCTTCGGCGTCACCCTGGTCGGCCCGCGCGAGAGCGATGCGCGGCTCGCCCGTTTCGCGATGGAGATCGCCGCATGATCGAGATCTGCGTCGTCGGCGCGCATCTGTCCGGCATGGCGCTGAATGCCGAGTTGGTGGCGCAAGGCGCCGAGTTCCGCCGCGCCGTGGAGACCGCGCCCCTCTATCGCCTGCACGCCCTGGCCGGCGGCCCGCCGCGGCGGCCCGGCCTGCTGCGCGTCGGCGCCGAGCAGGGCGCGGCCATCGCCACCGAGGTCTGGGCGCTGCCCGAGGATGGGTTCGGGCGCTTCGTCGCCGGCATCCCCGCGCCCTTGTGCATCGGCACGCTGATCCTGGCCGATGGCAGCACGCCCAAGGGCTTCCTTGTTGAGCCTGCGGGCCTTGCCGGCGCGCAGGACATCACCCGCTTCGGCGGCTGGCGCGCCTTCATCGCCCAGCTCGCCACCGCCTGACCAACCCCACAGGAGAACGCATGATGATCCGCCGCCGTCACCTTCTCGCCACCGCTGCCCTCGCGCCGCTCGCGGCCCCGCACATCGCCAATGCGCAGGCGCCGCGCACGGTGAAGATGGGCTCGCTGCGCCTGATCCATTCGATGACGCCGCATTTCTACCAGCGATTTGCTCCCGCTGGACTTACGATCGACATCACCACCTTCGACAGCCCGACCGATGGCAAGAACGCCGTGGTGACGCGCAGCGTGGAGTTCGGCGGCTTCGGCATCGCCGCCGCCACGCTGGGGGCGGCGGCGGGTGAGCCCGTTGTCGTGGTCGGCGCCTTCTGCAACCGCGGCATGGGCGTGATCTCCAAGGCGGGCGGGCCGATCCGCAGCATCGCCGATCTGCGCGGCAGGCGCGTAGGAATCTGGCCGGGCTCGACGCAGGAGGTCTTCATCCTCGAGCGGCTGCGCCAGAGCGGCATGACGGTGCGCGACATCACCGCCGTGCGCGTGCCCTTCGGCGAGATGCACGCGATGCTGAACCGCGGCGACATCGACGCCTATGTCGGCGCCGAGCCGGGGCCGGGCCTGTCCATCTCCTCGGGCGTGGGCCAGCTGGTGGAATACCCCTATGGCACCGCGATGGGCGGGCTCAACATGATCTTCGCGACGAGCGAGCAGATCATCGCGCAGGATCCCGCGCTGGTGCGCACCATGCTCGGCATCCATCGCCGCGCGAGCGAGTTCATGATGGCCAATCCGCGCGAGGTCGCCGACGCCACGGTGCGCATCCTGGGTGCGCCGCGCGCCGCCGTCGAGCAGGCGCTGGGCGCGGGGAACGTCGAATACATCTGGAAGCTCGACGACACGGTGCTGACGCAGTCGCGCGCCTATGCGCAGCAGATGCTGGAGATGCGCCAGATCCGCCAGCTGCCGAACTTCAACACCTTCCTCAACCCGCGCTTCTCCAACGAAGTGGCGATGAGCTGACACGGCAGGGGGAGGGCAGGCCATGTCGGAGGCCACAATGACCGCGCCGGTGGCGGTGACGCCGGCCACCGGTGCGGTGCGTTTCCTGCGCCGGGCGAAGCCTGTCCTGCTCTCCCTCATCGTGCCGCTGGCGCTGCTGCTGTTCTGGCATCTCGCGGTGAAGGCGGGCATGACGCGCCTGATCCCCTCGCCGGCCGATGTCGCCGAATACATGGTCGATTTCGCCATCGGCGGCATCTGGGACGACGCCTTCTCGGCGACGCTGCATCTGCACCTGCTGGCCTCGGCGAGCCGGGTCTATGGCGGCTTCCTGCTGGCCGCGCTGGTGGCCGTGCCGCTCGGCCTGCTGATCGGGCGCGTCGAGCTGGTGCGGCAATTGCTCGACCCCTTCCTGCAATTGATGCGGCCCATCCCGGTCACCGCCTGGCTGCCGCTGTCGATGATCCTGTTCGGGCTGGGTTCGACCTCGGCCTTCTTCCTGGTGTTTCTCGGCGCCTTCTACCCGATCCTGCTGAACACGATCTTCGGGGTGAAGAATGTCGAGCCGCGGCTGTTCGAGGCCGCCTCCATGCTGGGCTGCCGCGGCAATGCGCAGTTCTTCAAGGTGGTGCTGCCCGCCGCGCTGCCATCCATCTTCACCGGCCTGCGGCTCGGCCTCGGCCTGGCGTGGTTCGTCATCGTGGTGGGCGAGATGACGGGCGTGCCGCAGGGGCTGGGTGCGGTCATCATGGATGGGCGCACGCTGAGCCGCACCGAACTCGTCATCTGCGGCATGATCGTCATCGGCATCGCGGGCTTCGTCAGCGACCGCGTGGTGGTGATGCTGATGAACCGCCTCCTGCGCTGGAGCCCCTCGCACCGTGGCTGAGATCCCCATCCTCGACATCCAGGGTGTCGGCAAGACCTATACGCTGGGCGATGCGCGCATCGAGGCGCTGCGCGATGCGAACCTCACCGTGAAGAAGGGCGAGTTCGTCTGCCTGATCGGCGCCTCGGGCTGTGGCAAGTCGACCCTGCTGCGCATCGTCGCAGGCTTCGAGAAGCCGAGCGCGGGCCAGGCGCTGATGTGGGGCAAGCCCATCGAGGGGCCGGCGCCGGATCGCGGCATGGTGTTCCAGGATTACGGCCTGTTCCCCTGGCTCACCGTGCGCGAGAACATCGCCTTCGGACCGCTGAGCCGCGGCCGCCCCAAGGCCGAGGTGCGTGAGACGGCCGAGCGCTTCATCGCGCTGATCGGCCTGTCCCGCTTCGCGGATGCGCATCCGCACCAGCTCTCGGGCGGCATGAAGCAGCGCGTGGCGATCGCGCGCGTGCTCGCCAATGATGCCGAGGTGGTGCTGATGGACGAACCCTTCGGCGCGCTGGATGCGATGACGCGCGAGCGGTTGCAGGATGAGTTGCTCGATCTCTGGCAGCGCACCGGGCTGACCGTGCTGTTCGTGACCCATTCCATCGAGGAGGCGATCTTCCTCAGCGACCGCGTGGTGGTGATGGAGCCCGGCCCGGGGCGCATCGCGAGCGCCGAGCGCATCGACCTCGCGCGCCCGCGCGACGTGGCCTCGCCCGAGTTCAACGAGGTGCGGCGCGATCTCGGCTCGC
The DNA here is from genome assembly GCF_057219975.1 of Roseomonas sp. TF40. Taxonomy (NCBI): domain Bacteria; kingdom Pseudomonadati; phylum Pseudomonadota; class Alphaproteobacteria; order Acetobacterales; family Roseomonadaceae; genus Roseomonas; species Roseomonas sp. TF40. Next base: position 1,758 of record NZ_JBXVVR010000009.1, on the reverse strand, counting down.
GGCTGCACTCGCACCATGGCAAGAAGGCGGCGTGATGCGTCCCGAGGATCGGCTCGCCTATGCGGCGCCGCAGGATCGCCCGCCCTCGGCCCTGCCGGGCGGGCAGCGGCTGATCATCTGGCCCGTGGTCAATGTCGAGACCTGGCTGATCGACAATCCGATGCCGCGCCAGGTGCTCTCTGCGCCGACCGGGGCCGCGCTGCAGCCGGATCTCGCGAACTGGGCCTGGCATGAATACGGCATGCGCGTGGGCTTCTGGCGCTTTCTCCAAGCTTTCGAGAAGCGCGGCATAAGACCCACGCTGTCGATCAATGGCTCGGTCTGCACCACCTATCCGCGCGTCGCGAACGCCGCGCGCGATGCGGGGTGGGAGTTCATGGGCCATGGCCATGTCCAGGTGCCGACCCATCGCGTGGCCGACCAGCGCGCGATGATCGCGCAGACGGTGGAGGCCATCCGCGCCTGCACCGGCGCGCCGCCGCCCGGCTGGCTCGGCCCGGGCCTCACCGAGACGCTGGAGACGCCGGACCTGCTGGCCGAGGCCGGCATCCGCTACTGCGCCGACTGGATCGTCGATGACCTGCCCTGCCGGCTCGCCACCGCGCAGGGGCCGATGCTGACCATGCCCTACAGCGCCGAGCTGAACGACATCCCCATCGCCATGATCCAGCACCATGACGAGCAGGAACTCCCCCGCCGCGCCCGCCTTGCCGCCGCGCGGCTGCTGGCGGAGGCGACGCGCACGCCCAAGGTCATGTGCTTCGCCGTCCACCCCTATATCAGCGCCGTGCCGCACCGCATCGCGGCCTTCGAGGCGATGCTGGACGATCTGCTCGCCCTGCCCGATACCGTCTTCATGCAGGGGCAGGAGATCATGGCATGGTATCTGGCGAGCGGCGACCCGACCTGAGCGCACCGCGCCGCATCCTGCTGATCAACGCCAACACAACGGCGGCACTCACCGACAGGCTCGTCGATATCGCCAATGCCCTGGCGCCGCCGGGCGTGCTTTTCGAGGGGGCGACGGGCCGTTTCGGCGCGCGCTACATCGCCAGCCGCGCGGCGAGCGCCATCGCCGGCCATGCGGCGCTGGATGCCTTCGCGGAACATGGCGCGGGCGTGGAGGGCGTGCTGCTGGGCTGCTTCGGGGATCCGGGGCTGGACGCGCTGAAGGAGGTCTCGCCCGTGCCGGTGCTGGGCCTCGCCGAGGCCTCGGCCCTCGCTGCCTTGAAGCTGGGCGCGCGCTTCGGCGTGGTGACGGGCGGCGTGGCGTGGCGGCCCATGCTCACCGAATTCTTCGCCGCACGCGGCTATGCGGCGGCGCTGAGCGGCGTGCACACCATCACGCCGACGGGGGCGGAGATCGCGCGCGACCCGGAAGGCGCGGTGGACAGCCTCGTGGGCAGTTGCAACGAGGCCATCGCGGCCGGCGCGCAGGTGGTGATCCTGGGCGGGGCGGGCCTCGCCGGGCTGCGCGCGATGATCGCGCCGCGCGTGGCGGTGCCGGTGCTCTGCTCGGTGGAGACGGGCGTGCAGGCCATCATCGCGGCGCTCGGTTCACCGCGCGCGGACCTCATCCCGCATGGGCCGGTGGAGAGCATCGCGCTCTCCCCGGCGCTCGCGCGGCTTCTGGGATAGCAGGCGGCCCTTAGAGCACGCTGCGTTCTCATGAACGCAGCTCGTGCTCTAGGTGTTTGATCCCAGGGTTTGATGGTGCAGTCTTTTCCCAGGCATGGAAGGACGCGCTATGGGCCAGGT
>NZ_JBXVVR010000008.1:0-263798 GCF_057219975.1 Roseomonas sp. TF40 | reverse complement strand
GCGCCACGCCCGATGTCTGGACCGGCACGCGCGCGGAACTCGCCGCGCATACGCTGGCCGGTCGCGCATCCCTGGTGCGTTGTGCGGGGTCCAGCCGATGACCGGGCATCGCGGCCTGTCTGGTGCGCCGCTGATCCTGCCGGGGCTGGCCCTGGCTTGAGTTGACCCCGTTTCGTAGACACATCGAGGCTTGGGACGGAGCTGTCCGAGATGCCGAAATCCGGGGTGCCGTACCCGCCGGAGTTCCGGCGGCAGGTGGTGGAGTTGGTCCGATCAGGGCGAACGCCAGAGGAGCCTGTGCGGGAGTTCGGGCCGACGACGCAGCCGATCTGGAACCGGGTCCGCCAGGCCTGATGCGACGGCAAAGCTCGCAAGGGCGAAGGCGTGACTAGCGGCTGCACGCCGAACTGCAGGTCGCGGGCACGGCCGACGCGCCCGACATGGCGGTGACGACGAAAAGCCCGCCGATGTCGTGCACCATTCGGACCAGGGCAGCCAAGATGCATCCGTGGCGTCCGGCTTGAGATGGGAGGGTTCGGCGCACGGCGCCGAACGGCGTCCGTGTCTCCGCCACTGGGCACGGGGAGGCAGGCCGCGTGACGCGCAGGCGCCGAAAGGTGACCCATACCCCGTATGGATTACCGACAAAAACAACTTGCCTTCTCAGATTACCGATACTTGAATGACGGCGATGTCGGCGGGTACCGCGCCCACCGAGGAATGCCAGGGGCCACCGATGAGGCTTGCCAGCTTTCGCCATGACGGGATCAGCAGCTGGGGTGTCGTCGGCGACGGCGTGATGCACGATGTCGGCGCCGTGCTCCGGCAACTCCCCGATCTGCGCTCGGCGATCGCGCATCAGGCGCTCGATGACGCCCGCCGCGCGGCGCCGGACGCCCCGCGGATCCCGCTCGCGGCGATCGAGTGGCTGCCGGTGATCCCCAACCCGGACAAGATCATCTGCATCGGCCTGAACTACGAAATGCACCGCCAGGAGACCGGGCGGGCCGAGGTCGCGCACCCCACCATCTTCACGCGCTTCGCCAACAGCCAGATCGGCCACCTGGCCCCGCTCGTGCGCCCGAAGGTCTCGACCGACTTCGACTATGAGGGCGAGCTCGCGGCGATCATCGGCACTTCCTGCCGGCATGTGCCGCGCGGCGACGCCTTCGCCCAGATCGCGGGCTATGCCTGCTACAACGATGGCAGCGTGCGTGACTGGCAGCGCCACACGCCGCAGTTCACGCCGGGCAAGAACTTCTTCGGCACCGGGCCCTTCGGCCCCTGGATGGTGACGCCCGACGAGGTGGGCCCGATCGGCCCGCAGCGCCTGCAGACGCGCGTGAACGGGCAGGTCGTGCAGGATACGACGCTCGGTGAGATGATCTTCGATATCCCCCGCCAGATCGAATACTGCTCGACCTTCACGCGGCTGGAGCCGGGCGACGTGATCGTGACGGGCACGCCGGGCGGCGTGGGCTCGCGCCGGACCCCGCCGCTCTGGCTGAAGCCGGGCGATGTGGTGGAAGTGGAGATCGACCGCGTCGGCCTGCTGCGCAACACTGTCGCGGACGAAGCCTGAGCGGCAGCGTCTGATGACCCGGCGGAAGCCGGAGAGGGACTGAACGGAAAACAGCGCCGGCGGAACAACGGCGCCTGCCCGCATGCCGGGCGTGTGGAGGAGACGACCGTCGCAGCCCCGGCACCCGGCCCGGGCTGCGACAACATGATCGCACCCTCCGCATCGCTCGTGATGCGCCGCAGCGCCGAATGCCGCCCCGCCGGCTGACAACAACAGAACGGGAGGGACGAGATGGATATCACGAGGCGCGGCGCCCTGATTGCAGGCGCGGGAATGCTGGCGGCGGGGCGGCCGGCACGGGGCCAGGGCGCCTATCCGAACCGGCCGGTCACCATCGTGGCGCCAACCGGTCCCGGCGGCAGCCCGGACATCTTCGCCCGTGTGCTGGCCGAACCGCTGCAGCGCCGCCTCGGCCGGCCCTTCGCGGTGGAGCTGCGCGCCGGCGCGGGCGGCATCGTCGGCACGCAGCACGTGATCCGCGCGACACCCGATGGCCACACGCTGCTCTTCGCCTCATCGAGCCCGATGGTCGTGGGGCCGCATCTGCGCCGCCCCGTGCCCTATGTGACACCGCGCGACCTGGTGCCGATCGTCCAGACGCTGGCCGGCCCCTCCATCATCGTTGTCGGGCGGGAGATCCGCGCGAACACCATCCAGGAGCTGGTCACGGAGCTGCGCGCGAACCCGGGCAAGTTCAACCTCGGCAGCCACGGCATCGGCGCCTTCAGCCACGTCTCGATGGAGATGTTCATGGCCGAGACCGGGACCGAGATGGTGCATGTCCCGTTCAACGGCGGCGCGCTGCTGGCGCAGGGCGTCATGTCGGGCCAGGTCCATGTCGCGCTGTTCGATGTGCTGAACGGTGCGCCGCTGGTCCGCAATGGCTATGGCCGCGCGCTGGCGCAGGTAGGGGAACGGCGCTCGCCGAACTTCCCTGACGTGCCGCTGGTGTCGGAAACCGTGGCGCCCGCCGTGAATTCCGACTTCTGGCTCGGCCTCTTCGCGCCGGCCGGGACCGACCAGGCGATCGTCGACCGGCTGCACGCCGAATGCACCGCGATCATGGCGTCCGAGGACAACCGCCGGCGCGTCGCCGATGCCTCGATGCTCGCGCCCACGCTCAGCCAGGCGCAGTTCCGTGCCAAGGTCGAGCATGAGTGGGACATGTGGGGCAAGGTGATCCGCGACCGCAACATCGCCGCCTGACCCGACGCCGCATCGAGACCCGGAGCCGAACCACATGGCGCGCGTGCCCCTGCCGACCCGTGAGGAGTTCCCCGAGGAACTCCGCCACGTCTATGACCGCATGCTGAAGGAGCGCGGCGATCCGGCGCCGCATGTCTTCCTCGCGCTGTGCAACATGCCCACGCTGCTGCAGCCGCTGCTCGACTTCACCGGCGCCATGCGGCACGGCGCGGCGATGGAGGCGCGCTACCGCGAGATGGGCGTGGTGATGACCGCCCACGTCGCGCGTTCGACCTATGAGTTCAACAAGCACTGGAACCACGCGCTGAAGGCCGGCGCGCGGCGCGAGCAGCTCGAGGCGATCGAGGCCAGCGATTCGGTCGAGGCGCTGCTGGCCTCGCCGCTTTTCGACGCGAAGGAACGCGCCGTGCTCGCCTATGCGGCGGAGGCGACGGCGCGGATCGAGGTCTCGGACGCGACCTGGAACGCGCTGAGTGCCGCCTTCCCGCTGCGCGAGGCGATGGACCTCGTGATGGCGGTCGCCTGGTACAACGCGGTCGCGCGCATCAATGGCCCGCTCAAGGTCGCGCTCGAGCCCTGGTTCAAGCGGGCCTGAGCATCCTCAAGCCAGGCGGCCTCGCCTGGCGACCCGGACAATGCGTCGCGAAAACAACGTCAACGCGCCCCTCGCATCGGAGACACGTCGCATGGCAACCATCCCGCCACCCGTCTTCTACCCGCCCTTCAACATCACCCGCGTCGGCTACGCCGCGATGACGGTGCGCGACCTGGAGCGGAGCCTCCGCTTCTACACGCGCGTGCTCGGGCTGGTCGTCAGCGCGCGCGAGGGCAACGTCGCCTATCTGCGCGGCATCGAGGAGGTCGGCCACCACAGCCTGATCCTGCGCGAGACGGCCGACGATCCGGTGTGCGAGCGCATCGGCTTCCGCGTGCTGACCGAGCTCGAACTCGACCGCGCGCATGATCACTTCAAGAGCCTGGGCCTGCACGCGGCCTGGGTGGACCGGCCCTGGCAGGACCGCACGCTCGAGGTGCGCGACCCCTTCGGCATGCCGGTCGAGTTCGTCGCGCGCATGACGCCGATGCCGCGGCGCACGATCGAGACGGACCACTTCCCCGGCGCCGCGGCGCTGCGCTTCGACCACCTGCAGGTGCACAGCGCCGACATTCCTGGCGCCTGCGCCTTCTGGACGACGCTCGGCTTCCGCATATCGGACTTCGTGGTGGGCGGGCCGGACGACACGCTGATCGGCGTGTTCATGCACCGCAAGGACATTCCCTGGGACATCGTCTTCATGCCGGGGCCGGGTCCGCGGCTGCACCACTTCGCCTATTGCATCGGCGGCGTGCAGGAGATGATGCGCGCCTGCGACGCGGCCGGCATCCACGGCTTCGGCCAGCTCGTGGAACGTGGCCCGGGGCGGCACAACCAGGGCCATGTCCAATACACCTATCTCCGCGATCCCGACGGCCACCGGGTGGAGATCATCCCGGAATCGCCGAAGCAGATGCTCGACCTCGAATTGGAGCCGCAGCGCTGGGACGAGGCGAAGCGCAAGGCGACGATGGATTGGGGCTATCCTGCGCCGCAATGCTGGTACGACGACGCCTCGCCCTTCAGCGGGGTGGAGCCGAAGCCGGGCATGGTCGTACCCGGCCGCATCAGCCTCGAACAGTATCTCGCGGCGCGGGCGAAGAAGGGATAGGGCGCTAGAGCACGCTGCGTTCTGATGAACGCAGCTCGTGCTCTGCAAATCGTTGAATCTAGAGCAAGAAATGCGTTCAGATGATTCCATCTGAACGCATATTGCTCTATCCCTTCGCGAAGGTGGCGAAGGCGGCCATGTGCCGCCGCACCACCTCCCGCGTCGGCTCGTCCACCAGGCGCCCCTCCGCGAACTTCGTGGGCGAGAGGCCGACCATCACCTCCGGCCCGGGCATCACCGCGACGTTGAGATAGACCATCACCTGCCGCAGGTGGTGGTTGGCGAAGGCGCCGCCGAGCGCGCCATTCGACGCCGTCAGAACGGCCGCGCGCTTGCCGTTGAAGGGCTGGTCCGGCGCGCGCGACGCCCAGTCGATCGCATTCTTCAGGATCGTCGGCAGCGAGCGGTTGTACTCCGGCGTCGCGAAGACCAGCCCATCCGCCAGGCGCACCGCCTCGCGGAAGGCTACGACCTCGGCCGGGAAGCCCGAGAGGCGGATGTCGTCATCGTACATCGGCAGCCGCCGGAGATCCCAAGGCTCGATCGCCACATTCGCCGGCGAAAGCTCGGCCGCGGCGGCGAGCAGGGCGCGGTTGAAGGATCCGGTGCGCGTGCTGCCGCAGAGGCCGAGAAGCCGCACCGCCTCAGCCGGCCAGCTCGCGGCGCACGATCGCAGCACCCTCGGCCAGTGCCTTCAGCTTGCCGAAGGCGCGCTCGCGCGGGATATACTTCATGCCGCAATCGGGCGCCGCCACCAGCCGCTCCGCCGCCACGTGCTTCAGCCCCGCGCGGATCCGCGCCGCCACGGTCTCCGCCGTCTCCACCTCCGGCGTGCCGAGGTCGAGCACGCCGAGCATGATCATCTTGTTGGACAGGTCCTTGAGGATGCCGAGGTCGAGCTTCGGCTGCGCCGCCTCGATCGAGATCTGCGCGGCCGTGCTGTCGGCCAATTGCGGCAGGAAGGAATAGCCCGAGGGCTTGTCGCTGACGATCGCCGCGTAGCCGAAGCACAGATGCACCACCGTCATCCCCGCCACGCCTTCCAGCGCGCGGTTGATCGCCTTCACGCCGTAGCGCTTCGCCTGCTCGGGCCTTGCCTGCAGCCAGGGTTCGTCGAGCTGGATCACATCGGCGCCGGCCGCCTTCAGGTCGCGCGCTTCCTCGGCCACCACCTCGGCATAGGCCATGGCGAGCGCTTCCTCGTCGCCGTAGTACTCGTCATGCGCCTGCATCGAGAGGGTAAATGGACCGGGCAGGGTGATCTTGGCCCCGCGATCGGTGTTGGCGCGCAGGAACTGCATGTCGCGCAGCTCGACAGGGGTGCGGCGACGGAGCTTGCCCACCACGCGCGGCACCAGCGTGACCTTGCCGGTGCGCCCGATCACCTCCGCCGGCGTGTCCACGTCCACGCCGTCGAGTGCCACGGCGAAGCGGTTGGAGTAGCTCTCACGCCGGATCTCGCCATCGGTGATGATGTCGATCCCCGCGCGTTCCATGTCGCGGATGGCGACGAGCGTCGCGTCGTCCTGCGCCTGCTCCAGCGTGTCCTCCGCCACGCGCCAGATCTGCTTCATGCGGACGCGGGGCACCAGGTTCTTGGCCAGCACCGCGCGGTCCACCAGCCAGTCCGGCTGCGGATAGCTGCCGACCACGGTGGTCGGCAGCAGCCTTGTTTCGGCGGTCATGGCGTCATCTCCCTGTCTTGTCGTCGCTGCGGGCGGTGGCTGCGCGGCGGCCTTGCCGCGCCGGCTTGCCCGGGCGGCCTTCGACCAGGCCGCGCTGAACGAAATCGCCTGTGGCGGCCAGATGCCGCGCGAGAAGTTCCGCCGCGCGCGCGGCGTCGCGGTCCAGCGCGGCGGCGGCGATCGCAGCGTGCTCGGCGGCCACGTCGCGCGTCGGATAGGCGATCGCGCCCGCCAGCACGCGGTAGCGGTCCGCCTCCTCGCGCAGGCGCTCGCAGAAGCCGAGCAGCGGTGGCGCATCGCAGGCGGCGATCAGGGCGCGGTGGAAGGCGATGTGCGCCGCTTCCCAGTCCGGGTTCCGCACGTAGCGCGCCGCATCGAGCGACCGGGGCAGCCGCGCGAGGCGCCGCTCGGCACCAGCCAGGGCATCCTCCCAGGCGGCATCGCCGCGTGCGACCGATTCGCGCAACGCGAGCGGCTCCACCAGGCAGCGCGTGCGGATCAGGCCGGCAAGGTACACCGGGTCGGCCTCGGCCACGCGGAAGCCGCGCTGCTCGATCCGCCGCGCCAGCCCTTCGGCGGCCAGTTGGGCCAGCGCCTCGCGCAGCGGCGCGGCGCCGACACCGTAGCTTGCGGCCAGTTCCTGCACCTTGAGCCGTGCACCAGGAACATGCCGGCCGTCGAGGATCTCCGCACGCAACCGCCGGAAGACGGCGGTCGCCAGGGTTTCAGGCGAGGCGGCGGCGGTCGTGGGTTCGGGAATCTGCACGTGCACGGCTCGGCACGATGCCGCAGCCTCGCGGCGAAAGGCAACAGGTAAACGACAAACTGGGTTGACGATGGCATTTTATCGGGAAAGATCCGGGTCACGCCCGGGAGAGGGACGCCCGATGAGCCTGCCCGAGGTGACGCTGAGCTTCGACAATGGCCCGGAGCCCGAGGTGACGCCGCAAGTGCTCGACGTGCTGCGCCGCCACCGCATCCTCACCACCTTCTTCGTGCTCGGCCACAAGATGGCAGAACCGGCGCGCCATGCCCTGGCCCGGCGCGCCCACGGGGAGGGGCATTGGATCGGCAACCACACCTTCTCCCACACCCGTCCGCTGGGCGATTGCGCCGGCGAAGCGGGCCATGCCGAGGCGGAGATCGGCCGCACCGAGACACTGCTCGAGACGCTCCGGCATCCGGACCGGCTCTTCCGGCCCTTCGGCGGCGGCGGGCGGATCGGCCCGCACCTGCTCAGCCCCGAGGCGCGCGCGCACCTGTCCGCCGGGGCGCATACGGTCGTGCTGTGGTCGGTCGTGCCCGGCGACTGGTACGACCCGGAGGGCTGGCCCGCGCGCGCGTTGCAGCAGTGCCTCGGTGAAGCGCGCCCCGTGCTCGTGCTGCATGACCTGCCGACGGGCGCGATGCGTCACCTCGACCGGTTCCTCGGCCGCCTCGCGGATGAGGGAGCGCGTTTCCGGCAGGACTTCCCGGAGGCCTGCCTGCCGATGCGACGTGGCAGGCCGACCGGCGCGCTCGATGCCATCACGGCGCGACCGGCGGCGCCGGGCGACACCTGCACGAAGCATCCGCCCGCCAATGCTGTGCTGCCGCCGCTTGCGGGAGGTCAGACTGCCATGCGATCCCGCCACTGCACTCGGGAGGATCACGAGACATGAATCGCCGCAGCCTTCTTTCCAGCGTCCTCGCTCTGCCCGCCATCGCCGCGCCAGGCACCCTGCGCGCCCAGGCCTGGCCGGACCGGCCGATCCGCCTTGTCGTGCCCTTTGCCGCGGGGACCAGCACCGACATCATCGGGCGGATGATCGCGGGGCAGATCTCGCGCGGGCTGAACGGTCACACGGTGGTGGTGGACAACCGCGCCGGCGCGGGCGGCACCATCGGCTCGCTCGCCGTGGCGCAGGCGCCTGCGGATGGACACACGATCCTCCTCGGCACCATCGGCACCCATGCGGTGAACCCGAACCTGATGCCGAACCTTGCCTATAACCCGGTGCGCGACTTCACGCCGCTCTTCCTGCATTCCAAGACGGCGCTGCTGCTCGTCGTGCGCCCGCAGCTCGGCCCGCGCAACATGGCGGAATTCGTGGCGATGGCGCGGGCACGGCCGCTTTCCGTCGGCACATCGGGCACCGGCACGGCCGGGCACCTCAACCACGCGGTCATGAGCGAGGCGACGGGCACCACCACCACCCATGTGCCCTACCGTGACGGCGCGCGCGCGATGACCGATGCGCTGAACGGGACGCTCGATTCAATGTTCTACCATACGCAGTTCGTGCGCGCGCAGATCGAGGCCGGGCAGCTCATCGGCCTCGGCATCACGGGCGCGCAACGCAGCCCGCTGCTGCCCAACGTGCCGACCTTCGCGGAGCAGGGCCTGTCGGCCATCAATGCGGAAGGCTGGTGGGCGATGTTCGGCCCGGCCAACCTGCCCGCACCGGTCACGCAGCGGCTGTCCGGCATCCTGGCCGCCTCGCTCACCGAGCCGGAGACGCGCACCACGCTCGAGCGCAACGGCGTGGAGGCGATCGGCGGTGGGCCGGAGGCTCTGGCGCGCTACCAGCGCGAGGAGCTGGAGCGCTGGGGCACGGTGATCCGCCGCGCAAACATCACGGTGGATTCGTAAGGATCACTTCGGCCACGCCAGAGCAATATGCGTTCAGATGGGTCGCGGCGCTGCCGCGACGCTGAACGCATTTCTTGCTCTGGATTCAATGGTTTCTAGAGCACGAGCTGCGTTCATGAGAACGCAGCGTGCTCTAGAGCAATATGCGTTCAGATGGGGCGCGGCGCTGCCGTGACGCTGAACGCATTTCTTGCTCTGGATTCAATGGTTTCTAGAGCACGAGCTGCGTTCATGAGAACGCAGCTCGTGCTCTAGCGCAGGCGCCCATTTGTCATTCGGCGCCCAGGAAGGCGCCCCTGTCGGCGTGCAAGCGGCCCGCTCTTTCCAGCGTTCATCGACCCACGGTGTCGCCGGGCGCGGCGCCGTATGCGCCGCGGCCGGCGACATCGTTGGGCGGCCCAAGGATGGGTGGCAGGTCAAAATGGAGAGAAGGCTCTCCTCATCACCGATCGCAATCATGGGGCAGGGTCACGCGCGAGACACTCGGCAGCCAGAACGCCGTAAACCAGAGCCGGGCCCAGTGTGATGCCCGGCCCGGGATAAGTGCCACCCATCACACTCGCCATGTCGTTGCCAACCGCGTGCAGCCCTGCGATCGCCGTGCCATCGCTGCGCAGGACCCGCGCATCCTCATCCACCCGCAGGCCGGCGAAGCTGCCGATGTCGCCCGAACGTAGCCGCACGGCGTAGAACGGGGGCGTTGCCAGGGGGGCGATGCACGGGTTGGGCGTGTGCCCGGCCTCTCCGATATGGCGTTGATAGGCGTCCCCGCCCTTGCCGAAATCCGGATCCTCGCCACGCGCCGCCGACACGTTCCATCGCGCGAGGCTCTCCGCAACGCGGTCGGACGGAAGGCCTAGCCGGCGGGCCAGCCCCTCGGGCGTGCCGTCGGAGACGAGGTAGCCTGCGCGCTTCAGGGCGCCGTTGCGCGCCGGAAAGGGGCGGGCGGCCCCGATGCCGTGCCGGCGGAATGCCCGGGCATCGCAGATCAGGAAGGCCTCGCCCCCCGGCCGGGCCGCGATCAGCGGGCCGAGGTCGTGGTAGGACAGCGCCTCATTCGCGAAGCGCGCGCCGGTGCGGTCCAGGATGAGGAAGCCTGGCTTGCTGCGGTCGAAGAAGTGCGGAAAGGGGCTGGTGCCGCCGCCCGGCCGCGGCACGTCCGAGACCGGCACCCAGGCGATGGGCGAGGCGATGTCGCGGCGCAGCGCGCCCCCCGCCGCGCGTGCCGCGCGCACGCCATCGCCGGTGGAGTCCGGCGGCGCCAGGGAAGGACCGATGCCCGCAAGGCCGAGTTCTGCCCGCAGCGCCGTGTCATGCGGCACGCCGCCGGTCGCCAGCACCACACCGCGTCGCGCTAGCAGGCGATGCTCTGCGCCGCCAAAGGCCACAACCGCCCCCCTGGCGCGGCCGCCCTCCAGCAGCAGCCCTGCCAGCGCAACGCCGGTGCGCGGACGGATGCCGCGGCTGAGCAGGGCATGCAGCAGCGCCCCGGCCAGCGCATTGCCGTTCGTCAGCCGTGTGGCGCGGCCATGCATGACCCGGTCGGCGGCATAGCGGCCGATCAGCCGGGCGGCCGTCAGCGCCGCCCGGGGCCTGCTCAGCGCTTGGGACAGTGGCGCGATATCCTCCGCGCTGACCATCATGCCGCCGAGCAAGGTCAGCCCCGGCAAGGGGGGCCGCAACAGGGCGAGATCGGCACCGAGGCGCCGGCCATCGAAGGGCGCGGGCCTGACCGCGCGCCCGCCAGCGGACCAGCCGGGCAGGGCAGGGTGGTAGTCCGGGTAGATGGGCGCCACCAGGCGCAGCCCGGCTTCCGCCACCAGCCAGTCGATGACCCGCGGCGCGGCTTCGAGGAAGCGGCGGGCCAAGCCTTCCTCCAGGCGGTTGCCGGCCTCGGCACGCAGATAGGCGAGGGCGGCGCTGACCGGGTCTGCCTCAGGCGGGCCGCCGAAGATGGCGTTGCCAGGCGCCCAGATCACGCCGCCAGACAGCGCGGTGGAGCCGCCCACCACCGCCGCCTTCTCGATCAGCACGACATCCAGCCCAGCCCGCGCGGCGGCGAAGGCGGCCGCCATGCCGCCCGCGCCCGCACCCACCACGAGCACGTCGCAGGCCTCAGGCAGGGGCGAGGCAGCCGTGTTCAGCGCAGGATCTCGTTCCAGACGTCATAGGCGGCCGGGCGCATGAAGATCGCATCGATCTTCCGCCCGGCGAAGCGCCAGACGCCGTCCTGGCAGACATATTCGTCGTGGTAGTTTCCCATGAAGAAGGGGCCGTCGAAGGGGATGCGCGTGCGCGGCTTCTCATCCGCCGCGTCGAAGCGGTAGCTGGTGACGTAGGTGGTGCCGATGGCGTGCGTCGGATCCTGCACTTCGATGAGAATGTTCGAGACGGCATGGCGTGTTGTGCGGGTCTTCGGCCGGCTGTGCATGTAGCCGCGGATCGCCTCCCGCCCCGCCAGGGGCCAGCCATCGAGGTTCAGCACCGCGTCCTCGGTGAAGAGATCGCACAGTTCGTCGAAGCGGCGGAAATCGATGAACACCGCATAGGCGGTGGGCAGGCGGGCACACTCGGCTTCGATGGCGCGGCGCTGGGCGTGATCCATGCGGGCGGTCCTCCTGGTGTTTGACTCAGGCTATATCTTATAGGATTTTGGGGCAACCAGCCGCAGAGGCCGCATGGACATCCAGCCGATCCGCTCCGCCCAGGCCGCCGCCCCCGCCACCTTCGGCAGCGCGGTGGCAGAGGTCGGCCGGCTTCTGCGCGACGCCATCCTGGCCGGTCACTACCCGGCCGGGACGCAGATCAAGCAGCAGCACCTGGCCGATGAACTGGGCGTCAGCCACATCCCGGTGCGAGAGGCGCTGAAGACGCTGGAGAGCGAGGGCTTTGTCGTGCTGGCGGCCCGGCGCGGCTATTTCGTCGCCCCCGTCTCGATCGCCGATGCGCGGGAGATCTGGGGCCTGCGCCGCACGCTCGAGCCCCTGGCCATCGCCGCCTCGGTCGGCCGGGTGACCCCGACCGGTTTCGCCGAAGCCGAGGCCGCGCTGCGCGCCCTTGCCCGGGCCGAGGACCACCTGGCCTGGATGCGCCTCAACTGGGATTTCCACGCCGCGCTCTATGCCGGGGCAGGGCAGCCGCGGCTGCTCGATTTCATTCGTGCGCTCTGGGCCAACGTCATCCGCTACTGCGCGATGCTGGCGGTGAAGGAAGCCAACTACATCCGCAGCGGTGCGCATGGCGGCATCCTTGCCGCCTATCGCTCCGGCGATGCCCCGGCTGCCCAGCGCCTCGTGCTGGACCACATGGATGATGTCGAGCGCCGGCTGTTGCGCGTGCTGCCGGCGGGCGGATGAGTGCCGCTTCAGCGCGTGCTGCGTCCCCCATCCACCGGCAGCGCCACGCCGGTGATGAAGGAGGCATCCTCGCTGGCCAGGAAGGCGACCGCTGCCGCAACCTCCTCCGGCCTGCCGTAGCGGCCCATGGGGTGGCGCGCGATCGAGGCCGCACGCAGCCGCGTTGCTTCGGGATGCCCCGCCAGGAATCCATCGGCCATGGGTCCCTCGATGGTGCCGGGGCAGATCGCGTTCACGCGGATACCCTCCGCCGCGTGGTCGAGCGCCATGGCATGGCTCAGCGCGACGACGCCGCCCTTGCTGGCCGCATAGGCGGCCATGTCCGCATTGCCGCGCAGCCCGACGACCGAGGCGATGTTCACCACAGCGCGCCCCTTCCCCTGGCGCAGCAGCGGCAACATGGCCCGGCAGCCGAGGAAGGCGCCGGTGAGGTTCACGTCGATCAGGCGCTGCCAGGTTGCAGGGTCGGTCTGCTCGACGCTGCCGGTGGCGAGCACGCCGGCGCAGTTCACGAGCGCATCCAGCCGTCCGGGATGTGCCGCTATCCGCGCGGCCAGCGCCGCCCAGGCGGCCTCCTGCGTCACATCCAGAGCCAGCAGCGCGCCCGTCGCGACCCGGTCGCAGCCCAGCACCTCGGCGCCCTCGGTCGCCAGGCGCGTGCAGATCGCCTGGCCGATGGCCCCGCCCGCTCCCGTCACCAGCACCACGTGCCCGTCGAATCGCCGCACCCTTCGCCCCCGCGACTGCCCCGGGCAGCCTGCCACACCCCGCCGCGACCTGACCACGCGGCCCCATCCGAACCAGGGAGGACACCATGACCCAGATCACCCGACGCCTGCTCGGCGGCCTTGCAGCCGGCGCGCTGCTGCCTGCCTCGGCCTTGGCCCAGGCGCCCTGGCCCAACCGTTCGCTGCGCTGGATCGTGCCCTATGCCGCCGGCGGCGGGTCCGACTTCCTGGCCCGGACGCTGGCGGCGGCGGTGGGCAACGCCATCGGCCAGACCATCGCGGTGGAAAATCGCGGCGGCGGGGCGACGATCCCGGCCACCGAGATGGCCGCGCGCGCCGCGCCGGATGGCTATACGCTGCTCTCCGCCGACCTCACCGCGCTGGTCATCACCCCCGCCATGGCGCGGCGCCTGCCCTATGATCCGATCCGCGATTTCCGCCCCGTCGCGCCGATCGCGCGCTTTCCCTATGTGCTGCTGGTGCACCCCGACGTGCCGGCGCGCAGCGCCGCGGAACTCATCGCGCTCGCCCGGGCACGGCCCAACACGCTCAACTTCGCCCATGCCGGCACAGGCACGCCCAACCATCTGGGTACCGAGCGGCTGATCCGGGCGACAGGTATCCAGGTGACGCAGGTCTCCTATCGCGGCGGCGCGCCGGCGGTGACGGATCTGGTTGCCGGCGTGGTGCAGGCCTCGGTCAGCGACTACGCCTCCGCCGCCCCGGCGATCCAGGGCGGGCGGGTGCGCGCGGTGGGCGTACCGGCGGCGCAGCGGCTCGACCTGCTGCCCGACGTGCCGACGCTTGCCGAGCAGGGCATCACTGGCGCCGATGTGTACTCCTGGCAGGGCGTGGTGGTGCCGGCCGGCACGCCGGACGCCATCGTGGTGCGGCTGCAGGCGGAGCTGGAGCGCACGCTGCGTACGCCCGAGATCGCGCAGCGCCTGCGCTCCGTC
The DNA here is from genome assembly GCF_057219975.1 of Roseomonas sp. TF40. Lineage (NCBI taxonomy): Bacteria > Pseudomonadati > Pseudomonadota > Alphaproteobacteria > Acetobacterales > Roseomonadaceae > Roseomonas > Roseomonas sp. TF40. Next base: position 249,947 of record NZ_JBXVVR010000008.1, on the reverse strand, counting down.
AGCCTTGAGCCCTTCCCGGGCTCGAGTGCCCAGATGCGCGACCTGATCGCGAGCGAGACCGCCATCTGGGGCCCGCTGATCCGCGAGCTCGGCATCACGCTCGACAGCTGAAGGCCGGCGGAGGGGGGGGTGGCCCTGGAGCACGCTGCGTTCTCATGAACGCAGCTCGTGCTCCAGAAATCATCGAAGCTAGAGCAAGAGATGCGTTCAGATGAGTCCATCTGAACGCAGCGTGCTCTAAAGCCAGCCCAGGCTCTTCTCCCGCTGCGAGCCGCGCGCGAGGACGAAGATCACGAGCCCCGCCGCCGCGACGCCGACCAGCATGGTGGCATAGGCCGCCGCCATGCCGACATCGCCGGAGAGCGATTGCTGGTAGGCGGCGATCGGCAGGGTGCGCGTGGTGCCGGTATAGAGCACGATCGAGGCCGAAAGCTCCGAGAAGACCTCGACCCAGGCGATCGCCGCACCCGCCAGGATGCCCGGGCGCATCAGCGGCGCCATGACGCGGCGGAAGCCGCGCAAGGGTGGCTCGCCCAGGGAGCGCGAGGCATCCTCCAGCCCCGCATCGATCTGGTAGACGATGCCCGCCGAGGCGCGCGTCATGTAGGGCAGGCGGCGCACGAAATAGACCGTGACGATGATCGTCGCCGTGCCGGTCAGCAGCAGCGGCGGCTCGTTGAACACGGTGGCGTAGCCGATGCCCAGCACCGTGCCCGGCACGACATAGGGGATCATGATCAGCGAATCGAGCAGCCGCGTCATCGGCCCCGAGCGCCGCGCGATGACATAGCCGATCGCGGCACCGACAAGGACGATCAGCAGCAGCGCGAGCCCGGCGAAGACCAGGCTGTTCCACAGCGCATCGCCCATCGCCCCGATGGCGCGCCGGTAGTTCTCCAGCGTCAGGACCGGCTGGAAGACCACGCCGCGCACCTCGAGGAAGGAACACAGCGTCACCACGATCTGCGGCGTGCTGGCGAGGGCCACCAGCGCCGTGGTGCCCAGCCCCATCAGCAGGCTCGCCCCGCCGCCGAGCCGCGTCGGCGCGCCGCCGCCACCCCCGTCATCGGCCACGTTCCGCCGGCCGGAGAACAGCCGCAGCGCCACCACCAGCGCCATCGCGATCACCACCAGCACCGCGCAGGTCGTCGCCGCCATGCCCGGCTCGGCGCCGATCTCGGAGAGGTAGAGCGAGAAGGCGAGGGTGGCGAGCACCGGGAAGCGCTCGCCCTCGCCCAGGATGGAGGGCGTGCCGAAATCCGAGATGATGCCCAGGAACACCAGCAGCGCCGCGGTGAGCAGCGAGGGCAGGATCAGCGGCAGCGTCACCGTGCGGATCACGCCGAACCGCCCGCGCCCGAGGCTGGCCGCCGCATCCTCGAGCGTGCGGTTCACGCGCGCGAGTCCGCCGCGCACCACCAGGAACACCACCGGATACAGCGCGAAGGCGCTGGCGAGCGAAATGCCGAAGGCGCCGTAGATCGGCGGCAGGTTGATGCCGATCTCGCGCGCGGCCTCCGTCACCAGGCCCGAGCGGCCGAACAGCATGATCCAGGCATAGGCGCCCACGAAGGGCGGTGAGAGCATGGACAGCAGGATCGCCACCTCGATCCACGCCTTGCCCGCGAAATCATAGCGCGCGAAGGCGAGCGCGAGCGGCACGCCGATCAGCAGCGCCAGCACCGTGCCCATCGCGCCCACCAGCAGGCTGTTGGTCAGGGCCCGGCGGAAATAGGAGGAGCCGAAGAAGGTCTGGAAATTCTCCAGCCCGAATTCGCCGCTCTCCTGGCCGATCAGGCTCTGCCGCCCGAGTTCGGCCAGCGGCCAGGCGACGAAGACCAGCATGAAGGCCACGGTGGCGAGCGCGATGGCGCTCCACGGATCGCGCCGGAAGCGCGCCAACAGCCCGCCGGTCATGTCAGCCTGGCGCCATCCGCCTCGCCGAAGAGCAGCAGCCGCGCCGGATCGAAGGCGAGGCGGATCTCCGCCCCTTCCGGCGGCAGGTCGAGCCCGCTCGGCAGGTCGGCCTCGACCACGGCGCCATCCGTCAGGGCGCATTTCACGCGCGTGCGCGGGCCGAGATAGGCGCGGCTGACCACGCGCGCGGCGAGGCAGGCGCCCGGCGCATCGGCCTCGACCGCGAGGCGCAGATCCTCGTTGCGCAGCGCCGCGCGCGCCGCGCCTTCGGCCTGCGGGCCGAGCGCGGGCAAAGGGCAGGGCGCGGCATCGCCGATGCACACGGCCATCGCCGCCCCCTCGCGCCGCAGCCGCCCGGCGAGCCAGTTGCAGCCGCCCACGAACTCCGCGACGAAGGCATGGGCGGGTGCTTCGAAGATCGCGCGCGGCGTGCCGAGTTGCAGCAGCCGCCCGCGCTCCATCACCGCGATGCGGTCGGAGATCGCCAGTGCCTCTTCCTGGTCATGCGTGACGTAGATGGTGGTGATGCCCATCTCGCGCTGCATGTGGCGGATCTCGTCACGCATCTCGATGCGCAGCTTGGCGTCCAGGTTGGAGAGCGGCTCATCCATCAGCAGCAGGTCGGGCTCGATCACCATCGCGCGGGCGAGCCCCACGCGCTGCTTCTGCCCGCCCGAGAGCGCGTCCGGATAGCGTTCCGACAGCGCATCGAGCCGCACGCGCGCGAGGGCCGCCGCCACGCGCTGTGCCGAGGCCTCGCGCCCCACGCCGCGCGCGCGCAGGCCATAGGCCACGTTGTCGCGCACGCTGAGGTGCGGGAACACGGCGTAGCTCTGGAACACCATGCCGAAATTGCGCGCCTCGGGCGGCATGTCGTCGAGCGCGCGCCCGCCCAGGCGCAGCGTGCCGGCCTCCTGCCGCAGGAAGCCCGCGATGATGCGCAGCAGCGTCGTCTTGCCGCAGCCCGAGGGGCCGAGCAGCGTCAGCAGCTCGCCCCGCGCGGCGGCGAGGGAGACATGATCGAGCGCGGTGAAGGCGCCGAAGCGCTTGACCAGCCCCGCGACCTCGAGATGCGCGGGGCCGGCCACGCCCTCAGCGGCGGACAAGGCGGAGATAGCGGTTCAGCAGGTCGCGCTGGCGGGCATTCGACCACTCGACCGGGATGTTCTTGATCGGCAGTTGCGCGGGCGCCAGCGCCCCGGCGGGCGGGGCGACGTCGGTGCGGATCGGCCGGCGGCTGAAGCGCTCCACGATCAGCCGCTGCCCCTCGGCGGAGGCGACGTAGTCGATCAGCGCGCGCCCGCCATCCGGGTTCGGGCCGCCGGCGACGAGCGCCATCGCATCGGCGGCGAAGGTGATGCCCTCCCGCGGGTAGGTGATGCGCACCGGCGCACCGCCATCGATGAAGCGCTGCGCGAAATCCTCGAGCGTGAGGCCGATGGCGTATTCGCCCTGCGCCACGCCGCGCGGCACGGCGCCGGAGGAGCCGGTGATGACGAAGTTCTCGACCATGCGCTCGAACAGGCGCCAGCCCTCGTCATCGCCGAAATTGTAGACCACCTGCATCATCTGCTGCAGCGCGGAGCCCGAGCGGTCGGCGCCGGCGAAGGCGATCCTGCCCTTCCACTTCGGGTCGGCCAGCGCGGCCCAGGTGTGCGGGATCTCCGCTTCCGGCACCAGGCGGGTGTTCACCGCGAGCACGGTGGGAATGGTGACCGAGAAGGGGATGTAGTTCGGGCTGACCTTCAGCGCCGGCAGGATCGCCGCGTCCTCGCGCGGCGTGTAGCGCGTGAAGACAGCCGGGTTGGCGTCCACCGATTCGCCGCCCACCGAGATCACGACATCGGCCAGCGGGCGTGCGCGCTCGGCCAGGATGCGGCGCACGAGTTCACCCGAGCCGGCGGCGACGACCTGCACCTCGCTGCCTGTCGCGGCGCGGAAGCCCGGCGCCAGCGCGGTGACACCTTCCGAGAAGGCGGTGTAGGCGACGACGTTGCGCGCCTGCGCCTGCGTCCGCCCGGCAGCGCCGAACAGGCCGGCCAGGGCAAGGCCAAGGGTTGAGCGACGACGCGCAATCATGATCAGCCTCTCGGATTGTTGTGCTTGCTGCCGACATAGCCAAGAAACCCCCCGCTTGGCCAGCGACCTGCGTGCGGCACGCGCGGTTCAGGCCGCGATGGTGCCCGGCAGCGGCGTGGCGGCATCGGCCAGCAGGGCGGGACCGTAGAGGCGGGGGATGTCGTTATGCGCGGCCCCCGTGATCACCACCCGCCGCCGCGGCCCGGCCAGCCCCTGCCGCGCCAGCCCGGCGGCGAGGCGCCGCGCCGCGCCCTGGTTGGCCTGCGCGGCGATGGCGACCAGCGCGGCGGGCGGCGCCCCGCGGGCCTCGGCGGCGCTGCGCGCCGTGATCCAGCGCAGGGCGGCGACAGGGTCGCCATAGAGCGCGTCATGGAAATGCGCCTCGTCGATCCGCGCCGCGCTGCCGGCGAGTGCGGCCTGCAGGCCGCCGCCACCGCCCGAATGGGCGGTGAGCACCAGGCGCGTCACCGGTGGCAGGCCCGGGCCGAAGGCGGAGAGCGCCTCGCTCACCACCGCCTCCAGCCCGCCGGGCGTGGCGGTGGCCGGCCAGTCGAAGGCGCCCGGACGGCGCACGGGCCGGCCGCGGATCATCATCGCGACGGTGGGCGGGGCGCCCCCCAGCACCAGGCCGCTGCCATGCAGGCGGGAGGCGAGGCGCAGCCCCTCCGGCCCGGCGAAGCCGTGATAATGCACCACCACGCGCAGATCGGTGGCGCCGCGCGGCAGGCTGTTCCAGCGCAGCACCACATCCGGTTCGCCCGGGATCGGGTCGTGGCCGGCAAGCGCGGCGAGGCGCGGCAGGCTGGCCTCCCCCCCGCCGCGCGCCAGCCCGCCGGGACCGCCCGTGGCGCAGCCGGCCAGCGCGGGCAGGGCGAGCAGCAGGGCGCGGCGGGGCTGCGGCGGGCGGTTCACCGGCACGGCCCGGCTCAGCTCAGCTCGAGCCGCCGCCAGGCGAGGCGCGCCTGCAGCACCAGCGCCGCCGCGTAGTAGTCCGGCGCATTGCCGATGCGCGGCATGGCCGCCGCCTGGCCGCGCGTGCCCAGCGCCGCGGCGCAGAGCCGCGCGATGGCGATCACGCCGGAGGAGGCCGGATAGGGTGCCAACTGGGCCGTGCGCAAATCCGTCCAGGCCGGGATCGCCCGGTGGTCCGGCGAGGTCCAGAAGCCCAGGCAGGAGGCGACGGTGGGGTGCTGTGCCTCCCCGCCCCACACCAGGTTCAGCGGCACGCGGATGGCGTCGAAGGAAAAGCGCGCGGGCCAGTTCGGCGCCGGGATCAGGTACATGTCCTCGTGGCGGATCTCGAGCCAGTCGGGCGGCAGCGACCAGCGGCCGAAGCGCGCCTGCCGCAGCATCTCCAGCCCATCCTTCAGCAGCCGGTCCCAGGCGGGGTCGCTGGTTTCCTCCATCAGCACCTGCATCGCGGGCAGGACATAGTAGGAAGGGTTGACCACCGTCTTGCCGCGCGCCTGGAAGCCATAGGCGCCGGGCAGCAGCAGCAGGGCGGAGCCGACTCGCGCCGTGCACAGCCGCAGGATGTCCCGCCCGATCGCGATCCCCCGGCGCCGGTAATCGGCATTGCGCCAGCGCCGCCCGGCCTCGATCAGGGACCAGGCGATGAAAAGATCGCCATCCTTGGCGTTGTTCGGGTCCGTCACCGGGGTCTGCGCGTCGGGCTGGTAACGCCAGGAGCACAGCTCGTCACCGCGCCGCTTGAGGTTGCCCATCGTCCAGTTGAGCATCCGCGCGAAGCTGCCCTGGTCGTCGGCCTGCACCGAGGCGAGCATCGCATAGCCCTGCCCCTCGGTGTGGGAAACGTTGCGGTTGCCGGTATCGACGATGCGCCCCTCGGGGGCGAGGAAGCGGCGGCGGAAATCGTTCCAATCCTCACCCGGCGTGCCGAGCGGGCTCTGTGCCGGGGCCGGGGCGGCGGTCGAGGCGGCGAGCAGGGCGGCGCCCGCCAGGGCCCGGCGGCCCAGCGCAGGAGAGGCCAGGGCGCGTGACATGCCTGTCATGGGGGCACGGCCGCCCTTCCGGCGATGCCGCCGAAGGCCCATATGACCTGTATCAAAGCGCGGGCGTGCCGATGTGCTATACTCGCCCGCGTGGAACCCGGAGGGTCGCCCGATGCGACACAGCTTCCTTGCCCTGTCCCTGGCCTGTTTGCTTGCCACGGCGATGGCGGCCGCACCGCGGGCTCAGGATGCCGGATCACCATCGGCCGCCAACCCGATGCCCGTGCTGAGCGCGGCCCGGCAACTGGAACTGGACATGTCCGCCGGCGAGGTCGTGGACTCCATGGTCGCGCAGGGCTTCGCCATCGACATGGCGGTGGACCTGCCGCCGGATGGGCTGACGCGCATGCTGCTCGCCGTGCCCGAGGACAATGATTGCATCCCGCGCGGCGCGCCCTTCGTCTGCCCCGCGATCCGCGTCTTCCTGCTGAACGATCCGCAGCGCGGGCATCGCGTGACGCGAATCGAATCCTTCCAGCCGCTCGACTCCGGGCTTTCCGTCGCGGGCGTGTTCGAGCGCGTGGCCGCCAGCCTCGGCCCCCCGCTCCAGACCGAGATGTGGCCCGAGCAGGTGCGCGGCGGCGCCGTGGTGGTCTGGCGGCAGCGCTGGCGCGAGGAACTGACGGAAGGCCCGCTGACCGAGGTGGTCGTGACGCAGGAAGCGCCCACCCGGCCGGGGCTTGGCCTGTCGGACCCCAACGCACCGGCGATCGGCGTGGGCTTCATCCTGGCCGATACCGAGACCGAGGGCGCCTTCGCGGCCGTGCGCCGCCGGCTGCGCCCGCAGCGCTGAGCGGGAGGCCGGGACCTTCACCGGAACAGGACCGGTGAGGGTAGCGGCGCGCCGAAATAGCGCTGGTGGATGTCGCCGAGGCTGCCATCGGCGCTGCGCAGGAACAGGAAGGTGTTGATGAAGCGCAGCAGGTCGTGCTCACCCTGCCGCACGGCGATGCCGTGCCGCAAGGTCACGAGATCCAGCGCGCGCTCCAGTTCGCCGCCGGGCTGGCTCATCAGGATCGAGCGCAACTCCCAGTCATAGCTCAGCGCCGCATCCACGGTGCCGGCGAACAGTGCCTCCAGCCCCGCGGCGGTATCGGGGAACAGGACCACCTGTGAACTGCTGCCGAAGCGCTCCTGCACGATCTCCGCGGCGATCGTGCCGATCGGCACGCCGATGCGCCGGCCGACCAAATCCCGGAGCGTGCGGATATCCCCGCCTCGGCGCGTCGCGAGGCTCGCCGTGATCGAGCCGTGGGAGGACGCGAAGGCCACCCGCCGCAGGGTCGCGGGCGTGATGGGCAGGCCGGCGACCAGCACATCCACCCGCCCGCTGACCAGGGCGGGCACGCGGTCATCCACCTGCAGCGGGATCAGGCGCAGGTTCACGCCCAGATCCGCCGCGAGCAGCCGCGCCAGCGCCACCTCCGACCCGTCCGGCGCGCCCATGTCGCCATAGCCGCCCCAGGGCGGCAATTGCAGGAAGACCCCGATCCGCACGAGGTTGCCCCCCCGGATCGCCAGCAGGTCGCCCGACATGTGGGCGCGCGCGGCGGCGGGCAGGGCCAGGCCGAGGCCCGCCAACATCTGGCGGCGGCCCAGGCGCGGCACGGGGCAGGGGGTGGGGCGCGGCGGGCTCAAAAGAAGGGCACCATCACCAGGGGGCGATCGAGGAAGTCGCGATGCAGCACGGCGAGTCGCCCGTCGCGGCGGGCAAGGTAGAACAAGGCGTTGATAACCCGCAGCAGCGTGTGATTGCCATAGGGCAGGGCAGGCCCGATCCAGGCCTGGCCGAGATCGAGCTTCACCTCCAGCCCGCTGCGCCGTTCCAGCACCTGCCGCGCCATGTAGTCAGGCAGGATGGCGGCGTCCGCCTGGCCGGCGATCAGCGCCCGTTCGGCGGCTGGCGCGCTGGCCACCGGCAAGAATTGCGCGCGCAAGCGACGGGTGGTGCCGTCCAGCGCTGCGCTCCAGCGCTGCGGCAGGGTGGCGATGGTGAAGCCCGTCAGATCCTCCGGCCGTTGGATCGACAGGCTGCGGCGGGAGATCAGCACGTGGTGGAAGCTGGCGAAGGGGTCGGCCAGCATCACCTCCCGCGCCAGGGTGATGCTGGCCGGCGGCGCGCTGACCAGCAGGTCGATGCGCCCGGCGAGCAGGGCCACGTCGCCGTCGATCTTGGTGACGGGCACGATCTCCAGTTCCAGGCCCAGGCTCTCGGTCACCAGCCGGGCGATGGCCGGGGCCAGGCCATCCGGCGCGCCCGACGCCGTGCGGAAGGCCATGGGCGTGTCGTCGAAATCGATTCCCGCGCGCAGCCGCCCCGCGGCCCGAAGCAGGTCCAGCGAGTGGTCGCTCGCCAGGGCCGGCATGGCGGCCGCGGCGCCAAGCAGCCCGAGCAGCCCGCGCCGGGTCGCGCCGCTTCTGGCCTGCAGGAGGCTCATCGGCCGCCCGTCCGCGCGGTGTTTTCCAGCCGGCTCCAGGTGAGGCGCGAGAGGCCCACGGCGTCGGCAGGAGTCAGGCGCCCGGCGATGGCTTCCCGCCAGATCTCGTTCATCGCCGCCTGCCAACTGGCATACCAGGGCGCCCAGACGCTCTTGGCGCGCAGCCGCAGGCGCTGCTCCTGCAGGATGTCGGCAGAACCCGCCGCATTGGCATTGAAGCGGCGCACCGCCGGGTCGTCCGCCAGCGGCAGGGCGCAGGAAGGCAGGCCGAGGTCGAGCAGCATGGTCTTCTGCAGGCGGTAGGCGCCGGTCCAGTCCCGGCCACCGAAGGCGGCCATGAAGGCGCTGGCCGCCGCGCGTCGCGCAGGGACCGATTTGGCCGCCGCGCTCATCGCGTAGAAGCGCAGCCAGCCCTGGCTGTAATGCCCGGTGGCGCCGCCGCCATTGGGCATCAGCGCGGCACGGAAGGCGCCGGCCGCCGGCGAGTTGTCGCGGTCGTTCAGCCGCATCAGCCGGTAGCTGGGCAGCAGGGTGAAGGCGTGGTCGCCCTCGGCGAAGTCGCGGAACACCTCCTCCTCGCTCATCTCCATCGCCTGCGACGGCATGATCCGCTGGTGGTGGATGGCGTCATGCAGGAAGGTGAGGGCCTCGCGCATCGGCCGGTCGGACGCGCCCGGCCCCTGCAGATTGGCTGGCACGGGGGCCATGCCGCCGAAGCTCGCCAGCAGGGCGATGATGATCTCGATCAGCCAGGGGTCGGCGGCCAGCGGGATGAGCAGCGGCTCCTCGCACAGCCCGCGCGACTGCAGCGACTGGCTCTGGTGGACCAGCTCGTCCCAGCTTGCCGGCGGCCGGGCGATTCCGGCGCGGTCCAGCAGCGCGCGGTTGTAGATCAGCGCGATGTGGTCGGTGTAGTAGGCCAGACCGTATTGCCGGCCCTGCAGGGTCATGGTCTGGGTGCAGAAGGGCAGGGCCTCGGCGTTGAAGCGGGTCAGCTCCGGCAGGTCGTCGATCGGGGCGATCAGCCCGGCGGCGGCGAATTCCGCGAGGTTGGTGTCGGCCACCCAGAGCACGTCGGGCTGCGTGCCGGAGGCCAGGCGGTTCAGTGCCGTGGCGCGATAGGTGGACCAGGGCACGTGCTGGTGCATCACGCGCAGGCCCGTGGCCTCGGTGAAGCCTGAAATATGTTCGCGCAGCGTGTCCAGCGCCGCGGTCCAGCTCAGGAAGGTGACGCTGCGTCGGGCTTGCGCCCGTGCCAGTCCAGGCAGGGCGAAGGTGGCGGTGGTGCCGAGCAGGGCGCGGCGACCGGTTGAGGGTAGGTTCAGGGCGGGGGGCACGTTCATTCGGGCAGCTCTCCGCTCAAAGAAGTTCCAGGTCCGGTGCTGGCAGCCCGAAGTGCTGCCGGTGCAACTGCGCCAGCCGCCCGGAATGGCGCGCGAGGGCCAGCACGGTGTTGATGGTGCGCAGCAGGTCATGCTGGCCATGCGCGATCGCGATGCCATGCGGCAGCGCCATGGCCACGAAATGCTGGGTCAGCGCGAGGTCGGGGTTGCGTTCGCGCAGGTTTCGCAGATGCCAGCGATTGACCATGACATCGTCGATCTCGCGCGCACGGAGCATCGCCTCCAGTTGCAGGAGCCCGTTCACCGGGATCACCTCGACGCTGTCGAGCGGGAAGCCCATTTCCGTCAGTGCGGCGGCATAGGGCACGGTGGCGCCGAGGCGGCGCCCGCCCATCTGCAGCCAGTTGCGGCGGCGCGGGCCGATGCCCAGCACCGGCACATCCACGGTGGTGATCGGCGTGGCGAACATCGTCTGCCGCAGCGTCCACGGCACGACCAGCGGCATCAGCCCGATATCGGCGCGGCCGGAGATGACGTCACCGAGCACCCCGCCGGCGGGGCTGGGCAGGATTTCCAGCTGAAGGTCGATGCCCGCGGCGATCAGCTCGGCGATGGCCTGGGTGAAGGCGTCGAGCTGGAAGGCGGCGGGGCGAGGGTCGGACGGGGTGGGCGGGACCAGGGCAGCCAGCACGGCGCAGCGCAACGTGCCGCGGGCCACGGCCTGGGAGAGGCGGTTTCCGGCGGTCTCGGCATTTGCGAGGCCCGGAAGGGCGAATGCCGCCGTCGCGGCAAGGAAGGCACGTCTGGAAGGTGCAGCCCGGCCAGAGAGACTCATCGCGCTTCGACCCGTGATTTCGCCTCAGCTTATGCACGCAGACTGGACCGGCTCCTTGATCGAGCGCAAGCCGGGGGCACAAAACAAAAAAGCGGCCCGGCGATGACCGGGCCGCGAGAGCCGTATCAGATTTCATATCGCGGCGGCGGGCGCTGCCCGCCACCGCCCGTCTCAGGCAGCCTCGGAGAGCGAGGCCAGGGCCGGGCGGGGCGCGCCCTGGGTGATGGCGATGCGCCGGGGCTTCAGCGCCTCGGGCACCACGCGCTTCAGCGCCACATGCAGCAGCCCGTGCTCGAGCTGCGCGCCCTCGACCACGATGTGGTCGGCGAGGACGAATCGACGCTCGAAGGCGCGCCCGGCGATGCCGCGATAGAGCACGCGGCCCGGCTCGGCCGGGGGCGTCGCGGGCGCCTTGCCGGCGATGGCGAGGGTGTTCTCATGCGCCGTCACCTCGATGTCCTCGGGGCCGAAGCCGGCCACGGCCATCGTCAGGACATAGCTGTCCTCGGCGGTCTTCTCGATGTTGTAGGGCGGGTAGCTCGCCCCTTCCGCGGCGGAGCGGGCGGATTCCGCGAGACGTGCCATGCGGTCGAAGCCGATGGCGGTGCGGAACAAGGGCGCGAAATCGAAATTCGTCATGGGGACCCCCTTCGGGAAGCAAGGTCGTTGCGCTTTCCACCCGTGCCGTGGCCCCCATGCGGGCGACCTGGAGCGGATGGCACCGTCAGCCCCGATCGGGCACCGCCGGCAGTGGGGAGGTGGGTAGGGTGCTGAACCGGTTCAAGACCCCGCCCCGGCTGGGTCGAACCGCGCCTCAGAGCGCGCGGGCGAGCAGGGCGCGATAGGCCGGATCCTCGCGCAGCGCCTCGGCCTCGGCGGCGATGTCCCTCGGCAGGGCGGTGGGCGGGGTTGGGCGGGGCGGCGTGAAGATCGCCGCTGCCGCCTCGGCCAGCGCGGCGGGTGGCATCCGAAGCCCCAGCACCGCCAGGAGACGTTCGAAGTTCGCCGCCAGCAGCGCCGAGTCGGCGACCCGGAAGAAAGGCTCATAGGCCAGGACGGTCATGCGCGCGCCCCAGCGGGGCAGGTTGGCGCGCACGCGGGCGACGCTGGCCTTCCACTCCAGGAGCGCAGCCGCGGCCCCGGCCTCGGCGCGCCAGGTGTCGGCCGGGTTGTCGGCGCGCTGCTGCCAGGATCGGGCGACATCGACGGGGTCGCGGAAGATCGCCAGCACCTGCACGGCCGGGAAGGCCTGCAGGACATGCGGGAAGCGGCGATAGAGATAGGGGATCTTGTCGCCCACCACGCGGATCGTCGCGTCGGCGGCGAATTTGCCGGCGAGATGGGTGTTCGGGTTGTTGCTGTCCTCGGGCCGGATGTCGAGGAAGCGGGCCGGTGCGAACAAGGCCGGCTGGAACTCCGCCAGACGCCGACCGAAGACGTATTTGTAGCGTTCCAGCCCCAACGCCACGGCGGGGTGCTGGTTCAGCAGCCGCCCCAGTGCGGTCGTGCCCGAACGCGGGCAGCCGCACACGAAGAGAAACCGTGGGTCCCCGGGGCAGGAGGCCAGGCTGGCCTCCTCCGGCACGGCGGCCACCGTTACGCCGCCCGGGGGGCGGTGCCTTGGCCTCAGCTCGACTTGCGCACGCCGATGCCGGCGAACTTCTTGTTGAACTTGGCGATCTGCCCGCCCGTGTCCATCACGCGCTGCTGGCCGGTCCAGGCCGGGTGCGACTTCGGGTCGATGTCGAGGCGGATGGTGTCGCCTTCCTTCCCGTAGCAGGAGCGCGTGGTGAAGGTGGTGCCATCGGTCATGATGATGTTGATGGTGTGGTAGTCGGGGTGGATGTCGGACTTCATCGGGGCGCTCACGGATCATGGGCCCGCCGACGGTGACCGGCAGGCACGGGAGCGGCGCGTATAGGCGAGGATTTCCGCCCGTGCAACCGGGCGCGCGTCTTGCCCGGCTCCGGCGCCGGACTTAGCGTCCGGCCCGATGCAAGGAAGGATCGCGGATATGCGGGGCAGGGCCGGCTCGATCATCGCCACGGGCGGCGCATGAGTCCCGCGCGTTCGCCCACCGATCCGGCGCGGCCGCTCAATATCCTCAGCATCCAGTCCTGGGTCTCCTATGGCCATGTGGGCAACGCCTCGGCGGTGTTTCCGCTGCAGCGCCTGGGGGCGGAGGTCTGGGCGGTGAACACGGTGCAGTTCTCCAACCACACCGGCTATGGCGCCTGGCGCGGCCAGGTCTTCGGGCGGGAGCTGATCCAGGAGCTGATCGAGGGCATCGCCGAGCGCGGCGTGCTGCCGGACTGCGATGCCGTGCTCTCGGGCTACATGGGCGCGGCCGAGATCGGCGAGACCATCCTCGCCGCCGCCACGCGCGTGAAGCAGGCCAATGGCGCGGCGATGTATTGCTGCGACCCGGTGATCGGCGATGTCGGGCGGGGCGTCTTCGTCCGCCCGGGGATCCCGGAATTCATGCGTGACCGGGCCGTGCCGGTGGCCGACATCCTCACCCCCAACCAGTTCGAGCTGGAATGGCTGACCGGCGCCACCGTCACCACGCTGGCGGAGGCCAAGCGCGCGGTGGCGCAGCTGCAGGCCCGCGGGCCGCGCTGCGTGCTGGTGACCTCGCTGCGCACCGAGGACACGCCCGCGGATGCGATGGATCTGCTGGCGGGGGAGGAGGGCGCCTTCTGGCGCCTGCGCACGCCGCTGCTGCCGGTGAGCGTGAACGGCGCGGGCGATGCCATCGCCGCCCTGTTCCTGTTCCACCGGCTGCGCGCCGGTGAGGCGCGCACCGCGCTCTCCGCCGCGGCCTCGAGCATCCATGGCCTGCTGCGCCGCACGGCGGAGGCGGGGTCGCGGGAGATCCTCTCGGTCGCGGCGCAGGAGGAATTCGTCACGCCGAGCCGGGTGTTCCGCGCGGAGGCGTGCTGAACCTCACCCTGCCGGCTGCTGCGCCGCCGCCAGGCGGGCGCGCCGGCGGCGAAGCTGCCAGCGGATGAGGATGACGCCGAGCACCGTGAACGCCACGGCGCCGATGGCGTAGAACAGGTTCTCCGGCCCGAGCAGGGCGCCGAGATACCAGCCCGCCAGCACGAAGCTCGCGGCCCAGATGCCCGCGCCGAAGAAGTTGAAGAAGGCGAAGCGGGCATAGGGGATGCCGGCCATGCCGCAGGCGGCGGCGGCCACGTTGCGCACGCCGTAGAGGAAGCGGAAGCTCAGGATGAAGGCGGCGCCATAGCGGTGCAGCAGCACGGCGGCCTTGTCGAACTGGTTCTTGGCGCGCGGCATGCGCGCCAGCAGCCGCGGCCCGAAGCGCCGACCCAGCAGGAACCAGCACTGGTCGCCGCAGAAGGATCCCGACCAGGCGGCGAAGAACAGGATCCAGGGATCGATCAGCCCGGTGGCCGCCCCCACGGCGGCCGCGGCGATGACGAAGGTTTCACCTTCCAGGAACGCCCAGAGAAAGACCCCCGCATAGGCAAGCGCGCCCCACTGTTCCCAGATTTCTGCCAAGTGAAGCTCTCCCGTTCGTGAGCATCATGGCGGCGGGCGCGGGGGAAGGGAAGGGCACGGCGTTACATGGTGTTGCGCGCGGCACTTTCCCCCCATTCGCAGGGCTCAGTTCTGCAGCGTGATGCCCTTCGTACGGATCACCTCGCTCCAGCGGGCGAGGTCGCTCTCGATGACGCGGGAGAGTTCCTCGGCGCCGCCGGACATCACGGTGGCCCCCTGCTGGGCGAAGCGCTCCCGCACTTCGGGCGTGGCCTGGAAGCGGCGCACCTCCTCCTGGATGCGCGCCACCACCGCGGGCTCCAGGCCGCGCGGGCCGAGCAGGCCGTACCAGAAGGAATAGGTGAAATCGACGCCCTGTTCCCGCGCCGTGGCCACGTCCGGCAGGGCCGGGATCCGCCCGCCGGTGGTGCCGATGGCGATCGCCCGTGCCCGGCCGTCGCGCACCGCGCCGAGCACGGTGGGCGGGGCGGCGATCAGCAGCGCGACGCGCCCGGCGAGCAGGTCCGTGAAGGCCGGGCCCATGCCGCGATAGGGCACATGCGTCATGGCGATGCCCGACAGGTCCTGCAGGTATTCGGTGTAGAGGTGCGGCGAGGACCCCGCCCCCATGGAGCCATAGAACAGGCTGTCGGCGGGCCGGCCGCGCTGGGCGTCGATGAATTCGCGCAGCGTGCGCGCCGGGGCGTTGCCGGGCACGACGAAGACGGTGGGGTAGTCCACCAGTGCCGAGATCGGCGTCATGTCGGTGCGGATGTCGAAGCCGAGATTTGGCTGCAGCGGCGGCGCGGTGGCCAGCGAATTGTCGGTGAGCAGCAGCGTCGTGCCGTCCGGGGCGCTGCGCACCAGGTGGGTCCAGCCCACCACGCCGCCGCCGCCCGAGCGGTTCTCCACCACGAAGCTGCCCCCGGTCTGCTCGCTCAGGCGCTGGGCGAGGAAGCGGGCGACGAAATCCGTGGTGCCGCCGGGCGGATAGGTGATGACGATCCGCACCTGCCGCGTGCCGGGCCAGACGGCGTTGGGCTGCGCCTCGGCGAGGCGGGGGGCGAGGGCCAGCAGCGCCGCGGCGGCGCCGAGCAGGATGCGACGGATCATGGTTTCTCTCCCTTGGTCGGTGCCGGTTCCGCCGGCTCGCCTGGTCCTGGCCGGCGCCGCCGGCTCATTTCTGGTCACCGGTTCTGCTGGTTGGGGCTTCGGTCGCGCCGGCGGGCGGCGCAGCGTGCACAGCCAGCACATGCTCAGGCGAGCCGCGCGGAGGCGAGGCGCGCGCCCTCCGCCAGGGCGCGCAGCTTGGCCCAGACCACATCGCGCGCCACGCGCCCGCGCCCGGCCGAGGTGTCGAAGCCGCAATCCGTGCCGGCCATCAGCCGCGCCGGGTCGCCCAGGCTGTGTGCGATGCGCTCCAGCCGCTCGGCCACCACTTCGGGATGCTCGACGAAGTTGGTCAGGGTATCGATCACGCCCGCGACCAGGATCTGGTCCGGCGCGAGCGGCGCGGCGCGGAAGACGCGATGCTCATGGGCGTGGCGCGGATTGGCGAAGGGCAGCACGAAGCCGCCGACACGCAGCTGGCGGATCAGCGGCCAGATCTCGGCGAAGGGCACGTCCGAATCATGCGGCGCCTCGTAATTGCCCCAGCAGACATGCAGGCGGATGCGTTCCCGCGGCAGGCCCGCGATGGCGGTGTTGATGGCGCCGACCACCCGCTCGCAGAAGCCCAGGAAGTCGGCCAGCGGGCGATCCTGGTAGGAGGCTTGGCGCTCCAGCGCCAGGTCCGGGCAATCGATCTGCAGCGTCAGCCCGGCATCGAGGATCGCCTTGTACTCCACCCGCAGCGCCGCCCCCAGCGCGGCGAGGTAGGCGTCCTCGGTGTCGTAGTGCTGGTTCTGCACCACCGCCGCGACGATCCCGGGCGAGGGCGCGGCGAGAAAGGCGCCGGCGAAATGCGCGGCCTCCGGCGCCAGGGCGGCGCGGAACTCGGCGCATTCCGCCTGCATCGCTTCCTCCCCCACATAAGCGATTGGGGCGATGGCGGCCGGGAGGTTGGAGGTCACGCTCGCGGCCTCCTTCGTCGCCATGCCGGCGGTGAACTCGGCCTTGAATTCCGGATAGGCGTCGATGTCCTGGAAGCCGCCGCGCGCGCTGGCGCCGCCAAGGCCGGTCAGGCGGTCGCGCAGGTAGAGCACGAAGGATTCGCGCCCCTGCTCGCCATTGTTGGGGATGTCGATGCCCGCCGCGCGCTGCTGCGGCACGATGGCGCGCACCGCGGCCTCGGCGGCGGCGGCGAGTTCCGCCGCATCCACCGCCTCGCCGCGCGCGCGCCGGGCGTGCAGGCGGGTCAGGGCACGCGGGCGGGGCAGGCTGCCGGTATGCGTGGTCAGGATGCGCGGCATCGCCGGTTCTCTCCCTTTCGGAAGAGCGTTAGCGCCGCAGGGCGTCCGCGACCAGGGTGCAGCCGGCCACCGCCAGCAGAATCATCGCACCCGGCCAGACCGCGGCGAGGGGGGCGGAGAACACGAGATCCTGCGCATTCGCCAGCATGTTGCCCCAGCTTGCCGCGGGCGGGGCGATGCCCAGGCCGAGGAAGCTCAGCGCGCTTTCCGCCAGGATCGCGCCCGCGACGGCGAGCGCCGTGGCGACCAGGATCGGCCCCGTGATGTTGGGCGCGACATGGCGCAGCAGGATCCGCGCCTCGGAGGCGCCGAGGCCGCGCGCGGCGCGCACATAGTCGCGCGCCAGGACGGAAAGCGCCGCCGCACGGGCGAGGCGCGCCACGCCCACCCAGCCGAACAGCGCCAGGATGGCAACGATGCGGAGAATGTCGGACAGCGCCTCGCCGCGCGGCAGGCCGATGCGCCCGGTATCGGCCGCCGCCAGCACCACCAGCACCGGCAGGGCGGGCAAAGCGAGCATCCCATCCGCAAGGCGCATCAGCACCGCATCCGTGATCCCGCCACGCCAGGCCGCGAGCAGGCCGATCGCCGTGCCGATCAGCGTCGCCGCGATGGCCGTGGCAAGCCCCACCGCCAGCGAGACCCGCGCGCCATGCAGCAGCCGCAGCAGGAGGTCACGGCCGAGGTCATCCGTGCCGAGCGGATGCGTGGCCGAGGCCGGCGCGAAGCGGTTGAACAGGTCGGGCGTGAAGGCATCGTGCCCCATGGCGGCCTCGAGCGTGCCCGCGAACAGCGCGCCGAGCACAAGCGGCGCGAGCATCAGCAGGCCGAGCGACAGCCTCATGCGAGCCGCGGATCCAGCGCCCGCTGCGCGACATCCGCCGCCAGCGTGGCCAGCATGGTCACCAGCGCCACCAGCAGTAGCGCCACCAGGGCGAGGTTGGTGTCGTTGCCCATCACCGCGTCATAGATCAGCTTGCCCATGCCGGGCCGGGCGAAGAGCGTCTCGGTGATCAGCGCGCCGCCGACCAGCGAACCGGCATCCAACGCCGCCACCTGCAGGATCGGCACGGCGGCGTTGGGGAAGGCGTGGCGGAACAGCACCCGTGCCTCGCCATTGCCGCGCGCGCGGGCGGCCACCACCCAGGGCTCGCGCAGCGTGGCCGAAAGCGCGGCGGCGCTGTGCCGCGCATAGGCGGCGAGGTTGGCGAGTGCCAAGGTCACCACCGGCAGCAGCAGGAAGCGCCAGGCGGATTGCCCTTCCTCCGGCACGCCGCCCGCCGGCAGCCAGCCCAGCGTCACGGCGAAGAGGATGATCAGCAGGATGCCCGCCCAGAAGCTCGGCGCCGATTGGCCGAGGATGGCGATGGCATCGACGACGCCCGCCAGGCGCGGCCGCGCCGCCGCCAGCGCGCCGAGTGCCAGGCCAAGGCCCGCCGCCAGCGCAAGTGCGGCGCCAAGCAGCGCGAGGGAGGAAAGCAAGGCGGGCCAGATCACCTGCGCCACGGGCTGCGCGAAGAGGCGCGAATAGCCGAACTCGCCCGCCAGCAAGGCCTGCGCCCAGGCCGCGTAGCGCGCCATCAGCGGCTGATCCAGCCCATGCAGGGCGCGCAGCCGCGCCGCATCCTCGGCCGTCAGGCGTGGATCGCCCGCGATGGCGAGGTCGATGGGATCGCCCGGCATCAGCCCGATCAGCAGGAACATCGCCGCCGAGAGCAGCACGAGGGTGATCGCGATCTGCCCCAGCCTTGTGACGAGCAGCCGGATCACCGGACGCGCCACTCCTCTGCCCAGAGCGAGGAGGCGTTGAGATGCCCCGTCGGGCGCACCCCCTCAAGCCACAGGGGCCAGACATGCGCGTCCGAGCGGAACCAGAGCGGGATGGCCGGCAATTCCTCGGCATAGATCGCCTGCAGGCGATGCCACAGCGCGCGGCGACGCTCGCGGTCGAGCTCGATGGGCAGCGCCTCAAGCAGCGCATCCATCTCGGCATTGCGGAAGCCGGTGTAGTTCTGGCCGGAGAAGTTGCGCTCGGCGCGCGGGATCTCATCGCTGTGCAAGGTGGTGCGCGGCACGTTCTCGGGGCTCGAGATCCAGGCGAACATCGCCGCCCCGGTGAAGCGGCGGCGGCTCAACGTCTCGCCGAAGAAGACGCGCGGCGGTTCGTTGCGGATGCGCGTCTCGATGCCCGCCTGGCGCCACATGCCCTGGATCACCTGCTGCACCGCCTCGCGCGAGCGGTTGCCGGCGGTGGTCATCAGCTCGAGGGTCAGGCGCTCCCCGGCCGCGTTGCGGCGGATGCCGTCGGGACCGGGACGCCAGCCGGCGTCGTCAAGCAAGGCGCGGGCGGCGGCAAGGTTGAAGGGCCATTGCCGGACATTGTCGTCATGCATGCCATCCAGCGGATTCACCGTGGTATGCGCCACGCTCTGCCGCCCCTCGAAGAGCCGGGCGACGATCTGCGCGCGGTCGATGGCCTGGATCAGCGCCTGGCGCACGCGCCGATCGGCCAAGGCGGGCGTGTCGAGGTTGAGGTCGAGATGCTCGTAGATCAGGCCGGGCTTGTAGGCGAAGCGGAAGCGGTTCGGCACGCGCCGCTCCAGCGCCGCCGCCTGGTCGAGCGGCAGGCCGAGCTCGCCCGCGATCATGTCGAGCTGCCCGGCGAGAAGCTGCGCTTCCAGCGCCGCGGTGTTCTCCACGGTGCGGATGGCGATGCGGCGGAAGGCAGGTGCGGCGCCGGCCCAATGGGCGTTGCGCTCCAGCACCACGCCGCTGCCCGGGGTCACCGCGCTGATGCGGTAGGGGCCGTTCCACAGGCCGGGATTGGTGGGTTCGGTCTCATAGGCGCTGCGGCTGCGATAGCTGCGCGGTTCCTGCGCCCAGCGCGCGCGCTCGATATGCGCGGGCAAAGGCTGCCAATCGCCGGCCGAGGCGTATTCGAAGGTGACGCGGTCGAAGCGCAGCGTGACGCTGCGCGGACCCTCCACGATCGCCTCATAGGCGCTGCGGTAGAATTCGGCGCCGCCGAAGCCCGTGGAAAAGTCGCGCCCTGCCTCCCAGGCGAAGAGCAGGTCCTCCGCCGTCACCGGCGTGCCATCGCCCCAGCGCGACCCCTCGCGGATGCGCCAGGTGACGCGGATGCCCGGCCGGCCATCGGGCGTGCTCTCGCGCACCGCCATGCCGTTCTCGAGGCTGGGCACGACATCGCAGCCCAGGCAGGCGAGGTTCCAGTCCGGATCGCGCACCGTCAGTGGCCGGCGCGTGAAGCCGAGCACGTAGGATTTCGCCGCCATGCTCTCGATGTTGGGGTGGAAGGTGGCGGGGTATTGCGTGATGCCGATGGTGAGGCTCTCGCGCGGTGGCGTCTGCGCCTGTGCCAGCGCGGGCAGGGCCATCAGCAGCAAGGCGAGGCTCAGGCGGAGGGCGGCCATTGGCGGGCTCCATGCCAGACGCGGAGAATGAGGACCTCATCGGCTGCGATGGCGTAGATGAGGCGATAGGGCGTATGCCGGACCGCCGCGGCGCGGACATCCTGTCCTGGCAGCATCATGGCCGAGAGCGGGAAGGTCTCAAGCCGTCTGGCCGTGCGACGGATTTGCCTCGCGGCATGGCGCGCCGCGGCGGGGTTCTCTTCAGCCAGGTAACGACGGATGTCGGCAAGGTCGGCCCGCGCAATGATCGACCAGCGGATCCTCACCCGCGGGTCCGGGCCTTGGCTTCAACCTCTTCCACCCAGGCGTCCAGCTCCGCCATCACCACCGCATGATCCACGAGGCGACCCGCAGCGGCATCCGCCTCGCCCTCCGCGATCCAGGCCGAGAAGGCCGCCTTGTCGGCGACGAAGGCATCGAAACCGTCATCGGGGCCGAGAAAGGCGCGGGCGGCCTCGACCAGCACGGCCTCGCGCGTGGACTGGCGCTCCGCCGCCGCGCGGGTCAGCGCCTCGGCCACCTCATCGGGCAAGTCCACGCTGATCCGCACCATCGCCGCCGCCCCTTCCTGCCTATTCCGCGCTGTCCTTCAGCTTGGCTTCCGCGACCGAGCCGATGCCGCCATGCGCCTTCGACCAGCCGACCGGATCCTCGAGGAACTTGCGCACTTCCTTCAGCGCGCTCTCCGAGAAATAGGGCCGCTCGCGGCAGACTTCCAGCACATCCCACCAGGTGCAGAGGTGGTGCAGGTGCAGGCCCATCTCCTTCATCTTCTCGAAGCTGCCGGGGAAGACGCCGTAGTAGAACACCACGAAGGTGTGGTCGCAGATCGCCCCCGCGTCACGCAGCGACTGCGCGAAGCGGATCTTGGAGCCGCCATCGGTGGTCAGATCCTCCACCAGCAGCGCCTTCTGGCCGATCGGCACCTCGCCCTCGATCAGCGCGTTGCGGCCGAAGCCCTTGGGCTTCTTCCGCACATAGGCCATGGGCGCCATCATCCGGTCCGCGATCCAGGCGCCGAAGGGGATGCCGGCCGTCTCGCCGCCCACCACCACGTCGATGGATTCGAAGCCGATATGCCGGGCGATCTTCTCGAAACCCAGGTCGCAGATGCGCATCCGGGCGCGGGGGAAGGAGATGATGCGCCGGCAATCGATGTAGACGGGGCTCTTCCAGCCGCTCGTGAAGGTGTAGGGCTCCTCGGGCCGGAAGTTCACGGCCTTGATCTCGAGCAGGATGCGCGCCGTGGTGAGCGCGGCGTCGCGGTCCCAGTCGGAGGCGTGGGCGATGGCCATGGGCAGGTCCCTGTGCGGAGGAAAAGGGTGGGCGTGATCCCTGTTCGTAACCCTGCCGGGCGCCAGCGTCCATGACGGCCGAGCCCATTTGGGTCCTGGCCGACCCCCGCGCCGGCACCGCTGCCCAGGCGCAGGGCATCGCCGAGCGGCTCGACCGGCCCTTTCGGCTGGTCCCCCTGGCCTGGGGGGGGCTGGCGCGCCTGCCCTGGCCCTTCGGCACCCTGGCCGGGCTGGCGGGGCCGGCCCGCGCCGGCCTTGCGCCCCCCTGGCCGCGCCTGGTGATCTCGGCGGGGCGGCGCAGCGCGCCGGTGGCGGCTTGGCTGCAGGCGCGCGGGGCACGGGTGGTCCATTGCATGCGCAGCCCCCTGGCAGGTCGCTTCGCGCTGAACATCCTCGGCCGGCATGACGACCCGCCGGCCCGGCCCAATGTCCTGACCATCCTGGGGGCGGCGCACCGCATCTCCCCCGCGCGTCTGGCCGAGGCGCGGCAGCACTGGGCCGCCTTCGAGGCCCTGGCGCGGCCGCGCATCGGCCTGCTGCTGGGCGGGCCGGTGCGGGCCGAGGGATTGGCGCCGGCGCTCGCGGCCAGCCTCGGCGCGCAGGTCGCGGGCTTCGGGGGCAGCGTGCTGGCCACCGCCAGCCGGCGCACCGGCGGCCCGGCGACCGAGGCGCTGGCCGCCGCCCTGGCCCCCCTGCCGCACATCCTCCATCGCTGGGGCGATGCCGGGCCCAACCCGCTGCTGGGCATCATGGCCTGGGCCGACCTGCTGGTGGTCAGCGGCGATTCCGTCTCCATGTTGAGCGAGGCGCTGGTCACGCCCGCGCCGCTGTTCATCGCCCCCCTCGGCGGGGAAGGGAGACGCCATTTGGCCCTGCATGAGAGCCTCTACGCCGCCGGCCAGGCGCGCCCGCTGCGCGACGCGCCCGCCCCATTCGCCCGGGCACCCTTGGACGAGGTCGGCCGCATCGCCGCCGAGATCGCCGCGCGAGGCCTGCTTGCGGGCTGAGCGGAACCTCCGGCGTGGTGGCGGCGAAGCGCCGGGCATGAGCACGACGCTGCCCGCCCCGCGCCCCTTCGCCATCGCCTGGCCCTGGCTGGACCATCGCCGGCGCTTCTCCTGGCCGCGGCTGCTGGTGCTCATCAGCCTGATCGCCCCGGGCCTCGTGCTGCTGGCGATGCTGGCCGATGGCGCGCTCGGCGCCGAGCCCTGGAAGGCGGCGATGCGCGAGGCCGGGTCCTGGGCGCTCTGGGCATTGCTGCTGAGCCTCGCCGTCACGCCGCTGCGCTGGATCGCCGAGGCACCCCGCATCGCCACCTACCGGCGCATGGTGGGGCTCACGGCGCTGGGCTACGCGGTGCTGCATCTGGTGCTCTACAGCGGGCATCTCGCCTGGAACCTGCCGGCGGTGGCTGTGGAGATCGCGACGCGCCTCTACCTCACCATCGGCTTCGCCGTGCTGCTCGGGCTCGGCGTGCTGGGCTGGACCTCGACCGATGCCTGGCAGGCGCGGCTCGGGCGGGGATGGAAGAAGCTGCACCGGATCGTCTATCCCCTGGTGGCCTTCGCCGTGCTGCATGCCTTCCTGCAATCCAAGGCGCGCGCGGATGACGCGGTGTTGATGGCGGGGCTGTTCGTCTGGCTGATGCTCTGGCGGCAATTGCCGGGGCGCTGGCGGGCGGAGGCCCGGGCGCTGGCGTTGCTGGCACCGGTGGCGGCGATTGGTGCCGCGGGGCTCGAATTTGCCTGGTATGCCAGCGCCACCAACCTTCCGGCAGGCCGCATCCTCGCCGCCAATCTCGACCTCGCGGCGGGGCTGCGCCCGGCGCAGATCGTGCTGCTCATGGGCCTGGTGGTGGCGCTGATCCCCCTGGCGCGCGGCTGGCGCGGGCTTTCTTCCGCGGGAGGCCGCCGCTAGCCTGCACCCGATCCGGAGGGCAGGCGCCATGGGCATTCGTATCGACCCCGAGAACGGGCTGACCGGCACCCCCGGCCTCAACGCAGCCCTCCTGCTGCAGGAGGCCGAGTTCACCGTCGAGCTCGAGCAGGGGGCGGGCAACGTGTTTCCGCTCGCCGCCACCGTTACGGTCGAGGCCAGCATCGGGGTGGTGGGGGACCAGGATTATTTCGCGGTCGATCTCCTCTCGGGTGAGGTCTGGATCGTCGATATCGATGGTCTGGCCGGCATCCCCGACCTGACGCTCTTCCTCTACAACCCGGCCGGCGCGCTGGTCGCCACCGTGACGCAGGGGCTGGGGCTCGACCCCGGTTCCACGAGTCTCGCCGATCCCTTCGGCACCTTCGTGGCGACCTCGCCGGGGCTGTGGCGGTTTGGCATCCAGGCCGCCTCGGCCAGCGCGACCGGCGCCTACATGGCGCATGTCACCCGCATGGACCTGCCGCGCGACATCTACGGCACGGCCGGGGCCGACATCATCGCGGGCGGCCAGCTGGACGACACGCTGCACGGCCATGCGCGGGAGGCCGCTGCGGCCGATACCGGCGCCGACAGCCTCGCCGGTGGTGCCGGGCGCGACCGGATCGAAGGCTGGGGCGGCAACGACACGCTGCTGGGCGAGACCGGCAACGACACGCTGATCGGCGGCGCGGGGGCGGACAGCCTGCAGGGCGGCGACCAGGCGGACCGGCTGCTGGGTGGGGCGGGCAACGACACGCTGCTCGGTGACCTCGAATTCAGCCTCAACGGCGATCGGGACACGTTGAATGGCGGGGCTGGCGACGATCTGCTGCGCGGCTTGGCCGGTGCGGACCTGCTGCAGGGCGGCGAGGGGACGGATACGCTGATCGGCGGCCATGCCGGGGACCGCCTGCAGGGCGGCGCGGGCGATGACGTGCTCATCGCCGACGAGGATTCCCTCGCCAGTGCCGACCTGCCCGATTGGCTCGATGGCGGGGCGGGCCGTGACTCGCTCTTCGCCGCGGCGGAGGATCGGGTGCTCGCCGGGGAGGGCGATGACTTCGTCCAGGTGAGCCTCTCCCCCGGCGGCTACGGGATCGGCCTGTTCGATGGCGGGGCGGGGCTCGACACGCTGCGCCTTGTCTGGGTGGGCGGGCTCTCGAGCCTCGCCGTGGCCTTCGATGCCGGCGGGGCGGTGCGGGCCACTCTGGCCTTCGGGGCGCCGGTGGAGACCCATGCTTTCCGCGCCAGTGGCTTCGAGCGCCTGCACGTCGATGGCACGGACGGCGCCGACGACCTCCAGGGCGGGGCGCTCGCGGATACGTTGATCGGCTATGGCGGCGTGGGCGACATCCTCGCCGGTGGCGCGGGCGATGATTCGATCCTCGCCGGGGGCGGCATCGTCACCGAGAACGCGCTGCTGCTTGGCGAGGATGGCGATGATTCGCTGCGCCTCGGCGTGGGGGATGGCGTGCTCGACGGTGGCGCCGGCAACGACCGGCTGGAATTCGTCGCCCCCAGCGGCACGGCGGTCCTGCAGGGCGGCGCGGGCGATGATTCGCTGCGCGTCGAGGGCGGCAGCGCGCTGGTCGATGGCGGCAGCGGCAATGACCTGCTCGAGGTCGATTTCTCCATGCTGCTGCTGGCGGTGGAGGCGGAGGCGTTCGGCGATGGCAGCGGCTGGATCGGCGGGCAGGGCCGGTCGGTGGATTTCACCGGCATCGAGCGGCTGGTGCTCTACGGCGGCACCGACAACGACACGCTCCAGGGCGGGACGGGTGCAGATACGCTGGTGGGCGGCCATGGCCGGGACCTGCTGCAGGGTGGGCTCGGCAATGATCTCTACCGCGCCGACAGCCTGGACGTGATCGTCGATACCGGCGGGGCGGATACGGTGGAGAGCGGCCAGAGCCACAGCCTCGCCGCCGGCATCGAGGCGCTGGTCCTGACCGGCACGAGCGCCATCAACGGCACCGGCAATGGCGGCAACAACCTGCTGCGCGGCAATGCCGGCGCCAATCTCCTCAATGGCGGCAACGGCGCCGATACGCTCGATGGCGGTGCCGGGGCGGACCGGCTGACGGGCGGCACCGGCAACGACGTCTTCGTGCTGCGCCTCGACGACGCGCAGGGCGACCGCATCCTGGATTTCGCGGGGCTTGGCGCCGCGGCGGGCGACGTGATCCGCTTCGAAGGCTATGGCGCGGGGGCGCTGGTGAGCTTCGTCGCCGGCGCGCAATGGAAGGTGCAGGGCGCGGCGGGCGTCGATTCCTTCCTGGTCACCGGCAGCTTCGACCCGCTGCACGACGCCCTCTTTGCCTGAGAGACCCATGATCGTCCTGCACGGCATCAAGAACTGCGACACCATGAAGAAGGCCCGCGCCTGGCTGGAGGCGCGGGGCATCGCCTATCGCTTCCACGACTACAAGGCCGAGGGGATTGAGCGCGCGACGCTCGCGCGCTGGGTCGGGCAGGTGGGGTGGGAGGCGCTGCTGAACCGCGCGGGCACCACCTTCCGCAAGCTGCCCGAGGCGGAGCGCGAGGGGCTGGATGCGGCGCGCGCCGTGGCGCTCATGCTGGCGCAGCCCTCGATGATCAAGCGCCCCGTGCTGGAGCGCGACGGGGCGCTGACGATCGGCTTCGCCCCTGATCGCTACGCGGCGCTGTTCGGCGTTCAGGCGGGGTAGAGGCGGCTTGCGATCTCCTGGATCGCGACCGCCGGGTCAACCCTGCCGAAGCGCCGCCCCGGCACCGTTTCGGGCGGGCCGCCGGCCTTCAGTGCGGCCACCAGATCCGCGCGCACGCGCTTGTCGTTGCGGTGATACTGGTGGCCGATCCAGTTCATCTCGGTCTCGCTGGCCGGCACGGGCTTCTCATCCTTGCCGCCGATGACCATCGAATAGTCCACCACCTTCACATTGCCCGGCAGTTCCGCCGCATGCGCCGGCCCGCCGGTGCCCAGGCGCTTGCCGTCGTTGATCGTGCCCGAGATCGCCCAGACCACGCCGTCGTCGCGGTTCACGCCGATCGTCACATGGCGCGCGAGCGTGGCCAGCGGGCGCAACGCCCCGGCGGTGGCTCCGGGCGCGAGGCCGCGCCAGGGCGCATCCAGCACATCCCATACATCGTCGCCGGCGATGATGAAGGCCTGGCCGAAGACGGGCTCGGTGAAGAAGGGCAGCTGCGGCGTGATGGCCTGCATGCCGCAGCGCGTCGCCCGCGCCCCCATGGAATGCGCGAGGTAGACCGGCTTGCGCGCCGGCTTGAGCGCCGCGATGGCCGAGATCAGCCGCGCGAGCGCGGCGCCTGAGCGTTCGGCATCCTTCTGGTCGTCGAGATAGGCGTCGATGCTGCCCATGCCGTTCGAAGGCCAGGTGAAGCTGAGCGGCACGATGGGCGGCGCACCCCCGGCCTCGAGCCATTCGCACAGCGCGGCGGTGCGCGTCGCGGCCTCGGTGAAACTGTAGTTGAAGCCATGCGTGAAGAGCAGCGCGATGCCGTGTTGCTGCTCGGCAAGCTGCAACCAGGAGGCGAGCGTATCCACAAGCCCTTCATCCGGGGCCTCGGATTTCGCGACCACGGGCTTGCCCGCGATGCCCTCGATCGCCGGGTCGAGCGCCACCTTGCAGGTGATCTTGCCGGCGAGCAGCCGGGCCGGCGGATCGCAGGGGGTGAAGCCGAACTCGGCCTTCTGCCCGTCGAAGATCCGGTTGGTGGCGAAGTGCACCAGGCGTTCACGCATGCGAATACCCCCTCGGTTGCGCGGCGAGCATAGCGGCGGAACAGGCGCTTCGCTGCCATCACGGCTGGGTGAAAGATGAATGCACTGTCACTTGTCCGTCAGAAGCCCTCCCGCGACACTTTCGCGCGCGGGCCGGCCAATCTGGCCCCGTTATCCTGTCTGGGGGACCAATACGGAAATGCGATCTTCTCTTCTCGGCGCCGTGCTTGGCGCGGCCACACTCATGGCCTCCGCGCTGCCCGCCATGGCGCAGCCGACCACCGACACGGTGGCAGCGATTCGCGCGCGCGGCTTCCTGCTCTGCGGCGTCTCTCCCAGCACGGTCGGCTTCTCGCTGCCGGACAGCCGGGGTGAGTGGCGCGGTATCGATGCCGATACCTGCCGCGGCGTTGCGGCTTCGATCTTCGGCGACGCGTCCAAGGTCCGCTTCGTCGCCACCACGACGCAGAACCGCTTCACCGCGCTGCAGTCGGGCGAAGTGGACATGCTGGCGCGGACCACGACCTGGACCCTGGCGCGCGAGGCCTCGCTCGGCCTGCAATTCGCCTCCATCACCTTCTACGATGGCCAGGGCTTCATGGTGCACCGCGATTCCGGCGTGACCAGCGCCCGCCAGCTCGATGGCGCGACGGTCTGCGTGCAGCCCGGCACGACCACCGAGCTCAACATGTCGGACTTCTTCCGCACCAACCGCCTGCGTTTCACGCCGGTGGTGATCGAGAGCATCGAGGAAATCCGCGCCGCCTTCATTGCGCGTCGCTGCGATGCCTACACGAACGACGCCTCCTCGCTGGCGTCCTTCGCCTTCAGCCAGGGGCCGAATGCCAATCGCTACCTGCTGCTGCCCGAGATCATCTCGAAGGAACCGCTGGGTGCGGTGGTCCGCAAGGGCGATCAGAAGTTCTTCGACATCGTGCGTTGGACGCATTTCGCCCAGGTGACGGCCGAGGAGCTTGGCATCACGAGTGCCAACATCGACAGCTTCGCCAACAGCACCAACCCCGAAGTGCAGCGCTTCATGGGCCGCACGGGTGATCTGGGCCGCATGCTCGGCCTGGAGAACAACTTCGCCGTGACCGTGGTGCGCCAGGTCGGCAATTTCGGCGAGGTCTGGACCCGCAACATCACGCCGCTCGGCGTGCCGCGCGGCATCAACGCGCTGTGGACGCAGGGTGGCCTGCAATACGCGCCGCCGATGCGCTGACCGCCAGCGCCGGCCGGGAGCCTCTCCCGGCCGGCTGCCCTTCAATAGGGGTCGCCTCAGGCGACCATCGGCACTTCCTGCTGGTGCTGCGCGTGGCGTCGTGGGATGGAAGATCGTTGCCACGCCGCTCCTGAAAGGCCGCCGCCGATGCGGAACATCACTCCGACGCCGCTCGATATGGGCGACTTGGCCCGTGTGCATGGCGGCGCCGTGCTGGGCGGCGGGGAGGGGCGGGACACGCTGCAGGGCACCGACACCACCGACCTGCTCTCGGGCCATGCGGGCAATGACCACCTGGACGGCGGTGCGGGCAATGACTGGCTCGAGGGCGGCGCGGGCGACGACGTACTCGACGGCGGCGAGGGCCGCGACACGCTGCGGGCCGGCGCGGGTGACGACAGCGCCGATGGCGGCGCGGGGCGCGACTACATGGCCGGCGGCGCCGGCGAGGACACGATGTCCGGCTCCGAGGGCAGCGATACCATCTATGGCGGCGCCGGGAACGACAGCCTGGCCGGCGACAGCTTCTCCTACAACCTCTCCTTCGACACTTGGAAACCCGGTGTGGATGCGCCGGTTGACGACCTGATCTTCGGCGGCGACGGGGATGACCGGATCAACGGCAACAGCGGCAACGACACGCTCTGGGGCGATGCGGGCCATGACGAGATCGAGGGGATGTGGGGCGAGGACAATCTCGCGGGTGGCCTGGGCAATGATACGCTCTCGGGCGGGGCGGGCGAGGACACGCTCTCGGGCGGCCTGGGCAATGACGTGCTGTCGGGCGGGGCGGGCAATGACCTGATCCGGGGTGGCCCCGGCCAGGACACCTTCAAATGGAACGTCAACGACGGCAACGACACCATCCACGGCTTCCGGGATGAGAACGGCAACAACGGCAACATCGTCATCGACGGCTCCGCCTACGACGTCGTCACGATAGAGGAGATCCTGGCCGGGCTGGACCTGCGGCTCATCGCGACGGATGAGGAAGCGGCAACCGTCCTGTTCGGGCCGGACCATGACGGGCTGACGCCGAGCATCACGGTGGAGGATGGCCGCATCATCCTGGGCAGCCAGGTGATGGGCGGCACCCTGACCATCCGCGGCGAGACCATCGAGTTCAGCAATATCAGGTCGATCTCGCTGGGCGGGTGGTCGTATTGGGCGGCGGTGGGGTGAGGCGCAGCGAATCCATGCCCGACCCCGCCCTGCTCGATCGCCTGCGCGCCGCCGTCGCCGGCAATTTCGCGGCGCAGACGCGCTTCCTCCAGGACATCGTGCGCTTTCCCAGCCTGCGCGGCGCCGAGGCGCCCTTGCAGGATTGGCTCTACCGGGATCTCGGCGCGCGCGGCTATGCGATGGACCGGTTCAGCCTGGCCGATGTGCCGCTGGCGGGGCATCCGCAGGCCGCGCCCATGGTCGATGCCGATCCGGCGCGCAGCGTGCAGGTGGTGGCGGCGCATCGTGCCGCGAATCCGAGCGGGCGCAGCCTGATCCTGCAAGGCCATATCGACGTGGTGCCCGAGGGCCCGCACGCGATGTGGACCCACCCGCCCTATGGCGCGGTGATCCGCGATGGCTGGCTCTACGGCCGCGGCGCGCATGACATGAAGGCCGGCGTCGCCGCCATGGTCTTCGCCCTGGAGGCGATCCGCAGCGCCGGGCTCGAGCCCGCGGCCGATGTCTATCTCCAGACCGTGACGGAGGAGGAAAGCACCGGCAATGGCGCGCTGGCGACGCTGCTGCGCGGCTATCGCGCGGAGGCCGCGCTGATCCCCGAACCCACCGGCCATGCCATCACGCGCTCCCAGACCGGCACGATCTGGTTCCGCCTGCGGGTGCGCGGCGTGCCGGTGCATGTGATGGTGGCGCAGGATGGCTCGAACGCCATCATGTCCGCCTATGCGCTGATCAACGCCCTCTACGCGCATACCAGGGCGCTGAACGCGGCCGGGCGGGACAATCCCTGGTATGGCGGCATCACCGACCCGATCAAGTTCAACCCCGGCATCATCCGCGGCGGCGACTGGGCCTCTTCCACGCCTTCCTGGTGCGAGGTGGATTGCCGCATCGGCCTGCTGCCCGGCACCACGCCGGCGCAGGCGATGGCGGGCGTCGAGGCGGCGGTGCGCGCCGCCGCGCAGGGCGACACCTTCCTCGCCAACAACCCGCCCGAGATCCTCTGGCATGGCTTCCAGACCGAGCCCTATGTGCTGGAACCGGGCAGCGAGGCCGAGGCCGTGCTCGCGCGCGCCCACGCCGCCGTGCATGGCGGCGCGATGCCCGAACGGCGCTCCACGGCGGTGAACGACACGCGCTATTACGGGTTGCAGATGGGCGTGCCCGGGCTCTGTTACGGGCCGAAGGGGGAGGGCGCGCATGGCTTCGATGAGCGCACCAGCCTCGCCGATCTCCAGACCTGCACGCTCACCATCGCCGCTTTCATCGCTGATTGGTGCGGCACGCGGCCACGGGCGTGAGCGAGGCGGCGGCGCGGCTGCAGGCCCTGGCCCGCGCCAACCCCGCGAATGCGGCGCTGCTGGACGTGCTGCCCAGGCTCGGCCTGAAGCAGGGCTTCCTCGCCGCCGGCTGCCTGTTCCAGGAGGTGTGGAACCACCGGGCCGGGCGGCCCGTCGGCTGGGGCGTTCGCGACCACGATGTCTTCTACTTCGACGATGCCGATCTGTCCTGGGAGGCCGAGGATGCCGTGATCCGGCGCGTGCGCGCGGCCTGCGGCCCCCTCGGCGTGGAGGTGGAGGTGCGCAACCAGGCGCGCGTGCATCTGTGGTATCCGCAGCGCTTCGGCTCGGGCTATCCGCAGCTTGCCTCGGCGCGGGCGGGGATCGACCGCTACCTCGTCGCCTGCACCTGTGTCGGCATCGAACTCGCCACGGGCGCGCTCTATGCGCCGAACGGGCTGGCGGATCTGGAGGCCGGGCTGCTGCGGCCGAACCCCTTGAACGACCGGCCCGACCTGTTCCGCGCCAAGGCGGAGAGCTACCGGGCGCGCTGGCCCTTCCTGCGGATCATGGAGACGCCTGGGTGAGGAGCCGCCGCGTGTGCTCGGCGATCATGCGTTCCTCATCGGTGCGGCGGACCAGCACGCGCACCCGGCTGCCGGCGGCGGCGATGTCGGGCGCCTGCGCCGCATTGGCCGCCGCATCGAGCGCGAGGCCGAGGAAGCCCAGCCCCTCGCAGATGCGCGCGCGCAGCCCGGCCGCGTTCTCGCCGATGCCGGCGGTGAAGACCAGCGCGTCGATCCCGCCCAGCGCCGCCGCCAACTCCCCGATCGCGCGGCGCACGCGATAGGCGAAATAGGCCAGCGCCTGCTCGGCCTCCTGCGTGCCGGCGGCCTCGATCTGGCGCACATCCTGCGAGAGTCCGGACATGCCCTTCAGCCCGCTATTGCCATAGAGCAGCTGCGCGACCTCACCCGTGCTCATGCCGAGCGTGTCGATCAGGTGCAGCACCACGCCCGGGTCAAGCTGGCCGCAGCGCGTGCCCATCGGAACGCCATCCAGCGCGGTGAAGCCCATGGTGCTCGCCTGCGCCTGCCCGCCCGCGAGGGCACAGAGCGAGGCGCCATTGCCCAGATGCGCAACCACCACCCGCCCTGCCGCCAGCGCGGGGTCCTCGGCCGTGAGGCGCCGGGCGATGTATTCATAGGACAGGCCATGGAAGCCGTAGCGGCGGATGCCCTGCGCATGGAATTCGGGCGGCAGCGCGAAGGTATCGGCAACGAAGGGCTGGGTGCGGTGGAACGCCGTGTCGAAGCAGGCGACCTGCGGCACGCCCGGGAAGTGCCGCGCCGCCGCCGCGATGCCGGCCAAATTGTGCGGCTGGTGCAGCGGCGCGAGCGGCACCAGCGCCTCGAGTGCCGCCATCAGCGGCGCGTCGACCCGCCGCGGCGCGGCGAAATCCGGCCCGCCATGCACCACGCGATGGCCGATGGCAGCGACGGGCCGGCCGCCGAGCGCCTGCGTGAGCCAGGCGATGATCGCGCCCAGCGCCGCCGCATGGTCGCCCGGCGCGCCGCCGCCCGCCCAATCCTGCGCGTGCAGCACCGCCCCGGCGGCATCGCGCACGCGCAGGCGCGGCGCAGCGCCGATGCCCTCGACCTGCCCGATGCAGCGCGCGTCCAGGCCCTCGGCCTCGAAGGCCGCGAATTTCAGCGAGGAGGAGCCCGCATTGAGCACCAGCAGGATGCCGTCCATCGCGCGCGCCCCTCAGCCCGCCAGCACCATCTCGGGCACGCTGTCCGGCAGGATCAGCGGCGCGGCGGTGGCGGCCAACACCTCGGCCACGCTCACCCCCGGCGCGCGCTCCCGCAGCACGAGGCCACCCTCGGTCGGCTCCAGCACCGCGAGGTCGGTGACCACCAGCGTCACCGGCCGGGCGGCGGTGGCGGGCAGGGTGAGTTCCGGCACGATCTTGCTCTCGCCGCGCGCCGCGTGCTGCATCGCCACGATCACGCGCCGCGCGCCGGCAACCAGATCCATCGCCCCGCCCATGCCCGGCACCAGCCTGCCGGGGACCATCCAGTTCGCGAGCCGCCCGCGCGCATCCACCTGCAGGCCACCGAGCACGGTCATGTCCAGATGCCCGCCGCGGATCAGCATGAAGGAGAAGGCGCTGTCGAAGGACACGGCACCGGGCAGGGCGGAGATGAAGCCGCCCCCGGCATCGGTCAGGTTCGGGTCCTCCATGCCATTGGGCGGCGGGGCGCCGAAGCCGATGATGCCGTTCTCGCTCTGGAAGGCGACGGTCAGGCCCGCCGGCACATGGCGCGCGACCAGCGTGGGCAGGCCGATGCCGAGATTGACCAGGCTGTGGTCGCGCAGCTCGCGCGCCACGCGGCGGGCGATGAGTTCCTTCGCCTCCATGTCAGCGCGGCCTTTCGAGCAGGTGATGCACCAGGATTCCCGGCGTGCGCACATGGTCGGGCGGGATGACGCCGACGGGCACGATCTCATCCGCCTCGACGATGACGCAGCGCCCGGCCAGCGCGATGATCGGGTTGAAGTTCATCGCCGTCAGCCGATAGGTGAGGTTGGCGTTGTAGTCGGCCTCATGCGCGCGAATGATCGCGACGTCGGCGGTGATGGGCTCCTCCAGCAGATAGGGCCTGCCCTGCACCTCGATGATGCGCTTGCCCTCGGCCACCACGGTGCCGAGGCCGGTGGGGGTGAGCACGCCGCCCAGCCCCGCCCCGCCGGCGCGGATGCGCTCGGCCAGCGTGCCCTGGGGGATGAGTTCCACCTCGATCTCGCCGGCGATCATCTTCTGCTGGGTCACGGGGTTGGTGCCGATGTGGCTGACCATCACCTTCGCCACGCAGCCGGCATCGATCAGCTTGCCCACGCCCACGCCGGGGCGCGCGGTGTCGTTGCCGATCAGGGTGAGGCCCCGCGCGCCGCGCGCCACCAGCGCATCGATGATGCGCTCGGGCGTACCGACCGCCATGAAGCCGCCGAACAGCACGCTCGCGCCGTCCGGGATCCGCTCGGCCGCCTGTGCGGGGGTGATGGCCCTGCGTTGCATGATCGCGCCTCAGCCCATGTTGTGCAGGCCGGCATCGACATAGATCGTGTCGCCGGTCATGCCGGAGGAAGCCCCGCCCACCAGGAAGGCAACGACGCGCCCGACCTCCGCGATGTCGACCAGGCGATGTTGCGGCGCGCGTTCCTGCGCCATCGCCACCAGCTCGTCGAATTGCGCGATGCCGCTGGCCGCGCGCGTGCGGAGCGGGCCGGGCGAGACGGCGAAGACGCGGATGCCCTGCGGGCCAAGCTCGGCCGCGGCATAGCGCACCGAGGCCTCCAGCGCGGCCTTCACCGGGCCCATCAGGTTGTAGTTCTCCACCACCTTGTCGGCGCCGTAGTAGCTCATGGTCACCAGCACGCCGCCCTGGCCCATCAGCGGTTCCGCCAGCTTCGCCATGCGCAGGAAGGACCAGCAGGAGACGCGCATGGCCTGGCCGAAGCCCTCGGCCGAGCAATCCACGACGCGGCCATGCAGATCCGCCCGCGGGGCGAAGGCGATGGAATGGATGACGAAGTCGAGCCCGCCCCACTCGGCGGCGATGCGCGCGAACACCGCTTCCAGCGCGCCCGGTTCCTCGACATCGAGGGGCATCATCAGGCTGGCCTGGAGCTGCTCGCCCAGCGGGCGGACGAAGCGTTCGGCCTTCTCGTTCACCCAGGTGATGGCGAGTTCCGCCCCGAAGGCGCGCAGCTTGGCGGCGCAGCCATAGGCGATGGAGTGTTCGTTCGCGATGCCCACCACCAGGCCGCGCTTGCCCTTCAGCATGTCGCCGATGCGGCTGTCGGGGTCCCACACCCGGGGCAGGGGATCGATCGGCGGAGCGGGCATGGGGGCTACAGCGTCTTGCGGAACCACACGCGTGAATGGCCGGCCGGCATGCCGTCCAGCTTGCCGAACTCGGCATAGCCGTTGCGCTCCCAGAAGCCGGGCGCCTGGAAGCTGAAGGTGTCCGTGTAGGCGTGCTGGCAGCCGCGCCCCCGCGCGACATCCTCGGCACGGCGCAACAGTTCCGAGCCCACGCCCTTGCCGCGCAGCTCGCGCGACAGCCAGAGCCAGTCGATGAACAGCCAGCCCCAGAAGGTGAGGCCGAGCAGGCCGCCGCGCGGCGTGCCATCGGCCGCGCGGGCCAGCAGCGTCACCGGCTCGCGGTCATAGGGGCCGCCCATCTCCTGGTTGAAGGTGTGCAACCCGCGCTGGATGGCGGCCACGGCGTCGAGTTCCGGGAAGGCGTCCTCGACGATCTCGAAATCGCTCTCACCGCTCACGGGCGGGTCTTTCCTTGCCGGGCCAGCGCGGCGGCCAGCGCATGCACCTCATCCGCCGCGATCGAGCGCGGCGCGGCCTCGGTCACGCCAAGGCCGAGCGCGAAGGCGGTGGCGAAGCCGGTGCGGTTGCCAAGCGGCGGGTCGAGCAGCGTGAGGCCGCGCGATTTCAACTCGCCGAGGATGGCGCCGAGCAGCTTGCCCTGCGCGGGCGCGCGGTTCAGCACCAGCGCGGCGGGCCGCTTCTCGGCCTTGACGAGTTCGAGCGTGGCCTCCATCGCCCAGAGATCCGCCAGCGAGGGCTGCAGCGGCACCAGCACCAGATCCGCCCCACGGATGGCGATGCGCGCATCGGTGTCGGCATGCGGGGGCGTGTCGATCAGCACCAGCTCATGGCTGCGGCGCAGCTTGTCGAGGGTCGCGGGCACGCGCCATCCGGCCGGGGCCTCGATGTCGATGGGGTTGGCGCGCGGCCCGGCCTTGGCCCGCAACTCGCCCCAACGCGCGAGGGATTGCTGCGGATCGGTATCGAGCAGCGCCACCCGCCGCCCCGTGCCGGCGGCGGCAGCGGCGAGGTTGGCGGCGAGCGTCGATTTGCCCGCCCCCCCTTTGCGCTGGGCCACGGCGACCACGAGCACCATGCGATTGCGACTCCGTGTTTGCGCGCGAAGCCTAGCAGCAAGCCCGGCCACGCCCTAGGCCAAGCCTGCTGCGCTGCGATAGGCTCGCCCCATGTCCTGGCCCCTGGAATTGCTCACGCCGGCGGAGATGGCGCGCGCCGATGCCGCTGCCCTCGCGGCCGGCGTGCCGGTGGCGGTGCTGATGCAGGCGGCCGGGCGCGCCGTGGCGCGGGCGGCGATGCGCGGCTTCCGGCCCGTGCGTACGCTCGTGCTCGCCGGGCCGGGGAATAATGGCGGCGATGGCTATGTCGCGGCGCGGCTGCTGGCGCAGGCGGGCTGGCCCGTGGCCGTGGCCGCGTTCGCCCCGCCGCGCGCGGGCAGCGCGGCGGCGGAGGCGGCGGCGCGCTGGCAGGGGCCGATGCTGCCCTTCGTGCCGGCGGAGGCCGCGCGGGCGGGCCTTGTCATCGATGCGGTGTTCGGCGCGGGGCTGGCGCGGCCGGTCGAGCCGGCGGTGGCGCGGATGCTGGCGGCGGCGGGCGGGCCGATCCTGGCGGTCGATGTCCCTTCCGGCCTGGATGGTGCGACCGGCCAGGCGCGGGGCGAGGTCGCGGCGGCGGCGCTGACCGTCACCTTCTTCCGCCTCAAGCCCGGCCACCTGCTCTTCCCAGGCCGGGCGCTGTGCGGCGAGCTTGTGCTGGCCGATATCGGCCTGCCGGCCTCCGTGCTGGGCGGGATCGCCCCCGCCACCTTCGCCAATGGCCCGGGCCTGTGGCGCCTGCCTGGCCTTGCCCCGACGGGCCACAAATACCACCGGGGCCATGTCGGCGTGCTCGCGGGGGCGACGATGACGGGCGCGGCGCGGCTCGCGGCCGGGGCGGCGCGCCGGGCCGGGGCGGGGCTGGTGACGCTGCACGCCCCCGACCCCGCCACCGCCGCCGTGCTGCGCGCTGGCGAGCCCGGGGCGATGGTCAGCGAGGCGCCGCTCGCCGCGCTGCTTGCCGATGCGCGGCTCAAGGCCTGGGTCATCGGCCCCGGCCTGCCGGCAATCCCCCGGACCGGCGCGCTGCTGGCCGAGGTGCTGGGCGCGGGGCGGGCGGTGGTGGTCGATGCCGGGGCGCTGGGCGCGGCCGGCACGCCCGAAGCCCTGCGCGGCGCGGCGGTGCTGACGCCGCATGAGGGCGAGTTCGCCGCCCTCTTCGGCCCGGTCGGCGCCGATCGCCTGGCCGCCGCCCGCGCGGCGGCGCGCAGGAGCGGCGCGGTGGTGCTGCTCAAGGGCCCGGACACCGTGATCGCCGCCCCCGATGGCCGCGCCGCGATCAACCACAACGCGCCGCCGAGCCTGGCCACCGCCGGCAGCGGCGATGTGCTGGCGGGGATCATCGCCGCGTTGCTCGCCCAGGGGATGCCCGCCTTCGAGGCCGCCGCCGCCGCCGCCCACTGGCACGGCGCGGCCGCCGCCAGCCTCGGCCCGCGGCTGATCGCTGAGGAACTGATCCCCGCGCTCACGCTGGTTTCGCCCGATCAGGGCCCGCAACCAGCCACGTCTCGCGGATGATGGTCGCGCCCCAGCCGAAGCCCGGTCGGGCGCGGCGCCGATCCCGACATCATCGCCGCCGACCGGCGCGGCCTTCTGCCCAGGTGAAGGATCGAAATCCGCGGCGCCCGGCTCAATCCGGCCGGATGCCGGCGCTGCGCACCAGTTGCGTCCAGCGCGCGCGGTCGCGCTCCACGAAGGCGGCGAAGGCCGCCGGCCCTTCGGCGGCGGGGTCCACGCCGATCCCCTGCAGCCGCGCGCGGAAGGCGGGGCGGCCCAGCACCGTGGCGACCTCGCTGGTGTAGCGCGCGATGGCGGGCTCGGGGGTCGCGAGTGGCGCGAGCAGGCCGTAGAAGCCGACCGCCTCGAAGCCCGGCACGCCGGATTCCGCCACCGTCGGCACCTCCGGCAGGCTCGGATGACGCGCGGCGCTGCTGACCGCGAGCACGCGCACGCGCCCCTCGCGCACATGCGGCATGGCGGTGGGGATGGTGTCGAACATCATCGCGACACGGCCCGCGATCACATCCACCATCGCCGGCCCGCCGCCGCGATAGGGGATGTGCTGGATCTCCACGCCGGCCAGCGACTTCAGCAATTCCATGAACAGGTGGATGGAGGATCCATTGCCGGCCGAGGCGTAGGAAAGCTGCCCGGGCCGGGCGCGCAGCAGCGCCAGCAATTCGGGAAGCGTCGTCGCCGGCACCGAGGGGTGCACCACCAGGATCGAGGCGACGGTCGCCACCATCGACACGGGCGCGAGGTCGCGCGCCGGGTCGAAGGGCAGGTTGAACAAGGCGGGGTTCATCGCATTCGGCCCGGTGCTGCCCATGATCAGCGTGTGGCCATCGGCTGGTGCGCGGATCGCGGCCTCGGTGCCGATGCTGCCCCCCGCGCCGGCGCGGTTCTCCACCACCACGGATTGGCCGAGCACGCCGCCGAGTTCCTCCGCCAGCGCGCGCGAGAGCAGGTCCGCCGCCCCGCCGGGCGGGAAGGGGCAGATGATGCGCACCTGCCGCGACGGCGCCCAGGGCGCCGCCTGGGCCAGCGCCGCGCCGGAAGGCCAGGCCGCGGCCAGCGCCAGGGCGGCGCGGCGGGTGATGCCTGTGCGATGCATGGTGTCTCTCCTCCTTTCGGTCGTCACGCGGGCAGCGCCCCGCCGGCGCTCTGCCCGCCGCAGACGAACAGCGTCTGCCCGGTGACATAGCCGGAGCGCGCATCGAGAAAGAACGCGACGGCCTGCGCCACGTCCTCGGGCGTGGCGAGGCGGCCCATCGGCAGGCCGGCGAGGATCCTCGCGCGCCTTGGGCTGCCGGGCGGATTCAACTGCTGCCAGAGCGGCGTATCCACCGAGGCCGGCGCGACCACATTCGCGGTGATGCCATGGGGCGCGAGTTCCGCCGCCCAGGAGCGCGTCGCGCCCACCAGCGCGGCCTTGGCGGCGGCATAGGCGGTGCGCGCGGGCAGGCCGAGCATGGCGCGGCTCGCGATGCTGACGATGCGCCCCCGGCGCGCCGCCTGCATGCCCGGCAGCAGCGCCTGCGCGCATTGGATGGCGCAGCGCAGGTTGAGCCCGAGCACGGCGTCGAGATCCGCGAGGCTCGCTTCCGCCAGCGTGCCCGGCCGCACCGTGCCGACATTGTTGACCAGCCGCGTGATGGGGCGCTGCGCGACGATGTCGGCCAGCGCCGCGGCGGTTGCGGCCGCATCCGCGAGGTCCACCGCGCGATGTTCCTCGCCCGGCAGCAAGGCTTCGGGCGCGGCGCGATCCAGCGACAGCACGCGCCAGCCTTCCGCCACGCAGCGCGCCGCGATGGCCCGGCCGATGCCCTGGCTGCCCCCGGTGACCAGCACCCACTCCGCCATGCCTCTTCCGCGTCCCCTCGTTCCGCGCAATCCTGCGCGCATGGCGCGCGCAAATCCACTGGGGAAGCCGCGCCGCCTGGGGGAAGACGGCATGGAAGAGTATCGCGCGCTGCGCCTCGATCGCGCCGGGCCGGTCGCCACCGTCACCATGCTGCGCCGCCACTCGCATGAGGAGATCGCCGATGTCTTCACGCGGCTGCGCGCGGATGACAGCGTGCGCGTGGTGGTGCTGACGGGTTCGGATGGCGAGTTCCACGTGCCCGGCCCGGCGGCGGAATACATCCTGCCGGGCGGGGGGCACCGGCTGACGGATCCCCACCACGCCTGGCGCACCTTCTCCGCCATCATCCGCGGCCACCAGGCGATGGCGGAGATGGAGAAGCCGGTGATCGCGCGCGTGAACGGGCCGGCCTATGGCTTCGGCCAGTCGCTCGCCTTCGCCTGCGACCTGATCGTGGCGCAGGAGGATGCGGTGTTCATGGACCACCACATGGGCGGGCCGCTGCCGGGGCGCACGAAGTTCTTCTCCAACGTGCCCGGCGATGGCGGCTGCGCGCTGATCCCGCTCTTCCTCACGCCCTGCAAGGCGAAGGAATACCTGATGCTCGCCAAGCCCTACACGGCGGTCGAGCTCGAGCGCATGGGCATCATCAACTACGCCGTCCCCGCCGCAGAGCTCGACGCCAAGGTGGAAGAGCTGGTGCAGGGGCTGCTCGCGCGCGGCGCCTTCGCGCTCGCCTGGACCAAGCGCCTCGCCAACCGCCACATCGTCGAACAGCTGAACCGCGTGCTCGATGCCGGCGTGGGCTACGAGATGGTCGCCTTCCTGCAACGCGAGAAGCTCGGCGGCGAGGACCCCACCAGCCTCGCCTGACCTGTCGAACCCGGGAGAAGAACGCCATGGACATCGTCGATCTCAGCCGCGAGATCTTCCACCGCACCCAGACCCATCCCTCGCATCCGCCGGTGGTGATGACGGTGTGGAACGACCATGCGGAGAAGAAGGTGGCGGGTGCCACCACCTTCAGCAGCAAGGCGCTCTCCATCGCCTTCAGCGACCATGCGGGCACGCATGTGGACGCGCCCGTGCATTTCGACCCGCGCCCGGGCGCGGCCTCGATCGACCAGGTGCCGCTGGAGAAATTCTACACATCCGGCATCTGCCTCGACCTCTCGCATGTGCCCCTCAAGCACGCGATCACCGTGCCGGAGATGGAGGCCGCGCTCGCCGCCTCGGGGCAGGAGATCCGGCCCGGCGACACGGTGCTGCTGCATATGGGCGTGAATGCGCGGCTGCTCGGCAAGCCGGGCTACCTGCATGATTTCCCGGGTCTCGCGCTGGCCTCCGTGCATTGGCTCGCGGATCGCGGCATCGGCATGTTCGGCGTGGAGGCGATCAGCCCGGCCCCCGAAGGCGAGCTCAATTTCCAGGCGCACATGGCCTGCGCCGAGCGCGGCATCACGCATATCGAGTGCCTCGCGAATCTCGAGGCGCTGGTCGGGCGCGGGCGCTTCCGCTTCATCGGCTTCCCGCTGAAGATCAGGGGCGGCACGGCGAGCCCGATCCGCGCGGTGGCGATCTTCGAATGAGGGACGATGCCGCGGCCGAGGCGCTCGCCGCCGGCACGCTCGGCGCGCAGGCGTTGCTGGCGGATTGCGTGGCGCGGCTCGAGGCGGACAATCCGCGTCTCAACGCCGTGGTGCTGCCCTGCCTCGATGAAGCGGCGCGGGCAGCCGCTTCTGCCGAGGCGCGGCGCGGGGCAGGGGGCGCGCGCGGCCCGCTCGATGGCCTGCCCTTCACGGTGAAGGACAACCTCCATGTCGGCGGCATGCGCGCGACCTGGGGCTCGCGCCTCTTCGCCGACAACATCGCCCCCGAGGATGACCTCTGCGTCGCGCGGCTGCGCGCGGCCGGCGCGGTGCTGCTGGGCAAGACCAACACGCCGGAATTCGCGCTGGCCACGCACACCTCCAATGCGGTGTTCGGCACCACGCGCAACCCCTGGGACACCACGCGCGTGCCGGGTGGTTCGACGGGTGGTGGGGCGGCGGCGGTGGCGGCGGGCATCGCGCCGCTCGCCATCGGCACCGATGCGGGCGGGTCCATCCGCCTGCCGGCGGCGCTGTGCGGCATCACGGGCTATCGGCCGAGCGTGGGGCTGATCCCGCGCCTGCACGGCTTCCCGCCGCTCACCCTCGATTTCCAGGCGATCGGCGTGATGGCGCGCAGCGCGCGGCTGGTGCGCCTCGCCACCGAGATCATGGCGGGGCCGGATGTGCGGGACCGTGCCTCGCTGGCTTTCACCGGTCTCGGCGCCGCCGCGCCGCGCAAGTTGCGCCTGCGCCTCGTGCCCGGCGGGACGGAGACCGATCCGGAGGTCGCAGCCCTGGTGCGCGACGCGGCCGAGGTGCTGCGCGGGCTCGGCCATGCGCTGCATGAAGGCCCGATGCCGCATGATGCCGAGCGGCTGGTCGCCATCCGCTCCGTGCTGAGTTCGGCCGGCGTGGCGCGCGTGGTGGCGCCGCATGCGGAGTGGGAAAGCAAGGTGACGCCGCCGATCCGCGTCGCGGCCGAACGCGGCTTCGCCCTCACCACCGCGCAGTACATCGCGGCGATGGACGACCTCGCGACCTGGCGGGCCGCGACGGCGGCGGCGATGGACGGGGTGGACATCCTCGTCACGCCGACCTGCCCGCTGCCCGCCTGGCCGCTCGAGGCCGCGAGCGCGCGCGTGCCCGGCATGCCCGCCGGGCCGGCCCAGGCCGTGGCCTTCACCGCCTTCGCCAACGCCATGGGCTGGCCCGGCATCAGCCTGCCCTGCGGGCTGACGCGCGCGGGGCTGCCGGTGGGCGTGCAGCTTGTCGCCCCCTATGGCGCCGACCGCACGCTGCTCGACCTCGCCGAGGCCTTCCAGGCGGCGACCGACTGGCACACGCTTCTTCCCCCAACAGGTGAGTGACCGATCATGACGCTGCTCTCCCGCCGCGCGCTGCTCGCGCTGCCCGCCCTTCTCGCCACGCCGCGCCTCGCGCGCGGGCAGGGCGCCTGGCCCTCGCGGCCCGTGCGCCTGATCGTGCCCTTCCCGCCGGGTGGGCCGACCGACATCATGGGCAGGCTGCTCGCCGCGCAGCTCGAGGCCGAGCTGCGCCAGCCCTTCGTGGTGGAGAACCGCGCCGGCGCCACCGGGGCGATCGGCAGCCAGGCAGTGATGCAGGCCGCGCCCGATGGCTACACGCTGGTCGTGGGCACGCTGGGCTCGCATGCGCTGCAGCCGCTGATCGCGCGCACGCCCGCCTATGATCCGCGGCGGGATTTCGCGCCCGTCTCGCTCTTCGCCACCATCGCCAATGTGCTGATGGTGCATCCTTCCGTGCCGGTGCGCACAGCCGGCGAGCTGGTGGCGCTGCTGCGTGCGGAGCCGGGGCGGCACAATTACGGCTCGGCCGGCGTGGGCTCGCCGATCCATCTCTCGGCGGTGCTGCTGGAGCAGGTGGCGGGCGTGCAGGCGGTGCATGTGCCCTATCGCGGCTCGGCCCCCGCGCTGCAGGATCTGCAGGCGGGGCGGCTGACCTTCATGTTCGATGCCGTGCCCTCCGCCATGGGGCTGCTGCAGTCCAACGCCGTGCGCCCGCTCGCCGTCACCACGCCGCGGCGCATCGCAGCCCTGCCGGAACTGCCGACGATGGAGGAGGCCGGCATCCGCCCCTATGACGCCTATACCTGGAACGCGATCTTCGGCCCGCCGCGCCTGCCGGAACCCATTGTCGCCCAGCTTGGCCAGGCGATCGCGACCATCACGGCGCGCGAGGCCTTCCGCGCCCGCGCCACGGCGCTCGGCGCCGACGCCGCCGCCTCCACGCCCGAGGCGCTGCGCGCGCTGGTCACGGCGGAAATGGCGAAGTGGCAGCCCATCGTCGCCGCCGCCGGCGCGCAGGAAGGGTGAGACCCATGGTGCAGATGCGCCTGCTGGCCGATACGCAGGACGAACTCGGCGAGAGCCCGGTCTGGGACCCGCGCGACAATTGCCTCTGGTGGCTCGACAACCTCAAGCCCGCGCTGCATCGCTGCGACCCCGCCACGGGGGCGCATGCGGCCTTTCCGCTGCCGGAATTCGTGGGCTCGATCGGGCTGCGCGCGCGGGGCGGCTTCATCGCCGGCACGCTGCGCGGCTTCGCGGTGATCGAGCCCGAGGCCGGGCGGTTCGAGACGCTGGTCGAGCCCGAGCCGCTCAGCCTCGGCAACCGCATGAATGACGGCAAGGTGGATCGTCGCGGGCGCTTCTGGTGCGCGGGCATGAATGCGCGCTTCGTCGAGACCTATGAGCCCAGCGCCTCGCTCTGGCGGCTCGATCCGGATGGCAGCGCGCACCGGATGGAGACCGGCATCATCGTGGGCAATGGCATCGCCTTCAGCCCCGATGACCGCACGATGTATCTCTCCGACAGCAGTGCGAAGACCGTCTGGGCCTATGATTTCGACCTCGATGCAGGCGTGATCTCGAACCGGCGCATCTTCCTCTCTTCCGCGAACCTGCCCGGCCACAACGGCAAGATCGATGGCGCGGCGGTGGACACGGAGGGCTTCTACTGGGCGGCGGTGCCCTATGACGGGCTGCTCATGCGCTACACGCCCGATGGGCGCGTGGACCAGTGCTGGCGCATGCCGGTCTCCTGCCCCACCATGCCGAGCTTCGGCGGGCCGGCGCATGATGTGCTCTACGTCACCTCGGCGCGCAAATTCCTCAATGGCTGGCAGCGCCGCGTGCAGCGGATGGAAGGCGGGCTCATCGAGATCACGGGCCTTGGCGTGCGCGGCCTGCCCGAGCCGATGTTCGGCGGCTGAGGCCGGCTTCCTCAGAAGCGCAGCGTCAGCGCCGGGATGTAGCTGATGGCGAACAGCACGGCCATCGCCACGCCGAAGAAGGGCCACATCGCCTTCACCGTATCGCCCATCTGCGCGCGCGCGATGGTGGAGGAGATGAACAGCGTGGTGCCCACTGGCGGCGTGTAGAGCCCGATGCCGAGGTTGATCACCATCATCAGGCCGAGCTGCAGCGGATCCATGCCGATCTGCGCGGCCAGCGGCAGGAAGACCGGCGTCAGCAGCAGGATCGCCGGCGGCAGGTCGAGCGGCCCGCCGATCAGCAGCATGATGAGGTTCATCGCCAGGATGATCAGCACCG
Organism: Roseomonas sp. TF40; assembly: GCF_057219975.1. Taxonomy (NCBI): domain Bacteria; kingdom Pseudomonadati; phylum Pseudomonadota; class Alphaproteobacteria; order Acetobacterales; family Roseomonadaceae; genus Roseomonas; species Roseomonas sp. TF40. Next base: position 205,807 of record NZ_JBXVVR010000008.1, on the reverse strand, counting down.
GGTGCTGCAGCGTCAGCGCGATCCATTCCGCGAAGCGCTGCGGCACCTGATCGAAGGTCAGGATCCACGACGCCGCGGCGCTGCCCATGATGACCAGCATGACGATGCCCGTCGCGATGCCCGCATCGACGAAGGCGCGCAGGAAGCGCCGCCAGGTCATGTCCCGGTAGATCAGGATCGAGGCTGCAAGGGCGTAGAACACCGCCATCACCGCGATCTCGGTCGGCGTGGCGAAGCCGAAGCGCAGCGCCAGCAGGATCAGGATCGGCAGCAGCAGCGCCGGCGAGGCCAGCAGCGCAAGCCGCGCGAGGCGCCGGACGTCGAGCCGCGCATCGGCCTCGGGCGGGCGGCCCTTCCACCAGCAGACGGCGAGGAAGCCGCCGGCCATCATCAGCCCGGGCAGCACGCCCGCGAGGAACAGCGCCCCGACCGAGACCCCCGAGACGACGGAGAAGAGGATCATCGGGATGGAGGGCGGGATCAGGATGTCGATGACGGCGGAGGTCGCGTTGTTCGCCGCGCAGAGCCCCGGCGAATAGCCCAGCCGCCGCTGCCAGGGGATCAGCACCGAGCCGAGCGCCGAGGCATTCGCCACCGCCGAGCCCGAGACGCCGCCGAACACCACCGAGCCCACCACGGTCGCCTGCAGGGGCCCGCCGCGGAAGGGCATCATCGCCTCGCCCGCGAAGCGCAGCAATTCCTGGCCCAGCCTGCCATCCATCATCAGCGCTCCGGCGAGGATGAAGAAGGGCAGGGCGAGCATGGGGAAGGACTGGGTCTGGGCGAACATCTGCTGCGCGATCAGCATCAGCGGCATCTGCCCGTCCCACATCACCGCGAGGCCGGAGGCGATGACCAGCGCATGCGCCACCGGCAGCGCCGCCATCATCAGGGCCAGGAAGGCCAGGACCAGGACGAGGCTCATGTCACTGCTGTCTCCTCACCCTCGCGCGGCAGGCCCTCGGGGCCGAGCAGCGCGACGCGGAGCATGTTGGTCAGCGTGCCCACCACCAGCAGCGCGCAGCCTGCCGAGACCGCCCAATAGCCATGCGCGCCCGAGAGGCCGAGCACGGGGGAGCGCTCGATGGCCGCGATCTCCGCCACCTCCAGCGCCGAGCGCGCGAGCACCACATAGGCCACCACCACCAGCGCGTGGCCGGCCAGCAGCAGCGCCTGCGCGGCGCGGCGCGGCAGCAGGTAGAGCACCGTCTCCACCGCCACATGCCCGCCGGTCTGCACGGCGAGGGCCACGCCGGCCATGATGAACCAGGGGAAGAGCCGCTCGGGCACTTCCTGCGCCCAGTCGAAGCCGCCCGTGTCGAAGATGTAGCGGGCGATGACGTTGGCGCCGAGCGCCACCATCAGCGCGATGCCGGTCAGCACCAGCACCAGCCGGCACAGCCCGCGCACCGCCGCGTCCACACCCCCGGCGATGCGCAGGCCGCCCATCTCAGGACACCGCGGCGCGCAGCTGGCGCACGAAGCCGCCGATGGGGCGGTTCTGCCAGGCGTCCAGCACGCCGGCCGTGGCGGCGCGGAAGGCGGCCTGGTCGGCCACATTCACCTCGACCGAGGACATGGTGCGGTACTCGGCCAGCAGCTGCACATCGGCCTGCTGCATGAGCATGCGGTTATGCGCCGTGGCCTCCCGCGCGGCCTGGGTCACCAGGGCGCGATCGGCCTCGTTCAGCCGGGCCCAGGCAACGCGCGAGGCCAGGAAGGGCGAGCACTCCCATTTGTGCGCGGTCAGCGAGATGTAGCGGTTCACCTCATGCAGCTTCGAGGCATGGATGTTCGCCAGCGGGTTCTCCTGCCCATCCACCACGCCCTGCTGGAGGGCGACGTAGAGCTCGGAGAAGTTGATCTGCTGCGTCGCCGCGCCGAGCGCCTGGAAGGTGTCGATCGTCGCGGGGTCGGCGGGCGTGCGGATGCGCAGGCCGCGCAGATCCTCGGGCCGGTTGATGGGGCGGCGGCGGTTGGTGATGTGGCGGATGCCATTGTCCCAGAAGCCCAGCGAATGCAGGCCGACGGCACCCAGCTTCTGCGCCAGCTCCTGCCCCACCGCGCCATCCACCACGCGGTAGGCGGCGGCGGCGTCGGGGAAGAGGAAGGGCAGGCCGAGGGCCGCGATCTCGGGCACCAGGGCCGAGGTCGGGCCCTGGCTGTTCACGCTCATGTCCAGCGTGCCGGTGCGCAGCGCGGTCAGCATGGCGACGTCGTCGCCGAGCTGCGCGGCATGGGCCACGCGCATCTCGATGCGCCCGCCCGAGAGTTCGCGCAGCCGCGCGGCCATGCGCTCGGCGGTCACGCCGCGCGGATTGGCCGCGGCCGTGCCATGCGCCAGCGTCAGGCGGACCTGGCCCTGGGCGCGCAGCGTGGCCGGTGCGGCCAGCAGCGCGGCGCCGGCCAGCATGGCGCGGCGGGTGGTGATGATGCTCATTGGTTCCTCCCTCTGGAAGCCGGCCCCCTTCTGGGGGTCAGGCTGGTTGCAGTCCTGCGCGCCGCGTCCTGCGCGGCGCGGATCATTACCTGGTCATGCGGCCTGCGCCCTGCCCGGCGCGCCGGCGCGTTCCATCTCCTGGCGCAGTGCGAGCACATCGAGGTCGTGGCTGATCTCGACATCGTCGAAGGAGACCAGCGTGCCCTGCGCCACCGGCCGGCGGAGCTTCACATGGTGCGCGAGGCCGATCGGCAGGGCGCGCGCGGCCAGGCTGCGCGTGGCGGGGATGGCATCGGCCCAGACGGTGAATCCGCCCTCGCCATCCAGCATCTCGCCGGGCTGGAGGTTGCGCTTGGCGATGGCCACCGCATCGCCGCGGAACTCGCGCGGCGTGCCGGTGGGCTCACCGCGCAGCACGGCCGAAAGCACCGAGACGCTGGTCTCGAGCCCGATCATGTGGAAGGGCCGCCACATCGAGCCGTACCAGCCGGATTTGTCCACCAGCAGCCCGTACTGCGCGAAGCAGGCGCGCGTGTAGTCGTTGTTGGCGCGGAAGGTCACGAAGACGCCGTACTGGATGTTGTTGTGCACCACGCGGCCATCGGGTTCGCGGCTCGCGGCGATGTCCACCAGCCCCGCGCGCGGCAGGCGCCCGCCCTCGTCGCGCGGCTTGAAGACCTGCGCGAGGTCATGCAGGCCGGTGGGGGGGAAGGCCAGGCCCTCATCGGGGCAGTCGAGGCCCGTGCCGTTGGCCACCGCGGCCATCTCGATCGCCGCCTTCGTGCCGTCGGTGAAGGAGTTGTACATCTTCGGGTTGAAGTCGCCCTTCGCGACCTCCTCCGCGCTCCAGCCGAAGAAGCCCCAGACCGTGTCGGGGGTGGAATGGCGATAGTGCGGCGCGAAGTTCATGCCCTTGCCGGCGGAGACCAGCTCGAAGCCGCAGGCATGCACCCAATCGACCAATTCGCAGATGATGGCGGGCTGGTCGCCATAGGCCATCGAATAGACAAGGCCCTTGGCGCGCGCCTTGGCGGCCAGCAGCGGGCCGCAGAGCACATCGGCCTCGACATTCACCATGATCACATGCTTGCCGCCCTCGATGGCCGCGAGCGCATGGCGCACGCCGGCGATGGGGTGGCCGGTGGCCTCGATGATGCACTCGATGCCCTCGAAGGCGGCGAGCTTGCCGGCGTCGTCCAGCACGCAGGTGCCGCCCGTGCGATGGGCGTCCTCGAGGCTCTTCGCCGCGTAGCGCTCTGCCGGCCAGCCGACGCGCGCGAGCGAGGCGCGGGCCTTGCCGACATCGAGATCGGCCACGCCGACGACATGGAAGCCCGGGATGCGCTGCGCCTGGGCCAGCACCATGGAGCCGAACTTGCCGGCGCCGATCAGCCCGACCCGCACGGGGCGGCCACGCGCGGCCAGCAGCGTCGAAAGATTCACTGTTTCACTCCCTCAATCTTGTGCGGGCCTGAGGCTAGGTGGCGCAAATCATTAGGCACAAACGAGTTTTTCGGCGCTTTGCTTCAGTTCTTCTAAAGATTGGCCCTGCCATGCCAGGGCTTCCGCCCGCAGCCAGTCGGCGAAGGCGCGCACGCGGCGATGGCGCAGCCGGTCCGGCGGGCAGACAAGCCATTGCGTGGTGCGGCGGATCTCCGGCGGCCCCGCCACGGGGCAGGCGAGCCGCCCGTCGCGCAGCGCATCGCCCATCATCAGCGTGCTCTCCAGCGCGATCCCCATGCCCGCGATGGCCGCATCCACCGCCATGTGGCTGCGATCGAACAGCACCCGGCGGGCGGCCGGCAGCGGCGTGCCGGCGGCGGCGAACCAGGTGGCCCATTTCACCTGCGACTTCACCGAATGGATCAGCCGGTGCTTGCCGAGATCCGCCGCCTGTAGGCTGCCCGGGGCGGCCAGGGCAGGGGCGCAGACCGGCAGGAAGCGTTCCTCCGCCACCGGCTCCACCACCAGCCCCGGCCACTCACCCTCGCCATGGCGCACCTCGAGGTCCACGCCCTCGCGCGTGAAGTCGGTGGGCTCGTTGGTGGCGTCCACGCGCAGCTCGATCTCGGGATGCGCATCGAGGAAGCCGGGCAGGCGCGGCAACAGCCATTTCGTGGCGAAGCTCGGCGTGGCGCGCAGGATCACCGAGGCGGAGGAGAGCGTGCCCCGCACATAGCGCGTGGCTTCCGCGATCTGCTCGACATGCGGGGCGATCATCTCGAGGTAGCGCTGCCCCGCCTCGGTCAGCGCGATGCGCCGCCCCTGGCGCGTCATCAGCGCGGTGCCGAGCTGCACCTCCAGCGCCGCGATCTGCTGCGACACGGCCGAGGGCGTGACACCCAGTTCCAGCGCCGCGCGCGTCAGGCTGCCGGCCCGCGCCGCCGCGTGGAAGACCGCGATGGCGCGCAGCGGCAGCATCAGCCGAGCCAGCCGCGGATGCTGGCGGCCATCGCCTCGGCCGAGATGCCGTAGCGCTCATGCAGCGTGGGCAGCGCACCGGCATCGAGGAAGGCGTCGGGCAGGGCGATCTGGCGGAAGCGCGGCGGGATCGTGCCCTCGCGCAGCAGCAGCGTGGCCACGGCCTCGCCCAGGCCGCCGATCACGCTGTGGTTCTCCGCCACCACGGTCAGGCGCGGCTTGCGGCCGACCTCGTGCAGCAGCGCTGCCGTATCCAGCGGCTTGATGGTTGGGCAATGCAGCACCGCCACATCCACCTTGTCGGCGGCGAGCAGCTTCGCCGTCTCCAGCGCGCGCATCGTCATGAAGCCCGAGGCGATCAGCAGCACATCGGCGCCGTCGCGCAGCAGCTTCGCGCGGCCGAGCTCGAAGCGATATTCATATTCGTCGAGCACCAGCGGCACGTTGCCGCGCAGCAGCCGCATGTAGACCGGCCCGTCATGGGCGGCGATCTGCGGCACCGCCTGCTCGATGTCGAGCGCATCGCAGGGATCGACGATCACAAGGTCCGGCATGCCGCGGAAGATCGCGAGATCCTCGGTCGCCTGGTGGCTCGGCCCGTAGCCGGTGGTCAGGCCCGGCAGGGCGCAGCAGATCTTCACCGGCAGGCCTTCCTCGGCGATGCCCTGGCTGATGAAGTCGAAGGTGCGGCGGGAGGCGAAGGCGGCATAGGTGGTGACGAAGGGGATGAAGCCCTCATGTGCGAGGCCCGCCGCCGCGAGCATCAGCAACTGTTCGGCCATGCCCATCTGGTAGAAGCGGTCGGGATGGGCCTGCGCGAAGATGTGCAGGTCGGTGTATTTCGCGAGGTCGGCGGTCATGCCGAGGATCTCGGGCCGGCTCCGGCCGAGCTCGACCAGCGCGCGGCCGAAGGGGGCGGCGCTGCTGCGCTGGTCCGCGCCGGCGAGGGAGGCGATCATCGCCGAGGTGGTCAGCCGCGGCTTGTTCGGATCGGCCGCGGCGATGGGGTGCTGCCGGCGCCTCATGCCTGCGCGCCTTCTTCAAGCGCCGCCAGGGCCAGCGCCCATTCATGCGCCTCGACGCGCAGGAAATGCGCCTTCTCGCGCGTCTCCAGGAAGGGCACGCCCTTGGCCATCTTCGTGTCGCAGATGATGACGCGCGGCTTGGGTTCTGTCGTGTTGCGGGCCTCATCGAAGGCGGCGACGAGGGCCGGGATATCGTTGCCGTCCACGCGCTGCACATGCCAGCCGAAGGCGGCCCATTTCTCGGCCAGCGGCTCGAAGTTCAGCACGCCGGTCGAGACGCCATCGGCCTGCATGCGATTCACGTCCACCAGGCAGATGAGGTTGTCGAGCCGGTAGTGGCTGGCGGACATCGCGGCCTCCCAGGTCGGCCCCTCATCCAGCTCGCCATCGGACATCAGGTTGAGCACGATGCTGTCGCTGCCCTTGCGCCGCAGGCCGAGGCAGCGGCCGACCGCGATGCCAAGGCCCAGGCCGAGTGAGCCGCCGCTCATCTCCATCCCCGGCGTATAGGCGGCCATGCCGGACATCGGCAGGCGGCTGTCATCCGTGCCGTAGGTCTCGATCTCGCTCTCGGGTATCACGCCGGCTTCGATCAGCCCGGCATAGAAGGCGATGGCGTAGTGGCCGATGGAGAGCAGGAAGCGGTCCCGCCCTTCCCAATGCGGGTCCTCCGGCCGGTGCCGCAACGCGTGGAACCAGGCGACGGCCAGCACATCGGCGATGCCCAGCGCCTGGGCGATGTAGCCCTGGCCCTGCACCTCGCCCATGCGCAGCGCATGGCGGCGGATGTTGCGGGCGCGCGCGGCGAGGCTCGGCGCATTGGCGAGCAGCGGGCTCATCCGTGGATCAGCATCCCGCCATTCACGTCGATGACGGCGCCGGTGATGTAGGAGGACAGGTCCGAGGCCAGGAAGAGATAGGCGCCCGCCACGTCGCTCGCCTCGCCCAGCCGGTTCAGCGGGATGCCCTTCTTGATCTCCACGCGCATCTCATCGGTCAGCTTGCCGCCGGTGATGTCGGTCTGGATCAGGCCGGGGGTGACGCAGTTGACGCGGATGCCATCCGCGCCGAGTTCGCGCGCCATCGCCTTGGCGAGGCCGAGCACGCCCGCCTTCGCCGCCGAGTAGTGCGGCCCGCCGAAGATGCCCCCGCCGCGCTGGGCGGAGACGCTGGACATGCAGGCGATGCTGCCCTGCTTGCGGGCGCGCATGTGCGGGATGAAGGCCTGGCTGAGATACAGCACGCCCGAGAGATTGACGTCGATCACCTTGCCCCAGTTCGCGGGCGAGATGTCCATCACCTTCAGCGGCTGGGTGATGCCGGCATTGTTGAGCAGGATGTCGCATTGCCCGTAGCGCGCCAGCACCGCCGCCGCCGCCGCATGGCAGCTGGCCGGGTCGGTCACGTCGCAGCCCAGGCCGAGGTGATCGGGGCCGAGTTCGGCGGCGGCTGCCTGCGCGCCCGCCGCATCGAGGTCGAGGATGGCAACCCTGGCGCCATGCGCGGCGAAGAGCTTCGCCGTGGCCCGGCCGATGCCGCGCGCGCTCGCCGCGCCGCTGATCGCGGCCACCTTGCCCTGGAGCAGCATCCATCCCTCCGTCTTCTGGTTGGACGGAGGCGTCACACGCCGGCCATTCACCGGCAAGCGCGATTTTCTCGCCTATCGGTGAGCCAGATTCACTCTATCTGCGCCGGCGCATCCAGGTCGAGCTGCAGCCCCAGCTCCGCGGCCAGCCATTCCGCGAAGGCAACCACCCCCTGCGCGTAGCGCTTGGCCGGCGGGAAGACCAGCCAATGCCCGGTATAGACCACGTCCTCGCAGATGCCCGCGAGCGGGCGCACCAGGCTGCCCTCCGCCAGTTCGCGCTCGGCCAGCCGTGTCGATTCCAGCGCCACGCCGAGCCCATCCACCGCCGCGCGGAGCGAGAGGAAGGAACGGTCGAAGCGCGGCCCGCGCGGCTCGGGCGCGATCAGCCCGTTGGCGGCGAACCAGGCCGGCCAGCGCACCCGCTTCACCGCGCTCTCGATCAGCACCTGCTCGCGCAGCGAGGCCGCATCGCGGATGGCGGGGGCGAGGGCGGGGGCGCAGAGCGGCGTGATCACCTCGGTCCCGAGCGGCAGCGTCACCAGCGACTGGCTGCCATAGAAGGCGGCCGAGGGCGCGCCATACACGATGTCGGCGTCGAACTCGTCCGAGGCGAAGCGCGTGTAGTCCGCCCCCGCCGCGATCCGCACCTCGAGCCCGTTCGCCTCGGCCAGCAGGCGCTTGAGGCGCGGCACCAGCCATTGCGCCGCGAAGCTCGGCGCGCAATGCAGCCGCAGCAGCTTCGGCCCGCGCGCGGCGATGCCGGCCAGGCCAAGGCGCAACTCGCCGAAGCCGCGCTCGACATGGCGCATCAGCGTCTCGCCCTCGGGCGTCAGGCGGATGGCGCGGCCCTCGCGGCGGAACAGCAGCACGCCGAGCGAGGCCTCCAGCCCGCGGATCGCATGGCTGACGGCGGAGGGCGTCAGGCCGAGATCCTCGGCCGCGGCGCGAAAGGCGCCGGTGCGGGCGGCGGCCTCGAAGGCGCGCAGGGCGGAGAGGGGCAAATGGCGCTGCATCTGGGTTTTCAGGTTAATCTGGCTCACCCATCGGCGCAAATTTCTCGCTGGACGATGAACCGGATGCGGGGGACCCAGGGCGCGGAGGAACGCCCATGACCCCGCCCGATGCCGCCCCGGATCCCCGCCGCATGGCCAACGCCATCCGCTTCCTCGCCATGGATGCGATCGAGCGGGTGGGCGAGGGCCATCCGGGCACGCCGCTGGGTGCGGCCGAGATCTGCACCGCGCTCTGGACGCGGCACATGAAGTTCCACGCCGCCGACCCGCTGTGGTTCGACCGCGACCGTTTCGTGCTCAGCGCCGGGCATGGCTCGATGCTGCTCTATGCGCTGCTGCACCTGACCGGCCATCCCGGCATGGGCATCGAGCAGCTGCGCCGCTTCCGCGAGTTGGGTTCGGCCTGCGAGGGCCATCCGGAACGCGCCCCCGCGCATGGGGTGGAGGTCACGACCGGGCTGCTCGGCCAGGGGGTGGCGAATGCCGCCGGCATGGCGCTCGCCGAGGCCTTCCTCGCGGCGCAACTCGGCGCCGATCTGGTGGACCATCGCACCTGGGTGCTCTCCGGCGATGGCTGCCTGCAGGAGGGCATCGCCCATGAGGTCGCGGCGCTGGCGGGGCATCTGCGCCTGTCGAAGCTGACCTGGCTGTGGGACGACAACCGCATGACCGATGACGGCGACATCGGCCTGGCGATGAGCGAGGATTTCTGCGCCCGCTTCCGCGCCGCGCATTGGCATGTGCAGGCGGTGGACGGGCATGACGTGGCGGCGCTCGACGCCGCCATCGCCGCCGCGAAGCGCGACCCGCGCCCCTCCTTCATCGCCTGCCGCACCATCATCGGCCGTGGCCTGCCGGGGGTGGAGGGCACGCGCGCGGCGCACAGTGCGCGCATCGCCCGCGAAACGACCGAGGCGGCGCGCCGCCTGCTGGACTGGCCGCACCCGCCCTTCACCCTGCCCAATGACGTGGCCGCCGCCTGGGCCGGGGCCGGGGCGCGCGGTGGCGCCGCGCACGCCGCCTGGCGCGCCCGTGTCGCCGCCCTGCCGGCCGAGCGCCGGCGCGACCTCGACCGGCTGATCGAAGGCCGCCTGCCCGATGGCTGGCAGGAGGGCCTGCGCGCCTATGCGCGGGATGCCGCCGCGCGCGGGCATGGCGACCATGGCTGGAAGCTCTCGGGCGACATCCTCGAACGCGCCGCGCAGGCGATTCCCGAACTGCTGACCGGTGCCCCGGACCTCGAGGGCGCGACGCAGCACAAGCGCGGGCTCGCTGCCTTCACGGCCGGGAATCGCGCCGGCCGCTACGTGCATTACGGCGTGCGCGAACATGCGATGGGCGCGATGATGGTGGGCATGGCCGCGCATGGCGGCGTGGTGCCGACGGGCATCACCTACCTCGTCTTCTCGGACTATCTCCGCCCCGTGCTGCGCCTCGCGGCGATGATGAAGCTGCCGGCGATCTTCGCCTTCAGCCATGACAGCATCGGCATCGGCCGCAACGGGCCGACGCACCAGCCGGTGGAGCACCTGGCCTCCTTCCGCGCCATCCCCGGCATGCGCGTCTTCCGCCCGGCCGATGCGGTGGAGGCCGCCGAATGCTGGGAACTGGCGCTGGCCCGCCGGGAGGGCCCGACTTGCCTCGTCTTCGCGCGCCAGCCCCTGCCCGCCGTGCGGACCGAGGCCGGGGAGAACCGCTCGGCCCGCGGCGCCTATGTGCTGGCCGAGGCGGCGGGGCCGCGCGACCTCACGCTGCTCGCCACCGGCTCGGAGGTCGCCCTGGCGCTGGAGGCGCGGGCGCTGCTGGCGGCGGAGGGCATCGCCGCCGCCGTGGTCTCCATGCCCTGCTGGGATCTGTTCGAGGAACAGGATCAGGCCTGGCGGGCCGGCGTGCTCGGCACCGCGCCGCGCCTGGCGGTGGAGGCCGCGGTGCGGCTCGGCTGGGATCGCTGGATCGGCCCGGAGGGCGGGTTCATCGGCATGTCGGGCTATGGCGCCTCGGGCGCCGAGGCCGATCTCTGGCGGCATTTCGGCATCACGCCCGAGGCGGTGCGCGACGCCGCGCGGCGGCTGGCGCGGGGGCCAGGCCGCGCCCCGGCTGCGTGAAAAAAACTCACGCTTCCTTAATCATTAGTCTCGTTCCCCGAGGCTTTTCCATCTGGTAACGTATTTGTGAACGCCCAGGAGGGGCGGAGGGGTGGTTGCGATCGGCATGGCGCCGATCGGGGTGCTTGGGTCTGCGACGGATCGAACGCCGGCATGTCACCGCACGGTTTGGAGAGTGGGTGTCATGGAAGCTGTGGGCAGCATGGTTACGCCGGTCAGCCTTTGGCAGATCGGCCTTCGCGTTGATCGCACCATTCTGGCTACGTCGAATGATCTGAAGGAAGGCTGGGACTCATTCTGGGAAGACTCGGCAGAATTGGCTTCTCCCGAGGGGGTCCTGTCTGATTTGTTGATCAAATCGAAGGGGAAGACGGGACCCGCCCTGATCAGCGCCATCAACGACATCATTGCCCAGAACAAATTTCTCGTTCGCCTGTACTTTGACCCGAGTTCCGTAGCGGAAAAAGCGCCGATCGTCGGCGGGATATTGAAACAGGTGCCAACGACTTTTGCGGTCTTTCTTCAGGAGGGCAACGCAGACTCGGTTATTGGGACGGCGGGGCGGGACTGGCTGCGTGGCGGTTCCGCGAACGATACGATCCGCGGCGGGGCCGGGAACGACATGCTCGAGGGCGGCGAGCGCGAGGACCTGCTCTATGGCGGCGCCGGCGATGACATGATCATCGGCGGCGGCGACAGCGAGGAAGCCGATGAGACCCATACAGACGGCTCTTCCCGATGGTCGGAGAAGATCCAGGGCCGCGCCGTCATCACCTGGGATGCCGACACGATCTATGGCGAGGGCGGGTCCGACATCCTGCGCGGTGACTACGGATCTGACTATCTCGATGGTGGCGTGGGCCGAGATGTGCTCTGGGGCGGCATGGGCAACGACACGCTGCTCGGCGACAGCGGCGACGACCTGCTCATCGACGGCGGCGATGTCCGCAACCGCGGCTTCGAGTGGATCGACATGGAGGAACTGACCTCGCCGGAGACGGTGGGCGATCCGGTTGGCTTCATCGAGGGCAAGCTGCGTGACTTCGGGCTCTTTCTCATCATGGAGTACCTCGTCGATGGTCCGGAGGATGATGTCCTTTATGGCGGCGATGGGCGGGACACGCTGCAGGGCGGTGCGGGCGGCAACCAGCTCTATGGCGGCAATGGCGACGACGTCATCAAGGGCGGCAATGGCGACGAATACATCCACGGCGACGCGCTGCTGCGCTATTCCGGCAGCTTCAACGGCCGCGCCATGGTCGAAGTCTATGACAGCGGGATCGGCGACGACATCATCGATGGCGGGCGCGGGGCGGACACGATCTTCGGCGGCGATGGCGATGACGTCATCACCGATCCTGGCAGCAACGGTCACACCTTCTCTCATTCGATCGGCAGTCTCTTCAGCGGCGGCAAGAAGCGGGCGAAGACCGACTTCCTCAACGGCGGTGCCGGCAACGACACGCTCGGCAGCGCAGGGCGTGACGATCCGTCCTATCTCGATGGCGACATCGGTGATGATTTGCTGATCAGCGGCAAGGGCGAGGACACGCTGATCGGCGGCCTGGGCAACGACACCTATGAGGGGGTCGATTCGAGCGATACCGTTGTCGAGCTCGATAATGGTGGCATCGACATGGTGTTCACCTACTACAGCATGACCCTGGCGCTGAATTTCGAGGCCGTTACGACATCGCCGGTCAGCAACCCGGTGGATGTCCAGGGTTCGGCCTGGCGCATGACGCCGGTCACCATCACCGGAAACGCCCAGGACAATTTCTTCAAGGCCGGCTGGTCTGGCGACATCTTCATCGGCGGCGCCGGCAACGACACCTTCGTCGGCAGCGAGAACATCGTCGAGCTCGAGGGCGGCGGCTTCGATACCGTGGTGCTCAGGCAGGGCGGGCGCCTGCGGGACAATCTGGAGGCGCTGCAGCTCGAAAGCGGCAATGCCGACGGCAACGCGCAGGATAATCTCATCACCGTCACCGCGCCGCGCTATGGCGGCACGGCCCAGGGCACGCCACGCGGGCTGATCCAGGGCTTTGGCGGCAACGACACGATCGACATCACCAACACGCGCTACAGCGCACTCGATGGTGACGGGCGCGGCGGCATGTCCGGCCTGTTTGCGGAAACCGTTCGCTTCGGTGACCGCAACGCCACGCTCGATGGCGGCGAAGGGAATGACCGGATCAACGCCAATGACCAGCACACGACGCTGATCGGCGGCGCTGGAGACGATGTGCTCAATGGCGGCCGTGGCAATGACCTGCTGCAGGGCGGGCTGGGCAACGATTTCTATCGCTTCAGCTTCGGCGACACGATCAGTGGCGAGACCGGCGGCACCGACACGGTGGAGACGGTGGACAGCATCACGCTGGGCGGCGGCATCGAGGTGGTGCGCCTGCTCGGACAGGGTGCGAGCACCGCGACCGGCAGCATCGGCAATGAGCGCATCAGCGGCAATGACGGCTCGAACCTGATCGATGGCGGCGAGGGCGCCGATACGCTTGAGGGCGGGTTCGGGCGCGACACGCTCCTGGGTGGGGCGGGCGACGATCTGCTGATCGACCACGCGCCGGGCCTGGCCCTTGGCCCGCTGCCCGCCCTCTATCACTCCCAAGACGTCGCCTTCGTGTATGAGGAGGCGCCAGCGCAGCTGAGGATTGGCAATCGCCTGATCAACACGCTGATCGTCGATCCGGCCACCAACGGGCCGCGGGCGCTGTTCGACGCCACCGACGATGGGCGCTTCGTCTTCTTCACCTCGACGCGCAGCCTGATGGATGACGGCCGTGGCAACACGCCGCTGCTCTATCGCTACGACACGCTCTTTCGCGACTTCGACATCGTGTCCACGGCCAACGCCAGGGGCGGGCTCACGCAGGTCATCGGCGCGCAGGACAGCACCATCGGCGCCATCGTCGATCCTTCGGCCTCGGCCGATGGCAACGTCGTGGCGTTCACCTTCAGCCAGGGCGGTGTGCAGAAGATCGGCCTCTCCTGGTTCAGTCCGCTGACCGGCGACGATCGCCTCCCGGAACGCCGGGGCGACAGGTTCGAGGTCGCCAGCAACTGGTTCGGCAACGAGGCCGCGGATGGCAACAGCCGCAACGCCGCCATCTCGGCCGATGGCGCCTGGCTCGCCTTCGAGACGCAGGCGGCCAACCTGAATCGCAGCTACAGCCTCTCGACCCTGTCCTGGACCAACACCGACACCAACGGCACCTGGGACATCTACCTGCGCAGCACTGGCGCGCCGGCCTTCAACGTCGATATCCACAACGTGCCGGTGTCGGACCAAAATCCGGATGGCGTGGCGGCGACCTTCGCCAACATGACCCGTGTGTCCGTGGGGCTTGGGGGGGCGCAGGCGAATGGCGCCAGCACCAACGCCGATATCTCCGCCGATGGCCGCTTCGTCGCCTTCCTCAGCGAGGCCTCGAACCTCGTCGCCGGCGACACCAACGGCCAGCGCGATGTCTTCGTGCGGGACATGGAGATGGGCGTCACCCATCTGATCACGCGCGGCGCCAATGCGGCGGTCAGCCAGGTGGCGATTTCCGATGACGGCCAGATCGTGGCCTTTGTCACGCGCGCCACCAACATCGCCGCCACCCTGCGCACGGTCGAACCGCGGATGCTGCAGGGCCCGGTCATCGGCATTTCCTACTGGGAGATCGGTTCGGCGAGCATCGAAGGCGTCGCGGATGGCCAGCCGCACGTCTACATCCACCACCGCGGCACCGGCGAGACGGTTCTGCTGACCGACAGCAGCAACGACATCGTCACTGCGCGCGAAGGCGTGGCGCTCGATCTGCGCACCGAGGGCGATCGCATCGTGCTCGCCTATGGCGATGCGGGCGGCCATCCTTCCATCGCCGTGTACACGCGCGTGGTCGATGAGCTCTTCCGCCGCGATTCGTCCGATTCGATGCTCGGCGGCGCCGGCGCGGACACCATCGATGCGGGCCTTGGTGCCGACACGCTGGATGGCGGCGCGGGGGCGGACAGCCTTTCGGGTGGTGCGGGGCGCGATCTCTACATCATCGACGATGCCGGCGACCGCGTGGCGGCCGATACCGGCGAGGCGAATGCCCTGCGCACCAGCGTGAACTACCGGGCCGCGGACCACGCCGCCTGGTTCGACAACGTCGTGCTGCTGAACGGCGGCAGCGCGGTGTCCGCCGAGGGCGGCGCGCGGGATGAGACGCTGGAGGGCAACAACGCCGCCAACACGCTCATCGGCGCCGGGGGAAATGACCTGCTGCTCGGCGGCGCGGGGACCGACCTGCTGCAGGGCGCGGACGGCGCGGACACGCTCGATGGCGGCACGGGCGCGGACACGCTCTCGGGCGGGGCAGGGCGCGACCTCTTCATCCTCGACAATGTCGGCGACCGCATCCAGGACAGCGGTACCGAGCGCGGGACGATCCTGTCCAGCGTCTCGGTCACCCTGGGTACCTTCATCGGCGCGGCGCCGACGCCCGAGGTGATCCGACTCACCGGCGCGGGCAACGCCAATGTCAGCCTGCTCGGGATGGCGCCCTATGTCGCCGCGACCATCATCGGCAATGAGGGCGCCAACGTCCTGACCGGCGCCGATGAGCGCGACTTCATCTTCGGCGGCGAGGGTGCCGATACGCTGACCGGCGGCCTGCACAATGATGGCCTGGAGGGTGAGGCGGGCGCGGACCGCCTGTCGGGCGGCGATGGCGCCGATACGCTGACGGGCGGTGCGGGCGACGATGTGCTGATCGGCGGCGCCGGCAATGACCGCCTGCTCGGCGGCGATGGCGACGATCTGGCGATCTACGACATCGCCTGGCGGAACGCCGATCTCAATTCCTCCATGACGCTGATGACCCTGCCGAATGGCGAGATCGACTTCATCGGCTTCGTCGAGCGCTTCAGCTTCAATGGTGTCATCGGCACGGCGGAACAGGCGGTGCGGCGCGCCGCGACGGAGATGACGCTGAGTGTGGGCGGCGTGGTGCAGACCGGCGCGATCCGCGTGCGCGAACTGGCCACGGCCGGCGAGGTGATCGCCACCATCGCGACCACGGACGTGAACGCGATCTTCGGCGATGTGCAGAGCTACAGCTTCGAGCAGGCCATTTCCTACGGTGCCGGCGGGCAGGTGCGCATCACCTCGCGCGCCGTCATGGATCAGTTCTTCACCTTCGCGGGCAGCAACATCGTGCTGCGCAGCGGTGTCGACGTGGCGGACATGCCCACGCGCCTCGACATCGGCATCCGGGCGACCGGCCTCGATGGCTTCAGCCGCGGCTTCACCTTCGCCTTCGAGCGCGCGGTAACACCCGTCAGCCTGACGGGTGACGGGGCTGCCAACAGCCTGCTCGGTGGCGCGGGCGCCGATACGCTGCGCGGTCTCGATGGCGCGGATACGCTCTCGGGCCGTGCGGGCGAGGATCTGCTGGAGGGCGGCGCGGGGGCCGACTCGCTCTCGGGCGGCGGCGATGCGGACAGCCTGCTCGGCGGTGACGGCGCAGACGCGCTGCTCGGTGGCGATGGGGACGATACGCTCGCCGGCGGTGCCGGTGCCGATACGCTGACCGGCGGCGCCGGCAACGATCTCTACCGCCTGGAAGATGGTTTCGACCAGATCGTCGAGGCGGCGAATGGTGGCACCGATACTGTGGAGGCCGCCTTCGCCGTCACGATGACGAATATCGAGCATCTTCGCCTGCTCGGCAGCGACGCGATCGATGCCACCGGCACGGCGCAGGGCGAGACGATCGAAGGCAATGCTGGCGCGAACGCGCTATCGGGTCTCGCGGGCGACGATGTGCTGCTCGGTGGGGCGGGGTCTGACACGCTCACGGGTGGTGCGGGGCGTGACAGCCTCGATGGTGGCGCGGGCGAGCTTGATCTCGCGGTCCATGCCGCGCGCTGGGACCAGCTTGTCCTGGCCGCCTTCGAGGGCGGCTACTGGCTGCGCGACAACACCGACGCGACGCCGGGGGCGACGGTCAGCGGTCTGGCGGGGCTGTGGCACGACCGGCTCTCGGGCGTCGAGATGCTTCGTGTGGCCGGCTTCACCGGACGCATCGCGGATGCCGTGGCGGTCGCCGCCGACAGCCTGCGGCTGGAGGATCTCTCCCCTGGCTCCGACGGCACGCTCACCTTGCTCAACACCGCCGCCGCCGGCGCGGTGGTGGGTCGGCTGCATGCGGCCGACCGCAACGCGGTCTTCGGCGATGTGCAGGCCTTCAGCTTCGTCGATGCGCCGGGCGGGCTCTCCGCCGCCGCCGCGGCGGCAGCCTTCCAACTGGTCGGCGATGAGGTGCAGTTGCGCAACCCCGCCGCCCTGCCCACGCGCACGGTGGGCGAGAGCATCACCTTCGCCATGGCGGCGACGGGTCTCGATGGGCTCACCAGGGTCGAAAGCTTCACCGTCCGGATCACGACGCTCGATGTCGTGATCGCGGGCGGCAACGGGCATGACAGCTTCTCGGGCGGTGTGGGCAATGATGCGCTGAACGCCCGCGGCGGCGCCGATACGGTGAACGGTGCGGGCGGCAACGACACCATCGATGGCGAACAGGGCAATGACCG
Source organism: Roseomonas sp. TF40 (assembly GCF_057219975.1). Classification (NCBI taxonomy): domain Bacteria; kingdom Pseudomonadati; phylum Pseudomonadota; class Alphaproteobacteria; order Acetobacterales; family Roseomonadaceae; genus Roseomonas; species Roseomonas sp. TF40. Next base: position 188,633 of record NZ_JBXVVR010000008.1, on the reverse strand, counting down.
TCTCTCCGGCGATGCCGGCGACGATGTGCTGCGCGGCGGGCTGGATGCCGACATGCTGTTCGGCGGGACGGGCGCCGACACGCTGCTCGGCGGGACGCAGAATGACCGTCTGGAAGGCGGCGAGGATGCCGACCTCCTGCGCGGCGAGGCCGGCGACGACACGATGCTCGGCGGCGCTGGCGCCGACACGCTCGACGGCGGGCAGGGCAATGACCAGGCGATCTACAGCGGGGCCTGGACGCCGACGCGCGTGACGCGTGAGGGCGATGGCTACCGGGTGGATGGCGATCTGCTGCTCGGCGTCGAGCAGATCATCTTCGAAGGCAGCACGCCCAATGGCAGCGAGGCCGGCATCGCCGAGGCGGTGGCGCAGGCGCCCTCCTACGTCGCGCTCGGCACGGCGCGAGCCGATGGCGGGGTGCTGGTGCAGATGTCTGCCAGCGCCTCGGCTGGGGTGTCCCTCGGCCGCATCTTCGTCATCGACGCCAACCGGTATTTCGGGGAGACCTACAGCTTCGAGATCATCGGCCAGATCCACCAGTTCCGGGCCGATGCGGTGTTCCGGGTTGAGGGCGACCAGCTCATCGCCGTGGACACCTATGTGCAGACGCAGGTGCTGCTGGGCAATCTGCGGTCGGGCTTCGGCTTCACCCTGCGCGCCACCGGCCAGGACGGGCTGTCCTACGACCAGAGGGTGATCGTGGATGTTGTCGGTCTGGCGCAGTCTATCCAGGGCGGCAATGCGGCCGAGACGCTCTATGGCGGCGTGGGCAACGACACGCTGAATGGCGGCGGCGGCAATGACTGGCTGTACGGCAATGCCGGCAATGATGTGCTGATCGGCGGTGCGGGTGCCGATTACTACGATGGTGGATCGGGTGCCGATACCTATCACTACGAAGAACTCATCGATGAGCTGAATTACGACCTGTTCGACGTGGTGCTCACCGGACTCGATGGCATCGACCTCGCCGGTGCGCAGCTGTACAATTTCACCCCCGAAATCAGCACGCCGACCCGCATCAACGTGCAGATCGTGCTGACCGGCAGCGCCAATCTCTCCATCACCGGCTCGCAGGCGCGGGCCGACCGGATCACCGGCAATGCCGGCGCGAATACCTTCGTGCTGGACAATGACTTCGGCGAGAGCATCTCGATCACCGGCTTCGTGAGCCCCGCCACCGGGCCGGACAGCGTCGCGGGCGGGGCGGGCAACGATACCTACTACGTCGATGGCCAGGATGTGCTGACCGAGGCCGCAGGTGAGGGCATCGACCTCGTCATCAGCAAGGGCAGCCATGTGCTGGCGGCGAACATCGAGAACCTGACGCTGACCGGCAGCGCCAACCTCAATGGCACCGGCAATGCGGGTGACAACGTCATCACCGGCAACGCCGGCGACAACCGCCTGACGGGCGGGCGCGGCAATGACCGTCTGGTCGGTGGCGCGGGCAATGACACCGCGATCTTCGACTCCGGCTTCGGCGAGGTGACCTTCACCGATCTCGGCGGTGGTCTGCTGCGCATCGCGGGGGCCGAAGGCGCGGACACGCTGGAGGGGATCGAGTTCCTCTCCTTCGCGGGTCGTTCGGGCAGTCTCGCGGATGCGATGCCCGTGGCCGCGAGCGCCATCGCGCTGACCGCCGGGGTGGTTGATTTCGATGCGGCGGCAGGCACGCAGATCGGCCTGATCACCGTCACGGACCGCAACGCCCCGCTGGGCGATCGCAACACCGTGACGTTCCGCGATGCCGCTGGCGGCCTTGATGCCGCGCAGGCCGGCGCTCTGTTCGAACTGGTGCAGGGCGATGCGGATACGGCGCTGCGCCTGCGCGGCGATGGCCTGCTTGAAGCGCTTGGGGGGCAAACGCTGCGCCTGATGCTGGCGGCGACGGGCCTTGATGGCCTGACGACGCAGGCGCTGGTCGAGGTGGTGGTCGGCCCCTCGGGCCTGCTGGTCGAGGGCACCGAGGCCAGCGAGAGCCTCGCGGGTGGGCGCGGCTTCGACACGCTGCGCGGCTTCGGCGGCAATGACACGCTCATCGGCGACATGCGCGCCGATACGCTTGATGGCGGCACCGGGGCCGACAGCCTTGTGGGTGGCGCGGGGAACGACACCTACATCGTCGATCAGGCCGGCGATGTGGTGGTCGAGGCCGCGAATGCCGGGCAGGACCGCGTGCAATCCAGCGCCGCCAGCTTCACGCTGGGCGCGAATATCGAGGTGCTGGAACTGATCGCCGGCGGCGTGGCCGGCACCGGCAATGCCGCGGCCAACCTGATCCTCGGCAACGAGGGCGACAATGTGCTCGATGGCGCGGGTGGTGCGGATACGCTGCGCGGCGGCGCCGGCAACGACGCCTATGTGCTGCGCTTCGTCCACAACGACTTCGCCCCGCGTACACGGGTCGAGGAAGCCGCCGATGGCGGCATCGACGAGGTACGGGTCGATGCCATCAACGACCTGTTCGCGCATGTCGAGAACATCGTGCTGGTGGGCGTGACGGAACGCGGCAGTTCCTTCGCCTTCGGCAATGCGCTCGCCAACCGGATCACCGGCACTGACGACGGCAACCTCCTGAACGGCGGCGATGGCGCGGATACGCTGCTCGGGCTCGATGGCGTCGACCAGCTCGTCGGTGAGGCAGGCGATGATTGGATGGATGGCGGCCAGGGCAATGACACCCTGTCCGGTGGCGAGGGCAACGACACCTATGTCGTGGACAGCGCCGCCGATTCGCTGTTCGAGACCGGCATCGGCATCGACACGGTGCGCACCGCGCTCAGCTTCACGCTCGCCGAGGGCTTCGAGAACCTGATCCTCACGGGCGATGCCGCCAGCACGGGCAGCGGCAATGATGCCGCCAACCGGATCACCGGCAATGCCGGGGCGAATGTGCTGCAGGGCGCGGCTGGCGCCGATACGCTGGAGGGCGCTGCGGGTGCCGACACGCTTACCGGCGGGGCGGGCAACGACATCCTGATCGGTGGCGAGGGCGAGGATCTCGCCATCTACGACGCCGCCTGGAACCAGCTGCGGGTGGAGCAGGTCTCGGGCGGCTACCGCGTGACGGATCTGCGCGCCGGCGCGCCGCTGGGCACCGACCTGCTGAGCGGGATCGAGACCATCCGCATCGGCGGCGTCACCACGGCCATTGGCGATGCCGTGGCCCAGGCGGCGAGCCTCGTGGTGCTGCAGCCACCCGAGGGCGGGCGGGCCGGGGGCACCACCCAGATCCTCGAACCTGGCCTCGCCACCGGTGCGCTGCTCGGCCAGCTTGGCGCCAGCGACGCCAATGGCGATTACGGCGACACGCAGAGCTTCTCCCTCCTCGACGTGGCGGGCGATGAGGTGGACGCGACCACGCTGTTCCGCCTTCAGGACGGCAATCTGTTCGTGCGCGATGGCGCGGCGCTGGCCGCCCTCGGCGGGCAGACCCTGCGCCTCGAATTGCGCGCCACCGGCACCGATGGGCTGACCGGCAGCACGGAGCTCACGCTGATCGTGGGCGAGGCCAACGTCACGCTGGAAGGCACGGCGGCGGCGGATACGCTGGAAGGCGGGCTCGGCGCGGATCTGCTGCGCGGCCTGGCGGGCGACGATGTGCTCGCGGGCGGCGGCGGCGCCGACACGATGCAGGGTGGGGCGGGCAACGACGCCTATCTCGTTGCCGCCGGCGATGTCGTGACCGAGCTGGCGGGCGAGGGCGCCGACACCATCTTCGCCCTCACGGAGATGGTGCTGCCGGACCATTTCGAGGTGATGGTGCTGGCCGACCTCGCCGTGACCAGTGGCAGCGGCAATGCGCAGGGGAACAGGCTGCTCGGCCATATCGGGGCGAACCGCCTCGAAGGCCTCGGCGGCGCCGATACGCTGCAGGGCGATGCGGGCGCGGATACGCTGCGGGGCGGTGAGGAGAACGATGTTCTCGAGGGCGGGCTCGGCGCGGACCTGCTCGATGGCGGCGCGGGGGCGGCGGATGTCGCGCTTTATGCGGGCTTCTGGCCGGATCTGAATGTCACCACGCTGCCGGGCGGCGCCTATCTGGTGACCGCGGGCGGTGAGGCCGATACGCTGCAGGGCATCGAGCTGCTGCGCGTCGGCGGTCGCACTGGCGATATGGCGGCAGCGATCCGCCAGGCCGCGACGGCGATGACGGTGACGGATGCGACACCCGGCGAGGGCGAGGCCATCACCCTCTCTGGCCTTGCCGCGGCCGGCACGCTGGTGGCGACGCTCGACGCCACCGATGTCAACGCGGTCTTCGGGGATACGCAGCTCTTCACCTTCGCCGATCGCGAGGGCGGGCTAGATTCGGCGGCAGCGCAGGCGCTGTTCAGCATTGTCGGCACCGAGATCCGGGTGCGCGAGGGCGCGACGCTGCCGCTCGGCACGGAGCTGCGCGTCACGCTGCGCGCCACCGGCCAGGATGGTCTCAGCCTGTCCCGGGACGTCACCATCAGCGTCGATTCCGGCAATGTGGCCACGCCCGTTGCGGTGGAGGACTACGGTGGCGGCAGCGAGGATGAAGCGATCCTCGTCGACGTGCTCGGCAACGACACCGATGCGGATGTCGGCGATGTGCTGGCCATCGCCACGGGCGCGGACGGGCCGCGGATCACCAGCGTCCATTTCGGTGATCCGGGTGCGGCGATCGACGCCACGACCGGCGCGGTTGTCATCAACGGCATCGCCACCACCGGCGCCGCGCTGATCGCGCAGCTTCAGGCGCAACTCTCGATCGAGGGTACGGGCAGCCTGCGCTTCACGCCCAACAGCGTGTTCAACGCGATGCTCAACGACTACCTGACGCATCCGGACGGCAACTCGCCGACCAACGCCTATGTGCTGATCAGCTACGCGGCAGTGGATGCGGTGGGGCATGTCTCCGCGCGCGGCACGGTCGAGCTCGTGGTCGGTGGCCAGGATGAGCTCTTCCAGGGCACGACCGCGGCGGAGCTGTTGCGCGGGCTCGAGGGCAACTCCGCCGACTACTTCGAATCGGGCGGCGGTGCGGACACGGTCTACGGCTATGGCGGCCATGATGTGATGTGGGCGCGGCTGGCGGGCAGCCCCGATTCCGGCACGGCCAGCGTGGTCTTCGACGGCGGCGCCGGCGACGATTCCATGTATGGCGGCCGAGGCTCTGACCTGCTTCTTGGCGGCGATGGCAATGACCAGATCACCGGGGATCTGCGCCAGGGCGCGGGCGCGGTCGATGCCGATACGCTGATCGGTGGGGCCGGCGATGACCTGCTGATCGGCGGCAAGGGCGCCGATCGCTTCATCGGCGGCGCGGGCAACGACAACATCCTCGACCAGTCCCAGGCGCTCGATGGTGCGCCGGATGTCGCCGTCTACAGTGCCGATTGGGCGAATTACCGCGTCACGCGCCTGGCCCATGGCGACTACAAGGTCCTAGACCTGCGCGCGCCAGCGACGCCCGGCCATGAGGGCGAGGACTACGTCAACGCGGCGGTGGAACTGCTCAGCTTCGGCGGGCGCAGCGGCGCCATTGCCGATGCCATGGCGCAGGCCGCCACGGCCCTGACGCTGCGCGACGGCGCGGCCGAGGCCATCGGCGAGGCCGGCGACCTGCGTGGGCACCGGATCGGCCTGCTCAGCGCCACCGATGCGAATGGCGTCTTCGGCGATGTGCAGAGCTACGCCTTCGGCGATGCCGCGGGCGGGCTGAGCGCATCGGCCGCTGCCGCCCTGTTGCGCCTCAACGGCGCCGCACTGGAGGTGGCGGCGGACAATGCATTGGCGGCGCATCTCGGCCGGGTGCTGACCTTCCGCATCATCGCGACGGGCCTGGATGGGCTGAGCGCGGGCTTCGACCTGACCCTGCCGGTGTTCTCGGCGTCGGCGGATTCGATCACCGGGGGCAATGCGGCCGATGCGCTGTTCGGTGGCTCCGGCGCCGATACGCTCGATGGCGGCGGCGGGGCGGATACGCTCACCGGCGGTCTTGGCGATGACGTCTACATCGTTGATCGCGCGGGCGATGTCGTGGTGGAGGCGGCCGGTGGTGGCATCGATACGGTGCGCACCGGCATCGGCGCCCTGACGCTGGCCGCGCAGGTGGAGCATCTGGTCTTCACGGGCGGGCGCAGCTTCTCGGGCACCGGCAATGCGCTGGCCAACACGCTCCGCGGCGCCGAATTCAACGATACGCTGCAGGGTCTGGATGGCGCGGACACGCTCGATGGCGGTCTCGGCGCCGACAATCTGCAGGGTGGTGCGGGCGATGATCGCCTGCTCGGCGGCGATGGCGCCGATACGCTCGATGGCGGCAGCGGCAATGACCGCATGTTCGGCGGGCTGGGGGACGATGTCTACATCGTGGACGCCCTCGGTGACGCGGTGAACGAGACTGGGGCCGGCGGCATCGATACGGTGCGCGCCAGCATCGACTTCACCCTGGCAAATGGGTTCGAGGCGCTGGTGCTGCTCGGGACGGCGGAGAAGGGCACCGGCAGCGAGGGGGGCAACACCCTCACCGGCAATGCGTCCGCCAATCTGCTCGCCGGGTTGGGCGGCGCGGATGTGCTCACTGGCGGCGACGGGGCCGATACGCTGCTGGGCGGCGTGGGGGCGGATACGCTCGATGGCGGCATCGGCGCGGCGGACAGCCTGCTGGGCGGGGCGAATGACGACATCTACCTCATCCGCGATGCCCTCGACCTTGTGGTGGAGGTGGCCGGCGAGGGGGCGCGAGACGAGGTGCGCGCCACCGTCTCGCATGTCCTCTCGGCGGAGGTGGAGATCCTGCGCCTGCTGGGCAGCGCCAACATCGCCGGAACGGGCAATGCCAGCGGCAACCAGATGCTCGGCAATGCGGGCAACAATCTCTTCGCCGGCCTCGCAGGCCACGACACGCTGAACGGCGCCGGGGGGGCGGATACGCTGCAGGGCGGCGAGGGCAATGACGTGCTGAACGGCCAGACGGGTGCTGACCTGCTGGAGGGTGGCGCCGGTGACGACAGGCTCTCGGCCGGCGGTGGCGGCGATACGCTGATCGGCGGCGAGGGCGCGGATCGCCTGACCGGCGCGGCGGGCGTGGCCGACATCTTCCGCTGGGCGAACCTGGCCGAGACCGCCGGTGACCGCGTGTTCGGCTTCGAGCACCTGGTGGACCGGCTGGAATTCGCCGCGGCCGGCTTCGGCAGCCTCGCGCCCGGCGCGCTCGCGGCGGCGAACTTCGCGGCCAATGCCACCGGCCTCGCGACTTCGGCGAGCGGCACGCCGCAATTCATCTACGAGACCGATACCGGCCGGCTCTGGTTCGATGCGGATGGCGGCGGCGGTGCGGCTGCCAGCGCGATGTTCCAGTTCTCCGGGAAGCCGACACTCACCGCGGCGGACATCACGCTGTTCGGCTGAGGCGGCTTCGCCTCGGCCCGACACCCGGTTTCTCTCGACGGGCGCCTGCCGCTTCTGGCAAGCTTCCTGAAACATGGCGAAAGGAACCGTGATGTCGGAGCTGGCAGAGGCCCCGGGACTTCTGGACCGGGCCCTCAGGCGCGTCACGGCGCTCTGGCGCGACGTGGCGGGCGGCGAGCCGGTGGCCGACCTCGCGGAACAGATGCGCGCCTGCCTCGCGGGCAAGGGCGGCGAGGTCTCGGCCCGGGGCCGCGCGGCGGGGCTGGCGCAGGCCTATCTGGGCCTGGATGCCGAGGGGCGCGGCCATTTCCTGCGCACTTTGGCCGGCTTCGATTCCGACATGCAGGCCGCGCGCGCCGCCTGGGCGCAGGTGGCGGAGGCCACGACGCCCGTCGAGCAAGCCGTCGCCAAGGCCCGGATGCGCCGTGCGCTGGAGCCGCCGCGGCTGCGCCTGCTCACGCAGTTCACCGGCATCCCGGATGGCGTGAAGTTCCTGGTGGATCTGCGCGCCGAATTGCTGATGCTCACCAAGGGCGATGCGCTGCTGCAGGCGCTGGAGGCCGATCTGCGCGGCCTGCTGGCAAGCTGGTTCGACCTCGGCTTCCTCGAACTCCGCCGGGTCGATTGGTCATCCCCCGCCTCGCTGCTCGAGAAGCTGGTGGGCTATGAGGCGGTGCACCGCATCCGCGGCTGGCGCGACCTGAAGAACCGGCTGGATTCCGACCGCCGCTGCTACGCCTTCTTCCACCCGCGCATGCCCGATGAGCCGCTGATCTTCGTTGAGGTCGCGCTGGTGAAGGGCATGGCCGACAGCGTGCAGCGCCTGCTGGACGAGAAGGCGCCGGTGCAGGACCCGGCCGAGGCCGACACGGCGATCTTCTATTCCATCAACAACTGCCAGCGCGGGCTGGATGGGATCTCCTTCGGCAATTTCCTGATCAAGCGCGTGGTGACGCTGCTGTCATCCGAGTTCCGCAACCTCAAGACCTTCGCCACGCTGTCTCCCATGCCCGGCTTCCGCCGCTGGCTGGAGGAGAAGCTGGCGGCCGGCGATGCCGGGCTGCTGAGCGAGGAGGAGGCCGTGCCGATCCGCCTGGCGCTCGGCGAATTGGCGCCGCTGGGCGAGACGCCCGTGGCGGCGCTTGCCCGCGCGCTGGAGCGGCGCGGCTGGCCGCGGCAGGAGGCGCTGGCCAAGCTGCTCAAGCCCGTGCTGCTGCGTGCCGCCGCGCGCTACCTCCTGGCCGAGAGCGCCGGGCGCGGCAACCGCGCGCGCGACCCGGTGGGGCATTTCCACCTGTCCAACGGGGCGCGGGTGGAGAGGCTGAACTGGCGCGGCGATACCTCCGAGAAGGGGTATCGCGAGGCCCATGGCCTGATGGTGAACTACCTCTACGATCCCGCGAAGATCGAGCAATACCACGAGGACTATGCGGGCGAGGGCGGGCGCGCCGCGTCGAGCGCGGTGCGCAAGCTGGCGAAGGGCTTCCTGTAGCCGATTACTGCGGCGGCGCCTGGCGCAGCTCCGGGCGGTTCATCATCGCACCCGTCATCGGAATGAAATACACGCCCACATCCTTGCGGCTGCGCACGCGCCCATCCTCATCCTTGGTGTAGATGTAGAGGAACTGCCCGCGGCGGAAGGGCTGGCCGATCGGGATCACCAGCCGCCCGCCGGGCTTGAGCTGCTCGAGCAGCGCGGGCGGCACCCATTGCGCGGCGCAGGTCACGATGATGGTGTCGAAGCCGCCCTGCACCTCCGGCCAGCCGAAGAAGCCATCGCCGACGCGGGATTCCACATTGGTGTAGCCGAGCGGCGCCCACATCGGCGCCACGGAATTCCCGAGCGGGGCGATGATCTCGATCGAATACTGCTTCGCCACGATGCGCGACAGCAGCGCCGCCTGGAAGCCCGACCCCGTGCCGATTTCCAGCACCACATGCTCCGGCTTCGGCGCGCAGACCTGGGTCATGTAGGCCTGGCCGAGGTAATCCGACAGCGCCGAGCCATAGCCCACGGCCCAGGGCTTCGCTTCGGTCTCATAGGCGTCGGTGGCGGTGGAGCGGCGGCCCTCATGCATGTAGTGGAAGTATTCGCGCGGCACCTCGGCGAAGGCGCGCATCACGGCCGGGTCGGCGGCCTGGAAGCGGGCGCGCAGATAGGCCTCGATCCGGTTCAGCGCGGCCACCTTGCGGGTCTGGATCGCCTGGAAATTCGCCACCGAGATGTCGGTCGGCCGGTTCGAGGCGCGCATCGCCTCCAGGTATCTCTCGCGCGTCCAGGCGCTGGCGGCTGGTGCTGCCGGGGCTGCGGGGGTCTGGGCAGCGGCCGGCAGCGCGAGCGCGGCGGCGCCGGCGGCAAGCAGGGTTCGGCGGGTCGCGATCATCAGGCTCTCCGAGGCCAGGCTAGGGCGGCGCCAAGGTAACAAGCGAATCCCGCAAGAAACAATGCGGTGATGCCGATTCCGTGGCCCATGAGGTTGGCCAGCGGTGTCGCCACCACGCTGAAGGCGCCGTTCAGCGCCCAGGCCCAGGGCAGCATCGCCGGCCCCGATTCCTGGAAGCGATCCAGCCCGAGCGGGAAGGGCATGCCCATCGCGAGCGAGAGCGGCGCGAGGGCCGCCACCAGCAGCACCACGCGCAGCGCCCAGGGCAGATCAAGCGCGGCCCGGACAGCGCCCGGCAGGAACAGCACCGCCAGCACCACCGAGGCGAGCGCGAGCGCCACGGCCAGGCGCAGCGCGCGATCCGGGTTCCGCGCCTGCCCGGCCAGCATCGCGCCAAGCCCGGAGAAGACCAGCATCGCCGTCAGCACCAGCGCGAAGCCCGAGGTGCGGTCGCCCAGCAGCAGCGCCGCATGTTCGATCAGGGCGATCTCGATCAGCAGGAAGCCCAGGCCCAGCGCGGGGAAGTAGATCAGCGCCCGGCCCAGGATCCGCCCCGGCACGCGCAGCGCCCCGCGGGCGAGCAGCGGCAGGCCAGAGACCACCAGCGCGAGGATCGTCGCCTGCGCCAGCACCGCCGCATTCACCAGCAGCCCGATCTCCGGCTGGGGCAGCAACTCGATCCGCGCGATGGCGGCGGGCAGTGCGGCAAGCTGCACCACCGGTGTCAGCCAGGGCCGGTCGGCGGTGACGGCCGAGCGGTCGAAGGCGTCGCGCTTGGGCGTGCCGGCCAGCAGGAGTGCCGCTTCCTCCGCCACCGCGTCCTCGGCCGCCTCGGCGGTCGCCATCTCGGTCGCTTCCAGCGAGACCGGCGGCAGGTCGTTCCAGACATTGCGCCCCGTCGCGGCGAGGCCCGGCGCGTGGGAGATGTCGAAGCTGCGCGCGGCGGCGAATGCCTCCAGCTTTGCTACCCGTGCCGAATCCAGCGGGTCGCGCGCGATCAGCACGCGCAGATTCCAGGCGGAGCGGATGATCACGAGGTGCCGCGCAGGCTCGGCCACGCCGGCGAGCCGCAGCGCGGCCTCGGCGGTGGCGATGACGCGCACCGCATAGGCGGGCAATTCGCGGATGCCGATGGGCACCGAGATCAACCCGCCCGGCTCCAGCCGCCGCAACCAGCCGGCCAGCACCTCGGCGGTGTAGAGATGGCGATTCTGGTCATCCGCACCAAGGAAATCGCCCGAGATGTCCACCAGGTCGAAGCGCCCGGCGACGGTGAGCGGATGCTCCTCCGCGAGCCTCACGCGCGGATCCGGCGCCAGGGCCGGGGAGGGGCCGAGGCCCTGGCGCAGGGCGCGCGCCAGCATCGCCTCGGGCTCCACCAGCGTGACATGGCTTGCCCCCAACGCCAGCACCTCGGCCGGGCGGAAGCCACCGGCGCCGCCGAGTGCCAGCACGCGCGGCGCCTCCAGCAGCGCATAGGGCGCGGCATCGAGCGCGGAGGGCGCATGGCCGGCGCTGACCGGCCCGGGCATCGGCAGGGCGGCGATGCGCGCCCCGTCGCGATACAGGCCGAAGCTGCGCGGGGGTGGGGCGGTGCCGATGCCGCCGGCATTGTTGGAGACGTCGGTGTCCAGCCGCTCGGTGAAATTGTCGAGCAGCTGGTAATGGCCGCGCGGGTGCAGCCATGCGCCGATCACCCGCGATTCCGGCACGTTGAGGGGCGCGTAGATCGCCTTGAACTCGCTCACGCGCGGCTGGGCGAGCAGCAGCACCGCCGCCTCCGCCGCCACCAGCACCAGCGCGGCCGCGATTCGCCAGGGCCCGCGTCCGCTGAGGAAGGCGGCGAGGGCAAGCAGGGGCAGCAGCGCCGGGATCAGCAGGAAGGGATGCAGCGCGAACATGAGCGCGAGCGCGGCCACCGCGCCGAAGCCGGCGCCGAGCAGGTCATAGCCGTAGACGCGCCCGACCTGGTCGGCATGCACCACGAAGTTGAGCGACACGGCGAGGCCGGCGAGGAAGAAGAAGGGGAACAGCGCGGCGTAGTAGCCCGCGATGTTCCACAGCTGCGGCCCCGCCGTGGCCGGGTTCTGCAGTTCGAGCGGGTTGAAGCCGTTCGCCGCCGCGGCGATCCAGCCCGCCGCCCCGGCCGCGAGCATCGCCAGCGGCAGGCCAGGCAGCAGCACCGCCGCGCGATCCAGGAAGAAGCGCCGCCCGAGCACCATCACCACGCCCGAGACGGCGAAGCCCGTCATGGCGATGGAGATCACCCAGTAGCCATATTCGGACCAGCCCGCGACGGCGAAGAAGCGGGTGAGGGCGATCTCCACCCCCACCGCCGCCGCCGCGATCAGGAACAGCGGCACCAGCGAAGCCGAGGCGCGACGCGCCGTCATCGTTGCACTCACGCCCATCGAGCCCTTTGCGTCAGGAAGCGGTCCATGCTGGCGTTGAAGCGCGCGGCTTCATCAACGAACAGGGCGTGGCCGGCATTGTCGTAGATGTCGATCTCGGCGGCCTGGTGGCGCTGGGCCACCAGCTCCGCCTGGCCGCGGAAGCGCGGGCGCACCGCGTAGAGCACGGGCCGGCGCGTCGCATACAGCGTCTCGCGCCAGAATTCGCGCGGGCGGGGGTAGGAGAGCAGGCGGATGCTGTCCTCCACCGCCATGCGCTGCGCATCGCGCGCGAGGCGATCGAGATAGTCGGCGCTCTGCGGCGTGGCATACATGCTGGCGACGAAGCCGCGCACCGTGCGGTCGCGCTGGCGACGGAGATTGCCGAAGAAATTGCCGGAAGGGGCGGGGGGCGGCGTGCCCTCGCCCACGGAATTGTCGATCAGCACCAGGCCGGCCAGGCGCGCATCCCCGCTCTCATTCACGCAGGAGAGCGAATCGAGCACGCCGAGCGACCAGCCCGCCAGCACCAGGCGCGGCTGGCCGAGTTGCGCGATGAATTCCCCCACATCGCGCCCCCGCCTTGTGGGTTCATAGCCCTGGCGCGGGATCTCCGACCGCCCCTGGCCGCGCGGGTCCAGCACCGCCACGCGGTAGCGCGCCGAGAGGGCGGCGATCTGGGGCTCGAAGATCCAGGCTGGCATGCACCAGCCGGGGATGATGGCCAGCGTGCGGCCCGACCCGGCCTCGAGGTAGTGCAGCCGCACGCCATCCGAGGTGCGGAAATACCGGCTGCTCCCGGCGCCAAGCGCCGGGCTCGCCATGCCGAGCGCGGCCGCGCCAAGCCCGCGCCGCGTGAGACGCCCAATCGGAATGAACCTGCCCCCGCCTGACCTGCCCTTCAGTCTAGGCCATGCCGCCGGCCGGCTGGAAGGGCATGGCCAATGGAGAGGGGGAGGCGATGCCTGCGTCGGCTCAGCTCACCTGGAACCTGATCGTGCCGATCCCGGTGAAGCTGATGACATCCTGCCCGAGTTGGATACTGCCGCTGCCCACGGGGCCGGTGAAGGTCAGCGTGCCCGTCGCCGCGTCATAGCGCATCTGCGGCGCCGGGAAGGCGGGGCCGCCGGCATGGGTCACGGTGAGTGCCGCCATGATCTGCGCCGGCGAATAGTCAAAGCGGTCGAGGTCGAAGAGCAGCGTATCCGCGCCGTCGCCGCGGATGTCGAGGTTCACCGTGCCGTTCTTGATGTCGCTGCCCGAGACGATGAAGGTGTCGGCGCCCAGCCCGCCGTCCATCACGTCTTCGCCGGTGCCGGCGTTGAGCGTATCGTCGCCCGCCCCGCCCAACAGCGTGTCGTCGCCCTGCGTCCCATCCAGCCAGTCATGGCCGAAATCGCCCTCCAGCCGGTCATCGCCCGTCTCGCCGATGAGGGTGTCGTTGCCGAAGCCGCCATAGGCCGTGTCGTCGTCGAAGCCGCCGCGGATGGAATCATTGCCGTCCTCGCCATGGAGCACGTCATTGCCATCGGCGCCGTTGCTCCAGCTCGACTGGCCGGCATTGCCGCCGAGGATCGTGTCGTCGCCCGCGCCGCCATAGGCGGTGTCGTCGTGGTAGCCGCCCTCGACCCAGTCCTGGCCATCCTGACCGTTCAGCACATCCTCGTCATGGCCGCCGAGCACGCGATCATCGCCGCTGCCGCCATGCAGCGTGTCCCGCCCATCCTGGCCGTGGACACTGTCATTGCCGGCATTGCCCTCCAGCGCGTCCTGGCCGTTCCCGCCGCGGATCGTGTCCTGGCCGTCGCCGCCCATGATCCAGTCATCCTCGCCGGAGCCGCCATCCTCCTGGTTGCCGCCGCCATGGAAGCGCCAGACGCCACCCGAGACGCGGGCCAGCGCCGCGGCGTCCAGCGCCACGGACTCCCCTGTGGCAGGGGCCGGGACACGACGCGCCATCATGTGCCCGACTCCAGGCGGATGGTGCCGACCCCGGTGAAGAAGATGCCGGTGCCGTCGGGCAGCGCGATGTGGCACTCGCCCACCCCATCGGTGAAGGTGATGGTGTTGCGCTCCCAGTCGATGACGATGCCCGGTTCCTTGAACATCACGCCGGCCCAGTGCGAGATGCTGAGGTTGTCCGCCAATTGCTGCAGCGTCATCCCGGGGACGGAGACGACCAGCGTGTCGGAGGCATCGCCTGTCACGTGGTCGCCGCCTTTGGCGTAGATGAGGTCGGCACCGAGCCCGCCATCGATCAGGCTGTTGCCGGTGGAGCGGATCACGTCCTGGCCGAAGCCGCCCAGCAGCGTATCCCCGCCCTGGTTCCCGCCGATCAGCGTGTCGTCCTCGCTGCCGCCATCGAGCAGCGCGTGGCCGTTGCCGCTCAGCAGGCTGTCATTGCCGGACTCGCCATAAGCGAAGGCGTGGTCGCCGGGGCGCTGGGGATCATGGGACCAGCCGGAGACGATGGTGTCCTGCCCCGAACCGCCATAGGCGACGACATTTCCCCCTCCGCCATAGATCGAATCATTGCCGTCCTGGCCGTAGAGCCGGTCGCCGGAGCCACCCCCGGCGATCGTGTCGTCCCCGGAGCCGCCATAGATCATGTCGCGCTGATTGCCGCCGAAGATCAGGTCGTTGCCGGCATTGCCTTCCAGCAGGTCCTCGCCACCATTGCCGTCGACGGTGTCGTTGCCGTCACCGCCCATGATCCAGTCGCCGTCCTTGCTGCCGGTCGTGTTCTGGTTCCCGCCCCCGTTGAACTGCCACAGCCCGCCGCTGGCGGCGCGCAACTGCGCCTCAGTGATCGGGTGGGGCGTGGCGGTGGGCTCGGGCTGGCTCTTGGGCGGCATCGCGGGCTTCTCCTGGACAGGGGATAGGCAGGTCGATCTGCAACCGGGACGGATCATGCCCCGGAGGCGGGGCGTGCGGGAACTGCAAAAAGCTCTATGCTCCCCATAGCCGGGTCCTTCCGCCGCCGGGGCCGGCATACCCATCTGGCCCAGCCAGAGAACCGGAGACGCAGCATGACCGTGGATCGGCCGATCCGTCCTGAGATCCCCCCGGCGGACCGCGTGAAACTGCTGCATCAGTTCGAACGCAAGCTGCTCTGGCTCTCGGCCTGGATGATCCACCACGCGAACCACATCCGCCCGAACCGCGACGGGCTGAAGGTCGGCGGGCACCAGGCGAGCTGCGCCTCGGCCGTGTCGATCCTCGCCGCGCTCTATTTCGAGATCCTTCGCCCGCAGGATCGCGTGGCGGTGAAGCCCCATGCCGGACCGGTCTTCCACGCCATCAACTACCTGTTCGGTCGCCAGCAGCGCGAGCGGCTTTCCACGCTGCGCGCATTCGGTGGCATCCAGCCCTATCCGTCCCGCACCAAAGACGGGGCGGAGGTGGATTTCTCCACCGGCTCGGTCGGCCTCGGCGTGGCGCTGACCACCTTCGGCGCGCTGGTGCAGGACTATGTGCGCCTGCACGGGCTTGGCCGGCCCGAGATCCCGCCGGGGCGGCATGTGGCGATCGTGGGCGACGCCGAGCTTGATGAGGGCAACATCTACGAGGCCCTGCTCGAGGGCTGGAAGCATGATGTCCGCAATGTCTGGTGGGTGATCGACTACAACCGCCAATCCCTCGACAGCGTGGTGCCGGACCGGCTGTTCGGCCGCATCGAGGGGCTGTTCCGCGACATGGGCTGGAACGTGGTCACGCTGAAATACGGCAAGCGCCTGGAGGCCGCCTTCGCGCGGCCGGAGGGCGAGGCGCTGCGCCGCTGGATCGACGACTGCCCCAACAGCCTCTACGCCGCGCTGACCTTCCAGGGTGGTGCGGCCTGGCGCAACGCGTTGCTGGCCGAGCTGGGCCGCGTGCCCGGCGTGCGCGCCATCGTCGATCCGCTGAGCGATGACGAACTCGCGGAGTTGATGACCAATCTCGGTGGCCACGACATCGAGACGCTGAGCGAGGCCTTCCGCGCCCAGGCGGAATCGGGCGACCAGCCCACCTGCTTCATCGCCTACACCATCAAGGGCATGGGCCTGCCCTTCGCCGGGCACAAGGACAACCATGCCGGGCTGATGACGAAGGAGCAGATGGCCGCCTTCAAGCGCGCCATGAACATCCGCGACGGCCATGAGTGGGATGAGTTCGAGGGCCTAGCCGCCAGCCCCGAGACGCTGCGCGCCTTCCTCGACTCCACGCCCTTCGCCAGGCCCATCGCGCCGGAGGGCAGGCGGCTGAACGCCTCTCCGGTGCCGCTGCCCGCCACCCTGCCGGGCCCGCGCGTACCGCCGGGGCGGATGCTTTCCACCCAGGCGGCCTTCGGCGAGATCCTGGCCGAGATCGGCCGCGGGCACGGCGATGCGGCGGATCTCGCCGCGCGCATCGTCACCACCAGCCCCGATGTGACGGTCAGCACCAATCTCGGCCCCTGGGTGAACCGGCGCGGCATCTTCGACCGGCATCTCAAGAACGACGTATTCCGGGACGCCAAGCTGGCGAGTGCGCAGCGCTGGGGGATGGGGCCGGAAGGCCAGCACATCGAGCTGGGCATCGCCGAGCAGAACCTGTTCCTGGTGCTGGGGGCGCTTGGTCTCGCGCATGACCTCTACGGGGCGCGGCTGCTGCCCATCGGCACCGTCTATGATCCCTTCGTCAATCGCGGCCTCGATGCGCTGATCTATGGCTGCTACCAGGATGCGCGCTTCCTGCTGGTCTCCACCCCCTCGGGCCTGACCCTGGCGCCGGAGGGCGGGCAGCACCAATCGGTCAACACGCCGCTGATCGGCATGGCGCAGGATCGCCTCGCGAGCTTCGAGCCCGCCTTCGCCGATGAACTCGCCGTGCTGCTGCGCTTCGCCTTCGAGCACATGCAGAAGCCGGACGGCAGCGCGGTGTGGCTGCGCCTGTCCACCCGCGCGCTGGCGCAGCCCGATCGCGTGCTGGATGCGGCGGGCGTGATCGCCGGCGCCTATTGGGCGATCCCGCCCGGTCCGGGCGCGCCGCTTGCCATCGCCTACCAGGGCGCGCTCGCCCCCGAGGCGCAGGAGGCCTTCGCGGCGCTGCGCGAGGACGTGCCCGAGGCCGGGCTGCTCGCCATCACCTCGCCCGACCGGCTGCACGCGGATTGGCTGGCCCGCCGTGGCGAGAGCCACATCGCCCGGCTGCTTGCGCCACTCGACCCAAGGGCCGCGCTGGTGACGATCCTCGACGGCCACCCGGCCGCCCATGCCTGGCTGGGCGGCGTGCACGGCCAGGCGGTGGAACCCCTCGGCGTGGCGCGCTTCGGCCAGGCGGGGGACATCCCGGACCTCTACAAGGCCTATGGGCTGGATGCGGAGGCGATCCTGGATGCCTGCGCCCGCGCGCTGCTCCGGCGCTGAAGCGCCCGGTGCCGCGCCATGCGCAGATCACTGCTGCTGATCGGGTTTCCGCGCGGCTTCACCACGCAGACCTATGACATCGTGGCCCGCGCCACCGGGCTGGCCACCTCCGGCGCCATGGCGGGCGAGGTGCTCAACGCCCTGCGCTGGGAAGGCGCCGGCCTGCCCGTGCCGGCCGAGCTCGCGGATCTGGGCGAGCCCATCTTCTACAGCACGCGGCCCGAGCTGCAGGGCCGCTTCGCCGCCATCCTGAAGCGCTACGCCACCACGGCCGCGCCCTGCATCGTCAAGGATGTGGTGCAGCCCTTCCAGGTGCTGGACTATCTGGAGCGCCACCCGGACGACTTCCAGGTGATCTTCGTGCGCCGCGACCTCGGCGAGGTGGTCTCCCGCCTGCGGCGGCGGAACTGGCGCTATGTGCACTCGCTGGACGCGCTGGAGCAGCGGATGCTGCGCTACCCGGTGATCGATGCCCGCCGCGTGATGTTCGACGAGGGCTACATCTTCCGCCGGCTGCAGGCGCTCGGCCTGCCGGCGGCGCCCTTCGCCTATCTCACGCCCGACTTCATCGCCCAGCGCGACATCATGCTGGACCAGATCGAGGCCGAACTGGCCCCGCGCCAGCCCAGCCGGCCGACGCACTTCCCCGACATCACGCCCGGCCAGACCTATCGCTACGGCACCCTTCCGGCCGAGCCCGCCGCCCGGGCCTTCCTCGCGGCAGGGTGGCTGCCCTTGGCGGGGCGCGGCTTCTGGACCGAGGCGGACATCGCCGGCCTCGCCTGTCGCCTACCGCCCCTGCCCGAGGGCGGGGTGCTGCGGCTGAAATTCGCGGCCTATCCGGGCATCGACACCGCCGTGACGCTCAGCCTGGAGCTGGCCGGGGCCGGGGCGCCGATCGAGGCCAGCGGGCCGGCGCAGCCGGAGCGCTGGATCACGCTGCGCCTGCCGGCCTCGCCTGCCCCGCGCGAGGCCTGGCTGCGGATCCGGACCGACCGCAGCTTCGTGCCCGCCCGTGTCAGCCGCCGCGAGCAGCTGGCCGCCTGCGGCGCGATGCTGGAGGCGCTGAAGCTCGAGGCCACCGCGCCCGCCGCCTGAGACGCTTGGCGCGGCCCCGTTTGCCGGGATAGTCATGCGGCACGGGTGACCGACCCCGTGCGGGCGTGGTGGAATTGGTAGACACGCTGGATTTAGGTTCCAGTGGCGCAAGCCGTGGGGGTTCGAGTCCCTTCGCCCGCATATGCCGCCCCTCGGACAATGGGCGCGGGGACCGCTGTGCAGCCCTGGAAAGGGTGGCGCGGACGGCCGGGCCGCGCCCTTTCTGCGCGCGCCCCATTGCCCCCGCGCGTCCTGGGCGCTATCGGGGCCGGCTTCCATGCTCCTGGCGCCCGCCATCGAGCGGCCGCCCCCTAACTGATCAAGAAGGTTCCCCATGCAGGTCACCGAGCTTCCCGCCGAGGGGCTGAAGAAGGCGTTCCAGGTCGTGGTCCCCGCGGCCAGCCTCGCCGCGAAGCGCGACAAGCGCCTCGCCGAGCTCGGCGCCGAACTGAAGCTGCCCGGCTTCCGCCCCGGCAAGGTGCCGCCGGCCGTCGTCAAGCAGCGCTACGGCACCGCGGTCGCCGGCGAAGTGCTGGAGCAGTCCGTCGATGAGGCGACGCGCCAGGTCATCACCGATCGCGGCCTCCGCCCGGCGATGCAGCCCAAGATCGAGCTGGTGAACTACGCCGAGGGTGGCGACCTGGAATACAAGATCGACCTCGAGCTGCTGCCCGAGATCCCGATGCCCGACTTCAGCACCATCGCGCTGGAGCGCCAGAAGGCGACCCCGGGCGAGACCGAGATCGAGGGCTTCCTCGCCACCATGCGCGACCGCCTCGCCAACATGGAGGACGTGGCCGAAGTGCGCCCGGCCGTGACCGGCGACGTGCTGGTCTGCGACTTCGTCGGCCGCCTGAAGAACGAGGACGGCTCCCTGGCCGAGCCCTTCCAGGGCGGCACCGCCAGCGACATGCCGATCGAGGTCGGTGGCTCGGGCTTCATCCCCGGCTTCACCGAGCAACTCGTCGGCCTCTCGCCGGGTGAGTCGCGCGACATCGACGTGGCCTTCCCGGCCGAATACGGCTCGGCCGACCTCGCCGGCAAGGCGGCGGTCTTCGCCATCACCGCCAAGGGCCTGAAGAAGAAGGTCCTGCCCGAGGTGGATGACGAATTCGCCAAGCGGCTCGGCCTGCCGGACGTGGCCTCGCTGCGCACCCAGGTCAGCGAGAGCCTGCAGCGCGAGTATGATTCCGTCGCGCGCCAGAACGTGAAGCGCCTGCTGCTGGATGCGCTGGCCGAGCGCGCCGCCTTCGAGGTGCCCTCGGGCATGGTCGATGGCGAGTTCGAGCAGATCTGGCAGCGCGTCGAGGCCGACATGAAGGAAGGCAAGCTCGACGCCGACGACCAGGGCAAGGATGAGGCGACGCTGAAGGCGGACTATCGCGCCATCGCCGAGCGCCGCATCCGCCTCGGCCTGCTGCTCTCCGAGATCGGGCGCACCAACAACATCCAGGTGACGAACGAGGAACTCGGCCAGGCGATGCGCCGCGAGGCCAGCCGCTATCCGGGCCAGGAGAAGCAGGTGATCGAGTTCTTCCAGAAGAACCAGCAGGCGGTGGAAAGCCTCCGCGCGCCGATCTTCGAGGAGAAGGTGGTCGATTTCGTGCTCGAACTCGCCAAGGTCACCGAAGTGTCCGTGGCGCCGGACGCGCTGACCCCCGCCGCCTGAGGGCCTCGGCCCGGGCCCTACTCCTCGGGCGCCCGGGCCTCCTCGGCCAGGGCGTCCTGGGGGCAGGCCGCCGCGCGGCGCTGCAGCCAGGCGCTGCGCAGCACCGCATAGGGGTCGAGCGCTTCGGCCTCCAGCCGCTGCAGGGCGGGTTCCACCCGCTCATAGCCCAGGAAGGCCTCGCCCGCCTGCAGGCCGGCGACCGGCAGCGTGCCCAGCCCCTGGGCGAGGGCGGCATTGCCGGCCAGCCCCGCCGCCGCGTCCCGCAGCGTCGAGGGGCCGAGCAGCGGCAGCATCAGGAAGGGGCCACTTGGGATGCCCCAGGCGCAGGCAGCATCGCCCGGCGTCATCCGCCGCACCTCCCAGCCCCGTTCGGCGGCCGCATCCCGCCAGCCGCCCAGGCCGAGCGTAGTGTTGATGCCGAAGCGCGCCAGCGCATGGCCCGCAAGGCCCATCTCGCCGGCGGCCAGCCCGCTGAGCGCCGTCAACGGCTCCCCCAGATTGCCGACCGCGAGGCCGATCCCGGCCCGCGCGCCCGGCGGCACATGGCTGCGCCAGAGCCGCGCCAGCGGCGACAGGGCATGGCTGCGCGCGGCCGCGTTGAAGGCGTGGACCTGGCGATTCACCCGTTCCCACGGGTCGGTCGCGGTGTCGGCCGCGGCGGGGCGACCCAGCAGCGCGGCCAGCGTGAGCGGGAGAAGCAGGCTTCGCATGCAGCACCTTCTACCGTGCCGGGGGATGGCTGGCGATGCCGGCCGAAAAGAGCCGGGCCGGGGGGGGGCTTTGCGCCCGCCCGCGGTTTCCCCACATTAACCGCAACCGGGTAGAGTCGCCGGGGGCCGTGACGGCTCCGGCAGCCCCACCCAACCAGGCGCCGGCGCCCTCCGGGCCGGCAGGAAAGGACTGACCATGCGGGACCGCGATCCGGTCGAAGTGCTGAACAACTCGCTGGTGCCGATGGTCGTCGAACAGACGGCGCGCGGCGAGCGGGCCTATGACATCTATTCGCGCCTGCTGAAGGAGCGGATCATCTTCCTCACCGGGCCGATCTACGACCAGGTGGCCTCGCTGATCTGCGCCCAGCTCCTGTTCCTGGAAAGCGAGAACCCGAACAAGGACATCGCCTTCTACATCAACAGCCCCGGCGGCGTGGTGACGGCCGGCCTCGCGATGTACGACACGATGCAGTACATCCGCAGCCCCGTCTCGACCGTGTGCATCGGCATGGCGGCGTCTGCCGGTTCGCTGCTGCTGATGGCGGGTGCGAAGGGCAAGCGCTTCGCCCTGCCGAACAGCCAGGTGATGATCCACCAGCCCTCCGGCGGCGCCCAGGGCCAGGCCACCGACATCGAGATCCAGGCGCGCGAGATCATCAAGACCCGCGCCCGGCTGAATGCGCTCTACGCCCACCACACCGGCCAGGCGATCGACGAGATCGAGCGCCGGATGGAACGCGACACCTACATGAGCGCCGAGGAAGCCCGCGCCTTCGGGCTGATCGACGAGGTGGTGCAGCAGCGGCCGGTGCCGCCGGCCGACGCGGCGAAGAGCTGATCGGCCCCTCTCCGCGCCGCCTCGGGGCATGTGAACGCCGCGTTCCCGCGGTGTTCGCGCCTCGTTCCTTGCGCGTTCGATGCTTTCCCCGGCGAGAACACGGGGCTACACTGACCCTTCAACCGCCCCCCGCGTGGGGGGTGGCGGTCCTGTCCTGCCGCAGCCGCGGCCGGGCCCGGCCGTAGACTTTCGGAGCGCGCATGAGCAAGTCCGGTGACTCGAAGAACACCCTGTACTGCTCGTTCTGCGGCAAATCGCAGCACGAGGTCCGCAAGCTCATTGCCGGGCCCACCGTGTTCATCTGCGACGAGTGCGTCGAACTGTGCATGGACATCATCCGTGAGGAGCACAAGACGCACCTCGTGAAGTCGCGCGACGGCGTGCCGACGCCGCGCGAGATCTGCAAGGTGCTCGACGACTACGTCATCGGCCAGGACCACGCGAAGAAGGTGCTCTCGGTCGCGGTGCACAACCACTACAAGCGGCTCGCCCATGGCGGGAAGTCGGGCGAGGTGGAGATCGCGAAGTCCAACATCATGCTGGTCGGGCCCACCGGCTCGGGCAAGACGCTGCTGGCGCAGACGCTCGCGCGCATCCTCGACGTCCCCTTCACGATGGCGGATGCGACGACGCTGACCGAGGCCGGCTATGTCGGCGAGGATGTGGAGAACATCATCCTCAAGCTGCTGCAGGCGGCCGACTACAATGTGGAGCGCGCGCAGCGCGGCATCGTCTACATCGACGAGGTCGACAAGATCTCCCGCAAGTCGGACAACCCCTCGATCACCCGCGACGTGTCCGGTGAGGGCGTGCAGCAGGCGCTGCTCAAGATCATGGAAGGCACCGTCGCCTCCGTGCCGCCGCAGGGCGGGCGGAAGCATCCGCAGCAGGAATTCCTGCAGGTGGACACGACGAACATCCTGTTCATCTGCGGCGGCGCCTTCGCGGGGCTCGAGAAGATCATCGGCGCGCGCGGCAAGGGCTCGGGCATGGGCTTCGGCGCCGAGGTCCGCGCCCCGGATGAGCGCCGCACCGGCGCCATCCTGCGCGAGGTCGAGCCCGAGGATCTGCTGAAATTCGGCCTGATCCCCGAATTCATCGGCCGCCTGCCGGTGGTGGCCACGCTCGAGGACCTGGACGAGAAGGCGCTGATCGAGATCCTGACCAAGCCGAAGAACGCGCTGGTCAAGCAGTACCAGCGCCTGTTCGAGATGGAGGGAGCGAAGCTCACCTTCACCGAGGATGCGATGAAGTCGGTGGCCACCCGCGCCATCCAGCGCCGCACCGGCGCGCGCGGCCTGCGCTCGATCATGGAGAGCATCCTGCTCGGCACCATGTTCGACCTGCCGGGCCTCGAGGATGTCGAGGAGGTGGTGGTGAACCGCGAGGTCGCGGAAGGCCGCGCCAGCCCGCTCTTCATCTATGGCGAGCGCAAGGCCGAACAGTCGAGTGCCTGAACTGCCGGGTCCCCGCCGCTTGCGGCTGCCTCACGGGGACCCATCTGTGTGACAACCCCGTGGCGACGGGGCCCGTGCCGATAACCGGGGCTGCCCATGCGGGGCGTCGCACCGGGGGCGGGTTCCGCGCCGACTGTCCCAAGTGAGGTCCGACATGGCGGCTTCCCCCCAATCCACCCCGGCTCCGCTGCGCGGCGACGTGCTGCCCGTGCTGCCGCTGCGCGACATCGTGGTCTTCCCCCACATGATCGTCCCGCTCTTCGTCGGGCGCGAGAAATCCGTCCGCGCCCTGGAAGCGGTGATGCGCGAGGACAAGCAGATCCTGCTCGTCGCGCAGAAGAACGCGGCGCAGGATGATCCCGGAATCGACGATCTCTATCAGGTCGGCACCGTCTCCACGGTGCTGCAGCTGCTCAAGCTGCCCGACGGCACGGTGAAGGTGCTGGTCGAGGGCGGCAAGCGCGCCTCTATCGCCGCCTACAAGGGCACCGATCCCTATTTCGAGGCCTTCATCACCCCCGCCGCCGAACCCGCCCCCACCGAGGGGCGGGAGCAGGAGGCGCTGGCCCGCACCGTGGTCGCGCAGTTCGAGCAGTACATCAAGCTCAACAAGAAGATCGCGCCCGAGGTGCTGGTCTCGATCAACCAGATCGAGGAACCCTCCAAGCTCGCCGACACGGTGGCGAGCCACCTCAACCTCAAGATCTCCGAGAAGCAGGAACTGCTTGAGATTCCGGGTGTGGGCGCGCGGCTCGAACGCGTCTTCGCGCATATGGAATCCGAGATCGGCGTCCTGCAGGTGGAAAAGCGCATCCGCAACCGCGTGAAGCGGCAGATGGAGAAGACGCAGCGCGAATACTACCTGAACGAGCAGCTCAAGGCGATCCAGAAGGAACTCGGCGAGGGCGAGGAGGGCAAGGACGAGACGGCGGAGATCGAGAAGAAGATCAAGGCCACCAAGCTCTCCAAGGAAGCGCGCGAGAAGGCGCTGCAGGAGCTCAAGAAGCTCAAGACCATGTCGCCCATGTCCGCCGAGGCGACGGTGGTGCGCAACTACCTCGACTGGATCCTGACGATCCCGTGGAAGAAGAAGACCAAGATCCGCAACGACATCGTCGCGGCCGAGAAGGTGCTCGACGCCGACCACTACGGCCTTGAGAAGATCAAGGAGCGGATCATCGAGTACCTGGCGGTGCAAAGCCGCAGCCCGAAGATCCGCGGGCCCATCCTCTGCCTGGTCGGCCCCCCCGGCGTGGGCAAGACCTCGCTCGGCAAGTCGATCGCGAAGGCGACGGGGCGCAACTTCGTGCGCATGTCGCTCGGCGGCGTGCGCGATGAGGCCGAGGTGCGCGGCCACCGCCGCACCTATATCGGCTCCATGCCCGGCAAGGTCGTGCAGGGGATGAAGAAGGCCAAGTCCTCCAACCCGCTCTTCCTGCTCGATGAGATCGACAAGCTGGGCGCGGATTGGCGGGGCGATCCCTCTTCCGCGCTGCTCGAGGTGCTGGACCCCGAGCAGAACGCGACCTTCAACGACCACTACCTGGAGGTCGATTACGACCTCTCGGACGTGATGTTCGTGACCACCGCGAATTCGCTGCGCATGCCCCAGCCCCTGCTGGACCGCATGGAGATCATCCGCATCCCCGGCTACACCGAGGATGAGAAGGTCGAGATCGCGAAGCGCCACCTGATCCCGAAGGTGAGCGAGGCGAATGGCCTCAAGGCCGGCGAGTGGAGCATCTCGGACGAGGCGCTGCGCGACATGGTGCGCTACCACACGCGCGAGGCCGGCGTGCGCAACCTCGAGCGCGAGCTCGCCGGCATCGCCCGCAAGGCGGTGAAGGAGATCGTCTCGAAGAAGTCGAAGAAGGTGCAGGTCACCGTCAAGAATCTTGAGAAATTCGCCGGCGTGCGGAAGTTCCGCTACGGCGAGGCCGAGGCCGAGGACATGGTGGGTGTCGTCACCGGCTTGGCCTGGACCGAGGTGGGCGGGGAGATCCTGACGATCGAGAGCGTGGTCGTGCCCGGCAAGGGGGCGACCAAGACCACCGGCAAGCTTGGCGACGTGATGCAGGAGAGCGTGAGCGCGGCGATGAGCTATGTGCGCTCGCGCGCGCCCTCCTTCGGTCTCAAGCCCACGCTGTTCGAGAAGCGCGACATCCATGTGCATGTGCCCGAAGGGGCGACGCCGAAGGATGGGCCTTCGGCCGGCATCGCGATGGCGACCTCCATCGTCTCGGTGCTCACCGGCATCCCGGTGCGCCGGGATGTGGCGATGACGGGCGAGATCACGCTGCGCGGGCGCGTGCTGCCGATCGGCGGGCTGAAGGAGAAGCTGTTGGCCGCGCTGCGCGCCGGCGTGACCACCGTCTTCATCCCCAAGGACAATGAGAAGGACCTGGCCGAGATCCCCGACACGGTGAAGAAGGGCCTGACCATCCTGCCCGTGAGCCATGTCGATGAGGTGATCTCGAAGGCACTGGCCCGCCCGCCCGAGCCCATCACCTGGGAGGAGCCGGTCGACCCGCCGGCCGCCGCCGCCAGCGGCGCCGTGCCGGATGCCTCGGGCGTGCGCCCGCACTGAACAGCCCCGTTGGGGTGGAAGGGCGCGGTCCTGCGGGGCCGCGCCTTTCCTTTTTTGAGGCAGCGCCACGGCTTTTGGCGCGAGGCGCGCGCAAGGGCACGGCGCGGGCGGCCTTGGCCGTGGCGCCGGGTCAAAACTGGCGGTTATCCGCCACGAATCCTGGGGGTGGGCGTTGACGATGCGAAAACCCCCTGCCTAGTGTGGCGTCAGGGCCGCACGGAGTCGGGCGGCCATGAAGGCCCGTCACAGCAACCCAAAGGGGGGTTTCCATGAACAAGCAGGATCTGGTGGCCGTTGTCGCCGAAGCCGGCGATATGCCGAAGGCGAAGGCCGGCGACGTGCTCGACGCCGTGTTCGCCGCCATCACGAAGGCGCTGTCGAAGAAGGGCGGCGAAGTTCGCCTCGTCGGCTTCGGCACCTTCTCCACCTCCAAGCGCAAGGCCGGCAAGGGCCGCAACCCGCGCACGGGCGAGGAGATCAAGATCCCCGCCTCGACCAGCGTGCGCTTCAAGGCCGGCAAGGGCCTGAAGGACGCCGTGAACTGAGCCTTCGCGACAGCGAAGCGCGTGAGAGGGGCCGGCCCGCAGGGGCGGCCCCTTTTTCATGCGCGCGGCTCTTGGCGCACCGCGCCCGACGCGATAGGCCACGCATTCGGGGCGCTTAGCTCAGCGGTAGAGCGCCTGTCTTACACACAGGTGGTCGGCGGTTCGATCCCGTCAGCGCCCACCATCTAACGCACTGAAAAATAACGACCCCGCATTGCGCCCTCATGCGCATCCAAAACCACCGGAACATGCGCGCACGCAACGGGCGGAATCCGGCGAAATCAGGTTGATTCGCCCTGACCAACCCCATCGAGCGGTCCGGGCGGAATTTTAGTGGGCCATCGCCGCCGCGCCTGCTCCTGAGCTGATTTGCGACCTGGCCATTGGCACCGTCTCTGGGGTGGGCGGGCGGTATCCCAGCGACGAGCGCGGCCGGACCCGGTTGTAGTGCCGGCGCCATTCCTCGATCAGCACCTGCGCTTCCTTGAGCGTGTTGAACACCTCGCTATTCAGCAGCTCATCGCGCAGCTTGCCATTGAAGGATTCGACGTACCCATTCTCCCAGGGACTGGCCTTCTCGATGTAGGCGGTCCGGGAGGCGGGGCCGATGCTTGCCGTCGAGGTCGCGGATGCGGGGGGCGGTATCGCTGCGGCCGACCGTGGCCGGGCCCTTGCCCCCTTCGTGGAGCCCGACCCCGCGCGTGGCGGCTCGGGCGTGGGGCTGGGACTCGCGATCGCGCAGCGCTCTGCCCAGGCCAGCCACGGCCGCCTGGAACTGGCCGCGGCAGAGCAAGGCGGATTGCTCGTACGCCTGCTGCTGCCGCGGGACGGGGGCTGAACCAGCCCATCGCTTGACCTTGCCCTGGGGGAAGGTCCGATCGTGCCGGCGATTCGGAGAGGTCGAAGCCCATGGTTCGGATTGCCATTGCCAACATGACCTGCGGCGGCTGCGCGAAGGGTGTGGCCGCCACGCTGCAGGCCATCCTGCAGCGCCTGCCGTCCCGATGAGGCGCAGGGGGATCCTGGCGATGCCGGTGCTGGCGATGGCGGCGCCCGCCGCCGCGCATTCGGAACTGCGGCGCTCGGTCCCCGCCGCTGGTGCGGTCCTCGAGGCTCCGCCCGCGCAGATCGAACTGCACTTCAATGAGCGCGTGCAACTCACGGCGCTCCGCCTGCTGCGGCCTGGCGGCGCCGAGATCCCGCTCCCGCGTCGCGCCATCCGCGAATCGCGCAGCGAGACCATCGCGCTGCCGAATCTGCCACCCGGCGAGTATCGCGCGGAGTGGCGCATCATCTCGGCCGATGGCCATCCGGTGGGCGGCGCCATCCCCTTTCGCGTCGAGGCACCTCGCAGCCCATGATCCTCGAATATCTGCAGCCTGACCCGTCCTTCCTCGACGGCCTGACTGTCGTGGTCCGCTGCCTCTACCATGTCGCGACGGTCGGGGCGGCGGGGCTGGTGTGCTTCGCCCTCGGCTTCGGCCCTCGGCTCGAGCCGCAGGAGGCGGCGGGATTGCGGCGGCTCCTGCTGGTCGCCATCGGCGCCGGGCTCTTGCTCTCGGTGGTGGCGCTGGGGTTGCGCGTCCTGGTGCTGACCGCGGGGGCCAGCGTGACGGATGCGGGCGTGTGGGGCGCGGTCATGCGCTCGCGGATTGGCGACGCCTTCTGGCTGCGCGTGGCGGGCCTCGTGCTGCTCGCGGCACTGGCCACGCGGTGGCGCCTGCGCGAGGCCGTGGCGGCCATCGGTGTGGTGCTCGCGCTCGGATCCTATGCGGCGATGGGGCACTCGATGCTCTACGCGCCCCGGCAGGAGATCGCGGTGCTGGTGGTCGTGCACCTCGCCGTCGTGGCCTTCTGGGTCGGCTCGCTGCCGCCGCTGCTCTGGGTGGCGCGCCGGCAGGACAGCGCGGCCGCGGCCGCGTTGCTCCGCGACTGGAGCCGTGCCGCCACGGGTGCCGTCATCGCGATGCTTGCCACGGGCGTGCTGCTGACCTGGTACCTGACGGTCCGGCTCGATCGCATCCTCGATGCCTGGCACGGCTGGGCCTTGGCCTGGAAGGTGGCCGCCGTGCTGCTCGCCCTTGGCCTCGCGAGTTGGAACAAGCTGCGCCACACGCCCGCGCTCGCGCGCGGGGAGGCGGGGGCGGGTGCCCGCCTCGCGGCATCGATCCGGCTCGAGATGCTCGCCGTGCTGCTCGTCTTCTACGCGGCGGCCGAGATGGTTTCCGTGCACCCGACCGACTACGGCCACCGGGTCCAGAACTGAGGAGATGCCCATGATCGCGCGCCGGTTCGTCCTCGCTGCGGCCCTCTCATCCCTTGCTGCCGCCGCGCACGCGCAGCGGAGCGGCACGGCGGAGGTGTGGCGAGACCCCTCCTGCGGCTGTTGTGCCGGGTGGGTCGCGCATCTGCGCGCGGAGGGCTTCGTGGTCACGGACCGTGTCGTGCCCCAGCTCGCGCCCTTCCGGCGGATGCTCGGCACGCCCGCCGATCTCCTGTCCTGCCATGCCGCCCGCGTGCAGGGTTGGCTGGCGATCGAGGGGCATGTGCCCGCGCTGGCGATCCGGCGTGCGCTGGCCGAGCGGCCCGCGGGCATCGTCGGTCTGGCGGTGCCTGACATGCCGATCGGGACGCCGGGGATGGAGGTGCCCGGCCGGCAGCCCGACACCTATGACGTAATCGGCTGGCGGGCCGACGGCACGCACCTGCCTTTCCTGCGCTTCCGCGGTCCGGAACCCCTGTGAGCCTGCCGCGCCGCATGGCGCCGCACGATGCGTCTCGACCGTCGCAGGTCTTCTGTTGGCATCGGGATCCTCGATCGGAGTCCCAGTGCCGATGCGCGTGATCGACCGGATGACGCAGTCCCGGCCGCGATAGGGAGATGGCGATGCGTCGTCGGCTGATCTTGATTGTGGCCGCTATGCTCCTGTTTGTCGGTGCGGCCGGCGCCTTCGGATATGTGCGGAACTGGCGCCCCCTCGATGTCGCGGTGGCGCCGTTCCAGCTTGACGTGCCGGTGACGGTGTTCGGTCTCGGCGCGATCGAGGCCCAGACGCTGTCGCGCATCGGCTTCGAAGTGCCGGGCACGCTTGTAGAACTGGCGGTGGATCATGGCGATCGCGTCGCCGCCGGGGCCGTGCTCGCGCGTCTCAACGCGACCAGCCAGCAGGCGCGGCTGGCCCGCGCCGAGGCGGCGGTGCTGTCGGCCGAGGCGGCCGCGGCCCGGGCGGATGCGCAGCGCGAGCGCGCCGAGGCGCAGTTCACGCAGAAGCAGGCGACGGCACGACGGCGGCGCGATCTCGCCAATCGTGGTGTCGGCAGCCAGGAGATTGCGGAACTGGCCGAGACCGATCTGGAACTGGCGCGCGTCGACCTGATCGTGAATCGCGCCGACGCGGCCGTGGCCCGGGCCGCGCAGGCCGAGGCGCGCGCCAATCTCGAGATGGAGCGCGCCACGCTCGAGAAGCACACGCTTCGCGCGCCCTTCGATGCCCTCGTCATCGCCCGCTCACGGGAGAGCGGGATGGCGCTCAATCCGGGGGAGGCAGTCTTCACCCTGGTCGCGCCTGAGAGCATCTGGATGCTGGCCTTCATCGATGAGGGCCGCGCCGGCGATCTCGCGCTTGGCCAGACCGGCAGGGTCACGCTGCGCAGCCGCCCGGGGCGCCCGATGGAGGCCCAGATCGTCCGCATCGGGCTCGAGGCCGATCGCGTGACCGAGGAGCGCCGCGTCTATCTGCGCTGCCGCTCCTGCCCGACCATGCCTGTGGTGGGCGAACAGGCGGAGGTGGTGATCGAGACGGCGCGTCTGCCGCGCGCGCGACTGCTGCCCGAGCAGGCGCTGCACGGCTTCGACGGCGCCGGCGGCACGGTCTGGACCATCGAGGAGGGGCGCCTGGCGCGGCGGCGGGTGAGCATCGCCGCAAGGCTGGTCGATGGTCGTGTGGCCATCACGGACGGCCTGCCGGACGATGTCGCGCTGGTGGCGCGGATCGGCACACGCTTCGCTGTCGGGCGTGCGGCGCGCGCGGCGCCGGCGCCATGAACCTCGCCCTCGCGGATATCCGGCACAGGCTGGGCCGCTTCGTGCTGACCTGCTTCGGGCTCGGGCTGCTCATGGCTGTCGCGCTGTCGATGGTGGGCATCTATCAGGGGGTGGTGACCGAGGCCCTGGCGCTGTCGCGCAGCCTGCGGGCGGATCTTTGGGTCGTGGAATCCGGCACGCGGGGCCCCTTCGCCGAAGCCTCGCGCATTCCGGGTGACGTGCGGGAAATGGTGGCCCGCCTGCCGGGCGTGGCCGAGGCCGGGGCGATCACGCTGCGCACCGCCGAGGCCCAGGCGCCGCAGGGTACCATCCGCGTGCAGGTCATCGGCTACGAGCCCGGTCGGCCGGGCGGGCCATCGGTGCTCGAAAGCGGGCGGGGGCTTGGTGGCGCGCGGTTCGAGGTCGTGGCCGATGCCCGCTCGGGCCTGCCCTTGGGTGCCACGGTGCTGCTGGGGCGCCACCTCTACCATGTGGTCGGCACCACGCGGGGGCTGGTCGCCTCGGGTGGCGACCCGCTGATCTTCATGCATCTGCGCGACAGCCAGGATCTGCAGTTCCGCCTTGCCCCCGCGGCCGCGCGGCGCGCCATCGCGGCCAATGCGGGCAGTGGGGGCACCGACACGGTGAACGCCATCATCGCCCGCCTGCACCCGGACGCGGACCCGGCCCTGGTGGCGGAGACCGCGCGGCGCTGGAAGCACCTCGCCGCGCTGACGGACCAGGAGCAGTCGAACCTGCTCACGCAATCCGTCGTGAACCGTGCGCGGCTGCAACTCGGCATGTTCACCGTCGTGCTGCTGTTCGTCTCCGCCGTGATCATCGCGCTGATCATCTACACCATGACGATGGACAAGCTGCGCGAGATCGCCACGCTGAAGCTGATTGGCGCGCCCGACAGCGCGATCGTCGGCCTGGTGCTGCAGCAGGCGCTGCTGCTGGGCGGCGTCGCCTACGGCGCGGCAGTGGCCATCGTGTTCTCCGCGCGCGACGTCTTTCCCCGCGCGGTCGCCCTCGGACCGGCGGAGGTCGCGGCGATGGCCGCCGTCATCGCCGTGATCTGCATGCTGGGCAGCCTCATCTCGATCCGCGCCGCCCTGCGGATCGAACCGCAGCAGGCGCTGGGGGGCTGAGGCGCATGGCCGGCGCGCTGGTGCAGGTCGAGAGCCTGAGCAAATCCTTCGGTGCCGGCGAGACGGCCGTCCGCGCCCTGGACCATGTCGATCTTGAGGTGGGTGCGGGCGAGGTGGTCGGGCTGAAGGGGCCCTCCGGCAGCGGCAAGTCGACGCTGCTGAACCTGATCGCCTGCATCCAGGAGCCCAGCGGCGGCAGGCTTTCCATCGGGGGGGAGGCGGTATGGGATGG
Source organism: Roseomonas sp. TF40 (assembly GCF_057219975.1). NCBI lineage: Bacteria > Pseudomonadati > Pseudomonadota > Alphaproteobacteria > Acetobacterales > Roseomonadaceae > Roseomonas > Roseomonas sp. TF40. The sequence goes on along the minus strand of NZ_JBXVVR010000008.1, from coordinate 156,771 downwards.
GCGCTGGCGCGTGCCCGATCTGCGCCGGCTGCGGCGGGAGCGGATCGGCTTCATCTTCCAGTTCCACAACCTGCTGCCGTTCCTGAACGCCATCGACAATGTCGCGCTGGCCATGGTGCTGGATGGCGCGGAGCGCAGCGCGGCACGGGAGAGGGCGGCGGCGCTGCTCGACTACCTTCAGGTCGGCAAGCGCGCCACGGCCATGCCGGCGCGCCTGTCGGGCGGGGAAGCGCAGCGCGTTGCGATCGCTCGCGCGCTGGTCAACCGGCCGCAGGTCATCCTCGCGGACGAACCGACGGCGGCGCTCGATTCCGAGCGTGCACGGGTGGTGATGGATCTGCTGCGCCAGGTGGCGCGTGACCAGCAGGCGGCGATCCTGGTTGTGACGCATGACGAGAAGATCTTCGATCGCTTCGACCGCATGGTGGCGCTGCGCGACGGCCGAATAGAGACGGAGGTCATGCCCAAGCCGTAGCGGCGGGACGCTTGCCGCGGCTTCAAGACACGCGTCGTCTTCACGTCCAATGGCGGCTCCAGTTCCAGCCCGCTCGCGCCCTGAGGCAGCCTATGGAGGAAGTCTGGCTGCGCCGACCGCCGATTCCGTTCGATGGGATTGGGTATTGCTCCAGCTCACGCGTGACGAGTTGAGATGAGAGTGATGCGGCGCCCTCGCTGCCGCGGGGACAGCGTCGTTACTCGCCCCGCGCCCTGTCGCCCTTGCACCACCACCTGGGACGCGACCCGGTGCTGCGGCCCCCAGTGGGCGCATCGGTTTCGTTCGGGCGCGAGTGGGCTTGTGCCGATGTGACGCAGGCCATATCCACAGGGTGTCGGCGGTTCGATCCCGTCAGCGCCGACCATGCCCCGAAGGGTCGCTGTCCGTGTCGCTCGAATCCATCTTCATCTCCTCACCCCTCGAGCCCGAGCAGGTGGCGCGGATCCGCGATTTCGCGCCCGGACGGGTCGAGGTTCTCTACGCGCCGGAACTGCTGCCGCCCACGCGCTATCGCAACGACCACAAGGGCGCGCCCTTCAGCCGTGATGCCGCGCAGCGCGCGCAATGGGCGGCGATGCTGGCGCGCGCGACCATCAGCTGGGACATCCCGAGCGCCGAGGACATCGCCACCGCCACGCGCCTGCGCTGGATCCAGGGCACCTCGACAGGCATCGGCCAGTCCATCGCGCGTCTCGGGCTGGATCAGCGCGACATCGTGGTCACCACAGCGCGCGGCGTGCATGCGCGCCCGCTCGCGGAATGGGTTTTCATGGCGCTGCTCGCGCATTGGCGGGGGCTTGCGCATCTGCAGGCCGAGCAGCGCGCGCATCGCTGGACTCGCTACTGCGCCGAGGAAGTGGCGGGGCGCACGCTGGTGATCCTGGGGGCAGGGGATCTCGCGCGCGGTGCGGCGCGCCTCGCCAAGGCCTTCGACATGCAGGTCATCGCCGTGGCGCGCGACCCTGGCAAGGCGCGCGAGCATGCGGCGCTGTTCGACGAGATCCTGCCCAACACTGCCTTCCACGCTGCCCTCGGCCGGGCCGATGCCGTGCTGCTCACCGTCCCGCACACGCCCCAGACCGAGCGCATGATGGATGCCGCCGCGATCGCGGCGATGCGGCCCGGCGCGGCGCTGGTCAATATCGCGCGCGGGCAGATCGTGGACGAGGCGGCGATGATCGCGGCGTTGCGCAGCGGGCATATCGGCTTCGCCGCCCTCGACGTGGCGGAGATCGAGCCTCTGCCGCCCGAGAGCCCGCTCTGGGACATGCCGAACGTGCTGATCAGCCCACATTCCGCCAGCACCGTGGCCAGCGAGAATGCGCGCATCGTCGACATCTTCCTGGGCAACCTCGCCTGCTGGCTGGAAGGTCGGCCCGAGGCGATGCGCAACCGGCTCGACACGCGGCTGATGTACTGAAGCGGCGGCCCTTGCCTCAGTAGCGCGACATGAGCCGCAGCATCACGCGCGTCTCGTCGAGATCCGCCGCCTTGTCATGAGTCACTGCGCTGCCGAGCGCGAGGTTGCGCGCGATCGGGTCGTCGGACCCAATTCCAGATCGACTGCGCCGTCGGCTCGAACTCCTTGGCAAGCTCCTCGGGCGTTCGCCCTGATCGGACCAGCTCCACCATCTGCCGCCGGAACTCCGGCGGGTAGGGAACCCTGAATTTCGGCATCTCGGACACCTCCGTCTCAAGCCTCGGGGTGTCCACGAAACCGGGGCAACTCCAGATCCGCCGGCGGCAGCACCGCGGTGAGGGCAGGGGTCGGTCCCGGCAGGCTGTCCACGATGACGATGCGGCGCGGATCGACAAGGCCATGTGGGAGAATGCTTGGCCCGAAGGGCGTGGGGCGCAACGCTGCTCGCCAGTGGCTGCGCCCGCCCAGCTCGGCCACGAAGCCCTCTTACTCGGAGATCGGCAGGCCGAGTTGCAGCCGCAGCCCGTTCTGCAGGTCGAGATCGAGGACCAGCACGTCGAACCGCCGCGCCGCGCGAAGGGCGGCGACATTGGCGGCCAGCGTGGTCTTGCCCACGCCGCCCTCGGGCGAGACGAAGGTGAGCAGCGGCATAGGCTATGGGCCTCCCGGTCGCGTCAGCCGCCATCCGGCCTGCGCGAGCGGCGCAGCCGGCGGGGGGCTCGCGGGCGGGTCCGCCAGCAGGAGCACCTCGGCGCGCGGGCGCGGGCGGGATCGCCCGGCCGGACGTGGCGCGCTCAGCGCCGCCGACACCTTGCTCAGCAGGGCGAATCGCCGCGGTGCCGGCGGGGCGGCCGCCACGGGCGGGGGCGCCAGCGCGGCAGGAGGCACTCGGCGTCCGCCGGCGGTGGCGGGTCGGGCGGCGGCGCGGGGACCTCCAGTGCCGAATCGGCCGGACCGGCCAGTTGCAGCGGCGCCGCCTCGGGCGACTCGTCCTCAGGTCGAGCTTCAGGGGCGGGCGCGGCCAGACGCAGGACATGGCGCGGACGCGCGGCCACAATCACGGGACCGAAGCGCACATAAGGAAAGAATCTCAATCCGCAGGCGCTCGCCGATTTGCCGATGTCTTCGTCCACGCAACTTCCCATACCGCCCCGCTGCTTCGGCACCGATGTTTTGTGGCGGGGGGTAAACCGATCACGCAACCAACGCGTGTCACAATGCGGCCCTGGCCCCCGCAGCACCTGGTTGCTTCGCGGGCCGCGCAGGCGATGCAGGGCCGCCGCCACCGGCGAATGCGCCCGGGAGGGGTGGATTGACACCCACCTGTGACCCCCTTATCTCCCGCCACGTCGCTGCGGGTGTAGCTCAGTTGGTTAGAGCGCCGGCCTGTCACGCCGGAGGTCGCGGGTTCGAGCCCCGTCACTCGCGCCAGCGACGAAGGTGAGCGCCAGAGCGCTGCCGCCGACCCCCCCAAACAACCTCCGTTTGCGCCTGATGCAGTCAGGTGTCAGGGCGCGCCCCGCACGTGGTGCGCGATGCCTGCATGACTTGCTTTCCATCTGTGCCACGCCCCTATGGCGAAGTGACGCAAGCGCGGCTAATGTCCGCCACGCTGCAGTGCGGCATGGGGTGGCGGGACAGGCTTTGACCTGGCGCGCCGGCCCCGCGACGCACAGGCGGAAGGCCGAGGGACGGAAGCTCCCCGGTGTTGAGGCAAGGTTAGGACAGCCGAGGTTTCATGACCCAGCCGCTGCTCGCGGAGTATTTCCCGATCCTGGTTTTCCTCGGGATCGCGGCCGCCATCGCCTCGGCGATGGTCGGCGGCGCCTTGATCGCGGCGCGCCAGAAACCCTATGCCGAGAAGCTCTCCGCCTATGAGTGCGGCTTCGAGCCCTTCGACGACACGCGCCGGCGCTTCGATGTGCGATTCTACCTCGTCGCCATCCTCTTCATCATCTTCGATCTGGAAGTGGCCTTCCTCTTCCCCTGGGCGATCACGCTGGGCGAGATCGGCTGGTTCGGCTTCCTGTCGATGATGGGCTTCCTCGGCGTGCTGACCGTCGGCTTCGTCTATGAATGGCGCAAGGGCGCCCTGGACTGGGAATGAGCGGCATGTCGGACGCCAACCAGATCGCCCAAGGGATCGCCTGGAACCGGGAAGCCCTGCCGCCCGGGCCCGCGCAGGATGCCGTGGTGAAGGGCATCACCGGCGAGATCGAGGAAAAGGGCTTCGTCATCGCCAACCTCGACAAGGTGGTGAACTGGGCGCGCACCGGCTCGCTCTGGCCGATGACCTTCGGGCTCGCCTGCTGCGCCGTGCCGATGATCCACGCCTACATGGCGCGCTACGACCTCGACCGCTTCGGCATCATCCCGCGCGGCTCGCCGCGGCAATCGGATGTGATGATCGTGGCCGGCACGCTGACCAACAAGATGGCCCCCGCGCTGCGCAAGGTCTACGACCAGATGAGCGAGCCGCGCTGGGTGATCTCGATGGGCAGCTGCGCCAATGGCGGCGGCTACTACCACTACAGCTACAGCGTCGTGCGCGGCTGCGACCGTGTCGTGCCCGTCGATGTCTATGTGCCGGGCTGCCCGCCGACCGCCGAGGCGCTGGTCTATGGCATCCTGCAATTGCAGAAGAAGATCCGCAGGACGGGGACCATCCTCCGTGGCTGATTCCAACACCCTTCATGAACTCGGCCTCGCCATCGCCGCCGCCGCCGGCCCGGCGGTGGAGGAAGCCTTCGTCGAGCGCGGCGCGGAGCTGGTGCTGCGCGCCCGGCGCGACATGCTGCGCCCGCTGATGCTGCTGCTGCGCGAGGATCCGCGCTTCGCCTTCGAGCAGCTGATGGACATCTGCGGCGTGGACTGGCCCGAGCGGGCCGAGCGCTTCGAGGTGATCTACAACCTTCTCAGCCTGTCGCTGAACCAGCGCCTGCGCGTGATCGTCGCGACCGATGAAGCGAGCGCCGTGCCGAGCCTCGCCGCCCTCTGGCCCGCCGCCACCTGGTATGAGCGCGAGTGCTGGGACATGTACGGCGTGGTCTTCGAAGGGCTGTCGGACATGCGCCGCCTGCTGACGGATTACGGCTTCGAAGGGCATCCGCTGCGCAAGGACTTCCCGCTGACCGGGCATGTCGAGGTCCGCTACGACGAGAACCGCAAGCAGGTGGTCTATGAGCCCGTCTCGCTGACGCAGGATTTCCGCTCCTTCGACTTCCTCAGCCCCTGGGAGGGCATGACGACGCTGCCGGGCGACGAGAAGGTGCATCAGATCCGCGCCGAACGCGGCCAGCTGGAGGGCCCGCGATGAGCACCGAGATCGTCGCCGGCATCCCGCTGCCGCCGGATACGCGCAACGAGGCGCAGCGACTCTTCGACGCCGATACCCACACCATCAATTTCGGCCCGCAGCACCCGGCTGCGCATGGCGTGCTGCGCCTCATCCTCGAGATGAAGGGCGAGGTGGTGGAGCGTGCCGACCCGCATATCGGCCTGCTGCATCGTGGCACCGAGAAGCTGATCGAGTACAAGACCTATCTCCAGGCGATGCCCTATATGGATCGCCTCGACTACGTCTCGCCGATGTGCATGGAGCACAGCTTCGTCCTCGCCACCGAGCGGCTGCTGGGTATCGAGAACGAGGTGCCGGAGCGCGCGCGCTGGATCCGCACCATGTTCGCGGAACTCACGCGCATCCTGAACCACCTGCTGAACATCACGACCTATGCGCTCGATGTGGGTGCGATCACGCCGAGCCTCTGGGGCTTCGAGCAGCGCGAGCATCTGCTGGAATTCTACGAGCAGGTCGGCGGTTCGCATTACCATGTGAACTACTTCCGCGCCGGCGGCGTGGCGAAGGACCTGCCCGCGGGGCTGGAGGAGCGCATCGGCAAGTGGTGCGCGCAATTCCCGAAATTCATCGACGATCTTGAAGGCCTGCTCAGCGAGAATCGGATCTTCAAGCAGCGCACCGTCGATATCGGCGTGATGACGGCCGAGCAGGCGATGTCCTGGGGCTTCTCGGGCCCCTGCCTGCGCGCCTCGGGCTGTGCCTGGGACCTGCGCAAGGCGCAGCCCTATGAGATGTACGACAGGCTCGATTTCGAGATCCCCGTGGGCGTGCACGGCGATTGCTATGATCGCTACCTGGTGCGGGTGCAGGAGATGCGCCAGTCGCTGCGCCTGGTCGAGCAGTGCCTCAACCACATCAAGCCCGGCGCGGTGAAGATCGCGGACAACAAGATCTCGCCGCCCTCGCGTGGGCAGATGAAGCGCTCGATGGAGAGCCTGATCCATCACTTCAAGCTCTACACCGAGGGCTACCATGTGCCGGCGGGCGCCACCTACACCGTGACGGAAGCCCCGAAGGGCGAGTTCGGCGTCTACATGGTCGCCGACGGCACGAACCGGCCCTATCGCTGCAAGATCCGCGCGCCTGGCTTCGCGCATCTGCAGGCGATGGAAGCGCTTTCCAAGGGGCACATGCTGGCCGATGCCGTGGCCATCATCGGCAGCCTCGACATCGTCTTCGGGGAGATCGACCGGTGAGCGTCGAGCAACCTACCTCCTTCGCTTTCGACGCGGCGAGCGAAGCGGAAATCAGCAAGATCATCGCGCGCTACCCGGCGGGCAAACAGGCCTCCGGCGTGATTCCGCTGCTCTATGTCGCGCAGCGCCAGATGGGCCGGCTGACCGGCAGCGCCTGGGTGCCGAAGGTGGCGATGGACGTGATCGCCGAGCGCCTGTCGATGCCGCCGATCCGCGTCTATGAGGTCGCGACCTTCTATTTCATGTTCAACATGAAGCCGATCGGCCGGCACCATCTGCAGCTTTGCGGCACCACGCCCTGCATGCTGCGCGGCTCGGACGACGTTGCCCGCGCTTGCCACGACGCGGCTCATGTCAAATTCGGCGAGACCAGCGCGGATGGCATGTTCACGCTGACCGAGGTCGAGTGTCTCGGCGCCTGCGTCAACGCGCCGGTGCTGCAGGTCGATGACGACTACTACGAGGATCTCGACTACGACCGAACGGTCGCGCTGCTCGAGGCCTTCAAGCGCGGCGAGAAGCCGCGCGCCGGCAGCAGCATCGGCCGCCAGACCAGCGCGCCGGAAGGCGGGCCGCTGACCCTGGTCGATCTGGAGGGAGAGCGCTGATGGCGCTGCAGGATCGCGACCGCATCTTCACCAACCTCTACGGGTTGCAGGATTGGCGCCTGCCGGCCGCGCAGCGGCGCGGGAACTGGGATGGGACCAGCACGATCCTCGGCAAGGGGCGCGACTGGATCATCGAGGAGATGAAGAATTCCGGTCTGCGCGGCCGTGGTGGCGCGGGCTTCCCCACCGGCATGAAGTGGTCCTTCATGCCCAAGCAGGCTTCGGAGAGGCCGCACTACCTCGTGGTCAATGCCGATGAATCCGAGCCCGGCACCTGCAAGGACCGCGACATCATCCGCCACGATCCGCACACGCTGATCGAGGGTTGCCTGATCGCCGGCTTCGCCATGGGCGCGCATGCGGGCTACATCTACATCCGCGGCGAATACTACAATGAGAGCCGCGTGCTCGAAGCGGCGATCGAGGAAGCCTATGCGGCCGGCCTGCTGGGCGCAAATGCCGCGGGTTCGGGCTGGGATTTTGATCTGTATGTCCATCGCGGGGCTGGCGCGTATATCTGCGGTGAAGAAACCGCGCTGATCGAGAGCCTCGAGGGCAAGAAGGGGATGCCGCGGCTCAAGCCGCCCTTTCCCGCCGCCGTCGGCCTCTATGGCTGCCCGACCACGGTCAACAATGTCGAAACCATCGCCGTGGTGCCCACCATCCTGCGCCGTGGCGCGGGCTGGTTCGCGCAGTTCGGCCGGCCGAAGAATTCCGGCACCAAGATCTTCTGCATCCAGGGCCATGTGAACAAGCCCTGCAACGTGGAAGAGGAGATGAGCATCCCGATGCGGGAGCTCATCGAGCGTCATGCGGGCGGCGTGCGCGGCGGTTGGGACAATCTGCTCTGCGTCATCCCTGGCGGGTCCTCCACGCCGCTTCTGCCCAAGCACATCTGCGACGACGTGCTGATGGATTTCGACGCGCTGCGCGAGCACCGCTCGGGCCTGGGCACGGCGGGCGTGATCGTGATGGACAAGTCCACCGACATCATCCGCGCGATCTCGCGTCTGTCGAAATTCTACAAGCATGAGAGCTGCGGCCAGTGCACCCCCTGCCGCGAAGGCATGGGCTGGGTCAGCCGCATGATGGAACGCATGGTCGAAGGCCGCGCCGAGGTGGCCGAGATCGACGTGCTCGAGGAAGTGACGCGGCGCATCGAGGGGCACACGATCTGCGCGCTCGCCGATGGCGGTGTCTGGCCGGTGCAGGGCCTGATCCGGCATTTCCGCCCGGTGATGGAAGAGCGCATCGCAGCCTACAAGGCGGCGCGGTCATTGCCGCTGGCGGCGGAGTAGGCGGTATGACGACGGAGATCACCGGCAAGGCCGGCCCCATCACCATCGCCGGGTGCAACGCGCCGGCGAGCGTGATCCGCGGCACGATGATGACCGGGGCGCGCGTCGAGGGCTGCAACCTCGGCGGTGCGGTATTTGAAGGCACCACGCTCGGCGGGGCGAAGTTCGTCGCCTGCGACCTCAGCGGCGTGGAGATCACGGGATCGGGCTTCGCGGGCATGACGATCAACGGCCTGTCGGTGGATGCGCTGATCGCCGCCTATCGGAAGGTGGGGTGATGGCGAAGGTCACGGTTGACGGGATCGAGGTCGAGGTCCCGAACGGCGCCACGGTGCTGCAGGCCTGCGAGGCCGCGGGCAAGGAGATCCCGCGCTTCTGCTACCATGAGCGCCTGAGCGTGGCCGGCAATTGCCGCATGTGCCTGGTCGAGGTGGAGAAGGCGCCCAAGCCGGTTGCCTCCTGCGCCTATCCGGTGATGGACGGCATGGTGGTGAAGACCGACAGCCCCGTCGTGCGGAACGCGCGACGCGGCGTGATGGAATTCCTGCTGCTCAACCATCCGCTCGATTGCCCGATCTGCGACCAGGGCGGCGAATGCGACCTGCAGGACCAGGCGATGGCCTATGGCTCCGATCGCGGTCGCTACGCCGAGCCGAAGCGCGCGGTGAAGGACAAGAATATCGGGCCGCTGATCAAGACGATCATGACGCGCTGCATCCAGTGCACGCGCTGCGTCCGCTTCGCGGCCGAGGTCGCCGGCGTGCCGGAGATGGGCGCGACCGGTCGTGGCGAGGCGATGGAAATCGGCACCTATGTCGAGAAGGCGCTGACCAGCGAGCTTTCCGGCAACCTCATCGACATCTGCCCGGTCGGCGCGCTGACCTCGCGCCCCTATGCCTTCGTCTCGCGCCCCTGGGAGTTGCGCAAGACCGACAGCATCGACGTGCAAGACGCGACGGGCACGAATATCCGCATCGACACGCGCGGGCCCGAAGTGCTGCGCATCCTGCCGCGCATCAATGAGGACGTGAACGAGGAGTGGATGGCCGATCGCGGCCGTTTCTCCTTCGACGGTCTCAAGCGCAAGCGGCTCGACCGGCCCTGGCTGCGGGTGGATGGCAAGCTCAAGCCGGCGAGCTGGGGCGAGGCCTTCGGCGCCATCGCGGCGAAGCTGAAGGGCATGCCCGGCGCGCGCATCGGCGCGGTGGCGGGCGATCTCGTGGAGATGGAGAGCGTCTTCGCGCTGAAGGCGCTGATGGCGGGGCTCGGTTCCGTCAATCTCGATTGCCGGCAGGATGGCGCGGCGATCGATGCGTCGCGGCCGGATTTCTATCGCTTCAACACGACCATCGCCGGCATCGACCAGGCGGACTCGCTGCTCATCATCGGCGCCAACCCGCGCACCGAGGCGCCGGTGATCAATGCGCGCATCCGCAAGCGCGTCCTGGCCGGGAAGTTCAGCGTTTCCCGGATTGGGCCGGCGGGCGTCGACCTGACCTATCCGCACGCGCATCTCGGTGAGGGGCCGGCGGCGCTGCGCGCGATCCTCGACGGGTCGCAGGCCTTCGGCGGCGAGCGGCCGATGGTGCTCCTCGGTCGCGGGGCGCTGGCGCGCGCCGATGGCGCGGCGGTGCTGGCCGCGGCCTGGGAGATCGCGCGCCGCGCCAATGCGCTGCGCGAGGATTGGCACGGATTCAACCTGCTGCACCATTTCGGCGGGCAGGTGGGCGCGCTCGCGCTCGGCTTCGTGCCGGGGGCAGGGGGCAAGGATCTCGGCGCCATGCTCTCCGGTGGCGTGGACGCGCTGTGGCTGCTCGGCGCCGATGGCTTCGACCCGGCGGCGATCGCGCCTGGCACCTTCGTCATCTACCAGGGCCATCACGGGGATCGCGCCGCGGCGCGCGCCGATGTGATCCTGCCGGGTGCGGCCTATACCGAGAAGGACGGCACCTACCTCAACACCGAGGGGCGCCCGCAGCGCGGCCACATGGCGGTGCATCCGCCGGGCGAGGCGCGCGAGGATTGGCGCGTCATCCGTGCCGCGGCCGAAGCGCTCGGCGTGACCTTGGCCTTCGATGACCTGGCCGCGCTTCGTGCGGCGATGCCGGATCTGGACGCGGCCTTCGCGCAACGCGGCTGCACCGATACGCGCGGTCCCGCAGGCGACCCGGCGGCGCTGGGCGCCGCGCCCTTCGCGCCGGCCATCACGAACTACCACCTGGCGGACAGCATCGCGCGGGCCTCCGAGGTCATGGCGCAATGCGCGGCGACCTATGCGCCGCCCGCCCTGGCGGCGGAGTAACCCCGAATGGATGCTTTCCTCGCCACGCCAATCGGGCATCTCGCCCTGACCGTCGCGCAGGCGATGGCGCTGCTGGTGCCGCTGCTGATCGGCGTCGCCTACCTCACCTGGGCCGAGCGCAAGGTCCTGGCGGCGATGCAGATGCGCAAGGGCCCGAACGTGGTCGGCCCCTTCGGCCTGTTCCAGCCCTTCGCCGACGCCATCAAGATGCTGATGAAGGAGACGATCATCCCCGCCGGGGCCAGCCGCGTGCTGTTCATCATGGCGCCGATGATCACCTTCATGCTCGCCATGCTGGCCTGGGCGGTGATCCCGGTGAATGACGGCTGGGCGATCGCCGACATCAATGTCGGCATCCTCTACCTCTTCGCGATCAGCTCGCTTGGCGTCTACGGCATCATCATCGCCGGCTGGGCGAGCAATTCGAAATACGCCTTCCTGGGCGCGATGCGCAGCGCGGCGCAGATGGTGAGCTACGAGGTCTCGATGGGCTTCGTGATCGTCACCGTGCTGCTCTGCGTGGGGTCGCTGAACCTCACCGAGATCGTGCGCGCGCAGGCGGATCTGTGGTTCATCGTCCCGCTCTTCCCGATGTTCGTGATCATGTTCATCTCCGCCCTGGCGGAGACGAACCGCTCGCCCTTCGACCTGCCGGAGGGCGAGAGCGAGCTGGTGGCGGGCTTCTTCGTCGAATACAGCTCGATGTCCTTCGCGCTGTTCTTCCTCGGCGAATACGCGAACATGATCCTGATGAGCGCGCTCATCACCATCCTGTTCCTGGGTGGCTGGTACGCGCCCTTCGACATCGCGCCCTTCACCTGGATACCCGGGCCGATCTGGTTCATCTTCAAGATCTGCTTCTGCCTGTTCATCTTCATCTGGGTGCGCGCGACCTTCCCGCGCTACCGCTACGACCAGCTGATGCGGCTGGGCTGGAAGGTGTTCCTGCCCTTCAGCCTGCTCTGGCTGGTGCTGACCGCCGCCGCGCTCAAGCTGTTCGGCTGGCTGCCGGGGGGAGCCTGACCATGGCCACACTCGACCGCGTCGCGCGGAGCCTGCTGCTGAGTGAGCTCGTCGGCGGCATGGCGCTGACGCTCAAGCAGTTCTTCAAGCCGAAGGCGACGCTGAACTATCCCTATGAGAAGTCGCCGATCTCGCCGCGCTTCAAGGGCGAGCACGCGCTGCGCCGCTACCCGAATGGCGAGGAGCGCTGCATCGCGTGCAAGCTGTGCGAGGCGATCTGCCCGGCGCAGGCCATCACCATCGAGGCCGAGCCGCGCGAGGATGGCAGCCGCCGCACCACGCGCTACGACATCGACATGACGAAGTGCATCTATTGCGGCATGTGCGAGGAAGCCTGCCCGGTGGACGCCATCGTCGAGGGTCCGAACCTGGAGTTCGCGACCGAGACGCGCGAGGAACTGATGTACGACAAGGCCAGGCTGCTCGAGAATGGCGACCGCTGGGAAGCGGCACTCGCCAGGCGTCTCGAACTCGACGCGCCGTACCGGTGATCGCACGACCATGATCGCCGCCGCCGCCTTCTACCTCTTCGCCGCCGTCCTGATCGCCAGCGCGTTCATGGTGGTGACCAGTCGCAACCCCGTGCACAGCGTGCTCTTCCTGATCCTGGCCTTCTTCAACGCCGCGGGCCTGTTCCTGATCGCGGGGGCCGAGTTCCTCGCGATGATCCTGGTGATCGTCTATGTCGGCGCGGTCGCGGTGCTGTTCCTTTTCGTCGTGATGATGCTGGATGTGGATTTCGCGGCGCTGCGCCAGGGCTTCCAGCGCTACGCGCCGATCGGCGCCGTGGTCGGCGGCATCCTGTTCCTGGAGCTGGTCTTCGCCTTCGCGAGCTGGCGCTTCGCGGAGGATTCCGCGGGCCTGCGCCTCAACCCGATGCCGGAGGGCGTGGACAATACGCGCGCCCTGGGGCGGATCCTCTACACGGACCACGTCTTCCTGTTCCAGATCTCGGGGCTGATCCTGCTCGTCGCGATGATCGGCGCCATCGTGCTGACGCTGCGCGGGCGCAGCACCTCGAAGCGCCAGGACATCGCGGCCCAGGTCGCGCGCGCCGGCAGCGTCAACCTGCGGCAGGTGGCGAGTGGCGCGGGCCTGCGTGAGCTTGGCATCGAGCGCCCGCCGGTCGCGGCACCGCCCGAGGCCAAGCGTGTCGAGCATCATGGCGGAGGGCACCACTGATGCTCGCGGTCGGCCTCGCGCATTACCTCACGGTCAGCGCCATCCTCTTCGTGCTGGGCATCCTCGGCATCTTCCTCAACCGGAAGAACATCATCGTCATCCTGATGTCGGTCGAGCTGATCCTGCTTTCCGTCACGCTGAACCTGGTCGCCTTCTCGGCGCAGCTTGGCGATCTCTCGGGGCAGGTCTTCGCCATGTTGATCCTGACCGTCGCGGCGGCGGAGGCGGCCATCGGGCTTGCCATCCTCGTCGTCTATTTCCGCAACCGCGGCACGATCGAGGTGGAAGACGTTTCCACCCTGAAGGGCTGAGCGCATGTATGTCGGCGCGATCTTCTTCCCGCTGCTGGGCGCCTGCCTCGCCGGGTTCTTCGGCCGCTGGCTCGGCGACAAGGCCGCGCAGTGGGTCACCGTGGCCTGCATGGCGCTCGCCGCCGCCTGCGGCATCTTCGCCTTCGTCGAGGTGGCGCTGGGCAGCGCGCCGGGCGTCGTCACGCTGCTGACCTTCATCGATGTCGGCGGCTTCGAGGTCTCCTGGTCGCTGCGCTACGACACGCTGAGCGTGGTGATGGTGGCGATGGTCACCTTCATCTCCACGCTGATCCACCTCTACTCCGTGGGCTACATGTCGCATGACGCGACGATCCCGCGCTTCTTCGCCTATCTCTCGCTCTTCACCTTCATGATGCTGATGCTGGTGACGGCGGACAACCTCGTGCAGCTCTTCTTCGGCTGGGAGGGCGTGGGCCTCGCGAGCTACCTGCTCATCGGCTACTGGTACGAGAAGGAGAGCGCCAACCGCGCGGCGATGAAGGCCTTCATCGTCAACCGCGTCGGCGACCTGTTCTTCATGCTCGGCCTCGCGCTCACCTTCTGGACCTTCCAGTCCGTGGAGTTCGAGGCGATCTTCGCCGGCGTCGAGGCGGCGAAGGAGGCGCGCTTCCTGGGGCTGCCCGCGCTTGAGGTCATCGGCGTGCTGCTCTTCCTCGGCGCGTGCGGCAAGTCGGCGCAGCTTGGCCTGCACACCTGGCTGCCGGATGCGATGGAGGGGCCGACACCGGTCTCCGCGCTGATCCATGCGGCGACGATGGTGACCGCGGGCGTCTTCCTGATGGCGCGCATGTCGCCGGTGATGGAATACGCGCCGACGGCGCTGGCCATCGTGACGCTGGTGGGCGCCAGCACCGCCATCTTCGCGGCGACGATCGGCTGCGTGCAGAACGACATCAAGCGGATCATCGCCTACTCGACCTGCTCGCAGCTCGGCTACATGTTCTTCGCGGTGGGCGTGGGCGTCTACCAGGCGGCGGTGTTCCACCTGTTCACCCACGCCTTCTTCAAGGCGCTGCTGTTCCTGGGTGCGGGTTCGGTCATCCATGCCATGTCCGATGAGCAGGACATCCGGCGGATGGGCGGCATCTGGAAGAAGATCCCGATCACCTACGCCATGATGTGGATCGGCAGCCTGGCTTTGGCGGGCGTGCCCTATTTCGCGGGCTATTTCTCGAAGGACATGGTGCTGGAAGTGGCCTATGCGGCGCATTCCGGGGTTGGCGCCTATGCCTTCGTGATGGGCCTGCTGGCTGCCTTCCTCACCGCCTTCTACTCCTGGCGCCTGATCATCCTGACCTTCCATGGCGCGCCGCGGGCAGACCATCACACCATGGAGCATGTGCATGAGAGCCCCTGGGTGATGCTGGTGCCGCTGCTGGTGCTCTCGCTCGGCGCGATCTTCGCGGGCGCGGTCTTCTATCCGATGTTCGTGGGCCACGACCAGGCGGCCTTCTGGAATGGCGCGATCCACACGGCGGCGACCAACCATGTGCTGGAGCACGCGCACCACGTGCCCGCCTGGGTGCCGCTGGCGCCGACGGTGGTGGGCCTCGCGGGCATCGCGCTCGCCTATGTCCTCTACATGTTCGCCCCCGGCATCCCGGGCCGGCTCGCCGCGCAGTTCGGCGGGGCGTACCGCTTCCTGCTGAACAAGTGGTATTTCGACGAGCTCTACGACGCGCTCTTCGTCCGCCCCATGCGCTACGTCGCCGAGGCGTTGTGGAAGACCGGCGATGCGCGGCTCATCGACGGCATGCCCAATGGCGCGGCGAGCCTCGTGGTGCAGGCGGCGCGCGGCGCGGTGCGGCTGCAGACCGGCCGCGTGGCGAACTACGCCTTCACCATGATCGTGGGCCTCGTGCTCTTCGCCACTCTCCTGCTGCTGGGCCTGCCCCGATGAACGCCGCCGGCTTTCCCCTGCTCTCGCTTGTCACCTTCCTGCCGCTGGCAGGGGCGGCGATCATCCTCACCATCCGCGGCGAGGAAGAGGTCGTGGCGCGCAATGCGCGCTGGGCGGCGCTCTGGGCGAGCACCATCACCTTCGCGCTGTCGCTGCTGCTCTGGCTGGGCTTCGACAGCAGCAGCGCCGAGTTCCAGTTCGTCGAGCGCGCCGAGTGGTTCGGCGAGTTCGGCGTGGGCTATCACATGGGCGTGGACGGCATCTCGATGCTGTTCATCCTGCTCTCCACCCTGCTGACGCCGCTGTGCATCCTGGCGTCGTGGGAGAGCGTGCGCGAGCGCGTGCGCGAATACATGGTCGCCTTCCTCGTGCTCGAGAGCATGATGGTGGGCATGTTCGCGGCACTCGACTTCGTGCTGTTCTACATCTTCTTCGAGGCCGTGCTGATCCCGATGTTCCTGATCATCGGCGTCTGGGGCGGTGCGCGGCGCGTCTATGCCGCCTTCAAGTTCTTCCTCTACACGCTGGCGGGCAGCGTGCTCATGCTGCTCGCGATCCTCGCGATGTGGTTCACGGCGGGGACCACCGACATCCCGACGCTGATGGAGACCGCCTTCCCGCGGAACATGCAGTTCTGGCTATTCCTGGCCTTCATGGCGTCCTTCGCCGTGAAGGTGCCGATGTGGCCCGTGCATACCTGGCTGCCGGATGCGCATGTGGAAGCGCCGACGGCTGGTTCGGTCATCCTCGCCGGCGTGCTGCTGAAGATGGGCGCCTATGGCTATCTGCGCTTCTCTTTGCCGATGCTGCCGCAGGCCTCGGCGGATTTCGCGCCGCTGATCTTCGCGCTGTCCGTCATCGCCATCGTCTACACCTCCCTCGTCGCCTTCGCGCAGGAGGACATGAAGAAGCTGATCGCCTATTCGTCGGTCGCGCATATGGGCATCGTCACGCTCGGCATCTTCACCTTCAACGTGCAGGGCATCTCGGGCGCGCTCTTCACCATGCTGAGCCATGGTGTCGTCTCCGGCGCGCTGTTCCTCTGCGTCGGTGTGCTCTACGACCGGGTCCATACGCGCGACATCGCCCGATACGGCGGTGTGGCGAAGATCATGCCGGCCTATGCGATGATCTTCATGCTCTTCACCATGGCCTCGGTCGCGCTGCCCGGCACGGCGGGCTTCCCGGGCGAGTTGCTGGTGATCGTGGGCGCCTTCAAGGTGAACCCCTGGGTCGCCCTGGGTGCCGCCCTCGGCATGATCCTCGGCGCGGCCTACATGCTCTGGCTCTATCGCCGCGTGGCCTTCGGGAAGATCACGCGCGACGATCTGCGCTCGCTGCTCGATCTCAGCCCGCGTGAGTACGCGATCTTCGCGCCGCTCATCGTGCTGACGCTGTGGATGGGCATCTACCCCTCCTCCTTCCTCAACGTGTTCGAGGCCAGCGTCAGCGCGCTGGTCATGCGCCATGAGGCTGCGCTCGGCGCGGCACGACTGGCCGGGATGTGATGCCGATGAACTGGACCCTCGCCTTGCCCGAGATCGTGCTCGCGGTCGCGGGCCTCGCCATCCTGCTCGGCGGCGTGATCCCGAAGAAGGAGACCTTCTTCCCCGTCTGCATGGCCGTGATCGCCGCGCTGGTCTTCACCGCCGCGCTAGTGCTGGGCGAGCCCGAGGGCACGGCCTTCATGGGCCAGTTCGTCTCCGACGGCTTCTCGCGCTTCGCCAAGGTGCTGATCCTGCTGGGCGCGGCGCTCAGCGTGGTGCTTGCGCTCGACTTCAACGCGCGGGCGGGCACGGCGCGCTTCGAGTATCCGGTGCTGGTGCTCTTCGCGACCCTCGGCATGATGGTCATGGTCTCGGCCAATGACCTGATGTCGCTCTATGTCGGGCTCGAGCTGATGTCGCTCTCGCTCTACATCCTCGCCGCCTTCGACCGGGACAACCCGCGCAGCGCGGAGGCGGGGCTGAAGTATTTCGTGCTCGGCGCGCTGGCCTCGGGCCTGCTGCTCTACGGCGCCTCGCTGGTCTATGGCTTCGCGGGCACGACGAATTTCGACCGCCTCGCCGATGGCCTGTCTGGCGATTCCGTCAGCATGGGCCTCGTGCTCGGCCTCGTCTTCGTGGTGGCGGGGCTGGCCTTCAAGGTCTCGGCCGCGCCCTTCCACATGTGGACGCCCGATGTCTACGAAGGCGCGCCGACGCCGGTGACGGCCTTCTTCGCCACGGCGCCCAAGGTGGCGGCGCTCGCGCTGATGGTGCGGGTGCTGGCCGGGCCCTTCGGCGATCTCGCCGGGCAGTGGCAGCAGGTGATCTGGGTGGCCTCCGCGGCCTCCATGATCCTGGGCAGCTTCGCCGCGCTGAACCAGCGCAACATCAAGCGGCTGATGGCCTATTCCTCGATCGGCCATGTCGGCTACGCGCTGATGGGCCTGGCCGTGGTCTCCGACAATGGCCTGCGCGGCGTGCTGGTCTACCTCGCCATCTATGTCGTGATGAACCTCGGCGCCTTCGCGGTGATCGTCGCGATGCGCCGGCAGGGCAGGGCGCTCGAGCAGGTCGAGGACCTCGCCGGGCTCGGCCGCACGGATCCGGGCATGGCGCTCTGGATGGCGATCTTCATGTTCTCCATGGCCGGCATCCCGCCGCTCGCCGGCTTCTTCGGCAAGCTCTACGTCTTCCTCGCCGCGGTGCAGGGTGGCTTCTGGGTGCTGGCGCTGATCGGCATCGCGACCAGCGTGGTCGGCAGCTACTACTACCTGCGCATCGTCAAGGTGATGTATTTCGACAAGCCGCTGGGCGCGCTGGATGCGCGGACGGCCGGGCTGACCACGGTCATGGCGGTCAGCGGCCTGTTCACGCTGTTCTTCTTCCTCATGCCCGCGCCGCTGCTTGGGGCAGCGAGCGCAGCCATCGCCTCCATCGCCGGGTGAGTGCGGCCGCGCCTCTCGCCTGGCGGCTGGAATGCCATGAGGAACTCGGCTCGACCTCCGACCACCTGTTGAGCCGCGCCGCGGCGGGGGAGGCGGAGGGTCTCGCCGTTCTGGCGCGCCGGCAGACCGCGGGGCGCGGGCGGGATGGCCGGGTCTGGCGCGGCGAGGCAGGCAATCTGCACATCTCGCTCCTGCTGCGTCCGGGCGGGCCGGCCCGGCAGGCGCCGCAATGGGGGCTGCTGGCAGCCGTCGCGCTGCACGATGCGCTTTCGGCCTTCTCGCCGGCGCCGCTGACGCTGAAATGGCCGAATGACGTGATGCGGGGCGAGGCCAAGCTCGCCGGCATGCTCTGTGAGAGCAGCACCGATGCGGCCGGGCGGATCGAGTGGCTGGTGTTCGGGCTCGGCGCCAACCTCGCCCATGCGCCCGCCATGCCAGGGCGTGCCACTGCCTGCCTGCCGGGCAGCCCGGCGCCGGAGGTGGTGGCTTCCCGGCTGCTGGAGCGCTTCGAGACCTGGCGCCGGCTGTTCCTGGCGGAGGGCTTCGCGCCGATCCGCGCGGCCTGGGAGGCCCGCGGCCCTGCCCCCGATACGGCGCTGGTGCTGCGCGGCGGGCTTGCCGGCGGCTACCGGGGCCTGCGCGAGGATGGCAGCCTGTTGATCGCGGCCGGCGATCGGCTACACGCCGTCATGAGTGGTGAAGTGGACTGAGGCCGATGCTGCTGGTCATCGATGCGGGCAACACCAACGTCGTCTTCGCCGTGCATGACGGTGCGGAGTGGCGCGGCCGCTGGCGCATC
Source organism: Roseomonas sp. TF40 (assembly GCF_057219975.1). Classification (NCBI taxonomy): domain Bacteria; kingdom Pseudomonadati; phylum Pseudomonadota; class Alphaproteobacteria; order Acetobacterales; family Roseomonadaceae; genus Roseomonas; species Roseomonas sp. TF40. The sequence continues at coordinate 137,925 of NZ_JBXVVR010000008.1, read as the reverse complement.
CGCACGGATGCCGAACGCACCAGCGACGAATACGCCGTCTGGCTGCTGGCCCTGCTGCAGCATGCGGGGCTGCGCGCCACGGATATCGACCGCTGCGCCATCGGCACCGTGGTTCCCGCCGCGCTCTACGGCCTGCGGCGGCTGGCCCGCGAGTGGTTCAACTGCGAGCCGCTGATCGCGCGCGCGCATCTCGACTGGGGCTTCGACATCCGCGTCGATGCGCCGAACGAGGTCGGCGCCGACCGCCTGCTCAACGCCCTGGCCGCCCACCACCGCTACCGGGGCCCCCTGGTGGTCATCGATTTCGGCACCGCCACCACCTTCGACGTGGTGGAGCATGACGGCGCCTATCTGGGCGGGGTCATCGCGCCGGGCATCAACCTCTCGATCGAGGCGCTGCACCGCGCCGCCGCCCGCCTGCCGCGCATCGGCATCGGGCGGCCGCAATCGGCCATCGGGCGCAACACCGTGGCGGCCATGCAGTCGGGCATCTATTGGGGCTATGTCGGGCTGATTGAGGGGATCGTCGCCCGGATCCGTGCGGAGCATGGCGGCAGCCTGAAGGTGATCGCGACCGGCGGGCTGGCGCCGCTCTTCGCCGAAGGCACCACGGTGATCGAGACGACGGACCAGGATACGACGCTCGACGGCCTGCGCCTGTTGGCGCAACGCAACCCCGCCCCCATCTTCACCGGCAGTTCGCGCTTCGACCCCTGAGCCTACGGCCGAGCACGGCCGGGCAGGGGCCGCGGCGCCCGCGCACGCAGAAAACGACACGTACAGGTACTGGAAGAACAATGACTGGAGATTTGGCCTTCATTCCGCTCGGCGGAACGGGGGAGATCGGACTCAACCTCAACGTCTATCGCTGCGACGGGCAGCTTCTCGCCGTGGATTGCGGGCTGGGCTTCGGCGGGCCGGAACATCCGGAGGTCGAGGTCCTGGTGCCCGATGCGCGCTGGCTGGCCGAGCGCAAGGACCGGCTGGTGGGCCTCGTCATCACCCATGCGCATGAGGACCATGTGGGGGCGGTGGCGCATCTGTGGCCGCAGCTGCGCTGCCCGATCCATGCCAGCCCCTTCGCCGCCGCTGTGCTGCGTCGCAAGCTGGGCGAGGCCGGGCTGATCCACCAGGTCGAGCTGGTGACCCAGCCGCCCGCCACGCGCTGGAGGCTGGGCAATTTCGACCTCGAATTCCTCCGCGTCGCGCATTCCATCCCCGAGGCGCAGGCGCTGGTGCTGCGCACCAGCTACGGCACGGTGCTGCACACCGGCGATTGGAAGCTCGACCCGCAGCCGCTGATCGGCCCGCCCACCGATGAGGCGGCTTTCGCGCGCCTCGGCGATGAGGGGGTGCTCGCCATGGTCTGCGACAGCACCAACGCGCTGGTCGAGGGCCATTCCGGCAGCGAGGCCGAGGTCCGGCGCAACCTGACCGCGCTGATCAAGGGGCTGAAGGGGCGCATCGCCGTCACCTGCTTCGCGACCAACCTCGCCCGCGTCGAGTCGCTGGCGGTGGCGGCCCGCGCGGCGGGGCGGCAGGTGGCGCTCTTCGGCCGCTCGCTGCGCAATGCCGAGGCGGCGGCGCGCGAATGCGGCTACCTCACCACCATCCCACCCTTCCTCTCCGAGGATGAGGCCGAGGACGTGCCCGACGACAAGCTGCTGGTCATCTGCACCGGCAGCCAGGGCGAGGCCCGCAGCGCGATGTCCAAGATCGCCGCCGACACCCACCCGCATATCTCGCTGGGGGAGGGCGACACGGTGATCTTCTCCTCCCGCATGATCCCGGGCAATGAGCGTGCGATCCTGCGCGTGCAGGACGAACTCTCGCGCGCGGGGGTCGAGGTGATGACCGCCGACGACCACATGGTCCATGTCTCCGGCCATCCGGCGCGCGACGAACTCAAGCGGCTCTACCAGCTGGTCCGCCCGAAATACGCCGTGCCGGTGCATGGCGAGTGGCGGCACATGAACGAGCACGCGAACCTGGCCGAGAGCCTCCAGGCGATCGCCCATGTGATAGAGGATGGCGACGTGCTGAAGCTCGCCCCCGGCAAGCCTGACATCGTCGAGAGCGTGCCCGTCGGCCGGCTCGCCGTGGACGGGGACCGCCTGCTGCCGCTGGATGGCGACCTGCTGGCGGCGCGCAAGAAGATGCTCTTCAACGGCGTGGTCGTGGCCTCGCTGGCGGTGGATGGCAGCGGGCGGGTGCTGGGCCAGCCGCAGATCTCTGCCCCCGGCCTGTTCGAGGACAGCGGCGCGGAGACGGGGCAGATCGCCGGCGATCTTGCGCGCGCGGTCAACGAGATGCCGAGCGCGCTGAAGCGCGAGGATGGCGCGCTGCGGGAAGCGGCGCGCAGCGCGGTGCGCCGCGCGGTCGGGCGGCGGCTTCGCAAGCGCCCGACCGTCGAGGTGCATCTGCTGCGGGTCTAGCGCCGTGGCGCGGGCGGCCGAGCAGGTCGAGCGCCTGGAGCCGGCGGATCGCGCGGCCTGGCGGGCCTGGCTCGCGGCGCATCACGCGCGGCGGGCGCCGGTCTGGCTGGTGCTGAACAAGGGTGCGGCGCCGCCGCTGACCCAGGACGCGGCAGTGGAGGAGGCGCTCTGCTTCGGCTGGATCGACAGCCTGCCGCGCAAGCTCGATGCGGCGCGCTGGATGCTGCTCATCTCCCCGCGCAAGCCGCGCAGCCCCTGGAGTCGGGTGAACAAGGCACGAATCGCGCGGCTGCGCGCGGCCGGGCTGATGGCCCCGCCCGGTGAGGCGCGCGTCGCGGCCGCGCTGGAGGATGGCTCCTGGGACGTGTATGAGGCCGCCGAATCGCTGGCGGAGCCCGCGGCGCTGACCGTCGCGCTGGCCGGGGTGCCCGGGGCGGCCGAGGCCTGGTCGGGCTTCGCGCCCTCCGCTCGCAAGGGGATCCTGTGGTGGATCGCGGCGGCGAAGACGCCGGCCACGCGGGACCGGCGCATCGCCGAGACGGCGCGGCTGGCGGGGTTGGGATTGCGGGCGAATTTCCCGGAAAGCAGGGGGAAGTAGGGGGCGATGTCGGGTTTTTCGGGCGTGCTGGTCTTTGTGATGGTCTGGTGGACCGCGCTCTTCTGCGTGCTGCCCTTCGGCACGCGGCCGGTCGAGGACCCCGATCCGGAGGCCGGCGGCTGGCGCGGCGCGCCGGCGCGGCCGCTGCTGGTACGCAAGCTGATCGCCACCACGGTGCTGGCCAGCGTGATCTGGCTTTGCATCCATGCGGTGATCCTGAGCGGCTGGGTCGATTTCCGGGAAGGCTGGTGGGCCTATCAGGGGCCGGGGATTTCCTCGCCGATGCCGGGCGGTGCACAAAGATAAGGCGGCCAACCTGGGGTTTTCCAGGCGCCGCCTCATTTTGGAGCAAGTTTAGTCTGAGGGCCTGTTTTTTGGTCCCTCGGCGCCGCGTTTCTTATTGTGCCGCGGTCAGTCCTGGCGCCATTCTCAACCACAGAGAGAGGTTGATCCTCGCTCTGCCGTGTGACTGGCGTTTCCTCCCTTAACTCGGGCCGCATCCCCTGGATGCGGCCCGTTTTTTTAACGAAATCGCCGCAGGGTGCAAAGGGAAATCTTCGCCATCCGGCAGAATTCCCCCCGGCTTCGTGTCGAGCATTCCGAAAGTTGCGCAATAAAATTGCTGCGCTGCGGCAATCCGGACCCCGGGACCGGCATTTGCGCGGATAAGCGCGCGTGGTCCGCCTTCCCCCGCTGGCGTCAGCCGGGCCCCGAGACTAGGTTCCGCCGCACAACGACCTGGATCTAGGAGCCCGCGCTTTGCGCCTCTCCCGCGCCTTCCTGCCGACGCTCAAGGAAACCCCCGCCGAGGCGACCATCGCCTCGCACCGCCTCATGCTGCGTGCTGGCCTGGTGCGCCAGACCTCGGCGGGCATCTATGCCTGGCTGCCGCTGGGCTGGCGCGTGCTGCAGAAGATCGAGCAGATCGTGCGCGAGGAACAGGACCGCGCCGGCGCGCAGGAAATCCTGATGCCGACGATCCAGTCCGCCGATCTCTGGCGCCAGTCCGGCCGCTACGACGCCTATGGGCCCGAGATGCTGCGCCTCAAGGACCGCCACGACCGCGAGATGCTCTACGGCCCGACCAACGAGGAAATGGTCACCGACGTCTTCCGCAGCTTCGCGAAAAGCTACCGCGACCTGCCGCGCAACCTCTACCACATCCAGTGGAAGTTCCGTGATGAGGTGCGCCCGCGCTTCGGCGTGATGCGCGGGCGCGAATTCCTGATGAAGGACGCCTATTCCTTCGACGTCACCAAGGAAGGCGCGCAGCACAGCTATCGCCAGATGTTCCTGGCCTATCTGCGCACCTTCGCGCGGATGGGGCTGAAGGCCGTGCCGATGCGCGCCGACACCGGCCCCATCGGCGGCAATCTGAGCCATGAATTCATCATCCTGGCCGAGACGGGCGAAAGCCAGGTCTTCGTGAGCCAGGACCTGCTCGACATGGATGCGCTGGCGAGCGCGCCCGATTACGGCGCGGACCTCGCCCCCGCGGTCGAGGCCTGGACCAGCCACTACGCCGCGACCGAGGAAATGCACGACCCCGTGGCCTGGGAGCAGGTGCCGGCGGACAAGCGCGTCTCCGCCCGCGGCATCGAGGTCGGGCACATCTTCTATTTCGGCACCAAGTATTCGGCGACCATGGGCCTCTCCGTGCAGGGGCCGGACGGCAAGACTGTGGCGCCCGAGATGGGCAGCTACGGCATCGGCGTCTCGCGCCTCGTGGGGGCGACGATCGAGGCCAACCACGACGAGGCCGGCATCAAATGGCCGGATGCCGTTGCACCCTTCAAGGCGGTGGTCATCAACCTCAAGCAGGGCGATGCCGCCTGCGACGCGCTGAGCGAGCGCCTGTACAACGCGATCCCAGAGGCGCTCTACGACGATCGCACCGAGCGTGCCGGCCCGAAATTCGCCGATGCCGATCTGATGGGCCATCCCTGGCAGGTCGTGATCGGCCCGCGCGGTGCGGCCGCCGGCGTGGTCGAGCTGAAGCGCCGCGCGACGGGCGAGAAGCAGGAAGTCTCGCCCGAGGATGCGCTGGCGAAGATCCTCGGCTGAGCATGTTCGGCCCCTTCGAGCGCGCCGTCGCCTTCCGCTACCTGCGCGCGCGCAAGGGCGAGCGCTTCGTCTCGGTGATCGCGATCTTCTCGCTGGTGGGCATCGCGCTGGGCGTCGCCACGCTGATCATCGTGATGAGCGTGATGAACGGCTTCCGCCAGGAATTACTGGGCCGGATCCTGGGCCTGAACGGCCATCTCGGCGTGCATGGGCTCGAGCGCAACATCACCGACTACGACGCCATGGCCGGGCGTATCCGCGCCGTGCCGGGGGTGGTCTCCGCCACGTCGATCGTCGAGGGCCAAGTGCTGCTGACTTCCGAGCAGGGTGGTGCCTCGGGCGGGCTTGCGCGCGGGGTGAAGCCCGAGGATCTGCGCGCACGCGGCATCGTGGCGCAGAGCATCGTCAATGGCAGCCTCGACCGATTCGAGGGCGACGATGCCATCGTCATCGGCTCGCGCCTCGCGCAGCGTTTCCGCATCACGGTCGGCGACAAGGTGACGCTGGTCTCGCCGCAGGGCCGCACGACGGTCTTCGGCACGGTGCCGCGCGTGCGCGCCTATACGGTGGTCGCGGTCTTCCAGATCGGCATGCATGAATACGACAATTCCTTCGTCTTCCTGCCGATGGGCGCCGCGCAGACCTTCTTCCAGACCGGCGATGCCGCGACGCAGGTGGAGGTCTTCGTCGCCGACCCTACCAATGTCCGCGCCGTGACGCGCGGCATCCGCAGCGCGTTGCAGGGCACGCCGGTGCGCATCCTGGACTGGCAGGACGCGAACAGCAGCTTCTTCGCCGCGGTGCAGGTGGAGCGGAACGTGATGTTCCTGATCCTGACGCTGATCATCATCGTCGCGGCCTTCAACATCGTCTCCTCCCTGATCATGCTGGTGAAGGACAAGGGGCGCGACATCGCGGTGCTGCGCACGGTGGGGGCGACACGCGGTGCGATCCTGCGCATCTTCCTGCTCTGCGGCGCGAGTGTCGGCGTTGTCGGCACGCTGATCGGCTTCCTCATCGGCATCGCCTTCTGTGCGAACATCGAGAGCATCCGCCAGGCGATCCAGGCGCTGAGCGGCACCGAGCTGTTCAGCGCCGAGGTCTATTTCCTCACGCGCCTGCCGGCGGTGGTGGACCCGAACGAGGTCATGCAGGTGGTGGCGATGGGCCTCGGCCTCTCCTTGCTCGCCACCATCTATCCGAGTTGGCGCGCGGCGAAGACGGACCCGGTGGTGGCGCTGCGCAATGAGTGACGTGGCACTTGAACTCCGCGCCGTCGAGCGCCGCTTCCGCACCGAGGCCGGCGAGCTTGCCGTGCTGCGCGGGGCGGATCTCAGCTTGGTGGCCGGCGAGATCGTGGCGCTTGTCGCGCCCTCCGGCACCGGCAAGTCCACGCTGCTGCACCTGGCCGGGCTGCTCGAGAAACCCGATGGCGGGGAGGTCTTCTACCAGGGCCAGCCGGCCGGCACGCTCTCGGACGATGCGCGCACCGCGATCCGCCGGCAGGGCATCGGCTTCGTCTACCAGTTCCACCATCTGCTGCCGGAATTCACCGCCGAGGAGAACATCGCCCTGCCGCAGATGGCCAATGGCGTCGCGCGCGCGGCCGCCATGGCGCGGGCGCATGACTTGCTCGGCGCCTTCGGCCTGAAGGGGCGGGAGCAGCATCGCCCCGGCAAGCTCTCGGGCGGCGAGCAGCAGCGCGTGGCCATCGCCCGCGCCCTGGCCAATGATCCGCGCGTGCTGCTGGCCGATGAGCCGACGGGCAATCTCGATGTCGGCACCGCCGATCGCGTCTTCCACGAATTGCTAGAGGCGGTGCGCGGCCGCGGCATGGCGGCGCTGATCGCGACCCACAATCCCGAACTCGCCGCGCGCATGGATCGCGTGGTGACGCTGCGCGAGGGCAGGGTGGTGGCGGGCTGAGCCGATGCCGACCGTCATCCGCTACGTGCTCGGCGGTCGCCTCGGCAACCGCATGTTCGAGATCATGCTGGCGCACAGCCTGGCCCGGCGACTCGGCGATTGCCTCGTCACCGGCGAGGCGCTGCCGGAATGGGAAATCGCGCCCCGGCGGCGTGCCTTGCCCGCACGCCACATCAAGCTCGGCGGGCACCGCATCGATATCGGGCGGCTGCGCTACCTGATCGACCAGGGGTTGATCGAGGGCATCGAGACCACCGCGCTCGGCTGCCGCATGGAGTTGCTGGAGCCGCTGGAGCGCGTGCGCGCCCTGTTCCGCGCACCCGGCCCGCCCATGCAGGGCTATGGCGCGGATACCCTCGTCATCAATGTCCGCGCCGATGAGATTCTCGGCGCGCGGCACAAGGATTATCGCCCGCTGCCGCTCGCCTTCTTCGCGCGGCTGATCGACCAGACCGGGCTGCACCCCGTCTTCCTCGGCCAGATCGGCGAGGATCGCTATTCCGATGCGCTGCGCGCGCGCTTTCCGCAGGCGGCGTTCGTGCCCTCGCGCGGGCCGATGGCGGATTTCGAGACGCTGCGCGCCTCATCCCACATCTGCGTCGCGGTCAGCACCTTCTCCTGGCTCGCGGCCTGGCTCTCGCAGGCGCAGAGCATCCACCTGCCGCTGGCCGGCATGCTGCATCCGCGCCAGCGCGCCGATGTGGACCTGCTGCCGCTGACCGACCCGCGTTACCATTTCCACCTCTTGCCGCATGGCGACTGGAAGGGCACCGAGGCCGAGCTTGCCGAGGTGATCGGCGGCAAGGAGGCCGGGCAGGACCTCTCGCGCGATGCGGCGCTGCAACTCGTGCAGACGAACGTGGTCCTGTAGCGCTACCAGAAGCCGCGATGCGCCAGCGCGGCCTCCTCTTCCAGCATTGGGCCCACGACCTCGATCCGTCGCTGCCCGGCGGCGAAGACGCTGCGGCAGGGCAGGTCCATCGTCAGGTTCTCCGGATGCGGGCCGATCATGGCCTTGAGCCGCGACTCGGCCAGGCCATAGACCACGCGCCCGATCCCGGCCCAGTAGATGGCGCCCGCGCACATGGCGCAGGGCTCGGCTGAGGAATACAGCGTCGCCTCGGCGCGCTGCGCGGGCGAAAGCTCGATGCAGGCGCGGGTGGCGACCAGGCGCTCGGCATGGGCGGTGCCATCGCCATGCGGGTGGAAGCCATTGCCCTCGCGGATCAGCACCCGCCCGCCGGGATCGGCCAGCAGGGCGCCGAAGGGGTGGTTGCCCGCCGCACGGCTCTCGGCGGCGAGCGCGATCGCCTCTCGCAACAGGCGCTCGTCATCCGACATGTCCAACCTCCGCTGCCATGGTAGATTGGCGCCATGAGCGGCACCGGCTTCATCCACCTGCATGTCCATTCCGCCTACTCGCTGAGCGAGGGCGCGATCAAGGCCGAGAAGCTGCCCGCCCTGGCCGCGCAGCTGGGCATGCCCGCCGTGGCGCTGACCGATACCGCGAATCTCTTCGGCGCGCTGGAATTCGCGCAAGGCTGCTCGGCGAAGGGCGTGCAGCCCATCATGGGCTGCCAGCTCTTCCTCGGCCGCAGCGCGACCGATGAGGGGGGCGCGGCGCGTGACGCGCAGCGCAACCGGCCCGACGTGCTGGTGGCGCTGGCGATGAACCCGCAGGGGCTCGAGAATCTCCAGCGCCTGTCTTCCAAGAGCTTCCTGAACGACGATCCCTCGGGTGAGCCCTGCATCACCCTCGCCCAGCTCGAGGAACACAGCGGGGGCGTGATCCTGCTCACCGGCGGCACCACGGGCCCGCTCGGGCGGCTGCTCGCCGAAGGCCGGCGCGACGCCGCGGCGCGGCTGCTGGAACGGCTGAAGGCGAGCTTCGATGATCGCCTGGTGGTGGAGCTCCAGCGCCACGGCCTGCCCATCGAGAAGATCGTCGAGCCCGGTTTGCTCGCCCTGGCGGAGGCGGCCGGCCTGCCGATCGTCGCCACCAACGACGTCTACTTCGCCGAATCGAAGATGCACGCCGCGCATGACGCGCTGCTCTGCATCGCGGCCGGGCGCGTGATCGCTGAGCCCGAGCGCCGGCGCGTCACGCCCGAGCATTGGTTCAAGCCCGCTGCGGCGATGCGCGAGCTTTTCGCCGACCTGCCCGAGGCCTGCGACAACACGCTGGCCATCGCACGGCGCTGCGCGGTGATGGCGGAATCGAAGAAGCCCGAACTGCCGATCTGCCCCAAGGTCCGCCCCGGCATGACCGAGGCCGAGACGGTGGCCGAGATGGCGCGCCAGGGGCTGGAGGCGCGCATGGACGCGCAAGGCCGGCCCGAGGCCGAACGCGCGCCCTATCGCGAGCGCCTGGCCTATGAGCTGACCGTCATCGAGAAGATGGGCTTCTCCGGCTACTTCCTCATCGTCGCGGATTTCATCCAATGGGCGAAGGCGCAGGGGATTCCGGTGGGGCCGGGGCGTGGCTCGGGCGCGGGCTCCGTGGCCGCCTGGGCGCTCGCCATCACCGATCTCGACCCGATGCGCTGGGGCCTGCTCTTCGAGCGCTTCCTGAATCCCGAGCGTGTGTCGATGCCCGATTTCGACATCGATTTCTGCCAGGACCGGCGCGACGAGGTGATCCGCTACGTGGTGCGCGAATATGGCGCGGATCGCGTCGCGCAGATCATCACCTTCGGCAAGCTGCAGGCGAAGGCCGCCGTGCGCGATGTGGGGCGGGTGATGGGCCTGCCCTATGGCCAGGTGGATCGCATCGCCAGCCTCATCCCCTTCAACCCGGCCAAGCCCGTGACCCTCGGCCAGGCCATCGCGGGTGAGCCGAAGCTGCAGGACATGCAGGCGAATGACGAGCAGGTGGCGCGCCTGCTCGAGGTGGCGCAGGAGCTGGAAGGGCTCTACCGCAACGCCTCCACCCATGCCGCCGGCGTGGTGATCGGGCGCAAGCCGCTGCTCGACATCGTGCCGCTCTATCGCGACCCGCGCAACGACATGCTCGTGACGCAGTACTCGATGAAGTATGTCGAGCAGGCGAGCCTCGTGAAGTTCGACTTCCTCGGCCTCAAGACGCTGACCGTGCTGCAGCGCGCCGTGGCGTTGCTGAAAGGGCAGGGGATCGAGGTCGATCTCGATCGCCTGCCGCTCGATGACGCCAGGACCTATGCGATGCTCGCCCGCGGCGACGCCGCCGGGGTGTTCCAGTTCGAAGGCCAGGGGATGCGCGACTGCCTGCGCATGATGCGCCCCGACCGCTTCGAGGATCTCATCGCCGCCGTCTCGCTCTATCGACCGGGGCCGATGGCGAACATCCCCGCCTATTGCCAGCGCAAGCATGGCGAGGCGTGGGAAAGCCCGCACCCCTCGATCCACGCCATCCTGGCCGAGACCTACGGCATCATGGTCTACCAGGAACAGGTGATGCAGATCGCCCAGGTGATGGCGGGCTTCTCGCTCGGTGGGGCGGACCTGCTGCGCCGTGCCATGGGCAAGAAGGACATGAAGGAGATGGAGCGCCAGCGCGCCACCTTCGTGGAAGGTGCCGTGGCGAATGGCGTGGACGGCACGAAGGCCGGCGAGGTCTTCGACCTGATGCAGCGCTTCGCCGAATACGGCTTCAACAAGTCGCACGCCGCCGCCTATGCGCTGGTCGCCTACCAGACCGCCTGGCTGAAGGCGAACCACCCGGTCGCCTTCCTGGCGGCCTCCATGACCCTCGACCTCGGCAATACCGACAAGCTCGCGGGCCACATGCAGGAAGCCGCGCGGCTGAGCATCCCGGTGCTGCCGCCCGACGTGAACCGCTCGGCCGCCGAATTCACGCTGGAGACGCGCGAGGACGGGCAGGCGGCCATCCGCTTCGCCCTGGCCGCGATCAAGCGCGTGGGGCTGGGCGCGATGCAGGATCTGGTGCGCGCGCGCGACGCCGGCGGGCCCTTCGCCTCGCTGTCGGATTTCGCCGCGCGCGTGGACCCGAAGCTGCTCAACAAGATGCAGCTTGAGAACCTGGCCAAGGCCGGCGCCTTCGACAGCCTGGAGCGCAACCGCGCGAAGCTGGTGCAGGGGGCGGAGGCCGTGCTGCGCGCCGCGCAGGAAGCCGCGGAGCGGCGCCTGAACCCGACGCGCGACATGTTCGGCGCCGAGACCACCCCCGTGCCGCTGCGCCTGCCCGAGGCCGGCGACTGGCCGATGCTGGAGAAGCTCTCCTTCGAGGCCGAGGCGGTGGGCTTCCACCTCTCCGCCCATCCGCTCGATACCTACAAGCGCGTGCTGCAGAAGCTGGGGGCGGTGCCCTCGGCGCAGATCGCCGAACGCGCGCGCGGCGGCAATGGCCGCATGAAGCTTGCCGGCACGGTGGTGGCGGTGAAGAGCGGGCGCACGAAGAGCGGCAACAAGATGGCCTGGGTCCGCTTCTCCGACGCGCAGGGCAGTTTCGAGATCACCTTCTTCAGCGAGACGCTGGCCCGTGCCGATGGCCTGCTGGGCGAGGGCCAGGCGCTGCTGGTGACCACCGAGGTGCGCGTGGATGGCGACACGGTGCGGCTGACGGCGCAGGAGGTCGAGCCGCTGGAGAAGGTCGCGCAGAATCTCGGCCAGGGGCTGCGCCTGTGGTTCGAGACCGCCGAGGCGGTGGACCACATCCGCACCATGCTGGGCCGCGAGGGCAAGGGGCGCGGGCGCGTCATCCTCGTCCCCATGACCGGGCCGGGGCAGGAGGTGGAGATCGCGCTGCCCGGCTTCTTCAACGTCTCGCCGCGGCTGATGCAGGCGATGAAGGTGCTGCCTGGCATCGCCGAGGTGCAGGAATTGTGAGCCCCGCCCCGCACGGCTAGGCTCACCGCAGAAGGAGACGCAAGCTGACCGACCCCCGCGCCCTGCTCGACCTCTCGCCCGATCGCCTGGCGGCCACGCTGATCGATGCGGCGATGGAGCGCCAGCATGCCGCGCGGCTGCGCGCCGATGCCGCGCCGCTGCTCGCGGGTCTCGACCCGGCCGCGCGGATCTTCGGCGAGCATCTGGTGGAGGAGATCGCGCGCCTTGCCGCCGGGCTGGATGCGCTGGCGCAGCAGCACCGGGAGGCCGCGCTGTCGCGCGCCGAGCGGCTGCGCATCGACCCGCTGCGGAACGTCCCGGGCCCGCGCCTGCGCGCCGCCGCCGCGCCCGAGCAGGCCGAGGCGGCCGATGCGGTGGCCATCGATGCGGCCGATCCGGCCTTCGCCGGCCATGGCTGGTTCACGCCCGACCGCACGGAGGGCGGCTCGCTGCGCTGGTCCGGCGCGGCGCGCTGCGCGAGCCTCGCCCTGCCGGCGCTCGGCGGCGGGGCGCTGCTGCTGACGCTGGCGCTGCGTTCGCCCTTCGGCGTGAAGCTCGACATGGCTGAACATGACTGGTTCCTCGATGGCGTGCCGCTCAGCCTGACGACCGTGAGCAATGACGGCACCACGGGAATCTTCGAGGCGCGGATCACCCTGCCCGCCGCCCCGACGGGCTCGCGCGTCACGCTGCTGCTGATGGGCCGGCAGGATGTAGACCCGGCCAGCGGGCCGCGCCGGGATACGCGCGTGCTGGGCCTCGGCCTCGCCTGGGTGCGGATCGAACGGGGCTAGCGCGGGGCATGGCCGCGCGCATCCTGGTCGTGGGCGACATCCTGCGGCCGCAGGACGAGGCCTTCCGCGCCTCGCAGAATGGCAACACGCAATGGCTGCACCGGCTGCTGCGCCGGCCGCTGGCCGCGGCGTCGGGGCTGGAGGTCACGCCGCTGCTCTGGGGCGGGCCGGGCGGCTTCGACACGCCGGCCTTCTACGCCCTGGCCGGCATCGCGCCGGATATCGAGGGCTGGGTCAGCCTCTACGACGCGCCGGACCTGCCGCGCGAGGCCGCGGCGATGCTCGCGGCCGCCTTCGAAGGCGCGGCCTGCGTCATCGGCTTCGAATTGCCGCCGCTGCTCAAGCGCATCCTCGAGCGGATGGGGGTGGTGTGGATCGACCTCAACATCCACCCCTACCGCTTCGGACCGGACGTGCTGTTCGCGATTCAGACGCAGGACCGGGAGGTGCTGGGCGCGCTGGCCGCGCATCACGCGCCGGACAGCCATTTCGAACCCTTCGCGGATCTGGTGGCGGCCACGGCGGTGAAGCTGCCGCCGCTGCTGCCGGTGCAGGAGAGCACGCTCATCATCGGCCAGACGCGCATCGACCGCGCGCTGATCCGCGCCGGCGCCCTGCTCGACCTCGCGCAATTCGCCGCGCCGCTGCATGGGCTGATCGGTCCCAGGGGCCGCGTGCTGTTCAAGCCGCACCCCTACAATCCGGGCGGCTTCGGCCTGCACGACATCGGCCTGCCGCTCGCGCGCATCCGCGAGGTCAGCGAGAACATCTATGTGCTGCTGGCGCAGGAGAGCGTGCAGCGGGTGATCGGCATCTCCTCCTCCGTGGTGGCCGAGGCGCGCTTCTTCGGCAAGGAGGGCATCTTCCTCGGCACGCCGCCGATGCGCATCGCGCGCGATCGCGCCGCCCTGGCGCCGGGGCTGCATGCCTCCGTGCCCCATGCCTGGCTCTGGGCGGATTTCTGGCGGGATCTGCTGGCGCCGCTGCTGGATGTCACGGCGCCGGACGGCCAGCGGCCCGTGCTGCCGCCCGACGCGCTGCGCGGCTCGCTGCGGCAGTTCTGGGGGCATGACGAGCTGACGCACCAGCTCCCCTGGGACCTCGCCGCGGCACGGGACGCGGAGCGGCGGTTGCGTTGAAGCGTGATGACCGAAGGTGCGCAGGCACCGGAGGTCTGAATCACGCGATCAAGCGAGAATTCGCAGCACCGCCGCGGCGGTTTCCTCCAGCGCGGCGATGCTGTGCCGCTGCTCGACATGGCGGCGCGCGGCGCGGCCCAGGCGCAGGCGCATCGGCTCATCCGCCAGCAGCATCTCCACCGCATGGGGCAGGGCCTCGTCGCTCACCAGCAGCCCGGCGGCGGCCGGGATGCCCCCGGCGATGGTCGCACGCCGGGCGATCACCGGCACGCCGCAGGCCATCGCCTCCACCGTCGCGCGGGGCAGGCCATCCATGCTCGAGACATGCACCATCACCCGCGCCTGGCGCAGCGCGGCGAAGACGCCCTCATGCGGCTTGTGGCCGAGGAACAGGGCGCGGGCGCGGTCCGCCTGCGGCACCATGGCCTTGATCTCGGCGAGGCGCGGCCCGGCGCCGACGAAGGCCAGGCGATGGCGCGCCGCGAAGGGCAGCAGCGCCTCCTGGTTCTTCCGCTTCTCGGCGAAGGTGCCGACATTGATGATGTCGTAGGCTGCGGCCTCGGCGGCGACCGGCGTGCCCGGCCCGGCCATGGCGAGGTCCACGTATTTCGGCAGCACCAGCGCGTGGCCGGCGCGGAAGGCGGCCGGAAAATGCGCCATCAACTGCTCGCGATACTCGCCCAGGATCAGCGCCGCCTGCCCGGCCATCGGGTCCTTCACGCTGCCGCCGATGACGAGGCCGAAGCGCGTGCCCGCCGGCAGCCCGGCCTGCAGATGCGCGTTCACCGCGTAGCCCAGGCCCTTGTAGAGCACGATGTCGGGCGCGAAGGCCGCGACCTCCCGCCGCAGCGCCTCCGAGACCTGGCGATGCGGGATCTGGTCGGGGTTGTCAGCCGGGCAGAAGCTGGCCTGCACCGCGCCGTCGAGGTGCCATTCGTGCTCCACCGCCGTCCCGCCATGCACGCGGAACATCCGCGCCTCCGCCCCCTGGCGGCGCAGCGCCGCGGTGAAGTGCAGGTCGCGCAGTGCGCCGAGCAGCTTGCGGCTGGCGTGACTCATGACGATGGCGATGCGCAAGGCGGAGCGGATCCTTCAGATGGCCCGCGGGCGGGGCTGGTAGGCCGCGTCGAGCGCGGCGAGGAAGCTGGCCTGGTCGATGACGGGGCGGATGCTGGCGGCGAGGCGCGCCCGCAGTGCGGGATCCGCCGCCTCGACCAGCGCGCGGGCGAGATCCATGCCCGAGCCGCGGCGGAAATGCAGCCCGTCCACGCCGGGCAGCACCTTCTCCGCCATGCCGCCGATGTCGGAGACGATCAGGGGCGTCCCGGCATGGCGCGCCTCCTGGATCACCATGGGCGAGTTCTCCCACCAGATGGAGGGCATCACCACCCAGCCCACGCCGCGCATCAGCGCCACCGCATCGGCCGGGTCGTAGCGCCCGGCGAAGGTCACGGCGGGGCCGAGCGAGTCCAGCAGCGGCTCCAGCGCGGGGAAGCCGCGCAGCGCATCGGCGCGGTCCGCGCCATAGACGGTCAGCGTCAGGTCGGGCCGGGCGCGCAGCGCCAGCGGCAGGGCGCGCACCAGCACGTCGAGCCCCTTGAACGCGCTCGGCACGCCGAAGAAGCCGAAATGGGTGGCGGTGGCCCCTGGCGCGGGCGTGGCCGGGCGGGGTTCGGCCAGCACCGCATCTCCCAGGTAGTTCTCGACCACCGCCGCGCGCGGGCCAACAAGGCCCCAGGCCTCGTAGCGGTCGCGGATGAAGTCGCTGGGGTAGAGCAGGCTGTCGAAGCGGCGCAGCGTGGCCAGCAGCGTCGCCTTGCGGAAGGCGAAGCGGTCCAGCGACTGTTCCGGGAAGCAGGCGAGGCAGCGCATCAGGCTCTCGCGCCGGCACAATTCGTCGGAGCGCGTCATCACCATCTGGCCGCGGTTGAGGCAGATGGCGAGCATCTCATGCAGCGTCAGCACGAAGGTGGCGTCGGGGCGGGCGTCCATCAGCTCGGTGATGAGGTCGGTGCCGACGCGCCAGTAATGGTGCAGGTGGTAGACGGCGCAGCCGAGCCCGGCGAGGAACTCCACCAGCAGCCGCCGCTGCTGGTGATCGGCCCAGGCGAGGCGGTCATCGGTCATGCCGGCGAAGCTGTAGAAATACTCGTCCCCGGCATGGCGCAGGATGGTCTCCACCGGGCGGCTGGTGGCGTAGTGGGAGGCCGGTTCGCTGGCCGAGACCATCACCACCTTGCGCCCCGCGGCGCGCAGCGCGGTGAACTGGTTCATCGCCGCCAACTCGCCGCCGCCCTTGGAGAAATCCGGGTGCGAGTGGCTGAGGATGCAGATGCCGCCCGCGAAGGGCGCGGGGCGCGGATCAGGCATCTACCGGGCTCCTCTCCGCCGCGGGCAGCCCGGCCCAGAGGCGGGCGAGGTGGTCATGCACGCGCTCCGCCGCGAGCGCGCTGCTCCAGGCGCGCACCAGCGGCACCAGCGCGGCCTCCGCCCCGCGGCCCTCGCCGGCCATCCGCGCGCGGCGCAGCAGCCGGGCGAGGCTGTCATCGAAGGCGAGGCTGAAGCCCGCGAGATCATGCAGGGTGAGCAGCCGGGCCAGCGCGCCGGCCTCCACCACCCCGGCGAAGGCATGGTCGAGCCGGTCGGCGATGACGGCCTCGGCGAAATGCGCCGCCTCCACCGCGATCACGCCCTGCGCCGCGCCGCGCAGGCTGGCGAGGGCGGCGGCGCCGGTCTCCACGGCGATGCGTCCGCGCCGGAGGAAAACCGCCGCCACCTCATCCGCCGCCTCGCCCAGGATCAGCAGGCGCTCGGCGCGGGTCTCGAAGGCCCCGGCGGTGACCTGGAACAGCCTTGCCGCCAGCGGGTCATCGGCATTGAGCAGGGCGATCAGGCGCGGCTGGCCGGGCGGGGCCGCGGGCCAGGGGGCGGCGGCGAGCAGGGGGGCGAAGGCCGCCTCGCGCGTCGCCAGGATGCGCGCCACCAGCGCCGCGCCGGCCAGGGCGAGGGCGCCCGATTGCGGGCCCGGGCTGGCGGTAAGGCGCGCGGCGGCGTCGAGGAGATCAGGGGCGGCGACCAGCCGCGGATGCGCGCGCAGCCGCAGCGCCTGGCCCGGCCCGGCCTCGATGTCGGCCAGGATCTCGGCGCCGTGCAGCCGGCCGCGATGCTCGGCCGGGACGCGGCCATAGAGCACCACGCCGTGCAGATGCGCGCCCTCCGCCCGGTCGAGCAGCGGCAGCACGCGCGGCGCCTCGGCCGGGTCCGGCCGCGCCGCCAGGGCCATGCGGCCCCCGGCGCCGGCGGGCAGGGGGGCGAGGCCGCGCAGCACCAGCAGCACCTCCCCGGCCGGTGAGCAGAGCGCCTCGATCTCCTGGAAGGGGCCGGTCTTGCCGCCGCGGCCGGGCAGGGCGGGCAGGGCGTTTAGCCAGCCCGCGAAGACGCCGAAATCGCCGCCCTGGAGCAGGGGTGCGAGGATGGGTGTCTCGGCGCAGGCGGCGAAGAGGGCGAAGGTCGCGGACCAGTCCCGCGTCGTGGTGGCGGCGGCGAGGTCGGCGGGCAGGCCCGGCGCGCGCAAATCGGCGTGCATGGTGGCGCCGCCGGCGGAGAGGATCAGCGCCTCGGCCTGCCTGCCCTCGGGGACGGCATAGACCAGGGTGAAGCGGTGCCGGGCGCGCCCGGCCTCGCCCCCGGCGGGGTCGGGGTGGAAGGCGACATGCTCGATCGCGCAATCGCCGCCGCCGCCGGCCGTGACCGAGAGCCGGCCCGGCTGGCCGCGCGGCGCCTCGGCCACGCCATAGGCGATCCAGCGCCGCGGGCTGAGCGGGGCGAGGCATTCCAGGCCGAGGTGCAGCAGGGCATCGCCGGACACGCGCCGAGGGTCTCCATCCTGCGGCGCGGGCGCCGCGCCTGTGGTCAAAAGCCTTAGCCGGTCGCTGTCAACCGCCCCAGGCGATGAAGGCGCCGTTGCGGAAGGCTGTCTTGCCGTAGGTGAAGGCCGCGCCGGTGGGGTCGGTCACGCGCCCGCCCGCGGCTTCCAGCACCGCCTGGCCCGCCGCCGTGTCCCACTCCATGGTCGGGCCGAAGCGCGGATAGACATCGGCCACCCCCTCCGCCACCAGGCAGAATTTGAGCGAGGAGCCGATGGAGCGGCGCTCGGCGATGGGCAGGGTGGCGAGGAAGGCGGTGGTCTCGGGGTCGAGATGGCTGCGGCTGGCGACGGCGGTAAGCCCGCCCTCGGGCCGGGGCCGGGCGCGAATCGGCTGCCAGGCGGCAGCGGCGACCGGGGCGTTGGGGGGCAGCTCGGCCATCGCCGCGCCATGGCCCGCCGCACCGCGCCAGATGCGGCCGAGCGCCGGGGCATAGACCACGCCCGCCACCGGGCGGCCCCCCATGATGAGGGCGATGTTCACCGTGAACTCGCCGGAGGGGCCCACGAATTCGCGCGTGCCGTCCAGCGGATCGACCAGCAGGAAGGGCGCGCCGCCCGCGGGCAGCACATGCGCGGCCGCTTCCTCGGACACCACGGCGATGCCCGGCGCGGCGGCGGGGAGGCCAGCGGCGATGATGGCCTCGGCGGCGAGATCGGCCTCGGTCAGCGGGCTGCCATCGGCCTTGGCCTGCACCTCATGCGGCCGGGCGCGGATGGCGACGATGCGCGCGCCGGCCTCGGCGGCGAGCGGCACGAGGCGTTCAAGCAGGGCAGGGAGGTCGTGCATCATCGAATCCGCGAGGGGTTTTCCATCATGCCATAGGTGCGTGAAGAGCCTGTTCACGATGGCGGCGCATCTTGCCGCCTTCAGCTTGATCGTGGGATGACCACGGGGCAACCGGCCCGTGTCCCGGGCCTGGGTTGCGCAAGCATGAGGACCGACCGCCGATGGACACGCCGATGGAACTGAGCACGGGCAGCGAGACGCATGGCCTGCTGCGGTTCCTCACCTGCGGCTCGGTCGATGACGGCAAGTCCACGCTGATCGGCCGCCTGCTCTATGACAGCCGCCTGATCATGGAAGACACCTTGGCGACCATCGCCAAGGACAGCCGCAAGCACGGCACTGTGGGCGAGGATATCGACCTTGCGCTGCTGGTCGATGGGCTGGAGGCCGAGCGCCAGCAGGGCATCACCATCGATGTGGCCTACCGTTTCTTTGCCACGCCGCGGCGCAGCTTCATCGTGGCCGACACGCCGGGGCATGAGCAGTACACGCGCAACATGGCGACGGGGGCGTCGAACTCCGACCTCGCCATCATCCTGGTGGATGCGCGCAAGGGCGTGCTGACGCAGACCAAGCGGCACAGCTACATCTGCTCGCTGCTCGGCATCCGCCATGTCGTGCTGGCGATCAACAAGATCGACCTGATGGGCTTCGACCGCGACGTCTTCGACCGCATCGTGGGCGACTGGCTGACCTTCGCCAGCGGCTTCGGCTTCCAGACCATGGTGCCGATCCCGATCTCCGCGCGCTTCGGCGACAACGTGACCACGAAATCCGGCAACACGCCCTGGTATCGCGGCCCGACGCTGATGGCGCATCTCGAAGCGGTGGATGTCGAGGGCGACCTGCAGCACAAGCCCTTCCGCTTCCCCGTGCAGTGGGTGAACCGCCCGAACCTCGATTTCCGCGGCTTCTCCGGCACGGTGGCGAGCGGGCGCGTGGCGGTGGGCGACAACATCGTCGTCGCCGCCTCGGGCCGCACCTCGCATGTCTCGCGCATCCTGGGGCCCGATGGCGACCAATCCACCGCCAGCGCCGGAGAGGCCGTGACCATCTCGCTCGCCGATGAAGTGGATGTGGCGCGCGGCGACGTGCTCGCCCCGCTCGCCGACCGGCCCGAGGTGGCGGACCAGTTCGCCGCGCACCTCCTCTGGATGGATGAGGAGGCGATGCTGCCCGGGCGGCAGTACCTGATGCGCATCGGCAATCTCTGGACGCCCGCCTCGGTCACCGCGATCAAGCATCGCGTGGATGTGAACACGCTGGAGCAGCAGGCGGCGAAGAAGCTCGAACTGAATGAGATCGGCTTCTGCAACCTCGCCGCCACGCAGCGCGTGCCGCTCGACCCCTATGCGGAGAATCGGCTGACCGGCGCCTTCGTGCTGGTGGACCGCTTCACCAACCGCACCGCCGGCGCGGGCATGATCGACTTCCCGCTGCGCCGCGCCACGAACATCCACACCGAGACCTTCCTGGTGGACAAGGCGGCGCGCGCCGCGCTCGACCACCAGAAGCCGATGGTGCTGTGGTTCACGGGGCTTTCGGGCTCCGGCAAGTCCACCATCGCGAAGCTGGTGGAGCAGGTGCTGCACCGCGAGGGCCGGCACACCTACACGCTGGATGGCGACAATCTCCGCCACGGGCTGAACCGCGACCTCGGCTTCACCGACCAGGACCGGGTGGAGAACATCCGCCGCGTGGGCGAGGTGGCGAAGCTCTTCGTCGATGCGGGGCTGATCGTCATCTGCTCCTTCATCTCGCCCTTCCGCGCCGAGCGGCGGATGGTGCGCGAGATGCTGGCGCCGGGCGAGTTCATCGAGGTGTTCGTGGACACGCCGCTCGAGGAATGCGCGCGGCGCGACCCGAAGGGCCTCTACGCCAAGGCGATGCGCGGCACGATCAAGAACTTCACGGGGGTGAGCAGCCCCTATGAGGCGCCCGAATCGCCGGAACTGCGCGTGACGACGGTGGGGCTGACGCCCGAGGAAGCGGCCGCGCAGGTGCTGGCGCATCTGCGCGGCGCGGTGCAGGGGTGAAGCGCCGCGCGCGCCTTGGGGCGCGCGCGGCCTCGCCTGCTTACAGCCCGGCCTGGGTCACGAACTTCGTGTTGAGATAGGCCTCGATCGCCTCCGAGCCGCCCTCGCTGCCATAGCCGCTGTCCTTCACGCCGCCGAAGGGGACTTCCGGCAGCGCGAGGCCGAGATGGTTGATCGTCATCATCCCGGTCTCGACCCGCGCGGCCACCGCATTCGCGGTCTTGGCGCTGCGCGTGAAGGCATAGGCGGCGAGGCCATAGGGCAGGCGGTTGGCTTCCGCCACAACCTCATCCAGGTCGTGGAAGGGCGCGATCATGGCCAGCGGGCCGAAGGGCTCCTCATTCATCATCCGCGCCTCCTTCGCCACGCCGGTCAGCACCGTCGGCGCGTAGAAATAGCCCTTGTTGCCCACGCGCCCGCCGCCCGTGTGCAGCTCGGCGCCCTTGGTGCGGGCATCGGCCACGAGGCTGTCCATCCAGGGGATGCGCCGGTCATGCACCAGCGGGCCCATCTG
Source organism: Roseomonas sp. TF40 (assembly GCF_057219975.1). Classification (NCBI taxonomy): domain Bacteria; kingdom Pseudomonadati; phylum Pseudomonadota; class Alphaproteobacteria; order Acetobacterales; family Roseomonadaceae; genus Roseomonas; species Roseomonas sp. TF40. The sequence goes on along the minus strand of NZ_JBXVVR010000008.1, from coordinate 116,880 downwards.
CGTGTCGGCCGCCGTGCCATCGCCCACCTTCAGCGCCTTGGCGTGCGCCACGAAGCGCTCGACGAAGCCCTCATAGAGCGAGTCCTGCACCAGGAAGCGCGTCGGCGAGACGCAGACCTGCCCGGCATTGCGGAACTTGGCGCCGGCCAGCGTCTTCACCGCATGGTCGAGATCGGCGTCGCCGAAGACGATCGCCGGCGCATGGCCGCCGAGTTCCATCGTCACGCGCTTCATATGGGCCCCGGCCAGCGCGGCCAGATGCTTGCCCACCGGGGTGGAGCCGGTGAAGGTCACCTTGCGGATCACCGGATGGGGGATGAGGTATTCGCTGATCTCGGCCGGCACGCCGAAGACGAGGTTGGCGACCCCCGCGGGCAGCCCCGCATCGGCGAAGGCGCGGATCAGCGCGGCGGGCGAGGCCGGCGTCTCCTCCGGCGCCTTGACGATGATCGAGCAGCCCGTGGCCAGCGCGGCGGAGAGCTTGCGCACCACCTGGTTGATCGGGAAGTTCCAGGGCGTGAAGGCGGCGACGGGGCCGACCGGCTCCTTCACCACCAGCTGGTACACACCCTCGGCCCGCGCGGGCACCACGCGGCCATAGGCGCGGCGGGCTTCCTCGGCGAACCAGTCGATGATGTCGGCGGCAGCCAGCGCCTCCATCTTCGCCTCGGCGAGCGGCTTGCCCTGCTCGAGCGTCATCAGCATCGCCGTCTCTTCCACGCGGGTGCGGAAGATCTCGGCGGCCTTGCGCATCAGCTTCGAACGGTCGAAGGCCGAGACGCGCTTCCAGGCGGCGAAGCCCTTGGCCGCGGCGTCCAGCGCCTCGTCGAGGTCGTCGGTCCCGGCATGCGCGACGCGGCCGATCACCTCCTCGGTCGCGGGGTTGATCACGGGGATGGAGCGACCGGCGCGGGCGGCGCGCCAGGTGCCATCGATGAACAGTTGGACGTCGGCGTACATGTGTTTCCTCCGGCTCACGGTCGGGCGGAAACTGGCACAGCGCGGCGGGGCAGGGAACACCCGCCCGCGCAACTCAGCCCTGGTCGAGACGCGCGAACATCTGCCCGAACAGCCCGGTGATCGCACCGACCGAGCAGGTGCGCTCGATATAGCCGAGCCCACCCTGCTGCAGCCGGGTCCAGGCTTCCTCATCCTGGTAGAGCCAGGCGATGGCCTCGGCGATGGCGCGGGGGCTGTCGGCGATGGCGATCTCCACGCCATCGGCCAGGCCCATGCCCTCGGCGGCGACGGAGGTGGCCACGCAGGGCAGGCCGCGCGCCAGGCTGTCCAGCACCTTGCCCTTCACCCCGGCGCCGTAGCGCAGCGGCGCAACCATGACGCGGATATCGGCGAAATAGGCGTCGAGGTCGGGAATGAACCCGTCGAGCACCACATCGGCGGCCGCAAGGTCGTGGAAGCTGTCGGGCATGTGCGAGCCCGCGATGCGCAGGCCGATCCCGGGCACGAGCTGGCGCAGGATGGGCATGACCTCGCCCACGAAGAAATTCACCGCATCGACATTCGGCGGATGCCGGTAGCCGCCGAGGAACACCACGTCACGGCGCGTCGCGAAGCCGGTCTTCGGCGGGGCGGCGGGCACGACCCAGGGGATCACGTTCAGCTTCCCCGGCTCCACGAGACTCGCGAGGTAGTCGCCCTCATGCGCCGAGTGGACGATGACCTGATCGACGGCGGCCAGGGCCGCCATCTCCCGCGCCTTCACCGCGGCGGCCTTCTCGGCGATCTCGGGCGAGCTGGTGATCGCCGCCTCGCGCTCCAGGCGCAGATGGTGCAGGTCGGCGACCGAGTAGATCAGCTTCGCATGTGGCATCGCCGCGCGCATGACGCCGGCATATTTGAAGGCGTTGACGAAGCGGTGCAGGTAGACGGCGTCGAATTCCGCGCCGCGCTTGCGCACCACCTCCTCGGCCGACCAGTACCAGGGCGCGTGCAGCACCTCGATGCCCAGGCCCTGCAGATGCTCGGTAACGGCGCCGAGATGCGCCATGTTGTCGGCCGGCACGAAGGTGACCTTGGCGCCCAGCCGCTGCATCGCGCGCATATGGCTGAGGGCGGCGACCGAACCGGCATCCTCCTGCGGCGTGGGCGTGGTCTCGTCGATGAAGAGCACGCGCCGGCGCACCTGGCGCTCCTTCTCCAGCTCCGGCTCCTGCCCGTTGAGGCGGTGGCTGGCGAGCACGCCGCGCCAGCGATCGAAGAACTTCCGCCCGTTGACGAGCTGGTAGCGCTTGGCCCCCGTGCCCTTCACATCGGTGCCCGAGGTCACGCCCTCATGGTGCACCACGGCGCTGCGCGGCTGGTAGTAGACGCGCTTGCCCGCCGCGCGGATGCGGAAGGCGAGGTCGGTGTCCTCGTAATAGGCGGGGGCGTAGTGCGTGTCGAAGCCGCCCAGATCGTCGAACAGCGCCTTGGGCACCATGATCGCCGCACCCGAGACGTAGTCGACCTCGCGCAAATAGTTGATGCGCGGGTCATTGGCCTCGGCATTGCGGCCATAGTTCCAGCCATCGCCGAGCCGCCAGATGATCCCGCCCGCTTCCTGCACGCGCCCATCGGGGAAGAGCAGCTTGGAGCCGACGAGCCCGGCCTCGGGCATGTCGCGGAAGGTGTCGAGCAGCGCATCGACCCAGCCTTCCTGCACCTCGGTGTCGTTGTTGAGGAACAGCAGCTGCGCCCCGCGCGCCGCCGCGGCACCCAGGTTGCAGGAGGCGATGAAGCCGCCATTGCGCGGCGCGCGGAGGTAGCGAATGCCGCCCCCCACCACGCTCGCGGTGAAGATGGTCTCGTCCGGCGAGCAGTCGTCGACGATGATGACCTCGATGCTCGCGCGCGGCAGCGCTTTCGCGATCGAGGCGAGGCACTGGTAGGTGTAGGCGAACTTGCCATAGACCGGGATGATGACGCTGACTTCGGGCGCCTCATGCTCGGGTAGCACGAGGCGCGGATAGCGGCGCGTGAAGTCCTGCACCAGCTCGCCGATCCGGTCGGAATAGGAGAAGGCGAGGTCGAGCATCGCCTCGACCGGTGCCTCGCCATTGCGCTCGGCGACGGCCAGGTAGCGCGGCAGCAGCGCCCCGAGCGTGCCCATCACGGGGCCGAGCAGGTCGCGCAGCGCGGCGGTGGAGGTGGCGGCCTCGGCGGCGGCCTCCACGCGCGGCAGCAGGGCCTGGAAATCCTCCCAGCTCAGCGGCGGGCGATCGGCCTGCACGACGAGGGGCGAGTTCTCCAGATCCTCGGCCTGGCCGGCGATGCGCAGATGCAGCACATGGCGCGGCGAGGTCAGCAGGTGTTGCGGGATAGGCAGGTTGAAGCCGCAGCACAGGCCGGGCTTGCCGCCGACCTCGATGTCCGGGCGATAGGTGTCGGCGCGCAGCCGCACGACCAGCTGCTCGCTGTCCCACAACTCGACGGAGACGGGGACATGCGGATTGGCGGGGTCCAGCGCCCAGCCCCAGACATTGGCGTCGGTGGAGCCTTCCACCATGCCATGCGGGCGTGCCGGCGGGGTGGTGGGGGCTTCGGCGATCTCGACCGGCGCGGCTTCCTCGGCCGCGGGCGGGGCGGCGCTGCTGCGCGCCATCAGCCGGCCGGTGCGATCAGCAGCGACCACAGCGCCACGCCGAGGCGTCGCCGGTCATCGCCGATGCCCAGGTCATGGGGCGAGGCCGCACCCGGAATATGCAGCAACAGAGAGGCCGATCGCATGATGAACAACTCCCGCGGCAGGGCGAAGGAGACGGTCTGCCGCCCTGCCCGCAACTCAGCATAGCCGACGCGGAAGTGGTTGAAAAAGATGCTGACGCGTTGTTCCTGCACCACGCCGGGCGCGACGAAGGGCATCAACGAGATATGGCAGGCGAGGTCGCGCGTGGGCGTGGCCATGGTGAAGCGCAGCACGGCATCCGGGGCGTCCGACCAGGTGAAGCCATCCGGCTCGGGTGTGGACCAGCCGCTGTGCAGCAGGGCGGCGCCATTGCCGTTCGGCCCGAACTCCAGTTCCGAGCCGATACGGTAGATCGTTGCACTCAGGGGTTGCATGAAATCTCCCGCCACGCCGCGCTTTGGTAGCGAAGGCGCGCGGAGCTTGGCAAGCGCACGAGGATGTTGATTTGAAGGGGAAATGACATGCCCGTTTCCGGGGGCGGGGACCCCCCGGCCCGGACGGGTAGCGGCCCCGGCCCGCGGTTTGTATAAGTCAGGGACCATGCGCAGCGTCATCTTCCACCACCACCTGTTCAAGAACGCCGGCACCTCGGTGGATGTCGCACTGCGGCGCTGTTTCGGCCCACGCTGGCGAAATGTTGAAGGGGAGGGGCGGGAACTCACCGCGGCCGACCTTGGCGCGCTGCTGGCCGGCGAGCCTGAGCTGCGCGCGCTCTCCTCCCACACCTTCCGCCCCCCCTTCGAGGTGCCGGGCGTGCGCCTGCTGCCGATCGTGCTGCTCCGCCACCCGCTGGACCGCGTGCGCTCCGCCTATGAGTTCGAGCGCAAGCAGGTGGCGGACACGCAAGGCACGCGGCTGGCCAAGACGCATGACTTCGCCGGCTATGTGCGCGCGCGCCTCGCCCAGCCGCATGACCGCTCGATCCGCAACTTCCAGACCAACAAGCTGAGCCACCTGCCGCGCAACGCCGCCCCCGACACGGCCGAGGAACTGCTGAGCGCGCTGGACTGCATCCGACGCCTGCCCTTCATCGGCCTGGTCGAGACCTATGATTTTTCCATGCACGTCTTCTCGCTGAAGCTGTCGGAACAGCTTGGCGGGCAGTCGCTGGAGGTCGTGCGGGCCAACACCACCCGCGCGGCGGATGACCAGCTTGCCGCGCGCATTGCCGCGGCCGAGGAGGCGCTCGGCCCGGATCTCGCGGCCGCCTTCCACGCGGCCAATCGCCAGGACCAGCACCTGTTCGAACTGGTGGCCTGGATGCACCGCCAGCTCGACGGCTCCCTTCAGCCCAGATAGGCCTCGCTGCCCGCTACCGCCGGGAACAGGTTCAGTGAGGGGTAGCCGAAGCGCTGCACCAGCTTGGTGCGCGCGCCGGTCAGCTTCGCCGCGGCCGCCTGGATGTGCTTCAGATAGGCGCCGTGATGGCTGATGTGGCAGAGGAAGAGCTTGTTGTGCAGCACGGCCAGCGGCACGAAGCGCGGGCTGTCCATCAGGTAGAGCTTGGCGATGCCTTCCTGCACGCCGGGCCAGTCCTGGTTGGTGTAGTCGTCGACGAAGATGATGCCCTCCGGCACCGTCAACTGCATGGCCACCCGCACGTCGTTGATCGTGTGCTCCACCATGTGGCAGCCATCGACGCTGAAGAAGGAGAATCCGCCCGCGGCGATGCGGATCTGCTCGATATCCGCAGCGCCGAGCGCCATGCTGTCGGCGCGCAGCATGGTCACCGCCCCCGGGGCAAGGCCGACCTTCTCGATATTGGCGCGGAACTGCTCCATGTCGCCCTTGCCGGCGCCATCGAGGTTGAACTGCTGCATGTCGAAGACGTCGATCGCGTAGTTGTGCGCGCCCACGCCCTTCGTCTTCACCAGGCCCAGGAAGAACTTGCCGTGATAGACGCCGATCTCGGCCACCGGCGCGTGGCAGCCCAGCGCTGCCTGGCGCTCCGCCAGCGGCGTGATGAGCTGCCAGAGCCAGGGCGAGCACCAGCCGCCGACCTGCTGGAAGGGTCCGCGAAGATAGGCGAGCACATCCGCATGCTGCATCGAGGCGGCTCCTAGCTGTTCGGTCCGCGTTCCATAGCATAGGGCTGCCAGCGCTTCAGCCCGCCGCTGGGCAGCACGGTGGGGTTCACGCAGGACATCGGCCAGCGTCCGCTCAGCACCAGCGCCATCTCCTGCCCCGCCCGGCGCTTGCGGGCCGGGTCGAAGCGCGCGGAGGCCGAGGCGTTGTGCGGCGAGAGGATCACATGCTCCATCGCCAGCAGCGGGTTGTCGCGCGCTGGCGGTTCCTGCTCCAGCACGTCGAGCCCGGCGCCGGCGATGCGCCGGGTCGCCAGCGCCTCGATCAGCGCGGCCTCATCCACCGTCGGCCCGCGCCCCGTGTTGATGAAGATGGCGCTGGGCTTCATGCGGGCGAAATGCGCAGCACCCAGCATCCGCCCCGTCTCGGGCGTGGCGGGAGCGTGCATGGAGACGAAATCCGATTGGGTCAGCACCTCGTCCAGGCTCGCCGGCTGCACGCCCAGCGCCGACATGGTGAGTTCGTCCACGAAGGGATCATAGGCCATGAGCCGCAGGCCGAAGGGCTTGGCCCGCTGCGCCACCAGCCGCGCGACGCGGCCGAAGGCGACGAAGCCGAGCGTGAGGCCGAACAGACGCGGCACCTGGTAGAGCGCCGGGCGGCCCTCTCCCCAGCGGCCCTCGCGCACCATGCGGTCCTGCTCGATGCAGCGGCGATGCGTCGCCAGCAGCAGCATCATCGCGTGATCGGCGACCTCCTCGATGAAGGTGTCCGGGCAGTTCGTCACCGGGATGCCGTGCTCGGTGGCGGCCACGACATCGACGTAGTCCACGCCGACCGAGGCGCAGGCGATGATGCGGCAGCGGCTGAGCGCGGCGATCATCGGGCGGGTGAACTTCATACCCTTGGCATAGACCGCATCGGCCGTGGGCGCGGCGGCGATGAAGGCGGCCTCGGTCGCCTCGCATTCGACGATCTCGGCGCCAAGCCGCGCCAGCGCCTCCATCTCGTAGTCATAGCCATTCGCGGCCGTATAGGCCGGCGCCTTGGGCGTCAGGATGGTGAATGTGCGCATGGCGCGTCCCCCGGTGTCAGTTGCGCGACGTTGCTCTAGGCTCCGGGACGCATCAAGGGGAGGACATGCAGATGCCACGTCTCGAGGGACGGATTGCCTGGGTCACGGGCGCCGGTTCGGGCATCGGCGAGGCCGCCGCCCTGGCCCTGGCGGAGGAGGGGGCGGAACTGGTCCTCACCGGCCGCCGCGCGGCGCCGCTGCAGGATGTCGCGGCGCGGATCGCCGCGAAGGGCGGGCGCGCCCATGTGCAGCCGGCCGACATGATGGACAGCGCGGCGGTGCAGGCGGTGGGCCGCTTCATCACCGAGCGCTTCGGGCGGCTCGACATCCTGGTGAACAATGCGGGGCTGAACATCACGCCGCGGCGCTGGGCGGTGCTGACGCCCGAAGGCGTGGACGAGTTGGTGCGCGGCAACCTCGCCAGCGCCTTCTACGCGGTCACGGTCGCCCTGCCGCTGATGCGCCCGCAGCGCGACGGCGTGCTGATCCACACGGCGAGCATGGCGGGGCGCAACATCTCGATGCTCTCGGGCGCGGGCTACACCGCGGCGAAGCATGGCGTGGTGGCGATGAGCCACACGATCAACATGGAAGAGGGCGTGAACGGCATCCGCAGCTGCGTGATCTGCCCCGGCGAGGTCGCCACCCCCATCCTCGACAAGCGCCCCAACCCGGTGAGTGCCGAGGAACGCGCGAAGATGGTCCAGAGCGCCGATGTGGGCGACCTCGTGCGCTACGTCGCCTGCCTGCCGGCGCATGTCGTGCTGAACGAGGTCTGGATCAACCCGACCTGGAACCGCAGCTACGTCTCGGCACTGGCCGCGAAGCTGTAGCGCGGCAATCCCCGATTCAGACCCGCGGGTGCGCGCCCGCCCCTGGCGGGCAGCACCCTTCGGTCATCGGCGGCTACTCCTTCACCGCGCCCGTCAGCGAGGAGACGTAGTAGTCCACGAAGAAGCTGTAGAAGATGGCGACCGGCAGCGAGCCCAGCAGGCTGCCCGCCATCAGCGCGCCCCACTGGTACACGTCGCCGGTGACGAGTTCCGTCAGGATCGCGACGGGCACGGTCTTGTTCTCGCTGCTCTGGATGAAGGCGAGCGCGTAGATGAACTCGTTCCAGGACAGGGTGAAGCTGAAGATGCCGGCCGAGATCAGCCCCGGGATGGCAAGCGGCAGCGTGATGCGGCGCAGGATCTGCAGGCGCGTCGCGCCGTCGATCAGCGCGCATTCCTCCAGCTCATAGGGGATCGACTTGAAGTAGCCGATCAGCAGCCAGGTGCAGAAGGGGATCAGGAAGGTCGGGTAGGTGAGGATCAGCGCGAAGGGCGTGTCGAACAGGCCGAGCTGCACCACCATCGTCGCCAGCGGGATGAACAGGATGGAGGGCGGTACGAGATAGGCGAGGTAGATCGCCAGCCCCACATACTGGCTGCCCTTGAAGCGCAGCCGCTGGATGGAATAGGCGGCCAGCGTGCTGGCGAACAGCGAGAGGAAAGTGGCGCAGACCGACACCAGCATCGTGGTCCACAGCCAGCGCGGATAGGCCGTGTTGAAGAGCAGATGATAGACGTGGTCGAGCGTGGGGGAGGAGATCCAGAACGGGTTGTGGTCGGTGAAGTTGTAGAGCTCGGCATTCGGTTTGAAGGCCGTCACCGTCATCCAGTAGAAGGGGAACAGCAGGATGATGAGGAAGCAGGCGAGCGGCACATAGAGCATCACCACGCGGCGCGAGCGGCTGTCCCAGGCCATCGCCTCCGGCGCGGCGGCGGCGGTGTTCTCCGGCTTGGCGATGGCGGCCTCAGTCATTGGACTCTCCCTGCTGCCACTTGCGCCGGGCCAGGCCGTAATAGCTGAACAGCGTTGCGAAGACGAGGAAGGGGATCATCGACACCGCGATCGCCGCGCCCTCGCCGAGTTGCCCGCCGGGGATGCCGCGCTGGAAGGCCAGCGTCGCGAGCAGATGGGTGGAATTCACCGGCCCGCCGCGCGTGATGGCATAGACCAGCTGGAAATCCGTGAAGGTGAAGATGATCGAGAAGGTCATCACGATCGCCAGGATCGGCATGAGCATCGGGAAGGTGATGTGGCGGAAGCGCTGCCAGGGGCTTGCACCATCCAGCAGCGCGGCCTCGTAGAGCGAGGGCGAGATGGTCTGAAGACCCGCCAGCAGCGAGATCGCCACGAAGGGAATGCCGCGCCAGATATTGGCGGCGATCAGCGAGAAGCGGGCCGGCCACTCGCTGTTGATGAAGTCGAAAGGTGTCTCGCGGATGCCGAGCACGTTGATGGCAAGGTAGCTCAGGATCGAGAATTGCGGGTCGTAGATCCACCAGAAGGCGATGGCGGAGAGAACGGTCGGCACGATCCAGGGCAGCAGGATGATGGCGCGCAGCAGCGACTTCATTGGCAGATGCTGGTTCAGCAGCAGCGCCAGCCACAGGCCGAGCGCGAATTTTCCGATCGTGGCGATGCCCGTGTAGAAGACCGAGAAGAACACCGCGTTCCAGAAGATCGGGTCGGTCATCAGGTACTCGAAATTCTCGAGCCCCACCCAGATGCCGCGCCGGCCGATCGTGGTGTCGGTGAAGGCCAGGAAGATGCCAAGGCCCAGCGGATAGGTCAGGAAGGTCAGCAGCAGGCCGACGGCCGGCAGCAGGCAGATGAAGGCCAGGAAGGGCTTCCAGTCGAACAGCCGCGCCAGCGCGCCGGGTTGCACGCGGGCTTTGGTCCAGACGGGCGCGGTGGTGGCGGACATGGCAGCTCCTGGGTCGGTCGCCGGCCCCGAAAGGGACCGGCGACCAGTTCAGCTCAGCGGGCGCGGAAGAAGCGGGTCGCGCGGCGCTCGGCCTCGCGCGCCGCGGCCTGCGGCGTGGCCTGGCCGGAGGCGACGGAGGCGCACATCTGCACCATGACGTAGTCGGCCGTGGCGGCGACGGAGCCCTCGGTGATCGGGCCCTTGAAGCCGTTGTAGAAGCCGGAGTTCATGGTGTCGCGGAACACCGCCACCTTCGGATCCTGGTTCCAGGTGGCGCTGGCGGCGAAGGCGTTGAGCGGCTGCGACCAGTAGCCGATATTCGCCTGCAGCCAGGGGTCGTATTGCGGCGTTTCCATCAGGAAGGCCAGCAGCGCCTTGGCCGCATTCGGGAAGCGGCTGTGGCGGAACACCATGGCGTTGAGCGTCAGGCCCGCATTCGGCGCCGCATCCGCAAGGCCCTTGGGCATCGGCGTCATCTGCGTGTCCTCGGCGATGGGGCGCAGCGCCGGGTCGTTCATCATCGAGAAGTACAGCGAGACGCCGTTCTGCGTCAGGAAGCACTCATTCGCCGCATAGGCGCGGTTGTTCGAGATGTCGCCCCAGGCCAGCGTGCCCGGCACGAAGGTCGGGTAGAGCTCGCGCAGGTAGTTCAGCGCGTTGATGGTCTGCGGGCTGTTGATGGCCACACGGCCTTCCTCATCCACCAGGAAGCCGCCATGCGACCAGATCAGCCAGTTCGCGAAGGCATTGCCGTCGCCCACCGCATTGCCCAGCGCGAAGCCGGCCGGCTTGTTGATGCGGCGCAGCGCCTGGCAGAGGCGCAGGAAGCCCGCATGGTCTTCCGGCGGGCGCTCGAAACCGGCCTCACGCAGCGCGGAGGTGCGCCAGATCGCCGGGCCGCCGGAGGCACCGAAGGGCAGGCCGATCCAGCGCCCCTGGCGCGTGCCATAGGCTCGCGCGAGCGGCCGCCAGCCGCCATACTTCTGGCCGAGATAGGTGGCGATGTCGGTCAGGTCGTGCACCTTGTCGGCGAACAGGTGCGGACCCGCATCGAAGCCCACGATGATGTCCGGGCCAGCGCCGGTATTGGCGGTCACCGCCGTCTGCTGGGTGATGTCCTCCCAGCCCACGAAATCGACGCGCACCTGCACGCCGGTTTGCGCCGTGAAGCGCGCGCAGTTCGCGCGCCAGGTGTCCTCGTCGGGCTGCACGAAGCGCACGGGGCGCAGCATGCGCAGCGTCGCACCGGCCTCGATCGGCAGGTTCGGCGGCGTCGCCGGCTGGGCGACGATCTGCGCGCCGGCCTGGCCGGCCATGAGCGTCGCGCCGCCAAGTGCGAGCGCGCTGCGCCGGGTGATGTCATGGGTCATGGGTCTTGCTTCCTCCTTGGTTGTCTTTGGGCAAAGGCGTGCTCAGTCGCCGAGGCGTCTCCCATCCGGCCCGAACAGATGGACCAGGGAGAGATCCGGTTTGACATGCAGCGTGTCGCCCGGCCGGCCCGAGACACGCTCGCGGAAGGCGCCGATCAGCGTGTCCTCGCCGATGCGCAGCGTGACCTGGGTTTCCGACCCCGTGGGCTCGACCAGCACGATGGTCGCCGCGATCCCGTCATCAGCCAGCGAGAGGTGTTCGGGCCGCACGCCATAGGTCGCGGCCTGGGGCGATGCACCCGGCGGCAGGGGCAGCGCGCCACCGCCGGCCGTGCGGAACACGCCCTCGGCCACGCGGCCGGGGATGAGGTTCATGGCCGGGCTGCCGATGAAGCCCGCGACGAAGAGATTCGCCGGCTTGTCGTAGAGCGCGAGCGGCGCGCCGGACTGCTCGATCCGGCCATGGTTCATCACCACGATCTGGTCGGCCATGGTCATGGCCTCGATCTGGTCATGCGTCACATAGACGGTGGTGGTGCCGAGCCGCTGCTGCAGTTCCTTGATCTCGCTGCGCATCTGCACGCGCAGCTTGGCGTCCAGGTTGGACAGCGGCTCATCGAAGAGGAAGACCTGCGGGTGGCGCACGATGGCGCGCCCCATCGCCACGCGCTGGCGCTGCCCGCCCGAGAGCTGGCGCGGATAGCGATCCAGCAGCGCCTCGAGGCCCAGGATCTTCGCCGCCTTCTGGACCTCCTCTTCCATGATGGCGGCGGGCGCCTTCGCCAACGTCATGGAGAAGGCCATGTTCTCGCGCACCGTCATGTGCGGATAGAGCGCATAGTTCTGGAACACCATGGCGATGTCCCGGTCCTTCGGCGGCAGCTTGTTCACCACGCGCCCGCCGATGTCGATCTCGCCGCCGGTGATGTTCTCGAGCCCCGCGATCATGCGCAGCAGGGTCGATTTGCCGCAGCCCGAGGGGCCGACAAGCACCACGAACTCGCCATCCGCGATCTCGACATCAACCCCGTGCAGGATGTTGGTGCTGCCAAATGATTTGCGGACCTGCCGGACCGAGACCGTCGCCATCCACTTCCCCCCTGGCGCCGGCCTTGTCCGCGGCGTCCGTGGCGCAGGCTACACATGGCATACGGAATCGCGCAACAGCGCCCGTCAGGCCGCGGTGGACGCGGCCGCGCGGGGGCGCTACGCCGCCCTGGCACTGCCACGGGACCCTCATGCCGGATCGCTATCGGCTGCTTGCCCTTCTGCTCGGCGCCCTCACCGCGCTCGGGCCGCTCGGCGTCGACATGTATCTGCCGGCCTTCCCCGCGATGGGCGAGGCGCTTGGGGCCACGCCGGCCGAGATCCAGCGCACGCTCGCCACCTTCCTGCTCGGCATGGCGGTGGGGCAGGTGGCCTATGGCGCGCTGTCGGACCGCATCGGGCGGCGCCGGCCGCTGTTCGTCGGCATGGGCGTCTTCGTGCTGGCCTCTGTCGGTTGCGCCGTCGCGGCCTCGGCGGAGGCTCTGGCCTGGCTGCGCCTGCTGCAGGCGCTGGGCGGCTGCGTCGGCGTGGTGGTGGCGCGCGCCGTGGTGCGGGACCTGACCGATGAGCGCGGCGCGGTGCGCATGATGGCGATGCTCATGCTGGTCATGGGCGCCGCCCCCATCCTCGCGCCCATGTTCGGCGGCTGGCTGATGGCGGCCCTGGGCTGGCGGGCGATCTTCTGGGCTCTGGCGCTCTATGGGGCGCTGGCGCTGCTCGCGGTGCTCATGTTCCTGCCCGAGAGCCTGCCGCCCGAGAAGCGCCGGCGCGACAGCCCGGTGCAGGTGGTGGTCGTCTATCTCTCCATCCTGCGCGACCGGCGCTTCCTCTCCTGCGCCCTGGCCGGGGCGCTGCCGATGATCGGGCTCTTCGCCTATCTCTTCGGCTCGCCGCTGGTGCTGATGGAGGTGCATGGCCTTTCGCCCACCACCTATGGCGTCGCCTTCGGCAGCAACGCCTTCGGGCTGATCCTGATGAGCCAGGTCACGGCGCGGCTGGTGCGGCGGTATCCGCCCGCGGCGATGCTCGACCGCGCGCTCTGGGTGCAGGCGAGTGCGGGCGTGCTCGCTTTCCTCGCGGCGCTGTCGGGCCAGCTCGTGCCGTTGCTCGTGACCTTCTTCCTCTACCTCACCTGCATGGGCATGGTGCTGCCGCTGGCGAGTGCCATGGCCATGGGGCCGATGGGGCGCGTGGCGGGCAGCGCCTCGGCGCTCATCGGCTCGCTGCAATTCGGCAGCGGGGCGCTGGTGGGCCTGGTGCTGGGCGCCTTCGGGGGCGTTTCGGCCGCCTCTATGGGCGGCCTTCTCGCCTTCGCCGGCTTGGCGGGGCTCGCCGCGCATCGCGGATTGCGGGGCTGACCGGCGCCTGCGCCAGCAGCGCCTCGGCCGCCGCCACCACCTTCGCCGCATCCGGCTTCAGCGCATCCTCGAGCGGGGGCGAAAAGGGCAGGGGCACGCGCGGCTGGCCCAGCCGGCCCACCGCCTTGATCGCGCGCGGGCCGAGCTTCTCGATCACGCGGGCGATCACCTCGGCGCCGAAGCCGCCCGTGGTCACGGCCTCATGCACCACCAGCAGGCGCCCGGTGCGCGCGACGCTCTCGCACACCGCCGCCTCGTCCCAGGGCCAGAGGGTGCGCAAATCCAGCACGTCGCAGGAGATGCCGCGCGCGCCGAGGGTGGCGGCGGCCTCGGCCACGGCGGGGGTGATGGCGGACCAGGTGACGAGCGTGATGTCCTCGCCCTCCCGCAGCCGGCGCGCCACGCCGAAGGGGATGGGCTCGATCACCTCCTCGACCTCGCCGGTCACGGGGAAAAGGTTCTTCGGGTCGAAGAACAGCACCGGATCGTCGCTGCGGATGGCCGAGACCAGCAGCCCCGCCGCATCCGCCGGGCTGGAGGGCACCACTACCACCACGCCCGGGATATGGGTGAACCAGCTCTCCAGCGTCTGCGAGTGCTGCGCGGCGGAGTTGCGCCAGATGCCGTGCGGCATGCGCACCACCACCGCGGGCTTGGCCTGGCCGCCGAACATGTAGCGCACCTTGGCGATCTGGTTCACCAGCTCGTCCATCGCGCACATCACGAAGTCGAAGATCCGCATCTCGATGATCGGCCGCGTGCCGACCAGCGCCGCCCCCAGCCCCGCGCCCATGATGACGCTCTCCGAGATGGGGGTGGAGACGATGCGCGCCGCGCCGAACTCCTCGAGGAAGCCGCGATACTGGCCGAACAGCCCGCCGCGCGCGACATCCTCGCCCAGCACCCAGACGCCGGGGTCGCGGCGCATTTCCTGCAGCGCGGCGCGGCGCGCGGCCTCCACCAAGGTGATCTCTGCCATCTCAGGCGTGCTCCCCGACCGCGCCGACATCCTGCACATCTTCCCAGGCCACGGCCGGGTCCGGCCAGGGCGCGGTCAGCGCCGCCGCGCGCGCGAGCGACATCTCGGCCTCCGCCTCGCCGGCCAGCGCGTCGAGCGTGCGGGTCGAGACCCCCTCGGCGAGCAGGCGCGCGCGCAGCCGGGCGATGGGCTCGGCCTCCCGCGCCGCGGCCACCGCCGCGGGGTCCCGCCAGGCGGCGGGGTCCGTGCTCGTATGGCCGGTGATGCGATAGGTGGTGGCATGCAGCATCCGCGGCCCGCCGCCGGCGCGGATCTCCGCCACCAGCCGCCCGGTCGCGGCATCCACCGCCGCCACGTCATTGCCGTCGACGCTGACGCAGGGCACGCCCAGCGCCTGGGCGCGCGCCGCCACGCCCGGCCCGGCGGTGACGGAGGCGGCGGCGGTGAAGGCGGCCACGCCATTGTCCTCGCAGATGAAGAGCACCGGCAGGCGATAGAGCGCGGCCCAGTTCAGCCCCTCCAGGAAGGGGCCGCGATTGATCGCGCCATCGCCGAAGAAGCAGGCCACCAGCGCATCCGAGCCCAGCAGCTTCAGCCCCTGCGCCGCGCCCACCGCGATCGGGATGCCGCCCGCCACCACGCCATTCGCACCCAGCATGCCGACCGAGAAATCCGCGATGTGCATGGAGCCGCCCTTGCCCCGGCAATGCCCGCCGGCGCGGCCGAACAGTTCCTCCATCATGCCCGGGATGCCCGCCCCCTTGGCGATGGCATGGCCATGGCCGCGATGGTTGGAGGTCAGCCGGTCATCGCGCCGGAGGTTGACGCACACACCCGCGGCCACGCCTTCCTGCCCGATGGAGACATGCAGCGGCCCGGGAATCTCGCCCGCCTTGTGCGCCGCCAGCGCTGTCTCCTCGAAGGCCCTGATCCGGCACATCGTGCCGTAGAGCGCCAGCAGACGCGCCCGGTTGTCCCCACCCGTGGTCATTGCCGTTTCCCTGGTCCTCAGCCTGCCCCCATGGGAAGGGGGCTTGCGGAGCATGAGGGAGCGCGCGAAGGAATCAAGACGGGGAGGAGCGATGCGATGGCCGAGGCCGCGCCGCTGGTGCTGGACAGCGTGACGCATCTGCCGGCGCAGGCGCCGGGAGCGGTGGCCTGCTGCGCGAGCCATGGCGGCGTCTATGCGGCCTGGTACGCCGCGCGGCGCGGCGTGGCGGCCATGATCCTGCATGATGCCGGCATCGGGCGCGAGCAGGCCGGCATTGGCGGCCTCGCCTGGCTCGACGCACAGGGATTGGCTGGCGCCTGCGTCGGCCATGAAACGGCGCGGATCGGCGAAGGCGCGGACATGATGGCGCGCGGGCGCCTCTCGGCCGTCAATGGCATCGCCGTCGCGCTGGGGCTGGAGATCGGGATGGGCTGCGCCGAGGCGATGCGCCGTCTGCGCGCCGCGCGCCCGCCCGCCGGCGCTGGCCCGGCGGCGATGGACGAGGCCCGGCATGAGGTGATACCCGGCGTCGTCGCCCTCGACTCGAACGGGCTGGTCGGGCCGGGGGATATCGGGCGAATCGTCGTCACCGGCTCGCATGGCGGGCTGCTCGGCGGGCGGCCGGAGACGGCGGTGAAGGCCGCGGTGCGCGGCGCGATCTACAATGATGCGGGAATCGGCATCGACCGCGCCGGGCTTTCCCGCCTGCCGGCGCTGGATGCGCGGGGCATCGCGGGGGCCACCGTCTCCTGCTTCTCGGCGCGCATCGGCGAGGGGCTTTCGACCTGGCATGATGGCTGGATCTCGGCCGTGAACGCCACCGCGGCCGCGAAGGGCGGGCGCATCGGACAATCGGCGCGCGAGTTCGTCGCCGCCCTGCTGGAGCATGAGTGAATGTCTGCACCGAACGCCACCCGCCGCATGAGCGGCGGCCAGGCCATGGCCGAGATGCTGAAGCTGCATGAGAGCGCGCCGATGTTCGGCATGGGCGGCTTCCAGCTGCTGCCCTTCTATGAGGCCTGCCGCGCGCTCGGCGTGCAGCACTACCTGATCAATGACGAGCGCTGCGGCGCCTTCGCGGCGGATGCCTATGCCCGCGTCACCAACAAGCCTGGCCTGGTCGATGGTACGCTCGGGCCGGGGGCGACGAACCTCGCCACGGGGCTGGCGGAAGCCTTCAACGCCGGCATGCCGATGGTGGCGATCATCGGCGACGCCAACCGCCAGCACGCCTGGAAGAACATGACGCAGGAGGCGCGGCAGTTCGACGTGCTGCGGCCGCTGGTGAAGGAAGCCATCCGCGTCGAGGTGATTTCCCGCATTCCCGAGCATTTCCGCCGTGCCTTCGCGGTGGCGACCTCCGGCCGCCCGGGCCCCGTGCTGCTCGCCGTGCCCGAGGACATCGCGCATGGCGAGCATGATTTCGACGCCGCCGACTTCTGGGTCGATCCCGGCACGCTGCGCGCCCAGGCGCGGCGCTCGCGCCCCGATTCGTCGGACCTCGCCCGCGCCTGCGCGCTGCTCGCCAAGGCGGAGCGGCCGATGATCCTGGCCGGGGGCGGCGTGCATATCAGTGAGGCGCAGGCCGTGCTGACCCGCTTCGCGGAGGCCGAGGGCATCCCCGTGGCGCACACCATGTCCGGCAAGGGTGCGATCGCCTGCACCCATGCGCTCTCCGCCGGCGTCTTCGGCCGCTATTCGCGCATCGCCAACGACATGATCGGCATGAGCGATTGCCTGCTCGTGGTCGGCTGCAAGCTCGGCGAGATCGCGACCAAGCGCTTCACGCTGATGCCCAGCGGTGTGCCGCTGATCCATCTCGACATCGTCGCCGAGGAGATCGGCCGCACCACGCGCCAGGATGTGGCGCTGGTGGGCGATGCGCGGGCGGGGCTCGCGGATCTGACGGCGGCGCTCGCCGATTCCGGCAAGCGCCGCGAGTCGCGCGCCGGCTGGTGCGCCGAGGTGCCGCGCCGCATGGCCGCCTGGCGGGAGGGCGCGCGCGAACGGCTGGAAAGCGTGGAGAGCCCGATCAATGTGGGGCGCATCCTGCATGAGCTGAACGCCGTGCTGCGGCCCGAGGATGTGCTGGTGGCCGATGGCGGCTTCGCGGCGCATTGGGGCGCGCTGTTCTTCGACACCAAGCAGGCCGGGCGCGGCTTCGTCGCGGATCGCGGCTTTGCCTCCATCGGCTATGGCGTGCCGGGTGGCATCGGCGCGCAGCTCGGCGTGGGGCAGGGGCGGCGCGTGGTCTCGCTGACCGGCGATGGCGGCTTCAACATGTCGATGGGCGACCTCGAGACCGCGCGCCGCGTCGGCGCCCCGCTCGTCGCCTGCGTCTTCAACAATGCGGCGAGCGGCTATGTGAAGGCGCTGCAGCACGCGGTCTTCGGCCCGGGCAACTACCAGAGCAGTGACCTGATCGAGATGGACTACGCCGCCATCGCCAATGCCATGGGCTGCAAGGGCATTCGCGTCAGCGATCCGGAGAAGCTGAACGCCGCGCTGCGCGAGGGGCTGGCGAATACCGACACGCCGACCGTGCTCGACATCGTCGTCACGCGCGACCCGGCGCGGATGCTGCCCGCCGCCGACAACCGAACCCTGAAGGTGGAGAAGGGCGACAGGCCGGTCTGATGCACGGCGCCGAGGCCAGCAATCTCGCGCGGCTGCTGACCCAGACCGCGCGCCGCCTGCCCGAGGCGCCGGCGCTGGTCTGGCGCGAGCGGTCATGGTCCTTCGCGGAACTCGATGCGCGCGTCGATCGCTTCGCGCAGGCGCTGCGTGGCCTGGGCGTGGCGAAGGGCGATCGCGTGCTGGTGCATTCGCGCAACAGCAACGCGATGTTCGAGAGCCTCTGGGCCTGCTGGAAGATCGGCGCCGTCTGGGTGCCGACGAATTTCCGGCTGACCCCGGCCGAGGTCGCCTGGCTCGGCGCTTCCTCCCGCGCCGTGGTGATGCTGCGCGATGCGGGTTTCGCGGCGCATGCGCAAGCCGTGCGCGCGGCCAGCCCCGCGCTGCGCCACGTCATCGCGGTGGGCGATGCCGGCGCGGGCGAGCAGGCGTACGAGGCGCTGCTCGCCGCCGCCACGCCACCACCGGCCGATCATGAAGTGGCGGTCGCCTACGACGATCCCGCCTGGTTCTTCTACACCTCCGGCACCACGGGAAGGCCCAAGGCGGCGGTGCTGACGCATGGGCAGATGGCCTTCGTGGTGACGAACCACCTCGCCGATCTCGTGCCCGGCACGAGCGAGCGCGATGCCTCGCTGGTGGTCGCACCGCTCTCGCATGGCGCGGGCATCCACCAGCTCACCCAGGTGGCGCGCGGCGCGGCGACGGTGCTGCTGAGTGGCGAGAAGCTCGACGGCGCCGAGGCCTGGGCGCTGGTGGAGCGCCACCGCGTGAGCAACATGTTCACCGTGCCCACCATCCTCACCGCGCTGGTGCGCGATCCGGCCGTGGACCGGCACGACCACAGCAGCCTGCGCCACGTGATCTACGCCGGCGCGCCGATGTACCGCGCCGACCAGGAGGAGGCGCTGCGGAAGCTCGGCCCCTGCCTGGTGCAGTATTTCGGTCTGGGCGAGGTGACGGGCAACATCACCGTCCTGCGCGCGGACCAGCACACGCCCGAGAATCTCGCCACTTGTGGCGTGCCGCGCACGGGGATGGAGGTGGCGATCCTGGCCGAGGACGGTGCGCGCCTGCCGCCCGGCGCGGTGGGCGAGATCTGCGTGCGCGGCCCTGCCGTCTTCGCCGGCTATTTCGAGAATGACGCCGCCAACGCCAAGGCCTTCGCGGGCGGGTGGTTCCATACCGGCGATCTCGGCACGCTCGATTCGCGCGGCTTCCTCACCATCACGGGCCGGGCCTCGGACATGTACATCTCGGGCGGGTCCAACGTGTATCCGCGCGAGGCGGAGGAAGCGTTGCTGACGCATCCGGCCGTGGCGGAATGCGCCGTGGTCGGCCTGCCGCATCCCAGATGGGGCGAGGCCGGCGTGGCCTGCGTCGTGCTGCGCGCGGGCCAGGCCGCGAGCGAGGCGGAACTGCTCGCGCATCTCGCGCCGTTGATCGCCCGCTACAAGCAGCCGCTGCGCGTGGTGATGTGGGATGCCCTGCCGAAATCGGGCTATGGCAAGGTGCCCAAGGCGATGATCCGGGCCCGTCTGGCGGAAGAGGGAATCGCGTTCTAGCCTGGGCGGACAAGGAGACCCCTCGCATGTCCGCGACCCTGTTCGAGAATGCCCATATCCTGGATGGCCGCGCCGATGGCGCCGTGCCCGGCCATGTCCTGGTCGAGGACGGGCTGATCAAGGAAGTCTCCGACGCGCCGATCAAGGCCGCCGTTGCGCGGCGCGTGGATCTGCGCGGGCGCACGCTGATGCCGGGGCTGATCGACGCGCATGTGCATGTCATCGCCAGCATGGTGAATCTCGGCCAGAACGCCTTCCTGCCGGATGCGCTGATCGCGCACCGCGCCGCGAAGATCATGCACGCCATGCTGATGCGCGGCTTCACCACCATCCGCGACCTCGGCGGTGCGACGCAGGGGCTGCGCCTCGCGCGCGATGAGGGCCTGTTCGACGCGCCGCGCATGGTGATCTGCGGCAAGGCGATCTCCTCCACCGGCGGGCATTCCGATGCGCGCGGGCGTTTCGACAATCGCGACAACACCTGGGTCGAGGGGCGGCTCGGCGCGCTGGGCCGCATCGCCGATGGCGTGGACGCGCTGCGCCGCGCCTGCCGCGAGGAGATCAAGGCGGGGGCCGACTACATCAAGATCATGGCAAATGGCGGCGTCGCCTCGCCGACCGATCCCATCGCCTTCCTCGGCTATTCGCGCGCCGAATTGCTCGCGGCGGTGGAGGAGGCCGAACTCGCCCAGACCTATGTGGCGGCGCATCTCTACACCGACCAGGCGATCGCGCGGGCCGTGGAATGCGGCGTGCACAGCCTCGAGCATTGCAACCTCATCACCGAGGAAACCGCACGCAAGGCCGCCGCGGCGGGGGCCATCGCCTGCCCGACGCTGGTGACCTACCAGGCGCTGAAGGATGAGGGCGCCTCGCTCGGCCTGCCGGCGGCCTCGGTTGCGAAGATCGACGATGTGCGCCTCGCCGGGCTGGAGAGCCTGGAGAAGATGCAGCGCGCCGGCCTGACCATGGCCTTCGGCACCGATCTGCTCGGCGAGATGCATCGCCACCAATCGGAGGAATTCGTCATCCGCGGCCGCGTGCTGCCGGCGATCGAAGTGATCCGCTCCACCACCATGCATTCGGCGAAGTTGCTGCGCATGGAAGGCAAGATCGGCATCGTCGCGCCGGGCGCCTATGGCGATCTGGTGGTGGTCGAGGGCGACCCGCTGAAGGACCTTGCGCTGCTGACCGGCCAGGGCAAGCACCTGTCGGCCATCATGCAGGCCGGCCGCTTCGTGAAGGACGCGCTTTAGTCGTCCGCATGGCGTGAGACCCGCGCGCGCTCGCCAAAGAGCCCGCGCGGGCGCGCGACCAGCAAGGCTGCGATCAGCACGCCGATCAGCACCACCTGCAGCGCCGCGCCCCGCGCCTGCTCGGCCTGCGGGATGACCTCCCGCAGCAGCCCGCCCGAGATGCTCCAGATCGCCCATACGATCAGCGCGCCGGCCACGGCGCCAAGGTTGTTGCCCGACCCACCCACGATCAGCATCGCCCAGATCTGGAAGGTCAGGATCGGCAGGAAATCCTCGGGCGCGATGTAGCCGACGAAATGCGCGTAGAGCGCGCCGCCAAGGCCCATCAGCATGCAACCCAGTACGAAGGCCTGCAGGCGGAAGGCGCTGGCGCGCTTGCCGAGCGAGGCGGCGGCCTGCTCATCTTCGCGGATGGCGCGCAGCACGCGGCCCCAGGGGCTCGCCACCAGCCGCTCCAGCGCCCACCAGGCAAGTCCCAGAACCGCGGCGACGATGCCGAGATAGGCGAGGTTCCAGACCAACCCGCTGCCGAGCCACTCGAAGAAGGGCTTCGGGATGGATTGGATGCCGAACGGCCCGCCCGTGACGGATTGCGCGTTCAGCGCGACAAGCTGGATCACCACCGCGATGCCGAAGGTGGTGATGGCCAGATAATCCTCGCGCAGGCGCAGCGCGGCGACGCCGACGATGAAGGCGGCGATGCCCGCGGCCAGCATGGCGCCCAGCCAGCCGAGCAGGATCGGCAGGCCGAAGCCGCCCAGGCGCTCGGGCTCCGGCGGGCCGGTGAGCAGGGCGGAGCTGTAGGCACCGATCGCGACGAAGCCCGCCACGCCCACATTGAACAAGCCGCAGAACCCCCATTGCAGGTTCAGCCCCAGCGCCATCACGGCGAAGATGCCGACGAAGACGAGGAAGAAGGCGGCGTAGGAGAGCAGCGCGGCGGGATCCATCACGGCTTCTCCCCGAAGAGACCGGTCGGGCGCAGCAGCAGGATGGCGATCAGCACCAGGAAGGCCGTGGCCGCGCGATACTCCGCGCCGAAGAGCGGCACGGAGAAACTCTCCGCGAGGCCCACGATGAAGCCCCCCAGCACCGCGCCCCAGACGCTGCCGATGCCGCCCAGGATCGCCGCGGCGAAGAGCGGCAGCAGCAGGTCGAAGCCGAGCATCGGGCGGATCTGCCCGACAAGGCCCGCGAAGACACCGGCGATGGCGGCCAGCATCGCGCCGATCACCCAGGTGGCGCGCACCACGCCTTCCACATCCACGCCCGCCACGCGGGCCAGGGCCGGGTTCATCGCGGTGGCGCGCATCGCCCGGCCGAGGGTGGTGCGCGTGAGCAGCAGATGCAGCGCCACCACCACCACGGCGGTCAGCCCGATGACCAGCAACTGGTCCGGCGTGATCCGCAGCCCGCCCATCACGTCCCGCGGCACCAGGCGGATCGCGATCTGGATCTCGCGCGAGTAGTATTCGGGCAGCGTGCCGTAGAGGAATTGCAGCAGGTTCCGCAGCGCGAGCGCGGCGCCGAAGCTCGCGATCACCAGCGTGATGGCGTTGCCATGGCGTAGCCGGCGGAACAGCAGCCAGTCGAGCAGCAGCGCCAGCCCTGCCGTGAGCAGCGCGGCGATCGCAAGGGCGACCAGCAGCGGCCAGCCGAAGGAGAAGGGCTCGATCGGCGTCATCACGCCGAGCCCGGTCAGCGCCAGCACCGCCGCCAGCGCCGAGACGGCCAGGTAGGCGCCCCAGGTCATGAACTCGCCCTGGCCGAAATTGGCGAAGCGCAGGATGGAGTAGGTCAGCGTCAGCCCCACCGCGCCGAGTGCGATGACGGAGCCCACGATCAGCCCATCGGCCACGAGTTGCAGCATCACGCCTCCTCCAGCCCGCCGCCGAGATAGAGCTGGGCGAGGCGCTTGTCGTCGGCGAGGTCGGCGGCCGCGCCGACCAGCCTTTCGCGCCCCTCCACCAGCACCGCGGCGCGGTCCGCGATGGCCAGCGCCGCCTTCACATTCTGCTCGACGAGCAGGATGGTGACCCCCGTGGCGCGCACCGCCTGCAGGCGCTCGAACACCACGCCGACCAGCTTGGGCGAGAGCCCGGCCGAGGGCTCGTCCAGCATCAGCACGCTGGGCGAGGCGATGAGCGCGCGCGCCACCGCCACCATCTGCCGCTGCCCGCCGGAAAGCCGGCCCGCCGGCAGGTGGCGCTGGCGATCGAGATCCGGGAAGAGCGCGAAGATGGCATCGAGGCTGCCGCGCCGGCCCTTCGGCACCAGCGCCGCGGCAAGCTGGAGGTTCTCCAGCACCGAGAGGTTGGCGAAGACATTTTCCGTCTGGGGCACGAAGCCCAGCCCCTCACGCACCATGCGATGCGCGGGAGTCGCCGTGATGTCCCGCCCGTCGAGCCGCACCGTGCCCGACCAGATCGGCACCAGCCCCGCGGCGGCCTTCACCAGGGTGGACTTGCCCGCGCCATTGGGGCCGAGCAGGGCGACGATCTCGCCCGGCATGACGGTGAGCGAGGCGCCGCGCAGGATGGGCAGGCCAGGCTCATAGCCGCCCTCAATCCCGGAGAACTCGAGTGCGGGCGTCATCCCAGATACGCCTCGATCACGCGCGGGTCGCGCCGCACATCCTCGGGCGCGCCTTCCAGCAGCTTGCGCCCCTGCGCCAGCACCATCACCGGCCGGCAGAGCGACATCACCAGATCCATGTTGTGCTCGATGATCAGGAAGCTCGTGCCCTGGGCGTTCAGCGCGGCGATCTTCTCCATGATGGTGGCGAGCAGCGGCGGGGCGACGCCAGCGGCGGGTTCATCCAGCAGGATGAGCTTCGGCTCGGCCACCAGCACGCGGGCGAGTTCCAGCAGCTTGCGCTGCCCGCCCGAGAGCACGCGCGCGGGCTGTTGGGTCAGGTGCGACAGGCCGACGAAGTCGATCCAGTGCCGCGCACTCTCGCGCAAGCGCCGCTCCTCGGCGGCGACGGCGCCGGGCTGGAGCCAGTTCGTCCAGAAGCGTTCGCCGCGCTGGCCCTGGGGCGCGAGCATGACGTTCTCGAGCACCGTCATGGCAGGGAAGGGGCGGGGGATCTGGAAGGTGCGCGCCAGGCCGCGGGCGAAGACCTCATCCGGGCGCAGCCCCTCGATCCGCGCGCCATCGAGGGTGAGGGTGCCGGCATCGGGGCGCAGGCTGCCGGCGAGGCAGTTGAACAGCGTGGTCTTGCCCGCGCCATTCGGCCCGATCAGCCCCATGATGGCGCCGCGCGGCATCGTGAAGGACACGCCGTCCACCACGGGCGGCCCCCCGAATCCCTTGGTCAATCCTTCCGCGGTCAACATGCGCGGCATCAACAGGCAGCCCGCGCGCCGGTCAAGTGCCTGGCTTGCGGCGCCGGCCTTCGCGGCCGATATCGGCGCGAGACGGAGGGCTGGCGATGGAAGAGGATGGGTTCGACCTGTGGGATCTGCGGGTCGAGGTGGTGGCCCCGGAAGGGGCGAAGCTGTGGTGCGGCGCCAAGGTGGGCGATCATTTCGAGGTCCATGGCGAGATGCTGCATTTCCCGCCCGGCCAGGGGTTCTCGATGTATTCCCTCGCCGCGCTCCTGCCCCTGCTGCCGGCGAAGCAGCGGCCGACCCATGCCAATGACTGGATGACCACCGACGCCGAGGTCGCCTGCCCGGACCCCAACTGCCCGAGCCGCTTCCGCATCACCCGCACCGGGCTGCGCCGCTTCCGCCATGCCGAGACGACGGCGGTGCGGCCCAAGGGGATGAACTCGTGAGGGTGGAACTCGCACCGGGCTACACCATTTCCCCCCTCATCCGCGGCGGCTGGCAATTGGCCGGCGGGCATGGCGCCATCGAGCGCGCGCGTGCCATCGCCGACATGCGCGCCTTCCTCGAGGCCGGCGTCACCACCTTCGACTGCGCTGACATCTACACCGGCGTCGAGGAGATGATCGGCGAGTTCCGTGCCACCCTCAGCCCCGCCGAACGCGCGCGGCTCGGGGTGCACACGAAATTCGTGCCCGACTGGTCGGACCTGCCGCGCGTGGATCTGGCCTATGTCACGCGCATCATCGACCGTTCGCTGATGCGCCTGCGCGCCGAGACGCTGGATCTCGTGCAGTTCCATTGGTGGAACTACGAGATTCCCGGCATGGTCGAGGCCGCGCAGCACCTGCATCGTCTGCAGCAGGCGGGCAAGATCCGGCATGTCGGGGGGACGAATTTCGACGCGCCGCACACGGCGGCGATGCGCGCGGCGGGCGTGCCGGTCGTCTCCATGCAGACGCAGTATTCGCTGCTGGATCGCCGCCCGGCCGGCGCGCTCTCCGCGCTCTGCGCCGAACAGGGGGTGAAGCTGCTCTGCTACGGCACGGTGGCGGGGGGCTTCCTCTCCGCCCGCTGGCTCGGCCAGCCGGACCCGGCCGAGCCGCTCGCGAACCGTTCCCTGGTGAAGTACCGGCTCATCATCGAGGAATTCGGCGGGTGGGAGGCCTTCCAGGCGCTGCTGCGCGTGCTCGATTCCATCGCGCGCAAGCATGGTGTCTCCATCACGGCGGTGGCCACGCGCTGGGTACTGGAGCAGCCGCATGTCGCCGGCGCCATCGTGGGGGCGCGCTACGCGGAGCACCTGCCCGACAATCTGCGCGTCTTCGCCTTCGCGCTGGATGCCGAGGACCACGCCCTGCTCGCGCCGCTGCTCGCCGCCGCGCCGGGGCCGGCGGGCGATACCTACACGCTGGAGCGCGACCGCGACGGGCCGCATGGCAGGATCATGAAGTATGACCTCAACAAATCCTGAGGCCGCCTGCGTCGCGGAGATCGTGGCGCTGCACGAGCTCTTCGAATCCTGGCTCGGGGCGGCGGGGCAGGGCGATTTCGCCCGCTTCGCGTCGGCCTTCGACCCGGGCTTCGCCATGGTCATGCCCAATGGCCGCCGCCTCGACCGGGACGGGGTGCTCGCCTTCCTGCTCGGCGCCCGCGGCAGCCGCTGCCCTGGCTTCCGCATCGCCATCGAGGACGCCGCGGTGCTGCACGCCGCCCCACCGCTGATGCTGATGCACTATATCGAGCGTCAATGGCTCGGCGGGCAGGAGACGGCGCGGCGGGCAAGCGCGCTCTTTCGCCTCGACCCATCCGGGCCGCGCTGGCTCTACGTGCAGGAAACCTGGGTCACCCCGCCCGCACCCTGAGCCCCGTTTACAAGCCCCGGCCACAAGGGGAGACTGGGCGCAACGACACCGACCGGGAGCCGGAGACAGAACATGCGTATCGCCCGCCACGCGGCCTTGGCCGCGACCCTTGCCGCCGCCGCGCTCGGCGCCAACCCGGCCGCGGCGCAGGCGCCCACCTGTACGCATACGGCCGGCATGGTCGTCTCCCTCACCGGGCCGGCCGGTCGCTTCGGCCAGGCGGCGGCGAAATCCGTCGAACTGGCCTTCAACGAGCTGAACGCCGCCGCCGGGGCGCAGGGCATCGCGGGCTGCCGCCTCGCCTTCGACCTGCGCGACGCGCAAAGCCAGGGCAGTGTCGCCGTGGACCAGGCGCGCCAGCTGGTGGATCTGCGCCGCACGCCGGCCATCATCGGCGGCATCATCAGCAGCGTCTCCATCCCCATCGTCACCTCCGTGACCGGCCCGGCCGGGGTGGTGCAGATCTCCCCCGCCTCCTCCTCGCCCACGCTGACCCGCATGGCGGTGGAGGGGCAGACGCGCGGCTGGTTCTTCCGCACCATCACCTCGGATGCGCTGCAGGGCACGGCGGCCGCGCGCTATGCGATGGACCAGGGGCTGCGCCGGCTCGCCATCATCCATGTGAACAACGATTTCGGCGTGAACATGGTGAATGAGTTCCGCCGCGCCTATGTCGCACTCGGCGGCACCATCGTCTCCACCACCCCCTACAATCCGAGCCAGGCGAGCTACGCGCCGGAAGTGACGCAGGCGCTGCGCGGCGATCCGCCTGCGCTCTACCTGGTGAGCTATCCGGGCGACGGCACGACCATCGCGCGCACCTGGATCCAGCAGGGCGGCCCCGCGACCTTCCTGCTCAATGACGGCATGAACAGCGCCGACTTCATCCGCGATGTCGGGCCGCGCTTCCTCAACAACGCCTTCGGCACCTCCTCCGGCACTGTCTCAACACCCTCGACCGAGTTCTTCGCCCAGGCCTACCCGGCCATGTCGGGCGGCTTCGGCGCCGGCGCGCCGGCCGCCGACCGTGCCTTCGATGCGGCGGCCATCCTTGGCCTCGCCATCGCCAAGGCCGGGCGCTTCGAGGCCGGGCCGATCCGCGAGGCGATCCGCCAGGTGACCGCGCCGGGCGGCGAGGTGGTGCATGCCGGCCCGGCCGGCTTCCGCCGCGCGCTGGAGTTGATCCGCGCCGGCCAGCCGGTGCGCTATGTCGGCGTGATCGGCCCGGTCGAGTTCGACGCGAATGGCGACATCACCGGCCCCTTCCGCAAGTGGCGCATCACGAATGGCGAGATCGTCACGGTCGGCCAGATGACGACCGATGAGGTCCAGGCCGTGCAGCGGCAATTGCCGCCCCGCTGATGCCCCACCGCATCAGGCCGCCACGCACGCTGCTCGCCCCCGGGCTGGAGGCGAGCCGCATCATCACCGGTCTCTGGCAGGTGGCGGACCAGGAGCGCGACGGGCGCGTGCTCGACCATGTCGCCGCCGCCGCCGCCCTGGCGGATTATGCCGAAGCGGGTTTCGACAGCTTCGACATGGCGGACCACTATGGCGGCGCGGAGCAGATCTTCTCGATCTTCCGGGAGGAGGATGGCGAGGGCCGCGTCTTCACCAAATGGGTGCCCACGCCGGGGCCGATGACCCGCGAGGTGGTGCGCGCCGGCGTGGGGCGCAGCATCGAGCGGCTGGGCTGCATCCCGGACCTGATGCAGTTCCACTGGTGGAGCTTCCGCCATCCCGCCTGGCTCGATGCGTTACGCGAGATGGGCGCGATGCGCGCGGAGGGGGCGCTGAACCATATCGGCGTCACCAATTTCGACACGGACCACCTGCGCGTCGCCGTGAAGAACGGCGTGCCGATCGCCACCAACCAGCTCTCCTTCTCGCTGCTGGATCGCCGCGCGGGCGGGGCGATGTCGGAATTCTGCCTGGGCCACGGGGTGAAGATCCTGGCCTATGGCACGCTCGGCGGCGGCTTCCTCTCCGAGCGCTGGCTGGGACGGGAAGCCCCGGCCGAGGCCGACATCACCGACTGGTCGAAGATGAAGTATCGCCGCTTCATCGAGGCGATGGGCGGCTGGCCTGCCTTCCAGGCCGTGCTGCGCGCGGCCGACGCCATCGCGAAGCGCCATGGTGTCTCGATCAGCAATGTCGCGACGCGCTGGGTGCTGGAACACCCGGCGGTGGGTGCCGTGATCGTCGGCGCGCGCCTGACCGAGGCCGAGCATCGCGCGGACAATCTCCGGCTCTTCACCTTCGCCCTGGATGCCGAGGATCATGACCGCCTCGCCCATGCCTTCGCGGCGGGGCGCATGATTCCGGGCGATTGCGGCGACGAGTATCGCAAGCCGCCCTTCCTCACCGCCTCGGGCGATCTCAGCCATCACCTCGATGCGCTGCCCAAGGCCTTCAGCGCGACCGAGTTCCGGCCGGGCCGGCTGCGCGTGGACAGCGGCAGCGTCTGGGAGAAGGCCTGCGGCTACAGCCGCGCCCTGCGCGTGGGCGATCGCATCCTGGTCAGCGGCACCACCGCCACGCATACCGATGGCAGCCTCGTGGCACCCGGCGATGCCGGGTCGCAGGCGGTCTATATCCTCGACAAGATCGCCGCCGCCATCGAGGCCCTGGGCGGGACCATCGATGATGTCGTTCAGACGCGCATCTGGCTGCGCGACGCCAATGACTGGGAGGCCGTGGGCCGCGTGCATGGCCGCGTCTTCGAGAGCGCAAGACCCGCGAATACGCTGGTCGAGGTCGCCCGCCTTGTCGGCAACTACCTGGTCGAGATCGAGGCCGAAGCCATCGTGACATGATCGATCCGGAGCAGCGCCTGGTCCATGCGCCGCTGCCCTTCCGGCCGAAGCTGACCTGGCCGGGGGGCGCGCGGCTCGCGGTCTGGGTCTGCCCGAACATCGAGCATTACGAGTTCCGCCCCGCCCTCATCCGCCAGCGCGATCCCTGGCCGCGTACGCCGCATCCCGACGTGCTGTCCTATTCGCTGAAGGATTACGGCAACCGCGCGGGCGTGTGGCGGATGATGGAGGTGCTGGACGCGCAGGGCATCCGCGGCACGGTCAGCTTCTCCATGGCGGTGGGCGAGATGTTCCCCGAGATCCTCGACGCCATGCTGGCGCGCGACTGGGATGTGTTCAGCCACGGCCTCTACAACACGCGCTACCATTGGGGCCTCTCGGAGGCGGAGGAGCGCGCGGAGATCGGCCTGAGTGTCGAGGCCTGGCGCCGCATGACCGGGCGGCGGCTGCGCGGCTGGTTCTCGCCGGCGGCCTCCAACACGCTGCGCACGCCCGATCTCGTGGCGGAGGCCGGCATCGATTATCTCTGCGACCTCTACCATGACGACCAGCCCACGCCGATCCGCGTGCGCCAGGGGCGGCTGATCTCGCTGCCCTATCAGATGGACCTGAACGACGCGGTGATGCTCGGCGCCGGGGCGGGCGAGGGCGAGGATTTCCTCCGTACCGGCCTCGACATGTTCGAGACGCTCTATGCCGAGAGTGCGGCGCAGCCACGGGTCATGTGCATCGCACTCCACCCCTACATCATGGGCCGGCCGCAGCGCGTGCGGTATCTGGAGGCGCTGCTGGCGCATCTGCGCCGGCATGAGGGCGTGTGGTTCGCCACGGGCGCGGAGATGGCGGATTGGTATCTCGCGCATCACTACGAAGCGGCGCTCGGCCGATGATCCCGCCGCGCGGTCCTGACCACGCGCTGCATCCCTTCCTGCCGCAACCCGCGCGGCCGGATTTCCGCTGGCCGGGCGGCAAGCGCGTGGCCGTCTACCTGCTGCTGCATCTCGAACACACGGAGATCGTCCCGCCCGAGGGCACGCATCGCGATCCGCGCTTCCGGGGCGCCTTCTTCACGGGCACGCCGGATTGGCACGGCTATTCCTACCGCGAATACGGCAACCGCATCGGCATCTGGCGCATCCTCGACCTGCTCGACGCGCTGCGCCTACCCGCGAGCGTCGCGGTGAATTTACTGGCCGCGCAGCGCCATCCGGAGATCGTCGCCGCCTGCCGCGCGCGTGGCTACGAACCCGTCGCGCATGGCCTCTCCGCCAGCCGCATGGTCACGGCGCGCTACAGCGAGGCCGAGGAAGCGGCCGAGATCGCCCAGGTGCGTGATGGTCTTGCAAGGATATGGCCCGGTGCCACGGGCTGGCTCGGCCAGGATCACGGCGCCACCGAGGCGACCACGCGGCTGCTGGCCGAGGCCGGCTTCGTCTATGCGCTCGATTGGGCGAATGACGAGGAACCCTACGCCCACGCCTCCGGCCTGCTCGCGCTGCCGCCGCCTGGCGAGTTCGACGATGTGCAGACGCTCTGGCTGCGCCGCGTGCCCGTCACGCGCTGGCCGGGTCTTGTGCGCGACGCGCTGGACCGGCTGCTGGCCGAGACGCGCGGCGGGCGCGTGCTCGGGCTTGGCATCCACCCCTGGATGCTCGGCGCGCCCCATCGCATCCGCTACCTGCGGGAGGCGCTGGCGGATGTGGCCTCACGCAGCGACCTGCACATCGCCACCGCCGGCGCCCTGGCCGCTCAGCGCGCGTAGGTCTTCTCCATCGCATAATAGGCGTTGAAGCCGACGCGGTCGTAGAGCTCCTCGAAGGGCAGCAGCCGCTCCGGGCCGGGATGCGCGCCGGCGGCGATCAGCGCCAGCGCGTCCTGCTGCGCGCGCAGCACCACATTCAGCAGCGTGATGCCCAGCAGCAGCACGCGATAGCCGATGGCCTCGGCCTGGGCGGGGGTCAGGAAGGGCCGGCCCGGTTTCTCAACCTGCGCGAGCATGGTCGGCGTGGTGCCGGTGACGCGGTGCAGCGCCTCCATCTCGGCCGTGCTTTGCGGGGCTTCGAAATAGACGATGTCGGCGCCCATCTCGGCGAAGGCCTGGGCGCGCCAGAGCGCTTCCTCCAGCCCCACCGCGGCGCGGGAATCGGTGCGCCCGATCACCAGCAGGTCGCCCCCCGCGCGGCGCACCGCATCGCGCGCATCGAGCGCGGCGCGCAGGCGCAGCAGCGCTTCCTCCCGCGGCGCGACCTCCAGGCCCTGGGCGAAGCCGCAGCGCTTGGGGAAGACCTGGTCCTCGATCATCACGCAGGCGAAGCCCGCCTGGTGGTAGCCGGCCACGGTGCGCCGGACATTCACGGGGTTGCCGAAGCCGGTATCGGCATCGCCGATCACGGGCAGGGTGGTCGCGGCGCAGACCTCGCGCCCGGCATCGAGCATCTCGCGGTAGGAGATCAGCCCCGCATCGGGCAGGCCGAGCCGTGCGGCGCTCACCGCATAGCCGCTCAGAAAGGCCGCCGGCAGGCCGGCGCGGGCGATCAGCCGCGCGCCCAGGGCATCGTGGCAGCCGGGCACGACGGCTATTCGCGGATTCGCCAGCACGGCGCGGAGACGGGCGGCAGGCGAGGGCAGGGGGCCCTCCGGCGCGGGGTCGAGCATGATGGGTGTTCCCTCCGCCGTCATGCTGGCACGCTGGCGGCCCTGCGGCCACGGGGCGCGCGGGCCCTGCTGTCAGGAAACTGTCATGCAGCCTGGGCGCTGGGGCGGCTAATCAGCCTCGCTTTCTGAAGGAGTCTCGCGGTGCGTTTCGACGTGGTGGATCTGGGCCCGCAGGCCCTGAAGCTGGTGCTGGTGGGGCGGCTGGACGCGACGACGGTGGGGCTGGTGGAGACCTCCTTCACCGCGACCATCGCCGCGGCCAACAAGAGCGCCGTGCTCGACATGCGCGGCCTGGAGTTCCTCTCCTCCCTTGGCATCCGCCTGTTGCTCTCGGTGACGCGCGTCGTCTCCCGCCGGGGGGGCAAGGTGGTGCTGTTCGGCGCGCAGCCCATGGTGGCCGAGGTGCTCGAGGCGATGGCCCTGGGCGAGATCCTGCCGGTGGTGGACACCGAGGCCCAGGCGTTGGCCCGCCTGGCGGGCTGAGGTGCTGCGCCTCGACGTCCCGATCGAGATGGCCGCGCTGGCCGATGCGCAGGCGCGGATCGAGGCCTATCTCCTGGCGCAGGGCGCCCCCCAGCCGCTGATCCTGCGCGTTCGGCTGGTGGTGGAGGAATTGCTGGTCAACCTCGTGATGCATGGCCGATTCGCCGGGCCGCCACCCGCCGCGCGGGTCGCCGTGGCGCTGGCGGGGGCGACGGCGCAGGTGACGATCGAGGATGCGGCCGCGCCCTTCGACCCCCGCCAGGGCGGCAAGCCCCCCGCCGCCCCTGGCATCGCCGAGGCGCCGCTGGGGGGGCTCGGCCTGGCCCTGGTGCGGCAGATGGCCGGGATCCAGGCCTATGCGCCGATCGAGGGCGGCTGGAACCGCACGGTGCTGGCGATCAGGCCGGATTGAGGGCGCGGATCATCTGGATGAATTGCAATCTTGTCAGAGCGCCTGTCACGGGACTGTCATCAATTTGCAATAGCGACGTCGCCTGTTGCGCCTAGAAGGCGGGCAACGCAGGCAGCCCCCGACCGGGACGCTGCCTGCACAACGACAGTAGGAGATTTTCCCAGTGAACAGGCGGTCGCTTCTTCTCGGCACCGGTGCGGTTCTCGGTGCCGGCCTTCTCGGCTCCCGCGCCGCCATGGCGCAGGCGCAGGTCACCATCACTGGCGCCGGCGCCACCTTCCCCCGCCCGCTCTATGAGCGCTGGTCGGCGGAAGCGCGCGCCGCGATCGGCATCTCGCTGAACTACCAGTCCATCGGCTCGGGCGGCGGCATCAACCAGATCACGGCCCGCACGGTGGATTTCGGCGCCTCCGACGCGCCGCTGACCACGGCGCAGCTGACCGAGCGCAGCCTGCTGCAATTCCCGACCGTCATGGGCTCGGTGGTGCTGAGCTACAACCTGCCCGGCGTGGCCGACAACACGCTGCGGCTCACTCCCGAAGTGATCGCCGACATCTTCCTCGGCAAGATCACGCGCTGGAACGACAGCCGCATCACTGAGCTGAACCGCGACATCCGCATCCCCAACCTGCCGCTCTCGGTGGGCTACCGGGCGGATGGGTCGGGCACGACCTGGGTCTGGACCACCTATCTCTCGCGCATCTCGGCCGAGTGGAATGCGGGCCCGGGGGCCGGCACCTCCGTGCGTTGGCCGGTCGGCAACGGCGCGCGCGGCAATGAGGGTGTCTCCAACATCATCCGCAACAGCCCCGGCACCATCGGCTACATCGAGAATGCCTACGCCGTGGTGAACCGCATGCCGACCACGCAGATCCGCAACAAGAGCGGCGCCTTCGTGAAGCCCGAGCCCGCGGCCTTCCTGGCCACCGCGGCTGCTGCTGACTGGTCGGTGCCGAACTTCGCCGCCGACACCATCGACCTGAACGGCCCTACCGTCTGGCCGATCACCAGCCCCACCTACATCCTGCTGCCGACGAACCCGCCGGCCGACAAGATCGACGGCAGCCGCAACACCATGCGCTTCTTCGACTGGGCCTTCCGCAACGGGGCGCAGACGGCGCAGCGCCTGGAATACATCCCGTTGCCCGCCAATGTGCATGATGCGGTGCGCGCCGCCTGGGCCGCCCAGGTGAAGGGCCCGGCTGGCCAGGCGCTCTGGCCGGTGGCCTGATCCCGGCGGGGGGTGCGGCACGGCCGCGCCCCCTTCCTTTCCGACACCCGCCTGCTGGATCGCGCCCTTGTCCTCCTCCGCTGCCACCGGCCCCACGGATCTCCCCGCCGCGACCGCCCGCCGCAAGACCGGCAGCCTGGGCGACAGGATCTTCGAGGCGCTGTGCTACGGCGCCAGCTATCTCGTGCTGCTGACGCTGGGCGGCATCATCGTCACGCTGTTCATCGGCTCGCTGCCCGCCTTCACGCATTTCGGCGTGAGCTTCATCTGGTCCGACGCCTGGAACCCGGTGGAGGACCACCGCGAGGAATACGGCGCCCTGACCGCCGTCTTCGGCACCATCGCGAGCTCGGTGCTCGCCATCATCTTCGCCGTGCCGGTGGCCTTCGGCATCGCCTTCTTCCTGACCGAGCTCTGCCCCCCCGTGGCCAAGCGGGCGATCGGCACAGCGATCGAGCTGCTCGCCGCCGTGCCTTCCATCATCTACGGCATGTGGGGCCTGTTCGTGGTGGTGCCCTTCGTGCAGCAGAACATCCAGCTTGCCTTCGGCGAGAACCTCGCCGCGATCCCGCTGCTGGGCTTCATCTTCGAGAGCAACAACTTCGCCGGCACCTCGCTGTTCAGCGCGGCGCTGGTGCTCGCCATCATGATCCTGCCCTTCATCGCCGCCACGATGCGCGACGTCTTCGAGCAGGTGCCGCCGGTCTACAAGGAAAGCGCCTACGGCCTTGGCGCGACGCGGTGGGAGGTCGTCAGCGGCGTGGTCATCCCCTACACCCGGATCTCGGTGGTGGGCGGCATCATGCTGGGCCTTGGCCGCGCGCTGGGCGAGACGATGGCGGTCACCTTCGTGATCGGCAACGCCAACCGCATGCCCGGATCGGTCTTCGACGCGGCGACGACCATCGCCTCGGTGGTGGCGATGGAATTCCCCGAGAGCCTCGCAGGCAGCCTCAAGCAATCCGCGCTCTTCGCGCTCGGCTTCCTGCTTTTCCTCATCTCCTTCGTGGTGCTGGCCCTGTCGCGCTGGCTGCTGCGGTCCCGGCTGAAGGCTTGATCCGATGAGCGCCACCACCATCGCCGCCGGCCCCGCGCGCGACCTCAAGGTTGCGCGCGCGCTCGGGCGCCGCCGCAAGACCGTCGACTCGCTCATCAAGTGGTTCTGCATCGCGGCCACCGTGGTCGGGCTGTTCTTCCTCGCCTCCATCATGCTCACGCTGTTCTGGCGCGGCCTTGTGGCGCTCGACATCGTGGTCTTCACGCGCGAATTCGCGCCGACGCGCTTCGGCGACGACAGCCTGCCAAAGGGCGGGCTGCTGCACGCCATCCTGGGCAGCCTGGTGCAGGTGGGCATCGGTACCGCGATCGGCACGCCGATCGGCCTGCTCGTAGGCACCTACCTCGCGGAATATGCGCGTGGCTCGAAGCTGGGCGATGTGGTCCGCTTCGTCTCGGACGTCCTGCTCTCCGCCCCCTCGATCCTGATCGGCCTGTTCATCTACCAGCTGGTGGTGCTGCCGATGGGCGGCTTCTCGGGCATCGCGGGGGCGTTGGCGCTGGCCATCATCGTCATCCCCGTCGTGGTGCGCACCACGGAGGACATGCTGCAGCTGATCCCCAACACGCTGCGGGAGGCGGTGATCGGCCTCGGCGCGCCGAAGTGGAAGATGATCACGCTGGTCTGCTACAAGGCCGCGCTGTCGGGCATCGCCACCGGCATCCTGCTCGCCATCGCGCGCATCGCGGGGGAGACGGCGCCGCTGCTGCTGACGAGCTTCGGCAACAACGTGGTCAGCATGGACCTGACCAAGGCGATGGCCAGCCTGCCCATCGCCATCTACCAGCAGGCCAATTCCGGCTTCCCCGACCTCATCGAGATCGCCTGGGCGGGGGCGCTGATCGTCACGCTCGGCGTTCTCGCCATCAACATCATCGCGCGCGTCGTGCTGCGCAGCCGCCACTGAGGAACAGCCCCATGTCCGCCAGCACCGACGCTTCGGCCGAGGCCCAGACCGGTTCCTTCGCCGGCGTGCAGGTCCGCTCCGATGCCGTGTTGAACACGGTCTCGCGCCTGTCCGTGCGCAACCTCGACTTCTACTACGGCACCAACAAGGCGCTGAAGGGCATCAACCTCGAACTGCCGGACCGGCAGGTGACGGGCATGATCGGCCCCTCGGGCTGTGGCAAGTCCACGCTGCTGCGCGTGCTGAACCGCATGTACAGCCTCTATCCCGGCCAGCGGGCGGAGGGCGAGGTGCTGATGGATGGGCGCAACATGATCGCCCCCGATGTGGACCTCAACGAGCTGCGCTCGAAGATCGGCATGGTGTTCCAGAAGCCCACGCCCTTCCCGATGACGATCTACGACAACATCGCCTTCGGCATCAAACTGCATGAGAAGCTGAGCAAGTCGCAGATGGACGACCGGGTCGAATGGGCGCTCTCGCGCGCCGCCATCTGGGGCGAGGTGAAGGATCGGCTGCAGTCCAGCGCGCTCGGCCTGTCGGGCGGGCAGCAGCAGCGCCTGTGCATCGCGCGCACCATCGCCGTGCGGCCCGAGGTGATCCTGTTCGACGAGCCGACCTCCGCGCTCGATCCCATCAGCACGCTGAAGATCGAGGAGCTGATCGACGAGCTGAAGCGCGACTTCACCATCTGCATCGTCACGCACAACATGCAGCAGGCGGCGCGCTGTGCCGACCAGGTGGCGTTCTTCTTCCTGGGCGAGCTGATCGAGGTTGCCCCCGCAGCGCAGATGTTCACCGCGCCGCGGCAGCAGAAGACCCAGGAATACATCACCGGCCGCTTCGGCTGAGGAACCCAGGATCATGCCGAACGAAATGCCCGAGCACATCGTCAAATCCTATGAAGAGCAGCTCAAGCGCGTGCGCGACATGGTGGCCCGCATGGGCGGCCTCGCCGAGCGCCAGGTGCATGACAGCGTCACCGCCATGACGCGCCGCGACGCGCGCCTGGCCGCCGAGGTGGTCAGCCGCGATGCGGCGCTGGACCAGCTCGAGCGCGAGATCGAGGCCTTCTGCGTGCGCATCCTCGCGCTGCGCCAGCCCATGGCCTCGGATCTGCGCTTCATCATCGCCTCCATGAAGGTGGCGCACAACCTGGAGCGCATCGGCGACTACGCGCGCAACGGGGCGAAGCGCAGCATCGTCGTGATGCAGCAGCCGCAGCTCGGCTCCATGAACGGCTTCACCCGCATGGCGCAGCTGGTGCAGGAGAATCTCAAGGCCGCGATCGACGCGCTGCTGAGCGGCGATGCCGAGGCCGCGCAGCGCGTCTGGGCGGCGGATGAGCCGGTGGACGATGTCTACAACGGCATCTTCCGCGAGATGCTGACCTTCATGATGGAGGATCCGCGCAACATCACCGCGGCCACGCATCTGCTGTTCATCGCGAAGAACCTGGAACGCATCGGCGACCACGCGACCAACATCGCCGAGACGGTGCACTACGCCGTGCGCGGCGACACGCTGCCCGAGGACCGGCCGAAATCGGACAGCTCCGCCTACGCCGTCGTTCGTGCCCCCGAATAATCGAGCAGGAAGCACGCCATGCCCGAGGCCTCCGGTTCCCTCGCCAAGCCCACCATCCTGATCGTCGAGGATGAGGCGCCGCTGCTGACCCTGCTGCGCTACAACCTCGAGAAGCAGGGCTTCCGCGTGGAGGAGGCGGCCGATGGGCAGGAGGCGCTGCTGCGCGTCGCCGAGACGAAGCCCGACCTGATCGTGCTGGACTGGATGCTGCCCGCGCTCTCGGGCCTCGAGGTCTGCCGCCAGATCCGCCGCCGGCCCAACACGCGCGACCTGCCGATCATCATGGTCACCGCGCGCACCGAGGACCAGGACGCGGTGCGCGCGCTCGACACCGGGGCGGATGACTATATCGCGAAACCCTTCGTGA
The DNA here is from genome assembly GCF_057219975.1 of Roseomonas sp. TF40. NCBI lineage: Bacteria > Pseudomonadati > Pseudomonadota > Alphaproteobacteria > Acetobacterales > Roseomonadaceae > Roseomonas > Roseomonas sp. TF40. Next base: position 79,428 of record NZ_JBXVVR010000008.1, on the reverse strand, counting down.
TGGAGGCGCTGCTCGCGCGCATCCGCGCCCTGCTGCGGCGGTCGGGCGCGGTGCCGGTGAAGGGGCGGATCAGCTATCGCGACCTGGTGATGGACCAGGATGCGCATCGCGTCACGCGCGGGCCGCGTTCGCTGCATCTCGGCCCGACCGAATACCGCCTGCTGGAATTCTTCCTGCAGCACCCGGGCCGCGTCTTCTCGCGCGAGCAGTTGCTCGACGCCGTCTGGGGGCGCGACATCCATGTCGAGCCGCGCACGGTGGACGTGCATATCCGCCGCCTGCGCAAGGCGGTGAACGGGGAGGGCGAGGTGGACATCATCCGCACCGTCCGCTCCGCCGGCTATGCGCTGGATGCCGAGGGCTGAGCCTCAGGCCTCCTCCGTCACGCGATACAGCGTGACCAGGCCGAGCCGGCGCACGGCGTTGCGGCACAGCGCCTCGATCTCCCGCCGGTCGGTCGTCTCGGGATCCACCGCCAGCCAGGCGGCGGCGAGGCGGCGCCAGAAGATGCCCAGATCCACCAGCCGGTCGCGATAGCCCTCCTGCTCGCGGATCAGCCGCGTGGGGGCTTCCAGCGGCAGGGGCTTGCGCATCGCGGCCTCGGCGGCGGTGAAGAGGGCGGCGGCCGTGCGCCGTGGCAGGGCGATGCGCGGCTGCAGCGCCTCGAGCGCGCGGGTCAGCAGATCGCCCGCCCAGCGGCGATCCGCCCCCACCGCCTCCCGCGTGCGGCGGACCATGCGTTCCATCGATTCGTAGTCGGGCTGCGTCGCCGCGGCCGAGAGCACGCGCGCATGGGCATTGGCGAGGCGCTGCAGGCGCCGCGCGAGGGGGGCGATGGTTTCCATCGCGAAGCCGCCCTCGGTGATGCAGCGCGCCACCGCGGTCTCGAACATGGCAGGTCCGGGCGGCACGCGGCGCATCGCATCGGCCAGCGCCAGGCCTTCCTCTCCGGCCGTGGCGGCCAAGCGCTCCACCAGCGCGGAGCTGGCGGCGAAGAGGTGGTGGTCCTCGGGCAGTTCGGGGTCGTCGTCGAGCAGCGCGCCGGGCAGCGGGTCGCCGGGCGCGATTCGCTCGACGCAGCGCAGCGCCGCCGGCACCAGGCGCAACAGCAGGAAGTCGCGTGAGCCGGGGGCGATGTCGAATTGCCGATGCGCTGCCTCGATGTCCACCACCATGCGCAGATGCGCGAAGGCGCGCACCACGCCGATGCCGCCGCCCGAGTCGCGCTCGAAGCACAGGCCGGGCTCGTGCAGCCAGGGGGCGGCGAAATCCAGGCGCGGCGGCGGCCAGGCCTCGCCGGGCGGCACGCCGGGGAAGCGCACGGGGTCGAAGCCGCGCGCATCGGGCAGGGCGTAGGCGGCGGCCGCTTCGGCCGTGTCGGGGAGGGGTACCACCCCGGCAGCTTGCCCGGGAAAGGGTTAACCCCCGGTAGTGCGGGCCAAGCCACACCGGCGCGGTTGACGGCGATGGCCGCTTCGCGCGACCTATGCGCAACAGAGAGTCGGGAGCCTTCCATGATGCGCCGCCGCAGTTTCGCCAAGGCCGGGACCTTCACGGGCCTTGCCCTTATGTCCGCCTCCTTGCTCGCGGCCTGCAATGCCGCCGATCCGCTGGGGGCCGACCTCGTGGCGCAGCCCGTGCACATCGTCTTCTTCGAGGGCGACAGCGTGGCGCTGGGCGACGCCGCGATGGCCGTGGTGCGCGATGCCGCCGCCATCGCCCGCCGCTACCCGTCCCAGCCGGTGCGCGTGCTCGGCTTCGCGGGCCCGGCCGGCTCCGTGGCCTACAACCGGGCGCTGTCCAATGCCCGCGCCCAGGCGATCGCCGAGGAACTGCGCGAGGCCGGCGTGGCCCCCGCGCGTCTCATGGTTTCGGCCCGCGGCCCCGTGGAATTCGCGGACATCGCCACCGAGAGCCGCCGCGTCGAGATCCGCATCGGGCCGCAATAGCCCGATCGCGTAGCTGACTCGCGCGGCGCGGCATGGCAGAGGTGGCCATGCCCGATGATGCCCGATTCCCGTTGCATCGCGTCGAGATCGCGTGCGAAAGCCCCGAGGCGATCCTCGCCCGCGTCTTCGGCCATGCCGGCTTTCGCGGCCGGCAGGCGGAAGTTGTGCAGCATGTCGCGACGGGTGGCTCGGGCCTCGTCCTCATGCCGACGGGGGGCGGGAAGTCGCTCTGCTTCCAGGTGCCGGCGCTGTGCCGACCGGGTGTGGGCGTCGTCGTCTCCCCCCTGATCGCGCTGATGGAGGATCAGGTGGCGGCGCTGCGCCAGCAGGGCATCGCCGCCGCCGCGCTGCATTCCGACCTGCCCGAGGCCGATGCCCGCGCCGTGCTGCGCGACCTGCACAGCGGCGATCTCAAGCTGCTCTACGTCTCGCCCGAGCGGCTGACGCTGGAGGGCATGCTGAGCCGGCTGGAGGGCCTGCCCATTGCGCTCTTCGCGGTGGATGAGGCGCATTGCGTCAGCCAGTGGGGGCACCATTTCCGCCCCGAATATCGCGGCCTCGGCGTGCTGGCCGAGCGCTTCCCCCGCACGCCGCGCCTCGCGCTCACCGCCACCGCCGATCCGCGCACGGTGGAGGATATCCGCCGCCAGCTCGGCCTGCAGGACGACCCGGTGTTCCGCGGCGGCTTCGACCGCCCCAACATCCGCATCGAGGCCGCCCCGCGCGAGCAGGAACGCGCGCAGATCCGCGCCCTGATCCGCGAGGCCGGCGTGAAGGGCGGCGCGGGCATCGTCTATTGCGGCACCCGCGCGCGCACCGAGAGCACCGCCGAGTGGCTGCGCGGCGAGGGTATCGACGCGCTCGCCTTCCACGCCGGCATGGATGGCCAGGCGAAGCGCGAGGCGCATCGGCGCTTCTCGCGCGGCGACGACGTGGTGATGTGCGCCACCATCGCCTTCGGCATGGGCATCGACCGGCCGGATGTGCGCTGGGTCGCGCATCTCGACCTGCCGCGCTCGCCGGAGAGCTGGTACCAGGAGATCGGCCGCGCGGGGCGTGACGGCCTGCCTGCGCGGGCTTTGCTGCTCTATGGCGCCGGCGACATCGCCCTGGCCCGCCACCGCATCGAGGAAAGCCCCGCCCAGCCCGAGCAGAAGCGCATCGAGCGCCAGCGGCTGGAGGCCATGGTGGCGATCGCGGAAGCCGCGACCTGCCGCCGCCAATTGCTGCTGCGCTGCTTCGGGGAGGAGGAGATGCCCCCCTGCGGCAATTGCGATGTCTGCCTGTCCCCCCCCCGATTATTCGATGGAACCGTGGCGGCCCAGAAGTTCCTCTCCGCCGTGCTGCGCACGGGAAGGCGTTTCGGCGTGGGGCATGTGGTGGACGTGCTGCGCGGCAAGATGACCGACAAGGTCGCGCAATTCGCGCATGACCGACTGCCGACCTTCGGCGTGGGGAAGGATTTTTCCGACCTTGCCTGGCGCGGCGTGGCGCGGCAGCTCGTGGCGCGCGGGGCGCTGGACGTGGCCGTGGAGAACCATGGCGAGCTGGTGCCGACCGAGGCCGCGCGCCCGATCCTCAAGGGCGAGGAACAGGTGATGCTGCGCGAGGATGTGCTGCGCGCCGGCACGGCCCCGGCGCGGGCCGCGCGTCCCTCCGGCGGCGCCGGCGCGCCGGTGGGTGACCCGCTCTTCGAGGCGCTGCGCGACTGGCGCCGGGCGGAGGCGCAGGCGCAATCCGTGCCGGCCTATGTCATCTTCCAGGACCGGACGCTGGCCGAGATCGTGGCCGCGCGGCCGCGCAGCCTGGACCAGCTGGGCGCCCTGCCCGGCGTGGGGCGCACCAAGCTCGAGCGCTATGGGTCCGCGGTGCTGAAGGTGCTGGCCGAGGCCGGCTGAACGGAAGGCTCAGGATGACCGAGACATTCGACCTGGTGTTCCAGCGGCGCGTGCCGCTCGCGCCCGAGACGCTGTTCCGCGCCTGGACCCAGCCCGCTTGGCTCACGCGCTGGTTCACCCCCGCCCCCTGGCGGACGGAGGAGGCGGAGGTGGACCTTCGCCCCGGCGGCATCTTCCGCACCGTCATGCGCGGGCCGGCGGGCGAGACGCATGACAATGCGGGCTGCTGGCTGGAGGTCGTGCCCCATCACCGCCTGGTCTGGACCGACGCCTTCCTGCCCGGCTGGCAGCCCGCGCCCGAGCCCTTCGTCACGGCGATCCTGACCTTCGAGGCCGGGGAGGGCACGCTCTACACCGCCATCGCCCGGCACAGGAATGCCGAGGACCAGGCGCGGCACGAGGCGATGGGCTTCCATGCCGGCTGGGGCGCCGCGCTCGACCAGCTTGTCGCCCTGGCCCAGGCGGGCGGGCCCTGAAGGTTACCCTTGGCGCCAGGCGGGGAAGGGGTCCGGCAGCTTCGCCCAGGCCTTCACCCCGCCGCGCATCTCGGCATCGGTGAGCAGGCAGCGGTCCAGCGCGCGGCGCAGCGCGCGCTCATCCATGCCGATGCCGATGAACACGATCTCCTGCCGCCGGTCGCCGAAGGGATCCTGCCAGTTGCGGAGCACGCCTTCGCGCCATTCCGGGTCGTTCGGCCAGCGCGAGGCCGGCTGCGCCGCCCACCAGAAGCCCGCCGCCTCATGCCGCCCGATCGCGCCGGCCAATTGCCAGGACCCCGCCCAGGGCATGCGGGTGGCGAGCCAGAAGAAGCCCTTGGCGCGCACCACGCCGGGCAGGTCGCCCTCGATCAGCGCCTTGAAGCGGGCCGGGTGCAGCGGCCGCCGGGCGCGCCAGACGAAGCTCGTGATGCCGAATTCCTCGCTCTCCGGCAGGTGATGGCCCGAGAGCGCCTGCGCCCAGCCCGCCGCCTGGCTGGCCTGGGCGAAGTCGAAGCGCCCGGTGCCCAGCACATGCGCCAGCGGCACCCGGCCCTGCACGGCTGCGACGATCTCGGCGCGCGGGTTGAAGGTGGCGAGGATGCCGGCGAGCCGTCCGAGTTCAGCCTCGCTCACCGTATCGGCCTTGTTCACCACGATGACGTCGGCGAATTCCACCTGCTCGACCAGCAGATCCACTAGCAGGCGCGTATCCTCCTCGCCGGTCGATTGGCCCAGCGCGCGCAGGCTCTGCGTGCTGGCGTAGTCGCGCAGGAAGGCCTGCGCATCCACCACCGTCACCATCGTGTCGAGCCGCGCGACATCGGCCAGCGAAAAGCCTTCCTCGGTGCGGAAATCGAAGGTGGCGGCGACGGGCATGGGTTCGGAGATGCCGGTGCTCTCGATCAGCAGCGCGTCGAAGCGGCCCTCGGCGGCAAGCTTCGCGACCTCCTGCATCAGGTCCTCGCGCAGCGTGCAGCAGATGCAGCCATTCGACATCTCGACGAGCTTCTCCTCGGTGCGGGAGAGCGCGCCGGCATTGCCCACCAGCGCCGCGTCGATGTTCACCTCCGACATGTCGTTGACGATGACGGCGACGCGCCGGCCTTCGCGATTGGCGAGCACATGGTTCAGCAGCGTCGTCTTGCCCGCGCCGAGGAAGCCCGAGAGCACGGTGACGGGCAGGCGCGTGTCGGGGCGTGTCACGGCAGGGGGATCCGTCCGGCTTCGTCGAGGCAGAGCAGCAGGCGGGGCGGGCCGGCCTCGGTGTTGGGTGGGGAGCGATGGATGCAGGCATTGCCGGCATTGCCCGGATGCGCCTCGCCCTTGAGGATCGCGACCTGGCCGCGCCGCAGCCGCTGGGCGGGGAGGGGCAGGGCGTCGGGGTCGAGGGCACGGGCGCGCGCGGCGCCGCCCGGCAGGTCGAGCCATTCGGTGCCCGGCCCGACATAGGTCGAGAGCAGCCGCAGCCCCACCGCATCGGCGTGCCAGCGATGGCAGCCCGGGCCGCGGAAGGCCTCCAGCCGCAGGCGCAGCGTGGCCTGGCCGGTCACGGCCAGGAAGGTGTTGGCCAGCAGCAGCAGGTCGTCGCGCAGCGCCGGGCGCGCGGCGCTGGGCAGGCGGCGGGCGAGGGCGGCGAGGCAGGCCGCCGGCGTGCCTTCCACCACGGCGCTCCAGGGCGCGCGGGCGGCGAGGATCTCGAGCGCCGGCGCCAGCCCGGGCGGCAGGCGGCGTGGCCAGATCGCGATCCGCGCGCCGGGCTGATGGATCGCCTCCAGGGCGCGCGCACCGGGGCGCGACGGGGGGGCGGGCAGGCGTGTCGGGGGAAGCATGTCCATGACGTTATAACATAACGTCATCCGGGCAGGACTCAAGCGGCGCGACGGCGCAGGGTCAGGCGCGCCCCATCATGCCTTCCCGCCGGAAGCTGAACTGGCGGCCATTGCCGATGATCAGGTGGTCATGCACCACCACCTCGAAGAGCCGCGCGGCCTCCCGCAGCTCGGCGGTGATCTCGATGTCGGCGCGGCTCGGCGTGGGGTCGCCGGTGGGGTGGTTGTGCACCAGGATCAGCGCGGTGCTGTGCAGTTCCAGCGCGCGCTTCACCACCTCCCGCACATAGACCGGCGTGTGGTTCACCGTGCCCTTGCCCTGCACCTCATCGGCGATGAGGCGGTTTTTCGGGTCGAGGAAGAGCACGCGGAACTGCTCCACCTTCTCGCGGGAGAGGCTGGCGGCGAGGTAGGCGTCCAGCCGCTCGGTGTTGTTCAGCACGGGCTGGTCGCGCAGCTCGGCCTGCATCAGGCGCAGGGCGGCCGCCTGCACCAGCTTGAGCGCGGCGACGGCATGCTCGCCCAGGCCGCGGCTTTCCAGAAGCTGCCTCTGCGGGGCGGTCAGCACCGCCGCGAAGCTGCCATGCGCGTTGATGAGCGCCTTGGCGAGGGGCTTGGTGTCGCCCTTCGGCATGGCGAGGAAGAGCAGCATCTCGAGCAATTCATAATCCGCCAGCGCCTCGGGCCCGCGGGCCAGCAGCTTCTCGCGCATCCGGGCGCGATGGCCGTGCGGGCCGGTGGAGGGGAAGGGCAGGTCCCCGGGCGTGGCCGGGCTGGCGGGGGCGTAGCGGCGCGGGGCGCTGGCGGAGGGGTCGGGGGCGGGCAGCGGCGCCTGGGCCTCCGCGAAGCCGCGCGGACGCGGCGCCGTGCGGCGTGTCTCGCCCAGGAGGATGTCGCGTGCCGGGCGAAACCAGCCGGCGAGACGGGTGGTGATCGGCGCCATGGTGCAACCGATGATGTCCGTATTTTGTGCACTCATCAACAAGAGGTTGAAGTTCTTCCCGCCCCAACAGGGCGCTTGCCCCAGGGCCCAGCCCGCTTTGGAATGCCACCGACCTTCGGAGGATGACGCATGTCCCTGACCCGCCGCAGCCTCGCCGCCCTTGGCCTCGGCGCCCTGGCCGCGCCGCGCCTTGCCGGCGCCCAGCCCGCGCGTGGCCCCTTCTGGCCGGGCGGGGCGCGGCTGGCCATCGGCGTCTGCATGATGTTCGAGGCCGATGGCGGCCAGCCCGCCAGCTTCCAGCCCGGCCCGCCCGGCACGCCCCAGGCCGGGCAGCGCTTCCCCAACCTGCCCATGGTGATGAACCGCCGCTACGGCGCGCGGGAGGGCATCCCCCGCCTGCTCGACCTCTTCGATCGCCAGCGGGTGCGCGTCTCCTCCTTCATGATCGGGGAGAGCGTGCAGCGCTACCCGGAACTGGCGCGGGAGATCGTGGCACGCGGGCATGAGGCCGGCGGGCGCGCCATCCGCCACGCGCCGCAATTCCACCTGGCCAAGGACGCCGAGCGGGAATTCCTGCGCGAGGGGTTCGAGGCGCTGCGGACCGCCACCGGCCTCTGGCCCAAGGGCTTCAACGCCCAGGGCTTGCAGGGCAGCCTCAACACCAATGACCTGCTGCAGGAACTCGGCCTGATCTACACGATCGATGACCGCACGCGCGACGAGCCCTGGATCCAGAAAGTGAACGGCGACAAGGATCTGTGCGTCGTTCCTTACATGGGACATGTGAACGACCTGAACTTCTTCCAGAACCAGCAGCGCAGCCTCGCGGATTACGAGCAGACGCTGAAGCAGGAGTTCGAGGTGCTCTATGCGGAATCCCTCACGCGCCGGCGCATGATGAGCCTGCCGCTGCATGATTTCGTGGCCGGCCGGCCCGCCGTGGTGCCCTCGGTGGAGCGCTTCCTCGCCTGGGCCGGGCAGCATCCGGGCGTGTGGTTCGCGCGCCGCGACGAGATCGCCGAGTGGGCGCTCGGCCCCGGCCGCGCCCTGACGCCGGTGGATCCGCCCGTCACCCCCTGAGGAAATCCAGCACCGGCACCAGCGACCGCGCCGGGTCCTCCTCCATCGGCACATGGCCGAGGCCGGGCAGGATCACCGTGCGGCTGTCGGGCAGTTCGCGGGCATAGTCGGCGGCGTGCGGGGCAGGGACCATGCGATCCGCCTCGCCCCAGAGCAGCAGCACCGGGGCGCGGATGCCGCGCAGCATCGGCTCGGGCGGCAGCAGCACATGGTGGCGCATCCGGTCCAGGATGGCGTGGCGCACGCCGGGGGCGAGCATCATGTCGCGGTAGCGCTCGGCCATCGCCTCGGTCAGCACCGCCTTGTCGGCATAGGCCGGCTCCAGCCCGCCGCGCAGCAGGGGCATGGGCAGGGTATAGGGCAGGGCGCGCATCGCCATCGGCACGCCGGCCGGCTTGCCATAGGTGAAGCCCGCGCTGGCGAAGCCATCGGGCGCCATCAGCACCAGCCGCCGCACCCGCTCCGGCCGCGCCGCCGCGAAGCGCCAGGCCAGCCGCCCGCCCATGGAGGAGCCGAGCAGATCGACCTGCGCCAGCCCGAGATGGTCCAGCAGCCCGGCCAGCAGGGCGATGAAGCGCTCATCCGAATAATCGCCGGAGGGGTCCGGCCCGGTAAGCGCGAAGCCCGGCAGGTCGAGCCGGATGACCCGGCGCTCGGCCTCCATCAGTCGCGCCCAGTCCTCCCAGGTATGCAGCGAGGATCCGAAGCCGTGCAGCAGGACCAGGGCGGGGGCTGCGCGCGGGCCGGTATCGCGCAGGTGGAAGCGCACCCGGTCGATGGTCACGAACTGGCTCGGCGGCGGTGCGTGCAGCGCCTCCAGCGCCGCGCGCGGCTTGTCGGGCGTCCAGAGCCACCAGCCGAGGCCCAGGATCAGCACGCCGATTCCGAGACCGATCCAACCGAGCACGCGCTTCATCCTTGCCATGCGCCGCATGTGCCGCCGGCGGCGCGCCCCGGCAAGCGGCTCAGCGCCCTTCCGCGGTGCGCGGGCCCGACCTCGGGGTGGGGGGTGGCGGCCAGGCGGCGGCGGGGTCGGGCGGCGGGGCGGGGTCGAGCGGCTCGCGCGCCAGCAGCCGCGCACGGGCGAGGGTCTGGGGCGGCAGGGTGCGGTCGAAATCCGCCGCCGCGGGGCGCAGCAGCAGCCGGCCGGGCGCGCGCGTCTCGCGGATCAGCGCCCAGCGCGCCGCCTCCGCCAGATCCTGCGGCACGCCGCGGCCGAGCAGATAGGCGGCACTCAGGCAGGCCATGGCGCGCAACTCTCCGCGCGTGGCGCCATAGCGCCACCAGGCGACGGCCAGGGGTTCGTCCTGCGCCGTGCCGCGCCCGGCCGCGTGCAGGCTGCCCGCATCGGCCGCCGCCGGGATGGCCCCGGCGAGGGCCGCGCGCTCGAGCCATTCCAGCGCCTGGCGCGGCCGGCCCGGATCGGCGAGGTAGCCCTCCGCGACGCGCAGCATGGCCCGGCCATCGCCCTCCGCGGCGGCGACCACCATTTCCAGGGGCGGATTCTGCATCTGGGCCGGGCGGGAGGGCGGCTGGAAGCAGGGCGAGCGCCGGGCTTCCGCCACCAGCTCCACCACGCGGTCGATGGCGCTGCCCTGGGCCCAGGCGGGCGCAGCCGTGGCGAGGACCAGCCCCACGCCCCCCGCCATGCACGCTGCCCAGCGACTCACCGTCACTCTCCCACCCTGAAACCCAGGGTAGAAAGATTAACGGTGCGGAATCAACCGGAACCCTCGGAGAGCCTGCCCCCGGCCACCCGAAGCTGCCGCCCGTGGAAGGCCGCCACCGCCGGACGATGCGCGATGGAGAGCACCGCGGTGCCGGGCAGGTGGCTCGCCAGCAAGGCGTAGAGCGCGGCCTCGCCCTCCGGGTCCAGGCTCGCGGTCGCCTCGTCCAGGAACAGGAAATCGGGCTTCACCAGCAGCGCACGGGCGAAGGCGAGGCGCTGCTGCTCGCCGCCGGAGAGGCGCCGGTCCCAGCTATCCTCCTCGTCCAGCCGCTCGACCAGCCGCGGCAGGCCGACCGCCTCCAGCGCCGCGCGCACCGCCGCATCCGGCACGCTGCTGGCCTCCAGCGGGTAGCACACGGCGCGGCGGAGGCTGCCGAGGGGCAGATAGGGCCGCTGCGGCAGGAACAGCGCGCGCGCGCCCTCGGGCAGCGCCACGCGCCCCTGGCCGAAGGGCCAGATGCCGGCCAGCGCGCGGAACAGCGTGGATTTGCCGCTGCCCGAGGCGCCGGAGATCAGCACCGCCTCGCCCTTCTCGAGCCGCAGCGCGGCATCCTCGACCAGCATCCGGCCATCGGGCAGGTGCAGCGTGACGCCGGTGACGACCAGCGCCGGCTCGGCCCCCGTCTCGGTCCGCACGCCGCCCGTCGCCACACGCGCGGCGGCGACGGCGGCGGTGAAGCCGGTCAGGCGCTCGACCGTGGCGCGCCACTCGGTCAGGCGGGCGTAATTGTCCACGAACCAGGACATCGCGCCCTGCACCTGGCCGAAGGCGCTGCTGGTCTGGATCAGGCCACCGAGCGGGATCTTGCCGGCGAAATAGGCCGGCGCGGCGACCACGATGGGGAAGATGCTGGCGACTTGGGAGAAGCCGGCGGTGAAGAAGGTCAGGCGCTTGGTGGCGGTCATGATGCCCCACCAATTCGTCATCAGCGCGGTGAAGCGCGCCTGCAGGCCGCGATTCTCATCCGCCTCGCCGCCATGCAGGGCGACGCCCTCGACATTGTCGCGCAGCCGCACCAGGGCGTAGCGGAAATCCGCCTCGACCCGCTGCTGCAGGAAGTTCAGCCGGATCAGCGGCCGGCCGATGAGATGCGCGAGCCAGGTGCCCAGCGCCGAATAGAGCAGCGCCACCCACACCATGTAGCCAGGGATCGACACGCCCAGCACCTCGAGCGGCCCCGACAGGCCCCAGAGCACGAAGATGAAGGAGCCGAGCGTGACCACCGAATTCATCAGCCCCAGGCTGAGGCTCAGCGTGTCGTCCACGAAGAGCTTGATGTCCTCGGCGATGCGCTGGTCGGGGTTGTCGGTGGCGGGGTCGGTCAGCGCGATGCGGTAATAGGCGCGGTCAGCCAGCCAGCGGTCGAGGTAGTCGCGCGTCAGCCAGCGCCGCCAGCGGATCTGCAGGGCCTGGCGCAGATAGAGCTGGTAGACCGCGATCAGGATGTAGGCGACCGCGACCACGGTGAAGCCGGGGAACCAGGTGCCCTCGGCCTCGCCGCCCAGGAAGAGCAGCGACCAGAAGGTGGCGCCGTCCTTCTGCTCCAGCGCGTTGTAGAAGGCGCGCTGCCAATAGGTCAGCACCACCGTCATCGCCACCAGCGAGAGGTTCAGCGCCACCACCGCGCCCAGCAGCAGGAAGGCGCGGCCGCGCTCCTCGCTGGTCCAATAGGGCTTGGTGAGCGCCCAGGCGTCGCGCAGGAAGGCGTTGAGCCGGCGCATCAAGGCGCGCCGAGGCGGGTGTCGAGATCAGCGCGCCAGCGGGCCAGCCGCGCGGCGTTCACGCCAAGGTCCGAATAGCCCACGAGGCTGCGCGAGTAGAGCCAATAGCCGGTGCCGCCCGGCAGGGTCACGATCTGGCCGACGATGATGTCGGGGTAGTTCATGATCCGCGAGCGCTCGACCCAATGGATCTGGCGCAGCGCGGGGAACTCGGCCTGCACCCAGACCCGCTCGCGCCCCTCGCCCAGGCGCCGCAGCACGGCCCAGGCGGCGTCGGGGTCGATCGGGCGCAGCGCCACCGCCTCATGTCGTTCGCCCGTCGTCCCCGCCGGGGCGAGCAGCGCGGCGTTGGGGGAGGCGGGCAGCTTCAGGCTCGCGATGTCGAGCGGCGTGGCCTCCGGCACCCCCGAGATGCCGCGGCCGAGCATCAGGCCGATCATGGGCTCTCCTTCGCGGCGCGCAGGCGGATCACGCCGCGCACCGCCTCTTCCTGCGGATCGATGGGCTTGCCCTTGCGCAGGATCTCGACGCGACCCTCCCGCGCGAGGCGCAGCGCTGCGGCACGGATGGGGCCGAGCAGGCGGCGCCAGGCCTCTTCCTCCACGGCCAAAGCGCGGGCGACCTCGCTGGGGCAGATGCTCTTGTCGCTGCCGCGCGCGGCGGTCTGGCGCAGGATCTCGGCCGTGAGGGCCTCGGCGGAGACGGCCTTCATGGCACGAGCCAGGAGGCTGCTTGCGTGCCGGCCTCATCCCAGGTGAAGACCGCGCGCTGGTGCCCGGCGGCGGCCAGCCAGAGCCATTCCAGCCGGCGCACCTCCAGCACCGCGGCGCGGAATACCGCGCGGCCGGCCGCCGGGTCGCGCGGCGCGGCGGGCGGGGCGGCGATGGGCGTGCCGGGGCCGGGTTCGATCGCGTAGCACATGCGGCTCATCTCCCGGCTCGCGGCCCAGGCGGCATCGGCCAGCGCGTCCGTGTCATGCAGGCGCACGCGCCCGGCGGTGCGGATCTGCACCTGCGCGCCGGCATCGTAGAAATGCAGGCTGGCGCGGGGGTCGGCGGCGAGTTCCGCCACCTTGGCGCTGCGCGCATCGGTATGGAAGCGCAAACGCCGCGTGGCGGCATCGAAGGCGCGCAGCACCACGGTGCGGGCCTGCGGCGCGCCATCGAGGCCGATGCTGGCCAGGGTGGGCGTGTGGAAGCCATGCCGCCGGTCGGCCACGCCGCGCGCCAGCAGGCGCAGCGCCTCGGCCAGGGTGGCGTCGAGGTCGCCCGCATGGGTCGGCATGCTTGCGGCTGGCGTGCTCATGCCTTGCGCAGCGCGGCGGCGATGGCCACGCCGCTCTCCACCGCATCCTCGGCGCGTGGGCCCAGGCACCAATCGCCGGCCGCGCCCAGGGCAAGCTCGGCGTCCCAGACGCAGGGAACGCCGAGCGGCACCTCGGTCAGCGCGTAGCGCCAGCGATGCGCGGCGAGGTAGCGCGGCGGGGGCAGGGCCGCCACGCCCGCGAGGCGCGCGAGGGCGCTGAACAACAGCCCTGCCACCTCCTCCGCCGGCAGTTCCAGGTGCTCGCGCGTCCAACTGGCGCTCGCCTGCACGACCCAGCATTCATCCTCGGCGTGGCGGCCAGGCTTGGCGCTGTCGCGCGCCAGCCAGGCGATCGGCCCGCCCTCGAGCTGCAGCCAGTCGGGCAGGTTCGGGCGCTCGGGCAGGGCGACCATCAGGGTCCAGCAAGGCGCCATCACCGCAAGGTCGGCGAGGGCGGCAAGGTGCGGCGCCGGGCGGTGCATGAGTTCGACCGCCTGGGGCGAGGGCAGGGCGAGCACCACGGCGTCGAAAGGGCCTTCCTCGGCCAGCCCCTCGGTCGGGGCAGGACGGCCGGGCTTCACCTGGGCGGCGGCGGCGTGGCGGAGCCGCCAGGCACCGCGCCCGCCCTCGATCGCCACGACATGGCGCGCGGTGGTGAGGTCCAGCCCCTCGGCCAGGGCGCGCGCCACCTGCGACATGCGCGGCGCGCCGACGAAGCGGCCGGGCTGGGGCCAGGGTTTGGCGCCCACGGCATCGAGTGTCGCCTGGAAGATCTTGCGCCGCGCCGTCAGGTATTGCGCGCCATGGTCGAAGGCGAGCGGCTGGCCCTCGACCTCCACGCGCCTGGTCGCCATGCGCCCGCCCGCGCCACGGCCCTTGTCGAACAGCCGAACGCCGACCCCATGGGCGACGAGCGTCTTGGCGGCGGCGAGGCCGGCGAGGCCCGCACCGATGATGGCAACCTTCGCGATGGTCATGCTGCCTCTATGGCGGTGCGGCGGGAAACTGCAAGGGCTTCTTCACCCCGCCGCCCGGGCCAGGGTGGCGGCCAGCGCGGTTCCGGCGGTGCCGAGATAGCTGGCCGGGTCGGTCAGCGCGGCGATGCCCGCGGCATCCAGATGGGCCGTAATCCGTCCGTCGCGCCCCAGCGCCTCGGCCAGGGGAATGCCCTCCGCCAGCGCCACATCGCAGGCGTGATGCACCGCCTCATGCGCCGCGGCACGGCCGAGCAGGGGGGCGAGGCCCATCATCACCGCCTCGGCCATGATCAAGCCCCCGCCGGCCTCGAGGTTGCGGCGCATCCGCGCGGGATCGACCACAAGGCCCTCGACCAGCGGGCGCAGCGTGGCCAGCGCGCCATGGGCGTAGAGCAGCATCTGGGGCAGCACGACCTGCTCCACCTGCTGCCCGCCGGCGCCGCGCTCATGCTCATGCGCCATGGCGCCGAGGAGCTGCGGCAGCAGGGTCTGCACGCTGCGCGCCTGGGCGAGCACGTATTCGCAGCCGATCGGGTTGCGCTTCTGCGGCATGGTGGAGCTGCCGCCGCGTCCCGGGGCGGCGGGCTCGGCCAGCTCGCCGATCTCGGATTGGGTCAGCAGCAGGATGTCGGTGGCGGGCTTGGCCATGGTACCGGCCAGCAAGGCGAGCCAGCAGCCGGCCTCGGCCACGCCGTCGCGCGCCACATGCCAGGGGATGGCGGGCACCGGCAGGTCCAGCTCGCGCCCCAGCGCGGCGGCGACGGCCGGGCCCTCGGCGCCGAGCGAGGCGAGCGTGCCGACCGCGCCGCCGAATTGCAGCCGCAGCAGCCGCGGGCGGAGCTGGGCCAGGCGCTCGCGCATCGTGATCAGCGGGTCGAGCCAGAGCGCCACCTTGTAGCCGAAGGTGATGGGCAAGGCGTGCTGCGCATGGGTCCGCCCGGCCATGACCGTATCGGCATGTGCGGTGGCGAGCCGCGCCAGGGCGGCGATCAGCCCGTCGAGATCGGCCGCGATCAGCGCGAGGGCCTCGCGCAGTTGCAGGATGGTGGCGGTATCGGTGATGTCCTGGGTGGTCGCGCCCCAATGCGTCCAGCGCCCGGCCTCGGGCCCCGCGGCGGCGGAGAGCTGCTTCACCAGCCCCACCACCGGGAAGCCCGTGTTGCGCGTGGCGGCGGCCAGGGCCGGCAGGTCGAGCATCTCGACCCGCGCGGCGGCTGTGATGGCGGCGGCGGCCTCGGCCGGGATCAGGCCAAGCCCGGCCTGGGCGCGGGCGAGCGCGGCCTCCACCGCGAGCATGGCGGCGAGGAAGGCGCGCTCTCCCATGATCGCGCGCATCGCATCGCTGCCATAGACGGCGCCGAAGACCGCGCCATCCGCGGGCGAGACGCTCATACGTCGAGAAAGACGGTTTCGCCTTCGCCCTGCAGCACGATGTCGAGCCGCCATTCGCCGGGCGCGCCGGGCTGTGCGATCAGCGTGGCGCGCCGCGCCGGGTCCTCGACGAGATTGAGCACGGGGTCGGTGGCGTTCAACGGTTCGCCGGCGAAATAGGCGCGGGTCGTGACATGCTTCATCAGCCCGCGCGCGAAGATGGTGAGCTGGATGTGCGGCGCCTGGGTGGCGTTGCCCAGCCCCGGCACGGCGCCGGGCTTGAGCGTGACGAAGCGGAACTCGCCCGCCTCATTCGTGCCGCAGCGGCCGAAGCCGTGGAAGGCGTCGTCGTAGCGCCCCTCCGGCCCGGCCTGCCAGATCTCGACCAGCGCGTCGGAAACCACGGCGCCATCGCCATCGGTGATGCGCCCGGTCAGCACCACGCGCTCCCCCACCGCGCCCGCATTGGGGCCATCGGGTCGCAGCAGATCGGCCCATTCGGGGAAGTCGATCATGTGCCAGTAGGGACCGGCGGTCTGGGAGGCGGTGGCCGGGATCATGCGTGGCCCTCCTCGAAGGGGGTCGCCTCTCGCCCGCGCAGCACGATGTCGAAGCGGTAGCCCAGTGCCCATTCGGGCTGCGTGATGTCGAGGTCGAAGCCCGCGACCAGCCGGTTGCGCGCGGCCTCATCCGCCGTGGCGTGGAAGATCGGGTCCAGCGCCAGCAGCGGGTCGCCGGGGAAATACATCTGCGTGATCATGCGCTGGGCGAAGCCCGCGCCATGCAGGCCGAAATGGATGTGCACCGGCCGCCAGGCGTTCTTGTGGTTGCGCCACGGATAGGCGCCCGGCTTGATGGAGGTGAAGCTGTAGCGCCCCTCGGCATCGGTGAAGATCCGCGCCCGGCCCTCGAAATTCGGGTCGAGCGGCGCGTCATGCTGGTCGCGCGGGTGGTGGTAGCGCCCGGCCGCATTCGCCTGCCAGACCTCGACCATGGCGTTCGCCACCGGCCGGCCATCCTCGTCGCTGACGCGCCCGGCGACGATGATGCGCTCGCCCAGCGCGGCCTTGCCGTTCACCTTCGACATGTCGGCATGGGGCGCGTACCAGGCGGGCGTGAAGCGCGGCGCCGAGGTCTCGGTCAGGCTGTGCGGCACGCGGATCAGGGGTTGCTTGGGGTGGCGTGCGCGGGTGCTGCCATAGGCGGTCGCGTCATAGGGCGGTTGCGTCGCCGGGTCGGGCCGGCGGTAGGGAACCGGATCGCTCATCTTCGGGCCTCAGCCTTCCTTGAGAACGGATTTGGCGATCTTAAGCGCGGAATTCGCCGCCGGCACCCCCGCATAGGCGCCGACCTGAAGCAGCACCTCGGCGATCTCCTCGGGCGTCACGCCGGTGTGGCGCGTGGCGCGCACATGCAACTCGAACTCCTCATGCCGGCCGAGTGCCGCCATCATCGCAAGGCAGAGCAGGCTGCGCTGGTGGCGGGAGAGCCCCGGGCGCGTCCATACGCCGCCCCAGACATTCGCCGTGATCCATTCCTGGAAGGCGGCGTCGAGCGGCGTGATGTTGCCCTGCGCGCGCGCCACATGCGCCTCGCCCAGCACCGCCTTGCGGATGGCGAGCCCGGCCTCTGCCCCCGCGGGCGGCGCGAGGCGCGCGAAATGCCCGATGATCGCGGCCGTGGCGGCCTCGGCGCATTCATAGGTGATCAGATGCCCGCCGCCCTGCACCTCGACATAGGCGCTGCCGGGGATGGCGGCGACGATCTCCTGCGCCATGGCAGGGGGCGTGGCGATATCGCGGTCGCCGACGACGACGGTGGTGGGGCAGGCGACGCGGCCCCGGATCTCCGCCGCCCGCGCATCGCGCAGCGCCGCGGCCGAACCTGCATAGCCGGCGCGATCCGTGGTCAGCAGCATCCGCCGCAGCCCCTGGGAATCGGGCCGCGCGGGGTCCACCACCCAGCGCGGCATCACCACATCGACCAACGCCTCGGTGCCGCGTGTGCGCACGGCATCGATCCGGTCCTGCCAGGCCTGGGGCGGGGGGAATTCCAGCGCCGTGTCGAACAGGATCAGCGAGGCCACGCGCTCGGGCGCCATGGCCGCCATCTGCAACGCGATCCGCCCGCCGATCGACATGCCGAGCACATGCGCGCGGCGCACGCCCAGCGCATCCAGCAGCTTCAGCGCATCGGTGGCGTGCTGTGCCATGGAATAATCGCCCTCGGTCACGCCCGAGAGGCCATGGCCGCGCAGATCCATGCGGATGATGCGATGCCGGCGCGACAGGGCGGCGACCTGCGGATCGAAGACCCTGAGGCAGGTGCCGATGGAATGCAGCATCAGCAGCGGCACGTCATCGGCCGGCATGACCGGCGCGGGTGCGTCGATGGCCACATGCGCCAGCAGATCGTCGAGCGGGAGGAACATCGCCTCGATCCCCTGTCGTCAGACGGCTTCGAGGATCATGGCGATGCCCTGGCCGACGCCGATGCACATCGTCACCAGCGCGTAGCGCGCCTTGCGGTGGTGCAGTTCGGCCACCGCCGTCTGCACCAGCCGCGCGCCGGACATGCCGAGCGGATGGCCGAGCGCGATGGCGCCGCCATTCGGGTTCACGAATTCCGCATCGTCCGGCAGGCCGAGGTCGCGCGTCACCGCCAGCGCCTGGGCGGCGAAGGCCTCGTTCAGCTCGATCACGTCGATCTGGCCGAGGCTGAGCCCGGCCTTGGCCAGCACAAGCTTGACCGCCGGCGCCGGGCCGAAGCCCATGATGCGCGGCGCGACACCCGCCGTCGCCGTCGCCACCACCCGCGCGCGCGGCGTCAGCCCGTGCTTCGCAGCGGCCGCGGCGGACGCGACGAGGATCGCGCAGGCGCCGTCATTCACGCCCGAGGCATTGCCCGCGGTCACGCTGCCGCCTTCCTTGCGGAAGGGCGTGCCGAGCTTGGCCAGCGCCTCCAGCGTGGTGTCGGGGCGGGGGTGCTCATCGGTGTCGATCACCAGGGGATCGCCCTTGCGGCGCGCGATGGTGACCGGGACGATCTCCTCCGCGAAGCGCCCGCGCGCCATGGCCGCCCCGGCACGCTGCTGGGAGCGATAGGCGAAGGCATCCTGGTCGGCGCGGCTGATGGCGAAATCCTGCGCCACGTTCTCGGCCGTCTCGGGCATGGAATCGATGCCGTAGCGCGCCTTCATCAGCGGGTTGACGAAGCGCCAGCCGATGGTGGTGTCGTAGATCTCCGCCGCGCGGCCGAAGGCCTCGGCGGACTTGCCCATGACGAAGGGCGCGCGGGTCATGCTCTCGACGCCGCCGGCGAGCAGCAGCTCGCACTCGCCCGCCTTGATGGCGCGCGCGGCGATGCCCACCGCATCCATCCCCGAACCACAAAGCCGGTTCACGGTGGCGCCGGGGATGCCCTCCGGCAGGCCGGCGAGCAGCGCGGACATGCGCGCGACATTGCGGTTGTCCTCGCCCGCCTGGTTGGCGCAGCCGAAGATCACATCCTCGATCGCCGTGGGGTCGAGCTGGCTGTTGCGCGCGATCAGCGCCTTGATCGGCACCGCGCCGAGGTCGTCGGGGCGCACATCCTTCAGCACGCCGGCATAGCGGCCGATGGCGGTGCGCGCGGCGTCGCAGATGAAGGCGTCGGTCATCGCAGGCTTCCTTGGATCAACTCAACAGGTTCACCAGCCATAGGCTGAGCGCGGGGAAGGCAACAAGCAGGCCCAGGCGCAACACATCCATGCCCAGGAAGGGCAGCACGCCGCGATAGGTGGCGCTGATCGGCACGTCCTTCGCGAGGCCCGAGATGACGAAGACGTTGAGCCCGATGGGCGGTGCCGTCAGCCCGATGCCGACCACGACCAGCACCAGGATGCCGAACCAGATCGCCGTCTCCTCGGTGGTCAGGCCGAAATCGAGCGCCGTGACGACGGGGAAGAAGACCGGCAGCGTCAGCAGGATCATCGCCAGCTCATCCATAACCGCGCCGAGGATGATGTAGGAGAGCAGCAGGATGCCGAGCACCGCATAGGGCGGGAATTCCTGCTCGGTGATCCACATCGCCAGCAGGTCCGGCGCTTGGGAGAGGGCGAGGAAGGCGTTGAAGATCTCCGCCCCCAGCAGGATCGCAAAGATCATGGCCGAGGTCTCGGCCGTGGCGAAGAGGCTCTCGCGCACATGCCGACCCTTGAGCGTGCCGCGCAGCACGCCGACCAGCAGGGTCGCGATGCAGCCCACCGCCGCGCTCTCGGTGGGCGTGAAGACGCCGCCATAGATGCCGCCCACCACCACCACCGCGATCATCAGCACGGGAATGACGTTGAGGAAGGCGGCGCGCTTCTCGGCCGCACTCGGTGCCTCGCCCGGCGGGCCGAGCTCGGGGCGCGCCTTCATGATCAGCATGATGGCGACGATGTAGAGCGCGGTCGCCATCAGCCCGGGGATCAGCGCGGCCATGAACAGCTTGGCGATGTTCTGCTCGGTGCTGATGGCATAGACCACCAGGATGACGCTGGGCGGGATGAGGATGCCCAGCGTGCCGCCGACCGCGATGGTGCCGGTGGCGAAGCCCATGTCGTAGCCGTAGCGCCGCAACTCCGGCAGGGCGGCGCGGCCGAAGGTGGCGGTGGTCGCCACCGAAGAGCCGCAGACCGCGCCGAAACAGGCGCAGGCGCCGATCACGCCCATCGCGAGGCCACCCGGCTTGCGCCCGATCAGCGCATTGGCGGCGGCGAAGAGATCCCGCGCCAGCCCACCGCGCTCGGCCAGCGCGCCCATCAGGATGAACAGCGGGATGACCGAGAGCGTGTAGTTGGAGAACAGGTGATAGGGCGTGGTCTTGAGGTAGTTGCCCAGCGCCGCCCAGTCGAGGATGTGCACATAGCCGCCGATGCCCACCAGCAGCATGGCAAGTCCGACAGGGGCACGGCATGCGATCAGCGCCAGCATCACGGCGAAGCCCGTGGCGGCGAGGACGAATTCGGGCGCCATCAGCCGCGCCCCCGCCCCAGCCGCACCGCCCAGAGCAGCGCGCAGAGCGCGATGGCCGCGAAGCACAGCGCGCCGATGCCCACCGCCCACCAATAGGGCAGCGCCAGCAGCCCGATGGTGCGCATGCCCGAACGCCAGGTGTCCCAGGTGCCAAGCGCCATGCGCTCGGCGAGCCACAGCGCCACGCCGGCCCAGACCAGCATCCAGAAGGCGTCGACCAGCGCGTTGAGCCGCGCGGGCAGCCAGGTGGTGAAGCTGTCCACGATGATGTTTGCGCGCATCAGCGTGCCATAGGCGAGGAAGCCGAACACCGCCACGCCCGCGGCGATCGAGACCATCTCGAAATCGCCGCGGATCGGCTGGCTGGTGAGCCAGCGCAGCACGACGCTGATCGAGGTGACCGAGGCCGCGACCAGCAGCGCCGCGCCGCCCAGGAAGGCGAGGGCGCGCGCCACGAAGCCGATCACGCCGCCGGGGGGATCCTTGGTCGCGGACATGGCCGGCGCTCCTGGTGTGGTCTCGCCGGCCGTGTCGTTCAGGCGCTGTGCTTGGCGATCAGGCGCCGCGCATCGGCCAGCAGCGCCGCGCCGTCGAAGCCGCGCGCGCCCGAGCCCGCGACCCAGGACTCGACGACCGGGGCCGTCGCCGCCATCCAGCGCTGCTTCTCGGCGTCCGAGAGCTGCACGATGCTGTTCTGGCTGCGGCGCGCGACCTGCGCGCGCACCACCGGGCCCTGCTCGTCCCAGACCTTGGCGGCCATCTCGGCCGCGACCATGCCGGAATTCGCATCCAGCACGGCGCGCAGATCCGCGGGCATCGCGGCGTAGCGCGCCGGGTTCATGGCGATGATGAAGGTCGCCGCGTAGAAGGTGGGCGTGCCCATGATCTCGGTATGGTTGCGCACCAGCTCGGCGAGGCGGATGGAGGGCACGACCTCCCACGGCACCACCGCGCCATCGATCACGCCCTGGGAGACGGCCTCGGGCACCTGCGGCACGGGCATGCCGATCGGCGCCGCCCCCAGCGCGCGCAGCGCCTCGCCCGCCTGGCGCGTCGGGAAGCGCAGCTTCAGCCCGCGCAGATCCTCGAGCCGCGTGACCGGCTTGTTGGCATGGATGACGCCGCCATCATGCGCCCAGACGGTGATCGGGTGCACCTCGCGGAATTCGTCGCGCAGATGCGTCGTGTAGAACTCCCAGCAGGCCTTGGCGTTCGGCGCGGCCAGCGGGTTGGCGACGAAGGGCAGCTCGAAGACCTCGATCTTGGGGAAGCGGCCGGGCGTGTTGCCGGGCAGCGTCCAGACCATGTCCACAACGCCGTCGCGCGCCTGGTCGAAGAGCTGCGGCGGCGCGCCGCCGAGCTGCATGGAGGGGAAGATCTGGATGCGCAGCCGGTTCTGGCTCTCGGTCGCGATCTTCTGCGCCCAGGGCATCAGGAAATGCCGGTGCACGTTGGAGACCGCCGGCAGGAAGTGATGCAGGCGCAGCGTCAGCTCCTGCGCGCTGGCCGGGCGCACCAGGGCGGGCGCGGCCAGGGCGGCGGCGCCGAGCGCGGCGAGTTGGCGACGTTGGATCAGCATGGTGGCCCCCCTGTGATTGACCTTCGCGCGCCGCTCCGGGCGCCTGTTTCCGCAATAGAGGCACCTGCCCGAAGGTTCAAGCGCGCTCGCCGGCCGCGCCCTGCCAGCCCAGGCTCACCGCGAAGGCGTGCAGCCCGGCCGCGACGAGGTCCGGCTCATGCAGGCGCACCGTCACGCCAAGCTGCGTCAGGGCCGCGTGGTAGAGCGCGGCGAGGCCCTCGGCCCCCACCAGCGCCACCGCGCGCGCGCCGGTCTCGGCCAGGGCGGCCACCACCTCATGGCCGATCAGCAGGCCGGAGAGGTAGCTGCGCGTCTCGGCGGCCGGCAGCTGGTCCATCAGGTGCAGGGTGCGCGCGCCGAAGAGGTGGTGCAGCAGCCCGCCCGCCTGCTGCGCCCGCGCCACGCCTCTGGCGAAGGCCGCCGGGGCATGCGGGGCGTCCTCGCTGGTGCGCGCCAGGATCGTGTGCTGGGAGAGCGCGGCGAAGGCCTCGCCGGTCATGTGCGTGGTGAAGCCCATCACGCGCCCGCCGGCCAGCCTTGCCCATTTGCAATGCGTGCCCGGCAGGCAGACCAGCGCATCGCCGCCCCGCCCGGCCAGGGCGACCAGCTTCGTCTCCTCGCCGCGCATCACATCGGGCACGCCATCGGCATCGGTGCAGGTCAGGCCGGGAATGAGGCGCGCGCGGGCACGGGCGAAGGGCAGGGCGATGGTCGCCGCCGCCAACTCCGCCGCGCCGGCCGGGCAGGGGAGGTAGGGCGCCTCGACCCAGCCCTGCCGGCTGCCGACCATGCCGCACAGCAGGATGCTGTCCTCGCCCTCGGCCAGCCAGGGGCCGATCGCGGCCTCCAGCGCGGCGGGAAAGCCGCCGGGTGCCACGGTCATGATCCCGCCCGGCACATCCAGCCGCGCCAGCACGGCCCCGTCGGGGGCGATGCGATAGGCGCGCAGGCTGGTGGTTCCCCAATCGAGCCCGATCATGCGCCCTGCCTCCGTGACATAAAGTTTCTGCGTGGACCCTGTGGCTGCTTGTCTTGTGACGCAGCGCGGGCGGATGCTGGCGCCTGCCGGGCTCGCCGGCAACACTCGGGGAGGAAGAAGGACATGTTGAAGCGGACGCTTCAGGCGGGCCTCGCGGTGCTGGCGCTGGCGCCGCCGGCCGCAGCGCAGCTCATGGTCTCGGGCAACGATGCCAAGGTGCGGCTGGTGAATGGCGCGACGCAGGTGGTCGCGAATCCCCCGGCCGACACGATCACCGTGCATGACCTGGCCAGCATGCCGCCGCGCCTGGTGGCGACGGTGGCGGTGCCGAATTCGGTGGTCGGCCCGCCCTTCTCCGTGGCGCTCACCCCTGATGAGCGGCTGGTGCTGGTCACCTCGAACCAGCGCATCGACCCCGCCAACCCCGCGCGCAGCATCCCCGACAACCGCCTCTCCGTGGTCGATCTCACCGCCAGCCCGCCGGCCGTGGTGCAGACGATCGAGACCGGCGCCGGGCCGGCCGGGGTCTCGGTGAACCGCGCCGGCACGCTGGCCCTGGTGGCGAACCGCGAGGCCGGGACGGTGAGCGTGCTGCGCATCCGCGCCGGGCGGGTCGAGCCGCTGGGCACTGTCGAGATCGCGGCCCCCGCCTCGGGCGTCTCGCATGTCGCCTTCACGCCCGATGGCCGGCACGCGCTGGTGGCGCGCGACGGCGACTTCTTCATCACCGTGCTGGCGATCGAGGGCGAGACGGTCACGCGCACGCCGCGCAGCTTCTCGGCCGGGCTGCGCCCCTATGGGCTGGTCATCGCGCCCGATGGCCGCTTCGCGGCGGTGGCGAATATCGGCCGTGGCAATGGCGATGAGGACACGGTGTCGCTGATCGATCTCTCCGGCCCGCCTGCCACCTGGCGCACGGTGCACACCACGACCGTGGGGCAGACGCCCGAGGGGCTGCAGCTCAGCCCCGATGGCAGGCTGCTGGCGGTGACGGTGATGAACGGCTCCAACAAGCCGGCCAATTCGCCCTTCCTGGGGCCCAACCTTGTTCGCACCTATCGCGTGGACAACCTCCGCCTGACGCAGGTGGGCGAGGCGCCGCTCGGCGCCTGGGCGCAGGGCGCGGCCTTCAGCGCGGATGGCCGCACGCTGTTCGCGCAGAGCATGGTGGAGAGCAACATCCGCATCTACGCCGTGGGCGCGGATGGCTCGATCCGCGAGAGCGCGCCGCCCATCGCCCTGCCGGGTGGTGGGGCGGCCCTGCGAACCGCGGAACGCTGACGCGCGGCGCGGTGCGGCGATGCCCCGCTCCTCGCGGGGCCTGCAACATTGCGCCGCAATTGACGGCTACATAGAGTGGCAGGGAGTACAGGGCGCGACACCATGCCGAAGCACCGCATTTCGTTCCGCTTTCTGCTGCTGGCCGGCGCCGTCGCGCTGGGTGGCTGCCAGCAGGCCAACAACATGCCGCTGGCCGCGCAGGGCGCGGCGGTGGGCGCCGGCGCGGGTGCGCTGCTCGGCGCGGCTCTCGGCGGCAACAACCGTGGCCAGGGGGCGCTGCTCGGCGCGGCCCTGGGCGCGGGTCTCGGCGCTGTCACCGGCAGCGTGCTGCAGGGCCAGCAGCAGGGCTACGCCGCCACGGAACAGACCCTGACGGGGCGCGAGCGCAACGCGCAGGAAATCGCCCAGCAGATGCAGGCCGAGGCCGGCAGCGCCCGCGCCGCGGCCAGCCGCATGTCGGGCGAACTGGCCTCACTGCGGCGTGACATCAGCAGCGGGCGCGGGTTGAACGCGCAGCAGGCGCAGACGCTCGACCAGGCCAAGCGCGACCGGGACCGCGCACAGGCGGCGCTGAATGAGGGCCAGGCGCATGTCGCCGCGATGCGCCGGCAGATCGCGGCCTCCGGCGGCAAGGGCAGCGGCGATGAGGCGCTGGCCGAGGAGGCGACGCGGATCGAACGCTCCAACGCCTCGCTCGCGGAATCGCTGCGGCGGATGAATGCGGATCTCGGCCGGATCGAGATCTGATGCGCGCGGCGCCGCTTCTCCTGCTGCCGCTGCTGCTCGCGGGCTGTGCCGCGCAGCCCTGCGACCCGCGCGCGGACCGCAACATCTTCCAGGTCGGCAATTGCGTGATCGGCGGCGGCTACCAGAGCCGCGTGGACGTGCTGCAGCAGCGCGTGGCCGTGGCGGAGGCCGAGCAGGCCGCCGCGGCGCGCGAGCTTGAGGCCGCCCGCGCGCGGCGCGATTCGGTGGCCGCCGAGCAGGCCCGCCTGCGCAACGACCTCGCCGCCGAGCGCGCCCGCACCGCCCGTCTCGAGCGGGAGATCGCCCAGGCGCGGGAGGCCGGGCGGCTCAACCGCGAGCGCCTGGCCGCGCTGGAGACCGAGGCCGCGCGGCTGCGCCAGGAGCAGGAGGCGCTGCGCAACGCGCCGCCGACCGAGGAGTTGCGCCGCCGGAACGAGGAGCTGTCCCGCCGCCGCCAGGCGATCGAGGGCAGCCTCGCGGACATGAATCGCGAGCTGCGGCGCGAATGAACGCCCGCCTCGCGCGCCGTGGCCTGCTCGGGGCCGCGCTCAGCCTGCCCTTCCTGCCCGCGCGCGCGCAGCAAGGGCCCGGTGCCGGGCCGGGTGTGGTGCGGCTCAGCGAGGGCCAGTTCCGCGCGGGCGCGGGGCGCATCACCTTCAGCGAGGTGCCGCGCGGCACCCGCAACCCGGTCTATACGCCGGCGATGTATGGCGGCCGGCCGAGCGACCCGACGGTGCGCTTCGGCGGGCATCTGATGGGGCGTCGCCTGGGCAGTCCGCAGGAATGCCCTGATGGCGCGGCGCTGACCGGCTGCCTCGTGGGCAGCCCGCGCGCGCCGCTCGCCCTCGACCCCAACGCGCCGCCGGCCTTCACGGCCTTCGATGGCGCGCCGGGCATCAACGACGTGCAACTCAGCGGCACGCCGCTTTGGAACGGGCCGATCGCCATCCTCTTCGACAGCGATGTCGCGGCGGTGGGGTTGCTCGGCGGGTATTTCGACGCGCCCGAGGGCACCGCCATCACCGTCTATGACCGGCGCGGGCGGCAACTCGGCCGGGCCGAGAATCGCGGCCGCGGGCGGGAATTCCTCGCCCTTGCCACGGGCGATCTCAGCCAGCGCATCGCCGCCCTCGAATTCCATCTGGTGGGGCGCGAGCCGCGCGGCTTCGGCATCGACAACATCCGCTTCGGCGATTCCGAGCAGGTGGACGTGCCCGGCGTGCGCCCCCCGCCACGCGAGCCGCCGCCCCCGCCGCCGCAGCGCCCACCGCCGCCCGCGCCGCCGCCCCCGCCGGCCCCCCTGCCACCGCTGCTGCTGTAGCCCCGGAGACCCACCGCCTTGTCCACCGAACGCCTGCTCAGCGGTCTCGAACTCGGCGACCTCGCGCTTGTCCCGGTGGGCGGGGTGCCGGTGGTGCAGCAGCACGCACGCCTCGCCGCGCTGCTGGCGCGGCAGCGGCTGGGCCTGGCGGGCTTCTTCGCCAAGCCGGAGGTCGATGGTGCGCCGGTGCGGCGCATCACCTGGTATGGCGAGGCGATCCAGGACCCGGTGCCGGTGCGGCTGCTGGAAGGGGCGCAACGGCAGCGCGCCGAGGCCATCCTGCGCACGCGCTTCGAGGCGCTGCAGCCGCTGCTGACCCACCCCGAGGCCGGGCCGCTGCTGCGCGGCGCGCTGCTGCTGCGCAGCGAGGACGACATCCTCTGGGGTGGCGACGCGCCCGTGCTGGTGAATTGGGGCCTGACGCCGCCGGCCATCGGCACCGAGCCCGCTGCGCAGCAGGCACATTTCGCCGCGACGCTCGGTCGTTATGCGCCGGGCGGCTTCGACCCCTGGCGCGCCAGCGCCGCGCCCCCCGCGCCGGAGACGCCGATGGCCGCGCCGGTCGCTGCCGCCGTCGCGGGCAGGGCAGGGGGGGCGGCCACGCCGCCCGGCGCGCCGCCGCGCCCGCCCGGCCCGCCACCGGCCGCGCCGCCTTCCGGCCCCGGCGGGGCGCTGGGCGCGGCGGGGGCGGTGCTCGGGGCTGTGGCCATCGTGCTCGCCCTGTCCATCGTGGCCCTCGGCGCGGGCTACTATTACGGCTGGATGCGGCTGGTGGAGCGGCTGCAGGCCGAGGTGCGCCCCGCGCCCGACCCGCTGCTCGATACGGAATTGCAGCGGATGCAGGAGGGGGTGAATGAGAGCCTCCGCCAGCGGATCGCGCAGCTGGAACTCGCGCTGCGCGGCGATGTCTGCCTGATGGCCGAGGGCCCGCTGCCCGCCCTGCCGGGGCAGGAGAACCGGCCCGCCCAGCCCGCCTTGCCGCCGCCCGTCGAGCAGCAGCCGGTGCAGCGCCCCGCGCCCACACCGGGCGCGCCGGCTCAGCAGACGAGCCTTGCGGAATTGCTCGAGCAATCGGTGGTGCTGGTGCTGGCCCCCGGCCGGTCGGAGACCGGGCAGCAGCAACTCGGCACCGGCAGCGGCTTCGCCATCGCGCCCGACCTGATCGTCACCAACCTGCATGTGGTGGATGGGGCGGATCGCGTGCTGGTCACCAACCGCCTGCTCGGCAGCCCGGTGCAGGCCGAGGTGGTGGCGCGCACGCCGAACCATGATTTCGGCCAGCCGGATTTCGCCGTGCTGCGCATCGCCGGGCAGGCGCTGCCGCCCTTGCGCCTTGCGACCACCGCCGCGCCGCTGGTGCCGGTGGTGGCGGTGGGTTTTCCAGGGTTTGTCACCGGGGCCGGCGATGATTTCCAGCGGCTGATGCGCGGCGAGGGCGGCGCGGCGCCGGCGGCGCATTTCACCACCGGCGAGGTCAGCGGCGTGCAGCAATTCCGCGGCAGCCCGGTGGTGATCCACACCGCGGCCATCAACCGCGGCAATTCCGGCGGGCCGGTGGTGGATCGCTGCGGGCGGGTGCTTGGGGTCAACACCTTCATCCGCACGGATCGCGAGACCGCCTATCGCGCCGATTACGCGCTGCCGACCGCGACGCTGCTCGCGTTCCTGCGCGCGAGCAGCCTGCCGGCCGAGGCGCAGGGCGAGGCCTGCGTGCCGCAACCGGCCACCCCGCCCGCCGCCAGCCCACCTGCCGCCGCGCCGCCCGCCGCCGGGGCCCCTGGCGCGCCCGCCACGCCTGCACCCACCCCCACCCCGGCGCGCTGAGCCCGGCGCATGGCCCAGCCACGCTTCCTCGCCGAAACCGACACCGCCACGCGCCGGCCCGAGCGCGTGCTCGAGGGCCGGGTCTTCGACTACCGCGCGCAGGTGCTGAGCCATCTGCGCGCCCAGTCGCTGGAGCGCCACGCCGCGCTCTTCGCCGAGCCCATGCTGCTCGAAGGGCGCATCCGCTGGCGCACCGACCAGCCGGGCGAGCCGCGCCCCTTCGCGGAATTGCCGCCCGAGGCGCAGGCCCGCGCGCAACAGGCGGTCGGCACCTTGCTGACCGAGGTGCGCAACGAGGCCGCCCGCCTGCGCCAGGGCGGCAGCCCGAGCCAGCGGCGCCTTGCCGAGGTGCTGGACCGCGCCACCCAGGGCATGGAATGGGGCGACCTCTGGGTATTGAGCGAGCCCGGCGCCCCAGGCAGCGAGGCGCGCGAGACCTACGTCCTCGCCGGCTGGGGTCTTGCCGCCGCCGAGGGGCGGCCGCCGCTCGCCGATCTGCTCGGCCAGTCGCTCTTCGTCGCGACGGCGGCGGAGCCCACGCCCGAGCGTGCGCCCGCCGCCCCGCCGCCGGCCGATCGCCGGGCCTGGCCGCTGCGGCTGCTGGCGCTGGCGGCGGTGCTGCTGCTGCTGGGCGGGCTGCTCGCCTGGCAATTGCCCGCGCTGGCCGGCGTGCTGCTCGGCCTGCGCCTGCCCGAGCCGCCGGTCTGCGAGATGCCGCCCGATTCCGGCCTGCCGCCCCTGCAGCAGGAGGAAGCGCGGCTGCGCGCGCGGCTCGCCCAACTGGAGCGCGCCTATTCCGGGCGGGTCATCCAGTGCCGCATCGCCAGCGCCCCGCCCCCCGCGCCGCCGCCGCCACCGGCCCCGGCGCCCGCACCGGCGCCCACACCCGCCCCTGCGCCCACCCCACCGCCGCCCGCGCCTCCCCCGCCGCAGCGCAGCGAGCTTGACCAGCGGCTGGACCGGGAACGCGCGCAGCGCAGCAACTACCAGGTCACGCTGTCCTGGGACGGGCCGTCGGACCTCGACCTGCATATCGACTGCCCCGATGGCGGGCAGATCTTCTGGCAGGCGCGGGCCAATTGCGGCGGGCGGCTCGATGTCGACATGAATGGCGGCGAGCGCCAGTCGAACCGCCCGGTCGAGAACGTCTTCTGGGCCGCCACGCCAGCCAGCGGCACCTGGCGCATCCGCGTGGTCTACTATGACTACGAAGCCCGCCGCACGCCGGTGCCCTTCCGGCTGAGAATCGTCACCGATGGCCAGGCGCGGGAGGTCACCGGCACCGCCACCCGCACCAACGCCCCCCCGGTCGCGGAGTTCCGCGTGCCATGACGGAGCGACCCAGCATGTTCCGCCAGCGCCCCTTCCTGGTGACCCTTGCCCTCGCCTCGCTGCTGGTCGGGCTGCCGCTGGCGGGCATCGCCGCCTGGCTCGGCGTGCAGGCGGCCTTCGCCGGCGCGCCGGCGGAGCTGCGCGCCAATAGCTGCCCCATGCCCGACAACAGCGCCGCCGCCCGCCTGCGGGATGAGGAACTGGCGCTGCGCCGCCGCCTCGCCGACCTCGAGATCGACATCGCCCGGCGCCGTGCCTGGTGCCCGCTCTGCGCGGCGGAGGAGCAGGTGGATGTGGCGCTGGTGGTGGATACCTCGGCCTCCATGCTCTGGCCCGCCAGCATGGATGCGGCCGCTGAGGCCGAGACCATGGCCCGCATCGCGCGGGAGGCCGGGCCGATCGACCAGCAGCCGGGGCGCGACCGGCTGCTCGCCGAGCTGAACGCCACGCCGGGGCCGGAGCAGCGCATGGAGGCCGCGCGCCAGGCGGCACTCGCGGCACTCTCCACCCTGCCGGCACGCGCGCGCGTGCAACTGTTCTCCTTCACCCCGACCGACAGCCGCACGCCGAGCGTCGGCAGCTGTTCCGTGAGCCCGGTGGGGCAATACGACAATTCGGCGCGGGCCCGGCTGCAGGCGGCGCTGCGCGGCCTGCAGCCCAACGCCGCCGGCACGCCGCTGGCGCTGGCCATCGAGCGCGCCTCCGCCGCGGTGCGCCAGCGCCCCACCGGCGCGCCGGGCTTCGTCATCGTCATCACCGATGGCATCGAGACCTGCCGGGGCGACCCCTGCGTGGCGGCGCGCGCGGCGCGGGCGGCGGATCCGGGCCTGTCGATCGCGGTGGTGGACATCGCCCGCAACCAGCAGGTGGCCTGCCTGGCCGAGGCGACGGGCGGGCAGGTCTTCACCCCCGGCGCGGGGCAGGATATCGGCCGGGTGCTGACAGAGGCATTGCGCCTGCCGCCGCCCCGCGCTTGCATCCCCCGCACCCCCGCATGAACCCGCCGCAGCCCGAAGCCGGACCCGCATGATCCTCAGCGCCAATGATTTGCCGGCGATGTCCGACGCCGCCGGCGCGACCGATGTGGCGCTGGTGCCCAATACGGGCATCCAGTTCATCGACGTGCCGCTCGACCTGCGCCCGGTGCGCATCGGCATCGAATGGTATGAGGAACCGGCCGGCGCGGCCGACCAGGCGGTGCTGCGTCGGCTGAGCGTGAACGAGGCCGATGGCCGGCTCTACTACGACCACCAGGGCAGCCGCCGCTATGTCCGCCAGGATGACGAGCGCTGCTACGGCTTCGACACCAAGGCGGCCCTGACCCCCTTCCTCGGCAAATGGGTGCCGCTGCCCTATCTCGAGGTCGGGCAGGCCGGCGAGCCCGGGCGGCGGCGGCTGGAAAAGGGGCCGGAGAACTGGGCGCGCATCCGCCTCGTGGAACTCGCCCAGCCCGATACGGGCGGGCAGACGCATCGCGCCGTGCTGGCCTTCGACACCGCGACCGAACCGGCCGGCGGGGGCTACCTCGCGCTGCGCGAGGGCCGCTCGGCGGATTTCGTGCTCGCTTCCACCATCGAGGAAGTCTCCTGGCTGCTGGATACGGCGCGCGAGCCCGCCTGGCTGCCCGGCTGGATCGAGGAATTGTATCGGGAGCGCGACCGCGACGGGCAGAAGATCGGCCCCGAGACGCGCATCGGGCGGCAGCATCTGGCCGCCTATCTCACCTTCCTCGAGGTGCTGCAGGCCAGCCGCGCCTTCGCCCGGGTGCGCGTGCTGCCGCTGGAGAGCGCGGAGGAACAGCGCTTCGTCGATGTCGATCTCGTGCTCGACCTCGGCAATTCCCGCTCCTGCGGCTTCCTGATCGAGCAGATCCCCGGCCAGCACCGCAAGGTCACCAACGCCTACCGGCTGCAATTGCGCGACCTCGGCATGCCCGAGCAGGTCTGGGACCTGCCCTTCGAGAGCCGCGTGGAATTCGCCCGGCCCAGCTTCGGCAAGGAACGCTGGTCGGAGGAAAGCAACCGCCCCGCCGCCTTCGACTGGCCCTCGCCCGTCCGCATCGGGCCCGAGGCGTCCCGCCTGTCGAGCCTCAACCGCGGCAATGAGGGGCAGACGGGGCTCTCCAGCCCCAAGCGCTATCTCTGGGACGACCGCAAGCGGCTGAGCCCCTGGCGCTTCAACCTCGCCACCGACCCCGATGGCCTCGTGATCGGCGATTTCCTGCGCCATCTCAGCGAGGATGGCAGCGTGATCTCCGCCAGCGGGCAGGGGGAGGAGGTGATGAGCGCGCTGTTCAGCCGCGCCAGCCTCTTCACCTTCTTCCTGCTCGAAGTGCTGCTGCAGGCGCGCAGCCAGATGAACAGTTTTGCCGCGCGCGAGGGGCGCGAGGAGAAGCTGGTGCCGCGGCGCCTCGCGAACCTCGTTCTCACCCTGCCGCCGGCCATGCCGCCGGAAGAGGTGCGCGCCGTGCGTGCGCGCGCCGAGGCCGCCATCCACCTGCTGCGCGATGTCACCAACGGCATGGGCGCGCGCCCGCGCAGCCTCGCCGAAGCCGCCGAGGCGCAGCGCGAGAAGCGCATGGATATCGGCATCGAGGCGAAGCTGGACGAAGCCACCGCGACGCAGATCGTCTATCTCTACGACCAGATCGCGCAGGTCTATCGCGGCGATGCGCCGCTCTATTTCGCCGTGGCCGGCAAGCCGCGCGCGCGCGGCGCGGACCCGGTGCCCAAGCCCTCGCTGCGGATCGCCTCCATCGATGTCGGCGGCGGCACCACGGATCTCGCGATCCACACCTATGGGCTCGACCACAATGTGGTGGTGCCGAGCGAGGAGTTCCGCGAGGGCTTCCGCCTCGCCGGCGACGACGTGCTCGAGAATGTGGTGATGCGCCATGTCATGCCGGGCCTGGCGCGCGCGCTGGCCGAGGCCGGGCTGGGGGCGGAGCGCGCGCGCGCCTTCGTCATCGGCACCTTCCGCGGCCCCCTGCCGACCGAGCCGGAGCGCCAGGCGCGGCGGCTGGTGCTGAACCATGTGATGGCCCCGGCGGCGATCGCGCTGATGGCGGAATACGAGGCCTGGGACACGCTCTCGCCGCCCGGCATCACGCGGCGCGCGCTGCGCGACCTGCTCGCGCCGCGCCATGGCGGGCTGACCGCGCGATACCCCCGCGAGCCGGGCGCGCGCGCGACGCGCGAGACGGCGGCGAGCCGCGCGAGTGCCTGGATCGAGGAACGCGCGCGCATCGCCGGCGCGCGCGACTTCAAGCTGGAGGCCATGGAGCTCGACATCGAGCCCGCCGCGATCCACGAGACGGTGCGCCAGACCCTGCGGGAGGCGCTGGATCCGCTCTGCGAGATCGTGCAGCGCTTCGGCTGCGACGTGGTGCTGCTCTCGGGCCGCGGCTCGCGCTGGCCGGCGGTGGTGGAGCTGGTGGTGGGCTCGATGGCGGTGGCCCCGCACCGCGTGCAGCCGATGCACCTGCACCGCGTGGGCGCGTGGTACCCCTTCCCGGATGCGACGGGGCGGATCTCGGACCCCAAGACCACGGTCGCGGTCGGCGCGATGCTGCAGCGCCTGCTGCGCGGCGGGCAGCTCGACAACCTCGCGATGCGGGAGAAGTTCGGCACGCGCTCCACCGCGCGCTACATCGGCAAGGTCGAGAGCAATGGGCGCATCCGGCCGGATGAGGTCTATTTCGGCAAGGTCGACCTCGATACCGATGATGACGGTGGTGAGGAACGCGCCGTGACCTTCCCGGGCAATTGCTTCATCGGCTTCCGGCAATTCGCCGCCGAGCGCTGGCCCGCGACACGGCTCTATCGCCTCGCCTTCGGGCAGGGCGTGGCGACCCAGGGCATCGCCATGCCCGTCACGGTGAAGCTGCGGCGCGAACAGAGCTCGGGCGCGGATGTGCCGCTGAAGTTCAAGATCGTCGAGGGCTCGGTCACGGACCGCGAGGGCAAACCGCTGCGCCGCGGCACCATCGTGCTGAGCCTGCAGACAACGCCGGGCGATGAGGGCAATCACTGGCTCGATTCCGGGCAGCTCGACACGCTCGACGCCATGCTCGCCGCCGCGACGCGGGTGCATTGAGATGACCGACAGCCAGACCCAATCCCTGATCGCGCGCTGCGAGGAAACCGGGCGCGCCGCCCAGGCCGCGCTTGCCTGGATGCGCGACTTCCCGACGCGCAGCGCGCAGAGCCGGCCCGCGCTGGAGCGCGAATTCCGCCTGGCCGCCGTGCAGGCGCGCAAGCTGCGCGCGGCGGCGGAACGGCCGATGGCGGTGGGTGTCTATGGCCTCTCCCAGGCCGGCAAATCCTACCTGATCTCGACGCTGGCGCGCCCGGAGGGCCGCCCGCTCACCGCCGAGCTGGACACGCCGCGCCCCTTCCTGGCCGAGATCAATCCCGAGAGCGACAAGGAAGCCACGGGCCTCGTCACGCGCTTCACCATGCGCCGTGAGGCGGCGCCGGCCGGCTTCCCGGCGCGCATCCGGCTGCTGACCGAGATCGATCTGGTGAAGATCCTGGCCAATTCCTGGTTCCGCGATGCGCGCGACCCGGAACTCGCCGGGCATGTCGCGCCCGAGGCCGTGACGGCGGCGCTCGAATCCCTCCAGGCCAAGGCCGGCGGGGCGGAACTCGGGGAGGTCGCGCAGGAGGATCTGTGGGACCTGCAGACCTATTGCGAGCGGGAGTTCCGCGCCACGGACGCCATGCGCATGGCCTTCAAGGGCGTGTTCTGGGACCGCGCCGCGCTGCTGGCGCCGCGCCTGCCGCTGGAGAGCCGCTGCGAGCTCTACGCCCTGCTCTGGAACCGCTTCGCGCCCTTCACCGAGCTGCTGAAGCGCCTGTGCGGGCGGCTGCGCGAATTGCGCTTCGAGCGCGATGCCTGGATGCCCATCGCGGCCCTGGTGCCCAAGACCGAGAGCGTGCTGCGCGTGGACACGCTCGGCCATCTGCACGACCCCGCGGCGCCGATGATCGAGGTGCTGTCGCAGAACGGCGCGCGCACGCGCATGACGCGGCCCGAACTGACCGCGCTGATCGCCGAACTGCAGATCACCATGTCCGAGCTGCCCTGGCCGGTCTTCGAGACCACCGACCTGCTCGACTTCCCCGGCGCGCGCGAACGCCGCGGGCGCAACCATGCGGAGGAGATCGGCAACGACCCCGCGCAGGTCGGCGAATACTATCTGCGCGGCAAGGTCGCCTATCTGTTCGACCGCTACGCCGACGAACGCGAACTGAATGCGCTGCTGCTCTGCATCAAGGAGAGCAACAACGCCTATGACAGCACGATCCGTGCTTCCATCCGCGGCTGGATCGCGCGCACCCATGGCGAGACGCCGGAGGATCGCGCGCGCGTGGCGACCTCGCTGTTCATCATCCTCACGCGCATGGACATGCACTTCAACCGCACGCCCGGGCGCGACGACAACGCGCCCTCGGACGATCTGTGGAATGCGCGCATCACGGCTTCCATCGTGCAGCCGCTGTCGGAGGCCCAGGGCTGGCTGGGTGCCTGGCACCCCGACAAGCCCTTCGACAACACGCTGCTCGCGCGCAATCCGGAGAAGTCGCAATCGCTGTCGGTGCTCGCCCCCGATGGGACCGAGGCGAGCTACGCGCCCGGCGTGCCGGAAAAGCTCGCGCGCTGGGGCGCGGAATTCGCCGCCCACCCCGATGTGCGGCGCCATGTCGCGGATCCGGTGCGGGCGTGGAAGGAAGTCTTCCGCCTGAACGATGCGGGGATGAGCTACCTGGTCGAATGTCTCGGCCCGGTCTGCCAGCCCGAGAACAAGCGCCGGCAGGTGGCGAACCAGATCGACGCGCTGCGCGCCGCACTCCGCCGGCAAATGCAGAACTGGCACGTCAGCGACGACCTCGACGCGCAGGAGCAGCAGCGCCTCGCCAAGCTCGACCCGGCGATCGAGGCGCTGGCCCAGGCGGTGGTGGAGGGGCGCTTCGGCACGCTGCTCTCCCTGCTGCAACTCGAGGCCAGCGAGGCGGCGGAGGTGATTCTGAGCCCGCCGCCGCCGCACCGCGCCGCCAGCCGCGCGGCCGAAGATTCCGGCCCGCCGCGCAGCAAGCTCGAGGAATTGCGCCGCGCCGCGCTGCGCCCCGCCCAGGCCGCGGCCGCGCCCCCACCCGGCGAGCGCACGCAGGAAATCGCCACCGCCCTGGTCGGCGCCTGGATCGCGCAGCTGCGCCGCTTCGCGGTTGACCCGGTGGCGCGCGGCGCCTTCGGACTGGAGGCCGCGGCAGCGGATGCGCTGGTGGCGGAACTCGCCGCCACGGCGGATCGCTGCGGCCTGGCCGCGCGCATCGCCCGCCGCCTGGGCCAGGTGCAGGGCACGCTGAGCTTCGTGCAGGCCGCCGCCGGGCGCGCCGCCGCGGGCGCGCAGGAGGTGAACGACCTCGTCGCCTATCTGGGGCTGATGGAGGAGGGCCAGCTCATCGCCGGCCGCCCGGCCCCGGCCGAGGGCGAGGCCGAGGTCTTCACCCCGCCGCCCCCGCCCGGGCCGGAGCTGGAAGTGCTGGACCTGCCCGATCCCGGCGGCCAGCGCTTCGGGCTCGACTGGATCGTGGCGCTGCAGGATGCGGTCGGGCGCAACGTGCGGGCGCGCGGCGGTGCGGGGCTGGTGGACAAGCAGGACAATGCCGCGGTCGGCGCCGTGCTCAGGCTGCTCGCCTGATGCGGATGCGGATCGAGCCCCTGCCGGGGCGGGAGGATGAGATCACCTGCGCGCTGGTCTTCGCGCCGGTGACGCAGACCCCGGCGGCGCCCGTGCTGCTGATCCAGCGGCCCGACGCGCAGGATGGCGTGCTGGGCCGGCGCGGCTGGGCCGTGGCCTCGAACGGCTTGCGCCCGCGCCTGGTGGAGCGGCGCGGCGATGAGCTCTGGGCGATGTTCGGCTCCGAACTCTCCTGGCATGTGCAGCGCGGCACGCCGATCGCGGTGCGCGAGCGCGATGGCGAATTGGCGGGCCGCGCCATCTGGCCGGCCATCGCGCGCGGCCGCCAGCCCCCCATGCCGATCGGCGAGGAGGAAGAGGCGCCGCCGCAGCCCAGCCGCCCCGCACCCGTGCCGCCGCCCGTCGCCGCGCCGCCGGTCGCGCCCCCGCCCGTTGCCCCGCCCGTCGCGCCGCCGCTCACCCAGCCCGTGCCGCCGGAGACGCCGCTGGTCACGCGCGACCCTGGCCCCAGGACGCCCTGGCTCTGGATGGTCCTGCCGCTGCTGCTGCTGGCCGGGGGTGGTGGCTATTGGTGGATGACGCGGGAGCAGGCGCCCGCACCGCCGCCGCCCGCCCCCGCGCCCAGCCCGGCACCGCAGGCCAGCCCCGCGCCGCCCGCCGACCCCTGCCTCGACCTCGCCACCATCCTCACCGCCTGCCCGCGGGAGCGGCTCGCGACCCTGCCGCCCGAGGTGCAGACGCGCCTCGCGGAGGGGCTGCTCGGCATGGAGGGCCGCCCGGCGCTCGGGCTCGGGCTCTCGCTGCTCATCACGGCGGCGAACCGGCATGGGCCGGCGCAGATGGCGCTGGCCCGGCTCTATGACCCGGCGCATTTCCGCCCCGGCGGCGCGGTGAGTGCCGCCAACCCGGCCCGCGCGCTCGATCTCTACCGCGACGCCGCCGCCGCCAACATCGCCGGCGCGGCCGAGGCGCGCAGCGCGCTGGTCGAGCGCCTGCGTCGCGAGGCGGCGGGCGAGGGGGAGGCCGCGGAGCGTGCGCGCACCGTTCTGCGGCAGGCCGGAATCGAGTAGCCTCGCGCGCAGCATGGGAGGGTGACGATGCGCCGCCGAGACCTGATCGCTGCCGGCCTCGCCGTGCCGGTGCTGGCGCAAGCCCAGCCGGCCCTGCGTGAGGCGCTGCTGATGGAGGGCAAGCGCACGCTGCGCCAGCGCGTGCTGACCCGCCCCGCCGCCGCGCCGCGCCCCGAGCCCGGCCGCCCGGCCCAGGGCGTGCCCCTGCCGCCGCTCAGCCCGCTTTTCGTCTATGCCCGCCGCAACGGCCCCGATGGCCGGCCCTGGATCGAGGTCGGGCGTGGTGCCCAGGGGACGACGCTGGGCTGGATCCCGGCCGCCGAGGCGCTGGACTGGCCGCACACCATGACGGCGGTGTTCCAGAATCCCGCCGGGCGCGGGCGCACCCTGTTCTTCGACAAGCGCGAGCCGCTGATCGCCCTGATGGGCGGGCGGGAGCCCCTGGCGGAGGCGCAGCGCCTCGCCACCCTCGCGGAACGCCCGCCGCTGCCGGCCGATTTCCCGGTCACGGCGCTGGAACCGGCGACGCATATCGACATCCGCCAGCAATTCTACCTGCTGCCGATCCTCAATGCCGAGCACATCGTCTTCCAGGATGGGCGGGAGTTCCGCGCTCTGGAGGTCGCCTCGCTGCCGGTCAGCCGCCCGCCGCCGCCGCCCGCGCGCGAGTTCAGCCTCGACGTCGCCTTCGTGGTCGACACCACGCTGTCCATGCAGCCCTATATCGAGCGCGTGCGCGCCGCGCTGAACGAGGTGATCGCCGCGCAATCGGCCGCGCAGCGCCGCACGCGCTATGCGCTGGTGGGCTTCCGCAACAGCCTCGAGGCGCAGCCGCGGCTGGAATATGTGGTGCGCACCTTCGCCCGCTTCGCCGACAACCTCGACCCCGCCGGCTTCGCTCGGCGCGCCGCCGAGATGGAGGCGACGGAGGTGGACAGCCTCTCCTTCAACGAGGACAGCTTCGCGGCCGTGCGCAGCACCATCCAGGATCTGGATTGGGGGGAGGGCGCGGCGCGGCTGATCGTGCTGGTCACCGATGCCGGGGCGCGGGCCTCGAATGACCGTTTCTCGGCCACGCGGCTCGGCCCTGCGGAACTCGGCGCGGTGGCGCGGGAGGCCGGGGTGGCGATCATGGCGCTGCATCTGCGCACGCCCCAGGGAAGGGCCAACCATCGCCTGGCGGAGCAGCAATACACGACCCTCACCGCCGCGCCTTTCCCGGCGCTCGGGCCGCAGTATTTCCCGGTCGAGAATGGCGACCCGGAGGCGCTGAACCAGGCCGTGCGCGGGCTGATTCGCGGCCTCGGGCGGATCGCGGAGACGCAAGGCGCCGCCCCGCCCGGCCCGGCGCCGGACCGCGCCAACCCCGAGGACCGGGCCGCGCTGATCGGCCATGCCATGCGGCTCGCCTGGCTGGGCCGGCAGGGCGCGGCGGCGGCCCCTGACGTGCTGCGCGCCTGGGCGGCCGATCGCTACCGCCAGGGCGAGCCGCCCGAGAACCTGGAAGTGCGCGTGCTGCTGACGCGCAACCAGTTGAACACGCTTGGTGAATCGCTTTCCGCCATCCTGCGGGCGGGGCGCGAGAACATGCTCGACACCAATGCGATGTATGACCGGCTGCAGCAGACCGCCGCCGCCCTGTCGCGCGACCCCGAGCGGCTGCGCCAGCGCGGGTTGGAGCAGCTGGGCGACCTGCTCGGCGAGTTCATCGACGGCCTGCCCTACCGCACCCGCATCGCCACCCTCTCGCGCGACGATTGGCGGGACATGGAGCCGGGCGAGCGGGACGAGATCCTGAACGAGATCGAATCGCGCATCCGCGCCTATGCCGATTTCAACAATTCGCCGCAGCTCTGGTGGCCGGCCAATCCGCGCGATGCGCGCGAGGCGGGCGAGCAGATGTTCCTCGTGCCCCTGGACCTGCTCCCGTGACCACCCCGCCGCTGCTGGCGCTGCGCGATGTCGTGGCCCAGCGCGGCGTGGGCGGTGAGGGCTTCCGGCTGGAGGTGCCGGAGCTGGTGCTGGAGGCGGGCGGGCGGCTTGCCCTGCTCGGCGCCTCGGGCAGCGGCAAGAGCACGCTGCTGGAGATGCTCGCCCTGGCCGCGCCGCCGCACACGGCGGGGTTGTTCCGCTTCGCGCCGGGCGGCGCGGTGCTCGACGTGTCGGCCGCCTGGGCGCAGGGCGGGCAGGGGCTCGATGCCTGGCGCGCGCGGCAGGTGGGGTATGTGGTGCAGACAGGGGCTTTGCTGCCCTTCCTCAGCATCGGTGACAATATCGCCCTGCAGGCGGAAATCGGCGGCGCATTCCTGACGAATCGGGTGAGGGAACTGGCGCAACGTCTTGGTATCGAAGCGCAGTTGGGCAAGAAGCCCGCCGCGCTCTCGGTCGGGCAGCGCCAGCGCGCGGCCATCGCGCGCGCCTTGGTCCATCGCCCGGCCCTGCTGCTGGCCGATGAACCCACCGCCTCGGTCGATCCCGCCATGGCGACCGAGGTGTTTCGCCTGTTGCTGGCCGAGGCCGAGGCGGCGGGCGCGGCGCTGGTGCTGGCCAGCCATGACCATGCGGCGGTGGCGCGGCTCGGCCTGCCGGTGCTGCGCTTCGAGACCGCGCCCGGCCAGGCGCGCGCGGTGCCGGGCTAGGCATGCGCCGGGTCATCCGCCTCGCGCTGGCCGATGCGCTGCATGACCGCGTGATGTTCGCCTGCGCCGTGCTGACGGTCGCCGCCGTGCTGCTGCCCCTGCTGCTGCTGCTGGGGCTCAAGACGGGCGTGGTGGAGCGGCTGGTGGCGGATCTGCGCGCCGACCCGGCCGCGACCGAACTGCGCCTGCGCGGCAATGTCGCCCTGCCGCCCGAGTGGTTCGCGCAGATGCGTGCCCGGCCGGATGTGGGCTTCGTCGTGCCGCGGGTGCGCACTTTCGGCGCGGCCATCCAATATGCCCGCGCGGACGACCCGATCCGGGCGCGGAGCGCGGATTTCCTCGCTTCCGGCCCCGGCGACCCGCTGCTGGGCAGCCTCTCCGCCGCCATCGTCGCGGGCCAGGTGGTGGTCAGCCAGCGCGTGGCGGAAGAGGCCGGGCTGCAGCCCGGGGCGGCGCTGATCCTCTGGCGCCCGGCCCCGCGCGGCGCGGCCCCGGCGCCGCGGGTGGAGCGGCGCGTGACCGTCGCCGCCATCGCCCCGCCCGGGGCGAGCAGCCAGCGCCACATCTTCGGCACGGCGGATCTCGCCGGGCTGCTCGAGGATGTGGCGGAACGCGAAGGCGCGCCGGATGTCGCCGGGCAGCGCAGCTTCGCCGGTTTCCGGCTCTATGCGCGCGACATCGCCGACGTCGCCGGGCTGCAGCGCCATGTCGAGGCGCAGGGCTTCGAGGTGGAGACCAATGCCGGGCGCATCGCCTGGGTCTTCACCATGGACCGCAACCTGACCGTGCTGTTCCTGGTGCTGGTCGCCTGCGCCGGGCTCGGCGTGGCGGGGGCGCTGGCGGCGACGCTGTGGGGCAATGTGCAGCGCAAGCGCCGGTCGCTGTCGCTGCTGCGGCTGATGGGGCTGCCGGCGCGGCACCTCGCCTTCTTTCCGCTGGTGCAGGCGGCGCTGGTGGCGCTGCTCGGGGCGGGGGTGGCGGGCCTGGCCGCACTCGGCGCGGCGGCGGCGGTGAACGGGGTGTTCGGCGAGGCCTATGGCATCCCGGCCCTGGCGCGCATCCTGCCCTGGCATCTGGCGGCCGCGGCGGGCGCGACGCTGGGGTTGAGCCTGCTGGCCGGGGCGGCGGCGGTGCGGCCCGTGCTGCGCATCGCGCCGGCCGCGGGGCTGCGGGGGGAATGATGCGAGGGCTCTTCATAGCGCTGCTGCTCGCAGCGCCCGCCGCCGCGCAGGAGGCGCCGCCCTGGAATCCCCGCCCCGCCGAGGGCGACCTCATCCTGCCGCTGCGCTGCGGGCAGTCGATCGTCTTCCGCCGCATCGCCACGCCCATGGCCGACAACGCCCTGGCCGATCGCCGCGCCATCCTGGGCGATGAGGAGGCCGAGACCCCCTTCTTCGAATTCGTGCGCGAGGCGCATGTCGCGGGCGGCTTCGGCGCCGGCGCCGGGGCGCATTACTGGCTCGGCAAATACGAGGTGACGATGGGCCAATACGCCGCCGTCACCGCGGGCTGTGCGGCGGTGGAGGCGCTGACGCCCGCCCAGCGCCGCCTGCCGCAGACCGGCATCTCCTGGTTCGACGCCACCCGCTTCGCCGAGGCCGCGACGCGCCTGGTCCTGGGCGACGCCACCGCCGCCGCCGCCATGCCGGCCGAGCGCAACATCCGTGGCTTCCTCCGCCTGCCCACCGAGGTGGAGTGGGAATATGCCGCGCGCGGCGGGGCGGCGGTCTCGGATGCCGAGTTCCGCGGCCGGCTGCCGCCCATGGCCGGGCCGGTCACCGCCCAGGCGCAGCTCCGGCGCACCGGGGCGCGCGCCGTGCCCGTGGCGGTGGGGCTGCTCGAGCCCGATCGGCTCGGCTTGCACGACATGCTCGGCAATGCTGAGGAGATGGTGATGGACCCCTTCCGCCTCACCCGGGGCGGCCGCGCCGGGGGGCGGACGGGCGGGCTGGTGGCGCGGGGCGGGGAGATCAACACCGCGCCCGACCGCATCCGCACCAGCCAGCGGGTGGAGCGCGCGCCTTTCCGCCAGGACGGCACGCCCACCGCCCTGCCGACACTCGGCTTCCGGGTGGCGATCGGCCTCGCCGTCGCGCCCGATGACAGCGCCATCACCCAGCTTCGGCGCGGCTGGGAGCAGGAGGCCGGGCAGGGGGGCGCTACACCCGCCGCCGATCCGCGCGTGCTGGTGCAGCAGCTTGAAGCCGCCGCGGTCGATCCCGCCGAGCGCCGCGCCCTGGCCGCGCTCCGCGTGGCGGTGGAGGCCGAGCGCGCCGCCCGCACCGAGGCCGATGAACGCGCGGCGCGCAGCGCGGTCGGCGCCGGGGCATCCCTGATCCAGGTCCTGCGCGGCCATCACCGGGTGCTGCGCGGCCAGGAACAGGTGGCTGCGCGGCTGCAGGCAGGTTCGGCCGAACGGCGGCAGGTGGAGGCGAACATCGCCACCTACACCCTGCTGCGCGACAGCGCCTTCGCCGCCCTGGCCGGGCTGGTGCAGCAGCAGATCGACCTGCCCCAGGCGCTGGTCGAGCAGCAGGCGGCGGTCTGGCGGCAGGAGACGGAAGGCAGGCCGGGCTTCGACGCGCTGCGCCGTTTTGCGGGCCTGTTCGTGGCCGAGGTGGCGGCGGCCCGTACGGGGCGCGCCGTCAGCCAGGCGGAGGCCGAGCGGAGGCTGCTCGGCGACATCCAGTAGCGCGCGCTACCCCGCGGCCTTGATGAGTTCGCGCACCCGCGCCGCCGCCGGGGCACCCTTCAGCGCGTTGCGCCAGGCGACCTCGGCGACGCGCTGATGCGCCGCCACAGCCTCATCCGCCGCCGTGATGGACCCCACGCCGAGCCCGCCATTGGGCGGCGTGTCGGCCGGGAAGGGGGAGGCGATGACATGCGCGCGGTCGCGCCCGCGCAGCAGCATGAAGCCGCCCGACGGCTCGGTGCCGGCGGCGAGGCCGATCTGCACGCCGATCGGTGCGCTCTCGATCATCGTGGCCAGCGCCTCGGCCTCGCTGCGGGCGGCGGCGATGCAGCGCAGGCGGGTGCGCTCAGGCACCTGCAGTCCGGCGGCGACGCCCTCGGCCAGGAAGCGGCGCAGCGCGGCCTCGCCCAGGATGGCGATGATGGTGGGCTTGCGCGCCTGGTAAAGCCGCTTGCGGGCGGCAAGCAGGCCAAGCGCCTGATCCGCGCTGGCCCGTGCCTGGAGCCTGTCCGACGTGCCGTCTGCGGCCTCGGTCCAGGCTTCGCCCACCGCACCATCGAAGGCATCGGTCGTGACCTGGTAGCAGAGTGCGCCGCCGACCAGCAGCAGTTGGTCGGCCTGCTCCTCGACCTGGCGCAGGCGTTCCATGAAGGCGATCGGGCGGGCGAAATATTCGACACCGATCCCCAGCAGCGACAGGGGCGAAATCTTCAACAACTCGGCGAGGCGGCGGATGGTGTCGAGCTTGATCACCTCGCCCTTCTCGTAGCGGTAGAGCGCGGCGCGGGAGACGCCGAGGCGTGCGGCGATCTCCTCGGCGCGGAGCCCGGATTCCAGGCGATAGGCCCGCAATTGTTGACCGATATCGGCGAAGCGCATGCAATCCCCCTGTGGTCGCTGGAATCAGCCACAGCCATGATGAGGGAGACTCAATCTCATGCCATGGCCGTCGGTGTCAAATTCCGTGACAACTTCATGGGCTGCAACAGGTGAGTCGCGCATTCACGGGTGCGTGATCGAGCGCGTCTGCGTGCAGGGCGCGAGACGTGAGTGCAATATTCAACTTAATGGCGATTGAGCGCCAGCGTTGCAGGGCGGACGGGCCGGCCGGCCCGCCCGCTTCGGCCCGTGACTCAGGCGTCCGGCATCACCTTGTGG
This sequence comes from Roseomonas sp. TF40, assembly GCF_057219975.1. Lineage (NCBI taxonomy): Bacteria > Pseudomonadati > Pseudomonadota > Alphaproteobacteria > Acetobacterales > Roseomonadaceae > Roseomonas > Roseomonas sp. TF40. The sequence goes on along the minus strand of NZ_JBXVVR010000008.1, from coordinate 35,824 downwards.
GCGGCCATCGCCTCCAGCGCCTTCACCATGCCCGAATGGTCCCAGGCCTTGCCGCCCAGCGCCGCGCAGGCGGCGAAGAGCTGCGCGGTGGAGGCGGTGTTGGGCAGCGCCACGCCCAGCTCGCGCCCGGCGGCCAGCGCCAGCGCGAGGTCCTTCTGGTGCAGTTCGATCCGGAAACCCGGCGCGAAGGTGCGCTTGATCATCCGCTCGCCATGCAACTCCAGGATGCGCGAGGTGGCGAGGCCACCCATCAGCGCCTGGCGCACCTTGGCCGGGTCGGCGCCGGCCTTGGAGGCGAAGACCAGCGCCTCGCCCACCGCCTCGATGGTCAGGGCCACGATGATCTGGTTGGCGACCTTGGTGGTCTGTCCCGCGCCGCTCGGGCCGACCAGGGTGATGTTCTTGCCCATCGCCTGGAACAGCGGCAGGGCGCGGTCGAAGGCCGCCTGCTCGCCGCCCACCATGATGGTGAGCGCGGCGTTCTTGGCCCCCACCTCGCCGCCCGAGACCGGGGCGTCGAGATAGTCGCAGCCGAGCGCGGCGATCCTGGCCGCGAAGGCCTTGGTGGCGGTCGGGCTGATCGAGGACATGTCGATCACCAGCTTGCCGGCCGAAAGCCCGGCGGCGACGCCGGCCTCGCCGAACAGCACGGCCTCCACATCGGGGGTGTCGGGGACCATGGTGATGATCACCTCGGCCGCCGCGGCCACCGCCTGGGCATTGGGCAGCACGGTGAAGGCCGCGCGATCCTCGGCGGTGAGCGAGCGCCGCTCGACGACGCTGACCTCATGCCCTGCGGCCTTGAGATGGCCGGCCATGGGGCGACCCATGATGCCCAGGCCGATAAAACCGATCTTCGCCATGGTGTTATCCTTGTTTGGTGAAGTTGAATCTCACGCCCTGTAAGGCGCGAACCAGCCCAGGCCCGCCACCGTCTCGCCGGCCGGGCGATACTCGCAGCCGATCCAGCCCCGGAAGCCGAGCGCGTCGATCTTGCCGAAGACGAAGGGCCAGTTGACCTCGCCGGTGCCCGGCTCGTTGCGGCCAGGATTGTCGGCGACCTGCATGTGGGCGATCAGCGGCAGGTGCTTCTCCACCGTCTTCACCAGATCCCCCTCCGTGATCTGGCAGTGGTAGAGGTCGAACTGCATGCCCACCGCCTCCGGCCCCACGGCCGCGATGATCGCCGCCGCCTGGTCGGTGGTGTTGAGGAAGAAGCCCGGAATGTCGCGGTGGTTGATCGGCTCGATCACGCACTTCACCCCGGCGAGGGCGGCCTGCTCGGCGGCCCAGGCGAGGTTGGTGGCGAGCACGGCGGTCATCGTGTCATGCGCCACGCCGGCCGGCGCCAGGCCGGACATCACATGGATGCGCGGGCAGGACAGCGCGGCGGCATAGTCCAGCGCCTTCTTGAACCCTTCCCGGAACTCGGCCTGGCGGCCGGGCAGGGCGGCCTGGCCGCGCTCGCCCTTCGCCCAATCGCCGGGCGGGGCGTTGAAGAGCACCTGCTGAAGCCCCGCGCCCTTCAGACGGGCCGCGATCTCGGCAGCCGGGAAATCATAGGGAAAGAGAAACTCCACCGCCGTGAAGCCGGCCTTGGCGGCGGCCTCGAAGCGGTCGAGGAAGGGCAACTCGGTGAACATCATCGAGATGTTGGCGGCGAAACGGGGCATGGCGGGTCTCCTCTCCCGGCCCGCATGTGCCTTGCGCGGCCCGGCCCCGCAAGCCCGTAACAGATGCGCGGGCCCGCCGCTTCGGCTATGGCTCGCACTCCCTCTCCTGGTGAGCACATGCAGCATGACACGCTGAGCCCCGCGCGGGTGATCGGGCTGATCGCCGCGGGCATCCTGGCCATCGGCTGTTTCCTGGTGCTGCGGCCCTTCGTTTCGGCCCTGCTCTGGGCGCTGATCCTGGCCTACACCACCTGGCCGGCCTTCCGCCTGCTGCGTGAGCGCACGGGGCTGTCGCCGGGCTGGGCGGCGCTGGTCATGGTGCTGGCGGAGTTCCTCCTGCTCGGCCTGCCCATCGCGCTCGCCACCCCGACCTCGCGCGAGGAGATCGAGGCGCTGCGCGCGGGGGTGGAGGCGATGCTGCTGGGCGGCCTGCCGGACCTCGCCGCGTGGCTGGCCTCCCTGCCCGTGGTCGGCCCCTGGATCGGCGGCTGGATCGCGGGGCTGGACACGACCTTGCAAGGGTTGTTCGGGGCGGCCCGGCCCTACGCCGGCACCATCGCGCAGAACGCGCTCTCCCTGCTGCTGGCCGTGCTCTCGGGGCTGGCGGAACTGCTGCTGGCGATCTGCCTCGCCTTCTTCTTCTACCGCGACGGACCCGCCATGGCCGACCAGGCGGCGCGGGTGATGGAGAAACTCACCGGGGAGCGCACGCAGCGCCTGCTGCAACTCACCGGCAATGTGACGCGCGGCGTGGTCTATGGGCTGCTCGGCACGGCGGTGGTGCAGGGGCTGATGACGACCTTCGGCTTCTGGATCGCGGGCGTGCCGCAGCCGGTGCTGCTGGGGGTGGTGGCCGGGGTTCTCTCGATCCTGCCCATCGGCGCGCCGCTGGTCTGGATCCCGGCGACAATCTGGCTTTTCGTGCAGGGCCAGACCGGCTGGGGGATCTTCATGCTGGTCTATGGCGCGGCCGGCATTTCCAGCGTCGACAACGTCATCCGCCCCTGGCTGATCAGCCGGGGGGCGGATCTGCCGCTGCTGCTGACGCTGCTGGGGGCGATCGGCGGCGTGCTGGCCTTCGGCTTCCTGGGGCTCTTCCTGGGGCCGGTTCTGCTCGCCGTGGGGTATACGCTGCTGCGCGATTGGGCAGAGGCCGGGGTGGGGCGGGGCTCGCGCGAAGGCGAGGGCTGACATCGGGCTTTCGCGCCCTGCCCGGGCACGTTAAGGACAGGTATGCTTCACAAGGGCGGGCGCCACGACCTGCCGCGAGGACGGGGGAGTATCGGGATGCTGCGTAGGATGTTGATGGCGGCGGCGGCCGCGATCGTCGGGCTTGGCGTGGCCGGGGTGCCGGACGCCCAGGCGCAGAACCGCACCATCCGCTGGTCGGCCAGCGGCGATGCCAACACGCTGGACCCGCACAGCCAGAACATCGGCACGGTCGCGATGATCCTGCAGCAGATGTACGACACGCTGATCACGCGCAACGCCGACCTGTCCATCCGCCCGGGCCTGGCCACAACCTGGACCGCGGTGGAGCCCACGCGCTGGCGCTTCACGCTGCGTCAGGGCGTGAGGTTCCATGAGGGCGAGGCCTTCACCGCCGATGACGTGGTGTTCAGCATCGAGCGCGCGCTGATGCCGACCTCCAACTACGGCATCTTCGTGGACACGGTCGATCGCGTGGTGAAGGTGGATGACTTCACGGTCGACATCATCCTGAAGATCCCCGACCCGATCCTGCCGAACAAGCTCGCCTCCATCTACATCATGTCGCGCAGCTGGGCCGAGAAGCACAACGCGCCGCGCCCGCAGAACACGCGTGCGCGCGAAGAAATGTACACGGTGCGCAACGCCAACGGCACCGGCGCCTTCCGCCTGGTCTCGCGCGAAGGCGATGTGCGCACCGTGATGCGCCGCAACGACGATTGGTTCGGCTGGCGCGAGCCCGACAACACCCAGGCGAATGTCCAGGAACTGGTGTTCCGCCCCATCGCCTCGGACGCCACGCGCATCGCGGCGCTGCTCTCGGGCGAGGTCGATTTCGTGCTCGACCCGCCGCTGCAGGACCTGAACCGCCTGCGGGCCGCGCAGAACATCCGCGTGGTCGAGGGGCCGGAGATCCGCACCATCTTCATCGCGATGGACACCTATCGCGACGAACTGCTCTACAGCGACGTGCGCGGGCGCAACCCGATGAAGGATCTGCGGGTGCGCCAGGCGCTCTACCACGCGATCGACATCCAGGCGATCCATCGCACCACGATGCGCGGCTATTCGGTGCCCACGGGCACCTTCTTCCCGCCGCAGGTTAATGGCTACACGGCGGCCGAGGATGTGCGCCTGCCCTATGACCCGGCCCGCGCCCGCGCCCTGCTGGCGGAGGCCGGCTACCCGGGCGGCTTCGGCATCACGCTCGACTGCCCGAACAACCGCTACATCAATGACGAGCAGATCTGCCAGGCGATCGCGGCGATGTGGGCGCGTGTGGGCGTGCGCACGGCGGTGCGCGCCCAGCCGCTCGCGCCCTTCTTCGCGCAGATCCAGCGCGACGATGTCAGCGTCTATCTGCTGGGCTGGGGCGTGCCGGCGCTGGACGCGCTCTATTCCTTCCAGTCGCTGGTCGCGACCCGCAACGGCGCGCAGGGCGATGGCATCTGGAACTACGGGCGCTACTCCAACCCGCGCATGGATGCGCTGATCACGCGCATGAAGACCGAGACGGGGCCCTCGCGCACCGCCGCGATCCATGAGGCGCTGCGCATCTACCGTGAGGACGTGCCGCACATCCCGCTGCACCACCAGATGATCCCCTGGGCGATGCGCAGCAACGTCAACGTGCCGCATGCGGCCAACAACCAGCCCTATTTCCGCTTCGCCCGCATCGACTGAACCATCCCGGGGGCGGCCTTCATGGGCCGCCCCACCTCCATAGGGTGAAGGAAAGCCCCCGCCTTGTTCGCGTTCATCCTCAATCGCCTGCTGCAGGCGCTGCCGGTCATGCTGACGGTGGCGCTGCTTTCCTTTGCCATGTTCGCCTATGTCGGCGATCCGGTGGCGATCATGCTTGGCCAGGACTACACCCAGGCGCAGCGTGACGCGCTGGTGGCGGATCTCGGGCTCGACCAGCCCTTCTTCGTGCAGTTCTTCAAATTCGTGGCGAATGCGGCGCAGGGCGAATTCGGCCTGTCCTACCGCCTGTCGCGCCCCGTGGCGGAGCTGATCGCGGAGCGCGCGCCGGCCACGCTGGAGCTCGCCTTCTGCGCGGCGACCATCGCGCTCGCCATCGGCGTGCCGATGGGCGTCTACACCGGGCTCTACCGCCATTCCTGGCTGAGCCGCTTCTTCCTGACCTTCAGCCTGATCGGCGTTTCCCTGCCGACCTTCCTGATCGGCATCCTGCTCATCCTGACCTTCTCCGTCTGGCTCGGCTGGCTGCCGAGCTTCGGGCGTGGCGACACGGTGCGCTACGGCTTCTGGAACACGGGCCTCGCGACCTGGTCGGGCATCAAGGCGCTGATCCTGCCCTCCATCACGCTGGGGCTGCTGCAGCTCACCCTCATCATGCGCCTGGTGCGCGCGGAGATGCTGGAGGTGCTGCGCACGGACTACATCAAATTCGCCCGCGCGCGGGGGCTGACGAACCGCGCCGTGCATTTCGGCCATGCGCTGAAGAACACGCTGGTGCCGGTCATCACCATCACGGGGCTGCAACTGGGCGCGATCATCGCCTTCGCCATCGTCACCGAGACGGTGTTCCAGTGGCCCGGCATGGGGCTGCTGTTCATCCAGAGCGTGGGCGCGGCCGACATCCCGGTGATGAGCGCCTATCTGCTGCTGATCGCGCTGATGTTCGTGACCATCAACCTGATCGTCGACCTGCTCTACTATGCGGTGGATCCGCGCATGCGCATCGGCCGCGGCAAGGGAGGGCATTGAGATGGCCTCCGCCGTGCAACGCTTCTTCGATTCCGACGTCTGGTATTCCTTCACCCGCTCGCCGGTCACCGTCGCCTCGGCGATCGTGGCACTGATCTGCGTCGGCGGCGCGGTGCTCGCGCCCTGGATCGCGCCGCACAACCCCTTCGACCTCGCCAGCCTGCAGCTGATGGACGCCTTCAAGCCGCCGGCCTGGTCGTCGGAAGGCGACCCGATGTATCTGCTCGGCACGGATGACCAGGGGCGGGACGTGCTCTCGGCCATCATGTATGGCGCGCGCGTCTCGCTGCTGGTGGGCTTCTGCGCGGTGGTGATGTCGGTGACCATCGGCATCACGGCGGGGCTCGCCGCCGGCTATCTCGGCGGCACGGTGGATGCGGTGCTGATGCGCATCGCCGACATCAAGCTGACCTTCCCCACCATCCTGATCGCGCTGCTGGTGGATGGCATCGCCCGCGCCGCCCTGCCGCGCGAGACGCATGACCAGATCGCGCTCTATGTCGTGATCTTCGCCATCGGAATCTCGAACTGGCCTTCCTTCGCGCGCACCGTGCGCGGCTCCACCATGGTCGAGCGCAACAAGGAATATGTGCAGGCGGCGCGGGTCATCGGCCTGTCGCGCGCGCGCATCATGGTCAGCCATGTGCTGCCCAATGTGATCGGCCCCGTGCTCGTCATCGCGACGCTCCAGCTCGGATTCGCGGTGCTGACCGAGGCGACGCTCAGCTTCCTTGGCGTGGGCGTGCCACCCACCCAGCCTTCGCTCGGCACGCTGATCCGGATCGGCAACGACTTCCTGTTCAGCGGCGAGTGGTGGATCACGATCTTCCCGGGCATCGCGCTGATCCTGCTGGTGCTCTCCGTCAATCTGTTGGGCGACTGGTTGCGCGACGCCCTCAACCCGAAGCTCCGCTGATGTCGAACGTTCAACCCATCCTTGAAGTCCGCAACCTTCGTGTGGAGTTCCCCACGCGGCGCGGCACGCTGGTCGCCCTCGACGACGTCTCCTTCTCCATCGCGCCGGGCGAGGTGCTGGGCGTGGTGGGGGAATCGGGTGCCGGCAAGTCCATGACGGGGGCGGCCATCATCGGCCTGCTCGAACCGCCGGGGCGCATCGCGGGCGGCCAGATTCTCCTCAATGGTCGTCGCATCGACAACCTGCCCTACAAGGAGATGCGCCTGGTCCGCGGCCGTGAGATCGGCGCCATCTTCCAGGATCCGCTGACCACGCTGAACCCGCTCTACACGGTGGGCCAGCAATTGGTGGAGACGATGGTCACGCATCTGCCGCTCAACCCGGCGCAGGCGCGGGCCAAGGCGATCGAGTGGCTTGAACTGGTTGGCATCCCGGCCGCGGCGCAGCGCATCGACAGCTACCCGCATGAATTCTCAGGCGGCATGCGCCAGCGCGTGGTCATCGCGCTGGCGCTCTGCGCCGAGCCGAAGCTGATCGTGGCCGATGAGCCGACCACGGCGCTCGATGTCAGCATCCAGGCGCAGGTCATCGCGCTGCTGAAGACCCTGGCGCGGGAGAAGGGCACGGCGATGATGCTCGTCACCCATGACATGGGCGTGATCGCCGAGACGGCGGACCGCGTGGCGGTGATGTATGCCGGGCGCATCATCGAGATCGGCGCCGTGCGCGCCGTGGTGAAGGAGGCCGCGCACCCCTATTCCGCCGGGCTGATGGGCTCCATCCCGCCGGTCGGCCGGCGGCTGGAGCGCATGCAGCAGATCGATGGCGCCATGCCGCGCCTGTCCGCCATCCCCAAGGGCTGCCCCTATAATCCGCGCTGCCCCAAGGTCTTCGACCGCTGCCGGGAGGAGCGCCCCGATTTGATGCCAGCCGGCAACACCGATGCGGCCTGCTGGCTATACGCTCCAGGCGCGCCTTCGCTTGACGCCGGGGAGGCCGCGACCCATGCGTGAGGCAGGCAGCACCCCGATGATCGAGACGCGCGACGTGGCGCGCTTCTTCGATGTCTCCCGCCCCCTGCTGCAGCGCGTGCTGGCCGGCGAGGGCAAGCGCACGCTGCGCGCGGTGGATGGCATCTCCTTCGCGGTCGAGAAGGGCACCACGCTCTCCCTGGTTGGTGAGAGCGGCTGCGGCAAGTCCACCATGGCGCGGCTCGTGGTGGGTCTCTATCCGCCGACGCGCGGCACGGTGCTGTTCGACGGCAAGGATCTGGCCGAGGCGCGTGCCGACAGCACGCAGCGCCGGCGCATGCAGATGATCTTCCAGGACCCCTATGCCAGCCTCAACCCGCGCTGGCGCGTGCGCGACATCATCGCCGAGCCGATCCGCGCCTTCGGCCTGATGAAGAGCGAGGCGGAGATCACCACGCGCGTGGCGGAGCTGCTGACCCAGGTCGGGCTTTCGCCGCTCGATGGCCAAAAATTCCCGCACGAATTCTCCGGCGGCCAGCGCCAGCGCATCTCGATCGCGCGCGCGCTGTCCTCCAACCCGGAGTTCCTGGTCTGCGATGAGCCCACCAGCGCGCTCGACGTCTCGGTGCAGGCGCAGATCCTCAACCTGATGAAGGATCTGCAGGCGCGGCTTGGGCTGACCTACCTCTTCATCAGCCACAACCTCGCCGTGGTGCGCCAGGTGAGCGACCGGGTGGGCGTGATGTATCTCGGCCGTCTGGTCGAACTCGCGCCGGCGGAGACGCTCTTCACCACGCCGCGCCACCCCTATACGCGCGCGCTGATGGACGCGATCCCGGATCTGGACATGACCGGGCGGCAGCGCATCCCGGTCGGCGGCGAAGTGCCGAGCCCGATCAACCCGCCCTCCGGCTGCCCCTTCCATCCGCGTTGCGCGCTGGCGAATGATCGCTGCAAGGCCGAGTTGCCGCCGATGATCGCCGCGCGCGGCACGCCCGGCACCATCGTCGCCTGCCATGCGGTGGAAGAAGGCCGCGATGGTGGCGCCACGGCCTCGGCGGCCTTCGCCGCCGCGTGAGTCCTACGGCCTGACCGGGACGACGGCCACCGCGTTGAAGGGGGAGCCGTCGATCAGCCGCGTGCTCCAGGCGAGGTAGACCACCGTGTTGCGCTCCTCATCCAGGAAGCGGTGCACGCGGGTCTCCTTGAAGAAGAGGCTGGTGCTGCTCTCGAACACCATCTCGCCGCGTTCGCCGCGCCGCGCACCAGGCAGCACCTGCACGGGGCCGGTCGCGGTACAGCTCAGCGCGAAGCGTGCCGGATCCTCCGCCACGCCGAGCATGCCCGAGAAGCCGCCCGTGCGCGCCTGGCTGATGTAGCAGGACACGCCGCGCACCTCCGGGTCGTCGAAGCGTTCCACCACCACGCGGTGGCTGCGCGTCAGGCCGAGATTGGTGACGGCGGTGTTCACATGGCCGATCTCGCGCGTCTCCTGCGCCTGCGCGGGCAGGGCGAGCGTGGCCAGCAGCAGGATGCGGCACAACGTCATGGCAAAGCTCCTCAATCGCCCAGCGCCGTGCCCTCGCGGCGCGGATCGGCGGCGCCCAGCAGGCCCCGCGGCGTGATGCGGATGGCGGTCAGGCCCGAATTGATCTCCCGCACATCCACGCGATGGCCGCGCGCCTCCAGCGCGGGGGCGAGGGCGGCGGCCGCGGTGCCGGCCTCCAGCTCGATGCCCGCCGGCCCGACGACGCCGACCCGCGGCAGGGAGACGGCCTCCTGCGGGTCGAGATTCCAGTCCAGCACGCCCACGATGGTCTGCGCGACATGGCCGATGATGCGCGCCCCCCCAGCCGAGCCCAGCAGCAGCACGGGCCGGCCCTCGGCATCCAGCACGATGGCGGGCGACATGGAGGAACGCGGCCGCTTGCCCGGCTCCACGCGGTTCGCCACGGGCCGGCCTTCGGCCTCGGGGGCGAAGCTGAAATCGGTGAGCTGGTTGTTGAGCAGGAAGCCGCGCAGGAAGATGCGGCTCGCCATCACGGCCTCGACGGTGGAGGTCATGGAGACCGCATCGCCCCAGCCATCGATGGCGGTGATATGCGTGGTGCCGGTGCCGAATTCGAGGTCATGCGGGGCGAGCGAACCCTCGCGCCAATTCGGGTTGCCCGCGCGCGGCGGTGCCATGGCGCGGTTGCGGTCCACCATCTGCGCGCGCTGCGTGAGATAGGCGGGGTCGAGCAGGCCGCGCAGCGGCACGCGGACGAAATCCTCATCGGCAAGGTAGGTGTTGCGATCCGCGAAGGCGAGCCGCCCGGCCTCGCCGAGCAGATGCGCAGCCTCCACGCCGCGCGGGTCGAGGCCGCGCAGGTCGAAATGCTCCAGCACGCCCAGGATCTGCCCCACCGCGATGCCGCCCGAACTCGGCGGGCCGAAGCCGCAGACGCGCCAGGCCCGGTAGGGCGCGCAGACGGGGGCGCGCTGGCGCGGCGCGTAGTCGGCCAGATCCTGCTCGGTCATGCCGCCGGGGTTGCGATGCGCGCGCACGGTGGCGCTGATCTCGGCGGCGATCGGACCGCGATGCAGCGCGGCCGCGCCTTCGCTCGCGACCAGACGCAGCGTCGCGGCGAGATCGGGGTTGCGCAGCAGATGGCCGGCGGGCAGGGGCGTGCCGTCGGGGGCGAAGAAATAGGCCCGCGCGCCGGGATCACGCCGCAGCGCATCGGCGTTGGCGAGGATGGCGGCGGCGAGGCGCGGCGAGATCGGGAAACCCTGCTCGGCCTGCGCGATGGCGGGTGCGACCAGCCGCGCCCAGGGCAGGCGGCCATGCTCGCGATGCGCGGCCTCGAGCATGCGCAACAGGCCCGGCACGCCCACGCTGCGCCCGCCCTCCATCGCCGCGGCGAAGGGCATCGGGGTCCCGTCCTCGCGCAGGAAGAGGCGCGGCGTGGCGGCGGCCGGCGCCGTCTCGCGCCCGTCCCAGGCCTGGATGGCGCGGCTCTCGCCATCATAGTGCAGCATGAGCGCGCCACCGCCGATGCCGCTCGCCTGCGGCTCCGTCAGCGTCATCATGATCGCCATGGCGATGGCGGCGTCGAGCGCGCTGCCGCCGTCGCGCAGCACCGCGCGCCCGGCCTCGCTGGCCGGCGCGCTGGCCGAGGCGACCATGTGCCGCTGCGCCGGCTGGGCGAGGGCGGGAAAAGCGAGGAACAGCAGCAGGATCAGGCGGGGCATGTCGCTCTCCGGTCGGATGCGCCTAAGCTTAGGGTATGGAGGCGCAGCGTGCGAAGCGGGAGGCGGCGGAGGCGCGCGGGCGCTTCGCGGAGACACGCGCCCTGGCCGCGCTCACCGCCGAGGGGTTCGGCCTGCTCGCCCAGCGCGTGCGCACCCCGGCGGGCGAGCTTGACCTTGTCGTGGAGAAGGAAGGGTTGCTGGTCTTCGTCGAGGTGAAGGCGCGCGCCACGCTGGGTGAGGCGGCGTTCTCGCTCGGCGCGCGGCAGCAGGCGCGGCTGCTGGCGGCCGGCGAGATCTGGCTGGCGCGCAACCCGGACCATGGCGCGGCCGGCGTGCGCTTCGACGTGATGCTGGTCGATGCGCAGGGCCACGTGCGGCGCATCGCGGATGCCTTGCGGCTGGGCTAGCCGCGTCGCAGCCGGCGCATCAGCGGCGCGCCGAGATGGTGCACCAGCGGGATGAGCGCTGCGCCGAGCACCAGCCCCGCCACGCCCGCGCCCGCCGCCTCCACCGCCCAGCCGAGGAGGCCGCCACCCGCCGCCACTGCCACGCCGTGCAGCGCGTGGGCCGGCCCGCCGAGGCCATAGGCCTCGAGCCCATGCAAGATGATGCCGCCACCCACCCACACCATCGCCGCCGTCCCCACCACGGCGAGTCCGCGCAGCAGCGCCGGCATGAAGCGCACCAGCGCGCGCCCGAAGGCCTGCAAGGCCGCATTGTCGCCGCGGGCGAGTAAGACGCCGAGATCATCCGCCTTCACGATCAGCGCCACCGCGCCATAGACGGCGACCGTGATGCCGATGCCCACCACCGCCAGCACCACCGCCTGCATCAGGAAGCCCAATTCCGGCATGGTGCCGAGCGTGATGGCCATGATCTCGGCCGAGAGGATGAAATCCGTCTGGATCGCACCGCGCACCTTGAAGTCCTCGAACAGGGCGGCATCCGGCGCGGCCTGGCCGGTCGCTTCCTCATGCGCATGGGCGGCGTGGGGGGCGATGGCCTCCCACACCTTCTCGGCGCCTTCGTAGCAGAGATACGCACCACCCAGCATCAGCAGCGGCGTGATCAGGAAGGGCGCGAGCGCGCTCAGCAGCAGCGCGGCCGGCAGCAGGAGGACCAGCTTGTTCTTCAGCGAACCGCGCGCGATGCGCCAGACGATCGGCAATTCGCGCGCGGGGGAGAAGCCCTGGACGTAGCGCGGCGTCACGGCGGCGTCGTCGATCACCACACCCGCCGCCTTCGCTCCCGCCTTGGCCGATTGCGCGGCGACGTCATCCAGCGAGGCCGCGGCCATCTTCGCGATGGCGGCGACATCATCCAGCAGCGCGATCAAGCCGGTGCTCATGCGCCAGGATCCTTTGCGTGAGGCCCCACCATAGCAGGTCTCACCCGGCGCGCCCCGGCATGCGGTGGCGAAAGGCCAGCGCCTCCGCCACATGCACGCGCGCGATGCGCGTGCTGCCGGCGAGGTCCGCGATGGTGCGCCCCACGCGCAGCGCGCGCACCAGGCCGCGCGTCGAGAGCCGCAGCCGCGTGGCGGCGGTTTCGAGCAGGGTCAGCGCCTCAGCCTCGGCGGTGGCACGCAGTGCGTCCCACTCCGCCTCGGCATTGCAGCGCGCCGGGCCACGCTGGCGCTGGGCGTCGCGCGCGGCGGCGACACGCGCGGCGACCACGGCGGTGGTCTCGCCATTCGGCGCGCGGGCGAGTTCGGCGGGGGCGAGGGGCTGCACCTCGATGGTCAGGTCCATGCGGTCCAGCAAGGGTCCCGAGAGCCGCATCTGGTAGTCCTGCCCGCAGCCCGGCGCGCGCGCACATTCGCGCGACGGATCGCCGAGATAGCCGCAGCGGCACGGGTTCATCGCCGCGATGCATTGGAAGCGCGCGGGGTAGGTAACATGCGCATTGGCGCGGCTGATCGTGGTGCGCCCCGTCTCCATCGGCTGGCGCAGCGCCTCCAGCGCCGGGCGCGGGAATTCGGGCCATTCGTCGAGGAACAGCACGCCGAGATGCGCGAGCGAGATCTCGCCCGGTCGCGCGCGATGCCCGCCGCCGACCAGCGCCGCGACAGAGGCCGAGTGGTGCGGCTCGCGGAAGGGGGGACGACGCAGCAGCTTGCCCTCGTTCAGCATGCCGGCGACGGAATGCACCAGCGAGACCTCCAGCGCCTCGGCGGGCGTGAGGTCCGGCAGCAGGCCCGGCAAACGCGCGGCCAGCATGGATTTGCCGGCACCGGGCGGGCCCATCATCAAAAGGTTGTGCCCGCCGGCGGCGGCGATCTCCAGCGCCCGCTTCGCGCTCTCCTGCCCCTTCACCGCGGAGAGGCAGGGCCCGCGCCAGGGTGTGGCGTCCAGCGCCGGGGGCTGCGGCGCGGGCAGCAATTGCAACGCGGAAAAATGGTTGATGAGCGCGGGCAGGTCGCGCGGCGCCAGCACCTCGACCCGCCCGGCCCAGGCGGCCTCGCCACCCTGCGCGTGCGGGCAGATCAGGCCGAGTTCGCGCTCGCTCGCGGCGAGGGCGGCGGGCAGCACGCCGGCGACCGGGGCGAGCGTGCCATCCAGCGCCAATTCACCGAGTGCTGCGAATTCGATGATGGCATCGCGGGGAATGATCTCCATCGCCGCCAGCACGCCAAGCGCGATGGGCAGGTCGAAATGGCTGCCCTCCTTCAGCAGGTCGGCGGGGGCGAGGTTCACCAGGATGCGCTTGGGCGGGAGCGACAGGCCGATGGAGGTCAGCGCGGCGCGCACCCGCTCGCGGCTCTCACCCACGGCCTTGTCGGGCAGGCCGACGACGAGGAAGGCGGGCAGCCCCGGCGCGACCTGCACCTGCACCTCGATCGGCACCGCCTCGATGCCGCTGAAGGCGAAGGTCTGGATGCGCGCGATGCTGCTCACGCGGGGGCGCGCCGGCTCAGTCGCCGAAGCCCGTGAGGAAGCGTTCCAGCAGCGTGCCGATCAGCTCGACATTGTAGCCGCCCTCCTGCGTCATGCAGGTCGGCAGGCCGAGGCCGCGGATCAGCGCGCCGGCCCGCGCGAAGCCCTCCTCCGTCACCATCAGCGCGTTCAGCGGTTCATGCTCCGAGGCATCGAAGCCGAGCGGCACGACCAGCGCGTCCGGCTTGTGCGCGCGGATCGCCGCGATCCCGGCCTCGATGGCGGCGAGCCAGCCCGCATCGCCCGTGCCGAAAGCGAGCGGCAGGTTGAGGTTCTTGCCCTCGGCGCCCGCACCGCCGGTCTCGCCCGCGCGCCCGACATACCAGGGGTAGTAGCGGTCCGGGTCGCCATGCACGGAGATGGTCAGCACCGTGGGATCATCCCAGAAGATGCCCTGCGTGCCGTTCCCATGGTGGCTGTCGATATCCAGCACCGCGATGCGCGCGGCCCCCGCGCGCTGCAGCGCGGCGACGGCGACGGCGGCGTTGTTGATGTAGCAATGCCCGCCGGCGCGGTTGGCGTATGCGTGATGGCCGGGCGGGCGGCAGAGCGCATAGGCGTGGCGCCCGGCGGCCGCTTCGCCCGCCGCGGCCAGCGCGCAGGCTGCCGCGCCGATCGAGGCCTGCCAGGTGCCGGGGCCGATCGGGCAGCCCGTATCGGCGGTGAATTCACCCAGCCGCTGGATCACATGCGGCCCCGCGCCGCCGCCCTGGGCGAGCATCTCGGGCGTGGGGTGGATGTTGGGCACCATCTCCTCGCCCGCACCCGGCAGCGCAGCCCACTCCGCCGGTGCGTCGCGCAGGAAATCGAGATAGGCCGCGCCATGCACCGCCTCCAGTGCCGCGCGCGGCGCGGGCGGCGGCAGGGCAGGGGTCAGGCCGAGGCGCGCGAGGCCGGCCTCCAGCGAGGCAGCGCGCCCCGGCACCTCGAAGTTTGGCCGCAGCCGGCCGCGCATGACGAAAAACTGCGGCGTGTGCAGCGCCTGGTCGGGATGGGCGAAGGCTTTCATGCACGCCACGCTATCGGGCGAGCCTTGCCCTTGTCCATCGCGCCAAGCGCGGTCTAGCCTTGCCGGACAGGGAATGGGAGATGAAGGTATGAGCGTTTCGCGTCGCGGCCTGCTGGCCGCTTCCGCCGCGGCCCCCGTGCTGATGCGCGTCTCCGACGCCGCCGCCCAGGGCATCGCCCCGCGCCGCGGTGGCACGCTGACCACCATCCTGCAGCCGGAGCCGCCGGTGCTGCAGATCGGCGTGAACAACCAGGGCCCGACGCTGATCGCCGCCCCCAAGCTGTTCAACGGCCTGCTGCGCTTCTCGCCGACGCTGGAGCCGCTGCCCGAACTCGCGAAATCCTGGACCATCAGCCCGGACGGGCTGGTCTACCAGTTCAACCTCGAAACCAACGTCACCTTCCATGATGGCCGGCCCATGACCTCGGAGGACGTGCTGTTCTCCATCATGCGCTTCCACACGGAACTGGCGCCGCGTGCGCGCGCCATCTTCGCGCTGATCGACAAGGCCGAGGCGCCGGATGCGCATACCGTGCGCCTGACGCTCAAGCGCGCCTTCCAGCCCTTCCTGCTGATGTTCGACGTCACCGCCTGCGCCATCGTGCCGAAGCACCTGTTCGACGGGCAGGATTTCCGCAACGCGCCCGCGGTGCAGCGGCCGATCGGCACCGGGCCCTTCAAGTTCACCGAGTGGCAGCGCGGCAACTTCATCCGCATGGACCGCAACGAGAACTACTGGAAGCCGAACCAGCCCTACCTCGACACCATCATCTGGCGCATCGTGCCCGACAGCCAGAGCCGCCAGGTGGCGCTGGAGACGGGCGCGGTGCAGCTCACCAGCTCGGGCGACATCGAACCCTTCGCCATCCCGGGCATTCGCGCGCGGCCGAATCTCGAAGTGCGCACGGATGGGTGGGAGTATTTCGCGCCCCTGTCCTGGATCGAGACCAATCACCGCGTGCCGGCCCTGGCCGATGCGCGGGTGCGCCGCGCCATCAGCCACGCCATCGACCGCAACTTCATCGCCCAGCGCCTGTGGTTCGGCGTGGGCAAGCCGGCGACGAGCCCGATCGCCAGCGCGACGCGCTTCCATGATCCGTCGGTGCGGCTGCAGAACTACGATCCGCGCGCCGCGATGCAACTTCTGGACGCCGCCGGGCTGCGCCCGAACGCGCAGGGCGTGCGCGCCACGATCAAGCATCTCGTGCTGCCCTATGGCGAGGTCTGGACGCGGCTCTCGGAGTATCTGCGCCAGTCGCTGCGCCAGGTCGGCATCAACCTCGAGCTGGAGAGCACGGATGCCGGCGCCTGGGCGCGGCGCATCGGCGCGTGGGAGTACGAGACCTCGATCAACTTCCTCTACCAGTTCGGCGATCCGACGCTGGGGGTGGAGCGCACCTATGTGTCGAGCAACATCCAGCGCGTGACCTTCACGAACACCGGCGGCTATTCGAACCCGCAGGTCGATGCGCTGTTCCTGCGCGCTCGGGAGGCGGTGACGGCGGAAGAGCGCCGTGCGGCCTTCAGCGAAGTGCAGAAGCTGCTGGTCGAGGAGATCCCGCAGATCTGGCTGATGGAGATGTCCTTCCCCACCATCCATGACCGGCGCCTGCGCAACGTGATCACGACGGGCACCGGCCCGAATGCGAGCTTCGACGACGTCTTCCTCGCGTCGTAAGTCGTGAATCCGGCGCAGCTTCCGGGCTTCCTGCTGCGGCGGGGCATCAAGGCGGCGATCGTCATCCTGGCGATCGTCGTCTGCAACTTCTTCCTGATCCACGCAGCCCCCGGTGATCCGGCAAGCGTCATCGCCGGGCAGTCGGGTGCGGCGGATGAGCGGTTCCTCGCGCAGCTGCGCACGCAATTCGGGTTGGACCAGCCGCTGCATGTCCAGCTCTGGCTCTATGTGAAGGGCATCCTCTCCCTCGACCTCGGTTTCTCGCATCGCCAGCAGCAGCCCGTCTCCCTGCTGGTGCTGGAGCGCCTGCCGGCGACCCTGCTGCTGACAGGCGCGGCCTTTGCGTTTGCGGTGCTGGCCGGCGTCACGCTCGGCACGCTGGCCGCGCAGCGCGTCGGGCGCTGGGCGGACAGCCTCATCACCGTGCTCGCACTCGCCTTCTATGCCACGCCGCTCTTCTGGGTCGGGCTGATGCTCGTGCTGCTCTTCAGCGTCTGGCTTGAATGGCTGCCGAGTTTCGGGATGATGACGGTGGGCGCCGACCTGCAGGGCATGGCGCTGGTGCTCGACGTGGGCAAGCATCTGCTGCTGCCCGCGCTCACGCTCGGGCTGTTCTACATGGCGGTCTATGCGCGCCTCACACGCGCGACGATGCTCGAGGTCGCGGACCAGGATTTCGTCAAGACCGCGCGCGCCAAGGGCGTGCCGGAGGGGCAGGTGACGCGTCGGCACATCCTGCGCAACGCGCTGCTGCCGGTGATCACCTTCGCGGGCATCCAGGCCGGGCAACTGGTGGGCGGCGCGATCCTGGTGGAGACGGTCTTCGCCTGGCCGGGCATCGGGCGCCTGGCTTTCGAGGCGCTGCTGGCGCGCGACTATCCCGTGCTGATGGGCGTCTTCTTCGCGACCTCCGTCATGGTCGTTCTGTTCAACCTGCTGACCGATCTGCTCTACGCCGTGATCGATCCGCGCGTGGAAGTGGCGGGATGAGCTTCTGGAAGCGTTTCGCGCGCAACAAGGGCGCGGTGGTCGGGCTGGTGGCGCTGATCCTGGTCATGCTGCTGGCCGCCGCGGCGCCCTGGCTCTATCCGGGCTCGCCCTGGGACATGGCGGGCGCGCCCTTCATGCCGCCGGGTGAGATGGGCATGCTGCTCGGCTCCGACAGCCTGGGGCGCGATGTCGCCGCGGGCATCGCGCATGGCGCGCGCGTCTCCCTGATGGTGGGCGCGGTCTCGACCGTCGCGGCGCTCGCCGTGGGGGTCACGCTGGGCGCGCTGGCGGGCTATGTCGGCGGGATCGTCGATGATCTTGTCATGCGCTTCACCGAATTCTTCCAGACCATCCCGAGCTTCGTGCTGGCGATCCTGCTGGTGGCGATCTTCACGCCGACGATCGGCAGCGTGGTCTTCGCCATCGCCATCGTCTCCTGGCCCCCGGTGGCGCGCGTGGTGCGCGCCGAGTTCCTCTCGCTGCGCGCCCGCGAATTCGTGCAGGCGGCGGAGGTGCTGGGCAAGTCGCGCCTGTCCATCGTGGTGGGCGACATCCTGCCCAACGCGCTCTCGCCGATCATCGTGCTGTCCTCGCTGATGGTGGCCACCGCGATCCTGCTGGAATCGGCGCTGAGCTTCCTCGGCCTGGGCGACCCGAACCTCATGACCTGGGGCTTCCTGATCGGGTCGGGCCGCAGCGTGATCCGCATCGCCTGGTGGATGAGCGTCTTTCCCGGCATCGCCATCTTCATCACCGTGCTGGCCTTGAACCTGGTGGGTGAGGGGCTGTCGGATGCGCTGAACCCGCGGCTCGCGCGGCAGCGCGGCAGCGCGCCATGAGCCTGCTGCGCGTCGAGGGCCTCACCGTCGCCCTGCCCGCGGGCGGGGACCGGCCCCATGCGGTGGAGGAAATCACGCTGCGGGTCGACCGTGGCGAGATCCTCTGCGTGGTGGGCGAGAGCGGCTCCGGCAAGTCGATCACCGCCAATGCGGTGATGGGATTGCTGCCGAAGGCGCTGCCGCGCCGCGCGGGGCGCATCTTCCTGGGCGAGACCGAACTCTCCGCGCAATCGCCCGAGGCGCTGCGCCGCCTGCGCGGCAGCCGCATGGCGATGATCTTCCAGGAGCCGATGACGGCGCTGAACCCGCTGATGCGCGTGGGCGACCAGATCGCCGAGGCGCTTTCCGTGCATGGCGAGGGCGCGCGGGCGCGGGATCGCGTGCCCGAACTGCTCGCGGCGGTGAACCTGCCCGATCCGGCCTCCCTGGCCCGCGCGCATCCCTTCCGCCTCTCGGGCGGGCAGCGCCAGCGCGTGATGATCGCGATGGCCCTGGCGCTCGAGCCGGAACTGCTCATCGCGGATGAGCCGACAACGGCGCTCGACGTGACGACGCAGATGCAGATCCTGCGCCTGATCCGCGAGATCCAGTCGCGCCGCGGCATGGGCGTGATGTTCATCACCCATGATTTCGGCGTGGTGGCGGAGATCGCGGATCGCGTCGCGGTGATGCAGCGCGGCCGCATCGTCGAGCAGGGCGCCGCCACCGAGATCCTCAACAACCCTCAACATGACTACACGCGGGCGCTGATCGCCGCCGTGCCGCATGGCGCCGCCAAGCCGCGCGCGGTGCAGGCCGGCGCCCCCGTGCTGGAGGCGAGGGGCATCGCCAAGACCTATCACCGCGGCGGCTGGTTCGGCGCGCGCTCCGTGGTGCGCGCGGTGCATGATGCCGATTTCGTGCTGCGAAAGGGTGAGACGCTGGGCCTCGTTGGCGAATCCGGCAGCGGCAAGTCCACACTCGCGCGCTGCGTGGTGAATCTGGTGCAGCCCGAGTCTGGCGAGATGCTGTTCCATGGCGCCAATCTGCGCCCGCTCTCGCGATCCGCCTGGAAGCCGTATCGCAAGCGCATCCAGATGGTGTTCCAGGATCCCTATGCCTCGCTCAATCCGCGCCGGCGCGTGGGCGAGATCATCGCGGAGGGACCGATCACCCATGGCGAGGACCGCGGCCGCGCGCTGGATCGCGCGCGCGACCTGCTGCGGCTGGTGCAACTCGATGCCGGGGCGATGGACCGCTTCCCGCATGAGTTCAGCGGCGGCCAGCGCCAGCGCATCGGCATCGCGCGTGCGCTCGCGATGGAGCCCGAATTGCTGATCGCCGATGAACCCGTCTCGGCGCTTGATGTCTCCGTGCAGGCGCAGGTGCTGGAATTGCTGGCGGAGATCCGCGCGCGGCTGGGGCTCACCATGCTCTTCATCACCCATGATCTGCGCGTCGCGGCGCAGGTCTGTGATCGCATCGCTGTCATGCAGCGCGGGGCGATTGTCGAGCAGGGGCCGACGGACCAGGTTTTCGGCGCGCCGGCCCACGCCTATACACGGCAGTTGCTGGACAGCATCCCCGGGCGGGGCTGGACGCCGCCCGCTTTCGCGTGAGGTAGCATGACCCTGGACCCCGGCGCCGCGCGCGCCATCCTTGCCGCCTGCGATACGCTGCGTGCGGAGGGCGAGGGCATGCTGATGCGTCTCACGCGCTGCCCCTCCACCTTGGGCAACGAGCATTCGGCGCTGAACGAGATGGCCCGGATCTATGAGAGCCTCGGCCTCGCGCCGCAGCGCGTGCCGACGGTGCCGGCGCTGCTCGAGGGCCACCCCGGCTTCTCGCCGCCGCTGATGTCCTATGAGGGGCGTGACAATGTCGTGGCCGTGCATCGCCCGCGCAGTGCCAAGGGGCGCAGCCTTGTGCTGCAGGGCCATGTCGATGTCGTGCCCGAGGGCGCGGAGGAGGAATGGACCACGCCGCCCTTCGCCCCCGAGATCCGGCAGGGCCGCATGTATGGCCGCGGCGCGGGCGACATGAAGGCCGGCATCGTCAGCTACGTCACCGCCTTCCGCGCCCTGAAGCTCGCTGGCTTGCAGCCGGCGGCGGAGGTGCAGATGCATTCGGTGATCGAAGAGGAATGCACGGGCAATGGCGCGCTCGCCTGCATGATCGCGATGCCGAAATGCGATGCGGTGATCATCCCCGAGCCCGGTCCTGGCCTGCCGGCGCTCTACACGGCTGAGGTCGGCGTGGTCTGGGCCTGGGTCACCGTCACGGGCCGGCCCGCGCATGTGCGCGACAAGCAGGCGGGCGTGAACGCCGTGGAAGCGGCGATGCAGATCTGGCAGCGCTTCGAGGCCTATGAGCGCGAGATGAACCGCGCCGAGCATATCCACCCGAGCTTCCGCGGCGTGAACCACCCGGTGAACGTCAACCTCGGCACCTTCACCGGTGGCGAATGGAATTCCTCGGTGCCCACACGCGCCACGCTCGGGCTGCGCGTCGGCGTGATGATGGGCAACAGCGCGGCCAATGTGCGCGCGGATATCGAGCGCATCGTCGAACAGGCGCGCGGCGATGCGGGGCTGAAGGGGGCGAAGGTGACGCTCGCCTTCAAGGGCTTCATGGCCGAGCCCTGCATCTTCGACACGAAGGCGGAGATCGTGCAGATCGCCATGCGCAGCTATGCGGGCGTCACCGGCCAGGATCTGCGCCACTACCCCGCGACGGGCCTGACGGATGGCCGCCATTTCGTGCTGCACCAGGGCACGCCGGTGGCCTGTTTCGGCCCGGATGCGCAGGACATCCACGGCATCGACGAGAGCGTGGGCATGGACAGCATGCACGACATCACGCGCAGCATCTCGCTGACCATGGCCGAATGGTGTGGAGTGGAAGCGGCATGAGCAATTTCCGTCCGTCTGGCGCAAGGCTCTGGGACAGCCTGATGGAATTCGCCGCCATCGGCGGCACGGCGAAGGGCGGGTGCAACCGCCAGACGCTGACCGACCTCGACGGCCAGGCCCGCACGCTGCTGCAGCGCCAGGCCGAGGCGGCGGGCGCGACGCTGACGCTCGACCGCGTCGGCAACATGGTGCTGACGCGCCCGGGGCGCGATCCGTCGCGCAAGCCGGTGGCCATCGGCAGCCATCTCGACACGCAGCCGACGGGCGGCAAGTTCGATGGTGTGCTCGGCGTGCTCGCGGGGCTCGAGATCCTGCGCGCGCTGCATGAGGCCGGCATCGAGACCGAGGCGCCGGTCACGCTGGTGAACTGGACGAATGAGGAAGGCGCGCGCTTCTCACCGCCCATGATGGGCAGCGGTGCGGCCATGGGCATCTTCCCGGAAGCAGAAGTGCTGGCGAAGACCGACAGCCAGGGCGCGGTCTTCGGCGCGGAGCTTTCGCGCATCGGCTGGGCGGGGCCGGCCGATCCGGCGGCGCTGCAATCGCTGGGCGCCTATTTCGAACTGCATATCGAACAAGGGCCGGCGCTGGAACGCGCGGGGCTCGACCTCGGCATCGTCACCCATGCGCTCGCGCAGCATTGGTTCGAGGTGACGGTGACGGGTGAGGAGGCGCATGGCGGCAGCGGCATGGCCGGGCGGCGCGACGCGATGATGGGCGCCGCCGAGATGATGCTCGCCATCGAGAAGGCTGCGCTGGCCGCCGGCGCGCGCGCCACGGTGGGGCGTGCGACCCTGCATCCGGACAGCCGCAATGTCGTGCCCGGCCGCGTCTGGTTCAGCCTCGACACGCGCCACGACCACGAGAATGACCTGGCCGCGCTGGCCGCCACGCTGCGCGCCGAGGCTGCCGCCATCGGCGCGCGGCGTGGCGTGGCGATTGCCATCGAGGATTTCTGGATCTCGCCCGCGACCCCCTTCGACCCGGCGCTGGTGGAGGCATTGCGCGTCGCGGCCCGCGCGCGCGGGGTGAAGCACCAGGAGATGCCCACCGCCATCGGCCACGACGCCGTCTATTGCGCGCGCCGCGTGCCGAGCGTGATGATCTTCGTGCCCTGCCATGGCGGGATCAGCCATAACGAGGCCGAGAGCATCACGCCCGAATGGGCCGAGGCCGGGCTTTTGGTGTTGGCCGATGCGGTGCTGGCGACCGCCGGTGTGGCGAAGGAGTAGGTCATGCGCATCGCCATCGGTGGCTTCCTGCATGAGAGCCACTCCTTCGCCCCACTCCCCACCACCTGGGCCGATTTCCTCGCCCCCGGCGGCTGGCCCGCGGTACAGCGGCCGGCGACGCTCATCGAGACCATGCGCCACACCTCGGTGCCCACCGCCGGGGCGATCCGTGCGCTGGAGGCGGCGGGTGTCACCATCGCGCCGCTCTCCTGGGGCTTCGCCAATCCGGCCGGCCCTGTCACGGCCGAGGCCTTCGAGCGTCTGGCCGCGCTGATCTTCGCCGACCTGCAGGCCGCGATGGATGCGGGACCGTTGGACGGCCTCTACCTCGACCTGCATGGCGCCATGGTCGCCGAGCATTTCCCGGATGCGGAGGGCGAGTTGCTGCGCCGGGCGCGCGCCATCGTCGGACCCGATATCCCCATCACCGCCAGTCTAGACCCGCATTGCAACCTCACCGCCGCGATGGTGGCGCATGCCGATGCGCTCGCCCCCTTCCGCACCTATCCGCATGTGGACATGAAGGACGCCGGCGCACGCGCCATCGAGTTGCTGCTCGCGCGCATCAAGCTCGGCCGGCCCTTCGGCAAGGCGTTCCGGCAACTCGACTACCTCATCCCCATCACCGGGCAGTGCACGGTGGTGCCGCCGATGGCCGATGCGATGGCCGCGCGCGCCTCCCTGGCCTCGCGCATGGATGTGGCGGAGTTGGCGCTGTGCTTCGGCTTCCCCTATGCCGATTTCGCCGATTGCGGCGCCGCCATCGCCGCCTTCGCGCCCGACCAGGCGCGCGCCGATGCGGCGGCCGATGCGATGCTGGCCGATCTCAAGACGCGTGAGCCCGCCTTCGTGCCCGATATCCTCGATGCCCAGGCCGGTGTGGCGCGCGCCATCAAGCTCGGCGCGAAGGCGACGAAGCCGATCGTGCTGGCGGATACGCAGGACAATCCCGGCGGCGGCGGCCATGGCGACACCACCGGCCTGCTCGCGGAACTCATCCGCCAGGGCGCCGATGGCGCGGTGCTGGCGCTGATCAACGATGCCGAGAGCGCGGCCGCCTGCCACGCGGCCGGGGAGGGGGCGCAGGTCTCCCTCAGCCTCGGCGGCAAGTCGGATGGCGCGCCGCTGGCGCTCACCGCGCGGGTCATCCGGCTGACGGATGGGCACTTCGTCTGCACCGGGCCGATGGCCAAGGGGAATGTCGCGGATCTCGGCCCGACGGCGCTGATCAGCCCCGCGCCCGGCATTCGCGTGATCGTGACCTCGCGCAAGATGCAGGCCTATGACCAGGCGCTGTTCCGCCATGTCGGCATCGAGCCCGGCGCGCAGAAGATCCTCGCGCTGAAGTCGAGTGTGCATTTTCGGGCGGATTTTCAACCGATTGCCGAGACCGTGCTGGTCGTGGCCGCGCCCGGCCCGGTGGTGGCGGACCCCGCGACGCTGCCCTTCACCAGCCTCCGCCCCGGGCTGAGGCTGCGTCCTGGTGACAATCGTCGCATCGGCTGAGACATCTGGCAAAGCATCCGCGCCACGACCATGTCATGATGACGGCGCAGGAAGCAGGGATGTCGCCGGAACTGCGGGGCGGGAGCAGGTGAGCGTGTTGCGTGCAGGGAATGCGGATGTCCGGGTGCCCGGCGGAGAAGTGGCGCTGCGCGTGCTACGGCTCACGGCCCTGCCTGCGGGTTTCGAGGAACTGGCCGCCGACGCCACCGGCGATGGCGTGCGCCTGCTCGACGTGCTGCGCGAGGATTGGCTGGATGGTCGCCTGCGCTTCGACCAGCCGGGCGAGGCTTTCTTCGCGGTCCTGGCCGGCCCGGCGCTGCTGGGTGTCTGCGGCCTGACGATCGATCCCTATGCCAGGTCCGAAAGGCTGGGCCGCGTGCGGCGCCTCTATGTGCGGCGCGCCTCGCGGCGGGCAGGCGCGGGCCGGGCGCTGCTGGATGCGGTGGTGGCCGCCGCCACCGAGGCCGGCTTTCCGCGCCTGCGTGTCCGCGCCCCGGCCTCGGCCTTCGCCTTCTATGAGCGCTGCGGCTTCCTGCGCACGGTGGGCGAGGCGAGCGCCACCCATTTGCGCCCCTTGTAGAGACTACCGGTTCGCCTCCAGGAAGGCGGCGATCTCGGCCTCGTTCGGGATCGGCGCCACCGCGCCGTAGCCGGTAGTGGAGAGCGCCGCGGCCGCATTGGCATAGCGCGCCGCATCCCACAAATCCTCGCCCGCCACGCGCCGCGCCAGGAAGGCGCCGGCCATCGTGTCGCCCGCGCCGGTCGCATCCACCGCGGCCACCTTGTAGCCCGGGATGCGCCGGCGTTCCTCGCGCGTCGCCACCAGCACGCCCTCCGCGCCGAGCTTCAGCAGCACCATCGGGCAGAGGGTGAGGTAGAAATCGGCGATGGCGTCGGGTGCGAGCAACCCGGTGAGCGCCTGTGCATCCTCGAGCGAGGGGAAGACCACATCGGCCATCCCGATGGCTGCATGGATCACCGCGCTCGCCCGCGCCAGCGGCCAGAGGCGCAGGCGCAGATTGGTGTCGAAGCTCACCAGCGTGCCGGCCTCGCGTGCCACCTCCATCGCCCGCAGCCCGGCATCGCAGGCGCTGTCGGAAATGCCGAGCGTGATGCCCGAGAGGTGCAGCGCGCGGGCGGCGCGGATGGCGGGTTCGGGCAGGGTGGCGGGCTTCATCCGGCTGGCCGCACTGCCGCGCCGGTAGAAGGTGAAGTGATGCCCGCGCTCATCATGCGTCACGAAGTAGATGCCCGTCGGCGCCTCCGCGTCGCGCGTCACCAGCGCCGTCTCCACGCCCTCTGCCTGCCAGAGGGCGAGGAAGCTCTCGCCCGCCGCATCCTGGCCGATCGCCGTCACCATGCCGACCGAAGCCCCGCTGCGCGCCGCGGCGATGGCGGCGTTGGAGGTGTCGCCGCCATGGCCCTCGAGATAGAGGCTGCGGCCATCGCCGGTGGCGGGTTGCTGGTTGAATTCCAGCATCGGCTCGCCGAGGCAGAGGATGTCGGCCATGCTCAGATGCGCCCGTACTTCGCCAGGCCCTGCTTGAGCGACTTCCCCTCGACGATCAGGCGCGCCTGCTCGGCCTCGCGGGCATCGATCTCCTGCGCCATCTTCAGGACGGCGGCGGCGTGCTCGGGGCGGATGATGCACACGCCATCGACATCGCCGACGACGAGATCGCCCGGATGCACGACGATGCCGCCCACCATCACGGGAATATTCGCCGCGATGGTGGCGGTGCGGCCGAGGCTCGTACCCGGTGAGACATGCGGCGCAAAGACCGGCAGATCGTGGTCGCGCTGGATCTCCTGGATGTCGCGCACGCCGCCCGCGAGCAGCGCGCCGGCATGGCCCTTGGCATAGGCGCCCGCGCTCATGATGCCGCCCCAGAAGGCGAGGTCGTTGTCACCATGCACGCCGATGACGATGACGCTGCCCGGCGCGCTGTCCTCGATCAGGTCGAGCGCGGCGAGGGGGGGCAGGAATTCCTGCGTCGGCGCGTGCAGCGTGGTGACGGCGGGGCCGACCATGCGTTTCGCATTCACCTGGTTCTTCACGCTGTGGTGCAGGTAGCCGCGCTTGCCGGTGACCTTCTCGATGGCGTCGGCCAGCGAGGCGATGGCGACCGGGTGGAAGGCCGCGATGATCTCGGGCGTAAGCATGATGTTCTGTCCTTCAGGCTTGCATGAGGCCGAGCACGTCGCGTGCGGCCGCTTCGATCGCTGCGCGGTCGCCGCGCGCGAGCAGGGTCTCGTCCACCAGCTTGCCACCGATGCCCACGAAGGCGGCGCCGGCGGCGAGGTAGTCCGGCGCGTTGCGCGCATCCACGCCCCCGGTCGGGCAGAAGGCGACATCGGGGAAGACGGCGCGCAGCGCGCGGACATGGGCGGGCCCGCCGGCGGAGCTGGCGGGGAAGATCTTCACGACATCCGCACCGGCACTGCGCGCGGCGCGGACCTCGGTCGGCGTCATCGCACCCAGCATCGCGCAGGCACCGGCTTCATGCGCGGCCGCGGCCAGATCAGCGTCGATCCAGGGCGCGACGAGGAAGCGCGCCCCGGCGGCGAGGCAGGCCTCCGCGCTGGCGCGGTCGGGCACCGTGCCGGCGCCGACGAGCAGCGTGGGATCGCTGGCCAGGTCGCGGATCAGCGCGGGCGCATCGGGCACCGTCATCGTGATCTCGAAGACGGTGAGGCCAGCGCCGCGCAGCCACGCCACGGCACGCGCGGCGAGCGGCGCGCTGGAGGTGCGCACCACGGGGATGACGCGCGCGGCGCGCAGGCGTGGCAGCATGTCGGTGTTCAGGGCCATCGGTTCACCTGGTGCAGGGGCGCGGCGCCGGTCAGCAGCCGCACCACTTCCTCGGCCGCCTTGCGCTGGAGATCAAGGATCGCGGCCTCCGAATACCAGGCGGCGTGATCGGTGAGGATCACATTCGGCAGGCGGCGGAGCGGGCTCTCGGCGGGCAGGGGTTCGGCCTCGAAGACGTCGAGCCCCGCCCCCATCAGCCGTCCCGCCGCCAGCGCCTCGGCCAGCGCCGCCTCATCCACCAGCGCGCCGCGGCTGGTGTTCACCAGTACGGCATTCGGTTTGGTGCGGCCGAGGAAGTCCCGGCCCACGATGTGGCGCGTTGCCGGCGTGGCAGGGGCGTGCAGGCTGATCGCATCCGCCTCGGCCGCCAGCGTCGCCACATCCGTGAGCGTGCAGCCCGAGGGCGCCTCGCGCAGGCCCGGATCGGCGATGAGGATCCGGGCGAAGCCGAGCCCGCGCGCCTTGCGCAGGAAGGCCGCGCCGATCCGCCCCAGCCCGATCAGCCCGAGCGTGCCGCCGGCGAGGCGGAAGACCGGGCGCGAGCGTGGCACGCCCCAGCCGCCCGCGCGCACCCGCGCATCGGCCTCCGGCAGCCGCCGCGCCACGGCGAGCAGCAGCGCCAGCGCGTGGTCGGAGACCTCCTCCACGCCGTAATCGGGCACGTTGCAGACCGGAATGCGGCGCGCGGCGGCGGCGTCGAGCGCGATGTTGTCCACGCCCACGCCATAGCGGACGATGCCGCGCAGCCCGGGGGCGGCCTCCAGCGCCGCCGCGTCGATGGGGCTTTCGCGCACCATCGCCGCATCGGCGCCCGCGATGGCGGCACGCACCGCGCGCGCATCGCCGCGACACGGCACGAGGTCCAGCACGGCCCCGAGCGGGGCCAGCAGGCCCCGCTCGACATCGTAGTGATCGTAGCCGTCGTCCAGAACGACAACCTTCATGCGCGCGCCTCCGGCGCGGGCGACCGATTCAGACCTCCCGGCCTCGCGGCCGTCCGGTCATCGGGCGCGCCTGCGGGCGCCTTCGGCGCAGGCGACCGATTCAGACCTCCCGGCCTCGCGGCCGTCCGGTCATCGGGCGCCCTCATGCCGGCTGCGCGGCCCGAGTTGCGTTCAGCAGCTTCTCCACCCATTCGCGGCCGATCTCGCGCTCCAGCCATTCGCGCACGGCGGGCTGGGCGCGCTGGCGGAAGGCGTCGATCTGCGGGCCGGTCAGGCGCTGCACCGTCATGCCCTTCTCGCGCAGGATCGTCTCGGCATTCGCATCCTGCGCCGTGGTCATGCCGCGATGGATCACCTTCGCGATCTCGGTCGCCTGCGTCACCGCCTGGCGCTCCTCCGCGCCCAGGCGGTTCCAGAAGCGATCCGACATCAGGTAGGCGTGCAGCGAATAGACATGCCCGTTCAGCGTCACATGCCGCTGATGCTGGTAGAGCGAGCCGGCGAGGATGTTCGTCACGCCATTCTCCTGCCCATCCACCGTGCCCTGCGCGAGCGCGGCCGGCAGTTCACCCCAATCGATGGCGGAGGGGCTGGCGCCGAGGCTCTCCATCAGCCGCACGAAGACCGGCGAGGGCTGCACGCGCATCTTGAGCCCGCGCATGTCGTCCGGCGTGACGATCGGGCGGCGGTTGTTGGTCAAATGCCGAACGCCGTTATCGGCATGGGCGAGCAGGCGGATATTGGCGCGGCGGCGCATGTCATCCGCCATTTCGTTGCCGAAGCCGCCATCGAGCACCTTCCAGGCGATGGCCTGGTTCTCCCACAGGAAGGGCAGGGAGAAGACCTGGTAGGGCGCATAGGTGCCGGCCATGCCGCCATCATGCACCACCGCCATCTCGAGGCTGCCCAGGCGCAGCTGCTCCATCACCTGCGGCGCGGGCGCGATCTGCCCGGCGGGAAAGATGTCCACGCGCAGCCGCCCGCCGGTCGCGCCCTCGACCGAACTCTTGAAGGCCAGCGCGGCCGCGTGCTTCGGCTGGTCGAGCCGGCCGGGCTGGAAATGCGTGTAGCGGATCACGCGGGGCGCCTGCGCGCCGACCACGGAAGGTGCGGCCAGCGCGGCGGCGCCGAGCAGGCCGAGGTTGCGACGGGAAATGGACATCTTGCTTTCCTCCTTGGGGTTCACTTCAGGTAGCCCAGCGCGTTCGGCAGCCCGATGGAGAGCGCCGGCACGAAGGTGAGCAGCGCGAGAACCGCGATCTGCGCGCCGAGAAAGGGCCAGAGCTCGCGCACGATGGCGCCCATGCGCTGGCCGCTGACGATCTGGGTCACGAACAACAGCCCGCCCACCGGCGGCGTGATCATGCCCAGCGTCAAATTGACGATGACGATGATGGCGAAGTGCAGCCCGTCGATCCCCATGCTGGTGGCGAGTGGGGCGAGGATCGGCACCAGGATCATCACGCCGGGCAGGGGCTCGATGAAGATGCCGAACAGCAGCAGGAAGATGTTGACCGCGAGCAGGAATTGCAGCGGCGAGAGGCCCAGGCCCCCGATCCACCCGCCCACCGCCTGCGGCACCTGCAGCACGGTCAGCACATAGCCGAAGACGTTGCTCATCCCGATGATGAGCATCACCGCCGCCGTCATCACGCAGGTGCGCACCAGGATGCCCGGCAGCATCGCCGGCGTAAGGCTGCGATAGATCACCATGCCCGCGACC
Source organism: Roseomonas sp. TF40 (assembly GCF_057219975.1). Taxonomy (NCBI): domain Bacteria; kingdom Pseudomonadati; phylum Pseudomonadota; class Alphaproteobacteria; order Acetobacterales; family Roseomonadaceae; genus Roseomonas; species Roseomonas sp. TF40. The sequence continues at coordinate 6,531 of NZ_JBXVVR010000008.1, read as the reverse complement.
AGCGCGTAGAACACCGCGACGGCCGAGGCTTCGGTGGGGGTGAAGACGCCGCCATGGATGCCGCCGATGATGATCACCGGCAGCAGCAGCGCCGGGGCGGCACGCAGCAGGATCATGAGGAATTGCGGCAGGGCGGGCCGCGCATCGAGCCCGCGATAGCCGCGCTTCACGCTGATGCAGTGGTTCACGCCGATCAGCGCCGCCGAGATCAACAGGCCCGGCACGATGCCCGCCAGGAACAGCCCGTTCACGCTCACCGAATTGTCGGTCAGCGCATAGACCACCATGATGATGGAGGGCGGGATGATCGGCCCGACGATGGCGGTGGAGGCGGTGAGAGCCGCGCCATAGGCAGGCGCATAGCCGCCCTCGCGCATCATCTTCTGGATCACCGCGCCCGGCCCGGCGGCATCGGCCAGCGCGCTGCCCGAGATGCCCGAGAACAGCGTGAGCGTCAGGATGTTGGTGTGCCCCAGCCCGCCGCGGGCGCGGCCCACGCAGGCCATGGCGAAGCGAAGCAGCACTTCGGTCAGCCGCCCGCCGGTCATCAGCTCGGCGGCGAGGATGAAGAAGGGGATCGCCAGCAGCGGGAAGGAATCGAGGCCGGAGAAGACCTGCTGCGGCACAACGAGCAGATCCGCCAGATCCTCCTGCCAGATCACCACCAGGCCCGCCATGCCCATGGTGAGGGCGATCGGCACGCCGAGGATCATCGTGATGAGGAAGGTGAGGAAGAGCAGCGTCACAGCGAGCCCGCCTCCATCGCGCGGATGCGCTCGGCATCCGACTTGTCGACGAGGATGTGGTGCCGCGCGACCAGCAGCAGGTGCAGCAGCATCAGCCCCATGCCGATCGGGATGGCGAGGTAGATGGTGCCCACGGGCAGTCGCAGCACCGGCGTGCGCTGCATCATGGCGAATTGCGCGTATTCCCAGCCGAGCCAGAGCATCAGGGCGAGGAAGCCCGCCACCAGCAGCACCGCCACGGCACGCACCGGGATAGCGAGCACGCGCGGCAGGCTGTCGGGCAGCGTCTCCACCGCGATATGCGCGCCCTCCCGAAGGGCGAGGCCGGCGGCGAGGAAGGCCAGCCAGATCATCATGTAGCGGCTGACTTCCTCCGCCCAGGCGAGGGAAAGGCCGAAGCCGTAGCGCAGCACGACATTGCCGAAGACCAGCGTGCAGGAGGCCGCGAGCAGCACCGCGCAGACGAGGCGGTTGAGGAAAAGAAAGGCAGTCTCGGCGCGCTTCATGTGCCGATCCGCCGCTGGCGCAGGGCGGCCTTCATCCGGCCAAGACGTTCTTCCGCCGCCGGGGGCGAGAGCAGCGCCGCCGCCACGGCCAGCGCATCGCCAAGCACCAGATGCGCGATGCGGGAGACCATGGGCGTGTGGAGTTCGGTATTCTCCTCCACCTCGCAGGGCACGAGCAGCGTGGCGATGGCGGCGAGCGGCGAGGCCGGGCGGGTGATGGCCAGCACCGTCGCCCCCGCCTGCGCGGCCAGGGCGGCGACCTCCACCAATTCGCGCGTGCGCCCGGTATGGGAGACGCAGAGCACCACCGAATCGCCATCCAGCGTCGCCGCCGCCATGGCCTGCATGTGCGGATCATGCCGCGCCACCACGCCGCGGCAGACGCGGAAGAGCTTGTGCGCCAGATCCTCCGCCACCGCGGCCGAGGCGCCGAAGCCCCAGATCTCGACGCGCGCGGCGCGCACCAGGGCCAGCGCCCCGCGTTCGATGGCGAGACCATCGAGGCGTTGGCGCAGCTCGGTCAGGGCCGCGATGGTGTGATCGATCACCGCGCCGGCGGCCTCGGGCACCGGGGTGCCGGGGCCGATGCGCCGGTGCATCCGTGCCGACCCCACGCCCTCAGCGCGGGCGAGGGCCATGCGCAGATCGGCGAAGCCATCGAGGCCGAGCGAGCGGCAGAAGCGCACGACGGTGGGTTCGGAGACGCCGGCCGCCTTGGCCAGGCTCGCGACCGTGGCGGCCATGGCGGCGGCCGGATCGGCAGCGACGATATCGGCCACCTTGCGTTCGGCCGGGCTGAGCCGGTCGCGAATGGTGGCGATGCGGTTTTGCATCGGGCGTCTCCTCTTTCGTAACGCTACTACGAAGAGGGGGCGCCTTGTCCAGAGGCTTCCTGCGCGCTCCTCAGCCCGGCATGGCGTCCGCGGTGGCCTGGAGGCGGGCGGCCGCGGCCTTGGCGCGCTCGGCCTCTGCCGAGGCTTCGCCAAGTCGCTCCTGCAGGATGATGGCGCTTTCGCCCAGGCCCGCCACGGCGGTGCCCAGGGCGTTCATCTGGGTCCGGAACTGAGCGATGGCCTCCCTCTGCTCGGCCAGGGCCTGGTCCAATTGGCGTAGCGCAACACGCAGCCGCCGCTCAGCGGAGGGCGGGAAGGGCAGGATCTCCGCCTCGGTCGGGGGCGATTCGCGCTGGGGGCGGTCTGGCGTCACGGCGGTGGCTCCGGTGTGTTGCCGGAACCTTAATCGCGACGCAAAATAGAGACAAGTCCAAAAATATGGTTAATCTTCACCCTGCGGTTGCCGTCATCCCCAGGGCAAGGCTCAGCGCCGCGCCCAGGGAGAGCACCCAGCGCAACCGCAGATAGCCCGCCGGCATCAGCCGCGCCTGCGCCGCCACCGTCTCCATCGCCGCCGTCAGCAGGATGGCGCCCGCCACCACCGCGAGCCCCGTCCCCACCGGCAGCAGCAGCGCGACCCAGGCGACCAAGGCGGGCACGACGCCGAGCACGAGGCGCACCCGCTCCGCCGGCCTTTCATCCGGTATCGCCTGCAGCGCCAGCCCCCAATGCACCGCGCCCAGGAAGGCCAGGATCGTCGCGCCATAGGCCAGCAGCGGAAAGCCGAGCCCCGCCCAGCCCAGCGCCGCGCCGAGGCCGAGCCCGGCGAAGGGGATGAGCCCGCCCAGGCCGAGCAGCCAGGCGAGGGCGGGCAGCGGGGTGGCCGGGCGGGGCGCTGCCGAGGGCGGGGAGATGGCTGTGGGGTCCTGCATCGCCCCACTCTGGCGTGCCCGGCGCGCACCGCAAGCCCGAATGGTGGCAACCCGGTCCCCGCGACGCTACATGACGCGCGCAACATCCTGGATTGACCTGGTGGACATCGCCCTCGAACTGCTGCTGATCCTGCTTCTGGTCCTGCTGAACGGCGCCTTCGCAATGAGCGAACTGGCGATCGTCTCGGCGCGCCGGGCACGTCTCAGCGCCATGCAGCGCCGGGGCAGCGAGGGGGCGGCCGCGGCCATCGCGCTGGCCGACGACCCGCAGCGCTTCCTGCCCACCGTGCAGGTCGGCATCACCATGGTCGGCGTCCTGGCTGGTGCCTTCGGCGGCGCGCGCCTCGCCGCGATCCTCGATGATGGCGTCGCTTTGATCCCCTTCCTCGCGCCCTTCGCGCACGAGATCGCCTTCACCCTGGTGGTACTGCTGATCACCTATCTCTCGCTGATCCTGGGCGAGCTGGTGCCGAAGCAATTGGCGCTGCGCCATCCGGAGGCGGTGGCGGTGATGGTCGCGCGTCCGCTCGCCTTCCTCGGGCGCATCACCGCGCCGATGATCTGGGTGCTGTCCACCTCCTCCGCCCTGGTGCTCAGCCTGTTCGGCAAGCACACCCCGGCCGACACCGCCGTGACGGAAGAGGAGGTGAAGGCCGTGGTCGCCGAGGGTGCCACCTCGGGCGCCATCGAGACGGAGGAGCGCCAGATGATCGAGCGCGTGCTCCGCCTCGCCGACAAGCCGGTGCGCGCACTGATGACCCCGCGCAACGATCTGGAGTGGATCGACCGCACCGCGCCGGCGGCGGATGTTGCCGCACGGCTGCGCGCCTCGGGCGTCACGCGCTTCGTCGTGGCCGATGGGCGCATCGACAATGTGGTGGGCGTGGTGGCGGCGAAGGATCTGCTCGACCAGCTGCTGGAGGGCGCGCCGCTCTCGGTCGCGCGCGCGCTGCGCCAGGCGCGCGTGCTGCCCGATACGCTCTCCGCGCTGGATGCGCTGGAGCGCCTGCGGGGCGACCCGATCGGCATGGCCCTGGTGATGGACGAATACGGCAGTTTCGAGGGCGTGGTCACGGCCTCCGACCTGCTGGAGGCCATCGTGGGTGAGCTGGGTCCGGCGCCGGCGGCCGAATCGCGCCCCGCGGTGCGCCGCCATGATGGCTCGCTGCTGCTCGATGGCATGATGGCGTCGGACGAGTTGAAGGCGCGGCTTGATTTGCCCGAATTGCCGCGCGAGGGCACCTATCACACGGTCGCCGGCCTCATGCTCGCGCTGCTGCAGCGTGTGCCGAAGGAGGGCGACCGCATCGCCTGGGCGGGCTGGCGCTTCGAGATCGTGGACATGGACGGAAGGCGCGTGGACAAGGTGCTGGCGGTACGGGAAGACCAGGCGGCGTAGAGGCAGGTCGGCGGGGGTGGTGGCGATGCGCGTGACGGTGATCGGCAATTGCCAGGCGGCGGGGCTTGCTTCCTGCCTCGCCACCATGGTGCCGGGCCTTGAGGTCGTTGCGCGGCGCCCCGTCACCCCCGCTGCGCTGCAGGATCTGGCCCGCGAAAATGACTGGGTGCTGGTGCAGGGAGAAGAAGCTGCGCTACCCGCCGCGCTGGCAAGCCGCATGCTCGCTTGGCCGCGGCTGATCTTCGCCGCCTACCATCCGGACGCGACGCATGTCATGCGCGATGGGCGGGTCTTCGACAGCGCCATCGGCCCCTTCCATTCGGCACTGACACTACTCGGCTGGCGGGCTGGGCTCAGCCAGGCGCAGATCCTGAGGCTGTTTCGGACTGATGTTTTCGCCCGGGCCGGCTATTTCAACCAGTGGGAGTCATCCCGGCGTGCGTTGCTGGCCGAAGCGGAGGCAAGCGGAATCGCGCTGGACGCGGTGCTGGAGCTTCGCGCCGCGGAGGGCTGCTTCATGCATGCGCCCAACCATCCGGCCCTGCCGCTGATTGCCGATCTCGCACGCGCCTTGCTGCCGCGCCTTGGCCTGAAGGCGGCGGTCCCCCTGCCGGAACGCTTCGTCAGCGATGCGCTGGCGCGCAGCCTGGTGCTGCCCGTGTATCCGGAGATCGCTGCACGCCTCGGCCTCAGGGGCGACTACGCCTTCAAGCTGCCTTCCCGACTGATGGACGGCATGGAACACACCGAAGTCCTCGACCTGGAGAGGGCAGTGGCGCGCAGTCTGGCACAGCTGTCCTGCCTTGATCCCGGCTCGATATCCTGCTCGCGCTTCGAGACCCCCGCCTGGCAAGCCCTCGCGCAGGATCTGCCCGCGCTGGTCGCCACACCGCTGCCCAAGGCCGGCGGCAACCCCTATCGGGGCCTGCCGGCGCACCAATACTGGCGCCAATCCATCACCGAGACGCCGGGGCCGGAGGTCGATCCGGTCGTCGCCGCGCCCTTCACCATCACCAGGCGCACCGCCATCGCCACCGCCGGCAGCTGCTTCGCCCAGCATATCGCGCGCACGCTGAAGCAGGCCGGCTACAACCACATGGTCGCGGAGCCGCCGCCGCCGGAGCTCTCCGCCGCGCAGATCGAGGCCGGGCATTGGGGCGCCTTCTCCGCCCGCTACGGCAATGTCTATACCGCCCGGCAACTCGTGCAGCTGGTCGAGCGCGCCGAAGGCCGGTTCCGGCCCGCGGATGCCGCCTGGCGACGGCCCGATGGGCGCTGGGTGGATCCCTTCCGCCCGCAGATCGAGCCCGCGGGCTATGAAAGCCGTGCTGCGGTGATCGAGGCGCGCAAGCCGCATCTGCAGGCGGTGCGGCGGATGCTGCGGCGCGTGGAGGTCTTCGTCTTCACCCTCGGGCTCACCGAGGCCTGGCGCGCGCGGGCCGATGGCGCGGTCTTTCCGCTCGCGCCGGGCGTCGTGGCCGGGGAGATGGACCCGGCGGCCCATGAATTCGTGAACTTCAGCACCGCCGAGGTGCTGGCCGACCTGCACGCCTTCCATGCCGCGCTGCGCGCGATCAACCCGGGCGTGAAGCTGGTGCTCACCGTCTCCCCCGTGCCCCTGGTCGCGACCTATGAGCCGCGGCATGTGCTGGTCTCGACGGTGGCTAGCAAATCCATCCTACGCGCCGCGGCCGAGGAATTCTGCCGCGCGGTGCCGGAGACCTGGTACTTCCCCTCCTACGAGATCGTCACCGGCCCGCAGGCGCGTGGCACCGCCTTCGGTCCCGATCTGCGCGAGGTGACGGAGGCGACGGTGGCGCGCGTGATGTCGCTCTTCCTGCGCCATGCCGCCCAAGGGGCGGCCGCGACGCCGGCGCCGGCCGCGAGGGCGCAACCCGCCGCCGCGCCGGCCATCCCGGATGCCGAGACGGCCGCGCTGTTCCAGGTGCTCTGCGACGAGGAAAAGCTGGGCGCTTAGAGCGATATGCGTTCAGATGGAATCATCTGAACGCATTTCTTGCTCCAGATTCACTGATTTCTAGGTGTTTGATCCCAGGGTTTGATGGTGCAGTCTTTTCCCAGGCATGGAAGGACGCGCTATGGGCCAGGTTCTTC
>NZ_JBXVVR010000007.1:0-266763 GCF_057219975.1 Roseomonas sp. TF40 | reverse complement strand
CCTACTGCGCTTCATTCGTCCGTCCTTCGCTGGATCGGACTCTACCGAAAAATGGCGCCGTTTCCGGGGAGCACGTCACTGTCTATCCAGGGCTCCGTTTTTCTGGGTGTTGGCCACGCAGCCACACAACCAACACAGCCCCAGAGCGGCAAACTCCATCGCGACGCCACCTAACGCGTTGCGGCCTGCAGAAAGCGTAGCAGCGCCGCGAGATCCTCGGCATTGCCCACCGTCTGGATCGGCATCTTGGTGCCGGGCGTCACCTCGTCCGGCCCTCGGGTGAAAAGGTCCGCCACCGTCTCCACCGTCCAGGTGATATCCCCACGCGCGAGGCGTTCGGAGTACTCATAGCCAGGGACGCTGCCCATGCGCCGGCCGAAGAGGCGGTGCAGATGCGGCCCGGCCATGTTCCCGCCCTCCGCGGTGAGGGCATGGCAGGCGGCGCATGCGCGGAAGACCCGCGCCCCATGCGGGTCGAGCCCCGCCGCCGTTGTCGACTCCGGCTCGCCGCCAAGCGGGCCGACGGGGCGCCCGGTCGCGGCGTCCCAGCGCCGGACACGCCGATCCGTCCCACCGGTCCAGAGGCTGCGCCCATCGGTGCCGAACGCCGCGGACCAGACCGGCAGGCCGGGTCCTTCCAGCGTGTGACGCAGACGCGTGCTCGCCACATCCCAGATCGTGACGCTGCCGCCCAGCGAGCCAGCCGCGAGCAGGCTGCCATCCGGGCTCGCCGCGAGTGCGACGATGGGCCGCGCCCCGGCGGCGATCTCGCGCAGCGCGCCCTCGGGGCTGATCAGGTGCACCAGCCCATCCACCCCGCCCACCGCCAGCGTGCCATCCGGCAGCGCGGTCAGCGCGTTGCGGGGCAGGCCGAACTCGGCCAGCGTCTGCGGCGCCTCGCCCTCCGGCCAGAGCCGTACCGTTCCATCGAAGCCAGCGGTGGCGACCACGCCATCGGGGCGGAAGGCCACGGCGTTGACGTTGCCCTGATGGCCCGACAGCACCCGCACCGGCGCGCGGCCGGTGAGGTCCCACACGCGTGCCGTGCCGTCCCAGGAGGCGGAAGCCAGGCGCTCGCCCTGGGCGGCGAGGGCGACGATCTGCGCCTCATGTCCTTCCAGCACACGCAGTGGCTGCGCGCCCGGGCGCGGGGGCCAGAGCGCGATGCGCCGGTCCTCCCCGCTGCTGGCGAAGAAGCCGCCGGGCAAGGCGGCGAGCGCGTTCACCGCCCCCGCATGCCAGCGCACCACGGCGCGCGCCCGGCCGCTGGCAGGGTCCCAGAGGATCATCGACTGGTCGAACCCGGCCGAGGCCAGGGTGCCATCCATTGCCACGGCGAGTGCCCGCACGGGGCCGCCATGCACGGCCTCCTGGGCCGGAACGATCGAGGGGAAAAGGAGAATCAGGCCAAGAAGGAAAGCGCGCATGCCCTTACCTTGGCCGGAGCACCGCCACCGCCTCAACCCCCGCGCCGACCACCACATCCTCGGCCACCGCGACGGGTGGTGCGGCGGCGGGGCTGGCGGTGGCGCGGACCATGGGGGCGGGCATCGGGCGGGGCGTGTGGCGCTCCGCCGCGTCGATCCGCACTTCGCGCAGCCCCACCAATTGCAGGCCGAGCTGCGCGGCCACCGCCTCGGCGCGCTTCTGAAGCGCCTCCAGCGCCTGGGCCGAGGCCTCCTGCCGGGCGGCGCGATGCGCCTCGCGCGTCAGGCCGAAGCTCAAGCCACCCAGGGCCAAGCCCTGGCCCTGCAGGGCGCCGGCCAGCTCCAGCAGCTTTGTCGGGTCAGCCCCGCGCAGGGTCAGGCTCTGCGTCGCCTGCCAGCTCCGCCCCTCATCGACGCGCGAGGTCCAGTAGCCCCCCGTCGAGACGCGGATGCCTGGCGTGGCTTGGGCGCGCGCCACAGCGGCGGCAATGGTCCGGTTCACCGCCTCCTGCACCGCGGCGGCGGTGCCGGCGCGGGCCTCGGCGCGCAGCGTGGCGGTCACCTCGTCCGGCGCGCGCGTGACCTCAGCGGTCTCGCCGATATGCAGCAGCGTCTCCGCCAGGCCAGAGGGCGCAGGGGCCGGCTGCGCGGCCAGTGGCGTGGCGAGCAAGGCGAGGGGCAGCATCAACAGGGCGCGGCGCATCGGGCGGACTCCGGAGCAAGGACAGCCTCTTTGTAGCGCAGAAGCCATGGCGGGATCACGGCGCCGGCGTGTCAGCTTTTCGCAAGGCGGTTGACGTGTGCGCGATGCGGACGGACGCTACCGCATCCTCGCTGGAGATCCGCCATGCGCCACCTGCTGCTCGCCGCGACCGCCGCCCTCGGCCTGCTCGCTGTCACCCCCGCCGCCCAGGCCAAGAACTTCACCTGGGCGTTCAATGCGGATGTGCTGACGCTTGATCCGCATTCCTCCAACAACACCTTCACCAATACCTTCATGGGCAACGTCTATGAGGCCCTGGTGCGGCACAATGACCGCATCGAGATCGAACCCGCGCTCGCCACCAGCTGGGAGCGCACGACGCCCACCGTCTGGCGCTTCAACCTCCGCCGGAACGTCGTGTTCCATAATGGCGAGAGCTTCGACGCGGACGACGTGCTCTTTACCTGGACGCGCGTGAACGGCCCCGGCTCCATGGCGCGCGGGCTGCTCGGCGCGATCAAGGAAATCCGCAAGATCGACAGCCACACGATCGAGATCGAGACGCATCGCCCCTTCCCGATCCTCCTCGCCTCCATCACGCAGTTCTTTATCATGGATGAGGGCTGGTCCCGTGCGAACAACGCGACGCAGGCCGCCAACCTCTCCCAGCAGCAGGAGAGCGGGGCGACGCGCGCGGCGAACGGCACGGGCCCCTTCCGCATCACCGCGCGCAGCCCCGATGAGCGCACGGTGCTCGAGCCCCATGCCGGCTGGTGGGACACGCCGGTGCACAACCTCACCCGCGTCACCTTCCAGCCGATCCGCTCGGCGGCGACGCGCACGGCCAGCCTGCTCTCGGGCGCCATTGACGCCAGCGTCGAGGTGCCGCTTCAGGACATTCCCCGCCTGCTGCAGGACAACCGCGTGCAGGTGATCGAGGGGCCGGAGCTGCGCACCATCTATCTCGGCTTCGACCATGAACGCGACCAGCTGCTCTACAGCGACGTGCAGGGCCGCAACCCGCTGAAGGACCGCCGGGTGCGCGAGGCGATCTACCGCGCCATCGACGTGGACGCGCTGGTGCGCACCGTGATGCGCGGCAAGGCCTGGCCGGCAGGCATGATGGTGAGCCCCTTCCTGACGGGCGCGCCGCAGGACCTCAATGCGCGCCTGCCCTTCGACCCGGAGGCTTCGCGCCGCCTGCTGGCCGAGGCCGGCTACCCGAACGGCTTCTCGGTCGGCATCGTCTGCCCGAATGACCGCTACGTGAATGACGAACGCACCTGCCAGGCGGTGGCGGCGATGCTGGCGCGCGTCGGCGTGCGGCTGCAGCTGCAGAGCGAGCCGACGGCCGTGTGGTCGCGTCGCACAGCGAATCGCGATTTCTCGATGTTCATGCTCGGCCATGCCGGCCTGCCGCTGGCGGACAGCTACTCGACGCTGAACGAGGTACTGCGCACGGCCTCGCCCACGACGGGCGGTCTGAACTATGGCCGCTGGACCAATGCGGCCTTCGACGCGCTGGTGAACCAGGCCGCCGAGGCGCCCGACGAGACCTCGCGCCGCGGTTTCATCCGGGAGGCGCTGGCCATCGAACGCGCCGAGATCGCGCATGTGCCGCTGTTCCAGCAGCCCATCGCCTGGGCGGCGCGCCGGGGCATCGACCTGCGCCAGGCGCCGGATAATCGCCTGCGCCTCTGGCTGGTGAAAGTGGATTGAGGTTTCGCGTGCCCTGAGACGTCGTGCCGAAGGCAAGCCTTCGGCGTGACGGGCGTCGGCATCCGCCGGCTTGGCTTCGTCGTGCCAAAGGCACGCACGAGGCGTGACGAACTAGCCGCGGGCCGCGCAAAGAGCGCGGACCGCGTGTTGAAAGGGAGCTTTGGGTAGCATGACCGATCTTCTGATTCGCGGCGGCGTCGTCATCACCATGGATGAGACGCGCCGGGTGCTCGATGACGGCGCCGTCGCCATCAAGGATGGCCGCATCACCGCTGTCGGCCCGACCAAGGAGGTGGTCGCCAAGCATGGCGAGGCGAAGCAGGTGATCGAGGCGCGCGGCCGCGCCATCCTGCCCGGCCTGATCGACGGCCACGCCCATGCCGGCCACGGGCTGGTGAAGACCATGGGCAACAATGACGGCGCCGCTTGGACCGAGGCCTGCCGCATCATCTACACCCTGGCCTCGCCGCCCGAATTCTGGCGCGCGGAGGCCAAGCTCGCCGCCTTCGAACGCCTGCGCTTCGGTGTCACCACCGGCGTGTCGCTGCTGGGTGGCGGCGACAGCATCGGGCGCGTGGATCACCCCATCTTCACCGATGTGCATTGCGAAGCGGTGCGCGAGGTCGGCATCCGCTCGATCCTTGTGCTTGGCCCGACTCGCCCGCCCTTCCCGCGCCCCTATGTCGGCCCGGACGGCACGGAAAGGCCGGTGGAATTCGCGCAGCAGCTCGAGACCATCGTCGCCGGACTCGAGACGTGGCACGGCAAGGATGGCATGCACATCGCCACCCTGATGCCCGTCTATCGGGAGGCGAAGCACGACCCCGCGCTGGTCGCGCAGATCGAGCGCCAGGGCACGGCGGTGCGGGAGGCCGGGCGCAAGCATGGCGCGCTGTTCCACCAGGATGGCCACCGCCAGGGCAGCATCGAGCTTGCGGACCGCATGTTCGGCCTGCTCGGCCCCGATGCCTGGCTGAGCCACTGCACCGACCTGACGGATGCCGACATCGACACGCTGGTGCGCACGGGCACTTCGGTGGTGCACAACCCCTCGGCCATCGCGGCGGTGCGCGGCTATTGCCCGGCGCCGAAGATGATGGAGGCGGGCGTGACGGTGATGATCGGCTCCGACGCCACCGCGCCCGATCGCAGCGGCGACATGTTCCGCCACATGTTCCAGTGCATCCGCTACCACCAGCGTCATTTCCGCGACGAGACCATGATCCCGCCGGGCAAGGCGCTGGAGATGGTGACGATCGACGCGGCCAGGGGCCTTGGCATGGCGCATGAGATCGGCAGCCTCGAGGTCGGCAAGCTTGCAGACATGATCACGGTGGATCTCAGCGCGCCGCACATGGCGCCGGCCAACATGCCGGTGGCGCGCGTGGTCTACTTCGCCAATGGGCATGACGTGATGGATGTGGTGGTGGGCGGGCGCGTGATGATGCGCGACCGCGTGACGCCGCATCTCGATTCCACGGAAATCGCCACCGCCGCCTGGCGCGAGGCGAGCGCGATGCTCACGCGATCGAAGCTCGGCCACATGATTGTGGAAGACCCGGGCTGGGGCAGGACGCGGCGCTGAACGCCGCGCGGAGAGGAAGGACGCACGAGATGAAAAGACGCATGCTGCTGGCCGCGGGGGGCGCCCTTGCCCTGCCCGGCCTGGCCCGCGCCCAGGCCTGGCCCACGCGCCCGGTGCGCGTGGTGGAGCCCGGCCTGCCCGGTGGCGGCAACGACGTCACCATCCGCCTCTTCGGCCCCTTCCTCGAACGCGCGCTCGGCCAGCCCTTCGTGGTGGAGAACCGCGCCGGGGCGGGCGGGCGGCTCGGTGTCGAGACGGTGTTCCGCGCCGCCCCCGACGGCACGACGCTGCTGCTGGGCAATGCCGGGTCGAACGGCATCAACGCCGCGCTCTATCGCGACCTGCCCTACAACCTCGAGACCGATTTCACGCCCATCTCGCTGCTCGTCACCGGGCCGAACGCGCTGGTGGTCAACCCGCGGATCTTCCCGGTGAACTCGGTCGCCGAGCTGATCGCGATGATCAAGGCGCGCCCGCCCAACACCTTCAACTACGGCAGCGGCGGCGTGGGTTCCTCGGCGCATCTCTCGGCCGAGCTGTTCAAGCAGATGGCCGGCGTGCAACTGGAGCACATCCCCTATCGCGGCGCCGCGCAATTCGGCCAGGCGGTGGTGACGGGCGATGCGCCCTTCGTGATCGCGAACCTCGTCAACATCCTGCCCTTCGTCACGCGCGGCGAGGCGCGGATGCTCGCGGTGACCAGCATGGAGCGCTGGCCCGACCTGCCGGATGTGCCGACTCTGCATGAAAGCGGCCTGCCCGGCTTCGAGACCATCGCCTGGAACGCGCTGTTCGGCCCGCCGGGCCTGCCGCGCCCCATCGTGGATCGGCTGGTGCCCGAATTGCAGCGGATCGGCCGGCTGCCCGAGGTGGTGGAGCGCGTGAAGCTGATCGGCGGGCAGGTCGTCGCCAGCTCGCCCGAGGTGCTGGCCGAGCGCGTGCGCAGCGACATCGCGAAGTGGCGCGATCTCGCCCAGCGCGCCAACATCCGGGCGGAGTAGCGCGGGTGCCGAAGATCTCGGCCATCCGCTTTCGCGGCATCAGCGTCACGCCCAAGACGAATTGGTGCTTCCTGGAAGTGCACACCGAGGACGGGCTGACGGGCCTGGGCGAATGCACCCTCGCGAACCAGGAAGCGCTGGTGGCGGCGGAGGTCGCGCGGCTTGACGCGACGCTGCGCGGCGAAGATGCCGCCGCGCGCAACCGCCTCGCGCGGCTGGTGCCGCAGGCGCCGGGGGGGCTGGTCGCGGCCACCGCGCTCTCGGCGCTGGAACAGGCGCTGTGCGACCTGGCCGGGCAGCGCCATGGCGAGCCGATCCATGCGCTGCTCGGCGGGGCGCTGCGCGCGCCGGTGCGGCTCTATGCCAACATCAACCGCGGCACGAATCCCCGCACGCCCGAGGGCTTCGCCGCCGCCGCGCGGCGCGCCGTGGCGGAGGGATTCGCCAGTCTCAAGCTCGCGCCCTTCGAGCCGCTGATGTGGGAGGATGGGGCGAGCGCGGAGAACCGTGCCGCCTATGCCCAGGGCCTCGCGCGCATCGCCGCGGTGCGCGCGGCGATCGGGTCCGACATCGACCTGATGGTCGATGCGCATTGGCGTTTCTCCCCCGGCGGCGCGGCGGCGCTGATCCGCGACGTCGCGCCCTTCGACCTGTTCTGGCTGGAATGCCCGATTGCCGAGGCGAATCGGCGCGAGATCGCGCGGCTGCGCGGCCTGGCGAATGAACGCGGCATGCGCCTCGCCGGCGCGGAATCGCTCAGCGGGCTCGGCGCCTATCGCGCGGTGATCGAGGCCGGCTGCTACGACGTGCTGATGCCCGATGCGAAACATGCCGGCGGGCTGGTGGAGATCCAGCGCATTGCCGCGCTCGCGCAGACGGCGGGCATCGAGATCGCGCCGCACAACCCGACGGGGCCGGTCTGCCACGCGCATTCCGTCCATCTCTGCGCCACCATCGCCAACTTCCTGATGCTGGAAGTGCAGTTCGGCGAGACGGAGGCCTTCTTCGACATGGTCGAGGGCGAGAGCCTGCGCTTCGAGGCGGGCCACGCCGCCCTGCCCCAGGCGCCCGGGCTCGGCCTGCGCCTCGGCCCGGGGCCCCACGCGCCGTGGCAGCGGATGGACCGGCCCTGGCTTGATCCGCGCCTTGGTTGAGGCCGGAGCGATGCTGGTCTCGCCAGCGCCCGCCGAAGGCGGGCGAGCGGCCGAAGGGCCGCCGCGGCACGTGCCGCGTAGCCAAGGCCGCGGATGCGGCCGCCCGGCGACTGAGGGGCGGATCGGCAACGATCCGCGCGCACCGGTCTGATGGGCTGGATCGGCTTCAGCGTCACCGCCGCGCTGTTCCAGTGCTGGCGCACTGCCATGCAGCAGAAGCTGCGTGGGCAGCTTTCGGTGAATGCGGCGGGCGTGGTGCGCTACCTCTACGGCGTGCCGGTCGGGATCCTGCTCGTGCTGCTCTACATGTTCGGCATCGGCGGTCAGATCCCGGCGCTGAGCCTCGTGGTCTTCGGGCTCTGTGCCGTGGCGGGGCTGGGGCAGATCATCGGCACCAACCTGCTCATCATGGCCTTCGGCCATCGCAACTTCGCCGTCGGCACGGCCTATGCGAAGACCGAGGCGATGCAGACGGCCGTGGTTGCCGCCCTGCTGCTCGGCGAGCATCTCGCGCTGCTCGCCTGGCTTGGCATCGCGATCGGCGTGGGGGGCGTGCTGTATCTCTCGCTGGCCGGGCGCGTGGCGAGCCTGGGCGAGGCGCTGCGCGGGCTGTTCCAGCCGGCGGCGCTGTGCGGCATCGGCGCGGGCTTCTGCTTCGGCTTCACCGGCGTGCTCATCAAGGCGGCGAACCAGGCCATGCCCGGTGAGGATGTGGTGTTCAAGGCGCTGCTGATCCTGGTGCTGATCAACACGCTGCAGACGCTGATGCAGGGCGGGTGGCTCGCGCGCACCGAGCCCGCGCAGTTCCGCGCCATCTTCACCACCTGGCGCGACAGCGCGCAGGTGGGCGCGCTCTCCGCGCTGGGCTCGGCCTGCTGGTTCTCGGCCTTCGCCCTGGCGCCGGTGGCGATGGTGCGCGCGGTGGGGCAGGTGGAGATCCTCTTCACCCTCGCCTTCAGCCGCTTCTATCTGCGCGAGGCCGCGAAGCGCAGCGATGTCATCGGCGCGCTTGTCGTCGTGTCGGGCGTGGTGCTGGTGCTGATCGGGGCGCGTTAGCTTGATCGCGTGATTCAGACTTTTCGGTGATTCCACCTCAAGTCATCACGCTCTAACGCCGCTGCTCGCTGCGCCCGATCTGGCGGCCCTGCGCGTCATAATGCCGCACCGTGCCGTTGGAGACCTCCGACCGTCCGGTGCTGCGGCCCTGCGCGTCATAGTGGCGCGTGGTGCCGCCGCGTGTCTCCGAACGCCCGGTGGCGCGGCCCTGCGAATCGTAGTGGCGCTGCGTATCGCCGCGCGTCTCGCTGCGGCCGAGGGTGCGGCCCTGGGCATCGTAGTGGCGCTGCGTGTCGCCGCGCGTCTCGGTGCGGCCCTGGGCGCGCCCCAGCGAATCATAGTGCCGCTCCGTCTCGCCCCGCGTCTCGGTCCGGCCGGTGTTGCGGCCCAGCGCATCATAGTCGCGCCTGGTCTGCGCCGCGGCGGGCAGGGCGAGGAGGAGCAGCAGCAGGATCAGGCGGCGCATGGCGGGCAGGATGGCGGTGCGGCGTGGCGTCAGCAGGGCAGCAATCGGGCGATGGTGACCAGGCGCTCGGTCCGGTCCTCCAGCTCCAGGCTGGTCGGCACGGCATGGGTCGAGAGGGGCTGCAGCCCCGCGCGCGGCAGGTAGGCGCGGCCCGGATCGGCGATCCAGACCTCGGCGCCCGCCGCCGCCATGGCCCGCAGCCAGGGCAGGATATGCGCCGTCATCGGCGCCTCGTAGCAGACATCGCCGGCCAGGATCACATCCCAGCGACAGGGCGCGCCGACGACATCGCCCTCGATCACCTCGAGCGTGACGCCGTTCAGCGCCGCGTTCAGCGTGCAGGCGGCGAGGGCGAGGGGGTCGATCTCCGCCACCTCCACGCGGGAAGCGCCGGCCTGCGCGGCGGCGATGGCGCCGATGCCGCAGCCGGCGGCGAAATCCAGCACGCGCTGGCCGGCGACGGAGTCGGGCCGGTCCAGCACCGCCCGCGCCAGCGCCTGCCCGCCCGGCCAGGCGAAGGCCCAGAAGGGCGGCTCGATATTGGCCTGGGCCAGCCACTCCTCGGTGGCCTGCCAGATCGGCGTGATCTCCGTGGCGAGATGCAGCGCGATCTCCGGCACCAGGGGGGCGCGGGCGATCGCGGTATGCGCGCGGATGAAATCCGCCGGCGCCCTCACAGCCGCCCGACCAGGAAGGCCAGTGCGATGGCCAGCCCGACCTCGCGATTCGCCTTGAACAGGCGCAGGCAGCCCGCCGGGTCGTGGATGTCGAGCCGCTTCACCTGCCAGGCGAGCATCGCCGCCGGCGCCGCCAGCGCCGCCAGGAACCACCAGGAGAGCCCGGCGAGCCATCCGCTCAGTGCCAGCAGCGCCACGCAGGCCGCATAGCAGGCGCCGATGAAGCGTCGCGAACTGTGCTCGAAGCGCCGCGCCGTGCTGCGGATGCCCACGGCCGCGTCATCCGCGCGGTCCTGATGCGCGTAGATCGTGTCGTAGCCGAGGATCCAGAAGAAGCCCGCGCCCCACAGCGCCAGCGCCGCGCCATCCAGCCCGCCCGTGGCGGCCGCATAGCCCGTCGGCGCCGCCCAGGAGAACACGAAGCCGAGCACCGCCTGCGGGTAATCCGTCACGCGCTTGGCGAGCGGGTAGAGCGCGATGGGCACCAGCGAGCACAGCCCGATCAGGATCGCGCTCCAGCTCAGCTGCACCAGCACGGCGAGGCCCACCAGCCCGAGGGCCGCCACGAAGGCCAGCGCCTGCCAGGGCTGCACCGTGCCGGCGGCAAGCGGGCGGCCGCGCGTGCGCTCCACCTGCCGGTCCAGCTCGCGGTCCCAGAGGTCGTTCACCACGCAGCCCGCCGCGCGCATGGCGAAGGCGCCGATCAGGAACAGCAGGGTCAGCCGCACCCCCTCCGGCACCGTCGGCGCGGCCAGGGCGAAGGCCCAGAAGCCGGGCAGCACCAGCAGCCAGGCGCCGATCGGCCGGTCGAAGCGGCCGAGCAGCGCATAGGGCTGCCAGCCCCGCGGCAGGCGCGCGACCCAGCCCTCGGCCCGGATGTCGGTGAATCCCGTCATGGCGCTATAGGTGTCGCCGGAGGTGCCGCATGTCCATCCCACGCCTGCATCTGGAGGCACCGCTCGCGCCGGGCGCGCTGGTCGAGGCCGCGCCCGGCCAGGCGCACCACCTCGGCACCGTGCTGCGCCGCTGCCCCGGCGATGCGGTGGTGCTGTTCAACGCGCGCGACGGCGCCTGGGAAGGTGAGATCGCAACCCTGCGCAAGGACCGCGCGAGCTTCCGCATCGCCACCCTGCAGCGCCCCCCCGCGCCGGAGCCCGGCCCCGCGCTGCTCATCGCCCTGCTGAAGCGCGAGCCGATGGACTGGCTGGTGGAGAAGGCGACCGAGTTGGGCGTGGCGCGCCTGCTGCCCGTCGTCACGCGGCGCACCATCACCGAGCGCAGCAACATCGACCGCCTGCGCCAGATCGCCCGCGCCGCGGCCGAGCAATGCGAGCGCCTGTCCATCCCCGACATCGCCGAGCCCGCGCCGCTGCACCGCGTGCTCGACGCCTGGGAGGGCACGCCCCTGCTGGTCGCCACCGAGCGCGGCGCCGCGCCCGCGCTGCATGACATCGCCATGAAAACCGCCGCCCTGCCCGCCTTGCTGGTCGGCCCCGAGGGGGGCTTCGACAGGGCTGAGCTTGACGACGCGCTGCGGCGGCCCTTTGTAGGGGCGGTGGCGCTCGGCCCCCGGATCCTCCGGGCCGAGACGGCCGCCATCGCCGGGCTCGCCGCGATCCAGGCGCGCTTCGGCGATTGGGCGCGTCCGCGCGTCTGAACGCCAGGATAGAGAACGCAGATCATGTCGAATCCGGGCGAGGCCGATCTCACGCCGATCACCAGCACGCGCCAATTGGCCGCGTGGTTCGCCGCCGGCTCGAAGCCGCGCGATGCCTGGCGCATCGGCACGGAGCACGAGAAGTTCGGCTTCCGCCGCCAGGGATACCAGGCACCCGCCTACGAACCCCAGGGCATCAAGGCAATGCTGGAAGGGCTGCAGGCCCGGGGCTGGTCGCCGATCCTGGATGGCGCCAACGTCATCGGCCTGAAGAAGGGGGAGGGCTCGGTCAGCCTCGAGCCCGGCGGGCAGTTCGAACTCTCCGGCGCGCCGATGGCCGATCTGCACGCGACCCAGGCGGAGCTCGATTCGCATCTGGAGGAGGTGCGCGCCGTGGCCGGGCCGCTCGACCTCGGCTTCGCCCCCTTGGGCTTCCATCCGATCGCCACGCGCGAGGCCATGCCCTGGATGCCGAAGGGGCGCTACGCGATCATGCGCAACTACATGCCCCGCGTCGGCGGCATGGGGCTCGACATGATGCTGCGCACCTGCACGGTGCAGGTGAATCTCGACTTCGGCGACGAGGCCGACATGGTCGAGAAGCTGCGCGTCTCGCTCGCGCTGCAGCCGCTGGCCACCGCGCTCTTCGCCAATTCGCCCTTCCTGGAGGGCAAGCCGAGCGGCTTCCTCACGCTGCGCGGCAAGGTCTGGACCGACACCGACCCCGACCGCACGGGCATCCCGGCGGTCGCCTTCGAACAGGGCTTCGGCTTCGAGCGCTTCGCCGATTTCGTGCTCGACGTGCCGATGTATTTCATCATGCGCGAGGGGCGCTGGATCGACGCCGCCGGCGTACCCTTCCGCGCCTTCCTCGAGGGCCGCGCCGAGAAGCTCCAGGGCCACAGCGCGACGATGGGCGATTGGGCGGACCATGTGACCACGGTCTTCACCGATGTGCGGCTGAAGCGCTTCCTGGAGATGCGCGGCGCCGATGCCGGCAGCCCGGCGATGCTGATGGCCAAGCCCGCCTTCTGGACCGGGCTGATCTATGACGACGCGGCGCAGAAGGCCGCGAGCGCGCTGGTGAAGGGCTGGAGCGTGGCCGAGATCCGTGCGCTGCGCACGGAAGTGCCCAAGCTCGCGCTGGGCGCGCGCATCCAGGGCCGGCTGCTGCGCGACATCGCGCGGGATGCGCTGGCCATCGCCCGCGATGGGCTGCGCGCGCGCGGCAAGGGCGAGCAGCGCTACCTCGACCCGCTCGATTCCATCGTCGCCAGCGGCGCGACCCAGGCCGAGCAATGGCTCGCGCGCTACCACGGCGCCTGGGCCGGCGATGCCTCGCGCATCTTCGCCGAGGCGGCGATTTGACTTTTTTGCGCCCTCAGGCGCCGGGCGCCGCCTCCGGCGGCTTGGCTCGCCGCATAGGCGGCGGGCCGCATTCGCGGCCTCGGATCGCGATGCGATCCGCCATTCTTGCTCTATGCTGAGGCGCTTCCTCGCCTACTACGCGCCGCACAAGCGCCTGCTGGCGCTGGACTTCGGCTGCGCGGCGCTGCTCGGCACGCTGGAACTCGGCTTCCCGATGGCGGTGCGCGCCTTCATCGACCACCTGCTGCCGAGCCAGGACATCGCCCTCATCATCCTCGCCATCGGCGTGCTGATGGCGCTCTACCTCGCCTCCGGCGCGCTCAACGCCATCGTCACCTATTGGGGCCATGTGCTGGGCATCGCCATCGAGACGGAACTGCGCCGCCGCGCCTTCGACCATCTGCAGAAACTCTCCTTCCGCTTCTATGACGAGCAGAAGACCGGCCATCTCGTCGCGCGCGTCACCAAGGATCTCGAGGAGATCGGCGAGGTCGCGCATCACGGGCCGGAGGATCTGCTCGTTGCATTGCTGACCTTCATCGGCGCCTTCACGCTGATGCTGCTGGTGCATGTCGAGCTCGCGCTGATCGCCGCCTTGGTCGTGCCCATCGCCGCCCTGGTGGTGGGCCGCTATGGCGGGCGGATGACGCGCAACTGGCAACAGCAATTCCGGCGCGTCGGCGCCTTCAATGCGCGGATCGAGGAGAATGTGGGCGGCATGCGCGTGGTCCAGGCCTTCGCCAATGAGGACCACGAACGCCGCCTCTTCGCCGCCGACAATGCGCGCTACCGCGACACCAAGCTCGAAGCCTATCGCACCATGGCGGTCAGCACGACGCTGAACTACCTCGGCATGCGGATGGTGCAGGTGGTGGTGATGCTGGCCGGCACCTGGTTCATCCTCAGGGGCTCGCTCAGCATCGGCGATTTCGTCGCCTTCCTGCTGCTGGTCGCGGTCTTCTACCGCCCGCTCGACAAGATCAACGCGGTGATCGAGACCTATCCGAAGGGCATCGCCGGCTTCCGCCGCTATGAGGAATTGCTCGCCATCGCGCCGGATGTGCAGGACCGGCCCGGCGCCATCGCGGCGCCCGCGCTGCAGGGGGCCGTGCGCTATGAGGGCGTGGGCTTCGGCTACAGCGCGGATCGCCCCGTGCTGCGCGGCATCGACCTCGCCATCGCGCCGGGGGAGACGGTGGCGCTGGTCGGCCCCTCGGGCGCGGGCAAGACCACGCTGTGTTCGCTGCTGCCGCGCTTCTACGACGTGACGGCGGGGCGCATCACGGTGGACGGAATCGACATCCGCGACCTGACGCGCGCCTCGCTGCGCCGGCAGATCGGCATCGTGCAGCAGGACATCTTCCTCTTTGCCGGCACGCTGCGCGAGAACATCGCCTATGGCCGGCTCGATGCGCCTGAATCCGCGATCCGCGCGGCGGCGCATCGCGCGCGCCTCGACGATGTCATCGCGGGCCTGCCCCAGGGGCTCGACACCCTCATCGGCGAGCGTGGCGTGAAGCTCTCCGGCGGCCAGAAGCAGCGCCTCGCCATCGCGCGCATCTTCCTCAAGGACCCGCCGATCCTGATCCTGGACGAGGCGACCTCGGCGCTGGATTCCGAGACGGAGCGCGCCATCCAGCAATCGCTGGCCGAGCTGTCGGAGGGCCGCACCACGCTGATCATCGCGCATCGCCTGGCGACCATCCGCGATGCCGACCGCATCCTGGTGCTGACCGACTCCGGCATCGTGGAGAGCGGCACCCATGCCGCGCTGCTCGCCGCGGGCGGGCTGTATCGCGCGCTGCATGAGGCCCAGTTCGGCAGTTCCGCCGCCTGACGCCGGGGCCGCTCAGGCCAGCCCCGCCAGCACCTCTTCCTCGGCGGCCAGATGCAGGCTGAGCAGGGCTTCCAGCGCGAAGAGCGCGCGGCGCAGTTCCGGCGCGGTCGCGGGCCAGTCCTGCACCGCCAGGGCGCGCAGCGTGGTCAGGCGCGCGGCCAGCGCCTCGATCTCCGTGTGCATGCGGATCAGCGCCGCCAGCGGATCCGACCCGCCCAGGCGCCGCGCCGCCATCGGGTAGAGCGCGGCCTCCTCGGCACGCTGGTGCGGCAGCAATTCGGCGGTGATGCGCGCCTCCAGCGCCTCGATCACGGGCAGGGAATCGGGCTCCGGGCCGATGGCCTCCCCGGCCGTGCGCAGCCCCTCGACCAGGTCGCGCAGCCCGGCATGCTCGGCGTGGCGCGCGGCGAGGCCGGCGGCCTCGGGCAGCGCGGCGGCCTGCGATTCGCCCGGGCCGGGGCGCAGCGCGGTGAGGGCGAAGAGGATGGCGGCGACGTCGATGCCCTCCTGCACCAGCGCGCCGGCGAGCGGCGCGAGCAGCCCGAAGGCGGCAAAGCCCATCGCCACGGCCGAGGCGGCCATGCCGAGCCAGATCGCCTGCAGCGCCACGCGCCGCGCGTGCTGCGCGATGGCCAGCGCATCCGCCACGCGGTCCACGCGGTCCACCAGCAGCACCACGTCGCCAGCCTCGGCGGCGGCGGCGGTGCCCTGCGCGCCCATGGCGATGCCGACATCGGCCGCGGCCAGGGCCGGGGCGTCGTTCACGCCATCGCCGACCATGGCGGTGGGGGCGCGCGCCGATTCCGCGCGCACCGTCTCGATCTTCTGGGCGGGGGCGCGCTCGGCGAGCACGGCGTCCAGCCGCAGCGCGGCGCCGATCGGCGTGGCCGCCGCCGCGCGGTCGCCGCTGACCATGACCATGCGCGTGACGCCGAGCGCGCGCAGGCGGCGGATGGTGCGCGGCGCGTCCTCACGCATCCCGTCGGCCATGACGAAGGCGGCGACGATCCGCCCCTCCCGCGCCAGCCAGGCGACGGCCCCGGCCGCGGCGACGACGGCGACGCCGAATCCCGCCGGGGGCGGCAGCCCGGCCGCGCGCAGGAAGGCCTCGCTGCCCAGCATCAGGCGCTGGCCCTCGACCACCCCGGCCAGCCCGCCACCGGCGATCTCCTCCAGCGTCTCGGGCACCGGCAGCGCGCCGCGCTGCGCGGCGACCAGCGCCGCCGAGACCGGGTGGGTGGAGCCCTGCGCCAGCGCGGCGGCCAGGCGCAGCGCTTCCGTGCGGGGCAGTTCCGCCAGCGTCTCGATGAGGGCGAGGCGCGGCCGGCCGGGGGTGAGGGTGCCGGTCTTGTCGAACAGCACGGTCCGCACGCGCGCCAGGCGCTCCAGCGCGCCGCCGCCCTTGATGACGATGCCGCGCCGCGCCGCCCGGCCGATGCCGGCCATCAGCGCGATCGGCGCGGCCAGGATCAGCGGGCAGGGCGTGGCCACCACCAGCACCGCCAGCGCCCGGCGCGGATCGCCGGTGAACCACCAGGCGAGGCCGCAGACCAGCGCCGTGAAGGCCACGAAGCCGACCGCCCAGGCATCGGCCAAGCGCGTCATCGGCGCGCGGGAATCCGCCGCGTCGCGGGTCAGGCGGATGATGGCGGCATAGGTGCTGGCCTCGGCCCCCTGGCTGGCGCGCAGGCGGAAGGCATCGCCGGCATTCACCGCGCCGCTGCGCAGCGCCGCCCCCTGGTGCAGCGTGGCCGGCAGGGGCTCGCCCGTCAGCGCGCTCTCATCCAGCGTGGCGGCGGGCTCGAGCAGCGTGCCGTCGGCGGGCACCGTCTCCCCGGGGCGGACCAGCAGCGTGTCGCCCGGCGCGATGGCGGCGACATCGATCTCCTCGACCCCGTCGGGCGTCACCCGCGCGGCGCGGCGCGGCGCGCGGGCCATCAATTCGCTGAGCGCGCTGGTGGCGCGGCCTTCGGCCCAGGCTTCCAGCGCCTCCCCGCCCGCGACCATCAGCGCGATCACCGCCGCGGCCGCGCTTTCGCCCAGGCTGAGCGCGGCCAGGATGGCGGCGAGCGCGATGACATCCACACCCAGCCGCCCGCCCATCAGCGTGCGGATGACGGAGAACGCGACATGCGCGGCCACCGGCAGGGCGGCGGCGGCGAAGGCGAAGGAGGCGAGGCCGGGCGCGCCGGCCAGGACCAGGGCGCCGCCCGTGCCGAGCAGCAGGACGACCCAGATCAGCAGGGCATGGCGCGCCATGCCCGCTGCGCTCACGCCAGCCCCAGCGCCCAGAGCAGCACGCCCTTCTGGGCATGCAGGCGGTTCTCGGCCTCGTCGAAGACCACGCTTTGCGGCCCGTCCATCACCTCGTCGGTGATCTCCTCGCCGCGATGCGCGGGCAGGCAATGCATGACGATGGCGTCCGGCGCGGCATGTTTCAGCAAGGCCGCGTTGAGCTGGTAGGGGGCGAGCATGTTGTGACGGTTGATCTTCGCCTCCGACACCTCGTCATTCATGCTGACCCAGGTGTCGGTGACGAGGCAGCGCGCGCCACGCGCGGCTTCCTGCGGGTCGGAAGTGAGCTGGATGTCCGCGCCCTCGCGCCGCGCCCAGGCGAGAAGCTCTGCCGGCGGGGCGAGTTCGGGCGGGGTGGCGATGCGCAGCGTGAACCGGAAGCGCGCCGCCGCCTGGATGAAGCTCTGCGCGACATTGTTGCCATCGCCCGTCCAGGCCACCACCTGCCCGGCGATCGGGCCGCGATGCTCCTCGAAGGTCATGATGTCGGCCATGAGCTGGCAGGGATGGCTGACATTCGTCAGGCCGTTGATCACCGGCACCGTCGCATGTTCCGCGAGTTCGCGGATGCGCGCGACATCGGTGGTGCGCAGCATGATCGCGTCCACGTAGCGGGAGAGCACGCGCGCGGTGTCGGCGGCACTTTCGCCGCGGCCGAGCTGCATCTCGCGCGCGGTGAGCACCAGCGGGTCGCCGCCGAGCTGGCGGATGCCGACCTCGAAGCTCACGCGCGTGCGGGTGCTCGGGATCTCGAAGATCAGCGCCACGGTCTTGCCGGCCAGCGGCTTGCCCGTGATCTCGCCGCGCTTCGCCTTCACGCCGAGATCGAGCATGTGGCGCAGGCTGGCGGAATCGAGGTCCATCAGTTCCATGAAGTGCCGGGGGCCCGGCGCGGGGCCCCCGGAGTCACGCTTCAGCGCCGCACTCACTTGGCGGCCGCCGCCACCGCTGCCGGCGTCATGCGCAGGCAGGTGCGGTCGAGCAGGCGCAGCGCCTCCTCCACCTCGGCCTCGGTGATGATGAGCGGCGGGGCGAGGCGGAGCACGTTCATCCCCGCGGCCACGGTCAGCAGGCCTTCCGCCACGGCGGCGGCCTGCATCTCCCCGTTCGTCACCTCGGCGCGCAGCTTGAGGCCGAGCAGCAGCCCCGCGCCCTGCACGCCGTCGATCACCTGCGGATGGCGCGCCGCGAGGTCGAGCAGCCCGCGCCAGAGCAGGCGCGCGACGCGATCCACCTGGTCGAGGAAGCCCGGCGCGAGCACCACGTCCAGCACGGCATTGCCGGCCGCGCAGGCCAGCGGGCCGCCGCCATAGGTCGTGCCATGCGTGCCGGGCTTGAGGTATTTCGCGACTTTCTCCTTGGCGAGAATGGCGCCGAGGGGGAAGCCGCCGCCGATGCCCTTGGCGCTGCTCATCACGTCGGGCTCGATGCCGGCCCATTGATGCGCCCAGAGCTTGCCCGAGCGGCCCATGCCGGTCTGCACCTCATCGAGGGCGAGCAGCAGCCCGAACTCGTCGCAGACGGCGCGGAGGTCGCGCAGGAAGCGCAGATCCGCCGGGCGCACGCCGCCCTCGCCCTGCACGGGCTCGATCATGATGCCCGCGGTCTGGGGCCCGATCGCGTCGCGCACCGCGTTCATGTTGCCGAAGGGCACATGGTCGAAGCCGGTCACGGGCGGGCCGAAGCCGGCGAGGTATTTCTCGTTGCCCGTCGCACTCAGCATGGCCAGGGTGCGGCCGTGGAAGGCGCCCTCGAAGCAGATCATGTGGAAGCGCTCGGGGTGGCCGGTCTCGGCGTGGTACTTGCGCACCGCCTTGACCATGCCCTCGTTCGCCTCGGCGCCCGAATTGCAGAAGAAGACGCTGTCGGCGAAGGAGGCCGCGACATGCCGCGCGGCGAGTGTCTCGGCCTGCGGCACGCGATAGAGGTTCGACACATGCATCACGCGCGCCGCCTGCTCCGCGATGGCGCGGGTCAGGTGCGGGTGGCCGTGGCCGAGGCTGGAGGTCGCGATGCCGGCGCCGAAATCCAGGTATCGTCGGCCCTCCGCCGTCCACAGCCAAGCACCCTCGCCCCGCTCGAAGGCGAGGTCGGCGCGGTTGTAGGTCGGCATCAGGGCGGGGATCACGGGATCGTCCTCCGTCATTCCGCGCGGCCGGGCGCCTTTCGCCAGGCGGGCACGGAAGCGTCGGAAAATGCCTGAAAATCCGCGCAGGGTCAAAAAACGCGGCCATGCGTGGCGAGCGCGGCTGGGCTGCACCGGATTGATCGCCGCGCGCGCCGCGCGACGGTCGCCAGCGCCCCGCCCCGCATGGCACTCTGCCGCCATGTCCGAACCGCGCGCCAAAGCAGGTCCCCGTGGGGCCCCCCCAGGTCCGGCGCCGAGTGCCGCGAAGTTGCAGGAAGCGGCGCTGGCGCATCTCGCCCGCTTCGCCGCCACCGAGGCGGGGCTGCGGCGCGTGCTGGGCCGGCGCGTCGATCGCTGGGCGCGCGCGGCGGAGCAGGCAGGGGAGGCCGATGTCGCGCCCCGCGCCGCCGCCGCCCGATCCGCCATCGCCGAGATCGCGCGCCGGCTGGCCGCCGCCGGCACGGTGGATGACGCCGCCTTCGCCGAAAGCCGCGCGCGGCGGCTGCAGCGCAGCGGGCGCTCGCGCCGCGCCACCCTCGCGCATCTGGCGCAGAAGGGCGTGGATGCCGAGACCGCCGCCGCCGCCCTGCCCGAGGGGCCGGAGAGCGAGCTGGACGCCGCCCTGGCCTTTTGCCGGCGCCGGCGCATCGGCCCCTTCGCCCGCGCCGAGATGGAGGCGGAGGCGCAGCGCAAGGCGCTGGCCGCGCTCGCCCGCGCCGGCTTCGCCCAAAGCGTGGCCGTGCAGGCCCTGCGCCTGGACCCCGCAACCGCCGAGGACCGGCTGATCGCGCTGCGTCAGGGATGAGCGACCGCGCCAGGATCACCTTCACGCGCCACGGCGTGCTGCGCGGCGCGCGGGCAAGCCTGCCGCTGTGGATCGGCATGGTGCCCTTCGGCCTGGTCATCGGCGTGCTCGCCGACGCCAAGGGCCTCACCTTCCTCGAGGCCGTGCTGATGAGCGCCATCGTCTATGCCGGCGCGGCGCAGCTGCTGGCGCTGGAACTCTGGACCGACCCGGCGCCGATCCTGGCCGCCACCATCGCCGCCTTCGTGGTGAACATCCGCATGGCGCCGATGGGCGCGGCCATGGCGCCCTGGCTCGACCGGCTGCGCGGCTGGAAACTCTGGGGCACGCTGGCCACGCTGGTGGATCACTCCTTCGCCCTGGCCGTGGCCGAGCAACGGCAGGGCGGGCGCGATGCGGGCTATCTGCTCGGCGTGGGGGTGGGGCTCTGGGTCGCCTGGGTGATCTGCGTCGGGCTGGGGCATCTGGGCGGGTCGCTGGTGCGCGTGCCGCCGGGGCATCCGCTGTTCTTCGCCTCGGTCGCGGCCTTCGTCTCCATCCTGGTGCCGCTCTGGCGCGGGCCGCGGGTGGACCTCGCGCCCTGGGTGGTGGCGGGCTGCGTGGCCATCGCGGCGCAGCGCGCCGGGCTGCCCATGCCGCTGCCCCTCCTGGCCGGCACCTTCGCGGGCGCGGCGCTGGGGGCCTGGCTCGAGCTGCGCGGGCGCGGGGTGCCGCGCTGATGGAGATCCGCGGCGATGTGCTGCTGGCGATCCTGGGCATGGCGCTGGTGACCTATGCCTGCCGCGCGGGCGGCTATGCGGTGCTGCGCGCCGTGCGCCCGCCCGCCTTCGTGGAGGCGATGCTGCGGCATCTGCCGGGCTGTCTTTTTGTCGCCTATTGCGCGCCGCCCTTGCTGGCGGGCGCGCTGCCGGCCTGGTTCGGCGCGCTGGCGGTGGTGCTAGTGCAGGTCTATCTGCGCAACATCGGCGTGGCGATCTGCGCCGGGGTGGCGGCCGTGTGGCTCGGCCAATGGGTGTTGGCGTAGCTCAGGCGCCGGATTGCGCCTGCCAGACCTGACCCGGCCGCATCGCGAGAAACCGCCCGGGCGCGATGCCGGTGGCGGCGAGCGCGGTGGCAAGCTCCGTGGCCGGTTCCTCCGCGCCCTCATTGGTCAGCGGGAAGGTGCCCCAATGGTAGCCCAGCGCCTGGCGCGCGCCGAGCAGGCCGAAGCCGGCCACCGCCTCGGCCGGGTCCATGTGCTGCGCGGCCATGAACCAGCGCGGCGCATAGGCGCCGATCGGCAGCAGGGCGAGGTCCACCGCCCCATGCTTCGCCGCGACGTTGCGGAAGGGCCGGCCGCCATCGAAGCCGGTATCGCCGGCGAAGAAGACCGAGGCGCCGAGCCCCTTCACCACGAAGCCGGTCCAGAGCGCGTGGTTGCGGTCGAACACGCCGCGCGCGCTCCAGTGATGCACGGGCTCCAGCGTGGCGGTGACCCCCGCGCCGAGCGGGCGGACATCGCCCCAATCCGCCACCGTCACGGCGATGTCGGCGCGATGCGCCTGGATCGTGGCGTCCTGGCCGAGCGGGGCAAGGATCAGCGGCCGGTCGCGGTCCCAGAGACGGGCGAGTGTTTCCACATCGAGATGGTCGTAATGGCCGTGCGAGAGCAGCACCGCGTCGATCTTCGGCAGATCCGCGAAGCCGATGCCCGGTGGGTTGCGCCGGCGCGGCCCGGTGAAGCGGAAGGGGCTGGCGCGCTCGGACCAGACCGGGTCGGTGAGGATGTTGAGGCCCTGGCCCTGCAACAGGAAACTCGCATGGCCGGCGAAGCTGACGCGCAGCGCCGCGCCCTCCACCCGCGCGGGGGGGCGATCCGGCGCGAAGGGGCTCGGAACGCTGTCCGGCCAGGGGGTGGCGCGCTCGGTGAGCTGCCATTGCGCCACCTGCCAGAAGCTGCGCGGCGCCTCGCCCCCCGGGTTGAAGAAGCGCGTGCCGTCGAAATGGTCGCTCAGCGCGCGCGGCGCCGGGGCCGCGCGGGGGCCGATGCAGGCGCCGAGGAAGGGCAGGCTGGCGAGCAGGCCGAGCAGCGAACGGCGGGAGGAAAGCTCTGACATCGAGGGATAGATGGCGGCGCCCCCGCCGCGCGCCAAGCCTCAGCCGGGGCCGAACAGATCCGTGAGCGGCGATTCCGGCGCCCAGCGCGGCGTGTTGTCCTTGTCCACCAGCACCGCGCGCACGCCCTCGGCGAAATCCGGATGGCGGGTGACGGTGCGGGTCAAGGCGAGTTCCATCGCCAGGCATTGTTCCAGCGTGCGCGTCGCGCCGCGCTTGAGCAGTTCCAGCGTGACGGCGAGGCTGGTGGGCGAGACGCGGTCGAGCACGGCCAGCTGCGCCGCCGCCCAGTCGCTGCCCTCGGCGGCCAGCGCCGCGCGGATGGCGCCGATGCTCGCCCCGGCGAAGCAGCGATCGATCGCCGGGCGCTGCGCGGCGATGGTGCCGGGCGGGACGGGCGCGGCGAAATCCGCCACGACTCGCGCATCGCCGGCCAGCAGCGCGGCGCGCAGCTCGGCCAGCCGGGCGCGCGGCACGTAATGGGTGGCGAGCCCGGCCTCCACCGCCTCCGCCCCCTTCAGCCGGGCGCCGGTGAGGGCGAGCCATTTGCCCAGCGCGCCGGGCAGGCGGGGCAGAACGTAGCTGGTGCCGACATCGGGGAAGAGCGCGATGGCGGTCTCGGGCATGGCGAGCAGCGCGTGCTCGGTGACGATGCGGTGGCTGCCATGCACGGAAACGCCGATGCCGCCCCCCATGCACACGCCGTCGATCAGGCTGATCCAGGGCTTGCCGAAGGTGGCGATGGCGCCGTTGACCGCGTATTCGGCGGCGAAGAAGGCCTCGACCCCCGCCGCGTCGCCGGCCAGCACCAGCTCGCGCATCCGCCGCACATCGCCCCCGGCGCAGAAGGCGCGGCCGCCCGCCCCTTCCAGGATCACCAGCCGCACCGACGGGTCGTCGCGCAGCGCCCGCAGCGCGCCGTCCAGGCCGTGGATCATGCCGAGGTCGAGCGCGTTCAGCGCGCGCGGGCGGTTCATCAGCAGCGTGCCGGCCGCGCCCTCGCGCCCCAGGATGATGGTCGGCTCTTCCATGGTCTTGGTCCCCTCGCTCGCGCCGCACCCTGCCGCGCCCATCGCGCTTCGGGAAGCCCGCGTTGACAGGGCGGGGGCGGCCGGCCGAGTCTCGGCGCCGATGACCCAGCCGCTCGTGCGCTTCGACGCCGTCTCGAAATCCTATGGCGCCGGCCAGGCGGCGGCGGTGCAGCAGCTCGACCTCGACATCGCCCGGGGCGAGTTCCTGACGCTGCTCGGGCCCTCGGGCTCGGGCAAGACGACCACGCTGATGATGCTGGCGGGGTTCGAGGAACCGACCACGGGGCGCATCCTGCTGGAGGGGCGCGACATCGCGCGCCTTGCCCCGCACAAGCGCGGCATCGGCGTGGTGTTCCAATCCTATGCGCTGTTCCCGCATATGAGCGTGGCGGAGAACATCGCCTTCCCGTTGCAGGCACGCAACATCGGCCGCGCGGACTGCGCCGCGCGCGTCGCCCGGGCGCTGGAGATGGTGCGGCTTGCGGGCTTCGGCGATCGCCGCCCCGCGCAGCTTTCCGGCGGCCAGCAGCAGCGCGTGGCCTTGGCGCGGGCGATGGTGTTCGAACCGCCCATCGTGCTGCTCGATGAGCCGCTCGGCGCGCTCGACAAGGCGCTGCGCGAGGAGATGCAGTTCGAGCTGCGCGCGCTGCATGGCCGGCTCGGGCTGACCATGATGTATGTGACGCATGACCAGGCCGAGGCGCTGACGCTCTCCGACCGCATCGCGGTCTTCGCCGGCGGGCGGCTGCGCCAGATCGCAACGCCGCGCGCGCTCTACGACAGCCCGGCCGATGCCTTCGTCAGCGGCTTCGTGGGCGAGAACAACCGCCTGCCCGGCAGCATCGTGGCGGTGGCGGATGGCCTGTGCCGCGTGCGGCTGGAAGGCGGCACGGAGGTGGAGGCGACGCCGGTGGATTGCGGCGGTGTGGGCACGCGCTGCGTGGTGATGGTCCGGCCCGAGCGGATCGCGGTGGCGCCGGTCGCGGCGCTGGATCTGGGCACGGAGGGCGTGCTGGCGGCGCGGCTGACGGAATCGCTCTTCCAGGGCGACCATATCCGCCTGCGCCTCGCGCTGCCGGGCGGGGCGGAGGTGGTGGCCAAGCGCCCCATCGGCGGCGCCGCCCTGCCCGCGCCGGGCGAGGAGGCGGCGATCGCCTGGCCCGAGGGCGCGGCGCGCGCCTTCCGGGATACGCCATGATCGCGGCCGCCACTGGCGGCCGAGGCGCCGAACGGCGCCCGCCGCTTATGCGGCGAGCCAAGCCGCCGGAGGCGGCGCCCGGCGCCTGAGGGCTCCTATCTGGCTGCCTTCTGGATGTTCCAGGGCACGATGATGCCCGGCATCGCCAGCACGCCCGACAGGCGCGGGCTGACGGCGGAGGGCAGGTACCATTGCCCATGCGGCACATAGGGCACCAGGCGATAGGCGCTGATGTGCAGCGCATCGAGCAGGCGCTTGCGCTCCTCCGGCGTCGCCGCATAGGGGAAGGCGTCGATCAGCGCCTGATGCTCGGCATCGCAGGGCCAGCCGGGCCAGGCGCGCTCGCAGCTTGCCTGCATCGGCACGTTGCCGACCGGGTCCGAGGCCCCGAGGCCGTTCCAGAAGGTCAGGCCGATATGCCAGCCCCCCTCGCTCGGCGGGCGCCGATTGGCGCGGCGGCCGGCCATGGAGGCGAAGTCGGTCGCCTGGACATCGGTGCGGAAGCCCACCGATTGCATCTGCTGCGCCAGCACCAGTGTTGCGGCGTGGACGAAGGGGTTGTCGGTCGGGTCCATGATGACGATGGGCGACCCATCATAGCCGCTCTCGCGCAGCAATTGCCGCGCCCGCTCCCGCGCCGCCGGGCTGCCCAGCCCGGCCGGCACGCCCGCATTCGTCTCCTGCGGCGAGCCGCAGACGAAGAAGGCGTGGCAGACCTGGTAGAGCGCGGGGTCGGGGAACATCCCCTGCAGGATCTCCTCCTGGTTCACCAGCAGCAGCAGCGCCTGGCGTGCCCGCACGTCGTTGAAGGGCGGGTGGATGTGGTTCATGCGGATCATGCCCGGCGCGCCGAGCGTGTTGGTGCGGATGATGCGCATGCCGCGCCGCTGAAGCATCGGCAGGAAATCCACGCCGGGGCTCTCGATGTAGTCGAGCTCGCCCTGGATCAGCGCCAGCACGGCGGTCTGCGCATTGGCGATGTTCAGCCACTCGACGCGATCGACATGCACGCGCTTGCCGCCCGCGGTGCCGGAGGCCGGCTCGGCGCGCGGCACATAGGCCTCGTTGCGGCGATACACCACGCGCGAGCCGGGCACCCATTCCTCGCGCACGAAGATGAAGGGCCCGCTGCCGATCGGGTCGCGGATGGCGGTGAAGGGATCGGTCGCGGCGATGCGCGCGGGCATGATGGCGGGCATGTTGCCGGCCGGCTTGGACAGCGCATCGAGCATCAGCCCATAGGGGCGGTTGAGCGTCCAGGCGATGGTCCTGCCATCGGCCTCGGCGGTCAGGCTGACGGTGATGGCAAGGATCTGCCGCCCATGCGGATCGCGCGCCCCCCAGCGGCGCAGCGAAGCCACGACATCGGCCGCCGTGACCGGCGCGCCGTCATGGAAGGCGAGGCCCTCGCGCAGCGTGAAGCGCCAGGACAGCGCATCGGGCGAGACGCTGTAGGTGCTTACCATCTGCGGCTGCGGCCGCTGCTCGGCGTCGCGGCCGAAGAGCTGGTCGTAGACCATGTGCGCGTGGCTCTGCACGACGCCGGCGGTGGTGTTGATGGGATCGAGCGTCTGCAGATCCGCATTCGGCACGATGCGCAGCACGCGATCGGGCGAGATGGTCTGCGCCTGCGCCGCCCCGCCGAACAGCATGGCGCCGAGCGCCATCAGGGAAGCCAGCCTGGACAGGCAACGGATCATGGCGCGCGCTCCCGTGCGGATGCAATTTCTGTAACGCCCGGATCATCGCCATGCAAGGCGTGCGTCAGCCTGGCGTCATCGCCCTGTGCGAGGAAGGGCGCATCGAAGAACGGAGTATCCACCATGCCAGATCGTGCGATTCCCGCGCGCCACTCGGCCATGACGCTGCTGCTGCATTGGGGTGCGGCCCTCATCCTGCTTGGCGCCTTCGCGCTGGGCCTCGTGATGGACGATTTCGCGCGGGGCGCGCCGCGCGACTTCGCGCGGATGGTGCATTACAGCCTCGGCACGCTGGTGCTGGCGGTGGTGACGCTGCGCCTGCTGCGTCGCCTGATCTTCCCGCCGCCCGCGACGGGCGAGTCCGGCCCGGCGGCCTGGGCGGCCCGGGCCATGCATGTCGCGCTCTACCTGATGATGATCGCCCTGCCGATGACAGGCGTGCTCGATCGCTGGGCGCGCGGCCGGCGGCTGGCTATCTTCGGCGACATCGTGATCCCCCCGCCCTTCGCCATCCCCGGCGGCAAGCTGTGGGAGGAGATGCACGAGGTGCTGGCCTGGGGCCTGGTGGCGCTGGTCGCCGTGCATGTCGCCGCGGCGCTGTGGCATCACCTCGTGCTGCGTGACGGCGTGCTGCGGCGGATGCTGCCGCTCACACGGCTATCGGGTGCCGGCGCTTGATCTCGCGCAGCACCGAATCGGGATCCTCGGCCCACCACCGCTTGGAGAGGATCTCGACCTCGGCGTAGCCGCGATAGCCCTGCGCCGCGACCATCGCGCGGATGCCCGGAATGTCGATCACGCCCTCGCCCGGCAGGCCGCGGTCGAAGACCGTGTCGGTGGTGGGCACTTTCCAGTCGCAGACATGGAAGGCGGCGATGCGCGGGCCGGCGCGCGCGATCTGCGCGGCGAGGTCGGGGTCCCACCAGACGTGATAGACATCGAGCGCCACGCCGCTGCCCGCGCCGAGCTCGTCGCACAGGTCGAGCGCCTGCGCGAGGGTGGAGAGCACGGAGCGGTCCGCGCAGGTCATCGGGTGCAGCGGCTCGAGCGCGATGGTGACACCGGCGGCGCGGGCCTCATCCATGATGGCGTGCAGCCCGTCGCGCACCATGGCGCGGGCGCCGGGCAGGTCCTTCGAACCCGGCGGCAGGCCGCCGCAGACCATCACGAGGCAGGCGGCGCCGATCGCGTGCGCTTCCGCGATGGCCCGGCGATTATCCTCGATCGCGGCGGCGCGGCCGGCGGCGTCGGCGGCGGGAAACATCCCGCCGCGGCACAGACCGGTCACGGTGAGGCCCGCGTCACGGATGTGCTGCGCCGCCGCTGCAACGCCCATCGCCTGCAGCACGTCGCGCCAGGGCGAGATGCCGGTGATGCCGTGCCGCGCGCAGCCTTCGATACACTGCGCGAGGCCCCACTTCTCTTTCACCGTGACGGTGTTGAGGCTGAGTTCCATCACGCGACGCCGTGCAGGGCCAGAAGGTTCCGCATGCGCGCCACCGCCATGTCCGGGTCGCGCAGCAGACCGGCCTTGTCGGCGAGGCGGAACAACTCGGAGAAATGCCGGATGGAGCGCGTGCTCTGCTGCCCGCCGACCATCACGAAATGGTCCTGGTGGCCGTTCAGCCAGGCCATGAAGACCACGCCCGTCTTGTAGAAGCGCGTCGGCGCCTTGAAGATGTGGCGGCTGAGCGGCACCGTCGGCGCGAGGATGTCGTGGAAGGTGGCGAGGTCGTTGCGCGCGAGGCTCGCCAGCGCGCCGCCCACCGCCGGGGCGATGGGGTCGAAGATGCCGAGCAGCGCGTCGGAATAGCCCTGCGCGTCGCCGGCGATGAGCTCGGCGTAGTTGAAGTCGTCGCCCGTGTACATGCGCACGCCTTTCGGCAGGCGCCGACGCATCGCGATCTCCTTCTGGTCGTCCAGCAGTGAGATCTTCACGCCATCGACCTTGTGCGCATGGGCGTGGATCACCGCCAGCGCGGTCTCCATCGCCGCCATGTGGTCGTGATTGCCCCAATAGCCTTCCAGCGCGGGGTCGAACATCTCGCCCAGCCAGTGGATGATCACCGGCTGCTTCACCTGGGAGAGGATGCGCGCATAGACGCGCTCGTAATCCGCGGGGCTGCGCGCGGCCTTGGCCAGCGCGCGCGAGGCCATGAGGATGATACGCCCGCCCATCGCCTCGACGGCTTCGCATTGCGCCTCATAGGCGCGGATCACGTCATCGACCGTGACATCGGGGCCGGGCGTGAGGTGATCCGTGCCCGCCCCGCTTGCCATCACCGCGCCGGGCACGTCCTGCATCGCATCGAGCGAGCGGCGGATGAGTTCCTGCGCCGCGGTCCAGTCGAGGCCCATGCCGCGCTGCGCCGTATCCATCGCCTCCGCCACGCCGAGGCCGAGCGACCAGAGATGCTTGCGGAAGGCGATGGTGCGGTCCCAGTCGATCTTCGCATCCAGCCAGGGATCCTGCTCGGCCAGCGTATCCGCCACGACATGCGCGGCGGCGAGTGCGACGCGCGGGAAGGGCGGCGTCGCCTTCGGGAAGTCGCGCGGGGCGC
The DNA here is from genome assembly GCF_057219975.1 of Roseomonas sp. TF40. Lineage (NCBI taxonomy): Bacteria > Pseudomonadati > Pseudomonadota > Alphaproteobacteria > Acetobacterales > Roseomonadaceae > Roseomonas > Roseomonas sp. TF40. The sequence continues at coordinate 238,301 of NZ_JBXVVR010000007.1, read as the reverse complement.
TGAGCGTGTACTCGCCTTCCGGCAGCCTGATCTTCGGCATGCTCACACCTCCAGCGTCGGCAGGTCGATCCAGCGGCGCTCGGCCCAGGATTGTAGCCCGGCCTCGGCCAGCTGCACGCCCTTCGCCCCGGCCAGCAGGTCCCAGGGATAGGTCGCGATCTCGCCTGCCAGGTACTTGAAGAACAGCTCCCACTGCGCGCGGAAGCCGTTCGGATAGGCCTGGGTGTCCGGCACTTCCTGCCAGCCGGCGAAGAAATCGATCGGCTGCGGGATGTCGGGATTCCACACCGGCTTGGGCGTGTTCACGCGGCTCTGCGTCCAGCATTTCTGCAGGCCCGCGATGGCGCTGCCATGCGTGCCGTCGACCTGGAAGGTGACGAGGTCGTCGCGCCGCACGCGCGTGACCCAGGAGGAATTGATGTGCGCGACGATCCCGCCCTCAAGCATGAAGGTGGCGTAGGCCGCGTCATCGGTGTCGGCGGTGTAGGGATTGCCCTGCTCGTCCCAGCGCGTGGGGATATGCGTGGCCCCCAGGCAGGAGACGCTCTTCACCGCGCCGAAGAGGTTGTCGAGAACGTAGCGCCAATGGCAGAGCATATCGAGAATCATGCCCCCGCCCTCGGCCTTCTTGTAGTTCCAGGACGGCCGCTGCGTGGGCTGCAGGTCGCCTTCGAAGACCCAGTAGCCGAACTCGCCCTTCACCGAGCAGATGCGGCCCAGCGCGCCGGAATCGATCACCATCTTCAGCTTGCGCAGCCCGGGCAGGAACAGCTTGTCCTGCACCACGCCGGCCTTGATGCCCTTCGCCTTCGCCAGACGTGCCACGGCCATCGCATCGGCGAGATTGTCGGAGGTCGGCTTCTCGCAATAGATGTCCTTGCCCGCGTTGATCGCCTTGGTCAGCAGCCCCGCGCGCAGCAACGTGGTGGCCGCATCGAAGAACAGCGTGTCGTTCGGGTCCGCGAGGCACGCGTCGAGGTCGGTGGAAACCCGGGCAATGCCGTTCGCGCGCGCCAGCGCCTCCAGCTTCTCCCTGTTGCGGCCGACCAGGATGGGGTCGGGCATGATGCGATCGCCATTCTTCAGCATCACGCCGCCATCCTTGCGGATCGCCGCGATGGAGCGGATCAGGTGCTGGTTCATGCCCATGCGCCCGGTGACGCCGTTCATGATGAGGCCGATGCGGCGTTCCGCCATGCTGCTTGTCCTTACGAGAGCCAGGTGTTGAGGTTGGCCGCGACGAAGGCGTCGTCGGTGAGGTCGGGGTAGCGCAGGCAGGCCGCCGATATCAGTTCCGCCTGGCCGGGCGAGAGATCCTCATGCGGGTCGAGGCACCAGATGCCCTCGAGCAGGCCCTGGCGGCGCAGCACTTCGTGGCAGCCGGGGATGCAGCCGGCGAAGTTGTTGGCCACGTCGAAGATCGCGGCGTTCATCTCCGTCACCTGCGCGTCGCGCGCGAGCAGGTCGCGCGGGATCGCCTCGGGCGATGCACGGCATTCATGCTGCAGCCAGACGGCACGCTCGGTCCACACGCTCCAATGGCCGAGCAGCCCGCCCACGATGCGCAAGGGGGCGTCGCATCCCCCCAGCTTCAGCGCGAAGGGCGTGAGCAGATCGGCGACGATGTGATCGTCATTGCCGGTGTAGAGTGCGATGCGCGCCGCCGCACCGGCCTCCAGCACGCCGCGCAGCACGTCGAGCGTGGCGTAGCGGTTGAAAGGCGCGATCTTGATGGCGACGACGTTGGGGATCAGCGCGAAGCGCCGCCAGAAGGAAGGCCCGAGCGCGATGCCGCCCACCGCGGGCTGCAGGTAGAAGCCGAACAGCGGCATCTCATCCGCCACGGCGATGCAATGCGCGATGAGTTCATCCTCGCTGGCACCTTTCCAGGCGGCGAGGCTGAGCAGCACGGCGTGGTAGCCAAGCGCGCGCGCGATGCGCGCCTCCGCCACCGCCTGCGCGGTGCGCCCGATGGCGCCGGCGACAAGCAGCGGCGTGGTCTGCTGCTCGGAAGCCGCCTCGGCGGAAATCCGCAGCACGGGCTCATAGAGGCCGACATCGCGGATGGCGAATTGCGTGGTGTGCACGCCCACCGCCAGCCCCCCCGCGCCGGCCGCGAGATAGTAGCGCGAGAGCGCCTTCTGCCGCCTCGGGTCGAGCTGCCGCGCCGCGTTCAGCGCCAGCGGATGCGCCGGAATCACGCATCCGGCGCGCAGCCTTTCCACCAGGCCCGCAGGCCAGTCCTGCCAGCGCAGACCCACCCGTTTCCTCCCGAAGTAACCACCCGGTTACTAGGCGGGCGCGGCCCTGGGGTCAAGGGCGCAGATAGCCCAGCACCACCTGCGCGATATGCGCCTCGCGCGCGGCGATCGCGGCCTCGGTGTCGAGGGGCGTGCCGAAGATGGTGGAGAGCGTGTGGCGGTTCGCCACGAAGAAATGGCCGAGCGCCAGCATCGAGATGTAGAGCTGCATCGGGTCCACGTCGCGGCGGAACGCGCCCGATGCGGCGCCGCGCTCCAGCACGGTGCGGATCGCCTCGAGCAGCGGCGAGTAGAGCGTGGGCACGTCCTCCGACCGGCGCAGATAGGCGGCGCGGTGCAGGTTTTCCTGGTTCAGCAGTGCGACGAATTCCGGATGCCGGCTGGTGTAGCGCAGGTTGAAGGCGACGAGGCGCGCCATCGCCTCGGCGGGCGGCAGGCTGTCCACGGACAGCGCCCGTTCCTCCTCGCGCTTGGCGGCATAGGCGCGTTCCAGCACGGTCAGCCAGAGTTCCTCCTTGCTGCCGAAATGCGCGTAGAGCATGCGCTTGTTGGCGTCCGCGCGGGCGGCGATCTCATCCACCCGCGCGCCCGCCAGGCCCTTCTCCGCGAATTCCACCAGCGCGGCATCCAGGATCCGCTGGCGCGTCGCCGCCGCGCGGCTGCTCAGGGGCGCGGCGAGGCGGGGACTAGAACCGCCCATCCCGCACCTCGAACTTCGTCGCCTTGCCGAGCGCGCGCCCGCCGCGCCCGACCCAATCCGCCACCCAGTCGATCATCGTCAGCAGCGGCACGGTGGGGTAGCCGAAGGTGGCGAAGGCCCGCGCGGCGTTGGAGAGCAGCGCGTTCGGCGCCTCCTCGCCGGCGAATTCGGGCGCGCGGTCCAGCCGCTGCGCGAGTTGCTGCGCCAACCAGCGGATGGAGACCGTCTCCGGCCCCGTCACGTTCAGGATCGGGCAGGTCGCATCGGCGCGGGCGAGCGCGCGCAGCGTCCAGGCATTCGCATCGCCCTGCCAGATGACGTTGGCATGGCCCATGGCGAGCGGCACGGGCGTGCCGGCCAGCACCTTCGTCGCCACGTCGTGGATCACGCCGTAGCGCAGGTCGATCGCGTAGTTCAGGCGGATGCCGAAGCACGGCGTGCCGCGCGTGGCGGCGGCGTGCTGGAAGGCGCGCTCGCGCCCCAGGCAGCTTGCCGCATAGTCGCCGAGCGGCGCGGGGGGCGTATCCTCATCCGGCGCGGGGCCGTTCACGGGCCACATCGGCAGGACATTGCCGGTCGAGAAGAAGACGATGCGCGAGCCCGCATAGCGGGCGGCGACGCGCGCGGGCAGCAGCACGTTCATCGCCCAGGTCAGGGCCTCGTTCCCCGTGCTGCCGAATTTGCGCGCCGCCATGAAGATCACGTTCGGCGCCTCGGGCAGGGCGGCCAGCGCGGCGTCGTCGAGCAGGTCGGCGCTGAGGCACTCGATCCCCCAGCCCTCCATGCGCGCGCGCAGCCCGGCCTCGTTCCAGCGCGCCACGGCGATGACGCGCCGCGCGGGGTCGGCGCGCTTCGCCAGCCGGCAGAGGGTGGGGCCCATCTTGCCCGCGGCCCCCAGCACCAGCAGGTCGCCCGGCGAGGTGGCGAGCTCCGCCACCAGCGCCGGGTCGGGACGCGACATCACCTCCTCGAGCATCACCTCATCGGCAATGCGGACCGGCACGTCCGGCATGTTCCCCTCCCGCCTCATTCGCGGCAGCATGGGCGGCGAAGCGGCCGCCGCCAAGAGGACAGGCCCGAGGAGGAAAGCAATGGATTGGCAGGAAAGCCTGCGCTACCCGGACCCGCGGATCCAGGCGCTCGACCCTTCCTTCAGGAAGCTGCACCTGCCGCTGAGTTCGGTGGAGCGGCTCTGGACCGGCAGCCGCTGGGGCGAGGGGCCGGTCTGGCTCGGCGACCAGCGCTGCCTGCTCTGGTCCGACATCCCCAACAACCGCGTGCTGCGCTGGGATGAGGAGACCGGCGCGGTCACGCATTTCCGCAAGCCCTCCAACAACGCCAATGGCCATACGCGCGACCGGCAGGGCCGCATCATCGCCTGCGAGCATCTCGGCCGGCGCGTGATCCGCCACGAATATGACGGCAGCATCACCGTCATCGCCGACAGCTTCCAGGGCAAGCGGCTCAACAGCCCGAACGACGTCGTAGTGAAGTCCGACGGCTCGATCTGGTTCACCGACCCGCCTTTCGGCATCGGCGGCTTCTACGAGGGCGAGAAGCATGTGCCCGAGCTGCCGCACACCAATGTCTATCGCGTGGATGGCGCCACGGGCGCGATCACGCTGGTGGCCGATGACGTGGACCACCCCAATGGCCTGGCGTTCAGCCCGGATGAGAGCCTGCTCTACGTGATCGAGAGCCGCAGCGAGCCGCGCAACATCCTCGCCTATGACGTGCGCGGCGCGACGCTGGCGAACCGCCGCATCTTCGTCGGCTGCGAGCCGGGCGAGACGCCGGACGGCTTGCGCGTGGACGTCGAGGGCAATCTCTGGTGCGGCTGGGGCATGGGCCGGGCGGAATTCGACGGCGTGCGCGTCTTCAACAAGGCGGGTGCGCCGATCGGCCACATCGCGCTGCCCGAGCGCTGCGCCAATGTCTGCTTCGGCGGGCGGCACCGCAACCGCCTGTTCATGGCGGCGGCGCATTCGCTCTACGCGCTCTACGTCAACACGCAGGGCGCGCCGGGCGGCTGAGAGGCGGAAGCGGCGGGAGGGGTCAGGCGATGCGCGGCCAGAGCCGCCGCGCGAGCAGCAGCGCCGCCAGCCCCTCCAGCCCGATCACCGCGGTGGCGACAGGCGCGCCGAGCCAGGCCGACATCAGCCCGACATGGAGAAAGCCGAGCAGGCCGAGCCCGATGCAGAAGGAGAGCACGCCGAGGGCACGGGAGCGCATCTCCCCCGGCGCGGCCAGGTAGACCAGCGTCGCCTGGGTGACGGCGAAGCAGGCGCTGCCCAGGCCCATCGCGATCAGCGCCAGCCCCGCCGGCACCGCGCTCGGCGCGAGCGCGAAGACCACCAGCATCGCGAGATACAGCGCCGTGCCGCCGACATAGAGCCGGGGATACAGCGCCGGGTTGGCCAGCGCGCCGACCAGCGCCGCGCCGATCAGCGCGCCGAGGCCGTCCATGCTGGCCAGCACCCCCGTGGCGCCCGCGCCGAGGCCAAGCCGGCTCTCCGCGATCACCGGGACCATGGAGGTGCAGGGCCAGGCGAAGATGTTGAACACCACGGTCACCGCCATGATGCCCTTCATGCCGGGCGCGGCCAGCACCACGGCGAAGCTCTCGAAGCTCTGGCGCAGCACGGAACGCCCGGTGGCGCGCACCACGGCGGTGCGATGCACCACGCGCAGCGCCAGCAGCGTGCCGAAGAGGTAGAGCAGGGTCGCCGCCAGGAAGGGGGCGGCCAGCCCCACCCAGGCGAGCAGCGCGCCCCCCATCGCCGGGCCGGCGATGCGGCTGGCATTGTTGCCCATCACCTCGAGCGACATGGCCCGGCCCATGCGCGCCCCCCCCACCACCTCGCCCAGCATCATCCGGCGCACCGGGTTGTCGGCCGCCCAGGAGAGGCCGTTGACGAAGCTGGCGAGCGCGATCTGCCAGATGGCGAGCGTGCCGGCGAAGGCGAGCAGCGCCAGCGCCGCCGCACTGCCGGCCTGTATCAGCAGCACCGCGATCAGCGCGTCGCGCCGCTGCACGCGGTCCGCCAGCACGCCGGCAAAGGCGCCGAACAGGCCCATCGGCAGCATGCGCAGCAGCGTCATGACCGAGACGAGCAGCGCGCTCTCGCTCTCGCGCCAGACGACGATGCCGATGACCAGCATCTCCAGCCACCGGCCGATCGTCACAGTCAGGCCAATGGCCCAGAGTCGCCTGAAATCGGCGATGCCGAACAGCGCCCGCTGCGCTTCCACCCGTTTCCGTCCCGACCTTGTGAGACCAGTGAAGCAGCGCGCGGGCTTTGCCTCAAGCCACGGCAGCGCCAGGATGGGCGCCGCGCAGGCAGGGGAGAGCGCCATGGCGAACTACAACCTGACCGCTTCGCCGGTCGATCAGTTCTCCGGCGCGCCTGCGGTGGCGGATGTATTCACCGTCGCCGGGCCGGGCCGGCTGGTGGGCACCGATACGGTGCAGGGGGGCTCCGGCGCCGTCATCGACACGCTGCGCATCGCCGCCAGCCTCTCTCTCACCGTGGCGGCCTTCGCCAATGTGCGGGGGCTCGAGCGGCTGCAGATCAGCGCCCCGGCCGGGGCCTCGGTGGAACTCGACGACGCCATGGTCGCCAGCGCCGATCTGCCGGTCTTCGAGGTGCTCGGCGCCGCGGGCGGGGACACGGTGCTGGGCGGTGCCGTTCTGGCGCAGGCGATGCAAATGGAAGGCGGCGCAGGCGATGACCTGTTCGAGGGCGGCGGCGGGGCCGACCTGCTGCGCCCAGGCCTGGGTGCGGACACGCTGCGCGGCGGTGCGGGCGACGACACGGTGGAGACGGCGCTGGCCGAACTCGGCACCGGGGACCGGCTGGAGGGCGGGGCGGGCGAGGATGTGCTGCGACTGCTCGACAGCGGCTTCTTCACCCAGGCGATGTTCGGCCTCATCTCGGGCTTCGAGCGGATCGAGGCAGCGGCCCTGGGGCCGGCGTTGCGCCTCTCCGTCACCGCCGCCTACGCCATCGACGGCGCCGCGCTGACCGTGCAGGGTACCGCCGGCGACGACACGCTGAGCGCGCAGAATGCCGGCTTCGCCGCTCATCTCCGGGGCGAGGCCGGGCAGGACCTGCTGACCGGCGGCGCCTTTGCGGACACGCTCGCGGGCGGTGCGGGCAACGACACGCTGCGCGGGTTGGACGGGGCCGATGTGCTGGACGGCGCCGATGGCGATGACCGGCTGACCGGCGGCGCGGGCAATGACTGGCTGATCGGCGGCGCGGGCAATGACATGCTCTCGGGCGGGGCGGGCGCCGATACGCTCGACCTCGGCGCCGGCATTGATCGGGCCGATGGCGGGGCGGGCAACGACCTCTACCGGATTGCGGTCGCGGATTTCTCCAGCGCGGACCTGATCGTCGATTCGGCCGGCACGGCCGATGCGGTGCAGTTCCTCGACACGGCCGGCCAGGGGCTGACCATCGCGCTGACGGCGAGCGGCCGGCTGCGCGGCATCGAGCGCCTCTTCCTCGCCAGCGGCAATGATTTCTTCCTGCCCGCGACCGGCTTCGCCGATACGGCCGGGGCCAATGCGGTGACGGTGGAGGGGGGCGCGGGCAACGACACGCTCGACGTGACCGGTGCGCTGCGCCTGACCACCCCGCTCGCCTTCCTGCTGCGGGGCGGCGACGGCAATGACGTGCTCACGGGCGGGCGCGGTGCGGATACGCTGGAGGGCGGGTCCGGCGCCGACAGCCTCAATGGGGCCGAGGGCGCCGACTTGCTGCTGGTGGCGGCCGAGGGCCTCTCGGTGCTGACGCTGCTCAATGGCGGCGCGGGCAACGACACGCTGCGCTTCCTGGACAATGCGCCGGTCGCCGCGATTGCCCTGGCCGGGGTCTCGGCGGTGGAGATCCTGGAGTTGGCGGATGGCGGCCAGTCCCTGGTGGTACCGGATGCGCTGGTGGCGGGCCTCGGCGTCACCGGCGCCACGCTGCGCGGCGGCGATGGCGATGACCGGATCGACATCAGCGCCCTGGCCACGGGGCGTCGCATCCTGGTGGAACTCGGCGATGGCGACGACACGCTGCTGGGCGGGGCGGGCAACGACACGGTGCATGCCGGCGCCGGCATCGACGAGATCAGGCTCGGCGGCGGTACGAATCGCGCGGTCTTCGGGGTGAATGAGTTGACCGGGCTCGACACGGTGGAGGCCGGCACCGCCGGCACCTCCGATGTGCTCGAGGTCGCGGTGGGGGTGGGGCAGACCCTGCCCAGCACCGCCTTCGCCGAGGTGACCGGGATCGACACCCTCCTCCTCGACGGCGCGGCGGGCTCCGCCGCCCGGCTGCCCTCCAGCCTGGTGACGCAGAGCGGGCAAGCCAGCGTCGCCGTCGATGTGACAGGCGAGGGCGGGATGGTGGTGGATGGGCGCGCCGTGGCGCAGGGCTTCAGCCTGAGCGGCGGCGTCGGCAACGACACGCTGTTCGGCGGCGGTGGCGCGGATACGCTGAACGGCAGCAGCGGTGAGGACCGGCTGATCGGCGGCCCGGGGGGCGACACGGTCCAACTCAGCGGCAGCACGTCGGACCGCGACCTCGCGGTGTTGCGCGGCTTCAATGACGGCACGGTGGACATCAACGGCACGCTTTCCGCCGGCCAACTCGCGCAGGCGGATCGCGTCTTCGGCACCAGCTTCGTGAACAAGCTGATCGCGGTGGATCGGCTGGCCTTCGGCCTCTCCAGTGGCACCACCTTCTTCATCAACGATGGCCAGAACATTTCCCTGGGCTTCTCGGCCGCGGTGCTGCCGACGACCTACGAAATCGCCGGCAATGCCTTCGGCTCGCTGACCGCGGTGCGCAACGCGGTCGGCGCGCGGCTGACCAACAACGATCCACTGGCCGACGAACGGATCATCCTGGTGATCGGCGGCGCCGACAACACCGCCTTCGGCGTCTATTTCTTCGAGGATCGCGACGACAACGCCACGGTCGACAGCGCGGACATCCTGCGGCTGCTCGCGATCGGCGATGGCGATGTGCCCACCTTCAATTCGGGCAGGGGCTTCACCCTGACCGAGTTCGACCTGGTGTAGCGGGGGGGGGGAGACCCAGAGCCGAGCAGCCTCCACCCTCACCGGGTTCGACCTGTTGTAGCGTGGGGTCCGACCTTTTGGCCGGATCCCCCGCGACAGGATCAGCGCAGCGGCAGCGCGTAGATCAGCCCGCCCTCGGTCCACAGCCGGTTCGGGCCGCGCGGCAGGTTCACCGAGGTGCGCGGGCCGAAATGGCGGTCATACAGCTCGCCGTAATTGCCCAGCGCGCGCACGACATTGTAGGCCCAGAGCGGGTCGAGCTTCAGCGACTGGCCCAGCTCCGGGGTCACGCCCAGCAGGCGGCGCGTGTTCGGGTTCACGCTGGTGCGGCGCATCGTCTCGGCATTGGCCTGGGTCACGCCCTGTTCCTCGGCCTCGATCACCGCATAGGTGTACCAGCGCACGAGGTCGAACCATTCCTCGTCGCCGCGGCGGATGTAGGCGCCATAGGGTTCCTTCGAGAAACGCTCGTCGAAGATCACCCAATCCGCGGCGCGCGGCATGGAGGAGCGCACGCCCGCGAGCTGCGAGGCATCGGTGCCGAAGGCGTCGCAGCGCCCGGCCTGCAGCGCGTCACTCGCCTGGTCGGTGCGCTCATAGAGCACGGGGCGGAAGGGCACGTTGATCGAGCGGAAATAATCCGCCGTCACCTGCTCATTTGTCGTTCCCTGGATCAGGCAGATGGTGGCGTCGCGCAGCTCCGCCACCTTGGTCACGCCGAGATTGGCGCGCGCCATGAAGCCGTGGCCGTCGTAGAAATAGGTGGTGACGTGGCGCAGGCCGAGCGTGGTGTCGCGCAGCATGGTCTGGGTCGAGGTGCGGAACAGCACGTCGATCTCGCCCGAGCCCAGCGCGGTGAAGCGGGTGGAGGAGGACATCGGCGCGAAGCGCACCTTGGTCGGATCATTGAAGATCGCCACCGCCAGGCCGCGGCAGAGATCGACGTCGAAGCCCTGCCAGACGCCGCGGCTGTCCGGCAGGGCGAAGCCCGCGACGCCGGTGTGGATGCCGCAGACCAGCTGGCCGCGTGCGCGCACCGCGTCCAGCGTGGGGCCGGCAGTGGCCGGCAGCGTGTTCAGAAGCGTGGCGCCAAACGCCATCGCCGCGGCCATGAGGCCCCGTGCCCAAGACATTGATTGAAGTCCCCCTGCTGATGAAGCAAGAGGATGCTCGCGCCGGGGAGGGGCGCGAGTCAAATGTTACCCGCTGGCGGTCACCACGGTCTCGATGATGCGTCCATCCTCCATCGCCACGATGCGGTCCGCGACATCGAGGATGCGCGGGTCATGCGTGACCAGCAGGATCGGCACGCCCCGCGACTTGGCCAGTTCGCGCAGCAGTTGCACCACCTCATGCCCGCTGACCTTGTCGAGCGCGGCGGTGGGTTCATCGGCCAGCACGAGGCCCGGATCCGCCGCCAGCGCGCGCGCGATCGACACGCGCTGGCGCTGCCCGCCGGAGAGCTGCGAGGGCAGCTTGTCGAGATGGTCGGCCAGCCCGACGGCGGCGAGCAATTCGCCCGCGCGGGCAAGGCGGCGCGATTCGCTGGTGGTGCCGTCCTGCTCCAGCGCCATCGCCACATTCTGCCGCGCCGTGAGGAAGCCCAGCAGGTTGTGGTTCTGGAAGATGAAGCCGATGCGCCGGCGCAGCTGCACGCGCGTGGATTCACTCGCGCCGAGCAGCTCCGCCCCGAGCACGCGCGCGGAGCCTTCCTGCATGGCGCGCAGCGCGCCGATCAGCGTCAGCAGCGTGGTCTTGCCGCTGCCGGAGGGGCCGGTGAGCAGCACGATCTCCCCCGGCTCGACGGTGAGATCGACCTCCCGCAGCACGGGGCGGCGCAACTCGCCCTCCCCATACGCATAGGTGATGCCGCGCAGGACAACCGGATTGTCCATCAGAACATATCCGCCGGGTTCGCATCGCGCAGCTTGCGCATCGCGAGCAGCCCGGCCAGGGCGCACATGGTGAAGATCATCAGGAACACCGTGGTGCCGCGCGCCACGTCCATCGACAGCGGCAGGAAGGTGGCCGCGCCGATCACGTCGTAGAGGAAGGTCGAGACGACGAGGCCGGGGAGGAACCCCGTCAGCGCCAGGATCAGCGCCGCCCCCAGCACGACGCGCGAGAGGTAGAAGTTGGAATAGCCCATCGCCTTCAGCGTGGCGTATTCCTTGAGATGGCCGGCGATGTCCGAGAACAGGATCTGGTAGACGATCACCATGCCGACGACGAGGCCCATGAGGCTGCCGAAGGCGAAGATGAAGCCGATCGGCGTCGCGTTCTCCCAATAGCCGCGCTCATGCGCGTAGAGCTCGGCCTGGGTCAGCACCATCACGTCGGGCGGCAGCAGCTCGCGCAGCTGCGCCTGCACGGCGCGCACATCGCTGCCGGGGCGCAGCTTGATGGCGACGAGATCGATCGCATTCGCCTGGCGTTCCTTCACCAGGCGGCGGAAATTCACGTCGGACAGCACGATGTTGCCATCGGCGCCGAAGCTCGGCCCGATCTCGATCAGCCCCACCACCTCGACATCGCGCTGGCCGACTTCCACGGTCAGGGGCCCGCGCTCGAGCAGCGTGGCGATGGCGCCGAATTCGGGGCGGGAGCGGCGGTCGAAGGCGATGGTGTCGGGCCGCTTGAGATCCTCGAGCATCGCGGCGAGGCCCGGGAAATCCAGCACGCCGGCCTCGGTATCCACGCCGATGAGTTGGATGGCGCGGCGCGTGCCGTCCTCCGGATTTCGCCAGGTCGCCTGGGCCATGTAGACCGGCACGGCGCGCTCGACCTCCGGCAGGGCCAGCGCCTGATAGGCGCGCACGCGCGGCATGAGTTCCGGGCGGAAGCTCGCCGTCGTGGTCGGGTGCATCAGGAAGAGGTCACCGCGCATCGCGCCGATCAGCGCGGTGGCGCTGTCGAACAGCGCGGCGCGGAAGCCGAGCTGCATGAAGACCAGCACGCAGGCGAACATCACGCCCGCGATGGCGGAGGCGAGCCGCGCCTTCTCGCTCCATAATTGCCGCCAGGCGAGGCGGATGGCGAGCAGCGTGGCCGCGGCGAAGCCGGGCGCGCGGCGCTGCGCGGGCGCGGGCGTTGGGGCGGGCGGCGCGGGCACGGGGCTCGCGTTCAGCTCCGGCGCCCAGGGCAGCAGGCGGCGCAACTCGGTCATGCGTTCCCCCAGGCATCGCAACCTGCGCCCGCCGCAGGCGGGCGAGCGGCCGAATGGCCGCCGCGCCCGGTGGCGCGCAGCCAAGCGCGCGGAGGCGCGCGCCGGCGACTGAGGTCGGATCGGCCACGATCCGCAGAATCGGCCTTCATGGGCGGATCGCCACCTGGACCTGCATGTTGGAGCGCCGCGCCAGCTTCGCGGCACCTTCGGGCGTGAGCGTCAGGCGCACCTCCACCGTGCGCGCATCGACGGCGGCGACGGGATCGGTCGTGCCCTGCACGCTGCGCCGCACCTGCCAGCCGATCTCGCGCAGTGTGGCGGGCAGGCGCTGCGGCTCGCCCGGCACCAGGATCTCGGCCGTGGCACCCAGGCGCAGGCGCGGCAGGTCGGTCTCATAGACCTCGGCCACCACATCCATGGCGTTGAGATCGGCGATCTCCAACACGCCGTCGCTGCCCACGCGCTCACCCGCGCGGGCGAGGATGCGCAGCACCGTGCCGGCGATAGGGGCGCGCAGCCGGGCCATGGCGGCCTCGGCGCGCGCACGGGCGACGGCGGCCTCGGCGGCGGCGAGTTCGGCCTCTGCCAAGGCGAGGTCCTCGGCGCGCGGGCTGAGCAGCGTGTCGAGCACGGCCAGCGCCTCGGCGCGCTCGGCGCGGGCGCGGTTGGCGGCGAAGCGGGCGCGCTCGGCCGTGGCCTCCGCCCCGGCGCCGGTGCGCTCGAGCCGCTCGGCGCGCTCGGCCTCGCGGCGCAGCGAGGCCTCGGCATTGGTCAGCGCCTCGATCCGCGCGCGCTGGGCGGCGATCTCGCTGGCGCGGCCACCGGCGCGGGTGCGGGCCAGGCGCGCGGCCGCCTGGTCGCGCTGCGCCTCGGCCTGGGCCAGGGCGGAATCCTTCAGCGCCGCGTCGTGGAACTCGGCCACGACCTGCCCGGCCTCGACCACCGCGCCCTCGGTGACCAGCAGGCGTTCGATGCGGGCACCTTCCTGCCCGCTGCCGGGGGCGAGGCGGCGGATGCGCGAAGCGGGCTCGACGCGCCCGAGTGCGCCGACCCCGGCCGGGGCGGTGGCGGCACGGGCCGGGGCGGGGGCGACGGGGGGGGCTTCCGGCGTGCCGAGCAGCCAATAGGCGCCGCCGGCGGCCGCGATCAGCCCCGCGCCGAGGAGAAGGGTGCGGGCCTTCATGCGGGCGGTTCCATCAGGCGTTCGAGGGCGCGGCGCATGGCGCGGCGCTGCTCCTCGGTCGGGGTGTAGAGGCGGAACATGCGCGCCATGAACATGCCGTCGCAGGCGGCGGAGATGGCATCGCCCGCGCCCGGCGGCAGGCCATCGGCGGCGATGTCGTCGCGCATGCGCGCGATCACGGCGCGGATCGGGTCGAGCAGCGCGGGGTCGTGGTGGAAGGCGGCGCGGAACACGGCGCCGGCCATGTCGTGGCGCTCATTGCAGGCGAGTTCGCCCTCGCCGAAGCCCCAGTCGAGATTGGCCCGGGCGACCCGGCCGGGGCCTTCCGGCTGCGCCTGGACGCAGGCGCGGTACTCGGACTCCATGTAGTCGGCCAGGCGGCGCAGCATCGCGTCCAGCAGCGCCTCCTTCGAGGCGAAGTGGTAGAGCAGCCCGCCCTTGGAGACGCCGGCGTCGCGCGCCGCGGCCTCCAGCGTCAGGCCGGCCACGCCGCGCGCCTGCACGATGGCGGCGGCGGCGTCGAGGATGCGCGTGCGCGCGTCAGGAAGGTGGGGCGGCGGGAGATGCGGAGGGCCATCGGTCATGCCGGCTAACTATACCGGCTGGACGGTATGTCAAGCGTAAACCGTCCAGCCGGTACACTGCCCCCCGGCGGGCTACTCCATCCGGGCGCCGACGGCCCGCAGGATGGGGGGCCATTTCTCGAACTCGGCCCGGTGCAGCGCCACCATCTCGGCGGGGGGCGTCTGCGGCGTGATGTCGAAGCCGATCGAGGTCAGGCGGTTGCGGATCGCCGGGTCGGCCAGCATGGCGACCGTGGCCTCATACATGCGCTGCACGATCGCCTCGGGCGTGCGCGCCACGGTGGAGACGCCGATCCAGGTGCTGAGTTCATAGCCCGCCACGCCCGCCTCCTGCATCGAGGGCACGTCCGGCAAGAAGGGCGAGCGCCCGGCGGAACTGACCGCGAGCGCGCGCAACTCGCCCGAGCGGATCAGCGCCAGCACGGTGGAGATGTTGAAGAAGGCGAAATCGACCTCGCCGGTCTGCGCGGCCAGGATGCCCTGCGGCGCGCCGCGATAGGGCACGTGCACGGCCTGGAAGCCGGTCATCTGCGCGAACATGGCGGAGGAGACGTGGTGGGTGGAGCCCACGCCGCCCGAGGAATAGGTCAGCCGCCCGGGCTGCGCCTTGCCCGCCGCCACGATGTCCGCCACCGAGCGGAAGGGCGAGTTCTTGTGCACCACCAGCGCGTTGCTGACCGAGACGATGCGCGTCACCGGCGCGAAGTCGCGCAGCGGGTCATAGGGCAGGCTCGGATAGAGCGCGGGGTTGAAGCCGATGGCGGTCTGGCCGGTGATGGTCACGGTGTAGCCATCGGGTGCGGCGCGCGCGACCTGGCCGAGGGCGAGGGTGCCATTCGCCGCCGGGCGGTTCTCCACCACCACGGGCTGGCCGAGGCGCGTGGACCAGCCTTCGGCGACGACGCGGGCCACGATGTCCACCGAACTGCCGGCGGCGAGCGGGGCGATCATGGTGATCGGCCGGCTCGGCCAGGGCGCCTGGGCTTGCGCAAACCCGGGCAGCAGGGCCGCGCCGGTGGCGGCAGCGAGGATGTGTCGGCGGCGCATCAATCAGGCTCCCTTGCGGATCAGGTAGATGGGGCTGGACCAGACCACCGCGCCGTCTTCCAGCGTCGCGCGGAGGTAGAGCGCATTGTCCTCGCCGGCCTTGAGCGGGATGCGCCGCGTGAGCGTGACGCGGCGATGCGGGTTGGCATCGGGCAGGCGGAAGACGCGCAGCCGGCGCCCGAGGCCGCCGGCCTCGAAGATCCTGTCCTCAAGCCCGATCTCGGCCACGGGGATGCTGGCGGTGACCAGGTTGGTCGCGATCTCCAGCGTGCCGGCGGTGGGGTCTTCCAGCATGGTCTCGAAGCCGCCGAAGCCGCCCGTGGTCACCGCCTCGAAGGCCACCCTGTCGGGCGTGGCGGCGAAGGGCTTGTCGACGTTCCAGCGATTGATCGGCCGCGTCGCGCCGAAGCGGTTGGCCGCGATGCCGACATGACCCTTCCACAGCGTCTCCCGCCCGCGGCCGCGATATTCCGACCCCTCCCAGGTCACGCAGAGGCGCGTACCAAGCTCGGCGGCGGCATAGGGGCGGAATACCTCCAGCAATTCGGTGCGGTTGCGCAACTCGATCCGCTGCACCGGCGCGGCCGAGGAGAGATCGAGCGTGAAGAGCGCCGTTGCGTCCGCAACATCCGTCAGGATGTCGCCCATCATCGCGCGATCCGTGTGCCCGATCGGCGGCCCGCCGAGTGCGGGATCATCCTCATGCAGCGCGGCCGGCGTGGCGAGGCTGAGCTGCACATCGAGATGCACGCGCGTCGCCGCCGTGGTGGCGTAGTGGTGCCGCCGCTTCAGCGCCTGGAACAGCGCGGGGCGCGAGAGATCCTCGGCCAGGAGGCAGGTCAGCCCGCCATAGGAGCCGAATTGCGAGGCGCCGGGATGCGACGCCCCCTGCCGCCCCTTATGCCCGTCCGAATTGGCGGAGATGCCGACGCGCGCGCCGACGGCGAAGGCATCCTCCAGCAGCCAGTCGAAGGTGCCCCAGTCGGAATGCACCTCGACCGCGCGTTCCAGCATGCGGTCATGCGCGAAGTGCAGATTGGCGTAGCGCCCGCCGACATGCGGCTGGCAGAGCACGCCGCCCTCCGCGCGCAGCGCCGCATGCAGCGCCTTCGCATCCAGCGCGTCATTGGCCGCATCGGCGAGATCCTCCACCAGCGCGTGGCAGGAACGGCGGATGGTGCGGCCCTCCTCCAGGAAGATCACGTTGCGATCGCCACCGAGCGCGGTGTTGCCGCTCCATTCATAGCCGGGGAAGAAGACGAAGCGGCCGGGTTGGTCGAACTCCGCCGTGAGGCGGTTGAGATCGGCCCAGAATGCGCCGGTGATCTGGAAGTCGTTGCCCTGGTGGCACATCGCATCGACGAAGGCGCAGTCGCGCGCGTATTCCGCGAGCCGCCGCGCGCTGTTCGAGCCCACCGTCTCGCCCGACTGGCCATGCAGATCCGCCCAATAGGGCAGCAGCGCGGCATGGGGCACGAGGCGCAGCGGGTTGGAGGTGGCGAGCACCGCGCCGGCCTCGTCGCACCATTGCACCTGCACCTCGCCCGCTGCGGCGCGCAGGCCTTCGATCCGGTGCGCGCGGGCCCCCACGGGCCAGTCGAGATGCGCGGGCAGGCCAGCGATCTCGCCACCCACGGCGCGCAGAAAAACACGCTCACGCAGCTGCGCGGTCGGGTTGCCCCAGGCATCGTCGGCACGGAGATTCAGGACAAAGTCCTCGCCGGCGCGGCGCAGCGTCGGCAGCACGGCGCGGCGCGTCACCGGCGGGCCGGCGATAATGGCGATGCTCGGCTGGTCGGGCAGCAGCGCCCAGTTGCAGGTGGCGAAGACATCGGCCAGCAGCAGGAAGCGGAACTCATCCTCGGCATAGGTCTGCATGCGCAGCCCCGGCGAGCCGAAGCGGCGATCGCCGAGCCGAACGGTGATGGTGTCGCCCGGTGCCAGGAAGCCGCGCTCGACGGTGACGGTGATGGTGCGGCTCCAGGGTCGCATGGCGAGCTTCGCGTCGAAGCTCAGCCGCAGCACCGCGCCGTTCGAGGCCTCGGCCGAGACGTAGTTCGCCGCCTTCGGATCGGTGAATTGCGGCCGCGCGAGATCGGAGACCTGGCGCGTGCAGATGCGCAGGGAGCCCGTGTCATCCACGCCGAAACGCCCGGCGGTGAAGACGAGTTCGAAGCTCGCATGGCTGCCCGCGATGACTGGATCGCGCGGGCTGAGGCTGACCGTGCCGATCTCGCGCGCCATGTAGTCCGTGTGATGCGCGGTGTGGCCGATGCCGGCGCCGGGAATGGGCAGGATCTGGCAAGGCGGGGTCTCGGGCATCTGGGTTTCCATCAGCAACTGCCGCGAGCCTAGGACCATGCGTGCGCTTCTTCCACCATGCATCGGACGAAAACTGGACAGGCGCGCGAGGGGTGAGGCAGGCTTGCCGGCATGAACATGCCCCGTCGCGCCCTGCTCGCCACGCCCGCCCTGCTGCTCGCGCCGCGCCGCGCCTCGGCGCAGGCCAGCTTCCCGTCGCGCCAGATGTCGGTGGTGGTGGGTGTCGCGCCCGGCGGCACGGCCGACATGGCGGCGCGCATCCTGGCGCAGGAATTCCCGCGCCGCTTCGGCGATCGCTACCCGGTGGTGGTGGAGAACCGCCCGGGTGCCGCGACGCAGATCGGCACGGCGCATGTCGCGCGCCAGCCGGCGGATGGGCACACGCTGCTCGTCGCCGGCGCGCCCTTCGCGATCAATCCAGGGCTCTTCCCCAACCTGCCCTATGACAGCGCGCGCGACTTCGCGCCGATCACGCTGCTGGTACGCAACGGGCTTTTCCTCGTCGTGCCGGCCAACTCCCCGGCGCGCGACCTGGCCGGCCTGCTTGCCCTGGCGCGCGCGCGCAACGGGGTGAACGTGGCCTCGGCCGGCAATGCCTCGATGAGCCACATGGCGATCGAACTCCTCGCCAGCCGCAGCGGTGCGACGCTGACGCATGTGCCCTTCCGCGGCAGCGGACTCGCCATGCCCGCGCTGCTCGGCGCGCAGGTCGATGCGATGTTCGAGAACCCGAGCACCGCTTTGCCGCATGTGCGCGAGGGCCGGCTGCGTGCGCTGGCCTTCACCGGCGCCGAGCGCAGCCCGGCCATGCCCGATGTGCCGACCGTGGCCGAGGCCGCCGGGCTGCCGGGCTATCTGGCGTTGAATTTCTTCGGCCTGTGGACACGCGCCGGCACGCCCGAGCCGGTGCTGGAGACGCTGCACGCGGCAACGCTGGAGGTGCTCGGCAAGCCCGAGGTGATCGCGCGTTTCACCGCCGATGGCGTGGAGACCGCGCCCATGCCGCGCGCCGCCTTCGGTGAGTTCGTCACCGAGCAGATGCGTGTCTGGGCCGCCGTGGTGCGGGAGCGCAACATCCAGCCGGGGTGAGGATCACACCCCGATCAAGCCGCGCACCTGCTCCATATCGCGCTCCAGATCAGCGGCGGAACCCGTCCAGACGGTCGCGCCTTTTTCCAGCACATGATGTCGATCCGCGAGCGCCTTCAGCGCGCGCAAATTCTTGTCGATCACCAGGATCGCCAGCCCCTCGCGCTTCAGCGTGGCAAGCGTCGCCCAGATCTCGGTGCGGATCACCGGCGCCAGCCCCTCGGTCGCCTCGTCGAGGATCAGTAGCCAGGGGTTGGTCATCAGCGCGCGGCCGATGGCGAGCATCTGCTGCTCGCCGCCCGACAGCGTGCGCGCCGATTGCCGCTGCCGTTCCTCGAGCCGCGGGAACAGCGCGTAGATGCGCCGCAGATCCCAGGGCGAAGGCCGGCGGAAGCGATCCGCCGCGGTCGCCACGAGATTCTCGCGCACGCTGAGCGTGGGGAAGACCTGCCGGCCTTCCGGCACGAGGCCGATGCCGCGCTGCGCCACGCGCTCGGGCGGCAGGCCGGCCAAAGCCTCGCCCCGGAAGGTCACGGAGCCGCCGCGCGGCGGGTTCAGGCCCATCACCGCGCGCACCGTGGTGGTCTTGCCCATGCCGTTGCGGCCCAGCAAGGTCGCCACCTCGCCCTCCGCCACGCGCAGCGAGACGTCGGAGAGCACCTGGCTGGCGCCATAGCCCGCCTTGAGGCCCTGCACCTCCAGCATCAGCCATGCTCCTCGGCGAGGTAGGCTTCCTGCACGGCCGGGTCGGCGCGGATCTCGGCGGGGCTGCCGGAGGCGATGGCGCGGCCATAGACCAGCACCGTGATGCGGTCCGCCAGCGCGAAGACCGCCTCCATGTCGTGCTCGACGAGCAGGATGGGGATGCGCCCCTTCAGCGCACGCAGCGTCTCGGTCATGGCGAGGCTCTCGGCGGCGCCGAGGCCGGCCATCGGCTCGTCCAGCAGCAGCAGGCGCGGCGCGGCGGCGAGCGCGATGGCGAGTTCGAGCACCTTGCGTTCGCCATGAGAAAGATCGCCCACGCGTGTGTCCCACCGCGCCTCGCCAAGGCCGACCTGCGCCAGAAGCGCGCGCGCGGGTTCGACCAGCGCGGCCTCCTCCGCCGCGCGGCGCCAGAAGCGGAAGGAATGCCCGGCATGGGCCTGCACGGCGAGTGCGACATTCGCCAAAGCCGTGTCGTCATCCAGCAACTGCACGATCTGGAAGCTGCGCGCGAGGCCGCGCCGCGCGCGCATCGCGACGGAGAGGCGCGAGACATCCGCGCCGAGGAACAGGATGCGCCCGGCATCGGGGCGGATCTCGCCGGTCAGCAGCCCCATCAGCGTGGTCTTGCCCGCGCCGTTCGGGCCGATCAGCGCGTGCAGTTCGCCTGTATGTACCTCAAGCGAGAGGTTGTCGGTGGCGACCAGCCCGCCGAAGCGCTTGACGAGGCCCTCCGCGACCAGGACGGGCTCAGCCATGCCCCCGTCCCCCGCCGCGCCCATAGCCGAGCAGACCCATCAGCCCGCCGCGCGCATAGAGCACCACGCCGAGCAGGATCGGCCCGAGGAAGAACTGCCAATGCTCGGTGAGTCCCCCCAGCGCGTATTCCAGCCCGACGAGGCCCGCAGCCCCCAGCACCGGGCCGAACAGCGTGCCGACGCCGCCCAGGATGACCATCACCATCAACTCGCCCGAGCGCTGCCAGGACATCATCTCGGGCGAGACGAAGCGCAGGTAGTTCGCCATCAGCGCACCGGCCATGCCGCAGCCCACGCCGGAGATGATGAAGGCGACCAGCTTGTAGGCGTAGGTGGACACGCCGATCGCCGCCATGCGGCGCTCGTTCTGGCGGATGCCCTCCAGCACCCGGCCGAAGCGGCTGCCGACGATGCGCGCCAGCACGAAGAGCCAGGCGACCAGCAGCCCGAGGCAGAGCCAGTACATCTGCATCGCGTCGCGCAGGTCGAGCCCGGGGACGAGGTTGCGCCGGCGCACCACCAGCCCGTCATCGCCGCCATACTGCTTCAGGCCGACGAAGAGGAAGAAGACCATCTGCGCGAAGGCGAGCGTGATCATGATGAACTGCACGCCCGAGGTGCGCAGCGACAGCGCGCCGATCGCCGCCGCCGCCAGCCCGGCGACGAGCATCGCGAGCGGCAGGGTGATCAGCAGCTGGTTCGTGCCGGGAATGAAGCCCAGCAGCGGCTCGCCCAGGCGGAAATGCTCCCAGAGGATGCCGACCACATAGGCGCCGAGGCCGAAATAGGCGGCGTGGCCGAAGCTCACCAGCCCCGCATGGCCGATCAGCAGGTTGAGCGAGGCGGCGGCGATGGCGAGGCAGACGATCTGCGTGGCGATGCCCGTGGTGGCGGGGAAGCCCGCGGCCTGCGCGCCCAAGGGCAGCAGGATGGCGCCAAGCAGCAGAAGGCCCAGGATGACACGCTCACGCATGGGCGGGGAACAGGCCGCGCGGCCGCACCAGCAGCACCACCGCCATCAGCACATAGACTCCCATGGAGGAGAGCGAGGCGCCGAGCGCATCCGCCTCGCTCGCCGGCAGCACGCCGCGCAGCAGCCCCGGCATGATGCCGCGCAGCAGCGTATCGGTGATGCCGACAAGCAGCGCGCCGAACAGCGCGCCGCGCACCGAGCCGATGCCGCCGATCACCACCACCACGAAGGTGAGGATCAGGATCTGCTCGCCCATGCCGACCTGCACATTGTAGACCGGCCCGGCCATCAGCCCCGCGAGGCCCGCCAGCAGCGCGCCGAGCCCGAAGACCAGCGTGTAGAGCTTGCGGATATCCACGCCCAGCGCGCGCACCATCTCCCGATGCGTCGCCCCGGCGCGCACCAGCATGCCGATGCGGCTGTGCTGGATCAGCAGATAGAGCCCCGCCGCCACCACCAGCCCGATGGCGATGATCAGCAGGCGGTAGGCCGGGTAGGGCACGCCGGGCAGGATCTCCACCGCGCCGGTCAGCAGCGGCGGCAATTCGACGAAAAGCGGCTGGCGGCCGACCAGCATGGTGATGCCCTGGTTGAAGAACAGGATCAGCCCGAAGGTCGCCAGCACCTGGTCCAGATGGTCGCGCGCATAGAGCCGGCGCAGCACCAGCAATTCCATCGCCATGCCGGTGGCCGCCGCGGCACCAAGCCCGGCCAGCAGCGCCAGCCACCAGCTGCCTGTCGCCTGCGCCACCACCGCCGCGCCATAGGCGCCGATCATGTAGAGCGAGCCATGGGCGAGGTTGATCACGCCCATGATGCCGAAGACCAGGGTGAGCCCGGCGGCCAGCAGAAACAGCATGACGCCGAGCTGCACGCCGTTGAGAAGCTGCTCGGCCAGCAGGACGCTCATGGATCGACGCTTCCTGCCGGCCAGACGCGGTTCAGAGGCGGCACGTCGCCGAATAGGCGTCGCCGTGATTCTCCAGCACGCGGCGCTGCGTCACGAGCGCCAGCTGGCCGTTCACCCGCTGCACCTTCAGCGCGTACCAATCCTGCACCGGGTGCTGGTTCGGGCCGAAGCGGAAGCGCCCGCGCGTCGTCTCGAAATCGGCGCGCAGCATGGCGGTGCGGAAGGCGGCAGGGTCCACGCTGCCGCGCGTCTGGCGCAGCGCCGCGCCGATGGCGAGCGCCGTGTCATAGCCCTGCTGGGCGTAATAGGTCGGGATACGGTTGTAGCGCGCCCGGAACGCCTCAACGAAACGGCGCGAGGCCGCGTTGTCGAAATCCGTGTTCCAGTGAGAGGTGCAGTTCACGCCCTCCGCCGCATCGCCGACCGCGGCCAGCGTCGTGCTGTCCATCGAGGGGGCGGCGACGCATTGCGGGATCGTGGCCAGCAGACCGGCCTGCGCATATTGCCGCAGGAAGGCGATGCCGAGCCCGCCCGGATGGAACTGGAACACGGCATCCGGCCGCGCGGCGCGGATCTGCGCCATCTCGGCTGCGTAGTCGGTCTGGTCGAGCCGCGTGTAGGTCTCCAGCACCACCTGGCCCTTGTAGAGCCGCTTGAAGCCGGTCAGCGCGTCGCGCCCGGCCTGGTAGTTCGGCGCGAGGATCGCCATGCGCCCGTAGCCAAGCTGGTTCGCCAGCTCGCCCGCGCTCTCATGCAGGCTGTCATTCTGCCAGGAGACGACATAGTAGTTCCGGTGGCATTCGCGCCCGGCGAAATTCGACGGCCCGGCATTGGGCGACACATAGATGCCATCCCCATCCAGCACGTCCGGCGCCACGGCACCCAGCACGTTCGAGAACACCACGCCGGTGAACAGGCGGATCCGGTCGTTCTTCAGGAAGCGTTCGGCGATCGCCTTGCCCTGGCCGGGGCGCAGCGCGTCGTCCTCGACCGCGAGCTGCACGGCCTGCCCGCCAAGCCGGCCCTGCTCCATGTCCATGGCGAGCTGGAAGGCGTCGCGGATGTCCTGGCCGAGATAGCCGCCAGGGCCGGAGAGCGTGGTGATCATGCCGATGCGCAGCGCCGCGCCCTGGGCATAGGCCGGCAGGGCGAGCCCGCCGCCGATCGCCGTGCCGGCCGCAAGGCCCGTGCTGCCTGCGAGGAATGTGCGCCTGTTCATTGTTTGCTCTCCTTCTCCCGGTTCGTCCCGGCCCTGTGGCCTCTGGTTCACATGAGTCAGACCGCGTTGCAAGAACCCTCTGCCCGCGCCCTCATATCAAGCGCAGGAAGGTATCACCTTCCTGCCCCTCAGACGCCGGGCGGCGGCCATCCGGCCGCCTTGGCTGCGCGGCATTGGCCGCGGCGCGCCTTCGCGCGCTCGGCCCTACGGGCCGCAGGTCGGAACTTCGTGCGTCGGGAATCATTCCACCCGCGCGCCCGAGAGGCGGATCAGCCGCCCCTTGTCGATCAGGTCGGCGGCGATGAAGGCGGCGAAGGCCTCGGGCGTGTTGGCGTGGCCGCTCATGCCCCGGCCGGTGACGTGGCGGGCGGCGAAGGCGGGCTCGCCCATCACCGCCGCCACTGCGCCCTGCAGCGCCAGCAGCGTGGCGGGCGGCGTGCCGCCGGGGGCGAAGAGGCCGAACCAGGTGCGCGGGTCCATGGCACCCAGGCCAAGCTCCGCCATGGTCGGCACCTCCGGCAGGCTGGGCAGGCGCGCGTCGCGCCCGATGGCGAGCGCGCGCAACGTGCCGGCGGCCAGATGCGGCCCGGCGATGCCCGCGCCGGCCAGCGTCATCTGCACCTCGCCCGCGATGGTCGCCTGCAGCGCGGGGGCGAGGCCGCGATAGGGCACATGCACGATGTCCAGCCGTTGCTCGGCCTTCAGCGCCTCGAAGAAAAGCTGCGGCTGGCTGCCCGCGCCGTAGGAACCGTAGTTGAGCTGCCCGGGCCGCGCCCGCGCCGCGGCGATCAACCCGGCCATGTCGCGCGCCGGCAGCGCCCCCTGCACGATCACCATCTGGTGCACCTCCGCCAGCAGCGTGACCGGGGCGAGGTCGCGGATCGGGTCCACCGGCAGGGTTGCGTAGAGATGCGGGTTGGAGGTGATGGAACTGTCGGAGGTCAGCAGCAGCACATGCCCATCGGCCGGCGCGCGCGCCACATGCTCGACGCCGGGGATGGTGTTGCCGCCGGGGCGGTTGTCCACCGTCACTGTCTGGTTCCAGGCGCGCCCCAGCGCATCGGCGAGCGCGCGCGCCATCACATCCACGCCGCCGCCCGGCGGATAGGGCACGACGATGCGCACGGGACGCGCGGGGAAGGCGCCCTGCGCGCGCAGGGTGGCGGGCGCGGCCAGGAGCGCCGCGGCGAGGGCAGGCAGGGCGCGGCGGGCGATCCTCATCGGGCGGCTTCTCCTGTCGGGAAATGGGCACGCAGCAGCGCCGCCAGGGCGCGCGGCGCCTCGAGCTTCGAGATGTGGCCCACGCCCGGAAGGATCGCGAGGCGCGCGCCCGGGATGGCGGCGGCGATGGCCTCGCTCACCGGCACGGGGTTGATCTGGTCCTCGCTGCCGCAGCCCACCAGCGTGGGGGCGATGATGCGCGGCGCGAAATCGCCGATGAGGTCGCCGGAATCGATGGCCCGCGCCGCCTGCATCATGCCGCGCGGATGCGTGGCCGCGAGGGTACGTTGCAGCAGCGTGACGACCTCCGGCGGCGAATCCGGGGCGATGAGGCGCTGCCAGCGCTCGGCGGCCAGCGCCAGCCCGCCCTCGCGGATGCTCTCCGCGCGCATGGCCAGCCTTTGCGCGCGCTCCTCCGCCGATTTGCTGCGGAAGCCGGCCGAGGCGCCGAGCAGCGTCAGGCTGCCGATCCGCCCCGGATGCCGCGCCGCGAGCCCGGCCGCGACGAGGCCGCCGAAGGAACTGCCCACCACATGCGCCCGCGCCACGCCGAGGGCGCCGAGCAGCGCGGCGGCGGCATCGGCGAAATCCTCGATGCGCGGCGCGTCTGCCGCGAAGCCATCGCTCAGCCAGTAGCCCGGCGCATTCCAGGCGATGACGCGCCGCGTCGCGCCCAGATCCTCCAGCAGGTAGCGCCAGCCCGTGGCGTTGGAGCCGATGCCGTGCAGCAGCAGCACGGGCAGGCCTTCGGCGGCGCCGCGCGGGCCGGTCTCGCGGTAGCTCGCGCGCGTGCCGAGCAGGCCGAGCGCCGTGGCGTCGAGCCCGATGAACTGCGTCTCCGGCAGGCCGGGCATAGGGGGGCGGCTGCGATCGGTCATGGCGTCCGTTCGAACAAAAGGGCGAGGCCGCAGGCTTCCTCCGCCGGGATCATCGGCCGCCCATCGGGCAGGGTGAGCACGGTGGCGCCGGATGCGGCGGCGTGGCGCGCGGCAGCGGCGGGATCTGCGCAGGCGATGGCGATGGCGGCGATGCAGGGGGGCATGGGCAGCAGCGTGCCGGGCAGCGCCGCGCGCGCGCGGGGCAGGTCGAGCAGCGTGAGGCGCTGCCCGGAGGCGAAGCGGAACACCGCGCGGCCGGGCGAGTCCTCGGCCGGGCCGAAGCCGGCATAGCGGGCGTATTTGGCGATGAAGGCCGGCAGGTCGTCCGCCACCACCAGCGTCTCCACCAGCGCCTGCGCGCCATTCGGGTGCACGCAATGGCGCGGCTGGTAGATGAAGTCGGGCGTGAGGTGGCGCGCGACCTGGATGTAGCCTTCCGGCGAATCCCCAGGCGAGAACTGCAACCTTTCGAAGCGTGCGGTGCGCGGGCCATCCGGCGTCTCGACCTCGCGCTGCAGGGGCAGGATGCCGGAGGTGGCAAGGCCGGCGGCGGCGAGGCGCGTCTCGGCGGCGGGCAGATCCTCGCCATCGAAGCAGATGATGTGCGCCCCCTGGTGCCGCGCGAGGAAGCCCGCGACGCGCGCGGCCTGCTGGCGCGGATCGGCGCTGCCCAGGATCTCGAGATAGTTGCCCGGGAACATCAGGCAGCGATTGCCCGAGCCGAGCGGCTGCACCGCCTCGCCCGGCTTCCAGGCGGCGGCGTGCGGCGAATAGGGCGTGACCTGGAAACCAAGCGCCTCGAAGCGCGCGGCGGCGACATCCAGGTCGCGCACCGCCATGCCGACATGGTTGACGCCGTCCAGCAGCCCGGGCGCGGCGAGACTCACAGGCAGACCCAGCCCGGCGGCGGCTCCTTGCCCGGATGGATCGTGCCGCAATGCGGGCAGGTGCGCTTCGCTTCGCTGCCATAGAAGGCGGTGAAGAGCGGCGGCAGATCCTTCACGATGTCCTTCACCTGCACCTCGACGCGATGCACCAGCCCGCCGCAGTTGAAGCAGAACCATTCGAAGCCGTCGCGATGCGCCTCGGTGCGCGTGCCTTCGACGACAAGGCCGACGCTGCCCGGCAGAGGGCGCTGCGGCGAGTGGCGCATATGCGGCGGCAGCAGGAAGACATCGCCCTCGCGGATGATGAGATCCTCGATCTTCCCGCGATCATGGATCTTCAGCATCATGTCGCCGCGCAGCTGGTAGAAGAATTCCTCCACCGGATCGTCGTGGAAATCGACGCGCTGGTTCGGCCCGCCGACGATCATCACCACCATGCCGTCGGTCGTGGTGAACAGCGACTTGTTGCCCACCGGCGGCTTGAGCAGGTGCTCGTTCTCGGCGATCCAGGCGTTGAAGTTGAAGGGCTTCATCATCGTCGTCACTCCGCGGCTGCGTGGAGGGGAAGCTTGAGGCCGCACGCCTGGAAGGCGGCGCGCGTCGCCTGCTTCTCGGCCTCGGTGAGTTCGAGCATGGGCGGGCGCACCGCCCCGCCCACCTGGCCGAGCAGCGACTGCCAGTATTTCTGATGCGCATGCGGCTTGCCGCCGGGGCGCGTGGATTTCAGCGCGTGCCGCACCGGCTGCAGGCTCTCCCACAGGGCCTTCGCCTCCGCCGCCCGGCCCGCGAAGGCGAGGTCCGTATAGGCGCGCATCCGCCGATCCGCCGCGGTCTGGATCAGGTAGGGAGGCGAGGAGCAGAGGTAGCAGCGCCAGCCGAGCTCGAGGATGTTGTCCAGCCACTCCTCCTCGCTCGCCGTGCTGACGATCAGCTTGCCGCGCGTGAGTTCGGTGAGCCGCACATACATCTCGCGCGGCACGGAATACTTGATGCCGACGATGTTGGGGATGTCGGCGATGCGCGCGCAGAGCTCAGGGCTCATCAGGTAGCCGCTGTCGGGGTGCGACCAGAGGCAGATGCCGATCTGCACCTGCGATGCGATGTGCCGGTAGTATTCGTAGAGGATCTCGTCGCGGTCATGGATGAAATGCAGCACCGGCGCATGCACCACCAGGAAATCCGCGCCCACCGCCTCGGCATGTTTCGCGAGCTCGATCACCGTGTCCATGTTCTGGTCGGAGACGCTCATGATGGTGCGCTTGCCCTCGGCGCGCGCCACGTCGACGGCGATCTCGAAGGCGCGCTTGCGCTCGGCGAGGGACATGGCGAAGAACTCGCCCTGCTTGCCGGCGACGAAGACGCCATCGATGCCCAGATCGCCGAACCAATGGGCGAGGTTGGCGCGGAAGCCGGCCTCATCCACCGCGAGGCTGCCCGGGGTGAAGGGCATCAGCGCGGCACACCAGATGCCGCGCAGCGCCTCCGCGGCGAAATCCTTCGCATCCGTCGCGCGCATGGCGTTCATCTCCTTCGTTCCTGCATCCATCGCCAGAGTCGTTCCGCGGTCAGCGGCAGCTCGATCGTCGCCGGCTCGTCGCCCGCGGGGCAGGCGGCATCCAGCGCCGCATTCACCACCGCCGCCGGCACGCCAATGCAGCCGGCCTCGCCGATGCCCTTGGCGCCGAGCGGCGTGTTGGCGGCAAGGCTCGGCTGGGCCAGCCCCTTCAGCACCACAGTGTCGGGCAGATCATCGGCGCGCGGCAGCGCATAGTCCATCAGGCTGCCGGTCAGCAGCTGGCCCTGCGCGTCGAAGACCGCGTGCTCGAACAGCGCCTCGGCCACGCCCATCATCAGCCCGCCCCACATCTGCCCCTTGGCGAGCATCGGGTTGAGCACCGTGCCGGCGTCATCCACCCAGATGAGCTGCTCCACACGGGCCCGGCCGGTCTCGGCATCCAGCGCCACCTGCGCCAGCACCGCGCCGGCGGCCCAGGATTCGCGCGCGGCGGTGAAGATCGCCTCGGCGCTGGCCGGGCCGGATTCCGCCATCGCGAGCAGCTTCGCGCAGGCCGCGAGCACGGCGCCGCCGCCGATGCCGGTGCTGCGGCTGGCGAGCGCGCCGATGCCCTCCGGCGTGGCGGCGGTATCGCCCTGCACCACGCGAATGCGCGCGGGTGCGATGCCCAGCGCCTCGGCCGCGAGCTGGGCGAAGGCCGTCTCCCGCCCCTGGCCCTGCGCCGTGGCACCGACGGCCAGTGTGTAGCCGCCCGAGGCCTCGCGCGTGATCCGCGCGCTCTCGAATCCCTGGCCGCAGGGCTCGACATAGAGCGCGAGGCCCAGCCCCACCGCCTCGCCCTGCGCGCGCCGCGCATCGCGCGCGGCGGCCAGGCTGTCCCAGCTGCCGCCCGCGGCGGCCAGCAGCGTGTCGAGCAGGGCATCGTAATCGCCGGAATCGAGCGCCTCCCCGCCCGGCAGGACATGCGGGAAGCGCCGCACCAGATTGCGCCGGCGCAGCGCGACGGGGCTGAGGCCGAGCTTGCGCGCCGCACGGTCCATCAGCCTCTCGAGCAGCATCGTCGCCTCCGGCCGCCCGGCGCCGCGATGGATGCCCATGGCGGGCCGCGCCTCCGGGCGCGCCTGCAGCGTGACTTCGATGCCCGGCACGTCATAGGGGCCGGGCAGGCCGCGCGCGGCGTTGCGCCCCGGCACCGCGGCCGAATAGGGCAGGCGATGGCCGAGCGGGAAATCGAGCGTGGCGGTGAGCCGCCTCGCGCGCCCGAGAGGGTCGAAGACGAGGCGCGCCTGCAGCATGCCGCCGCGGCCCATGGTGGCGGCCAGCAATTCCTCCCCGCGCGTCGCCACCCAGCGCAGCGGCACGCCGAGACGCCAGGCGGCGGCGGCCAGCGCGATTTCCTCCGGAAAGATCGAGGCCTTGCCCCCGAAGGCGCCGCCGACATCGGGTGCCACCACACGGAGCCGTTCCGCGGGAATGCCCAGCGCGGCCGCGATGTCGCGCCGCGCGCGATGCGGCGTCTGGGTGGAGAGATGCAGCGTCATGCCCTCGGCGCCCGGCACCGCCAGCACGGCGCGGGGTTCCAGCGCCGAGGGGGCGATGCGGGCATGGGCGATGCCGGCCTCCACGCAGCGCGGCGCATTGCCCGGCTCCGGCGCGCGCTGCCAGCGGCCGGTGAAGGCGGGCGGGGCGGGGGCTTCCGCCAGCGGCGCGAGGTCGGGCGCCAGCGCCTCGACCGCATCGGCGGCGGCGGCGGCGCTCTCCGCCAGGATCAGGGCGATGGCCTCGCCGGCGCTGGCCACCCGCCCCTCGGCCAGGGCGGCGAAGCGCGGCAGCACGCCTTCGGGCGTGTCGGCGAAGCGGTTGATGGCGGGGGCGCCGACCAGGCCGAGCTCGGCGGCGAGCAGCACGCCGCGCACGCCGGGCAGGGCGAGCGCCGGTGCGCTGTCCAGCGGGCCGAGCCGGGCCGGGCCGAAGGGCGCGCGCAGGAAGGCGGCGTGCAGCGTGCCGGGGGGCGGGGGGATGTCGGCGACGAAGCGCCCCTGCCCGGTCAGCAGCCGCGCATCCTCCACCCGGCGCAGGGAGGCGCCGATCCAGCTTCCGGTGCGGGGGTGCAGCGTGTCCGGCATGGCGGCGAGGGTTGCGGGGCTGCCCGGCATCGCGCAAGCTGATTTATCAGATGAATTGATCGCGTTTCACGATGGATGCCACGCCGCGCATGCTCCGCGCCTTCCTCGCCGTGGCGGAGGAGGCCGGATTCACCGCCGCCGCCCGCCGCCTCGGCCTCGCGCAATCCGCGGTGTCGGAGCTGGTGGCCGGGCTGGAACACGCCCTCGGTGCGCGGCTGCTCGCGCGCAGCACGCGCCGCGTCAGCCTGACCCCGGCGGGCGAGGCCTTCCGGCCGCGCGCCGCCGCCCTGCTGGCCGATCTCGACGCCGCCGCCCAGGCCGCGCGCCGCGTCGCCGCGGGGGCGGCGCTGGCCAGCAGCCTCGCCACAACGCCGCTGCTGGCCGCCGCCCTCGCCCCCGCCGCGCTGCGCCGCTTCGCCAACGCCCTGCCGGAGGGCCGCGCCAGCCTGGTGGAGGCGCCGGCCAGCGCCATCCCGGAACTGGTCCGCGCCGGCGCCGTCGCGCTCGGCCTGGGCACCTTCCCCGCGCCGACGCTGGAAGGGCTCACGGTGGAGCGGCTGTTCACCGATCGCCTTGCGCTGTTCTGCCCGGCCGGCCACCCCCTCGCGGCGCGCCGGCGCGTCACCTGGCGCGAGTTGGAGGGCGAGGCCTGGGTCGGGCTCGATGCAAGCAGCGCGCTGCGCGGGCTGATCGAGGCCGCGCGGCTCGCGGCCGGGCTCTCGCCCCTGCCGCCGGTGCAGGCCGTCTCCCAGATCGCGACCGTGCTGGCGCTGGTCGAGGCGCGGCTGGGGATCGCGGTGCTGCCCCAGGCCGGCGCGCTGCTGCTGCCGCGCCGGCGGATCGTGATGCGCGCCCTGGGCGGGCCGGTGGTGAACCGCGACGTGGTGCTGATCCGCCGCCCCGGCCGGCTGGACCCGGCCGGCGCCGCCCTCGCAACAGCCCTGCGCGACCCCCCTGGACCGCGGGCGCGGCAACGGTGAGGATACCCCCCACAAGGAACCAATGAGGGGGCTCGAGAGAATGGACAGGACCGGGATCACGCGCCGCGGCGCGCTGGCGGTGGGTGGGCTGACGACAGCCGCGCTGGTGGGGCTGCGCAGCCCTCGCGCGCAAGGCGCGCCGGTGCGGATCGGCGAGCTGAACAGCTACGCCCGCATGGCCGCCTTCTCGGTGCCCTACCGCAACGCCATGCAGCTCGCCGCCGATGCGATCAATGCGCGCGGCGGCGTGATGGGCGGGCGGCCGCTGGAATTCATCTTCCGCGACGATGGCTCGACCCCCGGTGACGCCGTGCGCGTGGCGGAGGATCTGCTGACGCGCGAGAACGTGTCCTTCATCGCTGGTACCTTCCTTTCCAATGTGGGTCTCGCGGTCGCGGATTTCGCCAACCAGCGCCGGCGCCTGTTCTTCGCGACCGAGCCGCTGTCCGATGCCCTGACCATGGCGCAGGGCAATCGCTACACTTGGCGGCTGCGCCCCAACACCTACATGCAGACCCGCATGCTGACCGAGGCCGCGCGCGGGCGCAGCGAAAGGCGCTGGGCGATCGTCGCGCCCAACTACGAATACGGGCAGTCGGCGGCGGCGAATTTCAAGCGGCTGATCACGCAATCCATCCCCGGCGCGGAGATCGTGGCCGAGCAATATCCCGCGCTCGGGCGCGTCGATGCGGGCGCCACGGTGGGCGCGCTGGCGCAGGCGCGGCCGGATGCGATCTTCAACGTGCTGTTCGGCGCCGACCTCACCGCCTTCGTGCGGGAGGGCAATACGCGCGGGCTGTTCGAGCGCCGCTTCGTGCTCTCGCTACTGACCGGCGAGCCGGAATACATGATCCCGCTGGGCGACGAGACGCCCGAGGGCTGGATCGTCACCGGCTATCCCTGGGAGCAGGTGACCGAGCCCTCGCATGCCGCCTACGTCGCCGCCTATCGCGCACGCTTCAACGACACGCCGCGCAAGGGCAGCCTGCTCGGCTATGTCACGGTGCAGAAGATCGCCGCCATGCTGAACAAGGCGAACAGCACGGATAGCGAGGCGCTGGTGGAGGCGCTGCGCGACCTGCGGACGGAGACGGTGACCGGCCCGGTGACGATGCGCGCGCTCGACCAGCAGGGCACCATGGGCACCTGGGTGGGTGAGACGCATCTGCGCGGCCGCCAGGGGGCGATGCGCAACATCCGCTACGTGGATGGCGCGACCGTGATGTTCCCCGAGGCCGAGGTGCGCGCCGCGCGGCGTATCTGAGTGGAACCCGGCTTCATCGTGGTCCAGGCCCTGTCGGGCCTGGCCAGCGCCTCCTCGCTCTTCGTCATCGCTTCGGGGCTGACGCTGGTCTTCGGCGTCACGCGCATCGTCAACTTCGCGCATGGCAGCTTCTACATGCTCGGCGCCTATATGGCGGTGACGATCGTGCCCTGGCTGCTGGAATTCGACCGCAACCCCTGGCTGTTCTTCGCCGGCGTGCTGATCAGCGCGCTGGTAGTGGGCGCGCTCGGCGTGGTGATGGAAGTCCTGCTGCTACGCCGGATCTACAAGGTGCCGGAGTTGTTCCAGCTGCTCGCCACCTTCGGCGTGGTGCTGATGGTGCAGGATGCGGTGCTGAAGATCTGGGGGCCGGTCGACATCCCGGGGCCCCGCGCGCCCGGCCTGCGGCATGGCGTGGAGATCCTCGGCCAGCGCTTTCCCGCCTATGAACTCTTCCTGATCTTCGTCGGGCCGGCCGTGCTCGGCCTGCTCTGGCTGCTGATGCACCGCACGCGTTTCGGCATCCTGATCCGTGCGGCGACGCGCGACCGCGAGATGGTGGGCGCGCTCGGCGTGAACCAGGCGATGCTCTTCACCGGCACGCTGTTCCTCGGCGCCTTCCTCGCGGGGCTGGGCGGGGCACTGCAGATTCCGCGCGTCTCGGCCTCGGGCCAGATGGATCTCTCGATCATCACCGAGGTCTTCGTGGTGACGGTGATCGGCGGCATGGGCAGCATCACCGGCGCCTTCCTCGCCGCCGTGCTGATCGGCCTGCTGCAGGCCTTCGGCGTGCTGGTCTTCCCGAAGATCACGCTGGTGCTGGTCTTCCTGCTGATGGCCGCGGTGCTGGTGGTGAAGCCCTGGGGCCTGCTCGGCAAGCCCGAGCCCGCCGCGGGCCGCGCTGCCTTGCCGGAGGGCATCCTTGCGCCGCGGCGCTTCGCCCTGCCCGAGCGCGCGCTGCTGGGCCTCGCCATCGCTGCCGCGCTGCTGCTGCCGCTCTTCGGCGACGCCTATGCGATGAAGGTGATGACCGAGGTGATGATCTTCGCCCTCGCCGCCTTCTCGCTGAACTTCCTGGTGGGCAATGGCGGCATCGTGAGCTTCGGCCACGCCGCCTATTTCGGCCTGGGCGCCTATGGCGCGGGGCTGCTGGTGACGAAGCTCGGCCTGCCGATGGAACCCGCGCTGCTGGCGGCGCCGATCGTGGGCGGGGCCTTCGCCGCCCTGTTCGGCTTTTTCGTCGTGCGGCTCTCGGGCATCTACCTCGCCATGCTCACCCTGGCCTTCGCGCAGATCGCCTATGCGGTGTGCTTCCAATGGGTCGAGGTGACAGGCGGCGACAATGGCGTGGTCGGCGTGTGGCCCAGCGCCTGGGCGGCCTCGCGCCATGTCTATTTCTACCTCGTCGCGGTGTTGGCCATCGGCGCGATCCTCGCGCTGCGCCATGTGGTCTACGCGCCCTTCGGCGCGACGCTGCGCGCGGCGCGCGACTCCGAACAGCGCGCGGATGCCATCGGCGTGGATGTGCGCACGCATCGCTGGCTGGGCTTCACGCTGGCCGGCAGCGCGGCCGGTCTTGCCGGCGGGCTCTACGCCTTCTCGAAGGGCTCGATCGACCCGACGCTGCTGGCGATCCCGATGTCGGTCGATTTCCTGGCGATGATCCTGCTGGGCGGCATCCAGACCGTGATGGGCGCGGTGATCGGCGCGGGCGCCTTCCACGCGATCAAGGA
Organism: Roseomonas sp. TF40; assembly: GCF_057219975.1. NCBI lineage: Bacteria > Pseudomonadati > Pseudomonadota > Alphaproteobacteria > Acetobacterales > Roseomonadaceae > Roseomonas > Roseomonas sp. TF40. The sequence goes on along the minus strand of NZ_JBXVVR010000007.1, from coordinate 204,703 downwards.
CATCTTCATGCCGCTGACGGATTTCTGGCGGTTCCTGCTGGGGGCCTCGATCATCGCTTTGGTCCTGATCTTCCCGCGCGGGCTGAGCGGCGCCTATGCCGTGCTGCGCGGGCAGGCGGTTGTGGTGCGCTCATGACGCTGCTCTCGGTCGAGGGACTCAACAAGCGCTTTGGCGGCGTGGTGGCGGCGCGTGATGTCTCCTTCACGCTCGCGGCCGGCGAGATGCTGGCGATCATCGGGCCGAACGGCGCGGGCAAATCCACCACCTTCAACATGGTCGGCGGGCAGCTCCGCCCCGATACCGGGCGCGTCACGCTCGCCGGGCAGGACATCACGGGCATGGCCCCGCGCATGGTGTGCCGCCTGGGTGTGGGGCGCACCTTCCAGGTGGCGCAGACCTTCCTCTCCATGGCGGTGATCGGCAATGTGCAGATGGCGCTGATCGCCCATGCCGGGCGCACGCGCGACATGCTCGCGCGTACCGATGATCTCTATCGTGACGAGGCCCTCGCCCTGCTCGCGCGCGTTGGCATGGAAGCGGCCGCGGATCGCCCGATCGGCGAGCTGGCCTATGGCGATGTGAAGCGCGTGGAGCTTGCCATCGCACTTGCCGCAGCACCGCGGCTGCTGCTGATGGATGAACCCACCGCCGGCATGGCGCCGCGCGAACGCGCGAGCCTGATGCAGCTCACCGCCAATATCGCGCGCGAGGAGGGCATCGGCGTGCTCTTCACGGAGCACGACATGGATGCGGTCTTCGCCCATGCGGATCGCATCCTCGTGCTTGTGCGCGGCGAGATCATCGCCCGCGGCTCGCCCGAGGAGGTGCGCGCGGATGAGCAGGTGAAGCGCGTCTATCTCGGCACCACCGGCCACAAGGCGGCGCTGCGGGCAAGGCGCGCGGCACATGGCTGACGCGGTGCTGGAGGTCGAGGGCCTGAAGGCCGGCTACGGCCCGGCCGAAGTGCTGTTTGGCGTCACCCTCACCCTGCGGCGCGGCGAGGTCGCGGCGCTGATGGGGCGCAACGGCGCGGGCAAATCCACCACGCTGAAGGCCATCATGGGCCTGCTGGCGCCGCGCGCCGGGCGGCTGCGCTTCGCTGGCCATGACATCACCGGCCTGGCCCCCTTCCGCATCGCGCGGCTCGGCCTGGGCTATGTGCCGGAGGAGCGGCGGATCTTCACCGACCTCACCGTCTTCGAGAATCTCGAGGTCGGCCGCCGGCCCGCGTCGCCCGGCCGCGCGGCCTGGACGCCCGAACGACTCTTCGCCGTCTTCCCCAACCTGGCCGAGATGCGCAACCGCCGCGCGAGCGCCATGTCGGGCGGTGAGCAGCAGATGCTGACCATCGCGCGCACGCTGATGGGCAATCCCGAGGCCGTGCTGCTCGACGAGCCGAGCGAGGGCCTCGCCCCCGTCATCGTCGAGCTGATGGCCGAGGCGGTGCTGCGCATGAAGCAGGAAGGCATCGCCGTGCTGCTCTCCGAACAGAATCTTGACTTCGCCGCGGCCGTCAGCGACCGCGCCTATGTCATCGAGAAGGGCAGCATCCAGTACCAGGGCACGATGGCGGCGCTGGAAGCCGATGACCATGTGCGCGAAGCCTATCTGACGGTATGAGCATGCGGATCGTCGCTGGCATCGATGTGGGTGGGACCTTCACGGACCTGTTGCTGCAACAGGCGGATGGCAGCGTGCGCCTCGCCAAGGTGCCGACCACCACGGCGAATCAGGCGGATGGCGTGCTGGCCGCCATCGCGGCCGCGGGCAGCGATCCGGCCGCGCTCGACCTGATCATCCATGGCACCACGGCGACGACGAATGCGGTGCTCGAGCGCAAGCTGGCGCGGGTCGGCCTGATCACGACTCTGGGCTTCCGCGACGTGCTGGAACTCGGCCGGCGCACGCGCCCGCACCCCTATGGCCTCACCGGCAGCTTCACGCCGCTCGTGCCGCGCGAGTGGCGGCGCGAGGTGGCGGAGCGCATGGACGCGCGCGGCCATGTGCTGACGCCGCTCGACGAGGAGGCCGTGGCGCGCGAGGTACGCGCGCTGCTGGCCGAGGGGTGCGAGGCGCTGGTCATCCACTTTCTCCATGCCTATGCCAATCCGGCGCATGAAGCGCGTGCGGGGGAGATCGCGCGCGCGCTCTGGCCGAACGCCTATGTCACGCTGGGGCATGAGCTTCTCTCGGAATTCCGCGAATATGAGCGCGGCACGACGGCGAGCGTGAATGCCGCGGTGCAGCCCGTGCTCGATCGCTACCTGCACCGGCTGCAGGAGAAGCTGGCCGAGGCCGGGCATCGTCGCGACCTGCTGGTGATGAACGGCAATGGCGGCACGGTGCCGGCGCGGCTCGTCGCGCGCGATGCGGCGAAGACGGTGATGTCCGGCCCCGCCTCGGGCGTCATGGCCGCCGCCGCGACGCTGGCGCAGAGCGGGCTGGCGAATGCGATCACCTATGACATGGGCGGGACCTCCACCGATGTCGCGCTGATCGCCGGCGGCGTGCCGGAGGTCTCGGCCGAGCTCTCCATCGCCTATGGGCTGCCGATCCACTTGCCGATGGTCGATGTGCGCACGGTGGGGGCGGGCGGTGGCTCGATCGCCAGCCTCGATCGCGCGGGGATGCTGCGCGTGGGACCGGAGAGCGCGGGCAGTACGCCGGGGCCGATCTGCTACGGGCGCGGCGGGACCCGACCGACCATCACGGACGCGAATCTCGTGCTCGGCCGGCTCGATCCGCAGCGCCTGCTCGCGGTGCGCGATCCGGTGTCGATCGCGACGCTGCGGGAGGTCTTCGCGCGCGAGATCGGCAACCCGCTCGGCCTCTCGGTGGAGCAGGCGGCGGCGGCGGTGATCCGGCTCGCGAATGTGCACATGACCGGCGCCATCAGGATGGTGTCGCTCTCGAAGGGGCATGACCCGCGCGACTTCGTGCTCTTCGCCTTCGGTGGCGCCGGCCCGCTGCATGCCGTGGCATTGGCGCGCGAGATCGGCATTCCCGAAGTGCTCGTGCCGGCGCGCCCGGGGCTGACCAACGCGCTGGGCTGCCTCGTCGCCGATCTGCGGCAGGATCTGGTGAACACGCTCAACCGCGGGCTGGATGACATCCCCGAGGCGGAGATCGCCGCCACCCTTGCCACGCAGCGCGAACGCGGCCTCGCCACCGTGCTGGCCGAGCGCGGCGAGGTGGAGGAAGCGGTGGTGCTGCACAGCGCGGAGATGCAGTTCCGCGGCCAGACGCATCTGATCCGCGTGGCGCTGCCGCGCGCGGAGATGACCCGCGCCGAGATCCAGGCCGCCTTCGAGGCCGCCTATTTCGCCCGCTTCCAGATCCGCATGCCGGAGATTCGTGCCGTACTGGTCAACCTCAACACCAGCGTGATCGGCAAGCGTCGCGCCTTCGATCTGGCGGCGCTGCTGCCGAAGCCCGAGGGCGAGCCGCTGATCGGCGAGCGCGCCCTCTACGCCGATGGCGCCTGGCATCAGGCAAGGATCTGGCAGCGCGAGGCGCTGTCGCCCGGGGCGCGCATCGCCGGCCCCGCCATCCTGCAGCAGGCGGATGCGACGACGGTGCTGGAGCCCGGATCGGAAGCGGTGGTCGATGCCATCGGCAATCTGCGCATCCGGGTGCAACCATGACCGAGCCCGATGCGCTGACCCTGGCGGTGATCCAGGCGGGCCTGCAGCAGGTCTGCAACGAGATGGACATCGCCTTCTCCCGCGCCGCCTTCTCACCGGTGATCGCCGAGGCCGATGACCGCTCGGATGGGATCTATGGCGTCGAGGATGGCGCGCTGATCGCGCAGGGCGAGCTGGGCCTGCCGGTCTTCGTCGGCACCATGGCGCATTCGGCGGCGCATTTGTCCCGACTCATCCGCGAGGGCTCGGTCGCGCCGCCGGAACCCGGCGACATCTACATCGTCAACGATCCCTATCTCGGCGGCACGCATCTGATGGATGTGCGTTTCGCCAAGCCGGTCTTCGTCGAGGGCGCGCAGTTCTGCTGGCTGCAGAACACCGGCCACTGGCCCGATATCGGCGGCATGGTGCCGGGCGGGTTCAGCGCCCATGCCACCGAGGTCGAGCAGGAGGGGCTGCGCCTGCCGCCCGTGAAGCTGTTCAAGCGCGGCGTGCTGGACCGCGAGATCCTGTCCATCATCCAGTCCAACATCCGCGTCGCGGACCAGCGCATCGGCGACATCAAGGCGCAGGCCGCCGCACTTCTGGTGGGCGAGACGCGGTTGATGGAACTGGTCGCGCGCCATGGCGCCGCGACGCTGAAGGCCGCCATCGCCGGCATCCAGGCCCGCGCCGCCGCGCGCATGCGCGCCGAGATCGCGCGCATCCCCGATGGCAGCTACAGCGCTGAGACCATCGTCGATTCCGACGGCGTGGTGAACGAGCCGCTGCGCATCCGCCTGACCATCACCAAGCAGGGCGAGGGCATGGTCTTCGACCTTTCCGGCTCCTCGCCCCCCTGCCAGGGGCCGATGAATTCGGTCTGGGCGACGACCTGCTCGGCGATCTATCTCGGCGTGAAGCATGTCTTCCCCGAGGTGCCGATCAATGCCGGCACCTTCGCGCCGCTGACCGTGCTGCGGCCGGAGGGCACCTTCCTCGATGCGCGATATCCGCGCCCCGTCTCGGGCTGCGCGGCGGAGGTCAGCCAGCGCATCGCGGAGGCGGTGTTCCTCGCACTCGCGCAGGCGATCCCGGACCAGCTCTGGGCGGCGCCGGCCGGCACCTCGGGCAATTTCGCGCTTGGCGGCTTCGATCCCGCGCGCCAGGCGGGCTATGTGATGTACCAGATCACCGGCGGCGGCTATGGCGGCAATGCGCGGGAGGATGGGCTGACCAATGGCTGCTCCACCATCGGCATCAGCAAGACCGCGCCGGTCGAGGTGATGGAGCAATACTATCCGGTGCTGTTCAGGCGTTTCGCGATCCATGAGGGCTCCGGCGGCGCCGGGCTGCGGCGTGGCGGCTTCGGCGTGCATTACGAGGTCGAATTGCTGCGTGGCGAGGCCCGCGCCAGCTTCGTCATGGATCACGGCCGCACCGGCCCGCCCGGCGTCTGCGGCGGCGGGGAAGGGGCGCGCAATGTCGTGCGGCTGCATCGCGGCGGGGTCACGACGATTCCGGAACATCTCTCCAAGGACCAGGGGCTGCGGCTCGTGGCCGGTGACCGCGTGGAGGTGATGACGCCCGGCGGCGGCGGCTATGGCGATCCCCGCGGGCGCGACCGCGCCCTGGTCGCGCAGGATGTGGCACGCGGCTACTACACGCGCGCCGAGGCCGAGCAGCTGTTCGGGCCCTTCGCATGAGCGCCTATCATCGCCCCGCGACGCTGGCCGAGGCCCTGTCGATCCGCGCCGCGCAGGACGTCGCCATCATCGCCGGCGGCACGGATATCTACCCGGCCGCGGCCACGCGCCGCGCCTGGGGCGAGCCGACGCAGAAGGACATCCTCGACATCACCGGGATCCCCGGCCTCGACGCGATCGAGCGCACGTCCACGGGCTGGCGCATCGGCGCGCTGGTGACCTGGTCGGCGCTGCGCGCGGCGGCGCTGCCGCCGCTCTTCGATGGGCTCAAGCGCGCGGCGGCGGAGGTGGGCGGGGCGCAGGTGCAGAATCGCGGCACCATCCTCGGCAACCTCATCACCGCTTCGCCGGCTGGCGACGGGATTCCGAACCTGCTGGCGCTGGAGGCGATGGTGGAGATCGCCGGCCCGTGGCCGCGGCTGGTGCCCGTGGCCGATTTCCTCACCGGCTACCGTGCGGTGGCGCTGCGGGCGGAGGAGATCGCCATCGCCCTGCATGTGCCTGATCTTCCAGGCGGCATCGGCCATTTCCAGAAACTCGGCGCGCGGCACTATCTCGTCATCTCGATCGTGATGGTGGCGGGCGTGCTGGCGCTCGAGGCCGGGCGCATCACCGCGGCCCGGCTGGCCATCGGCGCCTGCGGGCCGGTGGCGCAGCGCCTGCCGGCGCTCGAATCGGCGCTGCTCGGCGCCACGCCGGGCGCGGCGGCGGCGCTGGTGCAGCCGGCGCATCTTGAAGCCCTCACGCCCATCGATGACATCCGCGCCTCCGCCGCCTATCGCCGCGCGGCGGCGCTGACACTGCTGCGCGACCTGCTGCGGGGGATGCACGCATGATCGCCTTCACGCTCAACGGCGCGCCCTGCACCATCGAAGCTGCGCCCTTCGCGCCGCTGTCGGAGACGTTGCGGGAACGGCTCGGCCTCACCGGCACGAAGGTGGGTTGCGAAGCGGGCGATTGTGGCGCCTGCACCGTGCTGGTGGAGGGCCGCCAGGCCTGCGCCTGCCTGGTGCCGACGGCGCAAGTCGCCGGTGCCAGCGTGACCACCATCGAGGCCGAGTTGCCCGTGCTGGATCGCCTGCGCGCCGCCTTCCTCGCGCATGGCGCGGCGCAATGCGGCATCTGCACGCCGGGCATGATCATGGCGGCGGCGGATCTGCTGCTGCGCGAGGCATCGCCCACGCGCGCGCAGGTGATGGATGCGATCGGCGGCGTGCTGTGCCGCTGCACCGGCTATGCGAAGATCCTCGACGCCATCATGGATGTCGCGCCCCGCGCCATGCCGATGCCCGAGGCGGGCGCGGCGGTGGGCGCAGGCATCGTGCGGCTTGACGGCGCGGCGAAGGTGCTGGGCACGGATCGCTTCGGCGCGGATTTCGCGCCCGCCGATGCGCTGTGGCTGCGTGTGGTGCGCGCACCCCATGCCAGCGCGCGCTTCACGCTGGGTGACCTGGAAGCGGCGCGGCAGCGCCTGGGGCTGGAAGCCATCCTCACCCATGCCGATGTGCCCGGGCTGAACGGCTTCGGCATCATGCCGAACCTCAAGGACCAGCCCGTGCTGGCCGAGGGAATCGTGCGCTTCCGGGGCGAGGCGGTGCTCGGCCTGGTCGGCACCCAGGCGGCCGTGGCGGCGGTGCGCGATTCGGACCTGCCGCTCACCTGGGAGATCCTGCCCGTGCTGCAGGGCGTGGAGGCGGCGGCGGCGCCGGGCGCGCCGCAGCTTCACGCCCATGCGCCGGGCAATGTGCTGGTGCGCGGGCGGCTGGTGCGCGGCGATGCCGCGACGGCGCCCGCCTTCGTCACCGCCGAGGCCAGTTTCGAGACAGGCTTCGTCGAGCACGCCTACATCGAGCCCGAGGCCGGGCACGCCATCCCGCGCGCGGGTGGCATGGACATCATCGCCTGCACCCAGGCGCCCTACATGGATCGCGAGGAGACGGCGCGCGTGCTCGGGCTGCCCGAGGAGTCGGTGCGCATCATCCCCACCGCCTGCGGCGGCGGTTTCGGCGGCAAGCTCGATGTCTCGGTGCAGCCCTTGCTCGCGGTTGCGGCGCGCAAGGTGAATCGCCCCGTGCGCATGGTCTATTCGCGCACCGAGAGCATGGCGAGCACGACGAAGCGCCACCCGGCGCGCATCACGGCGCGGATGAGCGCCGACGCCGAGGGGCATTTCACGTCCTTCGCCATGACGGCGCGCTTCAACACCGGCGCCTATGCGAGCTGGGGACCGACGGTGGCGAACCGCGTGCCGGTCCACGCCGCGGGGCCCTATCGCGTGCCGCATGTCGCGAACCACTCGGCCGCGATCTACACGAATGACACGCCCGCCGGCGCCTTCCGCGGCTTCGGCGTGCCGCAGGCGGCGATCGCGACCGAATCGCTCGTTGATGACTTGGCCGCGCAACTCGGCCTGGATCGCTGGGAGATCCGGCGCCGCAACGCCATCGGCCATGGCGATGTGACGCATTCCGGCCAGGTGCTGCACGCCTCGGCCGGTCTGCCCGAGTGCCTCGATGCGCTGAAGCCGGCCTGGGAGGCGATGCTGGCGGAAGTGGCCGCGCATAACGGCACCAACACGCGCCATCGCCTCGGCGCGGGCATCGCCTGCATGTGGTATGGCTGCGGCAACACCTCCATGTCGAATCCCTCGCGCATGCGGCTCGTGCTCGGGCGCGATGGCACGCTGACGCTGTTCAACGGCGCCGTCGATATCGGGCAGGGCAGCACGACTGTGCTCGCGCAGATCTGCGCCGATGCGCTGGGCTTGCCGTTGGAACGCTTCCGCTTCGTGCTCGGCGATACGGACCTGACCTTCGATGCGGGCAAGACCTCCGCCAGCCGCCAGACCTTCGTGAGTGGCCGTGCGGCGATGGAGGCCGGGAAGGCCTTGCGCGCGCGCCTCCTCGCGCTCGCCAATGCGGGCGAGGCGGCGGCGTTGCATCTCGATGGCACGATCCTGCGCGTGGGCGCGGCGCGGGAGATCGACCTCGCGACGCTGGAGAGCGATCTTGAGGCTGAGGGGCGCTATGACCCGCCGACCACGGCACTCGATGCCGATGGCCAGGGCGTGCCCTACGCCACCTATGGCTTCGCCGCGCAACTCGCGCTTGTTGCGGTGGACACGGCGCTCGGCACCGTGAAGGTGAAGCGCATCGTCGCGGCGCAGGATGTCGGGCGCGCGATCAATCCCTCGCTGACGCTGGGCCAGATCCATGGCGGCATCGCGCAGGGCCTCGGCCTCGCGCTGATGGAGGAATTCATCCCCGGCCGTACCGAGAACCTGCACGACTACCTGATCCCGACCGCGGGCGACGTGCCGGAGATCACCGTGCATCTGATCGAGGATCCGGAACCTGAGGGCCCCTTCGGCGCGAAGGGCGTGGGCGAGCCTGCGCTGGTGCCGACCGCGCCCGCCATCCTCGGCGCCATCCGCCACGCCACGGGCGTGACGATGCGCCAGGTGCCCGTGTTGCCGCATCGGCTGTGGAAGGCGCTGCATGTCCGATAGGGTCAGCGCCGCAGCCCGCAGCCAGCAATTCGGCCAGGCGGAGGGTGAGGGCATCATCCGCTGCGATGCCTGCCCGGTGCTCTGCCGCATCCGCCCCGGGCGCAGCGGCGCGTGCAGCCGCTACGCCAACCAGGATGGGCAGCTGGTCCGCACCGATCCGGCCATCACGCTCGCGCAGCAGGTCGAGGCGGGCGGGCCGGTCGTGGCCTTTGCCGAAGGGGCGTGGGACGGAAAGCTGCTCGACCCGTCGCGCGCCTTCGTCACCGGCATCGGCGCGGGCACCACCTATCCGGACTACAAGCCCGCGCCCTTCATCGTCGGCGCCACGCATCACGGCGTCGATACGGTGACGATCGTGACGGAGGGAATCTTCAGCTATTGCGGCGTGAAGGTGAAGATCGACACGGACCGCCATCTCGGCCCCGAGGCCGCGGCGGTGCGCGCGAAGGGCGAGCAGGTGGGCCATGTCACCACCGCCGAATATGGCAGCCAGATGCTCAGCCTCGGCGGCGTGCGGCACCTCACCGGGGGCTCGAAGCGCGAGGGCACGATCACCTGCGAGACGCTGCTCGCGCTCTGCGCCGGCGAGGCGGTGGAGCTGACCATCGATGGCGGCCATGCCGTGCGCGTGCAGGCGGGCGCCGCGCCGATTGTCGATGGGCGTGCGGAAGTGCGCATGCGCGTGGGTTGCGGCAGCGCCACAGTCGGCATCTTCGCGCAGCAATGGCTCGGCCATGTCGATGAGGTGATCGTGGTGGATGACCACATCACCGGCGTGCTCAGCGAACACCAGGCGGGCAAGGTGCTCGGCATGAAGCCGGCGGGCATCCGCGTGCGTGGCCGGCGCTCCACGCCCGGGCGCTATTTCCAGGTGGCGAATCCGGGCCTCGGCTGGGGTGGCACGGACATCACCGATCCGCTCGGCATCATCGAGAGCATCGATCCCCGAACAGCCTGGCCCGGCTTGCGCCTGCTGCTGACCTCCACCACCGGGGAGGATGCGCTCTACTGCGTGCTGGATGAGTCGCTGCGGCCGGTGGAAGCGCCGATGCCCGAGGCGGTGCGTGTGGTGGTCGAGCGCATCGGCGAGAATTGCGAACCCTCGCTCTGCACCGTGATCTTCATGGCCGGCGCGGGCGGTTCGCTGCGCGCGGGTGTCACGGAGAATCCCGTGCTGCTGACGCGCTCCGTGGCGGCGGGCGAGACGCGCGTCACCATGGGCGGCGCGCCCTGCTATGTCTGGCCCGGCGGGGGCATCACGGTGATGGCGGATGTGCTGAAGCTGCCGAAGAACGCCTTCGGCCATGTGCCCACGCCGGCCCTCGTCGCGCCCATCGAGTTCACCCTGCCGCGCGCGCTCTATGCGCAGCTGGGCGGGCACATGAAGGACATCGTGCCGGTCGAGGATCTGCTGCGGGGCCTGGGCGACCAGCTGCGCGTCGAGGGCTGGATCCCCGGCAATCCTTGGCCCTTCGCCAAGGGATGAAGGTGCAGCGCCTCACTGGCGGGCGGCTGCATCTGCATCACGGGCCGATCGACGTGGTGCTGAAGGGCGATGGTCCCGCGGACCAGGTGACCTCCGCCGAGGCCGCCGCGGCGCGGCGCTTCGCGACGATCCTTGATGAGCTTGTGGCCGAGTTGCCGTCGCTGCGCGCGGCGCAGCCGGGACCGCCGCTGCGCGGTGCGGTGGCGCGGCGCATGGCGGCGGGCTGCGCGCCCTTTGCGCGGCAGGGCATCTTCGTCACGGCCATGGCCGCGGTGGCGGGCGCGGTGGCGGATGAGCTGCTCGCGACCATGCGCGCGGCGGCACCCGGCCTCAGCCGCGCCTTCGTCAATGATGGCGGCGACATCGCGGTCTTTGTCGCGCCGGGTACCGCGCTGGACATCGCGCTCGCCGCCGACACTTCCGGGCGGAGGGAAGGCGCGCTGCGCGTCACGCCGGAGAGCGGCATCGGCGGCATCGCGACCTCGGGCCGGCATGGGCGCTCCTTCTCGCTCGGCATCGCCGATGCGGTCACGGTGGTCGCGCGCGATTCCGCGACGGCGGATGCGGCGGCCACGCTGCTCGCCAATGCGGTGGATGTGGCGAGCCCCGCCATCACCCGCGTGCCGGCCGAAAGCCTCGATCCGGACAGCGATCTCGGCGCGCGGCGCGTCACCACCCATGTCGGTGCGCTGACGGCGGATGAGATCGCGCGGGCGCTCGACCAGGGGGCGGTGCTGGCCGCGCGCTGGATCGCGCAGGGGCATATCCTTGGCGCGGCGCTGCGCCTCGCTGGCGCGGCGCGCGTGCTCGGGGCAGACTTGCCGCTTCTGACGGAGGCATCGCCATGAGCCAGGAACTCGTCATCCGCAAGACCGTGCTGCATGTGGAGGAGGTGCGCCATGATGGCGGGCCGGTGCTCGACCAGCCGATCCTGAAGGGCTGGTGCGCGGTGGTGCTGCGCAATCCCTTCGCGGGCCGTTTCGAGCCCGAGCTGATGTGGATGATGGAGGCGATGAAGCCGATCGGGCTGATGGTGGCGGAGAAGCTGCTCGCCGGGCTCGGCGGCGATGCGTCGCGCATCGAGGCCTATGGCAAGGGCGGGCTGGTCGGCACGGCGGGCGAGCTGGAGCATGGCGCGCTGTGGCATGTGGCCGGCGGCTATGCGATGCGCGGGCTGCTCGGCCAGGCGCTGTCCATCGTGCCGAGTATGACCAAGGTGGGGCCGATGGGCGCGGTTCTCGATCTGCCGATCCATCACCGCAACGCCGCCTATGTGCGCAGCCATTTCGACGGCATCACCTGCGTCGTGCCCGACGCGCCGCGCCCCGACGAGATCCTTTTCGCGCTGGCCATGACCACGGGTGGGCGGCCGCATGCCCGCGTTGGCGGGCTGCGGCAGGCGGATATCGCGGCCTGGGATGGGCAGCGATAGAGCACGATCGATGCTGATGCATCGATCTCGTGCTCTGGGACATATTGAAACTACAGCACGAAATCGACAAACACTGATCCAGTGTTTGTCGAGAGTGCTGTAGATGTGCGACTGGTGCGAGGATTGGGCGGCGCGGGAGCCGCGCGCGCCCGGCACGCCGGCCGAGGTGACGGCACAGGCGCGGCTACTCGAGCGTGCGATGCCGGGCACGCCCGTGGCCGATGCCGCCTGGCGCATCGCGCTGGGGCAGGAGAGCGGGGCCATCGCCTGGGCCGACCAGGCGCGCATCCTGGCCGCGCTGCAGCAGGCGGCGGCGATGCCCGCGCCCTTCGCCAAGGCGAAGCGGCGGGGTAAATTCCTCTGCGCCCTACAGCACTAGCCGATCACACTCGATCAGTGTGATCGGATTTCGTGCTGTAGATTCAATAGGTTCTAGAGCACGAGATCGATCCGAGAGGATCGATCGTGCTCTAGCGGGGTAGCTACATCTCGAAGAAGGGCGTCTCCGTCGCCGGATCGCCGCGCAGCAGCAGGTCGAAGCGGAAGACGCGCAGGCCGTCCGCGCGCGCCTCCTCGGTCGCCACCAGCAGCGGCCGCCGCGCCGGATCGACCAGCGCCAGCACGGGATCCGCCGCGTGCTGCGCGGCGTGGTCGGGGAAGAAGGCCGTGGTCATGGCGAGCCGCATCAACCCCGCGCCCATCACGATCAGGTTGATGTGCGGCGCGCGGGCGCCGGTGGAATCCACGAAGCCGCCGGGCATCACGGTGCGGAATGCGTAGCGCCCCTCGGCATCGGTGAAGGCGCGGCCCCAGCCGAGGAAATCGGGATCCGCGAGGTGCCGCGCGGGGTCGAGCGGATGGTCGAAGCGCCCCGCCGCATCCGCTTGCCAGGCCTCGAGGATCATGTTCACGCAGGGCACCCCGCCCTCGCGCCGCACCTGGCCGCGCAGCAGGATAGCCTCGCCCTGCGTGGTTGGCGCGGCGTCGGTGGCGATGCGCGTCAGGTCGTTGTCGCCGGGCTGGAAATAGGTGCGCGGGAAGAAGGGGCCGATCGTGGCCTGGGAGGTCGGCGGCAGCGGAGAATTGGTGAGCATGTCGGCCGCCTCAGGGTGTCGCCGGCGTGGCGTGGCGGCCGCGCAGCACGATGTCATGCGTGTAGCCGAGCCACTGGTCGCCCACCTCCCAGGGCGGCAGGTCGCGCGCGATCAGCCGCGCGCGCGCCGCCGCATCGGGCACGGCGTTGAGGATGCGGTCATGCGCGTTCAGCGGATCGCCGGCGAAATACATCTGCGTCACCAGCCGCGACAGCGAGGCCGGGCCGAGCACCGAGAAATGCACATGCGGCGGGCGCCACCAGGTCTCCTTCACCGGCACGGGATAGGCGCCGGGCTTGATGGTGAAGAAGGCGTAGCGGCCTTCCTCATCGGTCAGCAGCCTGCCATTGCCGACGAAGTTCGGGTCGAGCGGCGCGGCGCGCTGGTCGATCGGGTGGTAGTAGCGCCCGGCGGCATTGGCCTGCCACAGCTCCACCACCGCGCCGCGCACCGGGCGGCCATCCTCGTCCAGGATGCGCCCGGAGAGATGCATGAGCTGGCCGATGGCGGGGCGGCCGGGGATGGGCTCGGCGAGGTTGGCCTCGCCACAGGGCAGCTTGCGCTGCAGCGCGCGCGGGCCGGTGACCTCGGTGCGGCCGGGGGCGCGGCGCAGGAGCGGCTGGGCGGGGGTATGCGTCCAGGTATTGGGGTAACCCGGCACGGGCACCTCGGGCTCGATGCCCGGCGGCCAGGGGTCGAAACGATCGGGCGCTTCCTGCCGGGCCATGGGGCGAGCCTTCTTGCTGACGATCCAAGCGTGGCGGCGCGCCGCCGCCGGTGTCAATCGGCGCCTGCCGGCCGCTCCGCCTGCACCGCCAGCGCGACCAGCCCGCTGACCGCCACCAGCAGCAGCGCCGGCCAGAGCCAGACCCACCAGGCCAGGCCGATCAGCCCGAAGCCCGCCGCGATCATCTGCCCCCAGCTCGTCGCCCCCGGATCGCCGAGCCCGACGAAGGCCAGCGCGGCCTCGGCCAGCACCGCGCCGCCGAAGACGATGCCGGCGGCGGCCATCAGCGGCGCGGCGAGATGCGGCAGCAGATGCCGCCGCGCGAGGCCGGGCAGCGGTGCGCCGAGCGCGACGGCGGCGCGCCAGAACTCGGCCGCGCGCAGGCGCTGCACCTCGATGCGGATGATCCGCGCGATCATCGGCCAGCGCGTGAGGCCGAGCAGCAGCGCGAGATGCCAGGAAGCGCCCCCGAACAGGGCGGCGACCAGCACGGCCAGCAGCAGAGTGGGCAGGCTGGCGGTGATCTCGGCGAGGCGCATCATCGCCTCATCCAGCCAAAGCGGGCCGAGCCCGGCGAGCAGCCCCGCCGCCAGCCCGCAGGCGAGCGCCAGCGCCGTCGCCCCCGCCGCCACGGCCAGCGAGCTGCGCCCGCCCTGCAGCAGCGCCGCCAGCATGTCCCGCCCGAGGTCATCCGTGCCGAGCGGATGGGCGAGACTCGGCGGGTGCAGCGCCACCCCGCCCGGCAGCGTCGCCAGCGCGCCCGGGGGCGCGAAAGCGAGGCAGGCGAGGTAGAGCGCGACCAGCAGCGCGATGGCGAGGCGCTGCGCCGTCATGGTCCCGTCTGCCGGAGCCTGGGATCGAGCCAGGGCGCCAGCGCATCGGCCAGCAGATTCGCCGCCCAGGCCAGGGCGCAGGCGACGACCACGCTGCCGATCACCACCGGATGGTCGCGCGCCAGCGCCGCCGAGACGGCGAGCCGCCCGAGCCCCGGCAGGGCGAAGGCCACCTCGATCACCAGGGCGCCGCCGATCAGATTGCCCAGCCGCAGCGCGCTCAGCGTCGCCACCGGCAGGGCCGCATTGGGCAAGGCGTGGCGCAGCCGCGCCGCGCCGCGCGACATCCCGCGCGCCTGCGCCGCCACCACATAAGGCTGGCGCATCTCCGCCAGCAGCCCCGCGCGCAGCAGCAGCGCCACGAAGCAGAGCTGGTGCAGCGCGAGCGCCAGCACCGGCAGCGCCAGATGCCGCGCGCGCTCGATCACCAGCGCGAGGCCACCCGCGGCCGGATCGCGCGCATCGGCGATGCCCTGCACTGGCAGCAGGCCGAGGCCCAGGGCGAAGACCAGCACCAGCGCCTGCGCCACCACCGGCCCGGGCACGGCATGCAGCCCCGCGAGCGCCGCCACCGGCCAGCGCTGCGGCGTGCAGGCGGCGGCGAGGCCCAGCGCGCTCCCCGCCAGCGCCGCCAGCGCCGCGCCCGCCAGCGTCAGGCTCAGCGTCAGCGGCAGGCGCTCGGCGATCAGCGTGGCGACGGGCTGCTGCGCGCGCCAGGATTGGCCGAGATCGCCGCGCAGCAGCCCGCCCATCCAGTCCAGCCAGACCGCGACGGCCGGCCGGTCCAGCCCGTAGCGCTGCGTGATCTCCTCCAGCTGGCCGGGCGCGGCGTGCTCACCCGCCAGCCCCACCGCCGGCCCTCCCGGCGCGTGCCAGGCGAGGGCGAAGGCGAGGCTGGCGGCGAGGCCGATGGCCAGCGCGCCGAAGACCAGGCGCCGCGCGAGGAAGCGGATCAGGGCTGGCGCCAGGCGCGTTCGGCCACCTGGCTGGTCCAGGGCGCGAAATCGGCGAAGCGGTCGCGCCAGGCGGCGGTGAAGTCGGTCTCGACCAGCCAGAGATAGGGCAGGTCGCGCGCCAGGATCGCCTGCGCCGCGCGATAGGCCGCCCCCCTTGCGCCATCCTCCGTGAGCCCGGCTGCCGTATCGAACAGCGCATCGACCTCGGCATTGCGATAGCCGGCGGCGTTGGAGAAGGGCACGTTGCCCACGGCCGAGGAATGCACCATGCGCCGCGCGCCGATCTCGGGATCGCTGCCCTGGCAATAGGAGATCAGCGTCAGGTCGAAATCGCGCCGCGTGAAGACCGTCTGCGCCAGGGCGGCGGGATCCATCATGCGCGGGCGCAGCGCGATTCCGAGCGGCGCGAGTTGCTGGCGCAGCAGCTCCGACCACCGCGCGAAGGCCGGGAAATGCACGATGTCGAGCGTGGCCCGCAGCCCCTGCGCGTCGCGCGCCAGCCCCGCCGCGTCGAGCCGCCGGTTGGCCGCCGCCACATCGTGCCGCCACGGGGCCAGCGCATGGGGTGCCTGCGCCCAGGCGATGCCCGAGGCGATCGGCGCCGCCGCCACCCGCCCCTGGCCATGGGCGGCAAGGTCCAGCAGCCGCTGCCGGTCCACCCCCATCGCGAGGGCCTCGCGCAGCGCCAGGGTGCCGGTGAGCGGCCGGTCGAGGTTGAAGCCGAGCGACATCACGCAGTTCGATCCCCCCGCCACGGCGCGGGTTTCCATCAGCGTCACGCCGCGCCCGCGCAGCCGCGCCGCATCGGGGGGGGCGACGCGCGCCAGCATGTCCACCTCGCCGGCGAGCAGCGCGTTCACCTGGGTGTTGGCGTCGGGGATGATGCGGAAGACCAGCCGGTCGAGCCGCGGCAGGCCCGGCTTGAAATAGGCCGGGTTGCGCGTCAGCAGGACCTGCTCGTCGCGCCGATAGGAGTCGAAGCGGAAGGGCCCCGTGCCGACCGGGCGCAGATTGGCCGGGTTGGTGGTGGGATCCGTGCCGTCGAAGAGATGCGCGGGCAGGATCGGCGCCTCGCTGACCTCGAGCTGGCGCAGCAGCGCCGGGTGCGGGCGGTTGAGGCGGAAGACGACGATCCGATCGCCATCATGCTCCACCGCCGCCAGCACGGGGGCGAGGCCGGCGCGGGCGCGCGCATGGTGGCGCAGCAGCACCTGCTCGAAGCTCACCTGCACGTCGCGCGCGGTGAGGGGCGTGCCGTCATGCCAGCGCACATCGCCGCGCAGCCGGAAGGTGACGCTGAGCCCGTCCGGCGCCGTGGCCCAGACCTCGGCAAGGTCGGGCTGCGGCGTGCCGGCCTCATCCAGCGTGACCAGCCCGTTGAACAGCGAGCCCGCGACCGCGTGCAGCGGCCCGGCGGTGGAGATGGCGGGGTTGAGATGCCCCGGATCGCCCGCCACCGCGATCACCGCCGTGCCCCCACTGGTCTGCGCCGCGGCGGGCCAGGCGAGCAGGCAGCAGAGCAGAAGGCAGGCGAGGCGGCGCATGGGCGGCAATCCGGCGTGGAGCCGCGAAGGCTAGCCCCCGGTATGAGGATTGCCAAGAATCATCATAACCTGCCGCCGGCTGTGCAGCGCCCGCCCCCGCGCTACCGTGGCGCAGGGGAGCCACGCCATGCAACGCCTGACCATCAGCCTCGATGACGAGACCGCCGCCGCGCTGGACGCCTTCATGGCCGGGCGCGGCGACGCCAACCGCTCGGAGGCGATTCGTGACCTCTTGCGCGCGGGGCTAAGGGATGCCGCCGGGGCCAGCCAGCCCGACCTGCCCTGCGTCGCCGCCGTCTCCTACCTCTATGACCATCACGAGCGCGAACTCGGCCGCCGCCTGACCGAGGCGCAGCACGCGCATCACGACCTCGGCGTCACCACGCTGCATTTGCATCTGGATCACCATCTCTGCGTGGAGGTCGCGCTGCTGCGCGGCCCGGCGGCGGAGGTGCGCGGCTTCGCCGAGGCCCTGGTGCGCGAGCGCGGCGTGCGGCTGGGCGGGATCAACCTGATGCCGGTGCCCCTCCCCGCGCCCGCCGCGCCGGCGCCGCGCCGGTTGCGCGCCCCCCGCGCCAAGGCCTAGAAGCGCGGCGTGAGCCGTTCGGTCCAACGCCTGCTGCGGGTGCTTTTTGCCCTGGTGCTCTGCCTGCAGAGCGGCCTAGCGATGGCGCATTGCCTGCGCATGGCCAACCCGGCCGGCCACGCGGCCTTCCATGTCGAGATCTGCACGCCGGACGGCATCGTCACCTTGGATCTCGGCGCGGATGAGGCCCCCGCGCCGGGCGGCGACCATGCCGGCTTCTGCCTCACCTGCCATGGCGCGCCGCAGGCCGCGCCGCTGGCACCGCCCGGCCTGCCGGTGCCGACGCTGACGCGCCTCGCCCCGCCGCCGCTGCCCCTGCACGCCGCCGCCCCGCCCGGTGCGCGCGCCCCGCCCTACCAGCCGACCGGACCACCGGCCCAGGCCTGAACGGACCGACCCTGCCCCGGCGCTGCCGGTCGCGGGGCATCCCCGCCTTGGCGGGGCTCACCGATCACGCGCCAGCGGCCCCGCGCCGCCGCGCCCCCCATCCGCGCCGCCGCGCCGGCGCCCTCAAGGATATTGCCATGACCGTCTTCACCCGCCGTCTGCTGCTCGGCACCCCGCTGCTGCTGGCCGCCACCCCCCTCGCCGCCAGCGAGATCGCCGCCGGCGAGCTGCGCATCGACCGCCCCTGGTCGCGCGCCGCCGGCGCCAACGCCAATGGCGCGGGCTTCATGACCATCCGCAACACCGGCAGCCAGCCGGACCGCCTGCTCTCCGCCAGCACGCCCGCCGCGCGCGTGGTGGAGCTGCACACGCATATCCGCGAGGGCGATGTGATGCGCATGCGCCCGGTCAACGACATCCCCGTGCCGCCCGGCCAGACCGTGCAGCTGCGCCCCGGCGGGCTGCATGTGATGCTGATCGGCCTGACCGGCCCGCTCAACCGCGGCGCCTCCGTGCCCCTGACGCTGCGCTTCGAGCGCGCGGGCGAGGTGCAGGTCATGCTGGCGATCGAGGCGGCGGGCAGCCCGGGCGGCCATCGGCATTGATCGCCGCCACGGGCAGGATCACGCGCCGGCCAGTGGCGCTGATGCAGAGCTCGGCCTCCAGCCCATAGACCTCGGCCATCAGCCGGGGCGTGAGCACCTCCTCCGGCGGGCCCAGCGCCACCAGGCGCCCGGCCTGCAGCACCGCGAGGCGATCCGCGAAGGCCGCGGCCGCGTTGAGGTCGTGGATCGCCACCACCACCACCAGCCCCTGCGCCCGCGCCAGGTCGCGCAGCAGGCCGAGCAGCGTGAACTGGTTGCGCAGATCGAGCGCGCTGGTCGGTTCATCCAGCAGCAGCGCCTGGGGTTCGGCGCAGAGCAGCTGCGCGAGAAACACCAGCTGGCGCTGCCCGCCCGACAGCTCGCCGAGCAGCCGCCCCGCCAGCCCCGCGAGGCCCAGCCGGTCGAGTGCCGCGATGGCGCGCGCCACCTCTTCCGGCGGCACGCGCATTCCCAGCGCGCCGAGCCGGCCGAGCAGCACCGTCTCCAGCACCGTCAGCGCGGCGCGCGCGCCATTGTCCTGCGGCATGAAGCCGATGCCGCGCGGCCCGATCCCCTGGCGTCGCACCTGCCCCTGATGCGCCAGCAACCCCGCCGCCGCGCGCAGCAGCGAGGATTTGCCCGACCCGTTCGGCCCGAGCAGCGCCAGCACCTCGCCGCCCCGTGCCGCCAGCGTCACGCCCTGCACCGCCGGGTGCGTGCCGTAGCGCACAGAGACGGCCTCCAGCTCCAGCCGCGCGCTCACCAATGCGACCGCCGGCTGGAGAGGATGAGCCAGGCGAAGAAGGGCACGCCGATCAGCGCCGTGACGATCCCGATAGGAAACAGCGCGCCGGGCGAGACCGTCTTGCTCGCCACCGAGGCGGCGGAGAGCAGCACCGCGCCGGCCAGCGCGGCACCGGGCAGCAGCACACGCTGATCCTCGCCCAGCAACATGCGCGCGACATGCGGCGCGACCAGGCCCACGAAGCCGATCGTGCCGACGAAGGCCACCGCCACGCCCGTCGCCACCGAAACGAACAGGAAGCCGCGCAGTCGCACCCCGCGCACCCGCACGCCCAGCGCCGCCGCGCGGTCATCGCCGAGCCGCAGCGCCGTGAGCTTCCACGCATCGCGCAGCAGCAGCGGCACCGCGATGGCCAGCACGCCCGCGATGATACCGAGCTTCGGCCAGGTCGCGCGTTGCAGGCTGCCGAAGAGCCAGAAGACGATCTGCTGCAACGCCTCGGGCGAGGCCATGAATTGCAGCAGCGCGAGCAGCGCCTGGAACAGGAACATCAGCGCGATGCCCGCCAGCACCAGCGTCTCCGGCGTGGCGCCGCGGATTCCGCCCAGCGCCCAGACGCCGGCACAGGCGAGCCCGGCGAAGAGAAAGGCCGCGAGCGGCACGGCCTGCCCCTCCGCCAGCGGCAGCGCCGCACCGAAGACGATGACCAGCGCCGCGCCGAATCCCGCACCGGCCGAGACGCCGAGCGTGTAGCTCGACGCCATCGGGTTGTTCAGGATGGTCTGCATCACCGCCCCCGTCAGGCCCAGCGCCGCGCCGACCAGCAGCGCCATGATCGCGACCGGCAGGCGGATGGCCCAGACGATGGCCTCCACCATCGGGTCCTGCCCCGCGCCGAGCACCGAGGCCGCGACGGTGCCGAGCGGCAGCATCGCCGGCCCCGTCGCGACATCGAGCAGGAAGCAGGCCGCGAGCACCGCCACGCCGGCGCCGAGCAGCGCCGCGCGCCGTGCGGCGAGCCGCGCCCAGCCGGCCTGGGCCTCGGCGGTCGCGCTCAGGCCCGCCACGGCAGCATCCAGGTGCCGGAGAAGGTGACGGGCAGGAAGCGCGCATGGAACTCCGCCAGCGCCGCCACCGGATCGGCATCCGCGAAGGCGCCGGGCCAGAGCCGCTTGGCGATGTAGAGTGTCGCGGTATCGTCGAAGATCGTGCGCGCCAGCCCATGCTCGATGGCGTGCAACTCGCCGCGCCGGATGGCGGACAGCGCCTGCCAGGCCGGCCGCGCGGCGTAGGGGGCGAGGGAGGCGCGCGTCACCTCCGGGGCCACGTCGTAGCCGGTGCGCACGGCGTTCGGGCGATTGACCCAGGAGGAGCCGGCGATGAAGACGAAATCCGGATTCGCCGCCAGCACCGTCTCCGCCGCCAGCGGACCCCAGGGGCCGGTCAGGCGCCCCTCGGCGATGTTCTCGGCGCCGATGGTGGTGGCGATCCTGCCCCACATCGTGCCGGCATAGCTGTTGCCGATCGTGCCCGCCCCGGCCTGGCCGAGCTCGAAATGCACCTTTGGCCTGGCCCCCGTTTGCACGCGGGCGATGCGCTCGAGCATCCCTTCCATGTTGCGCCGATAGCGTTCGGCCAGCGCCTCGGCGCGCTCGGGCGTGCCCATGGCGGCGCCGAGCGCGCGGGTGGAGGCGATGTGGCGCTCCAGCGTCTGCGCATTGTAGTCGATGACCAGGATCGGGATGCCCGCGGCCTCGATCTGCGCGCGAGCGGTCTCGGCTGCGACCCAGGACCAATAAGGCATGACGAGAAGATCGGGCCGCAGCGCGATCACCTTCTCGGCGCTGAAAGTGCCCTCATCCGTGCTGCCGACATCGGGCATGGCGCCGAGATTGGGGATGAGCGGCCGGTAGCGGGCGAAGATGGCCGGGCGCCAGCCTTCCCAGACGAAGCGGTTCATGCCGACCACGCGCTGCCAGCCCTCGACGCCGGCGATGGCGGTGAATTCCTCGTAGTTGAACATCACCACCACGCGGCGCGGCGGCGCGGCGAGGTGCACCTCGCGCCCCAGCGCATCGATGATCGGGCGGGACTGCGCGAGGGCAGGCAGCGGCAAGGCGCCAAGCGCAAGGCTGGCGAGCAAGGGACGACGCGAAAGAGCGGACATGACGGATTTCCTGAAAGGCGCCGATGAGGACGCCATGCTGACGCGCGCGCGCAGGCGCTGCCGCCCGCACGCGAAATCACCCGGCGCCGGTGGCGGCGCGCGGGTGTCGGCAGGTCAGGAAAGCTGGGGTGGGCCGGTGGGCTCGTAGGGCGGCGCGCGGGCGGAAAGCGGCGCGCCCGCGTGTTGCGGCAAAGGCGGGGGCGCAAGCCGGCGCAGGACGGGCAGCGGCAGGTCTGGCGGGGCCGGCAGGCTCGCCTGCGCCGCGCCGTGGCAGGCGATGCAGAAGCCCGCGGCGTCGTGCTCCGCGGGCGCCTCCTCGCGATCCGCGAGATCCATCGTCACCACGCCATCGGGCGTGCAGATCTCGACATGGAAGGGCTGGTGCGGTGCGGGGGCAGCGAGACGCAGGCAATGCGCCAGCGCCAGGCTGCTCTGCAGGCAGAGCACCAGGGCCAGCACAAGGCGAAGGGCGCGACGGGCCACCATGCCGAGCCTTGTAGGCCTATAGCCGCCCGGTCTGGAAGAGCTGCACGCGCAGCCCGCCATGCGGCACCGGCGCGCCGGGCGGCAGGAAGGGCAGGCCGCTGGCGTAGGCGAGCTTCGGCTCGCTCACCACCATCGCCACTCGCCAGCCGGCGAATCGGCTCAGCAGCGTCTGGCCCAGCGCGCGGTAGAGCGGCAGCAGCGCCTGGCGCTCGCCCAGCCGCGTGCCGTAGGGCGGGTTGAAGATCACGAGGCCCGGCGGGCCTTCCGGCGGGCTCGCGGCGCTGATCGGCGCCTGGGTGAAGGTGGTGGCCGCCGCCACGCCCGCCCGCTCGGCATTGGCCCTGCTCATGGCGATGGCGCCGGCATCGCGGTCACTGCCCGTCAGCGGCGGGGGTGGCGGCGCGGCGCGCTGCACCGCGCGCATCCGTGCCCAGGCCTCGGCATCGAAGGTGGCCAGATGCTCGAAGGCGAAGGCGCGCGATCGGCCGGGGTTCAGCCGCAGCGCGATCTCCGCCGCCTCGATCACGAAGGTGCCGGCGCCGCACATCGGGTCGAACAGCGGCATGGTGCCGTCATAGCCGGCCTGGCGCAGGAAGAGCGCGGCCATGGTCTCGCGCAGCGGCGCCGGATTCACCGCCTGCTTGTAGCCGCGCTTGTGCAGCGGCTCGCCCGAGGTATCGAGGCTGAGCGTGCAGATGTCCTTCTCCATCCGCGCCATGACCAGCACCGGCGCGTCCGGCGATTCCCGCGCGCCGAGGGTTTCCCGGATCGCGGTCGCCACGCGCTGCGCGACGGCATCCGAGTGATAGAGGCGCGAGCCCGCGCAGCTGGCCTCGACCCGGAAGGGCACGTCGCGCCGCAGCAGCCGGGCCCAGTCCACGCCGCGCGCGCGGTCATCGAGCTGCGCGAAATGCGTGGCGTGAAACTGCGCCACCCGCGCCAGCACGCGCCCCGCGCCGCGCAGCCAGAGATTGGCGCGCCAGGCGTCGGGCCAGCCGCCCTCGATGGTGACACCACCGGCCACGGCGCGGGCATGGCGGAAGCCCTTGCCGCGCACCTCCTCGAGCAGCACGGCCTCCAGCCCCGGGAAGGTGGCGAGGAAGATCTCGAAGGGCGTGTCGGTCGGGGCGTCTGGCACGGGTGCAACCTTGCCGGTCCGCGACGGCGAGAGGGGAGGGGGCGGCGCCCGCTTCTACCATCCCGCGCCGGCCGCCGCCACCAAGGCCCCCTTGTGCGGGTCTTGCAAGCGCATGCAAACTGCCGCGACGACAGGCACGGTTCGGGACCCTCTCATGCCCCAATGGCTCAAGCGCTCCATCGCGAGTGCGGACAAGGATGCCGCCCAGAGCGCGGTGCGCGCGACGGTGGAGGCGCTGCTGGCCGACATCGCCAAGCGCGGCGACGTCGCGGTGCGGGAGATGTCGGCCCGCTTCGACCATTGGGACCGCGCCGATTTCCGCCTGACCGATGCCGAGATCCGCGCCTGCATCGCCGAACTGCCGGCCCGCGCCCTCGACGATATCCGCTTCGCGCAGGAACAGGTGCGCAACTTCGCGCAACACCAGCGCGACTCGATGCGCGATGTGGAGGTCGAAACACTTCCCGGCGTCGTGCTCGGCCATAAGCACATCCCGGTGAATGCCGTGGGCTGCTACGTGCCCGGCGGCAAGTATCCGCTGCTGGCCTCGGCGCATATGTCGGTGGTGACGGCGAAGGTGGCGGGCGTGCCGCGCATCGCCACCTGCGCGCCCCCCTTCCAGGGCCGCCCCGCGCCCGCCATCGTCGCCGCGCAGCATCTTGCCGGCGCGGACGAGATCCGCGTGCTGGGCGGCGTGCAGGCGATCGGCGCCATGGCGCTGGGCACGGAGAGCATCGCCGCGGTGGACATGCTGGTGGGCCCCGGCAACGCCTATGTGGCGGAGGCGAAGCGCCAGCTCTATGGCCGCGTTGGCATCGATCTCTTCGCCGGGCCGACCGAGACGCTGATCATCGCGGATGAGACGGTGGATGGCGAGATCTGCGCCACCGATCTGCTCGGCCAGGCCGAGCACGGCCCGACCAGCCCGGCCATCCTGCTCACCACCAGCGCGAAGCTGGCGCGCGAGACGATGGCGGAGGTGGAGCGCCTGCTCGCCATCCTGCCGACCGGCGAGATCGCCCGCCAGGCCTGGAACGATTATGGCGAGGTCATCGTCTGCGAGGATCGCGCCGAGATGCTGCGCGAGGCCGACCGCATCGCCTCCGAGCATGTGCAGGTGATGACGGCGGACGATGACTTCTTCCTGCAGAACATGACGAACTACGGCGCGCTCTTCCTCGGCCCGCGCACCAATGTCAGCTACGGCGACAAGGTGATCGGCACCAACCACACCCTGCCGACGCTGGGCGCGGCGCGCTACACGGGTGGACTCTGGGTGGGCAAGTTCCTCAAGACCGTGACCTACCAACGGGTCCTGACGGATGCCGCGAGCGCGATGGTGGGCGCCTACTGCTCCCGCCTGTGCATGCTCGAGGGCTTTGTCGGCCATGCCGAGCAGGCGAATATCCGCCTGCGCCGCTATGGCGGGCGCAACGTGCCCTATGGCCAGGCGGCCGAGTGAGATGGAGCTTCCGCGCACCCCCTCCATGCGCCTCGATGGTCGCCGCGCGCTGGTGACCGGCGCGGGCCGCGGCATCGGCCTTGCCGCCGCCGCCGCGCTGGCGCAGGCGGGCGCCGAGGTTGTGCTCGCGGCGCGCTCGGCCGCGGAGATCGAGGCCGCGGCCGCGGCGATCCGCGAGGCCGGCGGCAAGGCCATCGCGCTGCCAATGGATGTGCTCGACATCGAAGACGCCACCGCGAAGATCGCGCAGGCGGGGCCGTTCCACGCGCTGGTGAACAATGCCGGCACCAACCGCCCCGCGACCTTCACCGAGGTGAGCGTCGCGGATTTCGACGCGGTGATGGCGCTCAACCTCCGCGCCGCCTTCTTCGTCGCGCAGGCCGTGGCGAAGGGCATGATCGCGGCGGGGATCGGGGGCTCGATCCTGCATCTCTCCTCGCAGATGGGCCATGTGGGCGGGCCACGGCGCTCGGTCTATTGCGCCTCGAAATGGGCGATGGAGGGCATGGCGCGGGCCATGGCGATCGATCTCGGGCCGCACCGGATCCGCGTGAACACGCTCTGCCCCACCTTCATCGAGACGCCGCTGACGCGCCCCTTCTTCGAGGACAAGGCCTTCCGCGACTTCGTGCTCGGCAAGATCAAGCTCGGCCGGCTCGGCCAGGTCGAGGATCTGATGGGCGCGATCACCTTCCTCTGCTCCGACGCGGCCGCCTTGATGACGGGCTCCTCGCTCCTCGTCGATGGCGGCTGGACGGCCGGATGAGCAGCGCGCGGCGCGGCCAGCGCTACGCCACGGCGGTGGATGTGGCGCGCCTCGCCGGCGTGTCGCAATCCGCCGTCAGCCGCGCCTTCACCCCCGGCGCGAGCATCGCGGCCGAGACCCGCGCGCGGGTGGAGGAAGCCGCGCGCAGCCTCGGCTACCGGCCCAACGCCATCGCGCGCAGCCTGACCACCAGCCGCAGCCGCATCATCGGTGTCGCCGCCGCCTATCTGCAGAATCATTTCTACCCGGAGGTGCTGGAGACGCTCTCGCGCGGCCTGCAGGCGCGCGGCTACCAGCTGCTGCTCTTCACGCCCGATGCCGGCCGCCATGCCGACCCGCAGCTGGAACAGGTGCTGGCCTGGCGGATCGACGGGCTGATCCTC
Organism: Roseomonas sp. TF40; assembly: GCF_057219975.1. Classification (NCBI taxonomy): domain Bacteria; kingdom Pseudomonadati; phylum Pseudomonadota; class Alphaproteobacteria; order Acetobacterales; family Roseomonadaceae; genus Roseomonas; species Roseomonas sp. TF40. Next base: position 179,089 of record NZ_JBXVVR010000007.1, on the reverse strand, counting down.
GCCTCGTCCACCCTGTCCTCCGCGCTGGCCGAGCAATGCCGCGCGGCGGGCATTCCGGTGCTGCTGTTCAACCGCACGACGCGCGGCACGAATGTCTCCTCCGTCACCGGCGAGAACCTGCGCGGCGGGCGCATGATCGCGCAGTTCCTCGCCGCCGGCGGGCATCGGCGCATGGCCTTCCTCGCCGGCATCGAGAATTCCTCCACCAGCCGCGACCGCGAGCGCGGCTTCTTCGGCTGGCTCGCCGAGAACGGCTATCCGAAGCCGCTGCGCGAGGTGGGCCTCTACCGCTTCGACGCCGCCGCCGCGGCCGCGCGCCGCCTGCTCGACCGCCCCGACCGGCCGGAGGCGATCTTCTGCGGCAATGACCACATGGCGACTGCCGTGGCCGAGGTCGCGCGCCATGAATTCGGCCTGCGCATCCCGCGCGACCTCTCGCTGGTCGGCTTCGACGATACCGGCCCGGCGCGCTGGCCGAGCTTCTCGCTCACCTCCTTCTCGCAGCCCCTCCGGCCGATGGTCGATGCGGCCGTGACGCTGATCTGCGAGATGATCGAGAACCCCGAGGCGGCGACGCGCCATGAGGTGGTGCGGGGCGAACTGGTGGTGCGTGGCTCCGCCCGCATGCCGCCGGAAGGCTGCGTGAGCATCGACGGCCAGCTCGTCTGGCGCGCCCCCGAGCCCCAGTGACAAAGCCCGCTTGCCAGGATGGCGGCTCTGCCCCTAGGCTTGCATGCGTATTCAAGAATGGCGCGGCGCGAAGCCGACGCCGAGGGAAGGAGACACCGTTCATGGCGATTCGTCGTCGCGACTTCCTGGCCGCCGGCGCGGCCCTCGGCATGGCCGGTCCGGCCGCCGCCTCCGTCACCGCCACGCCCGGCCTGCGCCCGGGCAAGCCCTTCGCCGGCACGGAGCTGAAGGTGCTCTGCGTGGTGGCCAGCCAGTTCCGCGCGCATGAGGCGCGGCTTGCCGCCTTCACCGAGCAGACCGGCATCACCGCCAAGTACACCTTCATCCCCTTCGCCAGCATGCGGGAGGCGCTGACGGCGGAGATGGTGGGCGGCGGCGGCGACTACGACCTCGCCATCGCGATGGACCAGTGGGTGGCCTCCCTCAACAACCTCTTCGATCCGCTCGACGATGTGGTGCGCGCCAAGCAGATCCCGCTCGATCGCTGGCCGGAGGCGCATCTGCGCCAGGGGCGCGTCGGCGGCCGCCTGCTCGGCCTGCCGAGCCGCGGCCATGTGCAGCTGCTCTTCTACCGGCGTGACCTGTTCGAGAAGCACAACCTGACCCCGCCCGCGACCTGGGAGGGCCTGGTGGAGACCGCGCAGGCGATCCAGGCGCGTGAGCCGGGCATCGCCGGCGTCTCCGTGCCCTATGGGCGCGGCAACGGCCAGAACCTGATGGTGTGGTACAATTTCCTCTGGGGCCGCGGCGGGCAGCTCTTCGACGCGCAGGGCCAGCCCGCCTTCAACAACGCCGCCGGCCTGCAATCCGTGCAGGATTACGTGGATCTGCTGCGCCGCCATCGCGTGACCCCCGCCGGCGCGGTGAGCTTCGCCGAGCAGGATGCGGTGAACAGCATGGGCCAGGGCAATGCGGCGATGCTGCCGGTCTGGTGGTGGGTGCGCTCCACCCTGCTGAACCCGCAGGCAAGCCGGCTGACGGCGCCGCAGCTCGGCTTCGCGCCGATGCCGAGCTATGCGGGCCAGCCGCGCACCACCTTCACCAATACCTGGGTCTGGGGCATCCCGCGCCGTTCGCGCCGCAAGGAGGCCGCGGCCGAGCTGCTCGCCTGGATCGCGAACCCCGCGCTGGAGCGCGACATCCTGCTCGATCCGCGCGAGAGCGACGTGGTGGCGGTGATGCAGCCGAACCTGATGGATGAGGCGGTGAATGCGCGCTTCGGCGGCATGCACCGCTTCGCGGCGGAGGGCCTGCGCGCCACGCAGAGCATCACCTTCGGCCCCGAATGGCCGCAGATCAGCGAGGCGCTGGAGACGGCGATGAGCGAGGCCGCGACCGGGGCGAAGAGCGTGCCGGATGCCTTCAACGGCGCCGCCGCGCAGGTGCGCCGCATCGTCCGCCGCGGCTGATTGCGCATGCAGGACCGCCGGCTGAAATACCTGCTGATCCTGCCGGCGGCCCTGATTGTGCTGGGGACGACGATCTGGCCGCTGGCCGTCTCGCTCGTCACCAGCTTCCGCGACTGGCGGCTGACGCGCAGCCTGACGCCGGGGCCCTTCATCGGGGCGGAGCACTATGTCACCGCCCTGACCGACGATCCGGATTTCGCGAATGCGCTGCGGGTGACGGCGATCTTCGTCCTCATCGACGTCACCATCACCGTGCTTTCCGCACTCGGACTCGCGGTGCTGCTGCGCCGCGCGGGGGTGCTGCACAGCGCCACGCGCGCGGTGCTGATCCTGCCCTTCGCGGTCTCGCCCGCGCTGGTCGGCATCTCCTTCCGCTTCATGTTCAACGCCGAGATGGGCGTCTTCACCTGGCTGGCCGGCGCGGTGCTGCCTTTCCTGCGCGGCTTCGTCTGGCTGGCGGAGCCGGGCCCGGCCTTGCTGGTGCTGGTCTTCTCCGATGCCTGGCGCTGGGTGCCCTACATGACGCTGGTGGTGCTGGGTGGCATGGCCGCCCTGCCGAAGGAGCCGGAGGAGGCCGCGCGCATCGATGGCGCGAGCGAGTGGCAGGTCTTCCGCGACGTGACCCTGCCCGCGCTGCTGCCGGTGCTGGCGGTGGTGGCCATCCTGAAGACGGTCTTCGCGCTCAAGATGTTCGACCAGGTGGTGACGCTGACGGGGGGCGGGCCGGGGCAGGCCACGGTGACCCTCGCTTATCTCGTCTATTCCATCGCCTTCCGCTGGTACGACATGGGCTATGCGAGCGCCGTCGCCTGGATCCTGACCGCGATGCTGGTCTTCCTCGCGGTCTGGTACACGCGGCTCGTGCTGCGCAAGGCGAGCCCATGAGCCTGGATCGCGCCGCTGTCGCCCGCCGGCGCCGCCTGTTCTGGCGCGCGGTGGAATCCGCCATCCTGCTGCTGGTGCTGTTCCTGATCCTCTTCCCGATCCTGTGGATGGCGCTGACCGCCTTCAAGCGGCCGGTCGACCTGTTCGACCTGACGATCATCTTCACGCCCACGCTCGACAATTTCCGCGCCATCTTCGCGCATCCCTGGAATATCGGGCAGACGTTGCTGAACAGCACGATCGTGGCGGGCGTGACGGTGCTGATCGCCATCCCCTTCTCGACCCTGGCCGCCTATGCCTTCAGCCGTTTCGAGCTGCGCTTCAAGCACGCGCTGTTCTTCACCATCCTGGCCACGCAATTCGTCCCGGCCGTGGTGATCGTGCTGCCCTTCTACCTGCTGTTCCGCGATCTCGGCCTGCTCGACACGCATCTGGCGCTCATCGTCGTCAATCTCGCGATCGTCACGCCCTTCGCCGTGTGGATGCTCAAGGGGTTCCTGGATGCCGTGCCGACCGAATCCGAGGAGGCGGCGCTGGTGGATGGCGCGACCCGGCTGCGCGTGATCATCGACATCGTCGTGCCGATGGTCTGGCCCGGCGTGCTGGTCTCGGCCGTCTTCTGCTTCATCCTGACCTGGAACGAGTTCCTTTTCGCGCTGATCCTGACACGCGACGATGCGGTGACGCTGCCCGTCGGCATCACGCGCTTCCGCACCGAGCGCGGCGATCTGTGGGAGCTGATCGCCGCCGCCGGCATCCTGATCTCCATTCCGATGTTCCTGCTCGCCAGCGTCATCCAGCGCCACTTCGTGCGCGGCATGACCGGCGGCGCGGTGAAGTGAGGCGCCGATGGCCGATGTCGTCCTGCGGAATGTCAGCAAGAGCTGGGGCAGCTTCGTCGCCGTGCGCAACCAGTCGCTGGAGATCCGCGACGGCGAGTTCATGGTGCTGCTCGGCCCCTCGGGCTGCGGCAAGACCACGACGATGCGCATGATCGCGGGGCTGGAGGAACCCAGCAGCGGCGACATCCTCATCGGCGGCCAGCGCGTGAACGATCTGCCGCCGCGCGAGCGCGACATCGCCATGGTGTTCCAGTCCTATGGCCTCTATCCGCACATGACGGTGGGGGAGAATATCGGCTATCCGCTGAAGCTGCGCGGCATCAAGGGCGCGGAGCGCGAGGCGCGGGTGCGCGCGGCGGCGGCGAAGGTGGAACTCGAGCCGCTGCTGCATCGCCGGCCCAAGGAACTCTCCGGCGGGCAGCGCCAGCGCGTGGCGCTGGCCCGTGCCATCGTGCGCCGCCCGACGGTCTTCCTGATGGATGAGCCGCTGTCGAATCTCGACGCCAAGCTGCGCGTCTCGACACGGGCGGAGATCAAGCACCTGCAGCACGAGCTGGGTGTGACCACCGTCTATGTCACGCATGACCAGATCGAGGCGATGACGCTCGCGCATCGCGTCGCCGTGATGAACCATGGCGAGATCCGCCAATTGGCGACGCCGGAAGAGATCTACGACGCACCGGCGGATCTCTTCGTCGCCGGCTTCATCGGTTCGCCGCCCATGAACCTGCTGCGGGGCGACCATGCGGCGGGCGTCTTCACCGCCGCGGGCGGGCTGCGCGCCACGACGCATGTCACGCGCCATGCCGGCCCCGCCGTGCTCGGCATCCGGCCCGAGGACATCACCGTGCAGCCGGCCGGTGCGGGCGATGTGGACGCCACCATCTATGCCGTCGAACTCACCGGCGATGCGGTGCTGGTCACCGCCCTGATCGGCGAGGCGCGGATCATCGCCAAGGCCGATCGCGGCTGGCGGGCCGGGATCGGCAGCCGCATCGCGCTGCGCTTCGACGCCACCCGCCTGCATCTCTTCGACGCCGACACCACCCTGCGACTCCAGCCGGACGCCACGCCATGAGCCATCAGCGCCTGATCCGCTATGCGGACCTCATCCCCTGCCGCAACGCCTTCGTGGACAGCCGCTCGCCCGGCTCGGACGCGAAGGAGAATTTCACGCTGATCGGGCCCGGTGTCTCGGAGAATCCGAACCAGCATGTGCACATCCCCGAGGCGCATGGCTTCAACATCGGCGGCGCGCGCCAGCCGCCACGCTGCCTCAACAGCCAGCACAGCCATGAGACGGCGGAGGTCTTCGTCGCGCATACCGGCCGCTGGCGCATGATCTTCGGCGTCAACGCCGATGAGGGCGAGGCGCTGATGGGGCCGGGCGATGTCATCTCCATTCCCATCCACATGTTCCGCGGCTTCGAGAACATCGGCGAGGAGACGGGCTTCCTCTTCGCCGTGCTGGGTGGCGACAACCCGGGCAAGGTGACCTGGGCGCCGAAGGTGTTCGATCTCGCCGCGCATTACGGCCTGGTGCTGCTGGAAGGCGGCAAGCTCATCGATACGACGGTGGGTGAGCGCGTGCCGGAGGGCGCGGTGCGCCAGCGCGTGCCCGATGCGGCGGAGATCGCGCGCCTCGCCACGCCGCCGGCGGAGAAGCTGGCGGGCTGCGTGGTGAAGCCCGCGCAGTTCGTGGCGAATCCCGCCTCGCCACTCTCCGGGCCCGGTGTGACGGAGAGCGCCATCATCACGCCGCAGGCCACCGCCGATGGCTTCGCGCCCGGCCCGATCAGCGGCTGGTGGCCGCATGGCTTCAACCTCCGCGCGCTGACGATGCACTCGGGCGCCAGCGTGCCCGCGCATCAGCGCGACGAGGCGGAGGTCATCTTCGTCCATGCCGGCGTGCTCGCCGTGACGCTGCCGGAAGGCGAGGTGGTGATGGGGCCGGGCGATACGCTGACCGTGCCGATCGGCGCCACGCGCGCCTTCCGCGCCACCTCTTCCGCCACCATGGTCGCCTATGTGGTGCGGGGCGGCGATTCGCCGGCGCCGCCGCGCTTCGTCTGAAGGAGAAGGCGCATGGCGAGGATCCTCACCACCCATGTCGGCTCGCTGCCGCGCAGCCAGATCGTCGCGGATTTCCTCTTCGCGCGCGAACGTGAGGAGGCGCTCGACCCGGCCGCCTACGACGCCGCGATGCTGCACGCGACGCAGGACGTGCTGCGACGCCAGGCGGAGATCGGCATCGACATCCCCTCGGATGGCGAGACCTCCAAGATCTCCTACGCCACCTACATCAAGGACCGGCTCACCGGTTTCGCCGGCGACAGCCCGCGTCGCATGCCGGCGGATCTCGGCGATTATCCCGCCTATGCCCAGAAGATCGCCAAGGCGGGGGGCACGCCCACCTATCGGCGGCCGCGCTGCACGGGGCCGATCACGGTGAAGAGCATGGATCCGCTGGCGCATGACCTGCGCGTGATGCGCGGCGCGATGGCGGCGGCGGGCTATGCGCGCGGCTTCATGAACAGCGCCTCGCCTGGCGTCATCGCGCTGTTCCAGCCCTCCGACATCCATGCCGACATCGACGCCTATATGGAGGACCTCGCCGAGGGCATGCGGCATGAGTATGAGGGCATCGTCGCCGCCGGCCTGACCGTGCAGATCGATGCGCCGGATCTCGGCCTCGGGCGGCACATGCTCTACCCCGAGATGAGCGAGGCGGAGTTCCTGCGCCGTGCGGCGCGGCATGTGGAGATCCTCAACCACGCGCTGCGCAACATCGCCCCGTCAGATGTCCGGCTGCATATCTGCTGGGGCAATTACGAGGGCCCGCACACGCGCGACATTCCGCTGGCGCGCGTGCTGCCGGAATTGCGCAAGCTGCGCATCGGCGCGCTTCTCTTCGAGGCGTCGAATCCGCGCCACGCGCATGAGTGGACCGTGTGGCGGGAGAGCCCGCCGCCCGCGGATTGGGTGCTGATCCCCGGCTGCCTCGACAGCACGACGAATTTCGTCGAGCACCCGGAACTGGTCGCGCAGCGCATCGAGACCTTCGCGCGCATCGTCGGGCCGGAGCGCGTGATCGCCGGCACGGATTGCGGCTTCGGCACCTTCGCGGGCTATGGCGCGGTGCATGGCGACATCGCCTGGGCCAAGCTCGCCGCGCTGGTCGAGGGCGCGCGGATCGCCTCCGCCCGGCTCTGAGGGTTGCGCGCGGGTTCTCGCGCCCTCAGATGCAGGAGCGATGAGGACCACGCGCCTTGTGCTGACCATCCTGCTGCTGCTCTACCTGCTGCCGCTCGGCGTCTCGGCCGGGCTGCACCAGTGGCGCGGCGTCGGCGCGGGGTGGTGGCAGGCGGATCGCTCGAGCATCGGGCATCTGCCCCCGGCGGCGACGCATCATCCCGCCGTGCTGCGCGTCTTCGCCGCGCCCACCGTGCGCTGGCGCGGCATCTTCGCCGTGCATAGCTGGATCGTCTTCAAGCCGGAGGGCGCAGCGAACTATACGCGCTACGACTACACCGCCTGGGGCGACCCGATCCGCGTCAACGGCTTCGAGCCCGATGGGCGCTGGTTCGGCCGCGCGCCGGAGATCGTCTTCGCCGCCGATGGCGCGGCCGCTGCGGCGATGATCCCGCGCCTCGAGGCCGCGATCGCGGGCTATCCCTGGCCGAATCGTGGCGACTACCGCGCCTGGCCCGGCCCCAACTCCAACACCTTCGTCGCCGCGGTGCTGGAGGCGGTGCCGGAGGCCGGCGCGGTGCTGCCGCCCAACGCCATCGGCAAGGACTTCCCGCATGATGGGCGCTGGCTGCGCCGCACCGCCTCGGGCACCGGGATCCGGCTGACGCTGGGGGGCTATCTTGGCGTCACGCTGGGCTGGGTGGAGGGCATCGAGCTCAATCTCCTCGGCGGCGTGCTGGGGCTGGATCTGCGGCGGCCGGCGCTGAAGCTGCCGGGGCTGGGGCGGCTCGGGCTGAATGCGGCTTAGCTGCCCCCCTGGCGCAGCCCGCCACGCGCCGCCATCTTCACGAGGATCGATCCGCGAGACGGGAGCCCTGCGCATGAGCGAGTACACACCCCCCAAGGTCTGGAGCTGGAACAAGGCGAATGGCGGGCGCTTCGCCAACATCAACCGCCCCATCGCGGGGGCGACGCATGAGGCGGCGCTGCCGGTCGGGCGCCACCCGATGCAGCTCTACTCCCAGGGCACCCCGAACGGCGTGAAGGTGACGCTGATGCTGGAGGAGCTGCTGGCGCTGGGCCATAGCGGCGCCGAATACGACGCCTGGCTGATCCGCATCGGCGAGGGCGCGCAATTCAGCTCCGGCTTCGTCGAGATCAACCCGAACTCCAAGATCCCCGCACTGGTCGATCGTTCCGGGCCGACGCCGATCCGCGTCTTCGAATCGGGCGCGATTCTGATGCATCTCGCGGAGAAGTTCGGCGCCTTCCTGCCGAGCGGCGGGGCGGCGCGGGCGGAGTGCCTCTCCTGGCTGTTCTGGCAGATGGGCAGCGCCCCCTATGTCGGCGGTGGCTTCGGGCATTTCTACGCCTATGCGCCGAGCAAGATGGAATACCCGATCGACCGCTTCACCATGGAGACGAAGCGCCAGCTCGACGTGCTCGACCAGCGCCTGGCGCAGCATGAATTCATCGCGGGCAGCGACTACACCATCGCCGACATGGCGATCTGGCCCTGGTATGGCGGGCTGGTGAAGGGCTGGATGTATGGCGCGATGGAGTTCCTCGACGTGCAGTCCTACAGGCATGTCAATCGCTGGGCCGATGCGATCCATGCGCGCCCTGCCGCGGTGCGCGGGCGGATGGTGAACCGCACCCAGGGCGAGCTGTCGAGCCAGCTCTGGGAACGCCATGAGGCGAGCGATTTCGAGACGAGGACGCAGGACAAGGTGCAGGCGGGCGGCTGACGCGGCGGCGGCTTCAGCCGCGCGTCATCTCGGCGAAATGCGCCTGCATGCGCGCGGCATCGGGCTCGAGGCCGGTGAACAGGCGGAAGGCGCCGACCGCCTGGAAGACGGCCATGAAGCTGCCATCCAGCGTGCGGCAGCCGAGCGCCCGCGCGGCGCGCAGCAGCGCGGTCTCGAGCGGGAAGTAGATGATCTCCGCCACCCAGAGGCGGGGATGCAGCAGCGCCGTGTCGATGGGCGTGCCGGGCAGCTTCGTCATGCCGACCGGGGTGCAGTTCACCAGCCCATCGGCGCCGGCGATGGCGGCGGCGGGGTCGGCGCAGCGCGCCACGCGTGCCGCGCCATGGCGTGCGCCCAGCGCCGCGACCAGCGCCTCGGCGCGCGCCGTGTCGATGTCGTGCAGCAGCAGCCGCCCCACGCCCGCGGCGAGCAGCGCCTCCGCCACCGCGGCCCCGGCGCCGCCGGCGCCGAGCTGCAGCACCGTCCCGCGCGGCACGTCGCCGAGACCGCGCCGGAAGCCCTCCGCGAAGCCGGAACAATCGGTGTTGTGGCCGATGCGCCGGCCCGCGCGCAGCACCACCGTGTTCACCGCGCCCAGCGCCGCGGCTTCGGGCGCGATCTCCTGCAGCAGCGGCAGCACGGCCTGCTTGCAGGGATAGGTGATGTTGAGCCCGCCGAAGCCCAGGCGCTCCGCCGCGGTGAGCAATTCGGGCAGCGCATCGGGGCCGAGGCCGAGCGGGTCGAGGTCGATCTTGCGGTAGATCACCCGCAGGCCCTGCGCCGCGCCCTCGCGCTCATGCAGCGCGGGGGTCAGCGAGGCCTGGATCCCCTGGCCGATCAGCCCGAGCAGGAGGGAAGGGCGCTGCTCGACCGGCGTCATCCGGCGATCATCTCGCGCAGGCTGCGGATGGCGGTGGCGTAGCCGCGCGCGCCCAGGCCCGCGATCACCGCCGTCGCCACGCCCGAGACCAGCGAATGCTGGTGCAGCGGATCGCGGCGATGGATGTTGGAGATGTGCAGCTCGATGATCGGCACGCGCACCATGCGCAGCGCGTCGATCAGCGGGATGGAGCGGAAGCTGAGCCCGGCGGGGTTGATGACGATGCCATCGGCGTCGGTGTCGATCGCCTCATGGATCCACTCGATGAGCTGGCCTTCGTAGTTGGTCTGGCGGAAGACCAGCGTGGCACCCGTGGCGGCCTCGCGGCATAGCGCCTCGATCTCGGCCAGCGTGGTGTGGCCGTAGATCTCGGGCTCGCGCTTGCCGAGCCGGTCGAGATTGGGGCCGTTGAGGACATGCAGCGTGGTCATCGGCGTCACCCCTGGTAGCCCATCTGGCGCGGCAGCCACAGCACGAGGTCCGGCAGGAAGGTGATCGCCATCAGCGCCGCGAGCATCGCGAGCACGAAGGGCATGGTGTCGCGAACCACGGCGGTGAGCGGCGCGCCGGAGAGCTTGGCCACGATGAACAGCAGCAGCCCATAGGGCGGCGTGACCAGGCCGAGCATGATGTTCACCACGACGACGATGCCGAAATGCACCATGTCGATGCCCAGCGCCTGCGCGGTCGGCACCAGCACCGGCACGACGACGAGCAGGATGGTGCTGCCTTCCAGCAGGCAGCCCAGCACCAGCAGGATCAGGTTGACCACCAGCAGGAAGACCCAGGGCGACATCTCCCACCCGGCCAGGATGCCGCGCACGGTGTTGGGGATGTTCTCGCTGGTGATGACGTAGTTGAAGGCGAGCGCGCCGGCGATGAGCATGCCGATGGCGGCGGTCGCACGCGCGCTCTCCACCACCGCGCGCCAGGTCTGGCCGAGCGTGAGGCTGCGGTAGAAGACGGCGGCGATGAACCAGGCATAGGCGGCGGCGACGGCGGCGGCCTCGGTGGGCGTCATCACGCCGCCATAGATTCCGCCGAGCAGGATCACCGGCATGAGCAGCGCCGGGATGGCCTCCAGCGTCAGGCGCGGGAATTCGCGCAGCGGCACGCGCTCGGCGACGGGGAAGTCGTGGCGGTGCGCCATCCAGCTGTTGATGCCCATCTGCGCCGCGGCCATCAGCAGGCCCGGGACGACGCCGGCGAGAAAGAGGAAGCCGATGGAGGCGTCCGCCACCAGCGCGTAGAGCACCAGGGGAATCGAGGGCGGGATAATCGGCCCGATCACGGCGGTGACGGCGGTAAGGGCCGCGGCGTAGCTCGGCGTGTAGGTGCCGCCGCGCACCATCATGTCGATCTGCACCTTGCCGCTGCCGGCCGCATCAGCGACCGCCGAGCCCGACATGCCGGCGAAGATCACGCTCTGCACCACGTTCACATGGCCGAGCCCGCCGCGGAATCGCCCGACGAGCAGGTTGCAGAAGCGCAGCAGACGGTCGGTCAGGCTGCCGGCATTCATCAGCCCGGCGGAGAAGATGAAGAGCGGCACGGCAAGCAGCACATAGCTGCCGTTCAGCCCGTTCAGCACCTGCTCGGCCGCGATCGACATGTCCTGCCCGGACAGGCCGAGATAGATGATGCTGGCCATGATCATGGTCAGCCCGATCGGCAGGCCCATCAGCGACAGGCCGATCAGGGCGATGAGCGAGAGGGCGAAGGGGCTCACGCGCGCTGTCCGCGGATGCAGCGCCAGGCCATCGCGGCGTGGCGGATGATCATCGCCACCGCGAAGACCAGGTAGACCGAGTAGAGGATGTCGAAGCGGATGCCGAGATAGGCGCTGCGCTCCACCTTCATGAAGGTGACGTAGTCCACCATCGCCGGCAGCGACCAGGTGAAGACCGCCACGACCGCAAGGCTGGTCAGCGTGTCGCAGATCCGCCGCAGGCGCGGCGCCATCAGCCCGTAGATGACGTCGAAGCGGATCTCTTCCTCATCGCGCAGCACGAGCCCCGCACCCCAGAGGATGCCCCAGACCCAGGCGAGGGTGGACAGCTCCGCCGTCCAGCTCAGCGGCGCGTTGAAGACGTAGCGCGTGACGATCTGCAGCATGAAGGCGATGAACATCGCCACCAGCAGCGCGGAGAGCACATCCTCCGCGCGCCGGCCGAACCAGGCGGCGAGGGGGCCGAGACCCTTCATGGCAAGGCCACCCGCCGGTCGCGCCGCTCAGCGGATCGCGTTGATGCGGTCGAGGATGCCGGGCGGCCAGGCCTGCGACTGGGTCGAGGCCAGGTAGCGGCGCTGCGCCTCGGCGCGGAAGGCGTCCACATTGGGCGCATAGACCTCGAGCCCCGCGCCGCGGAAGAAGGTCACCATCTCCTCCTCCTGCGCCAGATGGCGGCGCGTGCTCTCCGCGATCGCCTTGTCGGCGGCGGCCTGCACCGCGGCCTTCTGCGCCGCGCTCAGCCCGTCCCAGACGCGCGACGAGATCGAGAGCAGGTCATAGGCGACGAGGTGGCTGGTCAGGACGAACTGCGTCGTCACCTCATGGAAGCGCATGGTGCGGCTGGTCGGCAGCGGGTTGTCCTGGCCGTCCACCGTGCCGGATTGCAGCGCGGTGTAGAGCTCGGCGAAGGCGACCGGCGTGGGGTTGGCGCCCAGCGCCTCGCCCAGGAACTGCCAGGTCTCGCCCGGCGGCATGCGCAGCTTCAGGCCGCGCAAATCGGCCGGCGTGCTGACGCGCGTGCGCGGACGCAGGTTCACATGGCGCGTGCCGAAATAGAGCGGGCCGAGCACCTGCACGTTCAGCTGCTCGCGCGCCATGCGCTTGAACTCCTCGCCGACCGGGCTGGCGAAGACCTTGCTCATGTGGTCGGCGTCGCGGAACAGATAGGCCGAGGCCATGACCGACCAGGCCGGGATCTGGCGCGAGAAATCCTGCGGCGCGAGGTTCGCCATCTCAACATTGCCGCGCTGGATCGCGACCAGCTCCGTGCCCTGGCGGAACAGCGTGGCGTTGAGATGCAGCTCGACATCGAAATCCGCGGCGAGGTCGCGCTGGAAGCCGCGCATCGCCTCGGCGCGGATGTCCTGGTCGGAGAAGACGGCGGTGAAGCGCAGCCGGCGGCGCGCTGCCTGCGCCTGGGCGCTGGAAGTGATGGCGGGGGCCGCGACGAGCGTGGCGGCGGCACTCGCCAGCACGGACCGGCGTCCGATTTGCGATGGCATGGGCGTTCTCCCTGGACCTTGGATATTGGCGGGGCTGCGTCGAGGCAACCGAGCATGAGGCTAATCGCAGGCGAAAGGATGATCAACAGAGATTTTGCCAAAAATCGGATGATTTTGCCGCCATCCGATGTTGCGGCGTGGCGCGGAGGCGCGGATACTCGCCCCGCAACCCAGCCCAGCAGGACCCCGGCGCGTGACACGGCAGGACAGCGCGGAGGCCAGCGCAGCGCTCCAGGGGGCGCCCGGCGAGGCCGTCTACCGGCGCATCCGCGCGGATGTGCTGCAGGGCCGCCTCGCGCCCGGGCGCAAGCTCGGCCTGGACGGGCTGCGCCAGATCTACGGCGTGGCGGTGGGCACGCTGCGCGAGGCGCTGAACCGCCTGGCCTCCGAGCAGCTCGTGGCGGCGGAGGGGCAGCGCGGCTTTCGCGTCGCCCCCGTCTCCATCGAGGATTTCCGCGAGATCGCGGATCTGCGCCTGCTGCTGGAAGGCCAGGCGATGGCGCTGTCCTTCGCCGCGGGCGACCTGGATTGGGAAGGGCGCGTGGTGGGCGCGCATCACAGGCTGGCGGTGCTGGAACGCCGGCTGCTGGCGGGCGAGGCGGTGGAGCCGGCGCTGTGGAAACGCTACGACCGCGCCTTCCACGCCGCGCTGATCGAGGCCTGCGGCTCGGCCGTGCTGCTCGAGACCCATGCGGCGGTGCATGACCGCTATCTGCGCTACCAGATGGTGGCGCTGACCTTCCGCGGCACGGTCGCGGCGGGCGAGCACGCCGCGCTGCTGGACTGCGCGCTGCGGCGCGACGCGGTGCGGGCCGAGGCGGTGCTGCGCGCGCATCTCGGCGGCTGCCTCGAGCATCTGATGCGCGGCGGCGCGCTGCAGCCCTTCGCGGAGCGGCCCCCCGCGCCGGCGCGCGCCCCGCCCGCGCCAAGGCAGGCCCGGCGATGAGCGAGGCGGTGGCCCCCGCCGGGACGGCCGGTGAGCGCGCCTATCACCTGATTCGCGCCGATATCCTGCGCGGCGCACTGGCGCCGGGGCAGAAGCTGAAGCTGGATGCGCTGCGCGATTCCTACGCGGTCGGCATCGGCACGCTGCGCGAGGCGCTGAACCGCCTGGTGGCGGAGCGGCTGGTGGTGGCGGAAGGCCAGCGCGGCTTCGAGGTCGCGCCCTTCACCGCCGCCGATCTGCGCGAATTGGCCAGCCTGCGCCTGCTGCTCGAGGGCCATGCGATGGAGCAATCCTTCCGCGCCGGTGACGTGGCGTGGGAGGCGCAGGTGGTCGCCGCGCACCACATGCTGGCACAGATGGAGGCGCGGCTGCGCGCCGGCGAGGCCGCGGCCCTCGCGCCCTGGCGGCGGCTCGATTCGCAATTCCACCGCATGCTCGTTTCCGCCTGCGGCTCACGCACGCTGATGGCGACCCATGCCGCGATCTTCGACCGCTACCAGCGCTACCAGTATCTCGCGCTGGGCTTCCGCGGCGACATCGCGGCGCAGGAACATGCCGCGCTGCGCGATTGCGCGCTGGCGCGCGATGCCGCCGCGGCGCGGGAGATCCTGGCGCGGCACATCCTGGGCGGCGTCGATCATGCGCTGGCCAGCGGCGCGCTCTGAGGAGAGGCCCATGACCATTCCGCCACCGAGTCTCACCGCCTCGCGCCAGATCGCCATCCGCCCGGACTGGCTGGCGCAGCATGAGGAGCCGATCCTCGAGCCCGCGCTGCCGATCATCGATCCGCACCATCACCTCTGGGACCATCCGGGCGAACGCTACCTCTTCGAGGATCTGCGCGCGGATCTCGCCACGGGGCACGACATCCGCGCCACCGTCTTCGTCCAGTGCGGCGCGATGTATCGCGCGACCGGCGATGAGGCGCTGCGCCCGCTCGGCGAGGTCGAGTTCGTCAACGGCGTGGCGGCGATGAGTGCCTCCGGCCGCTACGGCACCCCGCGCATCTGCGACGGCATCGTGGGCTTCGCGGACCTGACGCTGGGCGCGGCCGTGGCGCCAGTGCTGGAGGCGCATCGCGCCGCTGCCGGGCCGCGCTTCAAGGGCGTGCGCAACCGCACCGCCTGGTTCGATTCGCCCGAGGTGCGCTCCAACCTCGTCACGCCGCCGCCGGGGCCGCTCGCGCATCCCGCCTTCGCGGAGGGGCTCCGCGTGCTGGCGCGACAGGGGCTGAGCCTCGATGTCTGGGCCTATCACCCGCAACTGCCCGCCGTGCTGGCCCTGGCGCGCGCGGTGCCGGAGGCGGTGATCGTGCTCGACCATGTCGGCGGGCCGCTCGGCGTCGGGCCCTTCCGGGGGCAGCGCGCGGAGGTCTTCGCCGATTGGTCGCGCGACATCCGCGCCCTGTCGGCGCTGCCGAACGTGATGGTGAAGCTCGGCGGGCTGGCGATGGAGGTGAACGGCTTCCCCTTCCACGAGGCGCCGCGCCCGCCCGATTCCGCCACGCTGGCCGAGGCCTGGCGGCCCTATATCGAGACCTGCATCGCCGCCTTCGGCGTGGATCGCTGCATGTTCGAAAGCAATTTCCCGGTGGACAAGGGCATGTGCAGCTACGCCGTGCTCTGGAACGCCTTCAAGCGGCTCGCCCAGGGGGCGAGTGCCGCGGAGAAGGCGGCGCTCTTCGCCGGCACCGCGGCGCGGGTCTATCGCCTCGTGCTCTAGAAATCATCGAATCTAGAGCAAGAAATGCGTTCAGATGGGTCGCGGCAGCGCCGCGACCCATCTGAACGCATATTGCTCTATAGCGAAGCGCCGCCGCAGACCATGATCTGCTGGCCGGTGATGGCCCCGGCCTCCGGCCCCAGCAGGAAGGCGGTCAGCGCCGCGACCTCCTCCGGCCGCACCAGGCGGCCGATCGGCGGCAGCTTCGGCACGCTCGCGGCCCGCGCGGGGTCGCGCAGCATCGGCGTGTCGGTGGCGGCGGGGGCGACGACATTCACCGTGATGCCGCGCGGCGCCAACTCCATGGCCCAGGACCGCGCAAGCCCCACCAGCGCGGCCTTGGAGGCCGCGTAGTCGCCGCGCCCGGCCGCGCCGGCCGAGGTGCGGCTGCCGATCAGCACCACGCGCCCCCCCGGCGCCATGCCGGGCACCAGCAGATCCGCCAGCAGCGCGGCGGCCTCCACATGCAGGCGCCAGAGCAGCCGCGCCGTCTCTGCCTCCAGCGCGCCGAGCGGGGCGGCGCGCATCAGCCCCGCGGCATGGACCAGCGCGGTGGGCCGCAGCCCGGCCACCGCCGCGCGCGTGGCCGCGGGATCGAGCAGATCGACCCCGCGATGCGCGTAGCCGGGATCGGCAAGGCCCGGGTCGCGCCGCCCGAGGCCGGTGACGCGCCAGCCCTGCGCCAGAAGCCGCGCCACGATGGCGGCGCCGATCCCGGAACTCGCGCCGCTGACCACGGCATGGGGCGGCGGGCTTTCGGACATCGGCGTTCCCCTGGCGCAGGCGGCGCGGCGCTTGACGCGACGCTGCGGGGCCAGATACCAATTCGGCAGAAAACGAACAAGTGTTCGCATTCCGATCAAATGCGGGGCGATCGAGGGGGGAGGGACAGGCGCCGTCACATGCCGGACAGCATCTCCGCGTCGCCGCGCGCGCGGCCCGCCAACCCGAAGAACCAGGTGCAGTCCGTCGCCAAGGCTTTCGCCGTGCTCCGGGCCTTCGGCCATGGGTTGCCGGCGCTGACCGTGGCCGAGATCGCCGCCGCCGCGGGGCTAGACCGCGGCACCGCCTTCCGGCTGATCCACACCCTGGTCGGGCTCGGCTATCTGCGCGCGGTGCCCGAGGGGCGGCGCTTCCGCCTGACGCTGAAATGCCTGGAACTCGGCCACGCCGTGCTGGCCGCGACCGACCTGCCCGGCCATGCCGCGCCGCTGCTGCGCGAGGTGGTGCCGGGCCTGGCCGAGGCCGGGTCGCTCGGCGTGCTCGAACAGGGCGAGGTGATCTACCTGGCCCGCGTCGAGGCCGGGCTGGAGCGGCATGGGCTGGTGCGGCGGCCGGGCACGCGCATCGGCGCCTACGCCACCGCGCTCGGCCAGGCGATGCTCGCCTTCCTGCCGCAGGCCGCACAGGTGGCGCATCTGGAGGCCGTGCCGCGCGTGAAGCTCTCCGAGCGCACCCTCACCGGGATGGACGCGCTGCTGCGGCGGCTCGAACAGGTGCGGGCGTGCGGCGTGGCGATGTCGGATGGCGAGAACGCCTATGGGCTGCGCACCGTCGCCGCGCCGGTGCTGGATGCCGCCGGCCAGCCGATCGCCGGCGTGAGCCTGACCGCCGGTGTGGGCGGGCTGGGCACCGAGGCCTTCTTCGCCGCCGCCACCCCCGCCGTGCGGCGCCTCGCGGCGGAGCTGGGCGAGGGCGTGCGCCTCTCGCTCGGCGCCATCGGCGTGGCGGGGCGCCGATGACGGCGCCGGCCTGAGGAGACGCGACATGCCCGACACCAACCCCGCCATCGCGCGGTCCGAGACCCTCGCCCCCGTCCCGGGCGATCCGGCGCGGCTGGAGGCCTTCATCCCCACGCCCTGCGTGCAGAACCACGCCGCCTTCCTGCTGCCCCTGCCGGGCGGCGATCTCGGCTGCGCCTGGTTCGGCGGGACGCAGGAGGGCGTGCCCGACATCTCCGTGCATGTTGCGCGGCTCGCGCCCGGCGCGACGCGCTGGTCCGACCCCCTGCGCCTGTCGGACGACCCGACGCGCTCGGAGCAGAATCCGCTGCTCTTCCTCGCCCCGGATGGCGTGCTCTGGCTGCTCTGGACGGCGCAGGTCGCCGGCAACCAGGACACCGCCCTGGTGCGCCGCCGCCTGTCGCGCGATGGCGGCCGGAGCTGGGGCCCGATCGAGACGCTTTTCCCCGAGCAGCCGGGCTTCGGCACCTTCATCCGCAACCCCATCACCGTGCTGCCGAGCGGCGAGTGGCTGCTGCCGATCTGGCGCTGCACCAAGCCGCCCGTCGGCGCCTGGACGGGCGATCTCGACACCAGTTCGGTGATGATCTCCGCCGATGGCGGCGCGCATTGGACCGAGCATCCGGTCCCCGGCAGCACGGGCTGCGTGCACATGAACATCGTGGCCCGGCCGGACGGCACGCTGGTCGCGTTCTTCCGCAGCCGCTGGGCGGATTTCATCCATCGCAGCCGGTCGACCGATGGCGGGCGGAGCTGGAGTGCGCCGGTACCGACCGTGCTGCCGAACAACAATTCCTCGATCCAGGCCTGCGCTTTGGCCGATGGCCGCATCGCGCTGCTGTTCAACGATTCCAGCCGCGCCGCCGCCACGGGACGGCGGCTCTCGCTCTATGACGACATCGGCGGCGCCGAGGTCGCGCCGCTCACCGAGCGCAGCGCCTTCTGGGGCGCGCCGCGCGCACCCATGACGCTCGCCCTCTCGGCCGATGGCGGCATGACCTGGCCCTGGCGCCGTAACCTCGAGATCGGCGACGGCTTCTGCCTGACGAACAACTCGAAAGAGCGGCTGAACCGCGAATTCTCCTACCCCAGCCTCTGCCAGACGCCGGATGGGATGCTGCACATCGCCTACACCTATTGGCGCCAGGCCATCAAATATGTGCGCCTGCATCCCGATTGGGTGCGCGGCGGCTGATCCGATTGCCCGAACGAACCAGAACGGAGGAACGTCCCATGCATCGCCGCACCCTTCTCGGCACCGCCGCCGCCGGCCTGCTCGCCGCCCCCGCCGTCCAGGCGCAGGATGCCTGGCCGCGCGGGCGCGTGATCCGCGTGATCTGCCCCTGGCCGCCGGGCGCCGCGAATGATGCGCTGGCCCGCCTGCTCGGCCAGAAGCTGCAGGAGAAGCTGGGTGCCACGGCGGTGGTCGAGAACCGCGTCGGCGGCGCGGGGCTGGTGGGCACCAACGCCGTGCTGCAGGCCGCGCCGGATGGCTTCACCCTGCTCGCCTCCGCCTTCAACACCGCGGTCATGCCCCTGGTGCTGAAGGGGGCGAATTTCGACCCGCAGCGCGACCTGGAGGTGGTGGCCCGCACCGCGCGCGCGCCGCTGGTGATGGTGATGACCGGCGCGCGCCCGCAGCGCACGGTCGCCGAGGTGGTGGCGGCGGCCAAGGCGAATCCGCGCGAGTGGAACATCGCCATCTCCTCGCTCGGCTCGGCCGGGCATCTGGCGACCATCGAGTTCAACCGCCGCACCGGCGCCAATCTCGACATGGTGGCCTATCGCGGCACGCAGCCCGCGCTCACCGACCTGATGGGCGGCAACGCGCAGCTGCTGATCGACCCGAGCTTCGCCCTGCTGCCGGCCACCGCGGATGGGCGCGTGCGCGCGCTGGGCATCGCCACCGCGCAGCGCTCGCCGCTGGCGCCGAACGTGCCGACCATGGCCGAGGCCGGGCTGCCCGGCTACGAATTCCAGTCCTGGTACGGCGTCTGGGCGCCGAAGGGCACGCCGGCCGAGATCTGCCAGCGCCTCAACGCCATGATGCAGGAGACGATGCGCGAGGCCGCGATCGTCGAGCGCCTGACCGCGCAGATCCTCGAACCCGTGACCGAGAGCATCGAGGAGACGCGCCGCTTCATCGCGCACGAGATCTCCCGCGCCACCGAATTGCTGCGCAGCGTGAATTACGAACCGGTGTAGCGCCCCTGGCCAGGAAGGGGGTTGCATCGCGCCGGCGAATCGCGCCCCCTTAGCGGCTCTTGCTGCAGGAGCCGCCCTTGCCGCCGATCCGCCCCGTTTCCCGTCGCGAGACCTTGGCATGACGGCACAGGCCGCGCTGTCGCGGGGGGCGCATCCCCTTGTCATTTCGGCCGGGGTGGCGCTGGGCGCCATCCTCGTCATCGCCGTGCTGATGCTGCTGCCGGGCGGGGCCACGCTGGCGCAGCAGGTGATCTCGGGCCTGATGCTGGGCGGCATCTACGTGACCGTGGCGGTCGCCTTCACGCTGACCATCGGCGTGCTGAACTTCCTCAACTTCACCATCCCGACGATGTTCATGCTGACCGGCATGGTCGCCTGGGGCCTCGCGCGCTGGGGCCTGCCTTTCGGTGGCGGCGGGCTGCACTGGGCGCCGGCGCTGCTGGGCGGCGTGGCGGTGGCCATCCTTGCCTCCCTCATCGTCGAGCGCTTCACCTTCCGCTACCTCAAGACGCGCCATGGCGACGCTACGGAACATGCCATCCCGCTGGTCTCCTCGCTCGGCTTCCTGCTGATCTTCGAACACCTGGTGCTGATCGTGCTGGGGTCGGAGGCGCAGAGCTTCCCGGTGCGCTTCCGGCTCGACTGGCAGATCGGCCCGCTGGTGCTGGGGCTGCCGCAGCTGGCCTCGCTGCTGCTCTCGCTCGGCATCGTCTTCTGGCTGTCCTGGCTGCTGGCGAGGACGCGCACCGGCCGCGCGCTGCGCAGCATCGCCGAGAGCCCGGATACGGCCACGCTGCTCGGCGTGGAGGTGACGCGCATCGTGCCGATCGTCTTCCTGCTGAGCGGCCTGCTCTGCGGTGTCGCCGGCGCGCTCTTCGTCGTGAACTACAGCGATGTCTCGCCCTTCATGGGCGACCATGTCGGCACCAAGGCGATCGCGGCGATGGTGCTGGGGGGGCTGGGTTCGATCTGGGGCGCCATCGCGGGGGGCTTGCTGGTGGGGCTGCTGGAGACGCTCGGCATCCATTTCTTCGGCGGCGATGCGGCGCAGGTGGTGGTGTGGTCCACGCTGCTCGCGGCGATCATCCTGCGCCCGCAGGGCCTGTTCGGCGGCAGCCGCATCGGCAAGGGGAAGCTCTGACATGTCGGGCTACTGGGCCGGCATCCTGGCCATCCTCGCCATCAACATCATCTTCGCCTACGGCATCTTCGTCACCGCCGCGGCCGGGCAGCTCAACCTCGGCGGCGCGGGCTTCATGGCGATCGGCGCCTATGCGGCCGCGGTGCTGGGCGAGCAGCTCGGCTGGCCGCCGGCGCTGACAATCCCGGCGGCGACGCTGGTGACGGCGCTTGTGGGCATCGCCATCGCCTTTCCCGTGCTGCGCACGCGTGGCGTCTACATGGTGCTGGCGACCTTCGCCTTCGCCCAGGTCGTCACCGGCGTGATCCTGACCCAGCCGGCGCTGGGCGGGGCGATGGGCATGGTGGTGCCCGACTATGTCGACCTGCCGGTGCTGCTCGGCGCCGCCCTCGCCGCGACGCTGCTGGTGTTCTTCCTGATGGCGACGCGGCTCGGCCTCGCCATGCGCGCGCTGCACGACGACGAACTGGTCTCGACGCTGATGGGCGTGCCCGCGCGCGCCGTGCAGGTGGCGAGCTTCGCGCTGGGCGCGGGCCTCGCGGGCCTCGCCGGCAGCCTCTATGCGCACCATTTCTCCTTCGTCGAGGCGCAGTATTTCTCCGCGCTGCTGTCGATCTACGTGCTGCTCTTCGTGCTGATCGGCGGCACGCAGACCGCCTGGGGCCCCCTGGTGGGCGCGACCTTCTTCACCCTGGTGCCGGAGTTGCTGCGCATCGGCGGGTCCTGGCGCTATGTCGTCTTCGGCGTGATCATCGTGGCGATGATGATGTTCCGCCCCGAGGGCATCGTGACGCGCACGCTGCTCGCCCGCCTGCTCAACCGCCGGAGGCGCCTGGCCGATGCCGGATGAGGCGCTGCTGCGGCTGGAGGGCGTCACCAAGTCCTTCGGCGGGCTCAAGGTGGTGGATGATGTGGGCTTCAGCCTGCCGCGCGGCGGGCGGCTTGGCCTGATCGGGCCGAATGGCGCGGGCAAGACCACCGTGTTCAACCTGATCTCGGGCGTCTATCCGCTCGATGCCGGCAGCATCATCCTCGATGGTCAGCCGATCGGCGCGCTGCCGCCGCGCGCGCGCGTGCTGGCGGGACTCGCGCGCTCCTTCCAGAACATCCGCCTGATGCCGCATCTCTCGGCGGTGGAGAATGTCATGCTCGGCCAGCATGCGCGCGCGGCCGGCCTCGGCGCGCTGCTCACGCCGATCGGCTGGATGCCGGGCGGGCGCTGGCGGCGGGAGGCGGAGGCGCTGCTGGCGGAGGCCGGGCTCGACATCGACCCGGGCGAGGTCGTCTCGGCCCTGCCCTATGGCATCCGCAAGAAGATCGAGGTGGTGCGCGCGCTCGCGAGTCGGCCGAAGCTGCTGCTGCTGGATGAGCCGGCGGCGGGGCTGAACCCGGCGGAGACGGCGGAGCTCGCGCGCTTCCTGCGCGAGGTCGCGGCGAAGGGCACGGCGCTGCTCGTCGTCGAGCACGACATGGGTTTCGTCAACGAGGTCTGCGAGAACGTCGTCGTGCTGAATTTCGGCCGGCGCATCTTCGCGGGCAGCATGGCCGGCGCGCGCGCCGACAGGCTGGTGCGCGAGGCCTATCTCGGCGCCGAGGAAGGGGCCGCCGATGCTGCTTGAGGTCGATGCGCTCGAGGTCCGCTATGGCCGCACCCAGGCGGTGCGGGGCGTGTCGCTCGGCGTCGGCGCCGCCGAGGTGGTGACGGTGCTGGGCGCGAATGGCGCGGGCAAGTCGAGCCTGCTGAAGGCCATCGCCGGCGCGGTGAAGCCGGCCGCGGGGCGCATCTTCCTCGACGGCGCCGACATCACCGCGCTCAGCGCGCCGGCGCGCGTGCAGCGCGGCCTGGTGCTGGTGCCGGAGGGGCGGCAGATCCTGGTCAGCCTCACCGTGCATGAGAACCTGCTGATGGGCGCCTATGCGCGGCGCGATGGCGATGTCGCGCGCGACATCGAGGGCGTCTATGCGCGCTTCTCCAACCTCGCGGCGCGGCGGGACATGCCGGCCTCGGTGCTCTCGGGGGGCGAGCAGCAGATGCTCGCCATCTCGCGCGCGTTGCTGGCGCGGCCGCGGCTGATGATGCTGGACGAGCCCTCGCTCGGCCTCTCGCCCCTGCTGGTGGGCCGGCTTTTCGACCTGATCCGCGGCCTGAACCAGGAGGGCCTGGCCATCCTGCTGGTCGAGCAGAATACGCGCATGGCGCTGCGCAGCGCCGCGCGGGGCTATGTGATGGAACTGGGCCGCGTCGTGCTGGACGGGCCGGCCGGAACGCTTGCGAACAATGATGCCCTCGCCGCCGCCTATCTCGGCGCGTATTGAACGACAGGGAGTGGGAAGCATGATGATGCAACGCAGGACCATCCTCGGCGCCACGGCGGGCCTGCTGGCCGCGCCGGCGCTGGCGCAGAACCGGGAGATCGTGCTCGGTCTCTCGATGGTGAAGTCGGGGCCGCTGAAGTCGCCCGGCGAGGCCACCGAGACCTGCGTTGATCTCGCGGTGGGCGAGATCAACGCGGCGGGCGGCGTGAACGGGCGGCGCATCCGGCTCGAGAAATTCGATACGGGATCCGATCCGCGCCAGGCGGCCACGGCCACGCAGAAATTCGCGCGCGACGACAATGCGGTGGCGATCGTCGGCCCCTTCTCCTCGGGGGAGTCCGCGGTCGCCTTCCCGGTGGGCGAGCGGCTGGGCATCGTGCAGGTCTCGACCTCGGCCTCGCAGCCCGGGCTGACGGCGAATTTCAGCTATGCCTGGCGCCTGACCGAGGATGAGGGCAAGCAGTTCGGCCGGCTGCTGACCTCGCTGAACCGCAAGGGCATTCCCACCAGCCGCGCCGAGATCATGTTCATCTCCGATGAGCGCATCTCCAACATCACGGCGACGCAGTTCTACCCGGCGCTGCTGCGCGCGCGGAACATCCCCTTTGGCGAGCCCGTCTCCTTCCAGTACCGCACCTTCGACGTGGCGCCGCAGGTGACGCAGATCCTGCAGCGCAACCCGCAGGTGGTGGCGCTGGCCGCCACGCCCGACGGCGCGGGCAAGGTGCTGCGCGAATTGCGCCGGCAGGGCTTCACCGGCCGCGTCATCGGCAGCCAGATCTTCGCCGACCCCAACTCGGTCGAGCTCTTCGGGCCGGAGGGCGAGGGCATGCTGATCGTCGCCGGCTTCTGGTGGGACCGCAACGACGCGACGCGCGCCTTCACGCGCAAATACGCCGAGGAGAATGCGCGCCGCGGCCTGACCACGAAGAAGATCCCGCATCACTCCGACGCGCAGGCCTATGACACCGTCTACCTGCTGAAGCAGGCGATGGAGCGCGCCGGCACGACGGGCGAGGCGTCGCGAGTCGCGGCCGAGCGCACCGCGATCCGCGACGCGCTGCGCGGCATCACCTTCACCGGCGTCACCGGCGAGAACACCTGCTTCGACGCGGCGCGCGACGCGGAACTGCCGGGCTTCATCATCGAGATCCGGAACCAGGCCTGGTCGCTGTTCGACAGCTTCCCGGCCGATAGCTGCGCCTGATGCGTCACCTCGCGGTCCTGGGGGGCGCGGGCGGCATCGGCCGCGCTTTGGTCGCGCGCGCGCTGGCCGAGGGCTGGCGCGTCAGCGTGCTCGACCTGCCGGCCTCACTGGCGCGACACCCCGTGCCGGCGGGCGTGCGCGCGATCGAGGTGGATGGCAGTTCGGAGGAGTCCGTCGCGCTTGCCTTCGGCACGCTCGGCGATTCCCTCGATGGCTTCGTCAACCTCGCCGGTTTCGTGAACCGGTTGGCGCCGATCGCCGAGACCGGCGCGGCGGAGTGGGATGAGACGCTGGCCGGCAATCTGCGCACAGCCTTCCTCACGGCGCGCGCCGCGCTGCCGCGACTGATGAAGGGCGAGCGCGCGGCGATGGTGCAGATCGTCTCCGGCCTCGCGGCCTTCACGCGGCCGGGCTACGCGCCCTATGCGGCGTCGAAGGCGGCGATGATCTCGCTGACCAAGACCCTGGCGCTGGAGGCCGCGCCGGCGGTGCGGGTGAATGCGGTTGGTCCCGCGGCGGTGGATACGGCCTTCCTGCGCGGCGGCACGGGCCGCAGCAACGAGGACCGCACGCCGCATGTGAACATGGAAGCCTATACCGCGATGATTCCGCTCAAGCGCTTCGCGCAGCCGGACGATGTGGTGGGGCCGGTGATGTTCCTGCTCGGCCCCGATTCCGGCTACATGACGGGGCAGGTGCTGTGGGTGAATGGCGGGCAGTTCATGCCATGAGTGACTGGTCGCTCGACCTCGGCGGGATCGTGCTGCGCGGCGTGGCGGATGAGGATCCTTTCCGCCTGCCGCGCGACCTGCTGTTTCCCGGCACGGAGCCTTCGCTGCTGGATCGCGCCGCGGTGCTCGATGCCGCGAGCGTGGAGCCGGCCACCGATTCCATCCTGCTGCGCGTGCAGGTCTTCGCCATCGAGGCCTTCGGGCGGCGCATCATCGTCGATGGCGGCATCGGCGACGACAAGGAACGGCCCGCGCGTGCCTCCTGGCACCGGCGACGCACGGATTTCCTTGCGCGGCTCGGCATGGCGCCGGAGTCCGTCGAGGCGATGCTGTTCACGCATCTGCACGCCGATCATGTCGGCTGGGCGACGCGGCTCGATGAAGGCCGATGGGTGCCGACCTTCCCGCGCGCGCGGCACATCGTCGCGGCGCGCGAATTCGCGCATTGGGCGGCGCTGGATGCGGTGGCGCCGGTCGGCCATGGCTGCTTCCGCGACAGCGTGCTGCCGCTGGCCGAGGCCGGGCTGCTCGACCAGGTGCCGGACGACCACGCGCCCTTCCCAGGCCTGCGTTTTCGCCCGCTGCCGGGGCACACGCCCGGCCAGGTCGGCATCACGCTGCGCGGCACGAAGCGCACCGTGCTGATCGCCGCCGATGCGGTGCACCACCCCGCCCAGCTGCTGGCGCCCGACGTCACCTCGCGCTTCTGCTCGGACCCTGGGGTCGCGGTGGCGACGCGCCGCGCGCTGCTCGAGGAAGCGGCGAGCGAGGGCCTCGCCCTGGTGCCGCACCATGCGCGCGGGCGCGTGCTGTGGCACGTCACGCGCGCGGGTGAGGGCTTCGCCCTGCGCTAGATGTGCTCCGCGTGGTGCTCCAGGTACCAGGCCGCGATCTGCTCGCGCGTCGTCCACCACACATCGGGGAAAGTCCTGGCGTAGTCGAGGAAGTCGCGCAGCGCGCGGATGCGGAAGGGCTGGCCGATGACATGCGGGTGCAGGCCGATGTTCATCAGCCGCCCGCTGCCCGCGCCCTCCCGATACAGCTCGTCGAACTGTTCCTTGAACACGGCGAAGCCGCCATTCACGTCCTTGCCCTGGCGCAGGAAAACGGTGAAGTCGTTGACCTCCGAGGTATAGGGGATCGAGACCAGCGGCCGCCCTGATGCCGTATGGATCAGATAGGGCTGGTCGTCGTTCAGCAGGTCGGTGAAGAAGGTCAGCCCCTCCTCCGCCACGATGTCGGCCGTGTTCGGCGTGGAGCGCAGCGAGCAGGAGAGCCAGCCTTTCGCCGGCTTGCCGACGACCTCGCGATAGACGCGCAGCGTCTCGCGGATCACCGCGCGCTCGGCCTCGATGTCGAACTGGTAGTTGGTCAGCAGGTCGGTCTGCACATAGTTGTGGGCCACGATCTCCCAGCCGCGATCGATCGCGTGCTGCACCACGGCGCGGCGCTCGAGGCCGAATTTCGCGTTCATCGTACAGCTGGTGGGCACGCCCGCCTTCTCGAAGGTCTCGAACATGCGCCAGACGCCGACGCGCTGGCCGTATTCGCGCCAGGTCCAGTTCGGGTTGTCGTAGACATTGCCGGGCAGCACATCGGTGATGATGGAAGGCCCGCCGGGGTAGAAGGGCTTCTCCGTGTCCTTCACCTGGTCCCAGTATTCCAGATTGGTCGTCACCAGCAGCGCGATGCGCGCACCGCCGGGCCAGCGCAGCGGCTTGCGGTGGGGCAGGGGCACGAAATCATAGCGCATCGGCGTCGCTCTCCGTCAGGGCGGGGCCATGTTCACCCAGCCGCGCCGGCCGTGCCAGGGGCGGGAGTCGTCTGCTGCTGCGCGAACAACGCCTCCCCGGCCTGGCGCACCACCTCGGCGATCTGGCGCAGCTGCGGGGCGATGGGGCTGGTCTTGCGCCAGACCATGCCGATGGTGCGCGCCGGGCGCGGGCTACGGAAGCGCGTGATGGCGACAGCGGCCGAGCGCGTCTCCACCGGCACCGCCATCTCGGGGATCAGCGTCACGCCGATGCCCGCGCCCACCATCTGCACCAGGGTGGAGAGGGAGCTTGCATCCAGCACCTCCCGCGGCAGGGCCGCATGCATGTTGCAGAAGGCCAGCGCCTGGTCGCGGAAGCAATGGCCTTCTTCCAGCAGCAGCAGGCGCATCCGGCGCAGCGTCTCAGCGCTCGGCGCGGGCTTGCCGGCCTCCTCCGCCGGGCGGACGAGCACGAATTCCTCGCTGAACAGCGCCACCTCGGCGAAGGAGGATTCGGAGACCGGCAGCGCGACGATCGCGGCGTCGAGCCGCCCCTCGGCCAGTTCGCGGATCAACTTCGGCGTCAGCGTCTCCCGCACATGGATGTCGAGGCCGGCATGCAGGCGGGTGAGGTTGCCGATGACGGCGGGCAGCAGATAGGGCGCGATGGTGGGGATGATGCCCAGGCCGAGCCGCCCGGCGAGGCGGCCGCGCGCGGCGCGGGCAAGGTCCGCCAGCTCGTCGGTCGCGCGCAGGATGTTGCGCGCGCGCAGCGCGATCTCCTCGCCGAAGCTGGTCAGCCGCACCTGGCGGGGGCCGCGTTCGAACAGCGCCGCGCCGAGCGATTCCTCCAACTCGCGGATCTGCATGGAGAGCGCGGGCTGGGAGATGGCGCAGGATTCCGCGGCGCGGCCGAAATGCCCGTGGCGGGCCAGCGCCTCGAAGTAGCGCAGCTGCTTGAGCGTCAGGTTTATCATCAGCTCAGCTTATCGCAATAATCAGATATTCCAAGTTACCCTAATCGAGCCAGCCTGCTATGAGACCGCGGTCGCGCGGCGGGAGAGGTGCGTCCGCCGCGCGGGACATCGCCTTGACTGCCCTTCGGGCAGAACAACCAGGAGTGGAGAGGAATATGGACGGACACGCCAGCCAGACCGCCGGGAAATGCCCGGTGATGCATGGCACGCCGACCGCGGTGCGGTTCACCACCCGCGGCAATCGCGACTGGTGGCCGAACCAGCTCAACCTGCGGATGCTGAGCCAGCATTCCAGCAAGTCCAACCCGATGGGCACGGGCTTCAGCTACGCCGAGGCGTTCAAGAAGCTCGACCTCGAGGCGCTGAAGCAGGACATCTTCGCGCTGATGACCGTCTCGCAGCCCTGGTGGCCGGCGGATTACGGGCATTACGGCCCGCTCTTCATCCGCATGGCGTGGCACGCGGCCGGCACCTACCGCACGGCGGATGGCCGTGGCGGCGCCTCGAACGGCGCGCATCGCTTCGCGCCCGAGAATTCCTGGCCCGACAACGGCAACCTCGACAAGGCGCGCCGCCTGCTGTGGCCGATCAAGCAGAAATACGGCAACAGCATCTCCTGGGCCGACCTGTTCATCTTCGCGGGCAATTGCGCGATCGAATCGATGGGCCTGAAGCCCTTCGGCTTCGCCGGCGGCCGCGAGGACATCTACGAGCCGGAAGAGGACATCTACTGGGGCACCGAGACCACCTGGCTCGGCGATTCCCGCTACACCGGCGATCGTGAGCTGGAGAATCCGCTCGCCGCCGTGCAGATGGGCCTGATCTATGTGAACCCCGAGGGCCCGAACGGCCGTCCCGACCCGCTCGCCTCAGCCCGCGACATCCGCGAGACCTTCGCGCGCATGGCGATGAACGACGAGGAGACGGTGGCGCTGGTGGCCGGTGGCCACACCTTCGGCAAGGCGCATGGCGCCGGCCCCGCCGAGCATGTGGGCCGCGAGCCCGAGGGCGCGCCGATCGAGCAGATGGGCCTGGGCTGGATCAGCACCTGGAAGTCCGGCAAGGGCGGCGACGCCATCACCTCGGGCATCGAGGGTGCGTGGAAGCCCAACCCCACCAAGTGGGACATGGGCTATTTCGACATGCTGTTCGGCTATGAGTGGGAACTGCACAAGTCGCCCGCCGGCGCGCAGCAGTGGCACCCCAAGGACCGCGCCGCCTGGACGCTGGTCGAGGACGCGCATGATCCCTCGAAGCGCCATCCGCCGATGATGACCACGGCCGACATGGCGATGAAGATGGACCCGGAATACCGCAAGATTTCCGAGAGCTTCCACAAGAACCCCAAGAAGTTCGCGGATGCCTTCGCGCGCGCCTGGTTCAAGCTGACGCATCGCGACATGGGGCCGAAGGCGCGCTACCTCGGCGCGCTGGTGCCGAAGGAGGACCTGATCTGGCAGGATCCGGTGCCGCCGGTGACGCACAAGCTGGTCGGCAAGGCGGATGTGAAGGCGCTGAAGAAGCAGATCCTCGACTCCGGCCTGTCGGTCTCCCAACTGGTGCAGACGGCCTGGGCGTCGGCCTCGACCTATCGCGGCTCGGACCGCCGCGGGGGCGCCAATGGTGCGCGCATCCGCCTCGCGCCGATGAAGGACTGGGAGGTCAACCAGCCCGCCCAGCTCAGCAAGGTGCTGGCGAAGCTCGAGAAGGTCCGCAAGGCCTTCAACGCGGCGGCGACCGGCGGCAAGGAGATCTCGCTGGCCGACATGATCGTGCTCGGCGGCTGCGCCGGCATCGAGGCGGCGGCGAAGGCGGCCGGGCACAAGATCGAGGTGCCCTTCACGCCGGGCCGCACCGACGCCACCGCGAAGCAGACGGATGCCGCCTCCTTCGCGGTGCTCGAGCCGGAGGCCGATGGCTTCCGCAACTACCGCAAGGCGCGCTTCACGGTCTCGGCCGAGGAGCAGCTGGTGGACAAGGCGCAGCTGCTGACGCTGACCGCGCCGGAAATGACCGTGCTGGTCGGCGGCATGCGCGTGCTGGGCGCCAATGTCGGCTCCTCGCCGCATGGCGTCCTCACGCACCGTCCGGGCACGCTGACGAACGACTTCTTCATCAACCTGCTCGACATGGGCACGGAGTGGACGCCGACGACGAGCGAGGCCGAGGAGTTCGTTGGGCGTGACCGCGCCACGGGCACGCAGAAGTGGACGGCGACGCGCGTGGACCTCGTCTTCGGCTCCAACTCGCAGCTGCGGGCGCTGGCCGAGGTCTACGGCCAGGACGACGCGCAGGCGAAGTTCGTGCAGGACTTCGTCGCCGCCTGGGTGAAGGTGATGGAGCTGGACCGCTTCGACCTGAAGTGAGTCCCGCTTGTGGGGGTCGGGCGCCTTGGCGCCCGGCCTTCACACCCCTGGCTTTTACACGATCGTCAGCAATCGGCGCGGAGTCTCGACCAGCATCAGGTTGAGCTCCGCCTCCGAAAATCCCTTCTCGCGCATGAAGGGCACGACGTTGCGCAGCAGGTGGCCATAGCCGTGGCCGCCATAGGCCAGCAGCCGGGTCAGCCGGCAGATATCCTGCGAGATCGCGATCTGCGCGCCATGCCCGCGGTCGAACAGCGCGCGGATCATGTCGATGCGCGTGCCGTCATTGGGCATGTTGATCGGCGCGAAGGACCAGTAGGCGTGCTCATAGCCGAACAGGTCGAATTCCAGCACGCAGCCCGTATCGGCCAGGCGGAACAGCCGGTCTGAATCGAAGATGGTGCGGTCGATATGGTCGATGATGGTGCGGCCGAGGTTGCCGCCATGCGCGCGCAGGAAATCGACGATCGCGAAGGGCTGGTCCGGCACGGCGCCGGGATGGATGGTCAGCGCCGCGCCCGTCGCCTGCTGCGCGAGCACCGCGCCGGCCATCACGCGCTGCTCCTGCGCGGTCCAGATCTCGGAGCAGCCGATCTCGCCGATCAGCCCGGCGCGCACCGCGGTGCCCCAGGCGCCCTGCCGCACCGCGCCGATCATCTCGGCGGCGAAATCCTCCACGCCGCGCGTCGCATTCGCGGCGTCGTGATAGACCTGCACGTAATGCCCGCAGCCCATGACGATGTGCACGCCGCTGCGCCGCGCGACCTCGACAAGGCCGAGCGGGTCGGGGGCGAGGCCGCCGATGGTCAGCTCCACCATCGCCTGCCCGCCATCGCGCGCGAAGGCCGAGACCTCCGCCACCGCCAGCTCGCGGTCCAGCAGCCTGGTCTTGCCGGCATGGGGGCGGCGGCCATGGTCGATGTCGTAGCGGTTCTGCAGCGTGATCGGCGCCTCGAGTTCCGGGCGCCCACGCAAGGCGGGGGGCGTGATGTCGCACAGGATGTGCTCATGCATCAGCGTCACGCCGAGGGCCTCGGGCGCGATGTCGCCGAGCACGGTCTGGATGCGGCCGATGGTCATCCTGGTGTCCCGTCACTGCAGCGGCGCAGCGTGCGGCCTGCCCGGCGCGGGATCAAGCGGCGCGGCCCCGCGGTTACGACACCGGCTCGGGCTGCGTCGCGTTGGGGAAGAAGAGCTGCTCGCCATTGATCCGGTGGCCGGCGATGGCCGCCTGCCCGGCCGGTGAGAGCAGCCAGTCGATGAAGCGCTGGCCGTCCGCCGCCTTCACGCTCGGGTGTCGCCGGGGGTTCACCAGCATGACGCCGTACTGGTTGAACAGCCGGGCATCGCCCTCGACCAGGATGCGCAGATCCTGGCGGTTGCGGAAGCTGAGCCAGGTGCCGCGATCGGCGAGGAGATAGGCACCCTGCGCGGCGGCCGTGTTCAGCGCCGGGCCCATGCCCTGGCCGATCTCCCGGTACCAGGCGCCGCGCCCGGCCACGGGGTCCAGCCCGGCCTGCTGCCAGAGGCGCAGTTCCGCCGCATGGGTGCCGGAACGGTCGCCGCGGCTGATGAAGGGCGCGCGGGTGGCGGCGATGCGGCGCAGCGCCTCGGCGGTGTCGCGCAGGCCGTTGATGCGCGCCGGGTCGGCGGCCGGGCCGATCACCACGAAGTCGTTGAACATGACGTGGTGGCGCGACGTGGCAAAACCCTCGGCGACGAAGCGTTCCTCGGCGGCGCGGTCATGCACGAAGACGACGTCGGCATCGCCGCGCCGCCCGACATCCAGCGCCTGGCCGGTGCCCAGCGCGACCACCCGCACGGTGATGCCGCTCTCGCGCGTGAAGATCGGCAGGATATGGCCGAACAGGCCCGATTGCTCCGTGCTGGTGGTGCTGGCGACGGTGATGCGCCGCGCCTGCGCGGCGGCCGGCCGGGCGGCCCCGAGGAGCGCGGTGGCGAGAAGGGCGCGGCGGAAGATGGCGATCCTCCGCGGTCCGTGCCGGCTCACCAGACCAGCTCGCCGCGCAGGAAGGCCGCGGCCTCCGCCGTGGCGGGGCAGGCAAAGAAGGCGGCGGCGGGCGTGTGTTCCAGCGCCCGGCCGCGATGCAGGAAGACGACATCCCCCGCGAGCCGCCGCGCCTGGCCGAGGTCATGCGTCGTCATGATGATCTTGGTGCCCGCCGCCACGAGCCGGCCGATGACATCCTCCACCGCCCGCGTCGCGGCGGGGTCGAGGCTGGCGCAGGGCTCGTCGAGGAACAGCACGGCGGGGCGCAGCGCGGCGGCGCGCGCCAGGGCGAGGCGCTGCTGCTCGCCGCCCGAGAGCTTGCGCGCCGGCCGCTCCGCCAGCGCCGCCAGCCCGACCAGATCGAGCGCCGCCTGCACCCGCGCCGCACGTTCCGGCCGTGCGAGCCCGGTGAGCGCGAGCGGATAGGCGACATTCGCCGCCACCGAGCGGCGCAGCAGCACCGGCCGCTGGAACACCATCGATTGCCGCGCCGCGGCGGCGCTGCCGGCCCAGCGCACCGCGCCGGCGCTGGGCGGCAGCAGCCCGTGCAGCAGGCGCAGCAGCACGGATTTGCCCGCGCCATTCGGCCCGATGATGAGCGTCGGCGCGCCCTCCTCCAGCACCAGGTCGAGCCCGTG
The DNA here is from genome assembly GCF_057219975.1 of Roseomonas sp. TF40. Taxonomy (NCBI): domain Bacteria; kingdom Pseudomonadati; phylum Pseudomonadota; class Alphaproteobacteria; order Acetobacterales; family Roseomonadaceae; genus Roseomonas; species Roseomonas sp. TF40. Next base: position 146,454 of record NZ_JBXVVR010000007.1, on the reverse strand, counting down.
CAGGATCTCCACGCCGCGCGCCGTGAAGCGCAGCCCCTCGATGCGCAGCGGCAGGATGCTGTCGGGCGCGCGCATCAGCCGGCCCAGCGCTGCGCGCACCCCCGCAGGGCCTGGGCCAGCGCGTTCACGCCCAGCACGATCGCCATCAGGATCATGCCGAGCGCGAGCGCCAGCGGCAGGTCGCCCTTCGAGGTCTCGAGCGCGATGGCGGTGGTCATCACCCGGGTGAAGCCCTCGATGTTGCCGCCCACGATCATCACCGCGCCGACCTCGGCACTGGCGCGGCCGAAGCCCGCGAGCAGCACGGTGAGCAGCGCGAAGCGGCCATCCCAGAGCAGGGTGGGCACGGCGCGCAGCGGCCCGGCGCCGAAGGAGCGGAGCTGCTCCGCATATTCCTCCCACAGCCCTTCCAGCACCTGGCGCGCGAGGGCGGCGAGGATGGGGGTGATCAGCACGGCCTGGGCGATCACCATGGCCCCCGGCGTGAACAGCAGCCCGAACTGCCCGAGCGGGCCGGCGCGTGAGAGCAGCAGGTAGACCATCAGCCCCGCCACCACCGGCGGCAGGCCCATCAGCGCGTTCAGCGCCGCCAGCACCGCGCCGCGGCCGGGGAAGGGCGCCACGGCGAGCAGCGCGCCAAGCGGCAGGCCGATCAGCGCGGCGATGACGGTGGCGCTGAGGCTGACCTGCAGCGAGAGCAGCACGATGCCCATCACCGCCGGGTCGGCGGTCATGACAAGCGATGCCGCGGTGCTGAAGGCGCTGGCCAGATCCTGCACGAAGCTCTCCCGGAGCACCGGTAGCTGGGCTTGGCGGGAGGGCCGGTCAACCAGCGCGCTTCTTGACCTTCTGCCGGAATATGCCGGAATTTGCCGCCCGATGCCGGATGTCCTGACCCTGCGCGAGGCCGCGGCCTATCTGCGCCTCTCCGAGCGTTCGCTCTACGACCTGGCGCGCGGCCGGCGCGTGCCGGCTGTGCAGCTTGGCGGGAAGTGGCTGTTTCCCCGCCGCCCGCTCGAGGCCTGGCTTGCCGCCCAGGCCGATTCCGCCGAGCCCGCCGCGCGCCACACCCCGCCCGCCATCCTCGCCGGCAGCCATGACCCGCTGTTGGACTGGGCCGTGCGGCAATCCGGCTGCGGCCTCGCGTTGCGGGTGGGGGGCAGCCTCGAGGGCCTGACCGCGCTCGCCGAGGGCGAGGCCATGGTCGCCGCCTGCCACCTGCTCGACCCCGATAGCGGCCAGTTCAACGAACCGGCGGTGCGCGACGCGCTGGGCGGGCGCGGCATGGTCGGCATCACCTGGGCCTGGCGCGCCCAGGGGCTGCTGGTGCCGGCGGGCAATCCGCTGGGCCTGCGCGGCATCGCCGACCTGCTGCGCCCGGGCCTGCGCGTCATCGGCCGCCAGCCGCGCGCGGGCAGCCATGTTCTGCTCGGGCACCTGCTGTCCGAGGCCGGGATCCGGCTGGAGCAGGTGGGCTTCCTGCCCACCCCCGCCTTGGCCGAGGATGAGGTCGCCGCCGCCGTGGCCGAGGGCCGCGCCGAGATCGGCTTCGGCATCAGCGCCGAGGCCGCCGCGCGGGGCCTCGACTTCGTGCCCCTGGTCCGCGAGCGCTTCGACCTCGTGGTCGCGCGCCGGCATTACTTCGACGCGCCGCTGCAGACGCTGCTGCGCTTCGCCCGCACCCCCCTGTTCCGCAGCCGGGCCGAGCGCATGGGCGGCTACGACATCGCCCAGCATGGTGAGGTCGCCTTCAATCTTTGAGCCAGTTCAGCCCGCTTGTTCAGCCTTGGGCCAGCAGGGGCAGCAGCCGCGCGATCACCTCGTCCCAGTCGCCGCGCCGGCGCTGCCGCACCAGCCGCGCCGTGGGGTACCAGGGGCTGTCCTCCCGGCGCAGCATCCAGCGCCAGTCGCAGGGCTGGGCGAGCAGCACGAAGACCGGCCGGCCCAGCGCGCCGGCCAGATGCCCCATCGAGGTATCCACCGTCACCACCGCATCCATCAGCGAAACCACCGCCGCGGTCGGCTCCATCCCCGGGCAGTCGGGCCCCAGCAGCCGTAACCCCGGCATCGCCGCCAGCGCGGCCTCGTCGCGCGGCGGGACCTCCATCTGCAGGCCGATGATCTCGGCATCCAGCCCGAGCAGCGGCGCCGCGGCGGCGAGCGGCATGGAGCGGCGCAGGTCGGTGCCGTTCGCGCTGTTGCCCGCCCAGACCAGCCCGATCCGCCGCCGCCGCGCGGGGCCCAGCCGGCGCCGCCAAGCCTCACGCAGGGCGGGGTCCGGCGTGAGGTAGGGGATTGTGGCCGGGATGGTCTCCAGCGTGGTGCCGAAGGCGAGCGGCAGGCTCAGCAGCGGGCAATGGGCGTCGAAGGCCGGCAGCGGCTCGCCATGCGCCAGCACCTGCGCGGGCCCGGCGAGGCGGCGCATCAGCCCCGCCAGCTGCGGCTGCACCTCCAGCACCACCCGCGCTCCGCTGCGTTCGGCGGCGAGCGCGACGTAGCGGCAGAATTGCAGCGTGTCGCCCAGCCCCTGCTCGGCATGCAGCAGCAGCGTGCGGCCGGGGCCCAGCGCCTCCCCGCGCCAGAGCGGCTGGGTGAAGGGCCGCCGCGCCGAGGGGAAGTCCGGCACCTTCCAGCGCCACTCATACTCGGCCCAGGCGGCGGGCAGGTCGCCCATCGCCAGGCGGTGCATCGCCAGGTCGAAATGCGGCCGTGGTTCCTCGGGCTTCAGCGCGATCGCCGCGGTGTAGCAGCGCAGCGCCTCTTCCTCCCGCTGCAGGCTGAACAGCGTGACGCCGCGGCGCAGCAGGCGCTGCGGCTCGGTCGCCTCGTCCGGTGGCAGGGCGTCGAGCGCCACCAGCGTCTCTTCCAGCCGGTCGAGCTGCGAGAGCAGCAGCGCGCGGCGCTGGCGCAGGGCCGCATCCTCCGGCGTGGCCACCAGCGCGGCCTCCGTCGCGGCGAGGCCGCGCTGGCGGATCTCCTGTGCCGCCGCCCAATCGCCGAGCGCGACCAGCGAATTCGCCAGCGCGCTTTCCACCGCCAGGGGCTCGTTCGCACCCGGCAGGGCGGCGCGCAGCGCGGGCACCGCCTCGCCATGCCGGCGCAGCGCCTGCAGCGCGAGGCCCTGTGCCAGCAGCGCCGCCGAATCGCCCGGCGCTGCCGCGATCGCCAACGCGGCATGGGCGAGCGCGGCCTCGGCCTCGCCGGCGCGCAGCAGCACTTGCGCGAACCGCGTCTGCGCCGCCGCGTCGCCGGGTTGCAGCGCGGTGGCGCGGGCCTCGGCCGCCACCGCCTCGGCGCGCCGGCCGAGCCCTTCCAGCAGCTGCGCGCGCAGCGTCCAGGCGGCGGCGAGGCCGGGCTTCTGGGCGAGCAGCACGCCCACCGCCTCCAGCGCCTCCGGCAGACGGTCGAGCCGGTGCAGCGCCACGGCCTGGTTGAGCCGCGCGCCGGCATGGTCGGGCTGGCGGCGCAGCGCCTCCGCGAAGCCGTGCAGCGACTCGGCGAAGCGCTCGGCGTGCACCAGCAGCATGGCGTGGCGATAGGGGTATTCGGGCTGCGCCGGCTGGGCCGCGGCGGCGCGCGCATAAAGCTCCAGCGCGCGCCCCGTCTCGCCCGCCTTGGCCAGGATGCGCGCGAGCAGGGGCAGCGGCTCGACGCGATCGGGCTGGGCGGCCAGGGCGGCCTCCGCGCAGCGCCGCGCCTCCTCAAGCCGGCCGGCGCGATAGGCGGCGACGCCCTGGGCCAGCAGCGTCTCGATGGCGGTGCCGGCGGCCGGGCGGGAAGCTGTCATGCCGCGAACCTGCGGGGCGGTGCGGCGCGCGTCAAGGAATCCGGGGCGCTGGTCGCGCGCGCCCCATGGGAATAGGCTCCGGGCCAGGAGGATCCCGCATGTCCGACCTCGCCCACCCCCCGCTCACGCAGCTGGAGATCGACCAGCGCATCTACGATCTCTACGACGAATACTGCCATGGCCGCATGGACCGGCGCGACTTCCTCGCCCGCGCCGCGGCGACGGTGGTGGGGGGCCTCGCCATGGCGCAGGCGCTGCTGCCGCGCTACGCGCAGGCGCAGACCGTCTCCTTCACCGATGAGCGCATCCGCGCGCGCTACATCGCCTATGACTCGCCCGGCGGGAATTCCGGGCGGATGCGCGGCTACCTGGTGCAGCCGCGCGGCACGGGGCCCTTTCCCGCGGTGCTCGTGATCCATGAGAATCGCGGCCTCAACCCCTATATCGAGGATGTGGCGCGGCGCCTCGCGCTCGATGGCTTCCTCGCGCTCGCCCCGGATGGGCTGGCACCGGCGGGTGGCTATCCCGGCAATGATGATGACGGCCGCGCGCTGCAGGCCGGGCTCGACCAGGCGAAGCTGCGCACCGACATGCTGAACAGTGCGGTGCACCTGAAGGCGCATGCGCTCTCCAGCGGCAGGCTTGGCGTCACGGGCTTCTGCTGGGGCGGCAGCACGACGAACTTCCTCGCCACCGTCCTGGGGGCGGAGATGCGCGCCGGGGTGCCCTTCTATGGCGCCGCGGCCGAGACCGCCGCCGTGCCACGCATCCGGGCGGCGCTGCAGATCCACTATGCCGAGCACGATGCGCGCATCAACGACCTATGGCCCGCCTTCGAGGCCGCGCTGAAGGCGCAGGGCGTGACGCATGAGATGCACATGTATGCCGGCACGCAGCACGGCTTCCACAACAACTCGACGCCGCGCTACCAGGAAGCCGCCGCGAAGCTCGCCTGGGAGCGCACCACCGCCTTCTTCAAGCAGCACCTCGCATGATCAACGCCGCCATCATCGGCCTCGGCACCTGGGGCCAGCACCTCGTGCGCTGCGTGCAGGGGCTGAGCCCCACCATCCGCTTCACCGCCGCCGCCACGCGCACGCCCGACAAGGCGCGCGACTTCGCCGCGGCGCAGGGCCTGCGGATGCTGGAAAGCTACGAGGCCGCGCTGGCCGATCCGGCGATCGATGCGGTGGTGCTGGCCACGCCGCACACCCAGCACACGGCGCAGATCGTCGCCGCCGCGCAGGCGGGCAAGCCGGTCTTCACCGAGAAGCCGCTCGGCGTGAATGCGGCGGAGGCCGCGCGCGCGGCGCAGGCCTGCGCGGATGCCGGCGTGACGCTCGGCGTGGGCTACAATTGGCGCTTCCAGCCGGCGCTGCAGGCGATCCATCGCATGATCGCCGATGGCACGCTCGGCCGCGTGCTGCACATGGAGGGCAATTTCTGCGGCCCCAGCGCCTATCGCTTCCCCAAGGGGCATTGGCGGCATGACCGCAACGAGGGCCCGGCCGGGGGCATGACCGGGCGCGGCGTGCATGTGCTGGATGCGATGCTCTACCTTGCCGGCCCGATCGCGCAGGTGACGGCGCAGAGCCATCGCCTGGTGCAGGATTTCGGCATGGACGACACCACCTCGATGCTGTTCCGCTTCGAGAACGGCGCCACCGGCTATCTCGGCACCGTCATCGCCACGGCCGAGACCTGGCGGATGCAGGTCTTCGGCGCCAATGCCTGGGTCGAGGTCGGCGATGTCGAGCATCTGACCACCTGGGAGCTGCGCTACTGCCCGATCGACCGCGCCAATATCGGCGTGAAGCAGCGCCCGCAGGTGCTCACCTTCGACAAGACCAGCACCGAGCGCGCGGAGCTGGAACATTTCGCCGCCCATGTCGCCGCCCGCCGCCCGCTGGTGCTGCCGGGCGGCGACGCCGTGCACAATGTCGCGGTGCTGCGCGCCATCATGGATTCGATCGAGAGCGGCCTGCCCACGCGGCTGTCCTGAAGCTTCCCCCGGAGGAGTGAGAATGCGCCTGTTCACGCGACGCCATTTGACCCTCGGTGCCGCCGCGCTGGCCGTGAGCCCGGCGCGCGCGCAGGGCACGGGCGATTTCCCGAACCGGCGCATCAGCGTCGTCGTGCCCTCGCCGCCGGGCGGGCCGCCGGATCTCATCCTGCGCGCCATCGCGCCGAAGCTCAGCGCGAGCCTCGGCCAGCCGGTGGTGACGGAGAATCGCGCCGGCGGCGGCGGGCTTGTGGGTACCGCCTATGTCGCGCGCCAGCCGCCGGATGGGCACACCTGGCTGTTCACCACGGCCTCGCACACCAACATCCCGCCCTTCAACGACAACGTCACCTACGACCCGGTGCGCGACTTCACGCATGTGACGCTGGCGGCGCAGAATTTCGGCCAGGCGCTGGTCGTGCATCCCGGCCTGCCGGCGCGCAACTTCGAGGAGCTGGTCGCGCTGGCGAAGGCGCAGCCGGGGAAGCTGACCTACGCCAATGCCGGCAACGGCACGGCGAGCCACATCCCCGCCGAGCTGTTCAAGACCATGACCGGCACCGACATCCTCTCCGTGCCCTATCGCGGCGTGGCGGAGGCGACGACGGACCTGCTCGCCGGGCGCATCGACATGTTCTTCGTCGGCACGCAGATCGCGCTGCAGCATGTGCGGGCGGGCAATCTGCGCGCCATCGCACTGACCGGCGCGCGGCGCTGGAAGGGCATGCCCGAGGTGCCGACGCTGCAGGAGGCCGGGCTCGCGGGCTTCGACGTGGTGAACTGGTTCGGCCTGTGGATGCCCGCCGGCGCGCCGGCCGCCATCGTCAACCGCGTCCATGCGGCGGTGGCGGCGGCGGTGGCGGATGCCGAGGTGCGCCAGCAATTCGACACGCTGGGCCTCGAGGGCATCGCCATGCCGCCCGCCGAATTCGCCGCCTTCGTCGCCGACCAGGCGCGCATCGCGCAGGAGATCGGCCGGCGGGTGAACGCGCGGCCGGGCTGAGAGGCGGGGCTACTGCCGCTCGATCCCCGCGGCCTCGACCACGCGCTGCCACTGCGCGACCTGCGCGGCGACCATGGCGCGCATCTCGCCGGGCGTGCTGGCACGCGCGAGCGTGCCGACACGCGCGAGGCGCTCCTGCATCTCCGCCGAACCGAGGATGCGCGCCAGCTCCGCCTGCAGGCGATCGACGATCGGCTGCGGCGTGCGCGCGGGGGCCGCGAGCCCGACCCAGGAGAGCACCTCGAACCCCGGCAGCGTCGCCGCGACGCTGGGCGCGGTATCGAGCAGCGGCCAGGGCTCGCGGCTGGTGATGCCGAGTGCGCGCACCGTGCCCGCGCGGATGCCGCCGCCGGTCACGGTGATGCTGTCCACCATCAGGTCGATGCGGCCCGAGAGCAGGTCCGTCAGCGGCTGGGTGCCGCCGCGATAGGGCACATGGGTCATGCGCACGCCGGCCGTCTGCGCCAGCAACTCGCCTGCCAGATGCTGGGTGGATCCGACGCCGACGGAGCTGAAGGTGATGCCGCCGGGGTTCGCGCGCGCCTGCGCGATCAGCGCCGGCAGGCTCTGGATCGGCCCATCCGCGCGTGTGGCGACGACGAAGGGGAAGACCGCGACGGTGGAGACGAAGGCGAAATCCGCCACCGGGTCGAAGCGCAGCGCGCGGTAGAGCGCGGCCGAGGCGGTGTGCCCCCCGGTGAGCAGGATCAGCGTGTGCCCGTCGGGCTGCGCGCGGGCCACGTATTCGCTGGCGATGTTGCCGCCCGCGCCGGTGCGCGCCTCCACCACCACGGGCCGGCCCAGCGCCTCCGCGAGCGGCGCGGCGATGAGACGCGCGATGGTGTCGGCATTGCCGCCCGCGCCGAAGCCCTGGACCAGCGTGATCGGCCGCTCCGGCCAGCTCTGCGCCTGCGCCGGCAGGGCGGCGAGCAGCAGGGCGCCGAGCCCCGCCAGGATGTGTCTGCGCATGGACCTGTTCTCCCCTCGGCACGATCGCGCGTCGGCCTTGTGGCGCGCATCCTGGGGCGATTGCGCGGGGGCGTGCAATCCTCCTTACTGCGGCGGGAAAGAAGGAGAGTCGCATGGCAGCCATCCGGGCCGGGGGGCTTGGCCCCTATTCGCTGGAAGGCCGGGTGGCGGTGGTCACCGGCGGCAGCAACGGGATCGGCGCGGCGACGGTGCGGCGCCTTGCGGCAGCGGGGGCGCGCTGTGTGGTCGGCTACAATGCGGGGGCCGAGCGCGCCGCCGCGCTGCTCACCGAATTGCCGGGCGAGGGGCATGTCGCGCTGCACATCCCCATGCTGGACAGCGCGCAGATCGCCGCTGCCGCCGCCGAGGTCGCGGCGCGCTTCGGCCGCGCCGATGTGCTGGTGAATTCGGCGGGCTTCACGCGCGCCGTGCCGCATGCGGATCTCGACGCGCTGGACGATGCGACCTTCGACGCCATCCTGCTCACCAATGTGCGTGGCCCCTTCGCCACGATCCGCGCCTTCGCGCCGCTGCTGCGTGCAAGCGGCGATGGCGTGATCGTCAATGTCTCCTCGCTCTCGGCGCAGACGGGACTGGGCAGTTCCATCGCCTATTGCGCCTCGAAGGGCGCGCTCGACACCATGGGCCTGTCGCTGGCGCGCGTGCTGGCGCCGGAGTTGCGCGTGATCGGCGTGGCGCCGGCCGCCGTCGCCACGGATTTCGTGCCCGGGCGCGGGCGCGCGGGCGTGGAGAAGCAGGCGGCGACGACGCCGCTCGGCATCGTGGCGGAAGCGGACGACGTGGCGCTGGCCATCCTTTCCGCCATCACGCATCTGCGCCTGACCACGGGCAGCGTCATCACGGTGGATAGTGGCCGCCACCTGTGACGCCGCGATGCCTCAGCCGATGAGGTCGAGCGTCGCGGGGTGGAACAGCGCCTCGGGCGCGATCGGCGCGGCGGCCAGGCCGTCGCGCACCGCATGGTCGATCATCGCGACGATCTCGGCGCGGTTGCGCGCGAAGCCATAGGGCCAGGGATCGCCGCCCATGCGCGCCGTCTGCGCCGCGGCCGCCGCGGCGATCCAGGGCAGGGAGATGCGCAGCACATTCACCATGGAAAGCTCCGCCAGGGCGATCCGCTTGGCCTCGGCCCAGGCGTGGAAGATCGCCGCCGGCAGCCAGGGATGCGCCGCCGCCACGTCGCGCCGCACGGCCATGCAATGCATGATCGGGAAGAAGCCCGTGGCGTCGAAATAGCGTTCCTCCTCGGCGCGGAAATCCGGCCAGAGCCGGTCCACGGGCGCGCTGCGGCGCGTGAAGCAGGAAGGCGGGCGCGGGCCGATCAGCGCGTCGATCTCGCCTGCCGCCAGCATGCCGTTCAGCGTCTGCCCGGCGGGGATCGGCTGCACATCGAGATGCGCGGGCAGGGAGAGCGCGATGCGCTCGCCCGCACCGGGTTCCTCCAGCCCGCCGGTGCGCCAGGCGATGGTGGTGGTATCGACACCGTATTGGTCGCGCAGCATCCCGCGCACCCAGAGTGCAGCCGTCTGCTGGTATTCCGGCAGGCCGATGCGCCGCCCCGCGAGGTCCGACGCCTCGCGGATGCCGCGATCGGTGCGGATGTAGATGGCGCTGTGGCGAAAGGCGCGGGAGGGAAAGACCGGCACGGCGATGTAGGGCGCATCGCCGCGCGCGGTGGTGACGATGTGCGACGACATCGAGAGTTCCGTGACGGCGAAGGCCTTGTCGCGCAGCGCGCGGCGGAACAGGTCCTGCGGCTCGCCCGGTTCGCGCGCGAAGCGGATGCCCGGGATGGTGACGCGGCCATCGAGGATGGCGCGCACGCGATCCGTCTCGAAGCAGCCGAGGGTGAGGGTTTCAGTCACTCTCGCCCGCCGCGATGTTCTCCGGCGTGAAGGGCATGGCGCGCGGCCGCACGCCGAGCGCATCGGCGATGGCATTCGCCAGCGCCGCGACGGTGGGGCCGAAGGAGGGCTCGCCCGCGCCCAGCGGTGGCATCTCCGGGCGGTCGAGCAGCCGCACCTCCACCTTCGGCACTTCCGAGAAGCGCAGGATCGGGTAGCTCTCCCAGGTGTCGCTGGTGACGCGGCGGCGGTCGAAGCGCACGGCCTCCTTCAGCGCCTGGCTGGTGGCGTGGATGGCCCCGCCCTCGAGCTGGTTGATGGTGCCGTCGGGGTTCACGATCTCGCCCAGGTCCGCGGCGATCCAGAGCCGGCGCGCGCGCACCACCTCCTCCGCCGCGATCTCCGCGAAGACCGCGCACCAGCCGCCGAGATTCTTGTAGCGCGCGACGGCCATGCCCATGCCGATGCCCTCTTCGCGCACCCGCCCGCGCCAGCCCGCCATCTCGGCCGCCGCGCGCAGCACATCGGCGGCGCGCGGATCATCGAGGTGGCGCAGGCGGAAATCGAGCGGATCGGCGCCGGCCAGCGCCGCGAGCCGGTCCATCGTGGATTCGATCGCCCAGACATTCACCGGCGCGCCGAGGCCGCGCATGGCGGAGGTCCGCAGCGGCATGTCGGTGACGGTGCGCATCGTCACGCGCAGCGCCGGCATGCGGTAGATCGGCACGGCGTTGCGCTGCGCGCCCCCGCCGCGCTCGAGCCCGTGGTTGATCGCGGGCGGCACCGGGAAGGGCTCGGCGAGGTCGGCGGCGGCGAGCAGCGTCGGCAGCTTGCCGCGGCCGGGGCGCGAGGAATGGCCGTTGCTCGTCACCGTCACGTCGAAGCGCGCGATGGCGCCCTGCCCATCCAGCGCGGCCGCGACATCGACGAGCATGGCGGGCGAGAAAGGCGACCAGCCCAGCTCATCGGCGCGGCTCCAGAGCACGCGCACCGGCCGCCCCGGCGCGCCGCGCGCGGCCAGCGCCGCATCCAGCGCGACATCGTCGGCGCCGTTGTGGCCGTAGCAGCCCGCACCCTCGACATGGCGGATGAGGATGGAGTCCTCGGGTCGGCGCAGCGCCTTCGCCATGTCCATGCGGAGGTTGTAGGGACCCTGGGTGTGCGACCAGATCTCCACCGTCTCGCCCGTCCATTGCGCGATGGCGCAGGAGGGGCCGATGGAGGCGTGCGCGACGGGCGGGCGGAAGAAGCTGGCGCGCGCCTCCTGCGTGATGGCGGGCGGCGGGGCGGCCTCGCGTTCGAAGGCGATGCTCTCCTGCGCGCTGGCCTGGCGCAGCCAGGCGGGCAGGGCGTGTTCTTCCGGCAGCGTGTCGCGCGCGGCCCAGCGCAGCCTTGGGGCGAGCTTCGCGGCGGCGGCCTCGCAGTCATGTTCCTGCTCGGCCAGCACGGCGAGGAAGCTGCCGTCGCGCACCAGGAAGGCACCGCCGGGCAGGGCGATGTCCGGCAACTCCAGCAGCGTCGCGCCGCGCGCGGCGGGTCGCAGCACGCGCGCATGCAGCAGCCCGGCGGGGCGGAGGTCATGCAGGAAGCGCGGACGGCCGAACACCTTGTCGGGCAGGTCGCGCCGCGGTGTCGATTGGCCGGCGAGGCGACGCGCGGCGGGCGGCTTGGCGCGCGCGCCGGGCGTGGCCTCCGCCTCCAGAAGCCCCTGCGCCGCAAGCTCCCAATAGGAGCCGATCGGGCCGGCGGGGCCGAGAAAGATGCCGTCGTCGACACGGATCTCGTCAACGGGCACGCCGCTGCGCTGGGCCGCGACGCCGAGGAAGATGCCGCGCGCCTCGGCGCAGACATGGCGCAGCGCCGCGCCGCTGTTCTGCACGGAGAGCGAGCCGGAGGTGACACCCTCATCCGGGCTGTCGGGCGTGGCGACGGTGGTGATGGCGATGCGCGAGATCGCCACATCCAGCTCATCGGCGGCGATCTGCGACAGTGCGGTGAGGATGCCCTGGCCGATCTCGACCTTGCCGGGGCTGACGCGCACGGCGCCCTTCGTCTCGAAGCCGATCCAGGCGCCGAGACGCGGGTTCGCCTGCAGGCTCGCGGGCAGCTTGGGCGGGTTCATGCGCGCATCGCCGCCGCGGCGCGCTGCACGGCGCGGATGATGCGGTTGTGGCTGCCGCAGCGGCACAGATGCGGGTCGAGCGCGGTGCGGATCGCATCCTCCTCCGGCGCGGGGTTGTCGCGCAGCAGCGCGCTGGCGGCGATCAGGATGCCGGGCAGGCAATAGCCGCATTGCCCGGCCTGTTCCTCGAGGAAGGCGCGCTGCAGCGGGTGTGGCGCGGACTCGTCGCCGAGCCCCTCCACCGTGGTGACGCTGCGCCCGGCGACGGCGCCGAGCGGCAGGGTGCAGGCCATCACGGGCCGGCCATCGAGCAGCACGGCGCAGGCGCCGCAGGCCTCCGCGCCGCAGCCGAAATGCGGCCCCGACAGGCCGAGCGGGCCGCGCAGCGCGGCGAGCAGCGGTACGGCATCGTCAAGCGCCACCGTCACGGCGGCGCCGTTGAGCGTGAAGGCGCTCACGCCGGCTGGATGCCGGCGATGCGGATCCACTCCCGCCGGCGCTCGATGTCCTGGCGCAGCAGCATGTCGAACTGCGCGATGCTCATGGGCGCGATCTCGGCGCCCAGCCGCGCGAAGGCGGCCTGGGTGGAGGGCAGGCGCACGATGCGGTTCACCTCGGTGTTCAGGCGCTCGATGATCGGGCGCGGCGTGGCGGCGGGCGCCATCAGCCCGTTGAAGCCGACCTGCTGGAAGCCGGGCAGCGTCTCGGCCACGGTCGGCACGTCGGGCATCAGCGCGCTGCGCTCGAGCCCCGTGGTGGCCAGCGCGCGCACGCGCCCGGCCTGGATCAGCGGCAGCATGGTGGCGATGCCGTCGAACATCGTCGGCACCGTGCCGGCGACCACGGCGTTGCGCGCATCGCCGCTGAGGCGGAAGGGCACGTGCTGCGCCTCGATCCCCGCGGCATGGCGGAACACCTCGAAGGCGATGTGATAGGGCGTGCCGGGGCCGGCCGTTGCGTAGTCCAGCGCGCCGGGCCGTGCCTTCGCATAGGCGATCAGGTCGGCCACGCTGCGCACCGGCAATTCGGCATTCACCACCAGCACCTGGTAGGTGCGGTTGAGGCAGGCGACCGGCGTCAGGTCGCGCATCAGCACATAGGGGCGGTTGGGCAGCAGCGTCTCATTGGCCGTGTGCGTCACGGTGAGCATCATCAGCGTGTGGCCATCGGGGGCCGCGCGCACCACCGCATCGGTGCCGATCACGCCGCCGCCGCCGGGGCGGTTCTCGACCACGAAGGGCTGGCCGAAGGCCTCGGCAAGGGGCTCGGTCAGCAGGCGGGTGAAGGTGTCCGCACCGCCGCTCGCCGCGAAGGGGATGATGATGCGCACGGGCCGGTTCGGCCATGGCGCCTGGGATTGCGCCTGCGCGCGCCGCAGCGCGGGCGTGGCGAGGGCGATGCCGGCAAGCGCGGCGAGGCCGCTGCGACGGTGGATCATGCCATTGTTTCCTTCCCCGGGATCGCGCCGGATCGGCGCGCATCCCTTTCGCGAAAGGCTATGTCGGCACCTCCGATGCCGCAATCTTCCTGCCGGACAATCCTGGTCAGCCGCGGTTGCGCACCAGCACGCCGGGACGCGCGCCGGTCTCCTGCCCGCCTTCCATCACCGGCACGCCGGAGACGATGGTCATGTCGTAGCCATCGACGCGCTGCACCAGCCGCCGCCCGCCCGCGGGCAGGTCGTAGATCATCTCGGGATGATGCAGGCGCAGGCCCGCGAAATCGATGACGTTGACATCGGCCTTGAGGCCGGGGGCGAGCCGCCCGCGATCGCTCAGCCCGTAGAAATCCGCCGTCTCGCTGGTCTGGCGCTTGACCACGAATTCCAGCGGCAGGCGGGCGCCGCGCGTGCGGTCGCGCGCCCAATGGGTGAGCATGAAGGTGGTCATCGAGGCGTCGCAGATCACGCCGCAATGCGCCCCGCCATCGGAGAGGCCGACGACGGTGTGCGGATCCGTGATCATTTCCTGCACCACGGAGAGATCGCCCGGCGCGTAGTTCACCACCGGGAAGTAGAGCATGCGCCCGCCATCGCCGCCGACCAGGTAGTCATAGGCGAAGGCATCCGCCTTCTGCCCGGCGGCGGCGGCCATGGCGGCCATGCTGCGCTCGGGCGGCGGCTCGTAATCCGGCGGGTCGCCGAGGGCGAACATCTTGTCGAAGCGCGTGCCGATGGCGCGCGAGAGCGGCGGCAGCACTTCCATCAGCCGCGCCGAGGGTTCCTCGGCCAGGATCTGCGCGCGCGTCGCGGGTTCGCGCAGCCGCGCGAGCTGTTCCGCCGGCGGCAGGTGCGACAGCGCGGCGAAGCTCTCGCGCAGGGCGAAGGGGTTGAGCGAGGTGGTGAGGCCGAGGATCAGCCCGACCGGGCGGCTCGCCACCTGGGCGGAGAGCGGCAGCCCATCGGCGCGCGCCGCGCGCACGCCATCCATCAGCCGGCGCCAGCGCTGCGGGTCATAGGCGCGGTCGGTGAGCAGGAACCAGACCGGGCGCCCCGAATCGGCGGCGACCTGGCGCAGCCATTTGAACTCCGCGGCCTCATCCTCGAAATCGCTGAGCATGCCGAAGGTGCCGCTGCCCGCACGGCCCAGGGCGCGGCCGATGGCCAGCAGCTCCTGCTCCTCGGCGTAGCGCGCGGGGGTGAGGTCGCCGCTCGGCGTCTTGTGCTGGTCGGTGCGGGAGGTGGTGAAGCCGAAGGCGCCGGCGCGCACCGCCTCTTCCGTCAGGCTCGCCATCCGCTCGATGTCGTCCGCCGTGGCGATCTCGCGGTTCAGCCCGCGCTCGCCCATGACGAAGACGCGCAGCGGGTGGTGGGCGACCTGCGCGCCGATGTCGATGGTGCGCGGCAGGCGCGCGAGCGCGTCGAGATAATCGGGAAAACTCTCCCAATCCCATTTGAGCCCCTCGGCGAGGGTGATGCCGGGGATGTCCTCCACGCCTTCCATCAGGTCGATCAGCGCCTGGCGGTCGCGCGCGCGCACCGGGGCGAAGCCCACGCCGCAATTGCCGAAGAGGATGGTGGTGGCGCCATGCCAGACGGTGGGGGCGAGCACCGGGTCCCAGGTCGCCTGGCCGTCGTAATGCGTGTGCACATCGACCCAGCCGGGCGTGACGAGCCGGCCCTCGGCCCGCACCTCCCGCCGCCCCGGCCCGGCCTTGCCGCCGACCTGGGCGATGCGGTCGCCATCGATGGCGAGGTCGCCGGTGAAGGCGGCGCGGCCGGTGCCATCGACAATGGTGCCGCCGCGGATGACGAGATCATGCATGGCCCAGTCCCCGATCCGTTGCGCGCGGAGATTGCCGCCCCCCGCGGGGCAGGGCAACGCCGGCAGGCGCAAAAAAACATGCGGTGCCGCTTGAACTTGTCGGCAAGAGCGGCGTCAATACCGCCGCCGCTGGAGGAGAAAAACCATGGCCGTCGAACGACGCGACCTGCTGCTCGGTTCCGCCGCCCTTGCCGCATCCTCGCTTGCCGCGCCCGCGGTGCTGGCGCAGCGCGCCGGGCGCACGCTGCTGCTGGCCGCCCCCGGCGCGCCGGAGGGCTTCGACGGCGACGCGCTGCGCCCCGGCACGCAGGAAGTGGTGGTGCAATGCTATGAAGGGCTGACGCGCTACGGCCGCGTGATCCGCGACGGCCGGCCCTATCTCAACCCTGACGTGATCGAGGGCCATCTGGCGGAGAGCTGGACCAACTCGGCGGATGGCAAGACCTGGGTCTTCAAGCTCCGCCAGGGAATCCGCAGCCCCTTCGGCAATGAGCTGACGGCCGCGGATGTCGAATGGTCCTGGGCCAAGTCCTTCGCGCAGCGGCGCACGGGCGGCTTCATCGCCAATGTCTCCAACGTCACGGCGGTGAAGGCGATCTCGAAATACGAGGTGGAGTTCACGCTCTCGGCGCCGAGCCTGATCCTGCTCGCCGCGCTCACGCTCTACGTGCCGGGCATCTACGACACGACCGAGGTGAAGAAGCACGCGACGCCCGACGATCCCTGGGCGCTGAAATGGATGGAGAGCAACACCGCGGGCTTCGGCGCCTATCACCTGGAATCGCTGCGCGCGGGCGAGCAGGCGGTCTTCGTCGCCAACCCCAACTACTTCCGCGAGCAGCCCTATTTCAACCGCGTGATCTACCGCGCCGTGCCCTCGGCCGCCTCGCGCATCACGCTGCTGCGCAGCGGCCAGGTGCAGTGGATCCATCGGCCCTTCCTGCAGCAGGTGGCGGAGCTGCGCGCGGACCGGCGCGTGCGCACCCAGGACAGCTTCGGGCGCACCATCTCCTCGGTGCGCATGAACACGCGCATGGCGCCCTTCAACGACAAGCGCGTGCGCCAGGCCTTCAACTTCGCGGTGGACAAGCAGGCGCTGATCCAGGGTGTCTTCTTTGGCTTCGCGGAGCAGGCGCGCTCCATCGTGCCGCCCATCGTGGCGAACTACGACCCGAGCGCCTTCAAATACGATTTCGACCCCGCGCGCGCCCGTGCCCTGCTGGCCGAGGCGAATTTCGACTTCAACCAGCAGATCGAGATCTTCTATTCGCAGATCTTCAACTGGGAGGAGCCGCTCTCGATCCAGGTCGCCTCGCAGCTGCAGGCCATCGGCGTGCGCGCGCGCGCCGTGCGCATCAGCGACAGCGACATGCGCGCCCGCAGCGCCCCGGCGCGGCAGGACATGGCCATCTTCAGCTTCGAGGATGGGCCGATCGTGCTCGACCCCGTCTACGCCACCTTCCTACTCGCGCATTCGCAGGGCGTGTCGAACCGCGCGCGCTTCGAGAATCCGCGCATGGACGCGCTGATCGACGAGGCGCGCCAGAGCCTCGACCTGCCGCGGCGCGAGGCGCTGATGAAGGAAGCCCAGGCGCTGTGGATGGACGAGGCGCCCTGGATCGTCACCGTCTACCCCACGGTGTGGGAGGCGATGGCCGGCAACATCTCCGGCTGGTGCCCGCATCCGGACGACCACGAACGCTGGTACGATCTGCGCATCACCTGAGGCGAGGCCCAGATGCCGATCGGGAAGATGCTGTTGCGGCGCATCGCGCTGGTGGTGCCGCTGCTCTTCGTCATCCTGCTGCTCACCTTCCTGCTGGTGCGCATCGGCGGGCAGGACCCGGTGGGGCTGCTCGCCGGGCCGACCGCGACCGATGCGGAGATCGCGCTGGTGCGCGCCTCGCTCGCGCTCGACCAGCCGATCTGGGTGCAGTTCGGCGTGTATTTCGGCCGGGTGCTGCAGGGCGATCTCGGCGCCTCCTGGCTCAGCAACCGCCCCGTGCTGGGCGAGATCCTGGAGCGCGCGCCGGCGACGATCGAGCTGATGTTCTGGGGCGTGCTGATCGGCGCGGGGCTTGGCATCCCGATCGGGCTGCGCGCCGCCTTCCGCCCGGATCGCGGCTTCGACCAGGTCAGCCGGTTCCTCTCCCTGCTTGGATTCTCGGTGCCGACCTACTGGCTCGGCCTGATCATGCTCTTCGTCTTCTTCTACCTGCTGGACTGGGCGCCGCCGGGCATGGGGCGGCTGAGCCTGATGCTGGACCCGCCGCCGCGCGTCACCGGCAGTTATCTGATCGACGGGCTGATCGCCGCCGATTGGGACGTGGCCAATTCCGCCTTCCGCCAGCTCGTGCTGCCGGTGCTCTGTGTCGCGATCATCTCCGCCGCGCCGATCATCAAGCAGACGCGCGCCATCACGCTCGAGGTGCTGGGCTCGGACTACATCCGCTATGCGCGCGCGCAGGGCCTGCCGCCGCGCGCGGTGCGCGCCATGGCGCTGCGCAACGCCCGCACGCCGGTGGTGACCTTCATCGGCACCGAGATCACGGGCCTGGTGGGCACGACCTCGCTGATCGAATACGTCTTCGCCTGGGGCGGGCTGGGGCAATACGGGCTGTCGGCGATCATCGCGAACGACTTCGCGGCGGTGCAGGGCTATGTGCTGGCGCTCGCGCTCTTCTCCGTGGTCGTGTTCCTCGCGGTGGATCTCTTCGTCATGCTGACCGAGCCGCGCGCGGGACACGCGGCATGAGTGGCGCCGTCATCGGCAGCACCACGCCGCGCTGGCTGCGGCGCCTCGCCGGGATCACGCGGCGCAGCCCGACCATGGCGGCGGGGGCGGCGATCCTGCTGGTCTTCGCGCTGATGGCGGTCTTCGCACCGCTGCTGACGCCCTTCGACCCGCAGGCGGCGAATGCGCGCAACGTGCTCGCCCCGCCCGGGGGCGCGCATCTCTTTGGCACCGACGGCAATGGCATGGACGTGCTCTCGCGCGTCATCGCCGGCGCCGGCTGGGCCTTCGGCATCGCGATTCCCGCCGTGGTGGTGGGCATCCTCGCCGGCGTGCCGCTCGGCCTCTACACCGGCTATCGCGGCGGCTGGTTCGATGAGATCGCGATGCGCTTCTTCGATGCGCTGCGCGTCTTCCCCTCCATCATCCTGGCTCTGGCCGTCGTGGCGGCGGCGGGGCCCTCGCTGCTCAATGTCGTGCTGGTGATCGGCTTCCTCGACAGCCCCGTCTTCGCCCGCGTCGTGCGCGCCGAGGTGCTGGCGCTGCGCCACTCCACCTTCGTCGAATCCGCCCGCGCGGCCGGCAATCCCACCTGGCGCATCCTCTTCGTGCATATCCTGCCCAACGCCATCCAGGGTGCGATGGCGCAATCCGCCGTGCGCGCGGCCTGGGCGGTGCGCATCAGCGCGACGCTGGCCTTCCTCGGCGTGGGCATCCAGCCGCCCACGCCGGAATGGGGCGCGATGATCCGCCAGGGCGCGGAATACCTCGTCACCGGGCAATGGTGGGTCGGCGTGTTTCCCGGCATCGCGCTGATCCTGATGGTGCTGGGCCTCAACATGCTGGGCGATGGCCTGCAGGATCTGCTCGATCCACGGCGGAAGGCGGCGACGCGGTGAGCCTGCTCGCGGTCGAGGACCTGCACACCCATTTCATCTCGCGTGACCTGGACAACAGGCTGCGCGTGGCGCGCGCGCTGAACGGCGTCAGCTTCACGCTGGAAGCCGGGCGCGTCCTGGGCCTGGTGGGGGAGACGGGGGCGGGCAAGTCGCTGACCGCGACCTCCATCATGGGCCTGCTGCGCCCACCGGCGAAGCTGGTCGGCGGCCGGGCGCTCTTCGAGGGGCGCGACCTGCTGGCGATGCCGGAGGGCGAACTGAACGCGCTGCGCGGGCGCGACATCGCGCTGGTGGTGCAGAGCCCGAAATCCTCGCTCGACCCGCTCAGCCGCATCGGTGACCAGCTCATCCGCATCCATCGCGCGCATCGCCCGGCCAGCGAGGCCGAGGCGCGGCAGCGCGCCATCGAGATGCTCGGCGCGCTGGGCATCCCCGACCCGCCGCGCCGCATGCGCGCCTGGCCGCATGAGCTCTCCGGCGGCATGGCGCAGCGCGTGCTGATCGCCCTCGCCCTGATGAATGATCCGCGCCTGCTGATCGCCGATGAGCCTACCACCGGGCTCGACGTCACGGTGCAGGCGCAGATCCTCGATCTGCTGCGCGATCGCGTGCGGCGCACCGGGATCGGCGCCATCATCATCACCCATGACCTCGGCGTGGTGGCGCATTACTGCGACGAGATGGCGGTGATGTATGCCGGCGCGATCGTGGAGAGCGGTCCGGTCAGGACCGTCTTCGACAACCCTTCCCACCCCTACACGCAGAATCTGATCGGCGCGACGCCGGAGCGGCTGAAGATCGGCGCCGCGCGCAGCGTGGGCGGCACGCCGCCCAACCTCTTCGCGCTGCCGGCCGGCTGCGCCTATAGCGACCGCTGCCCGCGGCTGGGCGCGGATTGCGCCATCCCGCCGCGCGACGTGGCGCTGGGCGCGGGCCATGTCGCGCGCTGCCATCGCCTGGTGCCGGCATGAGCACGCCGGTTCTGGAGGTCGAAGGCCTCGTCAAGCATTTCGGCGCCGGGCGTGGCGCGACCGTGCATGCGGTGAACAAGGTCAGCTTCACGATCAACGCCGGCGAGACGCTCGGCGTGGTGGGGGAGAGCGGCTCGGGCAAGTCGACCATCGGCCGCACTGTCATCCGCCTGCTGCAGCCCACTGCCGGCCGCATCCTTTTCCGCGGCCGCGACATCACCGCGCTGCCGGAATCCGCCTGTCGCCCCTTGCGGGCCGAGATGCAGATGGTGTTCCAGGACCCCTGGAGCGCGCTGAACCCGCGCATCCGCATCGGTGAGTTGATCGCCGAGCCGCTCAAGCTGCACACGCAACTCTCCGCCGCCGAGCGTCGCGACCAGGCCGAAGCGCTGGCGCGGCGCGTGCGCCTGACCGGCGAGTTGCTCACGCGATTCCCGGCCGAGCTGTCGGGCGGCCAGTTGCAGCGCGTCTGCATCGCGCGCGCCATCGCCACCAGCCCGAAGCTGATCGTGCTGGACGAACCCACCAGCTCGCTCGATCTCTCCGTGCGCGCCGGCATCCTCGACCTGTTGGCCGAGCTGAAGGCGGAGACGGGGGCGGCGATGATGTTCATCAGCCATGACCTCGGCACGGTGAAGCTGATCAGCGATCGCATCCTGGTGCTCTATCTCGGCAGCGTCGTGGAATATGCGCCCGCGGCGGAGGTGTTCGCCGATCCGGTGCATCCCTATGCGCAGGCGCTGATGTCCGCGCATCTGCCGGCGGATCCCACGGCCGTGCTGCGGCGGCATGTGCTGGAGGGCGAGATTCCCTCGCCGATCAACCTGCCGCCCGGCTGCAGCTTCGCGAGCCGCTGCCCGGTGGCGGTGGCGCGATGCCGCGTGGACACGCCGCCGCTGGAGGCGGTGCGCCCCGGCCATCTCGCCTCCTGCCTGCGCATCGCCGAGGGCGCCAACCGCATTCCCGCGCTGGAGAGTCCATGAGCCCGGAGACCGTGCTGCGGCAGGACCTGCTCGCCGCCTATCACATCCTCGACCTGCAGGGGCAGAATGCCGGCATCGCGGGCCATCTCACGGCGCGGCTGCCGGGCGGCGACAGCTTCTGGTGCCATGGCTATGGCCAGGGATTCGAGGAGGTGCGGGCGGCCGATCTGCACCAGGCGGACATGGATCTGCGCGTGCTCGCCGGGCCGGGGCGCATCAACCCTTCGCTGGTGATCCATGCGGGGCTCTATCGCGCGCGCGCCGACATCGCCTGCGTCATCCACACGCACAGCCTGAACGCGGTGATGCTGAGCGCCACCGGCGAGCCCCTGCGCATGCTCTTCCAGAGCGCGCTGATGT
Organism: Roseomonas sp. TF40; assembly: GCF_057219975.1. Lineage (NCBI taxonomy): Bacteria > Pseudomonadati > Pseudomonadota > Alphaproteobacteria > Acetobacterales > Roseomonadaceae > Roseomonas > Roseomonas sp. TF40. The sequence continues at coordinate 125,496 of NZ_JBXVVR010000007.1, read as the reverse complement.
TCCATGAGGATTGCGCGCTGCATGCCGAATATGGCGGTATCGTCGACACGGTGGAGACGGGCGTGGAACTCGCCGCCGCGCTCGGGCCACGCCGCGCGCTGCTGTTGGCGAATCATGGCACGCTCGTCGTCGGGCGCTCGATCCGCGAGGCGGTGCATTGCGCGATCATGCTCGACGATGCCTGCCGCATCCAGCTCGGCGCCATGGCCGCGGCCGGCGGCCGCCCGCTGCAGGAAGTGGATGGCGCGACGGCGGCGGAGGCCAAGCGCTTCCTCCTCTCGGACAAGGTGCTGGACCTGCGCTGGTCGCATTACCTGCGGCGCGCCATCGCCGCGCGCCCCTGGCTGGCAGAGGAGATCGCCAGTCTTACAGGCTGACCGAGATCTCCACCCCGGCGCGTGCGACGATGTCCTTCTTGTCGAGGTCCGGGCCGCGCGCCTCATTGCCTTCTACGCGCTGCAGGTCGCGCGCCGTGTCGCGGCGGATGGCGATGATCACGTCGGTGCCGTCCAGCAGCGGGAAGGGGAATTCGTGCCAGGTGCCCAGGTGCAGCATCAGCGCGGCCGTGCCGTCGAAGAGCAGCGCGCGCGCCGCCGACAGGTCGGGCATCTCGGCCGCGCCGGGCGGGGCCAGCACCATCACGAAGGGCCGGCCACCCAGCGGGAAGAAGCTCTGCGTGTGCAGGAAATGGCGCTCCATCCAGCTCACGCGGAAGGGCCGGCGCTCCAGCGTGGCGACGGTGAATTCCAGCGTGTCGTCGGCGACGAAGCGGCCCGGCTTCCGCAGCGCCACGCGGTCGCCATAGAAGGCGCTGCGCAGCACCGGGCCGGGCGCGGTGGCGCCGAGCAGCGTGCCGAAGGGCGCGACATTCTCCGCCGTCGCGGCCTCGGCGCGCAGCGTCAGCGCGGTGGTCATCTCAGCCGAGCTCGGCGAGATCGAGCGCGGCGGGATCGTCGCCGGGGCCGATATGCCGCCGCCACATCCACACCCGCTTCAGCACGCGCCGCTTGCCCGCGCCCTCGGGGTCGTCGGCATAGGCGCCGCGACCATGCAGGTTCACCAGGTTGTTCACGAAGAGGAACTCGCCCGGCATCAGCCGGTAGGAGAAGCCCAGGTCGGCGCGCTGGATCAGCGTGTCGAGCAGGTCCAGCGCCTCGCGCTGGCGCTCGGTCAGCGGCGTGCCGAACAGCGCCATGCCGGGTTCGACCATCACGCGCGCATAGCGCACGCGGATCTCCTCGCCCTTCCCATCGAAGCGCGGCACGGATTCGAAGATCGGCTTGACGATGGTGTTCGGCCCCGCCGGCCAGGTGTGCAGATGCGGCGGCAGGAAGTGGAAGCCCTCATGCAGCAGGGCGACGAGATCGGGGCGCAGGCGCAGCATCTCGTTGTGCACCGTCGCCGCCGAGACCACCCAGCTCTCCCCGCCCGCGATCGCATCCGAGACGCAGAGCAGGCCGATGGCGCAGGGCGAGCGCGGCTCGAGGCAGCCATTGTCTGTATGCGGCCGGCTCTCGCGGGAGGAGGCGCCGATGCGCGTCGGGTCCTTGTTCGCCGCACCGGCATCGGTGACGGTGAAGAGCCGCCGGTCGCGCTGCAGCCCCTGGCGGATCGGCCGGCCGAGATAATTCGCGATGCCCCAGGCGACGATTCCGGCCTCCATGTCGCTGAGCCCGGCGAGGTCGATGCCGCGCAGCACGAAGAAGCCCGGCCCGTCATCGAGCATGGCCCGAAACCGCGCCGCCTGCCGCGCCAGCGAGGGCAGGCGCAGATCCTCCTGCTCCACCGTCTCGAGGTCGAGGCCATTGGCGCGCACATGCGCGAGCGCGGCGCGCAATTCGTCGTTCACGCCCTCGGGCAGGTCGACCAGGTGGCGCGCGCGGTGCGGCTCGATGCTGTCGCGATTCCACAGGCGCGGCGCATCGGTGGCGGGATGGACGGCGGCGATGGCGGGCGGCATCCGGCGCAGCAGCGCGGTCGGCATCATGGCGGCGTTCCCCACGGGGCTTTCTGCTGTCGAAGCCCGCGCGCCACGTTGCCATGCGCGTGCAAGGCGTCAAGACTGTGCCGGGTCGGAGCAGGACGGGACAGATGAGCACATCGGGCGAGACGCGGTTTCCGCATGTGTTCCGCCCGATCGCGCTCGGGCCGCGCGTCGCGCGCAACCGCATCTTCGTGCCCGCCCACACCACCAGCTATGGCGAGGACAACCGCCCTTCCGACCGGCACCTCGCCTATCATCGCGAACGCGCGCGCGGCGGCGCGGCGATGCTGGTCTTCGAGGGGATCCGCGTGCATCGCTCCTCCCTCGGCCGGCGCCAGGGGGTGAACGGCTATGAGCGCGAGGCCATCCCGCATTTCGCGCGCATCGCCAGGGCCGTGCAGGCCGAGGGCGCGCTGCTCTTCGGCCAGGTGATCCATCTCGGCCGGCATATCGACGGCAATTTCACGCGCACGCCCGCCTGGTCGGCCTCTGCCGTGCCCTGGGCGGCCACCGCGCCGCCGCCGCATCCGATGACGGAGGAGGAGATCGGCCTGGTCATCGCCGCCCATGCCGAGGTCGCGCGCAACCTGGTGGAGGCCGGGCTCGATGGCATCGAGCTGACCATGGCGCATGGCCATCTGCTGCAGCAATTCCTCTCGCCCGCCGTCAATCGCCGCACCGATTCCTGGGGCGGGAGCGAGGAGAACCGCCTGCGCCTTGCCGCCGCCTGCCTGGGCGCGGTGCGCAGGGCAGTCGGCGATTCCGTGGCGCTCGGGCTGCGCGTCTCGGCCGATGAGTTCCTCGAGGGCGGCCTCACCCTGCCCGACATGCAGCGCATCGTGGTGAAGCTGGTGGCCGAGGCGCGCGTAGATTTCGTCAATGTCAGCCACAGCGCCTATCACGGCTCCTACACCATCAGCACGCAGATGGCGGATATGGGCTTTGCGCCCGATGCCTTCCATCACCTGCCGCGCGGCATCGCGCAGGCGCTGCGCGCGGCGGGGCAGGCCGTGCCGGTCTTCGCCGTCTGCCGCTTCCGTGGCGTGGCCGAGGCCGAGGCCTTTCTCGCGGAGGGCGATGTCGCGATGGTCGGCATGGCGCGCGCGCACATCGCCGAGCCGGCGCTGGTGCGTCTTGCGGCCACGAATCGCGAGGGTGAGGGCCGGCCCTGCATCGGCTGCAACCAGGGCTGTGCGGGTTTCCTCGCGCTCTCCCTGCCCATCACCTGCCTCAGCAACCCGCGTGCGGGGCGCGAGGAAGCCTGGCCCGAGCCACCGCCGCCCGCCGCCACGCCGCGCCGCGTGCTTGTGGTGGGCGGCGGCCCTGCGGGCATGGAGGCCGCGGCGCTGGCCGCCCGCCGGGGCCATCAGGTGGAACTCTGGGAGGGCAGCGGCACGCTGGGCGGCGCCCTTGCCTGGACCGAGCGCCACGCGCTGCGCGCCGAGGCGGCGGGGCTGCTGGTGGCGCAGCGCGCCGCCCTGCAGCGCGCGGGCGTGACCGTGCGGCTCAACCGGATGGCGGATGCCGAGGCCATCACGGCGCATGGACCCGATCTGGTCGTCCTCGCCACCGGCGCGGATCCGCAGGGCACGCGCTTTGCCGAGGGCGGGGAGGGGCTGACCATGGAACAGGCACTGGCCGATCCCGCCGCCTTGCCGCAGCGGATCGCAGTGCAGGACATGCTCGGCAGCTTCGCGCTGGCCGGCTTCGTCGAGTGGCTGGCGGGGACCGGCCGTGCGGTGACGCTGATCGTGCCCAGCGGCACGCCAGGCTGGCAGGTGAACATCTACTCCTCCTTCGCCTGGCGGGCGCGGCTCAAGGCGAAGGGCGTGCGCATCCTGCCGATGCAGCAGGTGCTGCGCTGGGACGGCGCCGGCACGACCACGCTGCTCGACCTGCCCTCCGGTGAGCGGCGTGAGACCCAGGCCTTCGACGCCATCGTCGCGCCCGCCCATGCGGCGCCGCGCGATGCGCTGGTGGCGGCGCTGACGGCGCAGGGCTGGGGGGATCGGCTGCGGGTGATCGGTGATGCCGCTGCACCGCGCTCGGCGCTCGAGGCCGTCTTCGAGGGGCATGAGGCGGGCCGCGCTATCTAGCTTGGGCGAGTGCGACCGGTCCGCGTTGTGCGCCCGGCTCGCCTTGGCCTATCCTGCTTCCCAACAGGTCAGGATCGGGTCTTGCGGGCGGGAAAGAGAGGCGTTTGCGTCGGGGTGGTCGCGTGTCTCGCCCTTGGCGCTGCGCCGATGGCCCACGCCCAGCACGCCGTGAGCGGCGAGCGGCGCGACGAGGTGGCGGCGCGGCTCGCGGCGCTGCGGGACTCGGTGCGCGTCCAGCGCGGCGGCGTGCTGGGCCTGATGGGCTACAACGTGATCCCGGATGGGTCGGCGAGTGCGTTGCAGCTCAATTCCACCTCCCTCAGCGCCGATGGTGAGACCGACCCGACGCTGACCCTCACGCAGCTCGGATTCGGCTTCACCGTCAGCGAATCCTTCCCGCTCTATCTCGAGGCCTATCTCGGCTATGCGCGCTACGATCCGCGCGCGCTGTTCACCGGGGAGGGCGCGCGGCGCTACCCGTTGCGGTGGAACAACATCACCACCACGCTCGGCGTCGGCTATGATTTCCAGATCGCGGAGAATCTCTGGCTGCGGCCGATCGCGAATTTCTCCGCCGGCTACGCAACCTCGGATGCGGGGATGTTCGCCTCCTTCCTGGAATACAGGCGCAACGTCGATTTCGCGCATCTGGACGACGCGCATGTGAATGTCTGGGGCCGCGGCGGTGCGCTGACCCTCGCCTATTACGACTACAAGCCGGAGCGCGAGATCGAGATCGAGCTGCGCTATTCCTACATGTTCCTGGAGACCTTCGGCGACACCATGCCCGCGGCGCGCGGCAATTCCACGGCGCAGTCGCTGGGCCTGTGGGGCCGCTATCGCTGGCCGACCGGGCGCGAGGTGTTCGGCCGCCCGCTGCGCTGGGTGATCGATGTCTCGGGCACGAGCTACCTCGGCGACCAGCGGGAGGCCATCGGCTTCGACTGGTCGGCCAAGGCCGGTGGCGGCATCGAGTTCGACACCGGCCGCTGGGAACTCGGCGCCATGGGGCTCAACATCAACCGCGTGCGGCTGATCGCGCGCTACCTCTTCGCCGACGGCAATGTCTCCGGCTATTCGCTCGGCATCGGCATGAGCTTCTGAGCCCCCTTTGCGGCGGCCGGCGCGATGCGCCAAGCTGCCGGCAGAGGCATCGGCAGAAGGGGGCGCGCATGGGCCGTCAGGTGGTCGAGGGGGTGAAGGCCTGGCAGGCGGAACTCGCCGCCATCCGGCAGGACATCCACGCGCATCCCGAGATGGGGATGGAGGAGCACCGCACCGCCGCCCTCGTCGCGCGGCATCTGCGCGACTGGGGCATCGCCTGCGAGGAGGGCGTGGGCAAGCTCGGCGTGGTGGGCACCATCCAGGGCACGCGGCCGGGGCAGCGGGTGATCGGGCTGCGCGCTGACATGGATGCGCTGCCGATCACCGAAGCCACGGGCCTGCCCTATGCTTCGACCAATCCCGGCGTGATGCATGCCTGCGGGCATGACGGGCACACCACCATGCTGCTCGGCGCGGCGCGCTGGCTGGCGCAGAACCGCGACTTCGCCGGCACGGTGCACCTGATCTTCCAACCCGCCGAGGAAGGGCGCGGCGGCGCGCGGGCGATGCTGGCGGACGGGCTGTTCGAGCGCTTCCCCTGCGATGCCATCTACGGCCTGCACAATGCGCCGCGCCGCGCGGCGGGCACCTTCGCGATCCGGCCCGGCCCGACCATGGCGGCGGCGGACCGCTTCACCGTGGTGTTCCGCGGCACCGGCGGGCATGGCGGCTCGACACCGCATCTCGCTACCGACGTCACCATCGTGCAGGCGCATTTCGTGCTGGCGCTGCAGACCATCATCGGCCGCAACATCGCGGCCAAGGATGCGGCCGTGCTCAGCGTCGGCGCGATCTCGGGCGGCGCGCATAGCGGGGCGAATGTGATGCCCGCGGAGCTGACCATCAGCGGCACGGCGCGCAGCTATACCGAACCCGTGCGCGCGCTGCTGGAGCGGCGCATCGCCGAGCTCGCGCATGGCCTGGCCGCGGCGCATGGCTGCACGGCGGAGGCCGTGTATCACCGGGGCGTGCCCGCCACCGTGAACCATCCGGAACAGACCAAGGTCGCCTATGCCGCCGCCGCCGCGATCGTCGGCGCCGCGGCGGTGGACCCGAACCCGGACCCGAGCACGGGGGCCGAGGATTTCTCGCTGATGCTGGAACAGCGGCCCGGCGCCTTCATGTCGATCGGCGGTGGTGCGCCGGACGGTACCTCGCCCGCGCTGCACACGCCGCTCTTCGACTTCAACGATGCGACGATTCCGCTCGGCGTGGCCTATTGGGTCAGCGTGGTGGAGCAGGAATTGGGCAGCCCGCCCGAATGAATTGCCCATCGCGCAACTCCTGCGCTAGCCTCACCGACTGAACAGGGACAGGCGTCGCAAGCAGGCCGGCAAACGGTCCTCGGCGCCGAGGGATGAAGGGAGATTGAGCATGACCGAGGATGACCTCCGGCAGTTGATCGGCCGCGTGCAGCGCGGCGCGCTCTCGCGGCGCGGCTTCGTGAAGCGCATGGCGGCGGTGGGCTTCACCGCGCCGATGGCGACGCAGCTTCTCGCCCTCGCGGGCGCGGCGCCGGCCGCGGCGCAGAGCGTGCCGGCCTATCGCCCGACGCGGCGCGGCGGCGGCGGGGCGCTGAAGATCCTCTATTGGCAGGCCTCGACGCTGCTGAACCCGCATTTCGCGGCCGGCACGACCAACCAGGATGCCAGCCGCGTCTTCTACGAGCCGCTGGCCGGTTGGGCGGCGGATGGCACGCTGCACCCGATCCTCGCGGCCGAGATCCCGTCGCGCGAGAATGGCGGGCTCAGCGCCGATGGCCGCTCCGTGACCTGGAAGCTCAAGCGCGGCGTGAAATGGCATGACGGCCAGGATTTCTCGGCCGATGACGTGATCTTCAACTGGGAATATGCGCGCAGCCCCGCGGTGGCGACCGTCACCTCCGGCAGTTATCGCGACGTGAACGCGGTGAAGGTGGACGACTACACGGTGCGCGTGGAGTTCGCGCAGCCCTCGCCCTTCTGGGCCGATGCCTTCGTCGGCGCCTCGGGCATGATGATCCCGAAGCATCTCTTCAAGGATTTCGCCGGCGCCAATTCGCGCGACGCGCCGACCAATATCCGCCCCGTCGGCACCGGCCCCTATCGCCTGACGAGCTTCGCGCCGGGTGACACGCTGCGCGGCGAGCTGAACCGCAACTACCACACGGACAACCGCCCCTATTTCGACACGCTCGAGATCAAGGGCGGCGGCGATGCGGTCTCGGCCGCGCGCGCGGTGCTGCAGACGGCCGACTATGACTATGCCTGGAACCTGCAGGTGGAGGACGAGATCCTCAAGCGGCTGGAGGCGGCGGGCCGTGGCAAGGTGAACATCGTCGAGGGCGGCGGCATCGAGTTCGTGCAGCTCAACGCCACCGATCCGCATCGCGAGGTCGAGGGCGAGCGCGCGCATATCAGCACGCAGCACCCGGCCTTCCGCGACCCGGCGGTGCGCCAGGCGATGGCGCTGCTGATCGACCGCAATGCGCTGGAGCAGTTCATCTATGGTCGCGGCGGTCCGGCCACGGCGAATTTCCTCAACAATCCGCCGCGCTTCCGCAGCCCGAACATGCGCTGGGAATTCAGCATCGAGAAGGCGAACCAGATCCTGGACGCGGCCGGATGGGTGCGCGGGCGCGACGGCATCCGCGCGAAGGACGGCGTGCGGCTGCGCTTCATCTACCAGACCTCGGTCAATGCGCCGCGGCAGCGCACCCAGGCGATCTACAAGCAGGCCGCGCAGCGCGCGGGCATCGACCTCGAGCTGAAGTCGGTCACGGCCTCGGTCTTCTTCTCGACCGATGTCGCCAACCCGGACACCTACACGAAGTTCTGGGCCGATGTGCAGATGTACACCACGACGATGCCGCAGGCCGACCCCGAGCGCTTCATGAACCAGTACGTCTCCTGGGAGGTCTCGACCAGGGCCAATTCCTGGCAGGGACGCAACATTGTGCGTTGGCGCAACGATGAATACGACAGCACCTTCCGCGCCGCGCAGGGTGAGCTCGACCCGATCCGCCGCGCGGCGATGTTCATCCGCCTCAACGACCTGATCGTGGGCTCCAACCACGTCATCCCGCTGGTCAGCCGGCCCACGGTCAGCGGCAGCCTGAACAATCTGCGCCATGTGCTGAGCGGGTGGGACACCACGCTCTGGCTGCTCGGCGATTGGTGGCGGGAAACCTGATCACGCCAGCCTGCGCGCGTGACCAACTACCTTCTCCGCCGCCTGCTCATCGCGATCCCGAGCCTGCTCGGGATCAGCGTGATCCTGTTCACGGTGCTGGCCCTGGCACCGGGGGATCCCTTCGAGGAGCTGGCCTCCAACCCCGCCGTCCCGCCCGATGTCCGCGCCGCCCTGCGCGCGAGCCTCGGGCTGGATGACCCGATCCACGAACGCTACATCAGCTGGCTGCTGGCCATGCTGCGCGGTGAGTGGGGCTATTCCTTCGTCAGCCGAATCCCGGTGGATGACCTCATCCTGCAGCGCCTGCCGACGACGCTGCTCATCATCGGCAGTTCGCAGATCCTGGCGCTGTGCATCGCGCTTCCGGTGGGCGTCTATGCGGCGACGCGGCCCTATTCGATCTTCGACCAGATCGCCAATACGCTTGCCTTCATCGGCTTCTCGCTGCCGACCTTCTTCACCGGCCTGCTGCTGATCCTGCTGTTCTCCATCACGCTGGACTGGCTGCCCTTCGTCTATCGCTCGCAGATCGACGCCACGGGCTGGCGCTGGTGGTGGGAGCAGTTCCGCCAGTCGATCATGCCGGTCGCCGTGCTGGGGCTGTTCCAGGGCGCGGCCTGGACGCGCTTCGTGCGCTCCGCCGTGCTCGACGTGATCCGGCTTGACCATGTCACCACCGCGCGCGCCAAGGGCATCCCCGAGGGGCGCGTGACGCGGCTGCACATCGTGCGCAACGCGATGATCCCGGTGGTCACGCTGGTGGCGCTGCAGATGCCGGCCGTCTTCGGCGGCGCCATCGTCACCGAGCAGATCTTCCGCGTGCCGGGCATCGGCAGCCTGCTGATCAGCGCGATCCTGGCAAACGACACGCCGGTGATCATGGCCGTCACCTTCGTCACCGCGACCCTCGTCATCATCTTCAACCTGCTGGCGGACATCCTGTATGGCTGGCTCGATCCCCGCATCAGCTACCGCTAGCCCCGCCGCCGCGCCGCGCCCGCGCATCGGGCCGTGGCAGGAGGCCTGGCGGCGCTTCCGCAAGCACCGGTTGGCGGTGGTGAGCGCGGCCATCCTGCTCACCCTCATCCTCGGCGTGCTGCTGGGCCCGTTGGTCTGGCGCCTGCCGATCGACGAGATCGACTTCACCGCGCGGCTGCAGGGGCCGAGCTGGGAGCATCCGCTCGGCACGGACGATCTCGGGCAGGATCTGCTCGCGCGCATCCTCTATGGCGGGCGCATCTCGCTGGCGGTGGGCTTCACCGCCATGCTGGTGGCGGTCGGGCTCGGCACCTTCATCGGCGCGGTCGCCGGCATGGCGGGCGGCAAGCTCGACGCGGCGCTGATGTGGGTGACGGACCTCTTCCTCTCCCTGCCGCAGCTGCCGCTGCTGCTGCTGATCATCTACCTGTTCCGCGACACGCTGACCGGCGTGGTGGGGCAGGAGCTTGGCGTCTTCATCCTGATCGTCGCGGTGATCGGCGCCTTCAACTGGATGCCGGTCGCGCGCCTGGTGCGCGCGCAATTCTTCTCCCTGCGCGAGAAGGAATTCGTCGAGGCCGCGCGCGCGCTCGGGGCCTCGCGCCTGCGCCTCGTGCTGCGGCACATCCTGCCCAATGCGCTGGGGCCGGTGATCGTCGCCGCCACCATCGATGTCGCGGCCGCGATCATCGCGGAGAGCACGCTCTCCTTCCTCGGCCTCGGCTTTCCGCCGGACATCCCGACCTGGGGGCGCCTGCTGTTCGATGCGAAGGACAATCTCGATTTCGCGCCGCATTGGGCGCTGTTTCCGGGGCTCGCCATCTTCCTCACCGTGCTGAGCATCAACTTCGTCGGCGACGGTCTGCGCGATGCGCTGGATCCGAGGCGCGTCCAGTGAGCGGAGATATTCGCCCTCAAGCGCCGGGCGCGGCGTGCCGCCGCTTGGCTCGCCGCACTGGCGGCGGGCCGCATTCGCGGCCTCGGTCTGCTGCGCAGACCGCCGGGGACGATCCATGACGAAGGACCACCTGCTCGACATCACCAACCTCAAGGTCCACTTCAAGACCGATGACGGCATGGTGCGCGCCGTGGATGGCGTGGACATCGCGGTGGATCGCGGCGAGACGGTGTGCGTCGTCGGCGAATCCGGCTGCGGCAAGACCGTCACCGCCAAGACCATCCTGAAGCTGATCGACATGCCGCCCGGGCGCATCGTCGATGGCAGGATCCTCTGGCAGGGGCGCGACATCGTCCCCCTCGGCCCGGAGGAGATGCGCGGCATCCGCGCCAAGGAGATCGGCTTCATCTTCCAGGAGCCGATGACCTCGCTCAACCCGGTCTACACCGTCGGCGCGCAGATCGCCGAGACCGTGCGCCACCATGAGGGCCTCTCGAAGCGCGCCGCGCTCGACCGCGCGATGGAGATGCTGCGCCTGGTGCAGATCCCCAACCCGCAATCGCGCATCCATGACTATCCGCATCAATTCTCGGGTGGCATGCGCCAGCGCGTGATGATCGCCATGGCGTTGGCCTGCAACCCGAAGCTTGTTATCGCCGATGAACCCACCACTGCGCTCGACGTGACGATCCAGGCGCAGATCCTCGACCTGCTCGAGGATATGAAGCAGCGCCTGGGCATGGCGGTGCTGCTGATCACCCATGCGATGGGCGTGGTGGCGGAGAACGCGCAGCGCGTCATCGTCATGTATGCCGGCAAGGTGGTGGAGGAGGCCGAGGTCGGCGCGCTCTTCGCCACGCCGCGCCATCCCTATACGCAGGGGCTGATCCGCTCGATCCCGCGCATCGATCTCGCCGCCACGCAGCACACGCGGCTGGAGGCGATTCCCGGTACCGTGCCCTCGCTGCTCAACCCGCCGCCCGGCTGCCGCTTCGCCGCGCGCTGCCGCTACGCCATGCCCGCATGCACCGCCGCCGAGCCGCCGCTGCGCGAGGTCGCACCCGGCCACAAGGTGGCCTGCATCCTATGAGGGACGCGCCCCGATGAGCGAACCGCTGCTGCGCGTCGAGAAGCTGGTGAAGCGCTTCGCCGTGAAGGGCGGCGTGCTGCGCCGCACGGTGGGCGAGGTGCATGCCGTGAGCGGCGTCAGCTTCGACCTCGCGGCGGGTGAGACGCTCGGCCTGGTGGGGGAGAGCGGCTGCGGCAAATCCACCACGGGCCGGCTGATCCTGCGGCTGATCGAACCCACTTCCGGCAAGGTCTGGTTCCGCGGGCAGGACGTCACCGCGCTGGACAATGAGCATCTCGGCGCGCTGCGGCGCGACCTGCAGATCATCTTCCAGGACCCCTTCGCCTCGCTCAACCCGCGCATGACGGTGGGCGCGATCATCGCCGAGGCGCTGATCATCCATCGCCTGGCGAAGACCGCGCGCGAGCGCGAGGATCGCGTGGTGGAACTGCTCGAGACCGTCGGCCTCAACGCCGATCAGATGCGCCGCTTCCCGCATGAATTCTCCGGCGGCCAGCGCCAGCGCATCGGCATCGCGCGCGCGCTCGCGGTCTCGCCGAAGCTGATCGTCTGCGATGAGCCGGTCAGCGCGCTCGACGTCTCGATCCAGGCGCAGGTCGTCAACCTGCTCGAGGATCTTCAGGAGAAATTCGGCCTCACCTTCCTGTTCATCGCGCATGATCTTTCCGTCGTCGAGCACATCAGCGATCGCGTCGCGGTGATGTATCTCGGCCGCATCGTGGAGATCACCACGGCGCGCGATCTCTACACCACGCCGCTGCACCCCTATACCGAGGCGCTGCTCTCCGCCGTGCCGATCCCCGACCCGACCGTGAAGCGCAGCCGCATCCGCCTGCAGGGCGACGTGCCGAGCCCGCTCAACCCGCCCAGGGGCTGCCATTTCCACACGCGCTGCCCGATCGCCAAGCCAGACCCCTGCCAGACGACCGCGCCCGAGCTGCGAGAGGCGCGACCCGGGCATTGGGTCGCCTGCCATCTGCGGGATTGAGGCTCAGCCCGCGATCCAGGCCTTCAGCAGCGCGTTGAACACGGCCGGCTTCTCGACATTCGGCAGATGCCGCGCGCCCTCGATGGCATGGAAGCGGCCGTCGGGCACCAGGGCGGCGATGCGCTCGCCCTCCGCCGGCGGCACGGCGTGGTCATCCGCGCCGCAGACGATGCAGGCGCGCACCGCAAGGCCGGGCAGCCGCGCGACATGGCTGAAATCGCTGATCGCCTCGGCGCAGCCGGCATAGCCTTCCGCGTCGGTGGCCGCGATGGTGTCGCGGATCTGTTGCCAGCGCTGCGGATTCGCCGCCTGGAATGCGGGCGTGAGCCAGCGTTCCACCGTCGCCTGCGCGAGAGGTTCCACCGATCCCGCCGCGCGCGCCGCGCGGATGCGCGGGCCCCAGATCTCCGCCGCATTTGGCAGGGATTCCGGCAGCGCGTCGCAGATCATGATCGAGCGCAGCAGGCCCGGATGATCCAGCGCCAGCGCCTGCCCCACCATGCCGCCGAGCGAGAGCCCCGCGTAATGCACCGGCGGCAGGTCGAGCCGGCGCAGCACGAAGGCGATGTCGGCGGCCAGCCCCGCCATGCTGTAGGGGCCGGGCGGGGCGTCGGAGCCGCCATGGCCGCGCAGGTCGATGCGCAGCACGGCGTGGCCGGCTTCCAGCAGCATCGGGATCTGCTCGGCCCACATGCCGCCATCCGCGCCGAGCGCGTGCACGAGGCAGACCACCTCGCGGTCCGCATCGCCGATCAGGTCGCAGGCGATGCGCCGGCCTTCGCAGGGGATCAGCATCTCAATCGATCTGCACGTTGACGGTGCGCACCACTTCGCGCCAGCTCGTGACCTCATCGGCCACGTAGCGCCGCGCCTCTTCCAGGGTGCCGCCGATCGGGTCGAAGCCGTTCGCCGCAAGGCGCGCCTGGAAGGCGGGCAGCGCCATCACGCGTTGCACATCCGCATTGACCTTGGCCTGGATCGCGGCCGGCACCGCGGCGGGGAAGAACATCGCCACCCAGGCCACGTCGATGATCGGCGGGAAGCCGGCCTCCGCCATGGTCGGCACCTCGGGCAGCGCGCTGTTGCGCGTCGCACTCGTCACCGCGAGGCCGCGCGCCTGCCCGCCCTGCACCTGCGCCACGGCGCTGGGCAGCGAGGTCGCGACCATGTCCACAGTGCCGGCGAGCAGCGCGAGCATCGCCGGCCCCGCCCCCGCATAGGGCACGTGCTGCGCATCCACCCCGCCCTCGCGCTTGAACAGCAGCTCGGCCGAGAGATGCGCGGCCACGCCCACGCCGGCCGTGCCGTAGTTCAGCGGCCGGCGCCGGCCAAGCTCCACCAGGTCGCGCAGGCTGCGGGCGGGGCTGTCGGCGCGCACGACGAAGAGGTTGGGCGTGCCGGCGATGACGGCGACGGGCGCGAATTCTTCCGGCCGGTAGCCGGGGTTGCGCATCAGGCTCTGGTTGATGGCGAATGCGCCGGTGGTGACGAGCGCGGTGTAGCCATCCGGCGCCGCGCGCGCGATCTGCTGGGCCGCGACATTGCCGCCCGCGCCGCCGCGATTCTCCACCACCACGCTCTGCCGCCAGACGGGGCCGAGATGCTCGGCAAGCTGCCGGCCGATGAGGTCCGCGAAACCGCCCGGCGCGAAGGCGACGACCAGGCGCACGGGACGCTCCGGCCAGGCGCCCTGGGCGGTGGCGCTGCGCAGCGCCGGGGCAGCCAGCGCCGCGCCCAGCAGGATCCGTCGTGTCGTCATGGTCTTTCCCCCGATTGCGGGCCGCACGCTACACAGCGCCCCCCGCCGCGCCAATCCGCGGCCCGGGCGGACTCTGACAAATCTGTCATGGAGCCTCCCGGGTGGCTCCAGCATCCGCGCGCGATGGTCCGGCCACAGCGCCGGGCCTTCGCCCCGCGCCGAGATATCGGGAGACCACCATGACCGACACCACCAAGCGCCGCCGCGGCGGCTTCGCGGCCCTGCTGCTGGCCGGCACCGCGCTCAGCGGCCTCGCCTTCTGGCATGGCGCCGATGCGCAGCAGGCGCCTGCCGCCATCACGCCGCCCGCCATCACCCAGCCCGTCCTGCCGATGGCCGGCTTCGCCGATCTCGTGGCGCGGGTGCGCCCGGCGGTCGTCACCATCACCGCGACCGAGCGCACGGCGCCGGGGGCCGAGATGCCCCGTGGCCGCCCCGGCCAGGGGCGCGGTGAGGGCCGTGGCGCGCTCGGCTCGGGCTTTCTTGTCGATGCCAGCGGCCATGTCGTGACCAACAACCATGTCGTGCAGGGCGCGGCGACGCTGAAGGTGAAGCTCGATGACGGGCGCGAATTCACCGCGCGCGTGGTGGGGCGCGACCCGCGCACCGACCTCGCGCTGCTGAAGATCGAGGCCGGCGCGGCGCTGCCGCACCTCACGCTCGGCGACAGCGACCGCGCGCGGCCGGGCGATTGGGTGGTGGCCGTGGGCAACCCCTTCGGCCTGGGCGGCACGGTCACGGCCGGCGTCGTCTCGGCGCGCAGCCGCGACATCGGCGCGGGCCCCTATGACGACTTCATCCAGATCGACGCGCCGATCAACAGCGGCAATTCGGGCGGTCCGCTCTTCGCCACCGATGGCAGCGTGATCGGCGTGAACACCGCGATCTTCTCGCCGAGCGGCGGGTCGGTGGGCATCGGCTTCGCCATCCCCTCCAACATGGTGCGCCAGGTGGTGGCGCAGCTGCAGGCGAATGGGCGCGTGGAGCGCGGCTTCCTCGGCGCCTCGACCCAGCCGGTGACGCCGGCCCTGGCGCAGGCGCTGCGCCTGCCCAAGGCCGAGGGCGCGCTGGTCGGCCAGGTGGAAGCGGACAGCCCCGCCGCCCGTGCGGGCCTGCGCGCCGGCGACGTGGTGACGGCGGTGGACGCCACGCCGGTGACCAACCCGCGCGACCTCGCGCGGGCCATCGGCGATGCGCGGCCGGGCAGCACGGTGAAGCTCGCCCTGCAGCGCGACGGTGCGGCGCAGGATCTCAGCATCACGCTGGCGACCCTGCCGGGCGAGGACGGCCCGCGCAGCGCCAGCGCCACCGAGACGCGCGGCGGCCCGGTGGGCGTGGCCCTGGCCCCGGTGACGGAGGAGCTGCGGCGCAGCCTCAACCTCGCGCCCGACACCAAGGGCGCGGTGATCGCCGATGTCCGGCCCGAGAGCCCGGCGGCCGAGGCGGGGCTGCGGCGCGGCGACGTGATCCTCGGCGTGGCGGGGCGCGACGTGGCGGATGTGCCGCAGGCCGTGGGTGCGATCCGCGAGGCGGTGCGCAACCCGGGTGCCGCGGTGGCGCTGCGCATCCAGCGCGAGGGCCGCAGCGTCTTCGTCGCGGTGCAGATGCCGCAGGCGCAGGGGTGACGTGAGCCGGGGCGGCGCTCGCCATGGCGGGCGCCGCCCCGCGCGCCTACACTCGGCGCATGTCGTTTGTGGATCCGCGCGCGGGCGATCTCGAGGATGATGCGTCGAGCACGGTCCGGCATTCGCTGCTGGGCCATGCGACGCATATGCTGCTCGAGATCAGCCTGCCGAAGCTGCTGCTCGCTGCTGTCCTGTTGCTGGCACTGCCAGCGCTGTTGCTCGGCGCGACACCGAAACTGATCCTCTGGTTCGCCGAGACGGTGTGGCGGCAGGTTTCCGATTTCGGTCGCGTGGTCTCCGTCTCGCTGTTCGTCGCCGTGCTCGGCTTCGTCGCCTGGCGCTGGGGACGACGGATCTTCGCCGCCATCGAGCGCAATTTCTGGGCGCTCAATGCGGGGCTGGTGCAGCCGCTCTACACCGCGCTGCGCGAGTTGGTGCGCATGGTGATCGAGCGGATCGCGCGCGGGAGGGATTTCGCCGCCACGCGGCGCGTCGCCGGGCTGGTGGCGGGCGGCCTGATCGCGCTCGCGGCGGGCAGCATCGCCTGGGCGCTTGGGCCGCTGCCGACGATCAGCATGGGCAGCACCAGCGCGCTCGGCCTCGCCGCCTCGGCGCGCGACGCGCTGGTGAATGGCGGCTGGGCCATCGCGGTCTATCTGATGATCGGCGCGCCCGCATGGTCGATCGCGGAGGCGATGGCCGGCACGCCGGAAGATCTAGCACCAGGCGCCGATGCGGCTGCGGCGCGCTGGCGCGTGGTGCATCTCTCCGACCTGCATCTGGTGGGCGAGACCTATGGCTTCCGCCTGGAATGCGGGCGCGACGGGCCGCGCGGCAATCACCGGCTCGACCGACTCCTCGCGCTGCTCGAGGCCGAGGATGCACGCGCGCGGATCGACTGGATTCTCGTCACCGGCGACATCACCGATGCCGGGCGCAATGCCGAGTTCATCGCCTTCGAGGATCTCCTCGCCGCGCATCCGGCTCTGCGCGACCGCGTGCTGATCCTGCCGGGCAACCACGATGTGAACATCGTCGATCGCGCCAATCCGGCGCGGCTCGAACTGCCCATCGCCCCCGGCGGCGCCTTGCGGCGCCTGCGATTCCTGGCGGCGGCGGCGCGGTTGCAGGGCGCGCGGGTCCTCACCGTGGATCGCGCGCAGGGGCGGCCCGGCCCGACGCTCGAGGGCTTCCTTGCAGAGGGCGGGCGCGGTGCAAGGCTGGCGCGCTTCGCGGATGCGGGCGGGGTGCGCGCGGGTGCGCAGGCGCGGCGCGACTGGGACCTCGCCTTTCCGCAGGTCGTTCCCCCCGCGACGCCGGACGGGCTCGGCGTGATCCTGCTCGATTCCAACGCGGAGACGCATTTCTCCTTCACCAATGCGCTCGGCCTGGTGGGCATGGCGCAGCTGCGCGCGGCGGAGGCGGCGATGCGCGCCTTTCCGGATGCGCACTGGATCGTTGCGCTGCATCACCACCTCGTCGAGTATCCGCGCCCCGGCGCGCCGCTGGCCGAGCGCATCGGCACCGCGCTGGTGAACGGCCATTGGGTGCTGCAGCGCCTGCGCCGCCGCGCGCCGCGGCTGATCGTGATGCATGGGCATCGGCATTATGATTGGATGGGCCGTTGCGGGGGCCTGCGGATCCTCTCCGCGCCCTCGCCGGTGATGGGCGCGCGGGATGACGCGACCCGGCATGTCTGGCTGCACCGCTTCGCGGCCGATCCGCAGGGAGGGCTGAGATTGCTGACACCCCAACGCCTTTCGGTGCTGGGCGCATGACCATCCCGGCGCGCGCCTTCCTGCTGGCCGAGCGGCTGGATGTTCGCGGGCTCGATCGCGCGCGCGCCTCGCCCGCCGGCCCCATGGCGCTGACCATCGCGGGGCCCGGCCATGCCTTCGCCTTCCGCTGGGGCGCGCTGGTGACCATCGGCATGGCGCAGCCCGCGATCGAGGCGCTGGTGATGACGCTGCGCCCGCGCCTGTCGGACCCGCTCGCCACGCCGGTGGAGGAGGATGCGCTGATCCGCGCGCCGGCGGACTCCGATGGGCCGGATACCGGTGGTGCGATCCTGCTGCGCGACCTCGCGCCGCTGCGCCTCGCCATCCTGGCGGAGGCACTGGCCAAGAGCGCGGCGCTCTCACACCAGGAGGCCAGCCTGGCGCGCACGCTGGACCGGCTGGAGCCCATCGTCACGCGGCTCAGCCAGCGCGGGCGGCTCGGCGTGT
Organism: Roseomonas sp. TF40; assembly: GCF_057219975.1. Classification (NCBI taxonomy): domain Bacteria; kingdom Pseudomonadati; phylum Pseudomonadota; class Alphaproteobacteria; order Acetobacterales; family Roseomonadaceae; genus Roseomonas; species Roseomonas sp. TF40. Next base: position 107,578 of record NZ_JBXVVR010000007.1, on the reverse strand, counting down.
CCTCCCGGGCGTTGCTGCGCACCATCGGCGAGGCGCTGGCGGCGCGCAGCCGGGCAGCGGGGCGGGTGGATACGGCGGCGAAGTCGGAACTGCTCTGGGACAATCCCGACCTCGCCCCGCTCTACGATTCGCTGGCCGAGGAATGGGAATTGCGGGAGCGCAGCGAGGCGCTGGAAGGCAAGCTCGCGATGATCCACGAGACCTCCCAGACCTTGCTGGCGCTGGTCGAGGCGCGGCAATCCCGCGGCCTCGAGGTCGCGGTGATGCTGCTGATCGCGACCGAGGTCGCGACCACGCTCTACGGCCTGTTCAGGCCTTGAATATCCCCTCAATCGGCGGGCGCGGCCTTCGGCCGCTTGCCTCGCGCCACTAGGCGCGGCGGCCATTCGGCCGCTCGGCCGGCTGAAGCCGGCCGCGTGACCGGCGATCTGCCTGCGCGCGTCAGGCGGGCTTCGCCGCCTGCTGCGCGGCGGAGAGCGCGGCCTGCAGCGCTTCTTCCTTCGTCTCGTCGAAGGAGCTGCGCATCACCGTCCCGCCCGTGCCCGCCATCGCCGCCAGCACCTTGTCCGCCGTCACCTTGCGGATGAGCAGGAAGAGCGCCGCCTTGCCGCTCTCGAGGCTGGAGGCGACCTCCTTCATGAAATTGTCGTTGATGCCGAGATCGGTGAGCTTGCCGCTCAGCGCGCCCGAGGCCGCGCCGATCGCCGCCCCGGCCAGCGGGTTGAGGAAGAGCAGGCCGATCAGCGAGCCCCAGAGCGCGCCCCCCGCGGCGCCGGCGGCGACCGGCTGGAAGACCTGGTTCAGCTTCACCGTGCCATCCTCGCGCTTGATCGCGACCACAGCGTCGCCGAGCTCGATCAGGTATTCGCGCTGCAGGGCGAAGAGGCGCGTGCGGGCTTCCTCGGCCTGGGCTTCGGTGTCGTAGGCGATGACGAGCAGATCGGCCATGTGTCTGGTCCTTGCGTGGATTGGCGTGTCGCGCGGCAGACTACACCCGCGCGGCGCGGGGCGCGACCATGCGGCCGCGTCCCATCATTGTGCCGGGCGGATCACCTCATCCAGCCTGGTGAGGAGGTAGTCGAAGAAGGGATTGGACGAGACGCGGATCAGCGAATCGAGGCTCGTCACCAGCACGCCGCGCTCGCCGCGCAGCGCCGCGGCACCCAGCCGCAGGCCGAAATCATCGGCCGCGTCGGGCAGGTTCCCGTAGAGCCCATCCTGCGGCGGGAAGGGGAGGGCGATGTGGGAGAGCGAGAACACCTCCCGCGGCCAGGCGAGGCCGAGAGGGCGCTCCGTCATCGCCGTGCCGCCGGCCGGCCTGCTGCGTTCCACCGCCTCGGGCGAGTCGGGGCTGGCATTGGTGATGAGCGTCAGGCGGAAGCGCTGCGGCCCGGCGGGTTGCAGCCCGGTGAGGGCGGCCGCAGCCGCGGGGGTCAGCAGCGGGCCGGCCTTCGCGCTGTGGTTGACGTCGAACAACACAAGCTCGCTGCCATTCGCCGGCAGCCGCGCATAAAGCCCGGTGAGGACCGCGCGCGTGCTGACGGTGGCGTCCACTACGGATTGGAAGGTCAGCACCGGCGGCAGGCGCGCGATCTGCCCGCTCGCCGTCAGCGCATCGATTTGCGCCTGCACGGCGGTGGGCAGGCGGTGCGATTGCCGTGCGGCGTTCACCGGGAAGGAATTGTACTTGAACGGATTGAACTCGGGCAGGATGTCGAGCCAGGCGGCCGCCGCGAAGGCGGGCAGCAGGGCGGGCAGGCCGGCGATTCCGGCGAAGCGCGCGAAGGCGGTGACGCCGATCATCGGCGAGAGCAGCACCACGCGATCCGGCCGCGCGAGCCGCGGATCGGCCACGCTGTCCAGCGCGTATTTCAGCGCCAGCGCGCCGCCATTCGAATAGCCCACCAGATGCAGCGGCTGGCCTTCCGGCACCCGCGCGCGCGCCGCGCGCACGGCCAGCCGCACCGCGGCCATCCATTGTTCCCAGGTGACATCGGTCAGCCCCGCCGGCACCGTGCCATGCCCCGGCACGCGCAGCCCGATGGCGAGGAAGCCGGCCTCGCGATAGCGCTGCGCGAGATGGCGCATGGAGAAGGGCGCGTCCGTCAGCCCGTGCACCAGCACCGCCACGCCGCGCGGGGTGCCCTCGGGCTGCAGCACGAAGGAGCGGTTCCAGTCGGTCGCGAAGCGCGGCGTGTGCATCGGGCTGCCCGCGAAGAAGCGGTTCACCGGCGCTTGATCCGCTTGCGGCAATGCCTCGGTCACGTCGCGCCGCACCACGGCGAAGGCGCGCTCCTCGGCGGCCATCCAGCCTGCCCAATCGGCCGCGTCCAGCTCCGCGATGGACAGCTCGGGCGGCACCACCTTGTGCCAGAGGCCGAGCCCCGGGCCGCGCTGCGCCTCGATGGCGCGAACCACGACGATGGCGAGCACCACCAGCGCCAGCGCGCCGCCGATCCATAGCGCGAGGCGTCGCAGCCGGCGCATGGTCACGGGCAGGCCGCGGCGGGGTGGCGAGGGGCGGTCATGCTCAATGCCCCTCGAGCAGGCGGTCGATGTCGAGCGTCGAGCGCTTGCCGAGATCCTTGCCCTGGTCCGCAAGGAACGCCTCGGCGGCGCGCCGGCCCTCGTCGCGCAGCATGGTCAGGAAGGGCCATTCGGCGTTCAGCTTGGAGGAGGCGCCCAGCTCGGTCAGCATCTCGCTGCGCACAAGATGGATGCGCATCTTCGCCCAATGCGCCGTCTCCGCCTTGGTGGGGTCCGCGCCCTTGCGCAGCAGCGCCATCATGTGGAGTTCCTTCAGCAGGACCGCGTTGAAGGAGACCTCGTTCAGCCGGTTGAGGATGTCGCGCGCGCTGCGCGGCGTGCCCGGGCGTTCCACCGGGTTGATGCCGACCAGGATCGTGTCGTCCGATTTACACTCGGCGATGAGGGGCATGATCGTGGGGTTGCCGGCGAAGCCGCCATCCCAATAGGGGTCGCCCTCGATCTCCACCGCCTGGAACATCTGCGGCAGGCAGGCCGAGGCCATCAGCACCTCGGGCGAGATCTCGGCATTGCGGAACACCCGCCCGCGCCCGGTGCGGACATTGGTCGCCGTGATGAACAGCTTGATCGGCGCGCTGGCGAGGCGCGCGAAATCCACCTGTTCGTGCAGGATCTCGGCCAGCGGATTGGTGCCGCCGAAGGGCATGTCATAGGGCGAGAAGAGCCGCGTCATCACATCCATGGCGATGTAGGCGGGCGAATTGTCGAGCGTCCAGCGATCGAGCAGCACGTCGAGCGGGCCGCGCTTGAGCGGGCTCAACGCGGCAGCCTTGGAGACGGCCTGCCAGAAGGCGTCGAGTGCCGCGCGCGCACCCTCGGCCCCGCCGGTCGCATGGCCATGCGCGAGCACGGCGGCGTTCATGGCGCCCGCCGAGGTGCCGGAGATCGCCTCGATCTTCAGCCATTCCTCTTCCAGCAGGCGATCCAGCACGCCCCAGGTGAAGGCGCCATGCGAGCCGCCGCCCTGCAGGCCGAGATCGACCAGCAGGGGCTCCCGCGGGGCGGGGGTGCGCTTGGAGGAAGGGGTACGGGCCACGGGAACCTCTCGTTCAACCTGCTGCGCCAGCCCTCTATGGCAGCGCGCCGCCCACGACAACCAGGCGAATCACCCGCCCTGCCGCCCCGGATCGCGGCCCGAGAGCAGTGTCGCCACCCAGCGGCTGCCCTCGAATTGCTGGCAGAGGGTGAGGGCGGCGATCATCACCGGCACGCCGATGAAGGCCCCCGGAATGCCCCACAGGAAGGCGCCGAAGAACACCGCGAGCAGGACCATGAAGGAAGAAACGGCCAGCCGCGCACCGGCCAGCAGCGGTTCGATGTAGCTGCCCGAGACGGTCTGGATCAGGTTCAGCGATACGAACACGACCAGCGCCACCTGCCAGTCGGCGAATTGCAGGATGGCGAAGATGGTGGGGAAGAGCGTGGCGACCAGCGGCCCGATGAAGGGGATGTAGTTCAGCACGAAGGCGATGATGCCCCACTCGGCCGCAAGGTCGAGCCCCATGAAGCGGGCGAAGCCCCAGACGCAAACGCCCGTGACCACGCTCATCAGCGTGCGCACCAGCATGTAGGTGCGCAGCTTGGCCGAGGTCTCGGCCGCCGCCACCAGCAAGGGCGGGCCGAGCCGCATGCGCGCCATCTGCCGGCCCACCACCTCGACCTCCAGCAGGCCGAGCACCAGGAAGACGATGGTGACGACGGTGAAGCTCAGGATGCCGTGCAGCCGGCCCGTGACCTCCTGCGCGATCACCACCAGCCAGCGCGTGTTGAAATTGTCGGCGAAGACGCCGGCGACAGCGATGCCCTGGCTCTCCAGGAAGGCGAGCTTGGCGGCGTAGAGCGCCTGCAGATGCGCCGAATTCGCCACCACCCACTGCCCCACGCCGCCGAAGGCCCAGGCGATGAGCAGCGCCATGGCCACCAGCGTGACCAGCGCGACCAGCATCGTGACCAGCATGGCGAGGCCCGCGGGCAGGAAGCCGGCCAGGCGGCGCTGCATCGGCCAGACCAGGGCGATGCTGAACAGGGCGAAGGCAATGGGCACGAAGATGGATTGCGCGAAGAACAGCGCCGCCGCCCCCAGGATGGCCGCGCACAGGCCCAGCATCATGCCACACGCTCCCCATCCTGCCCGCGGGCCATTCGACCGCCATCGCAGCTTCCGCCGTGCCCTGGCCCGAGGCGACCCGCCATGCGGTGCCCGGCGGGCCTTTGGGACGCCCGGCGCAGTGCCGGGACGGTTGGTCGAGACCATGGACCCGGCGCGCCGCCGATGCGGATGGTGTCGGGATTCCGGCTCGGCTACAACATTGCAGATGCGGCGTGCGGGCCGGTGCAGGCGGGTGGCGAACCGGCCCGCGCCGAACAACGCGCAGACGCGCCTGCGTGGCGAGGGTTCACGCCGGCCAGCCAGCCAGGGGATGCCCATGTTCCGAGCCGTACCCGTACCGAGTTCCCGCTGTGGCGGCCTGCCCCGGGGACGCCTGCCGCTCGCCATGCTGCTGCTCGCCGCGCTGGCCGCCTGCGGCGACAGCGCCCCCCCGCCCGCCCCGGAGACGCGGCCCGTGCGGGTGGTCAGCGTGCAGCCGCGCAGCGGCGGGGAGGTTGTCTCCCTCACCGGCACCATCCGGGCCGAAACGACCGTCAACCTCGCCTTCCGGATCGAGGGCCGGATGGTCGAGCGCAGCGTCAATGTCGGGGACCGCGTGACGGCCGGGCAGGTCGTGGCGCGGCTCAACCGGGACAATGAGGAAAGCAACCTGCGCGCGGCCCGGGCATCGCTGGTCGCCGCCCAGGCGCGCGTGGTGGAGACCCGCAACAACTACAACCGCCAGCGCCAGCTGCTCGCCAGCGGCTTCGCCACGCGGGTCCGCTACGACGAGGCGGCCCAGCAGCTGCAATCCGCGATCTCCGCCGCGGATTCGGCGCAGGCGCAGCTCAACATCGCCGAGAACCGGCTCAGCTACACCGATCTCGTCGCCGATACCTCCGGCACCGTGGTGGCGCGCGGCGCTGAACCCGGAGAGGTGGTGCAGGCGGGGCGGATGATCCTGCAGATCGCCCAGCAGGGCGGCCGCGACGCGGTGTTCGACGTGCCGGCCAATCTCAAGGATCGCGCGCCGGAAAACCCGCGCATCCTTATCATGCTGACATCCGATCCGACGGTGAATGCGATCGGGCGCGTGCGGGAGGTCTCGCCCCAGGCGGATCCGGTGACCGGCACCTTCCAGGTCCGCGTCGGCATGGCCGATCCGCCGGCGGCGCTGCGCCTGGGCTCGACCGTGACCGGGCGCATGGAGATCGGCGGCACCGCCGGCATCCGCATCCCGGCCACGGCGCTGACCCGGGCGAACAACCAGCCGGCCGTCTGGGTGGTGGACACGGCGCAGCAGACCGTCTCGCTGCGCAACATCGAGGTGCAGCGCTTCGAGCCGGACAGCGTGCTGATCGGGCAGGGGCTCAACCCGGGTGACGTCATCGTGACCGCCGGCGTGCAGGCCCTGCGGCCGGGCCAGAAGGTCCGCCTGCTCGGCAACGCGACATGATCGGGCCGAACCTCTCGGAGTGGGCGATCAACCGTCGCTCGCTCATGGTCTATTTCATGATCGTCTCGATCGTGGCGGGCACCTTCGTCTTCCTCAAGCTCGGCCGCAACGAGGACCCCGCCTTCACCTTCCGCACCATGGTGGTGCAGGCGCAATGGCCGGGTGCGACGCTGAACGAGACGCTGCTGCAGGTCACCGAGCGGATCGAGCGCACGCTGCAGGAGACCCCCAACATCGACCGCGTGCGCAGCTATACCAGCGCGGGCGTCACCACCATCTTCGTCGACCTGAAGGATTCCACCCCGCCCGCCATCGTGCCCGACATGTGGTATGAGGTACGCAAGCGGGTGGGCGACATGCGCCACACCTTGCCGGTGGGCGTGATCGGCCCGGGCTTCAACGACGACTTCGGCAACACCTTCGGCATCATCTACGGCTTCACCTCGGACGGCTTCACGCTGCGCGAGCTGCGCGACCATGTGGAGGCCGCGCGCTCGCGCCTGCTGCTGGTGCCCGACGTGTCCAAGATCGAGATCCTCGGCGCGCAGGACGAGGTGGTGTTCATCGAATTCTCCACCGAGCGCCTCGCCGGCCTCGGCGTGAGCATGAGCGCGGTGGTCGCCGCGCTGCAGGCGCAGAACGCGGTGCGCCCGGCCGGCCTGGTCGAGACGGCGGATGAGCGCCTGGTCATCCGCGTCTCCGGCGCCTTCGAGACGGAGCAGGACATCCTGGCCGTCAACCTCGTGGCCGGTGACCGGATCTTCCGCCTCAGCGACATCGCCACGGTGCGCCGCGCCTTCGCGGAACCGCCGCAGCCGATGTTCCGGGTGAACGGCACGCCCGCACTCGGCCTCGCCATCGCGATGCGCGATTCGGGTGACATCCTCGCGCTGGGGCGCAACATCAAGGCGGAGATGGCGCGGATCACGGCGGGGCTGCCGATCGGCATCGAGCCGCACCTGGTCGCGGACCAGGCGGCGACCGTCGACACCGCGATCAACGAGTTCATCACCAGCCTGTGGCAGGCGATCGTGATCATCCTGGTGGCGAGCTTCATCGGCCTGGGTGTGCGGCCCGGCGCCGTGGTGGCGCTGGCCATTCCGCTCACGCTTGCCATCGTCTTCCCGCTGATGTCCTTCGCGGGCATCGACCTGCAGCGCATCTCGCTCGGCGCGCTCATCATCGCCCTGACGCTGCTGGTCGATGATGCGATGACCACGGTGGATGCGATGATGCGGCGCCTCGCCGCCGGTGATTCGAAGGAGCAATCGGCCACCTTCGCCTACAAGACCTTGGCCGCGCCGATGCTGACCGGCACGCTGATCACCATCGCCGGCTTCGTGCCCATCGGCTTCGCGGCGAGTTCGGCCGGGGAATACACCTTCTCGATCTTCGCCGTGGTGGCGATCGCGCTGGTCGTGTCCTGGTTCGTCGCGGTGCTCTTCGCCCCCCTGCTCGGCATCGCCCTGCTCAAGGCGCCGAAGGCGTTGCCCGCCGGCGCGCCGCCCGCCCCGCCGGGCGCCGTGCAGCGCGGCTTCACGAACCTGCTGCTGCTGGCCATGCGCTTCCGCTGGATCACCATCGGCATCACCGTGGGCATCTTCGTGCTGTCGCTGCTGGCCGTGCAGTTCGTCCCGCGCCAGTTCTTCCCGGCCTCGGACCGGCCCGAGCTGACGGTGGACCTCACCCTGCCGCAGAACTCCTCCATCGTCGCCAGCGAGGCGGTGGTGAACCGGCTGGAGGCGCGGCTGCGCGGCGATCCCGACATCGCGAGCTGGAGCAGCTATATCGGCCGCGGTGCGATCCGCTTCTACCTGCCGCTCAACGTGCAGCTCGCCAACCCCTTCTTCGCGCAGCTCGTCATCGTCTCGAAGGACCTGCCGGCGCGCGAGCGGCTGCGCGTGAAGCTCGAGCGCCTGCTGGCCGAGGAATTCCCCCAGACCATCGCCCGCGTCGCGCCCCTGGAGCTTGGCCCGCCCGTCGGCTGGCCGCTGCAATGGCGCGTCAGCGGCCCGGATCCGGAGAAGCTGCGCGAGATCGCGCTCAGCGCCGCCAACATCCTCGCGGCCAATCCGCAGGCGCGGCTGGTGCATTTCGACTGGTTCGAACCCGCGCGCGTGCTGCGGATGCGCGTGGACCAGGACCAGGCGCGGCTGCTCGGCCTCAGCTCCGCCGGCCTCGCCAACATGGTGAACGCGACGATCACCGGCAGCACGGTGACGCAGCTGCGCGACGACATCTACCTGATCAACGTCATCGCCCGCGCGACGGCGGAGGAGCGCGTCTCGCTGGCCACGCTGCGCTCCCTGCAGGTGCCGCTGCCGGGCGGGCGCAATGTCGCGCTCGGCCAGTTCGTCAGCTTCGAGTATGAGCAGGAATACCCGCTGATCTGGCGGCAGGACCGGGTGCCGACGCTGACCGTGATGGCCGATGTCGTGCCCGGCGTGCTGCCCGAGACGGTGGTGCAGGGCGTGGCCGCGCCGATGGCCGCGCTGAATGCCACGCTGCCGGCGGGCTATCGCATCGACCTGGGCGGCATCGCCGAGGAAAGCGCCGAATCCTCCGCCTCCGTCTTCGCGGTGGTGCCGCTGATGCTGATCCTGATGCTCACCGCGCTGATGTTCCAGCTGCAGAGCTTCCAGCGCCTGACCATGGTGATGACGGTGCTGCCGCTCGGGCTGATCGGCGTGGTGCTCGCGCTGCTCAGCTTCCAGCAGCCGCTGGGCTTCGTGGCCATCCTGGGCATCCTCGCGCTGCTTGGCATGATCGCGAAGAACGCGGTGATCCTGATCGTGCAGATCGAGAGTGACCGGGCGGAGGGCATGGCGCTGTGGGATGCGGTGGTGGCGGCCAGCACCTCGCGCCTGCGGCCGATGATGCTCACCGCGCTCTCCACCGTGCTCGGCATGATTCCCATCGCGCCCACCGTGTTCTGGGGGCCGATGGCCTTCGCGATCATGGGCGGCCTGATGGTGGCGACGCTGCTGACGCTGGTCTTCCTGCCCACGCTCTACGTCACCTGGTTCCGCGCCCATCCGCCCAAGGCCAGCGCATGACCCTTGCGCTGCGGACCGCGCTGTTCTTCGGCCTCTGGCTGGTGATCGCGGGGCCGGCGGGGCTGGTGGTGGGCGTGCTGGCGGCGGTCGCGGCGGGCTGGGTGAGCCTGCGCCTGCTGCCGCCCGGCTCAGGTCTCGGCAGCCCCGGCGCGGCGCTGCGCCTGCTGGCGCGCATCGTCACGCAATCCCTGGTGGCGGGTGTGGACATCGCGCGGCGCGCCTTCGATCCGCGCCTGCCGGTGCAGCCGGGCATGGTCGCCTTTGCCACGCGCCTGCCGCCCGGTGCGGCGCGCGATGGCTTCACCGCACTCTCCAGCCTCGCGCCGGGCGCCTTGCCGGCGGGGCTGGCGGGCGAGGGGCGGATCGCCGTGCATGCGCTGGATACGCGCCTGCCGGTGGCCGAGGACCTCGCCGTCAGCGAGGCCCTGTTCGTGCGCGCCGCCCCGCGCGATGGCTGAGGCGCTCTACGCCGCCGCCGGCATCATCCTGCTGGCCGTGCTGGCCGGGCTGTGGCGCGCGCTGCGCGGCCCCGCGGCGGCGGACCGGATGATGGCGGCGCAACTGCTCTGCACCGGCGGCATCGCCATCCTGCTGCTCTTCGCCCAGGCGAGCGGGCAGAGCGCGATCCTCGATGTCGCGCTGGTGCTGGCGCTGCTCGGCGCCTTCGCCACCGTCGCCTTCGTGCTGGCGGCGCGCGCCCTGACGCGGCGATGAGCGGCGTGCTGGCCCTGCCGAGCCTCCTGCTGATCGCGGCGGGCGTCGTGTTCTTCCTCGCCGGCACGCTGGGGCTGTTGCGCTTCCCCGATCCGCTGTCGCGCCTGCACGCGCTGGCCAAGGCGGACAATCTCGGCCTCGGGCTGATCGTGCTCGGCCTGATGCCGCTGACGGGTGACCTTTTCACCGCGCTCAAGCTGCTGCTGATCTGGCTTCTGGTGCTGTTCGGCGGCGCCACCGCGACCCAGATGCTGGCCGCGCAACTCCGCCGCGAGAGGCGGCGCCGGTAATGCCCGGCCTGCTGATGGATGCCGCGCTGGGGCTGAGCGTGCTCGCGGTCGCGGTCTGGGTGCTGGCGGTGCGCAGCAACTTCGCCGCCGTGGTCGGCTTCGTCGCCTATGGCCTGCTGCTCACCCTGGTCTGGGTGCGGCTCGACGCCATCGACGTGGCGCTGACCGAGGCCGCGATCGGCGCGGGGGCGACGGGCATGATGCTGCTCTTCGCCGTGGCGCGGCTGCGCGGCGGCGCGGCGGAGATCGATGCCGCCACGCCGAATGCGCGGCAGCGCGCACTGGCGGGCGTGATCTGCGCCGCCATCGGCCTCGCCCTGGCGGCGGCCGTGCTGAGCCTGCCCGATCCGGCGCCGAGCCTCGCGGCGCCGGTGGCGCAGCAGCTGGAGTCGCTCGGCGTGCGCAACCCGGTGACGGGCGTGCTGATGGCCTATCGCGGGCTGGATACGCTGCTGGAATCCGTGGTGGTGGTCTTCGCCGTCATCGCCGTCTGGTCGATGGCGCCCGATCGGCTCTGGGGCGGCGTGCCCGGGCCGCGCTTCCCGGCGCAGGAATCGGGGCCGCTCTCGCTGCTCGCGCGCGTGCTGCCGCCGGTCGGGCTCGTCATCGGCATCTATGTCGCCTGGGTCGGCGCCGATGCGCCGGGCGGCAAGTTCCAGGGGGGCACCATCCTCGCGGCCATGTTCCTGCTCGCCTGGGTCGCGGGGCTGGCGCGCATGCCGGCGGTCTCCAGCGCGGCGCTGCGCTGGGCGGTGGTGGCGGGGCCGCTGACCTTCATCGCCATCGGGCTGCTGGGCTTTTTCGTGGCGGGCGACTTCCTGGCCTATCCGCCTTCCTTCGCGAAACCGCTGATCCTGACGATCGAGATCGCGATGACCGTCTCCGTCGCCGCGGGCCTCGCGCTGCTGGTCGCCGGCCCGCCGGAGCATGGCGCATGAGTGCCACCACGCTCTACGGCCTGGCTGGCGCGGCGCTGGTGGCGCTCGGCCTGTTCGGCGTGGCGACGCATGCGGCGCTGCTGCGCAAGGTGGTGGCCTTCAACCTGCTCGGCGGCGGCGTCTTCCTGCTGTTCGGCGTGGTGGCGCGGCGCGGCGCGGGGGCGGGGTTCGGCGCCGATCCGGTGCCCCAGGCGATGGTGATCACCGGCCTCGTCGTTGCCTTCGCGGCGACGGCGCTGGCCGTGGTGCTGGTGCTGCGGATGTTCCAGATCACCGGCGCGGCCACCATCGCCGAGGACAAGCCGCCCTCATGATGGCGGGGACGCCCGGCGGCGCCGCGCTGGTGCTGGCGCTGCTGCTGCCGCTCACCGGCATGCTGCTCGCCTTCGCGCTGGGCGGGCGGCGTGCCGAGCAGGTGGCGCTGGCCACGCTCGGCGCGGGCGTGGCGCTCTCGCTCGTGATCCTCGCCGGCGTGCTGCGGGCCGACGCGCCACTGGTCTATCTCGTCGGCGGATGGGTGCCGCCGCTCGGCCTCGCGCTGCGCGCCGATGGGCTTTCCGCCGCCATGCTGGTCACCACCGCGGTCATCCTGGCCGCGGCGGGGCTGCATGCGCGCGCCGACTATGCCACGGCGCCGGGTGCGCCCGAGACGCGCCAGGCCCTCGCCTTCTGGTGCTTCCTGCTGGCGCTGGGCGGCGCGCTGAACGCCGCCTTCCTGGGGGGCGACCTGTTCAACCTCTTCGTGGCGCTGGAGATGCTGACCTTCGCCGCGCTCTCGCTCGCCTGCCTCGATGGCCGCGCGACGCAGTTCAAGGCGGAGCTGCGCTACCTGCTCTTCGCGCTGATCGGCTCGGTGATGTACCTGCTGGGCACGGCGCTGCTCTATGGCGCCTATGGCACGCTCGACATCCTGCTGCTGGCGCAGGTCGCGCGCGCGGATCGGGCGACGATGCTGGCGGCCGCGCTGATGTCGGCCGGGCTGCTCGGCAAGATGGCGCTGTTTCCGCTGCATCTGTGGCTGCCGCCCGCCCATGCCGGCGCGCCACCGGCGGCCAGCGCGCTGCTCTCGGGCCTGGTGGTGAAGGCGAGCTACGTGCTGCTGCTGCGGCTGTGGTTCGGCGCGATGCCGGAGGCGCTGACCGCCGCTGTCGCGCCGGTCTTCGCCGCGCTGGGGGCGGCCGCTATCCTCTTCGGCAGCCTGGTGGCGCTGCGGCAAGCGCGGCTCAAGCTGCTGGTCGCCTACTCGACCGTGGCGCAGATCGGCTACCTCTTCCTGATGTTCCCGCTGATGGTGGGCGAGGCCGCGCAATATGGTGACGGCGCCTGGACCGGCGGCGCGCTGCAGGCGATCAGCCACGCCTTCGCCAAGGCGGGGATGTTCCTCGCCGCGGGCGTCATCGCCGGCGCCTTCGGGCATGACCGGATCGAGGAGCTGCACGGTGCCGCGCGCGTGGCGCCCTTGAGCGTGCTCGCCTTCGGCCTCGCCGGCCTGTCGCTGATGGGCATTCCGCCGAGCGGCGGCTTCACCGCGAAATGGCTGCTGCTGCTGGCCGCGCTCGAGAGCGGGCAATGGTGGTGGGCGCTGGTGATCCTGGGCGGCGGCCTGCTGACCGGCGGCTATGTCTTCCGCGTGCTGGCCGGCACCCTGGCGGGGCGTGAGGAGGCCGCGCCCGCGCTGGGCCCCGTGCCGCGCCGGACGGAGCAGGTGGCACTCGGCCTCGCCATCGTCTCGGTGCTGCTCGGCCTGCTGCCGCTGGGCGCGCTCGGGCTGATGCAGGTGGGGGCGCCATGACGGCCCTGGCGCATCTGCTGCTGGTCGCAAGCTTCGTGACGCCGCTTGGCCTGATGCTGGCCTGCCTGGCGCCGAGGCTGCGGCCGCGCGTGCCCTCCTGGCTCGCCTATGCGCCGCTGCCGGGCCTGGCGGCGGCGCTGCTCGCGCCGGGGCAGCCGCCGCTGCGCTTCATGGTCGAGGGGCTGCAACTCGGCCTGGCACTCGACACGCCCTCGGCGCTGCTGCTGGGCGTGGCGGCGCTGCTCTGGAGCGCGGCGGGAGCCTATGCCGGCGCCTATGTCGACACCGCGCGCCCGCGCTTCGCGATCTGGTGGCTGCTGACGCTGGCGGGCAGCCTCGGCGTCTTCCTCGCCGAGGATCTGCTGAGCTTCTACCTCGCCTTCGCGCTGGTCAGCCTCGCGGGCTATGGGCTGGTGGTGCATGACCGCACGGCGGCGGCGCGGCGCGCGGCGTCGCGCTACCTGCTGCTCGCGGTGCTTGGCGAGGTCTGCCTGCTGCTCGGCTTCGTGCTGCTCGCCGTGGGCACGCCGGGGGAGAGCATCTCGATCGAGGCGGTGGTGGCGGCGCTGCCCGCCTCGCCGGTGCGCGATGCGGCGATCGCGGCGCTGATCCTGGGCTTCGGGCTGAAGGCGGGGCTGGTGCCGCTGCATGTCTGGCTGCCCCTGGCCCATCCCGCGGCGCCCATGCCGGCCTCCGCGGTGCTGAGCGGGGCGATCATCAAGGCCGGCATCATCGGCCTCGCCCGCTTCCTGCCCTTCGAGGCCGGGCAGCCGGGCTGGGGCGTCGCCCTCGGCGCGCTCGGGCTGTTCGGCGCCTTCTACGCGGTGGGCTTCGGCATCCTGCAACGCAACCCCAAGACCATCCTGGCCTATTCCTCGGTGAGCCAGATGGGCGTGGTGATGGCGGCACTCGGCTTTGGCCTCGCGATGGGCGACGCCTCGGCGCCGCTGAGCGCGGCCTTCTACGCCGCGCATCACGTGCTGGCGAAGGGCGCGCTGTTCCTCGCGGTGGGTGTGGCGCTGGCACTCGGCCCGGCGCGCTGGCGCTGGATGGCCGCCCCCGTGCTGCTGCTGGTGCTGAGCTTCGGCGGCCTGCCGCTGACCGGGGGCGCGCTCGCCAAGGCATCGACCAAGGCCCAGCTTGGCGAGGGGCTGCTCGGCTGGCTTGCCGCCTTCTCCGCCGCCGGCACCACGATGCTGATGCTGCATTTCGCGGCGCGTCTGAAGGCCGAGGCGGCGGAATCCGGCGCCGGGGAGCCGCCGTGCTGGGCGCTGATTATCCCCTGGCTCGGCATGACCGTGGCGGCCGTGCTGCTGCCCTGGGTGCTGTTCCTGCCGCTCAGCATCGGCAGCCTCACGGAGGTGCTTGCGCCATCGAAATTGTGGGGCGCGCTCTGGCCGGTGCTGCTCGGCGCGCTGCTGGCCCAGGCGCTGCGGCGCGCGCGGGCGCTGCCGAGCCCGCCCGAAGGCGACGTGCTGGTGCTGGCGGAGCGCGGCTTCACGCGCCTCACCCCGCCGGTGAACCGCTTCGCCGAGCTGCTCGATGCCCGGCTGCGCACCTGGCCGAGCGGGGCGCTGATGCTGCTGCTGACCGTGCTGGTGCTGCTGGCCGCGATGGCGGCGCGGTAGAGCACGATCCGTCCTCTTGGACGGATCTCGTGCTCTGTAGAGCATTGCTCTAGCCGCTACGCCGCTTCCCTGCCCGGCAGGATCGCCGCCAGCAGATCCTCGAGCAGTTCGGGCAGGGCGAGCGGCGTGGCATTGCCGCCGCCGCGTGCGAAATGCCCCGCCGCCTCGGCCGGCGTGCGGCCGAGCCGCGCGGCGAGGCGCAGCAGCGCGGCGTTGCACTGTTCGCGCGTCGGCATGGCGGTGAGGCGCAGTTCCGGCGGCAGCAGATCGTTCGCGCCGATCAGCGCGAGACGCGCATCGCCCACCTGCCGCGTGGCGACGATGCCATGCGCCGCGCGCTCGCTCTTGGCCACGACGAAGCTGCGATGCGTGAGACCGGGCGCGACCCAGGAGATGCGCTGCGTGTAGAGCCCGCCGAAGCGCGTCAGCACCTTCGCCACCACATCGGACATGGCGTTGTGCATCTCGACATAGGCGCGCTTCTCGTTGACGCCCCATTTCCACTTCGCGGCTGAGACGCGCGTGGCCGTGCAATCCACCCGCCAGGGGGAGACGGCATTGCCGCGTTCCTCGAACAGGCCGGGATCGTCATAGGCCACGGCCGGGGATTCGCCGCCGGGATAGTCCAGCATGTGCTCATAGGGCACGAGGCCGAGCGGCTCGCTGATCACCGCGCGATGGATGACGATGCCGCGCGGATGCAACAGGGGCGCGAGGCTGAACAGCGCCTCCGGCTCCTCCGGCGCGCGGGCGGTGAGCAGCTTCGGATCGGCCGGCGCGGTGGGCAGGAAGCCGGCGGCGAGAAGTGCGGCGTTGATGCGCCGATGCTCCATCGAATGGATGTAGGGCTTCGTCGCCGTGCAGGGCAGCAGCAGCAGCACGCGATGCGGCGCGGCGGGCAATTGCGGCGTGTAGTCGCGCAGGATGAAGTCGAACCAGGCGGCGATGCGCGGATGGGTGAGCGAATCGAGATTGTCCTGCGGGCAGTAGAGCGCCAGCGTGGGGTCGAGCCGGAAGGGCGCGCGATACTTCTGCGCGGACTCGATCAGCCGCTGCGCGCGGTCATCGGTGGTGACCATGGTCACGTCTCCAGGAGCGAGGCGGGAAACAGATCTTCCGGCGCGAGCGCGGCGCGCAGGATGCCCTCGGCGCGCATGTAGCGGATCAGCGTCTCGAGCGTGTGGCGGTTGGCAGAGAAGCCCGTGGCCCAGAAGGCCGGGCCGAGCAGGCGCTCCGTCTCCTCCAGCTGCTGCACCAGCCAGGGCATGCCCACGGCGAGCGTCGCGCTGTCATGCAGCCGCAGCCTTGCGAGGCGCTGGCTCTCCGCGAAGGCGTCGTAGAGCGCGCGCGGCAGTTCGGGATTCGCCTCGACGAAGCGGCGCTTCACGCAGACCAGGTGCATGGGCGGGTAGATGCCGGTGCGGCGGAAATAGTCGAGCTCGGCGGCCATCGGATCGGCGAAGAGCCGGCCGACCTTGTCGGGCGCGGTGAAGAAGCTGTCCGGCGCGCGGGCGGTGTAGAGCGCGTCGATCTCGCCGGCTTCGAGCATCTCGGAGAGCGAGGCGTGCTCGACATGCTCGATCACCGCGCCGGGCGGGTAGTGCTGCGGGTGGTCCTCACCGCTGCGGCGTTCATTGAGGCCGGCATTGACGTAGATCGGGCTCCGCCAGGGCAGGCCGTAATGCTCGTCGAAGATGCCGCGCAGCCAGACCGCCGCCGCCATGTCCCACACCATGGTGCCGATGCGCTTGCCGATCAGGTCGGACGGTTTGGTCAGCCCCTTCGCCTTGTTCACGAAGACGCAGGAGAAGCGGAAATGCCGCGAGGGAAAGACCGGGATGCCGACATAGTCCTGCTGCGCGGCATCGAAGTGGCGCAGCCAGGTGGCGATGGGGAATTCGCAGCAATCGAAGCTGTGGCGCGTCATCTGCAGGTTGAACAGCGGCTGCAGCGCCATCACGGTCGGCACGGCTTCCACGCCCCTGATCGGCACGCGCCCCTCGGCCAAGGCGCGGGCGCGGTCGCAATCCGACACGCCGATGGTCAGTCGCGGAAGCTCGCTCATGCGCTGCGGTTCTCCTGGGGAATCTTGGCCATCACCGGCAGGGGCGCGGCGCTCGCGGCCTCGGCATAGGCGGCGACGAAGGGCTCGAGCCGCGCCGCCAGCGCGCGCGCGGGGGCGAGGCGCGGCTGCAATTCGGCGAGTGCTGCCGTGGCGCGCGCGCGCAGATCGCGATTGGCGCGGCTTCGCCCGCCCTGCACCACGCGCTCACCCGCGACGAAGACATCCGTGACGGCGCCGGCGAGGTTGCAGGTGACGAGCTGGTTGCCCGCATCCTGCAGCGGGATGAAGCCGCGATGGTCGAGGTCGAGCAGCACGAGATCCGCCGCCATTCCCGGCGCGATGCGGCCGCACCGATCGCCGAGGCCGAGCACCGCCGCCCCACCTGCGCTCGCCATCTCCCGCAGTTCGGCCGCCGCCAGCCAGGAATCGCGCGGGCCCTCGCGCAGGCGCGAGAGATGCGCGGCGAGGCGCATCGCCTCGATCATGTCGAGGCTGTCGGCCGAGTTGCAGCCATCCGTGCCGAGCCCGATGGTGATGCCGCGCGCCCGCGCCGCGCGGATCGCGGCGATGCCGCTGCCGAGCCGCATGTTGCTCGCCGGCATATGCGCGAGGCTGGCGCCGCGCGCGGCGAGGAGATCGAGCTCGCTGTCCTCCAGCCAGATCGCATGGGCCGCGGTGAAATGCGGGCCGAGCAGCCCGTGGCGGTCGAGATGCGCGACCGGCCCCATGCCCCAGAGCTGGCGCGCCAGCAGCGCCTGGAGCTTCGATTCCGCGACATGCGTGTGCAGCCGCAGCCCCAATTGCGCGGCAAGGTCTCGACAGCCGGTCAGGAAAGCGTCGCTGCAATGATGCGGGATGGTCGGTGCCAAGGCGAGGCTGATGCCCGGCGGCAGATCCGGCGCCACCGCGAAGGCCTCCCGCAGCGCCGCCAGCGTGGCCTCGGCCGGTGGCAGGCGGAAGCCGGCCGCGGCCTCGCGCAGGTCGGTCGGCAGGGTGTGGAGGAATCCCGGCAGGATCTCGAACAAGGCACGATCCGCGACCATCGGCGCGATCACCGCGCGCATGCCGGCCTCGGCATAGGCGCGCGCGGCGGCGAGCAGGCCCGCGGCGGTGGGCGCGGGGAATTCGTAGAAGAGGTCGTAGCAGGCGGTGCAGCCGGATTCGAGCATCTCGGTCGCGCCGAGCAGCGTGGAGAGGTGGATGGTCGCCGCATCGCGCCGCCCGCCCATCCAGGGGCCGTTTGTGAGCGAGGATTCCAGCAGCCAGCGATCGGCTACGCCCTTCATCAGGTTCGCATGTCCATGCGTATGCGCGTTGACGAGGCCCGGGATCACCAGCCGATCCGTCGCGTCGATCCGCGCGGCCGGGTCCGGTCCTGCACCCGCCTCGAACACCGCCGCGATCTGCCCGCCGCGCAGCAGGATATCGCAACGATGTCCTTCGGCGAGCAGCCCGTTGGCGATCAGGATCTCACTCATGGTGGCGGCACCTGCGCGATCCAGTGCCGCGCGAGGTCGAGCCGCGTGCAGCGCCAGACCTCCGGCGCCGCCTCGATCAGATCGAGGAAGCGCCGCAGCGCATCGAAGCGCGCGGGATGGCCGCTGAGCCGCGCATGCAGGCTCACCACCATCAGCCGCGTCGCGTCGCGGCTCTCCGCGCGCAGCACGCGGAAGGCGCTGGCGAGCAGCGCCAGGAAATCATCCGCCGTCTGCACCTTGCCGCTGGCATAGCGGTTGTCGTTGTGCAGGAAGCTGTGCGGCAGCATCAGATGCGGCGCCCCTTCCACCTGCGTCCAGCAGGGCAGGTCATCGGCGTAGAAATCGGCGTCGTAGAGAAAGCCGCCCTGTTCCCGCAGCAGGCGGCGCGTGGCGGGCGTGGGGGAATAGCGGCTCTGCCAGCCCTGCGGGCGGCGGCCCGTGGTCGCCTCCAGCGCGGCGACGGCGCGCGCGATCTCGGCGCGCTGCTCTTCCTCGCTCAGCAGCCAGTGGCGACGAAAGCCGTAGCCATGCGCGGCGACCTCGTGCTGCGGCGCGGCGCGGATCGCGGCGGCCAGCGGCGGGTTGCGCTCCAGCGCCCGGCCGCAGGCGGAGAGCGTCAGCGGCAGGGCGCGCGCCTCGGCCTCGCGCAGGATCCGCCAGACGCCGGCGCGCGCGCCATATTCGAAGAGTGATTCGGCCACGAGGTCGCGCATGCCCGCCGGCACCTCGCCCGGGATGCCATCGGTCAGCGCGAGCTCGGTGGCGCCATCGCCATCCTCGATCGAGGGCTCCGCGCCTTCCTCGATGTTGAGCACGACGATGAGCGCGAGCCGCCCGCCATTCGGCCAGGTGATTTCGGGCGAGGCGCCCGCGCAGCCGACGAAATCCCTCATGCCAGCGCTTCGACCAGCGCGAGCAGCTCCGCATCGCGATGCGGCGCGGCGAGCAGCGAGAGACCCACCGGCACGCCCGCCGCCGTGCCGGCCGGGATGTTCACCTGCGGCAGGCGGCAGAGGCTGGCCACGCAGGTGAGCGCGAGGGTGGTGTCGCGATAGGCGATCTGCGCGGGCACCGGCGCGTCGCGCAGCGGCGCCACGTCATGCGCCGTCGGCATCACCAGCACGCCATCCGCGCCGAGCAGCGCGTGCAGCCGCGCGGCCAGCGCCTCGCGCCGGGGCCAGGCGGCGGCGATGGTCGCGGGCGCGACCTTGCTCGCGATCACCATGCGCTCCGCCACCAGCGGCGACAGCACGCGCCCTTCCTGCAGCGCCCATGTGCCGTGCGTGGCGTGGAGTTCCCCGAGCTGCAGCGGGCGGAAGGTGTCGAGCCACTGCGCCAGGCCTTCCTCGTACAGCGTCACCGGCTGCGTGGGGCCGAGCCGCGCGGCGAAGGCGCGCAGGGCCGCGCCGACCGCTGGTGTCGCGAAGGCGAAGGCATCCTCCGCCAGCAGCAGGCGCGGCCGCGGCGCCGCTGCCCTGCCGAAATACAGCGCGCCGATGCGCGCCAGCAGCGCGGCGTCGCGTGTGAACCAGCCGACCGTGTCGAAGCTCGGCGCCATGGGCATCAGCCCCGCGGTGGAGAGGCGGCCATGCGTCGTGCGGATGCCATAGAGCCCGCAGAAGCTCGCCGGCACGCGCACCGATCCGCCCGTATCCGTGCCGAAGGCGAAGTCGCAGAGCCCCGCCGCCACCGCGCTGGCCGAGCCGGAGGAGGAGCCGCCCGGCACGCGATCCGGCGCGCGCGGATTGATCGGCGCGCCGTAATGCGGGTTCTCGCCGAACATGCCGCTGGCAAGCTCATCGGTATGCGTCTTGCCGATCAGCGTCGCCCCGGCGGCGAGGGCGGGCAGCAGCGCGCTGGCCGTGCTGCGCGAGAGCGGCGCTTCGGCCAGCCGGTCCGGATTGCCCC
This sequence comes from Roseomonas sp. TF40, assembly GCF_057219975.1. Classification (NCBI taxonomy): domain Bacteria; kingdom Pseudomonadati; phylum Pseudomonadota; class Alphaproteobacteria; order Acetobacterales; family Roseomonadaceae; genus Roseomonas; species Roseomonas sp. TF40. The sequence continues at coordinate 87,617 of NZ_JBXVVR010000007.1, read as the reverse complement.
AGCCGCTGCGCGTGCCCGCGACATCGAACAGGTCCTTCGCCGCGAAGGTGAGCCCGGCGAGCGGGCCTTCCGCCGCGCCCGCGAGTCGCACCTCGCCGTGAGCGACGAAGGCGCGGGCGCGGATCTCCGCCAGCGTCATTCGGCGGCGTGCCGTGCGGGTGCGCGCGGCAGGTCATAGCTGGCCATGAAATCCTCCACCATCGCCTTCGGCCCGGCCCAGTCATGGAAGCGATAGGCATTGCCGCGGATGGCGAATTGCGGGCCGGAATAGAACATCTCGTATTGCAGGTGGCGCGAGCCGAATTCGCTGCCGATCGCATCCCAGACCAGCTTCATCAGCTTCACGCGCCCCTCGCTGTCCGTCACCGGGGAGCGCTGGGAGGCGAGGATCATCTGCTCCACCTCGCCGCCATCGAAATCCGCGACCGAGGAGGGCACCATGATGAGCCCGCCGCCCGACAGGCCGCGGATGGCCTCGACGAATTCGGGGTAGGTGGTCTGGGCCAGCACCTGCGCCGTCACCAGCAGGCGGCGATCGGGCACGAAGGTGCCGTGGAAATCCTCGCCGGCGGCTTCCATCGCGACGACCAGGCCCTCGATCGTGCTGGCCTTGGCGGCGAGCAGGCCCAGCGTCTCGCGCGTCTGGGGGAAGCCCAGAATGCCGTTCGTCTCCGCCACCTTGTGCGCCAGGCCGAGCAGGAAGCGCAGCTTCACCATCAGCCGCACGATGCACTGGTAGTTCTGCATCACATGCGCGCGCGTCTCATGCCATTGCGCCTGCATCATGCGCAGGTCCTTGTGGACGAACACGCGCTCCCACGGGATCTTCACATCGTCGAAGAACACCACGGCATCGTTCTCGTCGAAGCGGGCGGAGAGCGGATAGTCGAAGGTCGAGGTCGCGGCAGCCTCGTAGCTGCGGCGCGAGGTCAGCTTCAGCCCCTTCGTCGCCATCGGCGTGATCGCGGTGAAGGCATAGGGCTCGTCGCCGGGCATCAGCGCCACGATGCCCGAGACCATGATCTCATTCGCCATCACCCCGGCGGTGGCGAGCATCTTCGCGCCGCGGATGGTGATGCCCTCCGCATCCTCATCCACCACCTGCGCCACCAGGTCGCGCCCCGGCTGGTCCTTCGCCTGTTTCGACTTGTCGGCCTGCGGGTTGATGATGACGTAGCCGAGCCAATGGTCCTTCGCGCGGGCTTCCGCGAAATAGGCGGCCAGCGCATCGGCGCGCTTCGCATCATAGTCGCGCCAGACATGTAGCCCCGCCATGAAGCCGACGAAGGTGGAGGCGACATGGTCGGGGCTGCGCCCCATCATGCCGCAGCTCTGCTCCGCGATGCGCTCCATCGCATGGCGGCGCCGCACCAGTTCGGCATGGTTGCGCGGCTGCATCCAGGCAAGGCCGGTGCGCGTCCCGCCCGGCAACTCGAAGGTCATCGATTCCGCCTCGCGCGCCTGCAGGGCGTAGAGCCCGGCGGCGGAGGCGACGGCGCCGGCGAAGGCCGGGTCGGTGGTGACATCGGCAACGCGCCGGCCATCGATGAAGATGGCGCGGCCGTCGCGCAGGCTGCGGAGATGGGCGGCGCCGTCCTTCATGGATCGATGCTCCTTGTGGCGTCCGAGGCGAGGGCGGTGGAGACGAGTTCGCGCTCGTCATAGGCGGCGAGCAGCGCGTGGTCCGCGCCCGCCTGTTCGAGGAAAAGGTCGCGTGCGATGCCGCGCGCCATGCGCTCCACCGTCGGGCGCAGCATCGAGATGCCGGCGGAGGAGATGGTGCTGACAAGCGAACCGAAGCTGCAGCTCCGCACGCGCGTGATCCAGGGGGCGGCGCCGGGCCTGCGCTCGGTGAAGGAGAGGTCGGGGCCGAGATAGGGGAAGCCGCCGATCGTCTCGTTCGCCTCCGCCGCGGGCGGCGTGTAGCGGTCCCGCCACAGCGCGGCGTGCGGCGCGATGGCGGCGAGTTCGGGGCGCAGCGACAGGTCGATGGTGAGGCCCGTGCCGAGGATGAGGAAATCCGCCGTGACGACCCCGCGCAGCGTGACGATGCGCAGCGCATCGCCCGCCATGCCGAGCGTGGCGATCGGCGCGCCGAGATGCACCTGGAAGTTCGGATGCGCGGCGCAGCGGTCCCAGGTCTCCTGCGGCGGCGGCTGGCTCATCGCGAAGAGCGTGCGCATGTAGCGCCAGCGCAGTGCGTCGGGCAGCTCGGCGTAATGGCTGAGGAAGCCGTGGAACTCGATCCAGCGATTCGGGTTCACGCGCGGCAGGCTCTCACGCCGTGCCAGCAGATCGACGCGCGCCGCGCCATGTTCCAGCGCCGTCGCCGCATTGTCGAAGGCCGAGGCGCCGGCGCCGAGAACGGCCACGCGCCGGCCGGCAAGGCGCGCGAAATCGATCGCCTCCGCCGTATGCGCGTAGCGGTCGCGCGGCAGGCTCTCACGCACCAGCGCCGGCACGGCCCAGGCGCCATTGCCGTCCATGCCGGTGCCCAGCACGACATGGCGCGCCAGCACGCGGCGGCGCGCGCCGTCCGCACGCTCGGCCGTCAGCGCGAGCAGGTCATCGGCCAGGGGCTCGAGCGCGGTCACGCGCCAGCCATGCTCGGTGGGCAGGTCGAGCTGCTGCGCGAGCCAGTTGAGGTAGTCGTGCCAGGTTTCGCGCCCGATCTTGCCGAGGCTCGCCCAGGCGGCTTCGCCATAGCGCGCCTCGAACCAGGCGCGCACGGCCAGCGACGGAAAGCCGAGCTCGGGGCCCGTGACGTGCTTGGGCGTGCGCAGCGTCGCCATGCGCGCGAAGCGGCGCCAGATGCCCGTCGCGCCGGGCGGCGCGGCATCGAGGATCAGCACATTGTGGATCGCGGCCTGCCGCAGCGCGAAACCCGTGGCGATCCCGCATTGCCCCGCGCCGACGATCACCACGTCATGCACATGCCCCTCCGGATGCAGGCGCGGGCGCACCCAGGGGCGCGCCGGGTAGCTCAGCGTCGCCAATTCCCAGGCCGCGCGTTCGCCCAGCGCGGCAAGGCGCGCGGCGGCATCCGGCAGGGGCTGGAGATGCGAAACGGGCAGGGCATCCATGGCGATCAGGTCTCGGCGACGGGGCACGGCATCGCCGGTCGGGCGTGCCGCATCAGGGTCGCCCAGGTCCCGATTTCGGGCTCACCAGGGCGAGGCGAGGATAGCATGAAGGAGCCTCTGCGCCAGGGGCATGCTGCTCATGGGGCGATGGCGCGCAGCGTGGCGGAGGTCAGCACGCGCTCGCGCATCAGGAAGGCGCCGGCGCCGAGCACATGCACCATGTCGCGCGGGCGGGTGGCCATCAGCAGGCGCGGCGCGAGTTCTTCCGGTGTCGTATCGGTGAAGCCGGCGCCGCGCAGGTCGAAGGCGATGAGGTCCGCCACCGCGCCGGGGGCGAGGCGCGCGCCATCGGTCGCGATGTCGAGGATCTGCGCGGCGGTCGGCCATTCCGCATCGGGCCGCCCGGCGCGCGGCAGCAGCAGCGCGAGCTTCGTGGCCTCGAGCATGTCCTGCGTGTCGTTGCTGCCGGGCCCGTCGCTGCCGATGCCCAGCCGCACGCCGCGCGCCAGGGCGCGGGATACGGGCGCGATGCCGCTGCCGAGCCGGAGATTGGCGACCGGGTTGTGCACCATGCGCGTGCCGGTCGCGGCCAGCTGGTCCAGCTCCCCATCCGTCAGGTGCACGCAATGCGCGAGATCGACATGCGCGCCGAGCAGGCCGAGCCGGCCCAGATGCGTGACCGGATCCGTGCCGAAGCGCGCGCGGCAATCCGCGGCGTCCTTCGCCGTCTCGCACAGATGCAGGTGCAGGAAGGCGCCCTCCTGGCGCGCGAGATCGGCGAGGCCGCGCAGCAATTCGTCGCTGCAGCGCTGGGGCGCGGAGGGGCCGAGGCCGATCTCGCAGGCGAAGGGCCGCGCGGCGAGGGCGGCGCGCGCGATGGCGAGGGCGGCCTCGGTGCTCGGCGGGACGAAGCTGGCGGAAGGCGAGGGCAGGTCGCGCAGCATCAGCGCGAGCCGCGCGCGGATGCCGCCCTCCGCCCAGGCCTCGGCGGCGACGCGAAGCGCCTCGACCGAGGGCGGGATCTGGCGGAAATGATCGGTGACGCGCACGGCGCCGCCGCGGATCGCCTCGGCGGCGGAGAGCAGGATGGCGTGGCGGATCCGTGCCGCGGGCAGCGAATCCTGCCCGCCGGCATATTGCGCCGCGAGCCACTCATCCAGCCGCGCCATGGGCGCGCGGCCGCGCGCCAGCGCCTCGGGCGAGTGGGTATGCGCGTTGACGAAGGCGGGCAGCAGCAGCAGGTGGCGCGCCTCGATCACCTCGGCATCCGGTGCTGCCGCCGGCGCCGCGATCACGCCGTCGCGGATCAGCAGGTCCTGGCCCTGGCGCGGCATCCAATCGCCCGCGCCGGGCAGCAGCGTGGCGTTGCGGAACAGGATCGCACCGGTCGTCATCGTTCAGATCTCCTGCACCGCATGGTCCGCGATCGCGCCCGGGCGCGTCAGCCACAGCGCGTCGCGGCGCGCGTGCAGATGCGCGAAGACGCGGCGCAGATGCCGCAGCCGATGCGGGTGCCCGACCAGGAAAGGATGCAGCGAGAGGTTGAACACCAGCGGCCAGCGGGCGCTCAGGCGCAGGCTTTCCTCGATGCCGTCGATCAGCGCATCGGCCCAGGCATCCGCCGGCCATTTCCCCGCGTGCAGGGCGGGAATGTCGTTGGTCGGCCGCGAATAGGGCAGGGTGATCAGCGAGCCCCGGCGCGTGGCGAGGCGCGTCGGCTGGTCGTCATGCGTCCAGTCCATCACATAGGTGAAGCCGGCCTCGGCCAGCAGGTCGGGCGTGACATGCGTCTCGGCCACCCAGGGGCCCATCCAGCCGCGCGGCGGCGCGCCTTCTTCCTGCGTGATGCGCGCGCGGCAGGCGGCGATCATCGCGGCCTCGGTTGCCTCGTCCATGTCGGATTGGCGCTCGGCATTGGTCCGGCCATGGCCGAGGAACTCGTCGCCGCGCGCACGGAAGGCGGCGGCGACCTCGGGGCAGAGATCATAGATCGCGGTGTTGATCAGCCCGGCGGCCGGAATCGCGTATTCGTCGAGCGCATCGAGCAGGTTCCACACGCCCACCCGGTTGCCCCAGTCGCGCATGCCGAAATTCTGCACATCCGGCTCGGGCAGCGGATTGACCAGGGGAATGCCCAGCCCCTCGGCGAAGGGGAAGGCCTCGAGGTTCACGGCGACGAAGACCGCGAGCCGCGCGCCGCCCGGCCAGGCCCAGACCGGCCGATGCGCGATGGCGGAGAAGGGGTAGCGCCCATGCTGTCTCATGCCGCGTCGCGCGCCGGCAGGGAGAAGGGCCGCAGCTCCGCATGGTCGAGCGTGTGGAACAGCGCCCAGTCCTGCGCCTGCTGGTCGAGCAGCAATTGCCGCTTCACCCCCTCCACCAGGCGCGGCGCGACGTATTTCATCGCGCTGATCGAGGACGCGATGGGCCCCAGGCTCAGCCCCGCATTGCCGGTGATGGTCAGCACGCGCGCCACCCAGGGTGCCTGGCCCGGCTCCTTCTCGGTGAAGGCGCCGAAACGGTCGAGATAGGGCTGGCGCGCCATGCGCGGCTCCTCCTGCCCCGCCGGCGGGGCGAAGCGGTCCGACCAGCGGGCGATGAGGGGGGCGAGCGCGGCGCATTCCGGGCGCAGCGCGATGTCGGATTGGAAGCCGCTGGCTTCCACCACCAGATCGTAGCGGCGCGCCTGCCCGCCGCCCTCGACCAATATGTCGCTGCCCGTCCAGCGCACCGACTCCCAGGGCATGCCGGTGGCGAGGCGAAAGCCGGGCAGCGCCATGGCGGCGTCGAAGGTGGGCTGCGGCGGCGGCTGGCCGAGTTGCCGCAGCGCGTGGATATAGGCCCATTTCGTCGCATCCGGCAGGTCGACGTAATGGGCGAGCATGCCGGCGTTTTCCATCCAGCGGCGCGGATTGTCGCGCGGCAATTCGGCGCGGCGGCAGGCGACCTCGGCGCTGGCGGCACCGGCCTGCAGCGCGGTGATGGCGACATCGAAGCCCGCCGCCCCCGCGCCGAGCACGCCCAGGCGCAGCCCGGCGAGGCAGGCGGGGTCGAAGCTGTCATTGGCGTGCAGCGCGCGCCCGGCCGGCAGGCCGCGCAGCACGGGGGAGAGGCCGTAGCCGCCGCCGCCCGCGGCGCCGGTCGCCATCACCACCGTCTTGGCGTGGCGCACCGCCTCGCCCTCGGGTGTCGCGAAGGTGAGGCGCAGCAGGCGCCCCTCGGCCACCGGCGCCATCCCGGTCAGGCGCCAGCCATTGCTCACCGGCAGCGCCATGACGCGGCGGAACCAGTTCAGGTAGTCCATCCAGGCGGTGCGCGGCACGCGATAGAGCCGTGCCCAGCCCTCGGCGCCGTGCTGCGCCTCCCAGAAGGCGCGGAAGGAGAGGGAGGGGATGCCCAGCTCCGGCCCCGAGAGGTCCTTGGGCGTGCGCAGCATGGCCATGCGCGCGAAGGTCACCCAGGGGCCCTCGCGGCCCGGCGGGGCGCTGTCGAAGAGCTGGAAGCCCGCCACGCGCTCACGCTTCAGCAGGCCGCCGACCGCGAGGCCGAACTGCCCCGCGCCGATCACCGCGCAATCCAGCACGGGCAGGCCATCGGGCCCGGTCATCGGCGCCACCCAGGGCGCGGCGGGATAGGCCAGCAGGTCAAGCTCGCGCGCCACCTGGCGCTCAAGCGCGGCGAGGCCGCTCATTTCGCTGGACATGGCAATCCTGGATCGGGGGCGGAGGCAGGCGGGCGGCATCGGCGGCGGCAGCGGGCCGGGGGCGGCGCGCGGCCGTGGCGTGGCAGGGCGGCCAGATGTCCATGGCGAGGTCGAAGCAATTGATGTGCCAGGGCCGGCGCTGGGCCGGCGCCGCGCCTGGGGGCGGTCGGCCCCGGTTGTTGGCGGCCGGCACTGCCCTCGGGAAAGGCAGGTCGCCTGCATCCACGGCAGATTCAGCCGGGCTTAACCCCTCACCCGATAGGATGCTTCGCCCCTTGTCCGGAAACCCCCATGCAACCCTTCCACCATCGCGTCACCGCCCCCTTCGCCGCGCTGATGGGCCGGATCGGGATCAGGGGGCGCATCCTCCTGGTTGCGATGACGGCCCTGCTCGCCGGCTTCGCCGCGCTCGAGAGCTGGTCGATCGCCCGCATGCAGGGCCGCGAGAGCGGCGTCGTGGCCCAGCAGCTGGAGCGCAACCTCACGCTGCTCAACCTGCTGGTGAACGACAAGGGCGAGGCCTTCCGGCTGGAGCCCGGCAACCGGCTGTTCCGCGGCGATGTCGCGCTGAACGACCTGAACGCGGTGCCGGACCGCGTGCGCCAGGTGGGCGGGGGCGTGGCCACCATCTTCGCCGGCGAGACGCGCATCGCCACCAATGTGCAGCGCCCCGACGGCACGCGCGCGGTCGGCACGGTGCTCGGCCCGGGCCCGGCGCTGGAGGCCGTGCGCCGTGGTGAGACCTATCGCGGCGAGGCGATCATCCTCGGCACGCCGCACCTGACCATCTACCAGCCGCTGCGCGATGCGGCCGGGCGGCAGGTGGGGATCCTCTTCGTCGGGCTCGACCTCGCCGCCGCCGCCGCTGCCGCCGATGAGCAGACGCGCATGGCGGTCATGGCCGCGGCCGGGCTGCTGGTCCTGCTGGCGGTCGTGCTGTGGTGGGCGATGCGCGCGCTGCTCGCCCCCCTGGGCGGGCTGACCACGGCCCTGCGCGCGATCGGCGCCGGGCGGCTCGAGACCGACGTGCCCTGCCTCGGCCGCCGTGACGAGCTTGGCGACATCGGCCGTGCCGTTGCCGCGCTGCGGGACGGGGCGATCGAGGCGCGGCGCATCGCCGCCGAGGCCGAGGCCGCGCGCGAGGCCGCGCAGGCGGAACGCGCCGCGGGCCGGCGCGCCACGGCCGACCAGCTGGAGGCGAGCATCGGCGCCATCGCCGGGCGGCTCGGCACCGCGGCGGGCGAGTTGCAGCGGGCTGCCGATGCTGTGGGCGAGGCCGGGGAGCGCACCTCCGCGCGGGCCGGGGATTCCGTGGGCCGCGTGGCCCAGGCCACCGGCAATGTACAGGCCGTGGCCGCGGCGGCGGAGGAACTCGCCGCCTCGGTCGCCGAGATCACCCGCCAGGTCGGCGAGAGCGCCCGCACGGCGCAGGAGGCCGCGACCGCAGCGCGGGAATCGGACACCACGGTCGTCGGGCTGAACGAGGCCGCGAGCCGCATCGGCGATGTGGTGCGGCTGATCAGCGACATCGCCGGCCAGACCAACCTGCTGGCGCTGAACGCGACCATCGAGGCCGCGCGCGCCGGCGAGGCCGGCAAGGGCTTCGCCGTGGTGGCGCAGGAGGTGAAGGCGCTGGCCACCCAGACCGCCAAGGCGACCGAGGAGATCGGCGCGCAGATCGGCGCCATGCGCGGCGCCACCGAGCTCGCGGTGGGCACGGTGCGCGGCATCGCCGGTGCCGTGGCGCGGATGGAGGAAGTCACCGGCGCCATCGCCGCCGCGGTGGAGCAGCAGGGTGCGGCAACGCGCGAGATCGCCCGCAACGCGGCCGAGGCGGCCTCCGGCACCGATGAGGCCGCAGCGGATATCGGTCGCCTCACCCAGGAGATTGCCGGCAGCGCCGGGGGGCTCGCCACGCTGCGCCGCTCGGGCGCGGCCGTGGGGGTGGAGGGCGAGGCGCTCCGCGCCGAGGTAGCCGGCTTCTGCGCGAAGTTGCGTGCGGGATAACGGCTGCCGCCAGGCTGGATGAACAAGGCCCGGCGGGTAAGCCCGCCGGGCCTTCTGCTGTCCTCGAAAGCGTGCGGGATCAGAAATTCAGCAGCGCGTCGATGTCTTCCTGGGCGAGGTCCCCGCCCTTCGACTCCACGGTGCGAATCTGCGTCGCCACATTCACCTGCGGGCGCGCCGCAGCGGGCGGGGCTGGCATGATCGTCTCCAGCATCGTCTCCACCTGCTGCAGGTGCTGGATGGCGCGGCGGATGCGCTGGCCGGTGACATCCTGGAAGCTGCAGGCCTCGAAGATCGAGTTCACCCGCGCGGCGATGGCGGCCACCGCCGCCGGGTCGCGCGCCCCGGCGGCGACCCAGTCCTGGATCGCCTCGGCGGCCTCCATGATCGTGTTGGCCGCGCTCTCGGTGGCGTGCACCACCGCCTCCAGCTCCAGTCCGGAGTTGCGCGCGCTCGCCACCGGCACGGCGACGAGCTGGCCGATCTGGTCATGGATCCGCGCCAGCTCGCCCGACATCTTCGAATCGGTCATGTCGGCCAGCTCGACGCTGGCATGCAGTTCGGCGGACAGCTCGGCGATGCGCCGGTCCATGAAGGCGCGCAGCGCCTCCATGCGCGGGTCGAGCTCGGCGCGCAGCGCGGCGCTCAGCGCCGCTGGATCGAGCGTATCGGTCAGGCGGGGGGCGGCATGGGTCTGCATCGCGGCAGACTCGCATGGGAAGATTGATCCGCGGTTGACGCCGCGACGCCGGAGGGCAGCGGGGCGAGGACGCGCCGTGTCACCGAGACGGCGCCGGCCGGCATGGCCGAGAACAGGTCCTTCTCCGCCTCCACCATCGCCAGCCCGGCCAGGCGCGGGCAGAGCGTGCGGCCCAGCCGCTCCCACCCCCGCGCGGCGGTGCCCAGGAAGCGCAGCCCGTAGGGCGGCACGAAGAGCGCGCTCTCCCGCCGCTCGGCGCGGAAGAGGTGCCGCGCGAGCAGCCTTTCGAGCTGCCCGGCCGAATAGGGCTGGCCATGGCCGAAGGGCGTGCGGTCCAGATGCGCCCAGAGGCCTGTCCGGTTCGGGACCACCACGATCAGCCGCCCATCGTCGCGCAGCACGCGCCAGACCTCGCGCAGCAGGCGCCGGGCGCGGCCCGCCCCTTCCAGCGCATGCACCAGCAGCACCCGGTCGAAGCTGGCATCGGCGAAGGGCAGGGCTTCCTCCTCCGCCACCAGCGTTGCGCAGGCGTCCGGCGCATCGGGCCAGCGCAGCAACTCGACCGGCAGCGCGGACGAGGGGGTCAGCGCGATGCAGGCTCGTGCTTCCGCCCGCCAGAGGCCCAGATAGGGCGCGGCATGGCCGAGGCCGAGCACGCGGCTGCCCGGCAGGGATGGCCACAGGGCGGCCAGCCGCTCCCGCACCAGCCCGGCCGCCAGGGCACCGCCGGCGGAGGCGTAGAATTCGCGCAGACCATGGACCTCGATCGTCATGCCGGGGATATAGGGGGTCCGGGGGCCGGTTTGGACTGGTCCGCGCGAGCTTCGGAGAATTGCCCGATGTCGCTGAAAGTCACCGCCATCCCCTGCCTCGAGGACAACTACCTCTGGCGCCTGGTCGATGGCCCGACCGGGGCCGTGGCCATCTGCGACCCCGGCGAGGCCGGCCCGGCGATCGCGGCGGTGGAGGAAGCGGGCGGGCGGCTCGACCTCATCCTGCTGACGCACCATCATGGCGACCACATCAACGGCGTGGCGGAACTGCGCGCGCGCTACCCGCAGGCGAAGCTGGTGGGCGGCGCGCCGGATGCGCATCGCCTGCCCCCCCTCGACCAGGCGGTGGGGGAGGGCGATGCGGTGCGCCTTGGCGCGGCGGAGGCCAGGGTGATGCACCTGCCCGGCCACACCACCGGGCACATCGCCTTCCACTTCGCCGCCGACCATGTGCTGCTGTGCGGCGACATCGTCTTCGCGCTCGGCTGCGGCCGGCCGCTCGAGGCGGGGGGGATGGAGGCGCTGTTCAAATCCTTCCGCCGCCTCGCGCAGCTGCCGGCGAATACCCGCCTGTGCTGCGGCCATGAATACACCGAGACGAATGCCCGCTTCGCCCTGACGGTGGAGCCCGACAACAAGGCTTTACGAGCTGAGGCAGAGGCTGCCGGGGCGCTGCGGGCGGCGGGGCGGCCCACCGTGCCGACGACGCTGGCGCAGGAGCTGGCCGCCAACCCCTATTTCCGCGCCCGCGACCTGGCCGAATTCACCGCCCGGCGCGAAGCGAAGAATCATTTCAGATAAGGGCGGACCGATTCAGACCTACGCGCCTTACGGCGCTTCGGTCATCGGGCCTGCTTGAATGGCGGACCGATTCAGACCTACGCGCCTTGCGGCGCTTCGGTCATCGGGCCGCTGGCTCCCGTTCCAGGAAGGACACGTCGATCCATGAAACTGCACCACTCCCCGGCCAGCCCCTTCGCCCGCAAGGTCGTGGCCTGCGCCATCGCGCGCGGGATCGAGGGGCGCATCGACCTCGTCGCCACCAACCCGCATGGCGCGCCCGAGGTGCTGACCCGCGACAACCCGCTCTCCAAGATCCCCTGCCTGCTCACCGATGACGGTCGGCCGGTCTATGACAGCCCGGTGATCTGCGAATATCTCGACACGCTGGGCGACGCCGCGCCGCTGTTCCCGCCCACCGGCAGCGCCGCGCGGCTTGAGGCGCAGATCATGCACGCCCTGGCGGATGGCATCATGGACGCCGCCGTGGCGCGCCGCATGGGCCAGGCCCTGCCGCAGGACGAGGCGCGGGTGACCTTCGACCAGCGCCAGAAGGCCGCGGTGGAACGCGCCCTCGCAGTGCTGGAGGCCGCCCCGCCCGAGGGTCTCGCCGATATCGGCGCCATCGCCGCGGGCTGCGCGCTGGGCTATCTCGATTTCCGCTTCGCCAACGAGCCCTGGCGCGCGGCGCATCCGCGCCTCGCCGCCTGGTTCGCCGCCGTCTCGGTGCTGCCGCCGCTCGCCAAGACCGCCCCGCCGGGCTGAAGGCCATGAACCTGCTCGACCCCAGCCTGCCGGCCGCTTCGGTGATCGCGGCCCTCGGCCTCGCCCCGCATCCCGAGGGCGGGCATTACCGCGAGACCTGGCGCGACGCGCCGCCCGGCGGCGGGCGGGGCGCGGGCACGGCCATCAACTTCCTGCTCCAGCCCGGCGAGCGCAGCCATTGGCATCGCGTCGATGCCGATGAGGGCTGGTTCTGGCAGGGCGGCGGGGCGCTGCTGCTCTCCCTCTCGCAGCATGGCACCGGGGTGGACCGGGAGATCCTGATCGGCCCGGATCTCGGCGCGGGCCAGGCGCTGATGGGCATGGTGCCGAAGGGCTGGTGGCAGGCGGCGCGGCCGGTGGGGGATCGCTGGTGCCTCGTCGCCTGCACCGTCTCTCCCGCCTTCGAGTTCGCCGGTTTTGAATTGGCGCCGCCGGGATGGGAACCACGCGCATGAGCACCTCCCTTGCCTGGGATGAACGCTATGGCAGCGGCGAGTTCCAGTTCGGGGAGGCGCCGAACCGCTACCTCGCCAGTCTCACGCAATGGCTGAAGCCGGGCACGCGTGCGCTGGCGCTGGGCGATGGCGAGGGGCGGAATGGCGTCTGGCTGGCGCAGCAGGGGCTGGTGACGACCTCGCTCGACTGGTCGCCGGTGGGCTCGGCCAAGGCGGCGCGGTTGGCGGCCGCGCGCGGCGTGGCGCTGACCACGATCACCGCCGATGCCGCCGCCTGGGACTATCCGGCCGCGGGCTTCGACCTCGTCGCCTGGATCTACCTGCATTTGCCGCCCGCCGATCGCGCGGCCGCGGCCGCCGGCGTGCTGCGGAGTCTCGCCCCGGGCGGGCTGCTGGCGCTGGAATGCTTCTCGCCCGCGCAGGAAGGCCGGCGCAGCGGCGGGCCGAAGATGCCCGACCTGCTCTGGTCCCGCGCCATCGTCGAGGATCTGTTCGGCGCGCTCGAGGTGCTGGAATTGCTGGAAGGTGCCGTGCACCTCGACGAAGGCCCGCGCCACCAGGGTTCTGCGGAGGTTGTGCGCGCGCTGCTCAGGAAGAAGGATTAGGCCGTCCGATTCACGCCTTCGGGTGCTCGGCGCTACCGCGCCTGCGCCCTGCGGCGATGGGACGATCCGCGCGCGACGCGATGAATCCGCCCCCCGCGACCATGGCCGTCGCCACGGCGACGGTCAGGGTGAAGGCGCCCTCGCCCGCCAGGATCAGCAGCAGCGTGGAGGCCACCGGCACCGCATAGGCCAGCGTGCCGAGCAGGCGCGGATCGCCGCGCTTCATGCCGATATCCCACAGGAAGAAGGCCGCCCCCACCGGACCGAGGCCGAGCAGCAGCACCGCCAGCGCCTGCCCGCCGCCCGGCATCACGCTGGTCTCGAACAGCAGATGCGCGACAGCCGCGAGCGCCGCCGTGGCGAGGCAGAAGCCCGCCACCGCCTCGGTCGGCACGGTTCGCAAAGGCCGCGTGCCCGCCGTGACGGAATACACCGCCCAGACCACGGCGCAGCCCAGCGCGGCGAGGAATCCCGGCACCGCCTCGGCCGGGAAGCTCGCCCCCGGCCCGACCAGCAGGGCGCAGCCGGCAAAGCCCATCGCCACGCCGGCGAGCCGCGCGGGGCCGAGCCGTAAGCCGCGCAGCGGTGCCGAGAGCAGCACGATCAGCAGCGGCCAGAGATAGTTGATGAGGTTCGCCTCCACCGCCGGGGCCAGGGCGAGGGCGGCGAAATACAGCGCGTGGTAGCCGAAAAGCCCGCCCACCCCATGCGCCCAGGCGAGCGGTTTCTGGCGCAGCAGGCGCAGCTTCCCTTGGGCGGCCACCACCGCCAGCGCCACCGCCCCGCCCACCGCGAAGCCGAGCGCGGTGAGTTGCAGGGGCGGAATCCCCGCCGACAGGCGCGAGAGCAGCGCGAGAAAGGCCCAGAGCGCGAGGGCGCCGCAGCCGGCAAGCGTGGCGGATGACATGATCGCGCTATAGTCGAAGCCCGCCCCGCCGCCCACAGGACCCCCCGCGTGATGCAGCACCGCCTCGAAGCCCGCTTCCGCGCCTATGACCGGCTCGGCACGCTGCGCGCCGCGACCGCCGATGACCTGCCCGCCGCGCGCTGGCTGGCCGCCGAGGCCGGCGCGGCGCGGCTGATGCGTGTGGCGATCGAGCGCCTGGTCGTGCACCGCGCCGACCTCGCCTGGGAGGGGGGGCGGATCGAAGGGCTGCCGCTCTTCGATGGCGGTCTCACCGGGCCCGCCGGTGTCGAGGGAAGGCTGGGTGCGGAGATCCTGTTCACCGAGATGCATCCCGGCGCGGCCTCGCTGAAGAAAATGCCCTTCGAGCAGCAGCGGCGCGAGAGCACGGCGAAGGCCATGATCGTCGCGCTGCGCACCGAGCCCGATGGATTGGCACCCCTGAACGCGCCGAATTTCCGCAGCCCCTTCGGCCCGCCTGTGCTGCAGGTGGCGGGGCGGGAGGCCGCGCGCATCGCCGCCCTTGCCGGGCAGGAGGTGCGCGTCACGCTCGATGCCACGCGCAGCCCAGGCGAGAGCGCCAATGTGCTGGCCGAGTTGCCCGGCGGCGCCGCGCCGCCTTTGGTGGTGATGACGCCGCGCACCTCCTGGTGGACCAGCCTGGGCGAGCGCGCCGGCGGCGTGCTGGCCTGGCTCGAGGCGTTGCATGTTCTGCGCGGCGAGAGCCTGGCGCGGCCCGTGCAGTTTGCCGCGACCTGCGGGCATGAGCTGGGCCATATCGGCCTGAATGCCTGGCTTGATGCCGCGCCCGGCCTGGTGCGCGACGCCGCGCTCTTCCTGCATCTCGGCGCCAATCTCGGCGCGGCGGGGGGTGGGGCGCTGACGCTGCGCAGCAATGTCGAGGGCCTCTCGGCACGGATGCGCGACGCGCTGATCGCGGCCGGCTACCCGCCCGCCGAGATCACCCTCGCGCCCGGCGACACCGCGAATGGCGAGGCGCATGACATCCTGCTGCGCGGCGGGCGTTTCCTGTCGCTGATCGGCAGCAATCCGCGCTTCCATGATCCGGATGATCGCTGGCCGCAGGGCGTGGATCTGCCGCGTGCCACCGCGCTCTGCGGCGCCGTGGCGCGCATCGTCACGGAGCTTGCGCGCTGATGGCCTCGCTGCTGCTGAAGAATGCCGAGCTGGTCGTCACCATGGACACCGCGCGGCGCGAGATCGCCCGCGGTTGGGTGCTGCTGCGGGATGGCGTGATCGATTCGCTGGGCGATGGACAGCCGCCACAAGCGGATGAGTCCATCGACCTCACCGGCCATGTGCTGCTGCCCGGCCTCATCAACACGCATCACCACATGTACCAGACGCTCACACGTGCCCTGCCGGCGGCGCAGGATGCGGAGTTGTTCGACTGGCTCGGCGCGCTCTACCCGGTCTGGGCGCGCATGACGCCCGAGGATCTGCGCATCGCGACGACGACGGCCATGGCGGAGCTGATCCTCTCTGGCTGCACGACGGCGGCGGATCATCTCTACCTCTTCCCCAATGGCTGCCGGCTGGAGGACACGATCGAGGCCGCGCGCGCCATCGGCCTGCGCTTCCACCCGACGCGCGGCGCGATGAGCCTCGGCCAGTCGAAGGGCGGGTTGCCGCCGGATGCGGTGGTTGAAGAGGAGAGCGCGATCCTCGCCGACATGGAGCGCCTCGCCGCGCGCTTCCACGACCCCTCGCCGCGCTCGATGCTGCGGCTCGGCATCGCGCCCTGCTCGCCCTTCTCGGTGACGCGCGAATTGATGCGCGACGCGGCGATCCTCGCGCGCGGCAAGGGGCTGCGGCTGCACACGCATCTGGCCGAGAACGACAAGGACATCGCCTTCACGCGCGAACGCTTCCGCTGCACGCCGGCTGAGTATGCCGAGGAACTCGGCTGGCTCGGCGATGATGTCTGGCACGCGCATTGCGTCCATCTCGATGCGCCCGGCATCGCCGCCTTCGCACGCAGCGGCACCGGCGTGGCGCATTGCCCGTGTTCGAACATGCGCCTCGCCTCCGGCATCGCGCCGATCCCGGCGATGCGCGCGGCGGGCGTGCCGGTCGGGCTCGGTGTCGATGGCTCGGCGAGCAATGATGGCGGGCACATGCTGGGTGAGGCGCGGCAGGCGATGCTGCTGGCGCGCGTGGGCCACGGCCCCGCCGCGCTGAATGCGCGCCAGGCGCTGGAACTCGCCATGCTGGGCGGGGCGCGCGTGCTGGGCCGGCAGGGCGAGATCGGCGCGCTGATGCCCGGCATGGCGGCGGATCTCGTGGCCTTCGACGTGCACGGCCTGGAGCAGGCGGGCGCTGCGGATCTCCTCGCCGCGCTCGTCTTCTGCACGCCGCCGCGCGTGGCGCTTTCGGTGATCGATGGGCGCGTGGTGGTGCGCGAGGGGCGCATCCTCACCCTCGACGAACGCGCCCATGCGGCGCGCCATCGAAGGGCGAGTGCGCGCCTGCTACAGTGAGGGCCTGCGCCCGGCCCAGTTCGTCGCGCGTTCGAAGGCATGCGCCGCGCGCAGCGCCAGCGCATCCTCGAAGGGCCGGCCGATGATCTGCGCGCCGACCGGCAGCCCGCCCTCGCCGAAGCCGGTGCAGAAGCTCACCGTGGGCTGGCCCGTCACGTTGAAGGGGATGGTGAGGCCCGGCGTGGCGATGGAGGCGAATTTCGCGACACTCTCGATCGGCGGTGCCTCGCGCGGCTGGCCGGCGCAGACCAGCAGATCCACATCCTGCATCACCGCCGCCACCGCCGCGCAGAGTTCGCGGCGGCGCCGCTGCGCCTGCACATAGTCGATTCCCGAGACCAGCCGCGCCATCGCCAGGCGTTCCCGCAGCACCTCGCCATACTCGCGGTAGCGCGTGGTGAGCCAGGGCGCGTGCACGGTGGTGGCCTCGGTCATCAGGATGACCCAGCCGGCATCGTGGAAATCGAGCAAGGGCGGCAGCGTCACGTCGCGGATGCTGGCCCCCTCGGCGCGCAGCACGTCGCAGAGGTGCTCGATCCCCGCGCGCACGGCCGGCGTGGCCTGGATCTCGTCCTCGAAGAAATGCCGCACCACGCCGATGCGCAGGCCCTTCACGCCATCGCCGATCGTGGCCAGCACATCCGGCGCGGCGCGCTTGTCCTGCGCTGCATCGCCCGGATCCTTGCCGAGGATCGCCGCCAGCAGCAGCGCGCAATCCTCCACCGTGGGCGCAAGCGGGCCCACCGTGTCGAGGCTGTAGGCCAGCGGCAGCACGCCGCGGCGCGAGACCAGGCCGAAGCTCGGCTTCACGCCGGCGATGCCGCAGAAGGCCGCCGGCGCGCGGATCGACCCGCCCGTGTCGCTGCCCGTCCCGCCCAGGATGGCGCCCGAGGCCACGGCCGCGCCGGTGCCGGAAGATGATCCGCCGGTGAAGCGGCTCAGGTCCCAGGGGTTGCGCGCGGGCGGCCAGGGCAGGTCGAAGCTCGGCCCGCCCCAGGCGAATTCATGCGTGGCGAGCTTGCCGATCATCACCGCGCCGGCCTCCGCCCAGCCCTGCACGGCGGCGGCGTCGTGCGCCGGCACATGGTGCTCAAGGATGCGCGAATGGCCCGTGGTCGGCACGCCCGCCGTCTCGTAGATGTCCTTGTGGCCGATCGGGATGCCATCGAGTGGCCCGCGCAGCGTGCCGGCCATCTGCCGCGCCTCGGCCGCGGCGGCCTGTGCCAGGGCGATCTCGGGCGTGAGGCGGATGAAGGCGTGCGTGCGCGGGTTGAGCGCCGCTGCGCGGTCCAGCGCGATGCGGGCGAGTTCCCTGGGCGAGGCCTGCTTCGTCGCGATCAGCCGCGCGGCGCCGGCCAGGGTGTTGGGCAGGGCGCTCATTTCGGGAGGAAGACCGTGGCGGGTTCCAGCGCGACCGGGCGCGGCGCGTGCAGCCGCGCCAGCATGGGCATGAGGTGGCGCGTGGCCTCATGGATGCCGGCGCGCTCGGCCTCGGTCAGCGGCAGTCCGCTTTGCGTCAGCACGGCGTCGAACAGCGTGCGGTCCATCTCTTCGGCCATCGGGCGGGTTCCTCCTGCGGGGCCGCGAGTATGGCGCGGGGTTCAGCGCGGGGCCATCTCCCGCAGCCGCGCCTGCAGCCAGCCGCGCAATTCGTCCCGCGCATCGCCTTCCCGCGTCGTCTCCATCACCACCGAGAGATGCCCCGGCCTGCCGTCACGCACCACGCGACAGGCTGAGCTCCAGCCGCCGCAGGAGGCATGGTGCACGACATAGAGCAGCGAGGCCTGCCGCCGCCCGCAGCGCATCCGCCAATCGCCGAAGGCGACGAACTCCACCCGGTCCTCGGGCGCGAAGAGCAGGGTCAGATCGGGGGCAGGGCCCAGGCCATCGAGCATGTCGTCCTCCTGTCGGGGCCGACGTCCGGGCGGGGCGAGGTGGCTGCGTGTCCCGTTTGGTTGCCGGACCGGCCACATCCCCCCTTGCGGAGGCGCCACCTTGCCCGGGAGGGGCAGGTTGGCGTTGGGCGTCGGCCCAACTCTTGATGCAATGACGGGCGTATAGCCGCGCGCGATCCCGCTTTGCAAGGGCCGCGTGAACGGCTAGGCAAAGCCGCAATGAATCCCACGCCCCCCCTGATCGAGGCCCAGCAGGTCACGCGCCGGTTCGGTGCGCTGGTCGCGAATGATGCGGTCGATCTGCGCGTCGAGCCGGGCGAGATCCATGCGCTGCTCGGTGAGAATGGCGCGGGCAAGTCGACGCTGGTGAAGATGCTCTACGGGCTGCTGCAGCCCGATTCCGGCAGGCTGCTCTGGCGCGGCGAGCCGATGCACCTGCCCAACCCCCGCGCGGCGCGGGCGCGGGGCATCGGCATGGTGTTCCAGCATTTCTCGCTGTTCGACGCGCTGAGCGTGGCGGAGAACGTGGCCCTCGCGCTCGATACCGCCGAGCCCGTGCCAGCGGTGGCCGCACGGCTCGCCGAGGTCTCGCGCGCCTATGGCCTGCCGCTCGACCCGGGCCGCGAGGTCTGGCGCCTGTCGGTGGGCGAACGGCAGCGGGTGGAGATCGTGCGGGCCCTGATGCAGGACCCGAAGCTGCTGATCCTTGATGAACCCACCTCGGTGCTGACGCCGCAGGAGGCCGAGGGGCTCTTCGCCACGCTCGACCGGCTGCGCGGGGAGGGCCGCGCGGTGCTCTACATCTCGCACAAGCTGGAAGAGGTGCGCCGGCTCTGCGAGGCCGCGACCATCCTGCGCCAGGGCCGTGTCGTCGCGCGCTGCGACCCCAGGCGCGAGACGGCGGCGAGTCTCGCCGCGATGATGGTCGGCAGCGAGGTCGGCGCCGTGCGGCATGAGGAAGCGCCGGCGGGGCCGGTGCGCCTCGCCGTGATCAACCTCTCCATGCCCTCGCCCGACCCGCATGGCACGGCGCTGCGCGATGTCAGCCTCACCGTGCAGGCGGGCGAGGTGCTGGGCATCGCGGGCGTGGCGGGCAATGGCCAGGATGAGCTCTTCGCCGCCCTCTCGGGCGAGGTCGCGGCCCCGCGTGACGAGGTCATCATTCTCGACGGCGCGGCGGTGGGGCGCGAGGGCATCACCCAGCGGCGCCGCCGCGGCGCGGCCTTCGTGCCGGAGGAGCGGCTGGGTCACGCGACCGCGCCGGGCTTCGCGCTGTCGGAGAACGCGCTGCTCAGCGGGCATGCGACCAATGGCTTCGTCCGCCACGGGCTGTTCGACCGGGCGCGGATGCTCGCCTCGGTGGAGGCGGTGACGCGCGCCTTCGATGTCCGCAAGGGCCCGCGCGACCCGGCGGCACGCGCGCTGTCGGGCGGCAACCTCCAGAAATTCATCGTGGGGCGGGAGGTGCTGCGCAAGCCGGGCCTGCTGGTCGTCTCGCAGCCGAGCTGGGGCGTGGATGCCGGCGCGGCGCGGCTGATCCGCCAGGCGCTGGTCGATCTCGCGCGGCAGGGCTCGGCGGTGCTGGTGATCAGCCAGGACCTCGATGAGCTGCTGGAGATCGCGGATCGCATCGCGGTGATCTTCCATGGCCGTCTCTCCGGCGCGCTGCCGCTGCGCGAGGTGACGCGCGAGAAGCTCGGCCTGCTGATGGGGGGGGCGGCCGCGTGATCCTGCTCGAACGTCGCGCGCAGACCCCTGCGCTGCTCACCCTCGCCTCGCCCTTGCTGGCGGTGGCGCTGACGGTGCTCTCCGCCGTGCCGATCTTCATCGCCCTCGGGGCGGATCCCTGGGCGGCGTTGCATGTCTATTTCATCATGCCGGTCTCGGATTCCTGGGGCCTGCAGGAAGTCGCGGTGAAGGCGACGCCGCTGGTGCTGATCGCGCTCGGCCTCGCGCTCTGCTACCGCGCCAATGTCTGGAACATCGGCGCGGAGGGGCAGTTCCTCGCCGGGGCGATGGCGGGCGGCTGGGTGGCGATCGTCACGCATGGCACGCCGAACGGGCCCTGGCTGCTGCCGGCGATGCTGCTGGCCGGCACGCTGGGCGGCATGGCGCTGGCGATGATCCCGGCCGCGCTCAAGACGCGCTTCGCGGTGAATGAGATCCTGACCAGCCTGATGCTGGTCTATGTGGCGGAGTTGCTGCTGGATTGGCTGGTGCGCGGCCCCTGGCGCGACCCGGCGGGCTTCAACATGCCCAACTCCGTCACCTTCGAGCGCGAGGCGACGCTGCCTTTGCTGATCGAGGGCGGGCGGCTCAACCTCGGCACGCCGATCATGCTGGTGATGGTGGTGCTGGTGGCGGTGATGGCGGCGCGCAGCCTCAAGGGCTTCGAGATCCGCCTGGCGGGTGAGGCGCCGCGCGCGGCGCGCTTCGCCGGGTTCGATTCGAAGCGGCTGACCTGGCTGGTCTTCGCCATCTCGGGCGGGCTGGCAGGGCTGGCGGGGATCCTCGAACTCGCGGGCACCATCCGGCAATTGCAGCCGGGGCTCTCGCCCGGCACGGGCTTCACGGCGATCATCGTGGCCTTCCTCGGCCGGCTCAATCCGGTGGGCTGCCTGGTGGCGGGGCTCTTCCTCGCCATCACCTTCATCGGGGCGGAGAATGCGCAGATCATGCTGCGCCTGCCGCTGGATGTGACGCGCGTGTTCCAGGGGCTGCTGCTGTTCTTCGTCCTCGCCTGCGACACGCTGCTGCTCTACCGGGTGCGCTGGGTGGGGAGGGCGCGCGCATGATGCTGCTGGAAGCCATCCTCCTCACCATCATCACCGCCGCCACGCCGCTGTTGATCGCCGCGATCGGCGAGGTGGTGGTGGAGCGCGCGGGCGTGCTGAACCTCGGCGTCGAGGGCATGATGATCATGGGCGCCGCGGTGGGCATCGCGGTGGCGATCTTCACCGGCTCGGCTTTCTTCGGCGTGCTGGCGGCGATCGCGGCGGGGATGGCGATGGCCGCCCTCTTCGCGGCGCTCACGCTCGGGCTGGCAGCGAACCAGGTGGCAGCGGGGCTCGCGCTGGCGATCTTCGGGCTCGGCCTGTCGGGCGTGGTGGGTGCGGGCTTCGTGGGGCAGCAGCGCGCGGGGATCGGCAAGGTCGAGATCCCCTTCCTGTCGGAGATCCCCTTCCTCGGGCCGATCCTCTTCGCGCAGGATCCCTTCGTCTATGCCTCGCTCGCGCTGGTCGCGGGTGTGGCCTGGTTCCTGGGCCGCACGCGGGCGGGCCTCGTGCTGCGCGCCTGCGGGGAGAGTGCGACCAGCGCCCATGCGCTGGGCTACAAGGTGCTGCGCATCCGCTTCCTCGCCGTGCTGTTCGGCGGCGCCTGCGCGGGGTTGGCGGGGGCCTATCTCTCGCTGGTGGCGACCCCCTTCTGGAGCAGCGGCATGACCGGCGGGCGCGGCTGGATCGCGCTCGCCATCGTGGTCTTCGCGAGCTGGCGGCCCTGGCGGGCGCTGGCTGGGGCCTATCTGTTCGGTGCCATCACCATCCTGCAGCTGCATGCGCAGGCGCTGGGCGTGCCCGTGCCTTCCCAGGCGCTGGCGGCCGCGCCCTATCTGATCACGATCCTGGTGCTGGTGCTGATCATGCGCGTGCGCCGCGACGGGGCGGGCGGGCCGGCGGCGTTGGGCGTGCCCTTCGTGCCGGATAGATGAGCAAGGCGGCCTGCGTCTTCCGCAGGCCGAGGCCGCGAATGCGGCCCGCCGCTTATGCGGCGAAGCCAAGCGGGCGGATGCCCGCGCCCGGCGTCTGAGGGCACGCAAAAAACCTACTCCAGGTTGAAGTCCCGCCGCAGCACCAGCGCGTCCGAGCCATCGGCGTAGTAGCGCGGGCGGCGGCCGACCTCGGTGAAGCCGCCGCCGGCATAGAGCTTGCGCGCCGGCACATTCGCCATCGAGACCTCGAGGAACATGGACCGCGCACCGCGCGCCACCGCGCCGGCCATGGCGGTCATCAGCAGCACCGCGCCATGGCCCTGGCCGCGGGCTTCCGGCACCACCGCCAGGGTCAGGATCTCCGCCTCATCGGCCGCGACGCGCGCCAGCACGAAGCCGATGTCGGGAATGTGGTGCGCGTAGCTGCCGGGCAGGCCGAGCAGCAGGGCGATCGCGTCCTCCCCCCAGCGTTCGGCCGGGGGGAAGGCGGCGGCGTGAATGCGGGCGGCCTCGGCAGCCTTCATGCGCCGGCCGGCGGGCGCACGGCGGGCGGCTCGACATAGCGCGGCGTGGCGTCGCGCGGGGGCAGCGCGCCGGTCAGCCGCGCCCAGGCCACCAGCCCGGCCGCGCCGGCGCGGGGCAGTCGGCTGTCGGTCAGGGTACAGGCGGCGCCGCGCGCCAGCAGCCGGGCGGCGAGCAGCGGCGCGGCATCGCCCACGGCGAGCACCGGCTCCGTCGGGCGGGGCAGATCGATCTCGGCCATTGCCATCGCTTCACCGGCCTCTCGCGCACCGGGGGCGAGGCATTCCAGCACCAGCCGGCCGCGCTTGGAATCGATGGCGGCCCAGACCGCCTGGGTGGCACGCGCCTGCTCCGGCAGGGCGGCGGCCAGCGCCTCCCCGGTGGTGACACCGATCACCGGCACGCCGAGTCCGAGCGCCATGCCCTCCGCCAGCGCGATGGCGGCGCGCAGCCCGGTGAAGCCGCCAGGGCCCACCACCACGGCCACGGCTTCCACCCGGCCGCCGGCGGCCTGCATCATCCGGGCGGCAAGGGGGGGCAGGGCGCTGGGCTGGCCGCGCGCGCCGGGCTCGATCGCCTCGGCCACCAGCGCCCCTTCCACCAGCAGGGCGGCGGAGCAGCAGGCCAGGGAGCCATCGAGGGTCAGCAGGCGCATGCCCCTGTGTAGGCGCGCGCGCAGGCGCCGACAACGTGCGCTTGCGGCCATCGCCGGGCTGCGCTTTTGTGGCGGGGCAGAAGGACCCCGCACGATGAACGAAATCCAGATCCCCCGGCCGAACAACCTCGACGCCTTCTGGATGCCCTACAGCGACAACAAGTATTTCAAGGACACGCCGCGCCTGCTCGCCCGCGCCGAGGGCATGTCCTATTTCACGCCCGATGGGCGCGAGATCCTGGACGGCACGGCCGGGCTGTGGTGCTGCAATGCCGGCCATGGCCGGCGCGAGATCACCGAGGCGATCCAGAAGCAGGCCGCGATCCTCGATTTCGCGCCGACCTTCCAGCTCGGTCACCCCATCGCCTTCGAGGCCGCCGCCCGCGTGGCGGAGCTGACGCCCGAGGGCATGGACCGCGTCTTCTTCGTCAATTCCGGCAGTGAGGCGGCGGATACCGCGCTGAAGATCGCGCTTGCCTATCACCGCGCCCGGGGCGAAGCCCAGCGCGTGCGGCTGATCGGGCGTGAGCGCGGCTACCATGGCGTGGGCTTCGGCGGCATGTCGGTGGGCGGCATCGGGCCGAACCGCAAGCAGTTTTCCGTGTCGCTGCCCTATGTCGATCATCTGCCGCACACGCATCTGCCGCAGAATGCCTTCTCACGGGGCCAGCCCGAACACGGCGTGCACCTGGCCGATGCGCTGGAGAACCTGGTCGCGCTGCATGGCGGCGACACGATCGCGGCCGTGATCGTCGAGCCGGTGGCGGGTTCCACCGGCGTGCTCGTGCCGCCCCTGGGCTATCTCAAGCGGCTGCGCGAGATCTGCACGAAGCACGGCATCCTGCTGATCTTCGACGAGGTCATCACCGGCTTCGGCCGCCTGGGGACGAATTTCGGTGCCGAGCGGCTGGGCGTGACCCCGGACCTGCTGACCATGGCCAAGGGCCTCACCAACGCCGCCGTGCCGATGGGTGCGGTGGCCACCTCCACCGCCATCTACGACACCATCGTGAATGGCGTGCCGGCGGGGATCGAGCTGTTCCACGGCTACACCTATTCCGGCCATCCGCTGGCGGCCGCCGCCGCCATCGCCACGCTTGAACTGCACCGCGCCGAGGACCTGCCGGCCCGTGCGCGTGCCATGGAGCCCTATTTCCAGGACGCCGCGCACGCCATGCGCGGCGCGACGGGCGTGGTGGATGTGCGCGACATCGGCCTCGTGGCCGGCATCGAGCTGGCGCCGCGCCCCGGCAAGCCCGGCGCCCGCGCCATGGAGGTCTTCCGCCACTGCTTCGATGCCGGCGTGCTGGTGCGCGTCACCGGCGACATCGTGGCGCTCTCCCCGCCGCTGATCGTGGAGCGGCCGCATGTGGACCGCATCTTCCGCACGCTTGCGGACGCGCTGCACGCCGTCCCGGCCTGATCCATGCCGGGTGCGGCGCTGCTGCTGCTGGCGCCGGCCATCGCCTCGCTGGGCGTGCTCGGCGCCGAGCATCTGTGGGATGTCGACCACCGGCTCTGCCTGACGCTGCTCGGCCTGCTCGCGCTGTGCCAGATCCTGGCCGCCGTGGTCGTGCTGCGCGGCGTGCGCCAGCGCGACGCGGCGGCGGCCGCGGCGGCGGCGGCCTCGGCCGAGGCCATCGCGGCGCGCAACGCGCTGGTGCACCGCCAGGCGGAGATGCTGGCCATCGCGGCGCATGAGGTGCGCACGCCGCTCAGCGGCGTGCTGGGGCTGCTGGACCTCGTGCTCTCCTCGCCCAGCCTGCCGCCGGTGGCGCGGCAGGATGCCGGGGCGGCGCGGCAGGCGGCCTCCGACCTCATGCTGCTGCTGCGCGACATGATCGAGGCGCCGGAGGGCACGCGCCCGGATGAGGTCTTCCGGATCGACGAGGCGATGGAACAGGTGGTGGCGCTGCTGCGCGGCCGCGCGGCGCTGCAGGGCACCACGCTCGCCACCGCCGTTGCCCCCGGCACGCCGGCCGCCTGGGTCGGCGATCCGCTGCGGCTGCGCCAGATCCTCACCAACCTCGTCGCCAACGCCATCCGCTTCACGGTGGGTGGCGTGGTGCGGATCGAGGCGCGGCAGGTCTTGGGCCAGGGCCTGGAGGTCGCGGTCTCGGACACCGGGCGTGGCATCGCGCCGGAGCGCCTGCCGACCATGTTCGACCGCTTCCAGCCCAGTGACGGTGGGGCGGGGCTGGGCCTGTCGATCTGCAGGGATCTGGCGCAGCGCATGGGGGGCAGTCTCACGGTCAGCAGCGCGCCGGGACACGGCAGCGTCTTCACCCTGGCCTTGCCGCTGCGCGAGGTGCCGCTCGAGCGCGTGGCGCAGGTGATCCCCGGCCCGGCGCGGGGCAGCGCGGCCCATTCCGCTCCCCCCGCGGCGGCGGCGCCCCTGCCGCCGGTGCTGGTGGTGGACGACGTGGCGGTGAACCGCCGCCTGCTCGGCACGGTGCTGGAACGCGCCGGCCATGCCCAGCTCGGCGCCGCAAGCGGGGAGGAGGCGCTGCAGATGCTCCAGCAGCGGCGCTGGCTGGCGGTGCTGCTGGACCTGCAGATGCCCGAGATGGACGGTTTCGAGGTGGCGCGCCGCATCCGTGCCCTGCCCGGGCCGGCCGGGCGCGTGCCGGTGCTGGCGGTGACCGCGCAGGACACGCCCGAAAGCCGCGCCGCCGCGGCCGAGGCGGGGATGAATGGCTACCTGCTCAAGCCCGTCGGCCTCGTCGAGCTGGAGCGCGCGCTGCGCGATCTGCCGCGGGAGGGGTGACGCGCCCGCCCTGCCTCGCCCATATAGGCGCAAAATCCCCCTGACCGGAGGCCCCCACCATGGCCGATGCCACGCCTGACACCGTCCCCGTCACCGTCCTCACCGGCTATCTCGGTGCGGGCAAGACCACGCTGCTCAACCGCATCCTCACCGAACAGCATGGCCGGAAATACGCCGTGGTGATCAACGAGTTCGGCGAGCTCGGCGTGGACAACGACCTTGTCGTCGATGCCGACGAGGAAGTGTTCGAGATGAACAACGGCTGCATCTGCTGCACCGTCCGCGGCGACCTGATCCGCATCATCGGCGGGCTGATGAAGCGCCGCGGCAAGTTCGACGGCATCATCGTCGAGACCACCGGCCTCGCCGCGCCTGCGCCTGTCGCGCAGACCTTCTTCACCGATGAGGATGTGAAGCGCACCACGCGGCTCGACGCCATCATCACCGTGGTGGACGCGAAGAACCTGCCCGCGCGGCTGGCCGACACCAAGGAGGCGCGCGAGCAGATCGCCTTCGCGGACGTCATCCTGCTCAACAAGATCGACCTGGTCACGCCGGCCGAGGCCGATGCGGTGGAGGCGCTGATCCGCGGCATCAACCCCTATGCCGAGATCCGCCGCTCCACCAAATCCGCCGTGCCGATCGAGGCCGTGCTGGGGCGCGACGCCTTCAAGCTCGAGCGCATCCTGGCGCAGGAGCCCGAATTCCTCACCACCGGCGACGAGCATGAGCATGACAGCGAGATCAACAGCGTCTCCTTCGAGGTCTCGCGCCCGATCGACCCGGAGAAGTTCAACACCTGGATCAGCGACCTGCTGCAGGCCAAGGGGCAGGATCTGCTGCGCACCAAGGGCGTGCTCGCCTATGCGAATGACGACCGCCGCTTCGCCTTCCAGGCGGTGCACATGATCGCCGATGGCGACTTCATCGGCCCGTGGAAGGAAGGCGATGCGCGCCGCTCGAAGATCGTCTTCATCGGCCGCGACCTGAACCGCCCGCAGCTGCGCCGCGGCTTCGAGGCCTGCCAGGTGCCGGCCTGATGGCGGAAGTGGCCGAGGCCGATTTCCTGCTCGCCGCGCGCGGGGCCTCGCGCGAACTCGGCGCCTGGGTCGTCGCGGCGGTGTTCGGGCGGGAAGGGCGCAGCCTCGGCTTCGCGCTGGCCGACGGGACGGTGCACCTGGCCGCGCCGGCGCGGATGCAGGAGGGCTGGACGCGCATCGAGGCGCATGACGGCGCCGTGCTCAGCGCCACCGCCGATTGCAAGGACGGCCTGCTCTCGGGCGGCGATGACGGGCGGCTGGTCCGCATCGGCGCCGATGGCAACCTTGCGGAGGTCGCGCGCTATGGCAGCAAATGGATCGACCATGTCATCGCCCATGACTCCGGCGTGCGCGCGACCTCGGTCGGCAAGCTGGTGCATGTGCTGGATGGTGCGGGCCGCGCGCTGAAGACGCTACCGGCGCATCCGTCCTCGGTCGGCGGTCTGGCCTTCGACACCAAGGGCAAGCGCATCGCGGCCAGCCATTATGGCGGCGTGTCGCTCTGGTACGTGAATGCGAAGGTGGATACGGCCCGGCCGCTGGAATGGAAGGGCAGCCACCATGCGGTGGCCTTCGATCCGGCCGGCGAGCATGTGGTCACCGCGATGCAGGAGGCCGCGCTGCATGGCTGGCGCCTGACCGATGGGCAGCACATGCGCATGTCCGGCTATCCGGGCAAGACGCGCAGCCTCTCCTTCTCCGCGCGCGGGCGCTGGCTGGCGACGAGCGGGGCGGAATCCGTCGTGCTCTGGCCCTTCTTCGGCGGCGGGCCGATGGGCAAGGCGCCGACCGAACTCGCCGGCGGCGATGCCGTGCTCTGCACCGCCGTCGCCTGCCACCCCCAGCATGAGGTCGTCGCCGCCGGCTTCGACGATGGCCTGGTGCTGCTGGCCGAGATCGCGACCGGCAAGGTGGTGCCCGTCGCGCCCCCGCGCGGCGGCGGCGTCTCGGCGCTGGCCTGGAACCCTTCCGGCTCGCACCTCGCCTTCGGCACCGAGCAGGGCTTCGCCGGTGTCATCGATCTCTCGAAGCGATAGGATTCGCGCCATGGACATGCCGGTGATCGCCACGAAGCATCTGCGCATGCCGCGGATCGGCCTGGGCACCTGGCCGATGAAGGGCGAGGAATGCGCCGCGGCGGTGCGCTCGGCCCTCGCGCTCGGCTACCGGCATATCGACACGGCCGAGATGTACGGCAATGAAGATGCGGTCGGCGCCGGCATCGCCACCAGCGGCGTGAAGCGCGAGGAGATCTTCCTCACC
Source organism: Roseomonas sp. TF40 (assembly GCF_057219975.1). Lineage (NCBI taxonomy): Bacteria > Pseudomonadati > Pseudomonadota > Alphaproteobacteria > Acetobacterales > Roseomonadaceae > Roseomonas > Roseomonas sp. TF40. Next base: position 59,490 of record NZ_JBXVVR010000007.1, on the reverse strand, counting down.
ACCAAGGTCTGGTACGACAAGCCGCGCGGGGCCGAGATCCGCGCCGCCTTCGAGGCCAGCCTCGCGCGGCTCGGCACGCCCTATGTCGACCTGCTGCTGATCCATTGGCCGAGCCCGGAGCTCGATCTGCCGGATGCGCTGGCGATGCTGGCGGCGCTGCGCGCGGAGGGCCTGGCGCGCGCCATCGGCGTGTCGAACTTCCCGGCCGGGCTGCTGAAGCGCGCCATCGCCGAGAAGCGCGGCCTCGCCTGCCTGCAGGTGGAATGCCATGTGCTGCTCGACCAGTCGGTGCTGCGCGACATCTGCGTGGCGAACGACATGGCGCTGACCGCCTATTCGCCGCTCGGCAAAGGCCAGGCGCTCGACCACCCGGTGCTGGCGCGCATCGCGGCGGCGCATGGCGCCACGCCGGCGCAGGTGGCCCTCGCCTGGCTGCTGGCGCAGCCGAACCTCGCCATGGTGCCCAAGGCCGCGGCGCCGAGCCGGCAGGCGGCGAATCTCGAGGCGCTCAGGCTGCGCCTCTCCGCCGAGGAGCACGCCGCGCTGGCCGCCCTGCCCAAGGACCGGCGCTTCGTGAACCCGGCCTTCGCCCCCGATTGGGCCGCCTGAGCGGAACCTTCGCGCCGCCACGCGCGAAGACCTGCCCGATCGCCGCGCCGCCTGCCGCGCGCGGCCTGGGATCGGGACCATGGACCTTCGCGAAATCCGCTACTTCCTGGCGGTCTGCCAGAGCCTGAACTTCACCCGCGCCGCCGAGGCCTGCGGTGTCACGCAACCCACGCTGACCCGCGCCATCCAGAAGCTGGAACATGAGCTGGGCGGGCCGCTGTTTGCGCGTGAGCGCGGCCACACGCACCTGACCGCGCTGGGCCGGCTCATGCGCCCCCGGCTGGAAGACGTGCTCGCGCGCAGCGAGGCAGCGGAGCTGGAGGCCGCGCGGCATCGCCGCCTGACCGCGGCCGACCTGCATCTGGGCGTGATGTGCTCGATCGGCCCGGCGCGCTTCGCCGCCTTCCTGCAGGGCTTCCGGGCGCGTCAGCCCGGGGTGGGGCTGACCCTGACCGACGCGAAGGCGGAGCAGCTGGCCCCGCGGCTGCTCGCCGGCGAGTTCGATGCGGCACTGGTCTCGCGCCCCGCCTGCGAGGGCGAGCGGCTGGACACCGAGCGGCTCTATGCCGAGCGCACCATGGTGGCCTGCGCGCCGGACCACCCCTTCGCGCAACGCAACGAGATCCGCATGGCCGACATGGATGGGCAGACCTATCTGCTGCGCATCAATTGCGAGATCCGCGACCGGCTTTCGGAGAAGCTGCGCGAGGCCGGCGCGCGCATCAACGTGGTCTGCCGCAGTGAGCGCGAGGACTGGATCCAGAGCCTCGTGGCCGCTGGCCTCGGCGTGTGCTTCCTGCCCGAATTCAGCGCCGTGCAGCCGGGGCTTGTGCTGCGCCCCGTGGCGGATGCGCCGCTGGCGCGCGAGATCTGCCTGGTGACCGTGGCGGGACGGCGCTGGTCGCCGCCGCTGGCGAGCTTCATCGAGGCCGTGCGCCGCTGTCATGCCGGGAACTGAGCCGCATACGCGGCAGGCATCGAATCCATGCCGGCATCGCATTGGAGTGCCGCGATGCAGCCCCGGATACTCGCAGGCGGGACGGCACCGGTTTCACGGGCGCGTTTCCTGAGGTTGAGGAGCAGAACCATGCGTCATTCCATCCGGGCGATCCTGGCTGGTGTTTTTCTCGTCGGGGCGGGCGCCATCTTCGCCGGCGACGCCGCGGCGCAGAGCTACCCGCGCGTCACCTGCAGCAGCGGCGACAATTGCGAGGTCGATTACGGCCCGATGGCCCGAGGCAACATCGTGGGCGGCGGGCGCGTGATGGTCACGGGCATGTCGGGCATGAATTTCGACTTCGTGCATCTCGACATGATGTTCTCCCAGAGCCCCCGGCCGGGGCTGATTCCGGTCACCATCGGCACGGGCGAGTCGGTGGAGACCATCTGGGTGCCGGCCGCGATGCTCGAGATGATGCGCAACGCCCGCCGGGCCATGCCGGCGCGCTGAGCAGCCCAGGCGTGACACGGGGGGCACGCCGCGGCGCCCCTCCCCGTGTCACGCCGATTTTCGCGCGTCACCCTGGAAAACGGCGCTGCCTCACGCTGTAATGGGGGCAACCGACAGATGGGGTTGCGCCATGGCTGAACCTTCCGACGAGGATTTCGATCTCGGCATCTCCCTGGTGGCGGTGGCGACGATCGTGGAACACGCCCGCGCCGTGCAGGAGCCCGAGGAGGCCGAGCTTGGCGATGATGACGAGGATGAGGACCTCGACGATCCGGACGACCTGCCCGAGGACACGCTGCGCGCCTTCATCACCGAGCTGAACGAGGATGAGCAGGCCGCGCTGATCGCGCTCGCCTGGATCGGCCGCGGCGACTACGAGGCCGCCGAATGGGACGAAGCGAAGGCCCTGGCGGCCGAGCGCAATGCCGGGCGCGATGCCTCGGACTACCTGCTCGGCATGGATGGGCTGGGCGACCTGCTGGAAGAAGGTGTCGCCGCCTTCGGCCTCAGCCTCGACGACGTGGATTAGCTTTTTTGCCCTCAGGCGGCGGGCGCGGCCATCCGGCCGCTTGCCTCGCGCCACCGGGCGCGGCGGCCATTCGGCCGCTCGGCCCTTCGGGCCGCAGGTCGTGCCGACATTCTGCGCCTTACGCGTATTCCACCAGCGGCCCCGCAAGCCCCGCGATCTCGCGGATCAGCTTGCGGCGGACCGCGTTGCCGAAGCTCTCGAAATCCTCGGCGGCGATCATGAAGGCGCCCTGGCCGCCAATCACGCTCTCCCGGTAGTAGATGTCGAGCGGAATGGGGGGCGCGCGGCCGAAGGTCGGGCGGTCGTTCAGGATCGGCAGGCCGTTGATGGTGATGCCCTCCGCCACCGCGCGGTCGCGCGCGACCTCGGCCGGCGGGCCGGAATTGTTCACCCCGTCGCCCGAGACATCGATGACGCGCCGCGTCGCCTCATGCGGGCATTGCGCCAGCACGGATTGCGCATGGGCGATGGCGCCCGACACCGAGGTCCAGGAGAGCGAGATGCGCGGCGCGGCTTCCAGCGCCGCGGCCCAGTCATCCGCGTCGCGCTGCGTCGCGATCCGCTTCCAGGGCAGCAGCAGGCGCTGGAACTCGATGCCCGCCCATTCCGTATAGGCAATGGCGACCGAGCCCAGCATGCCGCCGCGGATCGCCTCGACCACCTTGGGGTCGGTCACGGCCGCCCGGTAGCCCTCGCGCTGCAGCCGCGCCTCATCCTCATCGACCGAGCGCGAGACATCGACGGCGAGCACCAGCGCCACATCCACCGGTTCATCGGCGCGGGCGGGGCCGAGCCGGGTGAGCGCGGCGGCGGCCCCGGTTGCAAGCATGGAACGGCGGCGCATGGCGGGCCTCCTGTCGGAAGCCGTCATGCAACCGCAACGCGCACCCCGGTTTCAAGCCTCAAGATTGATGCGCGCCTGCCGCGTGACGGGCGCAGCCATCCGGCCGCCCAGGTCAGACGGCGCTGCGGATCGCGGCGATGACGCGGGCGACCTCGGCATCGGTCAGGTAGGGGTGCATGGGCAGGGACATGATGCGCTGGCAGAGCATCTCGCTGACCGGCAGCGGCGGCGCCTCGGCGGCGAAGGCATCGGCATGGGCCACGGTATAGGCCGGCTGGTGGTGCAGCGGCTTGGGGTAGTAGATGCCGCTCGGCACGCCGAGCGCCCGGGCCGCGGCCTGGATGCGCGCGCGCGCAGCCTCGTTCTCCACCAGGATGGAGTAGAGGCCCCAGGCGGGCTCCGAACCGGGCGTGGTCACCGGCGTCTGCACCAGGCCGGCCAGGCCCTCATTGTACATCGCGGCGATGCGCGTGCGCGCGGCCAGCTCGCCTTCCAGCAGCGGCAGCTTGGCGAGCAGGATCGCCGCCTGCATCGTATCCAGCCGCCCGTTCATGCCGGTGCGCGTGACCTCGTAGCGCGTCTTGCCCTCGCCATGGGTCCGCAAGGACCGCCACAGCTCGGCGCGGTCGGCATTGTCGGTCAGCAGCGCGCCGCCATCGCCATAGGCGCCGAGCGTCTTGGTCGGGTAGAAGCTCAACGCCGTCGCATGGCCCCAGCGGCCGAGCCGCTTGCCGTGCAGGGCGGCGCCATAGGCCTGCGCCGCGTCATCGAGCGCGAACATGGCCTGCAATTCGCAGATCTCCTCGATCGCGGGCCAGTCGGCGGGCAGGCCGAAGAGGTCCACGCCGACGACCGCGCGCGGGCGCAGCCGGCCTTCCTGCGCCACCTGCCGGATGCGACGCTGAAGGTCTTCGATGTCGATGTTGAAGGTCACCGGATCGACGTCGCAGAAGACCGGCGTCGCGCCGAGCACGAGCGGCACCTCGGCGGTCGCGGTGTAGGTGAAGGCGGGCAGGAATACCGCATCGCCATTGCCGATGCCCTCGCCCATCATGGCGATCTGCAGCGCATCCGTGCCGGAGGAAACACCGACCGCATGGCCGCAGCCCGCGAAGGCGGCGAGCTTGCCCTCAAGCTCGGCGACCTGCGGGCCGTTGATGAAGGCGCCGCTGTCCAGCACCTCGGCGAGGCGACGGTCGATATCGGCGCGGATCAGCGCCTGCTGCGCCTTCATGTCGAACAGGGCGATGGGCGGCAGCGCGGGAGCGTTCATGGTCATCCAGATTCAGCGACAGGTTGCGCCTGCATAGACCCAGGCGCCCGAATCGGCCAAATCACCCAGGATTACGCCAGTTTTCTCAGTTCTTCCTGATTCGGCTGGTCCAGATGTGCCAGGCATAGGTGCCCAGTATGCCCGCGACCACGACATAGGCGAGCGGTTCCAGCCAGCCCTCGACCTGGTCGTAATGGTCCTCCATCCAGTAGCCGGCGGTGGTCAGGAAGATGATCCACACCGTGCTGCCCAGCGTCGTCCAGAGGTAGAACAGCCCGCGCGGGATATGGATCAGCCCGGCGGGGATGGAGATCAGCGTGCGGATGCCCGGCAGCAGCCGGCCGAAGCACAGCGCGAAGGGGCCGTATTTCCGCAGCGTGTCTTCGGCCTTCAACAGATCTGCCTCGCCCACCGCGAACCAGCGGCCATAGCGGCCGACCATGGGGCGGATTCGGTCCGCCGTGATCACGCGCGCGAGCTCGAACCAGAAGGCGTTGCCCGCCACCGTGCCGGCGATGCCGGCCAGGATCGCCAGCGTGAAGGACATCTGCCCACGTGCCGCGGCGAAGCCGGCCAGCGGCATGATCACCTCGGAGGGGATCGGCGGAAACAGGTTCTCCAGGAACATCAGCGCGAAGACGCCGGGCCACCCGCCCGCCGCCACGATGCCCGTCACCCACTCGATCATTCGCCCACCCCATACAGCACGATCGCCACCCGGCGGCCGCGCGAATAGTTGAAACCTTCGACCATGCCGTGGTCGCGCGGTGTCAGGCCGAGGGCAGCGGCCTCGGCGCGGAAGCCGGCCTCCTGCCGGTCGGCCACCGCGGCCAGCCGGCCCGGCTGCGCGGCCAGGAAGCGCGCGGCCTCGGCGCCGTCGCGCAGCAGGCGGATCTCCCCGCCGAGCGCGAATTGCAGCGAGGGCTCGTGATAGCCGGCGATGCCGAAACGCTCATCCGGCAGGCCGGGCGCGGCATTGTGCACCAAGGCGGCGATGCGCGGCGAAAGCCAGGGCGCGGTCAGGCGCGGCAGCACGCCCTCCAGCACCACCGCCTGCAAGGGGATCGCCAGCAGCACCGCCCCCAGCGCGGCGCGCGCCGGTGCGCCGTCGCGCAGCGCCCAGAGCACCACGAAGACCAGCGCGCCCGCCGCCGGCAGGGCGAGCAGCGAGACGGGCGAGACCCGCCCATCGGCGATCACCGGCAGCGCCACCGCCGCCACGGCGAGGCCCAGCGCGGCGGCCACCAGCGCCACGGTCGCGAACCACCCCAGCCAGCGCGGCGTGGGCCGGCGCAGCGGGTCCATCGCCCAGGCGGCGGCCAGCAGCATCAGCGCCGGGTAGGCGGGCAGGGTGTAGTGCGGCAGCTTGGTGGTCACGGCCTCGAACATCAGCCAGACCGGGACCGCCCAGGCGAGCAGGAAGCGCGTGGCCGGCTGCAGCCGATCCGCCCAGATCCCCGGTATGGCGCGCAGCACCAGGAAGGCGGCGGGGAAGGCGGTGATGCCGAAGATCGCCAGGTAGTAGCCGGGCGGGCCCCAATGATTCTCATCCGCCCCGCCGACCTTGTTCAGCATGTCCCCGCCCAGCGCGTCGGTGAGGAACCGGCCTTCAGTGGCGATGCTCACCGCGATGAACCAGGGTGCCGCGGCGGCCAGCATCAGGGCCACGCCCCATTTCGGGCGCAGGGCCGCGAACCAGGGCGCGCGGCGATCTGCGACCCAGAGCGTCACCCCCGCCAGCAGCGGCACGGCCGGGCCGATCGGGCCCTTGAGCAGCACCGCGGCGCCCAGCACCAGCCAGAAGGCGGCCGCCTGCCGCGCGGTGAAATGGCCGGGCGTGAGATAGGCGCGGCCCATCAGCCCCATCGCCACCGCGATGGTGCCGAGCAGCGCGGCATCCGTCTTGGCGATATGCGTCTCGATGCCGAGCACGAAGGCGCTCGACAGCAGGGCGGCGCCGAGGAAGGCGGCGCGGCGCCCCACCAGCAGCCGGCCGAAATGGAAGGTCGCCAGCACGGCGAGGATCGCCCCCAGCAGGGAGGGCACGCGATAGGCCCAGATATCGGCCCGCGAGCCCAGCCCCGTTGCCTCCAGCACATGCACGCTCGCGGCCTGCGCCCAATGGATGCCGGCGGGCTTCTTGTTGCGCTCGACCTCGCCCAGGCGGATGCGGACATAGTCGCCGCTCTCCACCATCTGGCGGCTGGCCTGGGCGAAGCGGCTTTCGTCACGGTCGCCCGGCGGGATGGTGAAGAAGCCCGGCAGCCAGAAGAGCAGGCACAGCAGGACCAGCCAGAGCGGCGCGCGGCGCGTCTCCGGCAGTCGGTCCAGGAAGTCGGCGAAGCGCTGCATCGCGCGGCCCCTAGCACGCCCGCGGGCAGGGGGCCATAAACCGCCCCACATGTCAGATACACCCCCCAAGACCCTGACCCGCACGCCCGGCTTCGCCACGCGCCGCGCCGCCGCCACGCTGCTCGAGGCGGTGTGGGAGAAGCGCCGCCCGCTGGAGGAAGCCCTGGCAGGGCTCGGCACGCATCTCTCCCCGCGCGACAAGGCCGCCGCGCATCGCATCGCCGCCGCCGCGCTGCGCCATGCCGGCAGCCTCGATTCCGTGCTCGAGCCCTTCCTGCGCCGCTCCCCGCCCGCGCCGGTGCGCACCGCGCTGCGCATGGGGGCGGCCGAGCTGCTGCTGCTCGGCACGCCGGCCCATGCGGTGGTCTCCGCCACCGTCGCCATCGTGCCCAAGGCCTTCGCCGGGCTGACCAACGCCGTGCTGCGCAAGGTCGCCACCGAAGGCCCCGCTTTGTTCGAAGGCCTGGACCGCGAGCGGCTGGACACGCCCCCCTGGCTCTGGAGCGCCTGGCACGCCGCCTATGGGCCGAAGGTGCGCGCCATCGCCCGCGCCCATGCCGAGGAAGCGCCCCTCGACCTCACCCTTATGCCCGGCGCCACCCCGCCCGAGGGCGCGCTGGCGCTGCCCACCGGCACGCTGCGCCTGCCCGCCGGCACGCGCGTCACCGAATTGCCGGGCTTCGCCGAGGGGAAATTCTGGGTGCAGGACGCCGCGGCCGCCCTGCCCGCGAAGCTGCTGCGCGCGCGGCCCGGCGAGCGGATCGCGGATCTCTGCGCGGCCCCCGGCGGCAAGACCGCGCAGCTCGTCGCCGCCGGCGCCCGGGTGACGGCGGTGGAGCGCGAGGCGAAGCGCGCCGCGCGCCTGCGGGAGAACCTCGCCCGCCTGCATCTGGAGGCCGAGGTGATCGAGGCCGATGCCGCGCTCTGGGCGCCCGGCGTCACCTTCGACGCCGTGCTGCTGGATGCGCCCTGCACCGCCACGGGCATCATCCGCCGCCATCCGGACATCCCGCACCTCAAGCGCCCCGGCGACGTGGCGCAGATGGCCGCCGCCCAGGCGCGGCTGCTGGAACGCGCCGCGGCGCTGCTGGCGCCCGGCGGGCGGCTGGTGCTCGCCACCTGCTCGCTCCAGCCCGAGGAAGGAGAGGCGCATCTGGCCCGCGCCGCCGCCCTCGGCCTGGTGCCGGACCCGATCCGGCCCGAGGAGGTGCCGGGGCTGGAAATGGCGATCACGCCCGGCGGCACGCTGCGCACGCGCCCCGATTTCTGGGCCGACCTCGGCGGGCTGGACGGCTTCTTCGCCGCGCGCTTCACCCGGCCGGCAGGCTGACCACGGCGCGCGTGCCGGCCAGATCGGCCAAGAGCCGCGCCGCCGCCAGCCGGCCCGACATGGTCGCCATCGGGATGCCCGGGCCCGGATGCACCGAGCCCCCCGCGAGGTAGACGCCCGGCAGCCTCGACACCGCGCCGGGCCGCCCGAAAGTGCCCGTCGCGCCATGGCTCGCCCGGCCATAAAGCGCGCCCCCCGTGCCCGGGAACAGCGCATTGAAGCCGGCCGGCGTGGTGCGCAGCGTGGTCTCGGGCGTGGCCTGGACCTCCAGCCCGCAGCGCTTCAGCAGGGCGAAGCTCGTCTCCTGCACGCGGGCGAGCATCTCCACCGGGAACTCGCCGCGATCGCCATCGGGGGGCGCGTTGACCAGCAGCAGCAGGCGCTCCGGCGCGCCGGGCGCGACCTCGCTCAAGCCGCGATCCTGGGCGCAGATATAGACGGTCGGCGCCTCGGTGATGCCGCGCGCGCCGAAGATGGCGGCGAATTCGCGCGCATAGTCCTCGGCGAAGAAGACGTTGTGATGGGCGAGGTCGAAGCCCGAGGTTGGCGCATGCACGCACCAGGTGATGGCGGCGAGGCTGCGCGCGGCGCGCGGCGTCTCCTTCGCGGCGGGGCGCGCGGCCTCGCCCAGCAGCCCCTGGCCCAAGGCCGAGACATCGCCGTTGAAGACCACGGCATCGGCCGCGATCCGCTCGCCATCCGCCAGCGCGACCCCGGCCGCACGGCCGCCTTCGACCAGGATCCGCGCGACATGCGCCCCGAAGCGGAAGGCCGCGCCCTGGCTCTCGCCCAATTCGCGCATCGCCGCCGCCACCCGGGACATGCCGCCGCGCACGAGCCAGACGCCATCCTGCTCGACATGCGCCACCAGCATCAGCGTCGCCGGCGCCAGGAAGGGTGAGCAGCCGCAATAGGTCGCATAGCGGCCGAACAACTGGCGCAGCCGCGGATCGCGGAAATGCTTGCCCAGCGCCTGCCACATGGTGAGCCAAGGCGCCGTGCGGACCAGCGCGCCGACGTTCCCCAGGCCCACCCGCGTCACCAGATCGAGCGGCGAAGGACGCTCCGAGGCGATGAAGGACCCCACCAGGGTGCGATAGATGTCGGCGCTGCGCGCCACGAAATCGCGATAGCCCCGCGCCTCCGCCGCGCCCGCGAATTCCCCGATCGCCTCCACCGAACGATCGATATCCGCGAAGAGATCCAGCCGCCCGCCCTCCCGCCAGGCATGGCGGGCGAGCATCTCCGCCCCCTCGATCTGGACGAAATCGTCCAGCCGCTTGCCGGCATCGGCGAACAACCCCTCGAAGATCCAGCGCATGGTGAAGACGGTGGGCCCGCCATCCACCGCTGCCCCCGCCACCGGTACCTTCCGCGCCTTGCCGCCCGCCGCGGCCGCACGCTCCAGCACGGTGACGCGCACGCCTTGGCGCGCCAGATCGGCCGCAGCGGCGAGTCCGCCCATGCCGGCGCCGACGACAACGACATGCGGGGTCGGCATCAGGGGTGGGTGCGTCGGCGGGCTGTCGAGAGGGGCTTCGCCCCCCTCGAACTCCCCCCACCAGGGCGCAGGGCGCCCTGGACCGCCGGGGTGTTTGGCCATGCGGGGGCAGGGGCTTCGCGCCAGCGCGAAACCCCTGCCTCCGCATGGCCAATATCCAGAATGGGTTCCAAGGGGCCACTGCCCCTTGGTGGGGGAGGTTCGGAGGGGGCGAAGCCCCCTCCGAAGGCCAGACGTGCCCCCACCCTCATGCCGTCGCCTGCACGCGTTGCCGGCGGATGCGGGCCTGGCGGTCCACCGCCAGGCGATGCCAGATGATGATGGCGAGGCCGACGATGAGTGGGATGCTCCACATGCCCGGGTGCAGTGCCATTTCGGGGAAGATCCGCACCGAGCCGAAGGCCATGAAGGCGGTGTAGACGCTGATGCCCGCGCCGACGAGCGCCTTGATGTGTTCCTTCAGCCAATCGGCCCGTTCGATGCGGGGCTTATGGAGGAACCAGAGATTGGTCAGGCCCGTGGCGATTCCGACCACGGCGATGCCCATCATCAGCGGCTGGCCGATCAGCCAGCCATCGATGGCGCAGGCCACGGCCGCGACCATCACGATGTATTGCAGCGCGATGTTCAGCTTCGTGCGGTTGAGTTCATGCCGTCCCTGGTTCTTCACGCAGAGCCAGCCATACCAGGTCAGGTTGATGGTCAGGATGGCGGTGTGCAGCATCATCCAGCCGAACATGCCGCGGATGAATTCGATATCGAACCGGCCTTCCAGATGCGGGTGGGTCCCGATCGGGTCGGCCAGCGTCAGCAGGCTCATGCACAGCGCGAAGCAGCCTGTGGCGAGCAGCGCATAGGTGAAGACGCGGCCCCATTTGCGGTGGTTGGCGCCGCCCTTGCGCCCGATCACCGGCACCCAGAAGGCGATGGCCCCGGTGCTGCCCGTGATGATGTGCGCCACGATGAGGCTGTGGAACAGGAACAGTTCCATGGCCCTCCCCTGTCTCCGTCGAAGTGACAATGCCACTTGACACTTCTGGCTGTAAAGCGAGGGAATGGTGTCATGATTTCTGGACAGTCCGCCGCCTTCGTGCCGCCCTATCCGGTGCCCCGCTCGCCGGTCGTGGCGCTGATCCGCGCCATGCTGCAGGGCGAGGGCAATCTGCTCGGCCTGCTGCCGGCCGAGGCCTATACCATGCCGATCGGCCCGCTCGGCTATTCGCGCCGCTCCATCGTGGTGGTGAACGAACCCAAGCTGGTGCGCGACGTGCTGTTCGACGCGGAAGGCATCTTCCCGAAATCCGACCTGATGGTGAATGCGCTCGACCCGCTGATCGGCGACAGCATCTTCGTGAGCTCCGGGTCCACCTGGCGGCGCCAGCGCGACATGATGGACCCGGCGCTGAGCCTCATGCGCGTCAACCGCGCCTTCCCCTGCATGGAGGAAGGCGCCGCGGCGGCGGAGGAGACGCTGGCGCGAGATGCCGAGCGTGGCGAGGCCTTCTCACTCGATCTCGCCATGTCGCATCTGACGGCCGACATCATCTGCCGCTCGGTCTTCTCCTCGGGGCTCGAGACGCGCATCGCGCATGAGGTGTTCGACGCCTTCACCTTCTTCGAACGTTCCGTCGCGCAGGTGGAGATCCGCCGCCTGATCATGGATCGCGCCTGGACGAAGATCCCGCAGACCGAGGCCGTGCTCGAATCCTGCCGCATCATCCGCCAGAGCCTGGGCGAGCTGCTGGATGGGCATCTCGATGCCGGGCAGAGCTTCGACGACATCGCCTCCGCCGTCGTCGCCGCGCGCGACGGGGAAGGCCGCGCCTTCACGCGGGAGGAACTCATCGACCAGCTCGGCGTGCTGTTCCTGGCGGGGCATGAGACCAGTGCGAGCGCGCTGACCTGGGTGTTCTTCCTGCTGGCCACGCGCCCCGAACTGGTGGCGCGGCTGCGCGCGGAGGTGCGCGAGGTCTGCGGCACGGGGCCGATCACCTTCGAGCACACGAAGCGCCTGGTCTTCACGCGCAACATCTTCAACGAGACGCTGCGCCTGTATCCGCCCATCACCTTCCTGCCGCGCGTGGCGAATGAGGCGACGCGCATCGGCGACTACAAGGTGAAGCGCGGCGCGCTGATCATGGTCGCGCCCTGGGTGCTGCACCGCCATCGCCGCTACTGGCGCGACCCCAACACCTTCGATCCCGACCGCTTCCTGCCCGAACGGAAGGGCGAGATGACGCCGGGTGCCTACATTCCCTTCGGCATCGGCCCGCGCATCTGCGCCGGTGCGGCCTTCGCGACCATCGAGGCGACGCTGCTGATCGCGCGGTTGTTCCGCCGCTTCGACTTCCATGTGCAGGACGCGGCGCGCGTGCGCCCCGCGGCGCGGCTGACCACGCGCCCGGTGCGGCAGATCTTCGTCCGCGTCACCCAAGTGGACAGGGGGGCCGATCCATGAACAGGACCGTCCTGCTCACGCTCGGGCGGTTGCCCAAGGCGCTCGACCTCGCGCGCGGCTTCGCCGCCGCGGGCTGGCGCGTGGTGGTGGCGGAACCCTTCGCGCGGCATCTCTGCGGCGCCTCGCGCGACGTTGCGGCCTCGATCCAGGTGCCCGCCCCGCGCGAGGGCAAGCAGGCCTATCTCGAGGCCCTCGCCGCCGTGGTGCGGCGCGAGCGCGTGGGCCTGGTGGTGCCGGTCTCGGAAGAGGCGCTGCATGTGGCGCATCTGCCCCCCCATCTGCCGACCGGCGTGCGCGTGCTGGCCATGCCGCCCGAGATGGTGACGCGGCTGCACCACAAGGGCGGCTTCATCGACTTCGCCGAGCAGCACGGCATCGATGTGCCCGGCAGCGCGCCGCTCGGCTCGGCCAAGGCGCAGGCGCTGGCGGCCGAGAGTGCCGTGGTGGTGAAGCCCGTGCATTCCTGCTCGGGCCGCGGTGTCGTGCGTCTGCCACGTGGGGCGGTGCTGCCGGAAGCCGATCCGGCCGCGCCCTGCATCGTGCAGCGCTTCGTCGCCGGCGCCGAGTTCAGCACCTGCTCGCTGGCGCATCGTGGGCGGGTGCGTGGCACGGTGGTCTATCGCGGCCTGCAGATGTCGGGCTCGGTGGCCGTGTCCTTCGATCGCGTGGACCATCCCGCCATCGAGGATTGGGTGGCGCGCTTCGTCGCCGCCAGTGGCTGGACCGGCTTCATCTCCTTCGACCTGATCGAGGAGGCGGATGGCCGCCCCTTCGGCATCGAGTGCAACCCGCGCACCACCAGCGGCCTGCACTTCTTTGACGCCCCGGAATTGGCCCGCGCCATCGCGGAGTCGGACGCCCCGCCGCCGCGCCACCGTGACGCGCGGCAATTGCAGCAATTCTGGTCCTGCCTGACGGAGACACAGCTTTCGCTGTTCCAGAGGGGACCCTTCCGCGCCAATCTCAAGCGCCTGCTGAGCACGCCCGATGTCTGCTGGCAGTGGCGCGATCCCTGGCCGCTGCTCTCCATGCCCTACACCGCTTGGCCCATCATCCGCATGGCCGCCAAGGCGCGCGTGCCCTTCGGGGAGGTCGCGACCCTCGATGTCGGCTGGTTCGAGGGCGAGGCGCCGCCGGTGCGGCTGCCTACATCCAGCGTCTGACGCGCGCCTTGTAGGCCAGGTAGGCGGCGCCGAAACGGCGCTCGAGATAGGCTTCCTCCCGCGCGATCACCAGGCGGTCGAGCAGCCCATGCAGCACCACCACGCCGATCCAGGGAAACAGCGTGCCATAGGCGAGCGCGAAGCCCGTCGCGATCAGCAGGAAGCCGAGATAGATCGGGTTGCGCCCGAAGCGGAAGGGGCCGGTTTCCACCATCGCCGCGTCGGGCTTGTCGGGGCGCGGGTCGATCCCGGCGCGCAGCATCACCAGGATCGCCCAGCCGATCAGCGCCAGCGCCACGGCTGCCACCATCGCGCCCAGTTCAGGCGCGGCGGGGCCGATCTCGATGCGCCAGAACCGGTCGAGCCCCCAGGCGCCGGCCATGACGGCGGCGAGGAAGACCGGCGGCGGGATGCGCACGCCCGGGCCGTGATCGGCCGCCATCAGGCGGTCTCGCGCGCCGGCAGCACCATCCAGCCGGGGATGCGCGGGCGCAGCGTGGCCGCACCGCAGCTCAGCGCGCCCTCGGCGGCCTCGATCCGCAGCAGCGCGAGGCCAAGGCTGCCCTGGCCGGAGCGCATCTCGCCCACCTCCGCGCCGTCGCGCGTGACCGGCGTGCCGGGGGCGGGCAGGGGGCCTTCCACCGTGACAGGAAACAGCCGCCGCTTGAGCAGGCCGCGATACTTGGTCCGCGCCGTCAGCTCCTGGCCCATGTAGCAGCCCTTGGTCCAGGAGACGCCGTGCAACTCATCGAAGCCGGCCTCCAGCAGGACAGACTTGTCCGGGATCATGTCCCGCGCGCCCTCCGGCAGGCCGAGGGCGAGGCGGTGCGCGTCGTATTCCGCGGCGGTGGCGTCGGCGGGCAGTGGCGCGGGGGCGAGCACACGAAAGCCGGCCTCGGGCAGGCGCGGATCGGGCGCGGCGATCACGCCGGGCGGCGGCACCGCGCCGCCCCAGGCGGCGTGCACCACGAAATCGGCGGAGGCGTCGCGCAGCGTGACCTTCGCGCGCAGGCGGAAGCGCGTGAGGGTGGCGACCAGCATCGCCGCCTGCGCGGCCTCGACCTCCAGCAGCAGGCGCTCGCCCTCGGCGAGGATGAAGAAATCGGCGAGCCACTTGCCCTGCGGCGTCAGCAGCGCGGCCCAGACGGCCTGGCCCGGCGCGGCCTTGGTGACGTCGTTCGAGACGAGGCCCTGGAGGAAGCCGGCGCGATCCGCGCCCGCCACCTCCACGACGCCGCGATGGGCGAGGGGGGTGATCGGCATGGCAGGGGAGGTGGGAGTCGCCGCCACCGGATGCAACCCGCAAAGGCCCCAACCCCGCCACCCGCCGGCGAGGTTGCGCCGCCCGCCCGCGCGCGGCACAGATCGGGCAAGGGCGTGGGCACATCACGCCGGAGGAAGGAAACCCCGCCATGATCGCTCGTCGCAGCCTTGCTGCCGCCGGCCTTGCCACCCTCGCCGCGCCCGGGCTGCTCCGCGCGCAGGAGATCACGCGGCCGATGCGCATCGTCGTGCCCTTCGCCCCGGGCGGGACCAGCGACATCCTGGCGCGGCTGCTGCAGATGGAACTCACGCGGCTCGTCGGCCAATCCGTGGTGGTGGAGAACCGCGCCGGCGCCTCGGGCAATCTCGGCGCCGACCATGTGGCGAAGGCGATCCCGGACGGGACGACGACGCTGCTGATGGATGCCGGCATCCTGGCCACCGCGCCGGCGCTGTTCTCCCGCCTGCCCTTCGACCTGAAGCGCGACCTCGCCCCCGTCACCATGCTGATCTACGCGCCCTATGTGCTGGCCGCGCACCCTTCCGTGCCGGTGCGCAGCGGCGCCGAACTGGTGGCCTATGCCAAGGCGAATGCGAACCGGCTGAACTTCGCGAATTCCGGTGTGGGGGCGGCCAACCACCTCACCGCGCTGATGCTCACCCAGGCCTGGGGGGCCGAGATCACCCAGGTGCCCTATCGCGGCGGCGCGCCGGGCCTGGCGGCGGTGGCGAGCGGCGAGGCGCAGCTGATGGTCAACGGCGCCACCGCCACCCTGCCCTTCGTCGCCGATGGGCGGCTGCGCGCCATCGCGGTGTCCGGCACCGCGCGGCTGCCGCAGATCCCGGACGTGCCGACCTTCAAGGAACTCGGCTGGCCGGCGGAGGAGAGCGGCAGCTGGCAGGGCGTGCTGGCGCCGGGCGGCACCCCGCCCGCGATGGTCGAGCGCCTGCACCGAGCCTTCGCCGAGGCCATGGCCACGCCGGCCATCGCGCGGCGCGTGGTGGAACTCGGCGCCGAGGCGAAGGTCGAGGGCCCGGCGAGCTTCGCCCGCTGGCTCGAGGGCGAGGTCGCCGCCTGGGGCGCGGTGGTGCGCGCCGCCAACATCAAGCTCGACTGAGGGATATGGAAACCCCGCAGGGCCTGCTCGCGCGCCTCGCCACCTTGGGGATCGAGGCGCGCACGGTAAGCCACCCGCCGGTCTTCACCGTGGCGGAAAGCCAGGCGCTGCGCCCCGACCTGCCGGGCGGGCATTCCAAGAACCTCTTCCTCCGGCCCGCCAAGGGGGAGGGGCCCTTCCTGCTGGCGGTGCTGGAGGAGGAGCGCCGCGTCTCGGTCAACGCGCTGGGCCGGGCGCTGGGCATGCCCCGCGTGGCCTTCGCCGAAGCACCCGCGCTGTGGGCGCATCTGGGGGTCGAGCCCGGCTCGGTCACGCCCTTCGGGATGGTCAATGCCACCCCGGGCGCGGTGCGGGTGGTCTTCGACCGTGACCTGATGGAAGGGTTCGAGTGGGTGAATTTCCACCCGCTCACCAACACCATGACCACCGCGATCCGCCCGGCCGAGATGCTGCGCTTTCTGCGGCATATCGGCCATGCGCCGGAACTTGTGGCGATTCCCGCGCCGACGTGACGCCCCCCGCTTGCTTCGCGGCCCGCGCGCAGCATCTATGCGCGGCGAGAGTAAGCCGCTGAGGAATGCCAGCCATGGATGCGATCTTCGACCCGACCCGCCAGAACGCCCCGGGCGGCGCGCCCGACCCGATCAAGGATGGCGACCAGCGGACCTTCATGGCCGATGTGGTGGAAGCCAGCCGCGAAGTGCCGGTGCTGGTCGATTTCTGGGCGACCTGGTGCGGGCCCTGCAAGGCGCTGACGCCGGCGATCGAGAAGGTGGTGCGTGCCGCCGGCGGGCGCGTGCGGCTGGTGAAGATCGACATCGACAAGAACCGCCAGCTCGTCGCGCAGCTCGCTCAGATGGGCCTGCCGCTGCAGTCGGTGCCCACCGTGGTCGGCTTCGTGCAGGGCCAGATCGCCGACCTCTTCCAGGGCGCGCTGCCCGAGGGCGAGATCAAGAAATTCGTCGAGAACCTGCTGAAGATGGCCGGCGGCCAGATGCCCGGCGCCGACCTGCTTGCCGAGGCCAAGGCCGCTGTCGAGGCCGGCAACCATGCCGGTGCGGCCGAGCTCTTCGCCGCCCTGATGGAGGCCGAGCCGGAGAATGCCGAGGCCCGCGCCGGGCTCGCGCGCATGCTCATGGCGCTGGAGGCCGAGGACCAGGCGCAGGAGGTGATCGACGAGGCCCCCGCCAAGATCAAGGACCATGCCGAGATCGCCTCGGTCCGCTCGGCCCTGCAGCTGGCCGTGGAAGGCCGCAAGGCGCGCGAGAAGCTGGGCGAGTTCGAGCGCCGCCTGGCCGTGAACGCCGATGACCATGCCGCGCGCATCGACCTCGCCGTGGCGCTGAACGCCATGGACAACCGCGCCGGCGCGGTCGAGGCGCTGATCGAGTCGATCAAGCGCGACCGCGCCTGGAACGAGGAAGCGGCGCGCAAGCAATTGCTGAAGTTCTTCGAAGCCTGGGGCTTCGATGACCCCGCGACCCTTGCGGGACGGCGGAAGCTCTCCACCCTACTGTTCCGCTGATCCCGACATCCGGGCGGCGCCTGACGCCTCGGCGCACGATCCGTCCCTTCGGGCGGATCTCCTGCGCCAACACCTTGTGCCCCCGGGGCTGAAACGGACTCGATGCCCGCCTTCCATCCCGGCTTTGACGCGCTGCCGTCAGAGATCCCGATCTTCCCCCTCTCCGGCGCGCTGCTGCTGCCGGAGGGCAAGCTGCCGCTGAACATCTTCGAGCCCCGCTACCTGGCGATGATCGAGGATGCGCTGGCGGCCGGGCGGATGCTCGGCATGGTGCAGCCCGACCCCGCCTTGCCGCGCATCGGCGCCGACAGCCAGGTCTACCGGGTCGGCTGCCTCGGCCGGCTGACCAGCTTCAGCGAGACCGAGGATGGGCGTTTCCTGATCACCCTGACCGGCGTGATCCGCTTCCGCATCGCCGAGGAGGTCGTCGGGCGGCGCGGCTACCGGCGCGTGCGGGCGGAGTACGGCGATTTCGGCCACGACCTTGTCATCGATGGCCCGCCGCCCCGCATCGACCGTGCCGAGCTGCTCGGCGCCATCCGCCCCTATTTCCGCGCGCATGGCATCGAAGCCAATTGGGAGGCGGTGGAGCAGACCAGCGACGCCATGCTGGTGACGACGCTGTGCATGGTCTGCCCCTTCGACGCGCGCGAGAAGCAGGCGCTGCTGGAGGCCGAGCTGCCCGAGACGCGGGCGGCCATGCTGGTGGCGCTGATGCAGATGGGCAGCCATGGCATGGCGCCCGAGGGCCGGCCGAGCTAATCAGGCCTCGTTCACGATTGCTGAGGGAACGCGCCATGAGTGCGGTCGAGTCGCCGGTGCCGGTTGATCCGCGCCTGCTGGAAATCCTGGTCTGCCCCGTCACCAAGGGCCCGCTGCGCTACGACCGCGAGGCGAGCGAGCTGGTCAGCGAGAAGGCCGGGCTGGCCTATCCGGTGCGCGACGGCATCCCGATCATGCTGCCCGACGAAGCCAGGAAGCTGTGAGGAGCGGGCTTCGCTGATGTCGCGGCCGCCCATACCCACCGAGATCCGGCTCAACCGGGCCGAGAAGACGCTGCATGTCGCCTTCGACGACGGTGCGCGCTTCGCCCTGCCGGCGGAGTATCTGCGGGTGGAGAGCCCCTCGGCCGAGGTGCAGGGGCATGGGCCGGGCCAGCGCGTGATCGTGCCGGCGCGGCGGCATGTGGGCATCATGAAGGTCGAGCCGGTGGGCAATTACGCCATCCGGCTCGTCTTCGACGATCTCCACGATACGGGGATCTATTCCTGGGCCTATCTGCGCCAGCTCGGCGAGGAGCAGGCGGAACGCTGGGCGGCCTATGAACAGGCCCTGGCCGCCAAGGGTCTGTCGCGCGACCCGCCAACGCGGCGCGGCGGCTAGAGCAATCTGCGTTCAGATGGGTCGCGGCGCCGCCGCGACGCTGAACGCATTTCTTGCTCTGGATTCAATGACTTTTAGAGCACGAGCTGCGTTCATGAGAACGCAGCGTGCGCTAACGCCGCCCCGCGAGGCCGCGGGGCACCATCACGCCCCGGCGCGCATCACCTTCGGGATTTCCTCCCGGAAGCGGAAACGCAGCGCCGACCAGGTGTCGTCCAGCGCGATCTGGGTGACGGGAAGCAGCCCCTCACTGGTCACGGGATCCCAGCCATGGTCGCGGTCGAGATCGCTGCGCACCGGCCCGGACTTCTTCGGATAGGCGAACCACAGCCGCGCCCCGATGCCATAGAGGTTCAGCGCCCGCGGGGCGATCGCCCGCAGCGCCGCCTTGTCGGCCGCGAAGCACAGGATGAGCTCCGCCGCGGCGGTCGCGCCGCTCGGCAGTCCAAACGTCAAACCCTGGGGCGCACCGAGCACCGCGCAGGCCATACCCGGGCGGTAGCCGAGCTTGCGTGCCACCTCCCCGATTACAACACCCATTCCCATCAATTCCGTCACGGAGTTGCCACCAAGAATGGCGGTCTAGCCTAAAAGGGAGCGACGTGCAGCCATTCAATGGGCAACCCGGACCTGCGTTTATGTGACAGCGGGATTTCATGCCCCCCGACGCTGCCCGCCCGGTGCCTTGCGGCCGGGGTTAGGGGCGTGGGAAGGGTGGGGCATGGAGAGCCCGGCGCGCATCACCATCGTCACCGTCACCTATGGCAGCGCGGCCGAGATCATCCCCTTCCTGGAAGCGATCCCGGCCGGGATGCCCCTGGTGGTGGTGGACAATGCCGGGGGGGATGCCACGCCGGGCCTGGTGCGCGCCAGGCGGCCCGACGCCAAGCTGCTGGAATTGCCGGAAAATCTCGGCTTCGGGGCGGGCTGCAACCGGGGCCTCGACCAGGTGGGCACCGAATTCGCCCTGCTGCTGAACCCCGATGCGCGCTTCGACCCCGCCGTGCAGGCGCCGCTGCTCGCCCAGGCCGAGGCCGACCTCGCCGCCCCGCTGCTCGCCCCCTTGATCCTGGATGAGCAGGGGCGGCCCGGACGTTCCTGGAATGTCAGGCAGGCGCGCCGGCCCCTGCTGCCGCGCCGGCGCGACTCGGAGCCCTGGCCCGAGGGGCCCTTCTGCGCCGACTACGCCTCCGGCGCCTGCCTGCTGCTTCGCATGGCGTCGGGGCTGCGCTTCGATGAGGCCTTCTTCCTGTTCTACGAGGATGACGATCTGTGCGCCCGCGCGGGCGGGGCCGTGGTGGTGCCGGCGGCGGGAATCCGCCATGCCGGGGGCAGGTCGGGCCGGCCGGGCGGGCGGGTGGCGCGGCTGAAGGCCTGGCACATGGCCTGGTCGCGGCTGCGCTTCGCCGCGCTGCACGGGCCGGGACCGGCCGCCGCGCGGGCCGAGGCGCGCGCCCGGCTGCGCCACCATGCGGCCCGGGCGCTCGGCCATGCGCTGAGCCTGCGCTTCGGGCGCGTCGGCACGGACCTCGCCGGGCTGGCCGGCACGCTGGCCTGGCTGCGCGGCCGCCCGGCAGATCGCCGGCTGTAGTCTCGCGCTCTTCTATTGATAGGGCGCGAAGGCCGCCGCGGCGGCGCTGCGCCCGCCGGCACGCAGCACGAGGCCCAGCAGCAGCCGCGCCTTGGGGCCCGAAAGCGTGCCGGCCGGGATCAGCCCGCGGCCGAGCAGGTCGATCTCCCCGCCCGGATAGCCGTAGCTGTGGGTGAAGACCGGCCCGGCGAGGCAGCGCGAGGCCAGCACCACCGGCAGGCGCTGCGCCAGATGGCCGAGCAGCGGCGCGACCTCCGCCGGGACATGGCCCGCACCCATGCCCTCCAGCACAAGGCCGGCATAGCCGAGCCCTTCCACCGCATCGAGCATCCGCCCATCCCCGCCCATCGCCGCGGCCAGCAGCGCCACCGGGCGTGGCGGCCCGCCCTGGCTGGGCAGGGTGGGCAGGCGGGGTGGGCGGGCCCAGATCCGCGCCCGCCCCTCCGCCACCAGCCCGATCGGCCCGCCATTGGGCGAGAGGAAGGCCGAGGGCAGGGCGGTGTGTCCCTTGTGGACATGCCGGGCGGCGTGGATCTCGTCATTCAGCACCACCAGCGCGCCCAGCCCGCGCGCGGCCGGGGCCGCCGCCACCTGCGCGGCGGCGAGCAGGTTCGCCGGCCCATCCGCGCCGGGGGCGGAGGCCGGGCGCATCGCCCCGGTCACCACCACCGGCCGGTCGCCGGCCACCAGCAGATCAAGGATGAAGGCGCTCTCCTCGATCGTGTCGGTGCCCTGCACCACCACCGCGCCGTCGAAGCCGGGCTCGAGGCCGAAGGCGGCCTCGATGCGCTGGGCGACCTCCACCAGATGGTTCTTGCCGAGCGAGGGGCTGGGCAGGCCGAGCAGGGAATGCGCCTCGATCTCCGCCACCTCGGCCAGCTGCGGCACGGCGGCGAGCAGCTCCGCCGCGCACAGCCGGGGGGCGAGGCCGCCCCCGGCCGCGGGCACCATGCTGATCGTGCCGCCCAGGGTCAGGAAGAGCAGCCGCGGGCGCCTCATGGCGCCCTCCCCGCCGGATGCACGGGGCGGGAGGCGAAGAGGTTCAGCCCGAGCCGCTCCGACAGGAAGCGCGTGGCGAGCTGCCCGCGCTGGCTGTTGCCGGCCTCGTCCAGCGGGGGCGCGAAGGTGCCCAGGCCCCCCTTGCCCGGCGCGATGGTGACGATGCCGCCCGACACGCCGCTCTTGCCGGGCAGGCCGATCTCATAGAGCCAGTCGCCCGAGCGTTCGTAGAGCCCGGCGGTGGCCAGCACCGCGAGCACGCGCTTGCAGCGCTCGGCCGCCACCACCCGCGCGCCGGTCACCGGGTTGACCCCGCCATCGGCCAGCGTCGCCCCCATGATGGCGAGATCCCGCGCCGTGACGGCGAGCGCGCATTGGCGGGTGTAGAGGTCGGTCGCTTCCTCCGGGTCGGCGGCGATGTGGCCATAGGATTGCAGCAGCCGCGCGATGCCGCGGTTGCGCTGGTTGGTCGCGGCCTCCGATTCGTAGATGGCCGCATCCATCGTGAGCTCGCGCCCGGCGAAGGCGGAAAGCCCGGCCCGCAGGAAATCCCAGCGCGCCGCCGGCGTGACGCCGGGCACGAGGGCGGTGGTGGCGATGGCGCCGGCATTGACCATCGGGTTCATCGGCCGCCCGCCATTCAGCTCGATCGCCATGATCGAGTTGAAGGGCAGGCCGGTGGCGTTCACGCCCACCCGGGCGCGCGCTGCGTCGAAGCCCAGCGCCTCGCAGACCAGGGCGAAGACGAAGGGCTTGGAGATGCTCTGGATGGAGAAGGGGATGTCGGCATCCCCCACGGCGAAGACCCCGCCCTCGACCGAGGCGACGCAGATGCCGAACAGCCCCGGGGGGGCTGCGGCCAGGGCGGGGATGTAGTCCGCGACCCGCCCCTCGGTGACGCCCGCATAGCGTTCATGCGCCGTGCGGATCAGCGCGGCGATCTCGGCCGGATCGGGCAGCGTGCCGGTGGAGATACGTGGCGCGCCCAGCGGCTCCTCGGGCAGGCCGATCATGCCCCGGTCCTCGCTCTGTGCGGCATCCGCGTGGTTCCTTCTCCGCGCCTTGGGGCGGCACGCTATCGGCGCGGCGGGGGGGCGACATGCGCGACGCATCCCGCCGCTGTGCGCCGTGTCCCCAACACGGCGCCGTGCGCCGCGGGGCGGCCCCGCATGGATTAGACAAGCCCAGCTGTGATCCGCAACGAATCCTATCCACTTTTGGAAGGAACTGGCAGGCTCGCCGCATGCCCGCGGGGGCGTCCCGTGGCCTGGCGAGAAGGAGGGCGACCGACATGAGCATGATCGGGGAAACGCTCGCCCGGCCCATCGGCTTCTCCACCGAGGGCCTGCCGCCCGCCCTGCAACTCGACGCCTGGCGCGACCATTGCAACGCGGTGGTCGAGATCACGGAATCTCTCGACCCCGCGCCGGGCTACAGGGCGCGCTTCTCGATGTGGACCTTCGGGCATTTCGCCCTGAGCACGGTGCAGGCGCCGCCGACCCGCTTCCGCCGCACCACTGCCCAGATCCGGCGCGATGGGCTCGACCATTGGCTGATCCATGTGGCGCGCCGCGGCCACCAGCGCATCCAGGCCGACGCGGCCGAGACCGGCGTCGAGGCCGGCCAGCCGCACATCTTCTCCTTCGACCAGGTGATGGAAGGCCAGCGCTCGGAGCTGGACTGGCTGTGCCTCTTCGTCTCGCGCGATGCCTTTCCCGTGCTGGGCCCGACGCTCGATGCCTGCCGCGGCGCGCCGGTGCCGGGCGCCATGGGGGGGCTGCTGCGCAGCTATATCGGCGGCCTGGCCGAGAGCCTGACGACGATGACCGAGGCCGAACTGCCCCGCGCGGCGGAGGCCACGCGCGCCGTGGTGGGCGCCTGCCTCGCCCCCGGCGCGCCGCAGGCGCCCGAGGCGGAGGCGCAGGTGGAACGCGCCCGGCTGGCCCGGGTGCGCCAGATCATCCGGCAGAACCTGCGCTCCACGCGACTGGGGCCGGAGCGTCTGGCGAAGCTCGCCGGCATGTCGCGGTCCCAACTCTACCGGCTGTTCGAGCCCTTCGGCGGCGTGGCGCGCTACATCCAGGCCGAGCGCCTGCGCCAGGCGCATCGCGCGCTGTCCGAGCCGGAGGACCGGCGCGACATCATCCGCGTGGCGGAAGATTTCGGCTTCTTCGACCCCTCCGCCTTCAGCCGTGCCTTCCGCCGCGAATTCGGCTATTCCCCTTCCGACCTGCGCCAGACCGCGCTCGCCGGCTGCCTCGCCGCGCCGATCCGCCGGCCGGCCAGCGCGCCGGCACGCGATTTCGCGGGTGCGCTGCGCCGGCTTTAGGAGCCTCGAACTCGTGCTGGAACGCCTGAAGCGGCTTGCCTGCCTGCCCCTGCTGGCGCTGCTGTTGAGCGGCTGCGGCAGCTTCCTGCGCCTGGACGCGCCGCCGGCCGAGGCGACGGAGGGGCTGCCCGTGCTGGGCATTCCCAATGCCCGCTTCTGGCCCGATGCGCGCCCCGAGGCCCTGCGGCGCGAGGTGGCGGAGATGATCCGCCGCGAGCAGGCGCAGGCCGGCGGGCGGCCGCTCGGCCCGGCGCATCTGCTGGCGCTCTCGGGCGGGGGCGACAATGGCGCCTTCGGGGCGGGGCTGATGCAGGGCTGGACCGAATCCGGCACCCGGCCCGAATTCAACGTCGTCACCGGCATCTCGGCGGGCGCGCTGATCGCCCCCTTCGCCTTCCTCGGCCCGGCCTATGACGCGCCGCTGCGCGACGTCTTCGTGGGCGTGGCGCCGACCGACGTGCTGATCATCCCGCGCACCGTCGTCGCCGCCTTCTCGATCCTGTTCGGGGAGGCGGTGGCCGATACCTCGCCGCTGAGCCGCCTCATCGAGCGCCACGCGAACAACGAGATGCTGGCCGCCATCGCGGCCGAATACGCCAAGGGCCGGATGCTGCTGATCGGCACCACCAATCTCGACATGCAGCGCCCGGTGGTGTGGAACATCGGCGCCATCGCGGCCAGCGGCCATCCGCAGGCGCTTGATCTGTTCCGGCGCATCCTGCTGGCCTCGGCCTCCATCCCCGGCGCCTTCCCCCCGGTGCTGATCGAGGTCGAGCAGGAGGGGCGGCGCTTCCAGGAAATGCATGTGGATGGCGGCGCGGCCAGCCAGGTCTTCCTCTACCCCGCCGGTGTGCGGCTGGTGCCCGGCGAGATCGGCCGGCGCACGGAACGGCCGCGCACCGCGCATGTCATCCGCAACGGGCGCGTCGATGTCGAGGCCAGCAGCGCGACGCGCGGCGTCTTCAGCATCGCCAGCCGCGCCGCCTCCACGCTGCTGCATTTCAGCGGGCTCAGCGACATCGACCGCATCTACCTGACCACGCAGCGCGACGGCATCGCGTTCCGCGTGGCCTATATCGGCAGCGATTTCCGCACGCCGCGCAGCCAGCCCTTCGACCCTGTCTACATGCAGGCGCTGTTCGACTACGGCGTGGCGGCCGGGCGGGCGGGCACGCGCTGGCGGTCGGTGCCCTCGGAAGTCTCGACGATCCCGGGGCAGCCCTGACGCGGAGTGCTTGGGACGGCTCGCAAAGTGGCGGGATTTGGGACGGATTTCCCCGTGGCGGAAGCCACATAGGTTGGCGGTCGAGGCGATCAGGCGTCAGGGCGAGGACGACCCGCGACGCCTGCCCCTGGCGCGGTGGGGGCGAAACCGGGGCGCGGATCGGGAAGTCCCTGATGCGCGCCCGGCGATCCATGCTCTACTCGCGCCAACGCCAGGACATCCGGCGGGGGCAGGCGTGCCGTCATGCGGCGTGGCCGGGCGCCGTCGCCCCCGTCGCTCGCCTTGGCCGAGACAATGCGGAACTTGCCTGGGAGGGCACATGGACAAGCTCGATGACGTGCTCGCGAATGTCGACGCGAACCTGGATGCGGCGCTGGAGCGCCTGTTCAAGGTCATCCGCATCAAGTCGATCTCGACCGACCCGGCCTATGCCGCCGAATGCCAGGCGAATGCCGATTGGCATGTGGCCGACCTGAAGAGCATCGGCTTCGACGCCTCGGCGCGGCCTACGCCCGGCCATCCCATCGTCGTGGCGCATGACCGCTCCGCGACCGGCCCCTCGGCGCTGTTCTACGGCCACTACGACGTGCAGCCGGTGGACCCGCTCGAGCTGTGGGACCGCGACCCCTTCGAGCCGACCATCCAGACCCTGCCGGATGGGACGAAGATCATCACCGGCCGCGGCGCCGCCGACGACAAGGGCCAGCTCATGGCCTTCGTCGAGGCCTGCCGCGCCTGGAAGGCCGTGACCGGCAAGCTGCCCATCCCGGTCACCATCCTGCTGGAAGGCGAGGAGGAATCGGGTGGCGTGAACCTGCCCGGCTTCCTCAACGCCAATGCCGATGAGCTGCGCGCCGATATCGGGCTGATCTGCGACACCAACATGTGGGATCCGAAGACGCCGGCCATCGTCACCATGCTGCGCGGCCTGTGCGGGGAGGAGGTGATCATCCACGCCGCCGACCGCGACCTGCATTCGGGCTTCTACGGCTCGGCCGCCGCGAACCCGAACCGCATCCTCGCGCGCATCCTCTCGGACCTGCATGACGCGGATGGCCGCGTGACGCTGGAGGGCTTCTACGACGGCGTGCCGGAACTGCCCGTGGCCCTGCGCGCGCAGTGGGATACGCTCGGCTTCAGCTCGGACGCCTTCCTGGGCGCGATCGGCCTGTCGATTCCCGCCGGCGAGAAGGGGCGCACCACGCTCGAGCAGACCTGGTCGCGCCCGACCTGCGAGATCAACGGCATGGGCGGCGGCTACCAGGGCGACGGCTTCAAGACCGTGATCCCGGCCAAGGCCTCGGCCAAGGTGTCCTTCCGCCTCGTCTTCGACCAGGACCCGCACAAGGTGCGCGCCGCCTTCCGCGCGCATGTGAAGGCGCGCGTGCCGGCCGATTGCCGCGTCGAATTCCTCGAGCACGGCTCGGGCCAGGCGATCCGCTTCCCGATCGACGACCCGGCCTTCGGCAAGGCGCGCGATGCGCTCAGCGATGAATGGGGCAAGCCGGCGGTGTTCATCGGCGGCGGCGGCTCCATTCCGGTGACGCATCAGCTGAAGCAGTCGCTGGGGATGGATGTGATCCTGGCCGGCTTCGGGCTGGAGGATGACCGCATCCACAGCCCGAACGAGAAGTACAACCTGGAAAGCTTCCACAAGGGCATCCGCTCCTGGGTGCGGATCCTGGCGGCTCTGGCGCGCTGACGCGACGCATTGGTGGGGATGGGGAAGTGACCGATGAGTGACGCGACCGCGCCGAAGACCGGCATGCAGAAGATCCTCGATACCGTCGAGCGGGTCGGCAACAAGGTGCCGCACCCGGTGATGATCTTCGTCTATCTCATCGGCTTCATCGTCGTGCTCTCGACGTTGCTCTCGATCCTGGGCGCGGAGGTCACCTACCAGGCCTACAACCCCGCCACCGGCAAGATCGAGAGCGCGACGACGGCGGCGCGCGGCCTGCTGACCATCGAGGGCATCCGCTTCATGTACACCGGCGTGGTGGCCAACTTCATGGGCTTCAACGCTGTGGGCGTCATCATCATCGCGATGGTGGGCGTGGGCGTGGCGGAGGAAGCGGGGCTGGTCAAGGCGCTGATCCGCAAGCTCGTCATCATCGCGCCCCCCAAGGCGCTGACCTACATCCTGGTCTTCGTCGGCATCATCTCCTCCATCGCCGCCGATGCCGGCTATCTCGTGCTGATCCCGCTGGCGGCGGCGGCCTTCCTCAGCGTGGGGCGGCACCCGCTGGCGGGCCTCGCGGCGGCCTTCGCGGCCGTCGCCTCGGCCTTCCTGGTGAACATCCTGATCGTGCCGGTGGACGGCATCCTGACCGAGATCACCAATGACGCGGCGCGGCTGGTGAACCCCAACGCCTCGATCGACCTCGCCGCCAATCTCTGGTTCTCGATCGGCTCGACCATCCTGCTCACGGTGCTGATCGCGCTGATCACCGAGCGTGTGATCGAACCGCGCCTGGGCAAGTACACGGGCGACTATCAGGTGCCTGGCGAGAACAGCATGTCGGAGGATGAACTGCGCGGCCTCCGCTACGCGCGCAACGCCTTCTTCGGCGTGCTGGCCTTCGTGCTGCTGCTGCTGCTGCCCCCCGGCGCGCCGCTGCGCAATGCCGAGACGGGGGCGATGATCGCCAACTCGCCCTTCATGAACAGCCTGATCGTCACCATCGCGCTGATCTTCCTGGTCTGCGGCATCGCCTATGGCAAGGGCGCGCGCACCATGAACACGACGAATGAGGCGCTGGCCGCGATGCAGAAGGCGATCGGCTCGCTCGCCGGGCTGATCCTGCTGCTGCTGGTGATCAGCCAGTTCATCGCCTTCTTCAACTACACCAACATGGCGACCCTGGCCGCCGTCTCGATGGCGGAATTCCTCAAGGCGCTGAACCTGCCTTCCATCGCGGTGCTGATCGGCTTCGTGGTGGCGGTCTTCGGGCTCGACCTCATCATCACGGCCGCCATCGCGAAATGGGCGATCTTCGCGCCGGTCTTCGTGCCGCTGCTGATGCAGCTTGGCATGGAGCCGGAAGTGGTGCTGGCCGCCTATCGCGTGGGCGACAGCCCGATCAACGCGATCACGCCGCTCAACGCCTATTTCGCGATGATCGTGACCTTCGCGATCAAGTACCAGAAGGATGCGGGGGTCGGCACCGTCATCGCGCTGATGCTGCCCTATGTCGCGGTGCTCTGCGTGGTCTGGACCGCCTTCCTGGCCGGCTGGTACCTGCTCGGGCTGCCTTGGGGTCTGTGAATGCGCCGCGGCAGGGCGCCCCGGCAACGGCGCGATGAGCAGCATCGCGACCGTCTTCACCATCATCGCGGTGATGGTGGCCTGCCTTGCCACGAACATCGCCCCGGCGGCGGTGGTGACGCTGGGCGTCGCCCTCTCGCTCTATGCCACGGGCATCCTGGAACCGACGGCGGCGCTGGCGGGCTTCGGCGACCCGGCGATCCTGTTCGTCGCCTCGCTCTTCGTGGTGAGCGCGAGCCTGGATCATACCGGCGTCACCGCCTGGGCCAGCCAGTTCCTGGTGCGCAAGGCGGGGCAGAGCCGCAGGCGCCTGCTGATTCTCACCATGGCGCTGACCGGCGCGCTGGCGGCGATGATCGGCATCTCGGGCGCGGTGGCGGCGATGCTGCCGGTGGCGACGCTGGTGGCGGTGCGGCTGGGGCGCAAGCCCTCGCAACTGCTGATGCCACTCGCCTTCGCGGCGCATGCCGGCTCGACCCTGGTGCTGACCGGCACGGTGGTGGCGGTGCTGATCTCGACCCGGCTGGTCGATATGGGCCAGCCCGGCTTCAGCTATTTCGAGCTGTCGCCCATCGGCGTGCTGCTGATGGGGGGCACCGTCGCGATCACCGTGCTCTACGGCAAGCGCCTGCTGCCCGAGCGCAGCGGGCGGCAATTGCCGGAGGATCTCAGCCGCCATTCCGGCACGCTGGCGCAACAATACAACCTGTTCGAGGAGCTCTATCAGCTCGAGGTCCTGCCCGGCTCGGTGCCGGCGGGGCTGCGGCGCTCCTGGGTGGATCTGCGCGCCGAGGCCGGGCTCCAGCTCATCGGCATCCACGACGCCGAGGGCAACGAGACGCGGCGCCTGGTGCTCGCGCCGGGCGACCGGCTGCTGGTGCATGGCACGCTCGATGCGGTCACCGCCTTCGCCGAGGCGCAGAAGCTGAAGCTGCGCGGGCAGGAGGCCGGGGCGGCGATCCGCGCCGCGCTGTTCAACGCCAGCGCGGGGCTGGCCGAAGTGGTGCTGCCGCCGCGCTCGGCGCTGATCGGCGAGAAGGTCTTCCCCGGCATGATCACCCCGAACGGGGAGATGGTGATCCTGGCCGTGCAGCGCCACGGCGCCAATCTGCGCGAGCGCGAGACGCGGCTCGCCGCCGGCGACACGCTGCTGCTGCAGGGCAATTGGCAGGCGCTGGACGATCTGGTGCACGACCCGGACGTGCTGGTGGTGGACAATCCGGATGCGGTGCGGCGCCAGACGATCGCCATGGGCACGGGGGCGAAGCGCGCCCTGGCCGTGCTGGCGCTGATGGTGGGCCTGCTCGCGAGCGGCGTGATGCCGGCGGTCATCACCGGCCTGCTGGCGGCGATCGCGCTGATCCTGCTGCGCGTGATGACGGCGGATCAGGCCTTCCGCGCCATCAACTGGAGCACGCTGGTCACCATCGCCGCGCTGATGCCGCTCTCGGCCGCCATGTACCAGACCGGCGCGGCGGCGCTGCTGGCCGAGGGGCTGGTGCGGCTGGTGGGCGATGCCGGGCCGCTGGCGCTGCTGGCCGGGCTGTTCCTGATGGCGGGCGTGCTCTCGCAATTGATGAGCGGATCGGCCACGGCGCTGGTCATCATCCCCATCGCCGTGCTGGCCGCGGCCGAGGTGGGTGTCTCACCACGCACGGCGCTGATCACGGTGTGGGTGGCGACGGCGGCGGCCTTCCTCACGCCCATCGCCTCGGGGGCGAACATGATGGTGCAGGGGCCGGCGGGCTATCGCTTCGGCGACTATGCGCGGCTCGGCCTGCCGCTGTTCGGCTATTTCTTCCTGGTGGCCACGCTGGTCGTGCCGCTGCTCTTTCCGCTCCGTTGAGCCCCGGGCAAGGCCTTTCCTGATGAACACCGACCTCGCCCTCGTGCTGCTGCTGCTGGCGGCCGCCATCGTCATGTTCATCGCCAATCGCCCGCGCATGGATGCGGTGGCGCTGCTGATGATCGTGCTGATGCCCTTTACCGGCGTGCTGACGATCAATGAGGCGCTGGCCGGCTTCGCCGATCCCGCCGTGCTGCTGATCGCCGCTTTGTTCGTGATCGGCGAGGGGCTGGTGCGCACCGGCGTGGCGCGGCGCCTGGGCGATTGGCTGAACGAGAAGGCCGGCGACAGCGAGAACCGGCTGGTGGTGCTGCTGATGCTCTCCGTCTGCGGGCTGGGCGCCTTCATGAGCGGAACGGCGGTGGTCGCCATCTTCATCCCCGTGGTGCTGCGGATCTGCCAGTCGAAAGGCATCGCGCCGGGCCAGCTGATGATGCCGCTGAGCTTCGCCGCCCTGATCAGCGGCACGCTGACCCTGGTCGCGACCGCGCCGAACCTGGTGGTGAATGCCGAGCTGATCCGCCAGGGGGGCGAGGGCTTCGGCTTCTTCAGCTTCACGCCGTTCGGCGTGGCCATCCTGGCCCTGGGCATCGCCTATATGCTGGTGGCGCGCAGGATGCTGCCCGCCGGCGGCGGCCGCGGCGAAGACGCAAGCCGCGCGCCGAACCTGCGCGACTGGGTGACGCAATACGACCTCGCCGCACATTCCTTCCGCGTCCGGATCGGCCCCGCCTCCTCGCTCATCGGCCAGCGGCTGGAGCAGGTGGTGGATGCCGCGCCCGGCTTCACGCTGCTGGCCATCGAGCAGCCGGGGCGCTTCTCGACCGAGGTGCTGAGCCCCGCCCCGCGCCACGTCTTCGCCGCGGGGCAGGTGCTGCTGCTCGATGTCGTGGCGCCGAATGTGGAGATCGCGGCGCTGGCCACGCGCTACGGCCTCGAGATCCTGCCGCTGGGCGAGGCCGGGCATTTCACCGACCATGCGCAGGAGATCGGCATGGTCGAGGCCATCGTTACGCCCGATTCCAGCCTGATCGGCGCGAGCCTGCGCAGCGCGCGGCTGCGTGAGGAAACGGGGCTGACCGTGATCGGCCTGCGGCATGGCCGCCAGGTGGTCAGCCGCGACCTCGGGGATGAGCGGCTGAAGGCCGGCGACACGCTGCTGCTGACCGGCTTCTGGTCCGACATCCGCCGCCTGCAGGGCGGGGTGGAGGGTCTCGCCGTGCTGAACCTGCCGGCCGAGCTGAAAGAGGTCCTGCCCGCCGCCAGCCGTGCGCCCCAGGCCGTGGCGGTGCTGGCGCTGACGGTCGGCATGATGGTCAGCGGCGTGGTGCCCAATGTGCATGCGGCGCTGATCGGCTGCCTGCTGCTGGGCGCGCTGCGCTGCGTCGATTTCAACAGCGCCTACAGCTCCATCAGCTGGAAGACCATCATCCTGATCGTCGGGATGCTGCCCTTCTCGCTGGCGTTGCAACGCACCGGCGGCGTGGATCTGGCGGCGGATGCGGTGACCGCGGTGGCGGGCGAGGCCTCGGCCCATGTGCTGCTCGGCCTGCTCTTCGTCATCACCGCCGCTCTTGGCCTGTTCATCTCGAACACCGCGACGGCGGTGCTGATGGCCCCGGTGGGGCTGGCGGTGGCGCAGGATATCGGCGCCTCGCCCTATCCCTTCGCGATGATCATCGCCATCGCCGCCTCCGCCGCCTTCATGACGCCCGTCTCCTCGCCGACGAACACGCTGGTGGTCGGGCCGGGCAATTACGGCTTCGGCGATTTCGTGAAGATCGGCGTGCCCTTCACCGTCATCGTGATGGCCGCGAGCCTGATCCTGGTGCCCTGGCTGCTGCCGCTATGAGAATCCTTTCGGAGTTGCCCGCATGAGCGACATCACCATCACGGCCCTGATCATCGGCGCCGCCATCGTGCTCTTCGTCTGGAACCGCCTGCCGGTGGTGCTGGTGGCGATGGGCGTGTCGCTGGCACTCTGGGGCTCAGGCGTGCTGAGCCTCTCCGCCGCGCTGGCGGGCTTCGGCGATCCGGCGGTGATCTTCATCGCGGCCCTCTTCGTGGTCAGCGCCGCGCTGGAACGCGCGGGTGTGACGGCCTGGGCCGGGCAGCAATTGATCGCCCAGGCGGGCGAGGACAGCCGCACGCGGCTGCTGCTGCTCACCTCGCTGCTCGTGGCGCTGCTCACCGCGCTGATCAGCCTGAACGGCGCGGTGGCGGCGCTGCTGCCGGTGGTGGTGGTGATGGCGGTGCGGCTGAAGCGCCCGCCCTCCCAATTGCTGATGCCACTCGTCTTCTCGGCCCATGCGGGCTCCTTGCTTGCCCTTACCGGTACGCCGGTGAACGTGCTGGTGCAGAACGCGGCCGCCGATGCGGGGGCGGGGAATTTCGGCTTCTTCTCCTTCACCATCGTCGGCGTGCCGCTGCTGCTGGGCACCATGGCCATCATCATCCTGTTCGGCGAGCGCCTGCTGCCGCACCGTTCCGGCCCCTCCATGCCGCGCGATTTCAGCCGCCATGCGCGCACGCTGGTCGAGCAGTACGGCCTGCAGGACGGCGTGTTCCGCCTGCGACTGCGCGACACCTCGCCCTTTATTGGCGCGCTGCCCGCGAGCATCGACCTCGCGGCCTTTCCGGGCCTGCGCCTGATGTCCGTGCAGCAGGGCGATGCCAGCCTGCCCTGGGCCGGGGAGCCGATGCGCGCGGGTGACCACCTGCTGCTGCGCGGCAGCGCCGAGGATGCGGCCCGGCTCGCCGCCGAGATGCATCTCGCCTTCCGCGAGGAGGAGGCGGCCGGCGAGATCGAGGAGACGCTGTTCAACAAGCAGGTCGGCCTGGCCGAGGTCATGATCCCGCCCCGCTCGGCGCTGATCGGGCAGAATTTCTACCCCGGCATGGCGACCGAGAGCGGCGACCTTATCGTCGTGGCCGTGCAGCGCGGCGGCGCGGATCTCGACCAGGGCGATACGCGGCTCCAGGCCGGCGATACCGTGCTGCTGCAGGGCACCTGGAAGGCGCTGGATGTGCAGCTCGCCGATCCCGAGGTGCTGGTGGTGAACTCGCCCGATGTGGTGCGTCGCCAGGCCGTGCCGCTCGGCATGGGGGCGAAGCAGGCCATCATCATCCTGGGCGGCATGGTGGTGCTGCTCGCCACCGGCATCGTGCCGCCGGCCGTGGCCGGGCTGCTCGCCGCCTTCGCGCTGATCCTGACGAATGTGATGTCGGTGGAACAATCCTACCGCGCCATCGACTGGACGACGGTGATCCTGGTGGCGGCGATGATGCCGCTCTCCACCGCCATGCAGGAAACCGGCGCGGCCAAGCTGATGGCCGAGGGGCTGGTGACCCTGGTCGGCGAGGCCGGGCCCTATGCGCTGGTGGCGGGGCTCTTCCTGCTCACCGCGATCCTCGGCCAGCTCATCAGCAACACCGCGACCGCGCTGATCGTCATCCCGATCGGCGTGGCGGCGGCGACCAGCCTGGATGTCTCGCCCATGCCGGTGCTGATGGCGGTCTGCGTGGCGGCCGCGGCCTCCTTCCTCACGCCCATCGCGACGCCGACGAACCTGATGGTGATGGGCCCGGGCGGCTATGCCTTCAGCGACTACTGGAAGCTCGGCCTGCCGCTGATGATCTGGTTCTTCATCGTCTCGGTCTTCCTGGTGCCGGTCATCTGGCCCTTCTGACGCGGCGCGCAGCAGGGCTTCGTTCCGCAGAGACATTGATGTAGCAGCCCGCCCGGGCGCAAAACCCGTGGCTACCAGAGCCAATGGGGCGGGGGATGTCCGGCGACGGGAAGTTCGAGGTGCATGATGCGTTCGCCGAGCAGGCAGCCGAGCCAGGCGGCCTTCCGGCCTGGTCCCGCAAAGGCAAGGGAGGAAATGTTGCCGAGCGGGCTCGCCCCCGCGCGTGCCATCATCGCCGGCGTCATGCGGCCGGCCCGCCATGCCGCCTCGACCTCGGCCACATGTGCCGCATCGCCGCCATCAAGCATGCAGGTCACGCTGCGGCGGTGCGGATCCACCCGCAGCAGCCTGTTGGCCACGATGGCGGTGATCCAGATCTGGCCCTCGGCATCGAAGGCGAGGCCATCGGGAAAAGTGCCAGGGCCGAATTCGATCAGCCGTTCCTTCGGCCCCAAGGTGCCGTCCGCGCGCAGTGCGAAACGCGCGAGATGCCGGCTGTAGGTCTCATTCACATAAAGGTACCGCCCATCGGGCGAGGGCATGCATTCATTGGTGTAGCCCAGGCCATCGGCGACGATGCGCGCTCCACGATCATCCACCAGGACGATGAAGCCGCTGGCGGCATCCGGGCGCCAGTCGCGTTCGCGCGGCATCAGCCGGGTGGAGACGGTGATCCACAGGCGGCCCTGCCCATCACGTGTCGCATAGTTGGTGGGTGGCAGCGCGATACCCTCGGCCTCTCGCAGCACGGGGCTTGCCTGGCCGTCGCGTGTCAGGCGGAAGACGCCCCCCTCCTCGCTGCCGAGATGAGCGATGAGGAAGCTGCCGTCCCGGTCGAAGGCGATGCCGTTGGGCTTGAGACCCTGCGGCAGGTCCGCGATCCGCCCGGTGATCAGATCATGCGTGCCATCGGGGTGCAGTGCGGCCACACCCCCTCGGAAATCCGCGGTGAAGACGGCCCCGTCACGGGCGACCAGCACACATTCGGGGCGCACCAGCCCCGCGCCGTGGAAGCTTGCATCCGCGACCTGCATCATCGTCCCAGCCAGACCAGCGCCATCGGCACCGCCTCCACATAGGTGATCAACGCCATCACCACCAGGCTCGAGAGGAACAGCGGCAGCAGCGCCCGGCTGATCGCGGCCATGCCCACGCCCGCGATCTTCGCCGCGACGAAGAGCGTGCCCCCCACCGGGGGCGAGTAGAGACCGATGGCGAGGTTGCAGGTGAAGATCAGCCCGAGATGCACCGTGTCGATCCCATAGGCCTGGGCGGCCGGCAGGAAGAGCGGCACGGCCAGCAGCAGGGCGGGCAGCGGCTCGAGGAAGACGCCCAGCACCAGCAGGATCACGTTGAGCAGCAGCAGGAAGCTCCAGCGTTCCGTCGCGATGCCGCGCACAAGTTCCAGCATCTGCGCGGGCACCTGCTCGAGCGTGATGAGCCAGGCCAGCGCATTGGTTGCGCCGATCACCAGCATCACCACCGCGGACGTCACCATGGTCGCGCGCAGGATGCCCGGCAGCTGGATCAGCGATAGGCTGCGATAGACCGCCATCGCGACGAAGAGCGAGTAGGCACAGGCGACCGCGGCCGCCTCGGTCGGCGTGAACAGGCCGCTGTAGATGCCGCCCAGGATGATCAACGGCATCAGCAACGCCGGCGCACAGGCGCGGAAGGCCGTGGTGATCTCGGCGCGCGAGGCCGGGCGCCCGCCCGGATCGCATCCCGTGCTGCGCCCTTCCCAGATGCAGACCAGGATCAGCGCGACGCCGAAGAGGATGCCGGGCACGATGCCCGCGATGAACAGTTCGGCCACAGAGGTGTTGGCCACGAAGCCGAAGACCAGCATGGGGATCGAAGGCGGAATGATGATGCCGAGCGTGCCGGCGGTGGCGATCAGCGCGCCGGTGAAGGCCGGGCGATAACCGGCTGCCGCCATGCCCGGGGCCATGACCGTCCCGATCGCCGCCGCGGTGGCGATGGCGGAGCCCGAGACCGCGCCGAACAGCATGCAGCCCACCACCGTCACGATGCCCAGCCCGCCGGGGAGGAAGCCGAACAATGTGCGGGCGAAGATGATCAGCCGCTCGCCCACGCCGCCGCGGCTGATGATCTCGCCCGCCAGGATGAAGAGCGGCACGGCGACGAGGTGGAAGGGCTCGACCCCGCCGATGAAGTTCACCATCAGCGCCTGGTCGGGATAGGGGAAGTCGAGCGTGAAGTTGGACAGCACGGCCGTGCCGAGCAGCGCCCAGACCAGCGGCACGCCGAGCAGTGCGAGCGCGAAGAAGATTCCCGTGATGACGCCGAGGAACATCGGACCGCCTCAGCTGTCGGACCAGTCCGGCAGCCGTCCGCGGAGCAGCACCAGAAGGTCATGGAGGATGAAGGGCATCGCCAGTACGGCGCTGATGGGCATGCCGGCGTAGAGCAGCCCCTGCGGCCAGTAGAGCACCGTGGTCTCCTGCGCCCAGGTGCGCCGGCAGATCGCGAGGCCGTACCACGCCACGAAGACGAGCAGCGCCAGCGTCGCCACCAGCACCATCGCCTCGAGCAGCAGGCGCGCACGCAGGGGCAGCGCCTCGATCACCTCGCCCACCCGCATGTGGGCGCCGCGCTGCACCGCCGCCGCGCCGCCGAGGAAGCTTCCCCAGACCAGCAGGAAGGTCACCAACTCGCCGCTCCAGGCCACGTCGATGTTGAAGATGAAGCGCGAGAGCACGTTGAAGAAGACCAGCGTGCCCATCGCCGCGCAGGCGAAGACCAGCGCGGCATCGATGACCAGGCCCAGCAGGCGCAGGGCGCGCGGCATGTCGCCTCGCGGCGAGGCGAGCATCACGCGGCGGGCCGCGCGCGGCGGATCGCCTCGGCCTCGGCGAGGATGGCATCGACCTCCGCGCCATAGACCTCGCGGGCACGGGTGTAGACGCTCTGCACCGACTCGCGGAACGGCGCGATGTTGGGTCGGTTCACCCGCGCACCGCGGCCTTCCATCTCGCGCAGCTGCCCGGCCTCGGCCTCCCGCACCGCATTGCGGCTGAAGGTCGCGGCCTCGCGCGCCGCGGTCATCACATGCTCGCGGTCGGCGGGGCTCAGGCGCTGCCAGCTGCGCTCGGCCATGGCGAGCGGAATGGGGCTGTAGACGTGCTGCGTGAGCGTGATGTGCGGCGCCACCTCGTAGAAGCGCAGCGAGTGGATGGTGTCGATCGGGTTCTCCTGGCCGATCACCGTGCCCTGCTGGATGGCGAGGTAGACTTCCGTCACGGGGAGAACGACCGGGCTGAAGCCGATGGCCTCCATGATCCAGCGGATCATGTCGTTGGGGAAGACGCGCATGCGCAGCCCGCGGGCATCGGCCGGCGAGTTGAGCGGCGCGCGCGTGGTGAAGCTGCGGAAGCCGGCTTCCCAGGTCGAGAGGATGCGCAGGCCCTTGGCGGGCAGCTGGTCGAACTGCGCCTTGATCCAGCGCCCCTCATCGTAGAGCGCCCAGCCCTGCTCATAGGTGTCGACCAGGAAGGGCAGCGCGGTGAGGTTCAGCGAGCGCTGGTGCGGCGCGTAGGAGCCGGTGCCGGAGACCGTGAAGTCGATCCCGCCCAGCTGCAGTTGCTCGATGGCGCGGGGGTCATTGGCGAGCTGGCCGGAGTGGAAGACCTGGACGTTGATGCGCCCGCCGGTCAGGTCGCGGATGCGCGCCGCGAAGCGCTCGGCGGCCGCCTGGCGGCTGCCGGTGCCGCCATCGGTGTGGCTGAAGCGCATGGTGATGCCCTGCGCACGCGCCACATGCGGGCTGGCGAGCAGGCCAGCGCCGCCCAGAAGGGTGGCGCGACGTGTGGTGGTGATGTGCATTCTCGTTGCTCCCTCAGTCTTGTTGTCGTTGTTTCACACCTCGATGAAGCGGCGCTCCGCGGCGGAACGATAGATCGCCTCCTCGATTTCCATGTTGCGCAGCCAGGCGCGCGCCGTGTTGGGCACGGGCGCGCCCTCCGCGACATGCGCGAGCGCGGCCTCGCTTTGGCGGAACACGCAATCGCCGCCATATCCCCGATCCTGCCAGGCATAGGCGTGCTCGGCCTCGGCGCCGCCATGCGGGCGCAGGAACAGCCGGCCATGCCCGTCGAGGCGCAGCTGACCGCCCGTGCCCTCGACCAGCAGCACGCCATTGGTCATGCGCGGGTCGCGGCTCGCGTGATCGATCAGACGGTTGCCATCGACGATGCCGCTGCGACGCGGCTCGGCGAAGGCGAACATCACCGTTGCCGCATCCTCGCCGATGATCGCGGGGTTGAGCGTGCGCAGGCGCGCGAAGACGCCGGAGACCTCGCCGAACAGCAGGCGAAAGACGTCGATCAGGTGGATCACCGTCTCATGCACCAGGAAGCGCGGCATGGTGCGGAAATAGGGCTGGCGCGCGAGATAGGCATCCGGACCCTGGCCGTCGCCGGAGCGCAGCCGGAAGGAGATGTCCAGCGGCTCACCGATCGCACCTGCGCGGAGCAGCCGATCGACCTCCTGGAACCAGGGCATGAAGCGGAAATTCTCATGCACGATCAGCGTGCCGCCATGGCGTTCCGCCGTCTCGACGATGGCGAGCGCCGTGGCCCAATCCGGGGCAAGCGGCTTCTGGCAGATCGCGGGAATGCCGCGCTTCATGCACAGCTCGACCAGCGCCGCATGTGTGTCCGGCGGCGTCACGATGTCCACCAGGTCAAGATCCACCGACTGCAGCATCCGGTCTGCGTCGGTGAGGGCCTGCGCCTGGGTGAACTCGGCCGCCGCCGCCGCCGCACGCGTCGCATCGGCATCGCAGATGGCGGCCACCCGCACCGGCAGGCGCGACCAGGCCTCGCGGTGGAACCGGGCGAAGTAGCCGCAGCCGATGATGCCGATGCGCAGGCTCATCGCGGGATGCGTTCGGCGATGGCGCGTGCGACATCCAGCGTGCCGGCGCCGCCGAACTCCGCGCTGCGCAGACCTTCGGCGAAGGCACCATCCACCGCTGCCTCGAGTTCCGTGGCCGCGTCGCTCCAGGCCTGGCCGGCGCCGCGCATCGCGAGCCAGTCGAGCATGAGCGCGGCGGAGAGGATCATCGCCGTGGGGTTCGCCAGCCCCTTGCCATGGATGTCCGGGCCCGTGCCGTGGCTCGGCTGGAACAGCGCGTGGGTGTCGCCGATATCGGCCGAGGGCGCATAGCCCATGCCACCGATCAGCCCGGCGCCGAGGTCGGAGAGGATGTCGCCGAACATGTTCTCGGTCGGCAGCACGTCGTAGTCCCAGGGCTTTCGCACCAGGTCGAGCGCCATGGCGTCCACATACTGGTGGCCGGCCGGCACGTGCGGAAATTCGCGCGCCACATCGTCGAAGACGCGGCGCATGAAGGCCAGCGAGGTGAAGACATTCGCCTTGTCCACCAGCGTCACCCTCTGCGCCCGGCCCAGCCGCGCGGCGCGGCGTTCGGCGAGGCGGAAGGCGAAGCGGGAGAGGCGTTCGGTGGTGGCGCGGGTGATCACCATCGTGTCGCGCGCCTCGGCATCGCCGATCACCTCGCCTCGGCCGCGCGCCCAGAACAGGCCTTCGGTGCTCTCGCGCAGGATCACGAGGTCGATCCTCGCGGCGCGGGGATCGGCCAGGGCGAGCGGCACGCCCGGGATGGCGCGGATCGGCCGCACCCCGGCATAGAGGCCGAGCCGGAAGCGCAGATCGAGCTGGGGGGCGATCTCGGTACCGTCCGGGTAGCGGATTCCGGGCCAGCCCATGGCGCCGAAGAGGATGGCATCCGCCGCCTCGGCGCGGCGGAAGGTCTCATCGCTGAGCGCCGTGCCCGTGGCCTGGTAGGCGAAGGCGCCGGCCTCCAGCCGTTGCTGCGCCAGGCCCAGGCCATGACGGCGTGCGAGCTTCTCCAGCACGCCAAGCGTGGCATCCATCACCTCAACGCCGATGCCATCACCGGGCATCACCGCGATGTTGAGGCTGTTGCCGCCTAGAGCCATCCCAGACCACTCCGTTCTATCAAGGCAATGAGTTCGGCGCCGCCGCGGCGCCGATGCATGCGAAACAGCTCATGGGCTTTCTCACCCTCGCCGGCGGCGATCGCGACCAGCATGGCGCGATGCTCCGCGGTCGATTTCTCCGGCAGGGGCCGCAGGTTCAGCGTGACCATGCGGGCGCGATGCGATTGCTCCCAGACCTGCATGACCATCGCCGCCAGCCGGCGGTTGCCGCACAATTCCAGCAGATGCCGGTGGAACGCCTCATCCGCCGCGGCCCAGGCCTGGCGGTCGCCGCGCGACAGGGCGGCCTCCATCGCATCGCAGGCCGCATGCAGGGGCGCGAGCTGCTCGGGGCCGACCCGACGGCGGGCGAGAAGCTCGGCGGCCTTTGGCTCCAGGCTCTCCAGCACGTCATAGATGTCGCGCATGTCGGCGGCGGAGATCGGCAGCACGCGCATGCCGTGGCGAGGCGTGACCGCCACAAGCCCTTCCTGCGCAAGCCGCATCATGGCCTCACGCACCGGGGTGCGGGACATGCCGAGATTGAGCGCGAGCTCGGCTTCCAGGTGCTGGCTGTGCGGCGGCAGGAGGTTGTCGAGGATCATCGCCTTGAGTCGCCGATAGGCGGTGTCCGAGGCGGTCCCGGCCGCCGCGCCGGCCGGGACGGAGGGAAGGCCGCTCATGCGCCGCGCTGGCGCCGGCCCGGGCGGGCGCGGCATGCCATCGCAGCCAGAAGCGCGGCGGGATGCGGGGAGGAGGCGACCAAGTGCGCTACCTTATCGATTAACGCATACATTAATGACCGCGACGCCGCACACATGCAAGCCCAATCTGGCGCCCTATACCCATCGCACGAAGGTTTCACCCTTGAGCCCCTCAGTCGCGTCGTGCCGAAGGCACGCCTCCGGCGTGACGCGGGCCGCATCCACGGCCCTTGCTTCGTCATGCCGAAGGCATGCTCCGCGCATGACGCATAAGCCGCGGCGCGCCTTCGTGCGCTCGGCCCTTCGGGCCGCAGGTCGGACCTTCCTGCGCCTGGTATTTGGGAATTTTGGTGCCAGGGAGGCCAGCACGGGGTTCGCGTGAGCCCCTCGGCAGGCAGGCAGCCCGCCCCGGTGTCCTGGCGGCACGAAGGCGAAACCCTCGGTCGCTCGGGATCAGATCATCGGGATCTGATCCCGGA
This sequence comes from Roseomonas sp. TF40, assembly GCF_057219975.1. Lineage (NCBI taxonomy): Bacteria > Pseudomonadati > Pseudomonadota > Alphaproteobacteria > Acetobacterales > Roseomonadaceae > Roseomonas > Roseomonas sp. TF40. Next base: position 18,575 of record NZ_JBXVVR010000007.1, on the reverse strand, counting down.
ACCGATCAGGACGCGTTCCCGCTGGCGCGCGAGGCCGCTTCCCAGCGCGCTTCCTCGGCATATTGGCGCGCGAAGGCGCCGGCCTTGCGCTCGATGAGCTGCGCGAAGGTGCCGCTTTCCACGACCCGTCCGGCATCGAGCACGATGATGCGGTCCGCCCGGCGGATGGTGGAAAGCCGATGCGCCACGACGATGCGCGTGCAGGGCATGCGCCGCACCGCGCGCATCGTGGCCGCCTGGGTCAGGTTGTCCAGCGCGCTCGTCGCCTCATCCATGATGAGGATCGCGGGGCGCTGGAGCATCGCGCGCGCCAGCAGCAGGCGTTGCACCTGCCCGCCGGAGAGCACGCGCGAGGCATCCGTCAGCATCGTCTCGAGCGCCATGGGCATGGCGCGGACATCGGCGGCGAGGGAGGCGCGTTGCAGCGCCTGCCAGATCTCCTCGTCGCTTGCCATGGACAGGCCACGCACCGCGTCGCGGATGCTGCCCGGCGGCACGCGGCAGGCCTGCAGCACGGTCGCCACCTGGCTGCGCAGCGCATAGGTATCCAGCCCGCGGATGTCCTGCCCATCGACATAGATCGCGCCCGACAGCGGATCCTCGAGGCCCAGCAGCAGGCGTACCAGGGTCGATTTCCCCACGCCCGAGCGCCCGACGATGGCCACGAACTCCCCGGGCTCGATCCGCACGGTCAGGCCCGCGAAGACCGGCTGGTCCGCGCCGGGGTAGCGGAAGGTGACGTTGGTGATCTCGATGGTGCCGGCCAGGCGCCCGGGATCGACGCGCCCCGAATCGGATTCCGGCAGGGCTTCCAGCAGCGGGTCGATGAATTTGCGCGTCGGCAGCAGGAACCACAGCGAGAAGGCCACCTTCGCGATCTGCGTGCCGGCGGCGGCCATCAGGCCATAGGCCGCGATGAAGCTCATCACGGTGGCGAGGCTCGGCGCCGGCTGGCCCGGCTCACGCACCTGCAGCAGCGCGATGATGAGGAAGGCCGCGGCGGTCGAGACCACCGTGAAGGCGGCGGCGAAGGCGTCATAGCCATTGCCGATGCGCCGCGCCGATGTCATGCGCCGGCGCATCTCCGCGAAGCGCGTGCTCCAGACGCGGCGCGCGCGCGCCTCCGCGCCGGTCAGGCGCAGCTTCACGATGCCCGCGACGATCTGGAACACCATGGCGTCCGCCAGGCCGGACAGCGCCTCGCCGCTCGCGAAGGCGCGCGCCTGCAGCCAGCCGGCATAGTTCGCGATCAGCAATTGCAGCGCGAGCAGGCCGAGCGCGATCAGCGCGGCGGTGGGTTGCGACAGCACCATCACCAGCGCCGAGGAGAAGACGATGGCGAGCCCCGAGGCCAGCACGAAGGCGAAGGCGCGGATCTGGGCGGCGAAGGTGATCGCGGCCGTGGCGCGCGCCGATGTCTCGCCCACCGTCTGGCGCGCGAATTGCGCCAGCGGCAGCCGCAGCACGCGGTCCCAGATCGCCGCATGCAGCGCCGGCCCCGCGCGCGCCTCGATGCGCTGGCGCGCGATCTCGGAGGCGATCTTCACCACCCAGGCCACACCCGCCACCAGCACCAGCGCGAGGCTGAGCTGCGCCAGTTCCGAGAGATGGCCCCCGGGGATCAGGAAGGAGAAGGCAACGCCCGTCGCCATCGGCACCGCCTGGCCCAGCAGCGCGCCGACCAGCATGGCGAGGCTGAGCAGCACCACATCCCCGCTGGCGCGATTCATGCCGACACTCAGCAGCTCCATGATGTCGAGCGCCTTGCGCGGCAGGGGGCGCAGCAGCGTATGGGCGGCGGGGTTGATCGCCGCCGCCTCCGCCGCGCCGACGCGCACGCCCTGCGGCGCGTTCGCGCGATGCATCCGGTAGCCGCGCGCCTGCGGCACCAGCGCGATCGGGTCGCCATCGGCATGTTCGCCGAGCAGCACGCCGAAATCGGATTGCCACCAATCCGCGGGCAGCTGCACGGGGCGCAGCCGCAGGCCCGAGGCGCGTGCCAGCTCCTGGTTGCTCGAGGCCACATCCACATCGGCCCGCCGCACCCGCACGGGCCGCTTCGCGCGCACGCCCAGATGGTTCGCGGCGATGCGGAACACCGTGACCGAGGGTTCGGAATCATCCGCCTCGAGGATCTCGGTGCGGTTGCCCAGGATGCTGGCGAAGCCGGCGAGCGCGATGCGCTCGGCCTCCTCGTCGCGCGCCTGGCGCAGGCGCACACGGTTCAGCTCCTCCGCCGCCTCCAGCGCGATGGCGGAGGGCAGGACGGACAGCAGGGAGTCGTTGAAGGCGGCGAGCCCGGCGGCCCAATCCGGCTCGGCCAGGGCCTCCAGCGCGCCCACAGGCTGCACCGGGCCGGCGCCGACCAGCCAGGCCTCGGCGGGCAGCGGCACGAAGCCCTGGATCACCTCCAGCCCGAAGAGCAGCCAGGGGCCTTCGCCGAGCCGCACCCAGACCGGCTCGCCGCGCGAGACCGCGACCGTGCGCGGCAGGGCCTGCAGGGCGCCGCCGGCCCGGGTGATGGCGATGTCCGCGACCGGGCGCGGCGCCAGGGCGCGGGCCACGCCCTCGGCCAGGGCCCGGCTCCAGGCCAGGATGCCCGCGCAGAGCCGCGGCGGCCCGTTCTCCTGCGCCAGGAAGGCCTCGGTATCCAGCGGCTGGAGCGTGGTTTCCGCCGTGCCCACGGCGATCAGGCGCAGGCCGAACTCGCTGCGGCCCACGCCGCACAGCAGGCTGCCCGCCAGCAGCGTCGCCACATAGAGGCGCGGTGCCTCGGCCCCCGCTGCGGCGCCCGGCTGCAGGGCGAAGAGCGTGACCTCGCCGGTCAGCACGAGCCACCTGCCCTGCGGATCGTCGAGTGCGAGGGGCGCATGGGCGGGCAGGCGCAGGATGACGGGCTCCGGCGCGCTCTGGCGCGCGGCCGCCTCGGGATCGGGGTCGGGCACGGTCAGGTCGGTGGCCATGGCCTCACCCCGCGACCAGCATGGTGCGGAACGGACCCGGCATGGCCGCCAGGTCGTCCGGCCGCCCCTGCTGCACGATGCGGCCCTTCTCCATCACGATGATGAGGTCGCAATCCCGCACGAGGGACAGGCGATGCGCGACGATCAGCATCGTGCAGCCGCGCCGGCGCAGGTTGCGCATCAGCGTGGCTTCGGCGCGGTTGTCGAGCGCGGCCGTCGCCTCATCGAGGATGAGGATGGCCGGGTCGTTGACCAGCGCGCGCGCCAGCTCGATCCGGCTGCGCTGGCCGCCGGACCAGTTGCGCCCTTCCTCCGACACCGCCGCCGCATAGCCGCCGCGGCGGGTCAGGATGTCGGCATGGATGTTGGCGGTGCGGGCGCACTCCACCAGCCGCTCATCGGCCAGGGTCGTGTCCCACATCGAGAGGTTGTCGCGCACGGTCCCGTCGAAGAGGAAGCCCTGCTGGTCCACCACGGCGATCTCGCGGCGCAGCACGTCGCGCGGCAGCGCTTCGAGCGGCTTGCCGTCGATCAGGATCGTCCCCGACCAGGGCCGGTAGAGGCCGGCGACCAGCAGCGCGAGGGTGGATTTGCCGGAGCCCGACCCGCCGACCACGCCCAGGCGCTGCCCGGGCTCGATGGTCAGCGAGACGCCATCCAGCAGCGGCGGCTCGAGCCGGCTGTGCCCGAAGCTGACCGCGCGCAGCTCGACCCGCCCGGCGAAGCGCGCCGAGAGCGCATGCGGCGCCTGGTCGTCGAATTCCGGCGCCGGCTGGTTGTTGAGCGTGTCCTCCAGCAGCATGAGGTTGGCGCGCGCATCCTGCATCTGCGTCGCCACGCTCATCAGCTGCGCGACGGGCGCCATGAAGCCCATCGACAGCGCCTGGAAGGCCACGAGCTGGCCGATCGTCATCTCGCCCGACATGATGCGCGCGCCGCCCAGCGCGAGCAGCGCCGCGCCCGCGGCGATGGCGATGAAGGCCGGCATGCCGTCGAGCATCGCGCGGCGCAGCGCCAGGCGCTGGGTGATGTTCGCCATCGCCGCGCGCTGGCCCGCCAGCTGCGCCAGCAGCAGATGCTCGGTGCCGGAGGAGCGGTAGGTCTCGATCATCTGCAGGCCCTGCTTGGCCAGGCCCTCGGCGCGCATGGTGCGGGCCATCAGGCGCTGGTTGTCGTCGCGCAGCGATCGGCTGAGAACGGCGAGGGCCAGCAGGTTGAGCGCGGCCGCCACGACCACCACCGTGGTCAGCAGCCAGTCGTAGAGCAGCATGGCAAGCACATAGGCCGCGGCCGTCACCAGCCCGAGCAGCCCGCGCCCGACATCGCCGGAGACGAGGCGCGCGATGCGGTCGTTCAGGATGACGCGCGCGCCGATGTCGCCCGGATGGCGCTGCGCGAAGAAGGCGATCGGCAGCTTCATCAGGTGTTCGAGGAACTGCGCCGAGCCCATGGCGGAGAGCCGCGTCTCGAGCCGCAGCAGCGTGTCGAGCTGCAGCCAGGTGAGAATGCCCATCACGCCCGCGGTCGCGACCATGGCCCAGAGCAGGGCCTCCAGCCAGTCGTCGAAGCGCGCGATCAGGATGTCGTCCACGAAGATCTGCGAGAAGGCGGCCACGAGCAGCGAGGGCAGGATCAGCAGCAGGCTCAGCACGACGATGAAGGCGAAGGCCGGGGCGTTGGCGCGGATGCGCGCCTTGATGCCGTTGATGGCGAGCGGGGGCGTGCCGCCGCGGCGGAACTCCTCGCCCGGCTCGAACTGGATGGCCACGCCGGTGAACAGCCGGTCCAGCTCCTCGATCGTGATGCGCCGGGGGCCCGTGGCGGGGTCGTTGATGTAGGCGTGGCTGTCGGTCACCTCGTCGATGACGACGAAATGGTTCATGCCCCAATGGCCGATCAGCGGCTTGGGCGCGTCCCGCAGGTTGCCCGGCTCCATGCGGAAGGCCTGCACCTTCAGCCCGTACTGCGCCGCGGCGGCGGCGACATGGCTGGCGCGGCTGCCATCGCGTGAGACGCCGCAGCGCGCGCGCAACTCCTCCAGCGGCACCCAGCGGCCGTAATGCGCCAGCACGATGCCGAGCGCGACCGCCCCGCATTCCACCGCCTCCATCTGCAGCAGCGTCGGCGTGCGGACGCGGCGGGCCTGCGTCACGGCTCGGCGTCCCGCGTCAGGCTCCGGCGCAGGGCGGGGAAGGCCATGCCGAGCAGCCGCACGGAGCGCAGCGTGACCTCGGCATCGGCCAGGGTGCCCGTCTCGATCAGGAAATCCGGCCCCCTTCCGGTGGTCCAGCGCAGGCCGCTGCGGGTGGAGGGGTCGGCCTCGAGCCGCACCTGCACCTCGAACAGCGTCGCGCCATCGGCGGTGAAGCCGCGCACGAGCTGGTCGTTCTGCAGCGTCCGCAACAGGCCGGCGGAGGAGGCCGGCACATCCGCCACGCGCTCGATCCGCCCGAGGATGACGCCATGCTCCTCCCGCCGCGTGGAGGAGGGCGAGATCTCCACCGCCATGCCCTCGGCCAGGCGCTTGCCGTCCTGCGCCGTGACGTAGATGACCGCGACCGGCCCGGCGGGGCCGCTCTCCGGCTCGCGCTCGATGGCCAGGATCGGCACGCCGCGCTGCACGACCTGGCCGTCATTCACCTTCACCTCGACCACCCGGCCCGCGAAGGGGGCGTTGATGGCGCCGAGCCGCGACAGCCGCTCGCGCAGCGCCGTCACCTGGCGCGAGGTCTCGTCGGCCCGGCGCTCGGCCTCCAGCGTCTCGCGCTCGCGCTGCGTGCGCTTCAGCGCCTGGTCGAGCACGAGCTGCCCGCGTTCGTTGCGCGCGGCGGCGATCTGCTCATGCACCTGGAAGACCTCGACGCGCGAGAACAGGAAGCGGTCGCGGTTCACGAGGTTCTGCTGCGCCAGGGTGCGCAGCACTTCCTCGCGCTGCTGCATCATCGCCAGGCGTTCCTGCAGCAGCACCAGGTTCTGCGCCAGGGCCGCGTCGCGCGCCACGCGGAAGGCATCGGCGGCGGCCTCCTCGCGCCGGTGGAAGGCGACGAGGGAGTCGAATTGCCGGCGCGCATCCTCGGCCTGGCCCTCGGCCAGCGCGAGCTGCAGGCGCACCTCCGACTGGTCGACCAGCGCGACGGTCTGTGACATCGCCACGCGGTCGCCCGGGCGGACCATCAGCGTCTCGATCCGGCCATCGGTGTCGGAGACGATGTCGCTGATGCCGCCGGGCGGCAGCAGGATCCCTCGCCCGCGCACCTTCACCGGCACATCGACCAGCGCCGACCACACCAGCAGGATGACGGCCAGCGCCACCAGCGCCGCGCCGGCGATCCAGGCCCAGGAGCGCATGACGCGCAGCGGCTCGTCATAGCGGTCGGGTGCCGCCGCCTCGCTCACCGCGCGGGACCGGAAGAGGTCGGGGGTCGCCTCCGTCATGCCGTCTGTCCGCTCATCCGCGCGCCACACATTCCGCCGCGCGCAGCAACCGCAGGAAGTTGCCGCTCCACAGCAGGCGGATCTCGCCGCGCGAATAGCCCCGGCGCACCAGTTCCGCGGTCACGGCGCCGGTGGCGGCAGCGGAATCCCAATCCTCGAGCCCCCCGCCACCATCGAAATCCGAGGAGAGCCCGACATGCTCGATGCCGATCCGCGCGACGGCGTAGTCCACGTGATCGACGTAATCCTTGACCGTCGCCCGGGACCGGGTGCCGGGCTTGGCGGGCCGCAGGAAGGCCGGCACGGCGGTGATCTGGACCAGCCCCGCGCCATCGCGCAGCGCGTCCAGCTGCTCGTCATCGAGGTTGCGCGGATGGTCGCACAGCGCGCGGCAGCAGGCATGGGTCGCCACGATCGGCGCGCGCGAGAGCGCCGCGGCCTGCAGCATGCCGGGCTTGGCGACATGCGAGACATCGATCAGCAGGCCCAAGCGGTTCATCTCGAGCACCACCGCGCGCCCGAGCGCGGAGAGCCCGCCATGCAGCGCCGGCGCATCGCCCAGATCGGCGCGCGGCCGGGCAGAATCCGCGATCTCGTTATGGCCGTCATGGGTCAGCGTGACATAGACCGCCCCCAGGCGCCGCCAGGCGGCCAGACGCGAGAGGTCGTGGCCCATGGCGTAGCCGTTCTCGACCGCGCTGAGGACCGCGAGCGATCCGGCCGCGTGCGCGGCCGCGAGTTCGGCGGCCGAGCGGCAGAAGCGCCCGCGATCGGGCCCGCCCTCGGCCGTGGTGGCGATCGAGCGCAGCATCGCCTCCGCCCGCTGCCCCGCGGCGAGGTGCCCCTCCGGCGTGCGCGGGCCCTGCGGCACATAGGCGATGAAGATGGCGGCCCCCATGCCGCCCGCCCGCATCTTCGGGAAGTCCACCTGCCGTTTCGTTACGGTCGCGGGATCCGCCGGGTCGGGCCAGGGAATGTCCACATGCGTATCGAGCACCAGGGTGGCGCCGTGCAGCTCGTCCGCGTGGCTCGGCAAGTCCGGTGTTTCGGTCATCAGCTGCTCTCTGGGCCCAGGGTTCGGATTCTCCGGCGTATCGAGGCACCGCGTCAATCGGCGGATAGGATGGAGGGCAGCGCCGTCCATTGCAGCGGCTGCAGGCGCAGGACGGGGATCCGGGCGATGGCCAGCGTGCGCGCCTCGATCGTCAGCGGCACCTCGACATCGGCCGGTCCGCCCCCCGGCGCCGTGGCCGGGCCGAGCAGCGGCAGCATGGCGCGTGCCGTGTTCGAGGCACGTCGCCCGATCAACCCGGCCTCGGCCAGCGCGCCCAGGGCCTCGGACGCGCCGGCGACGCGCAGGGTGCCCGCGCCCATCGGCTGGAGGTCCTCATCGAGCGCCAGGGTCGCGGCGGCTGCCGCCGTCACCGGCCCCCAGCGCAGGCCGATGGCGCGCATTTCGAGGGTGCCGCCGCTGTCGCGCCAGGCTTCGGCGCGGCTTCGGGCCAGCCCCGCGGGCGGAACCGGGCCGGTCAGTGCAAGGTCCAGGGAGAGCGCCGCGATATCCCGACCGAAGCGGCCATCCGCGCTGCCCGCCATGCCGGGGGCAAGCAGGATGTCGGCCGCCTCGACGGCCAGGTGCATCGCCGCCTCGGCCTCGGTGGCCGTGGAGGAGGCCGCCAGACCGACCGCGAGCCGCCCGATCGCGATATCGCCCTCCGCACCGCCGATACGCAGGCCAAGCGCGTTCAGCCGGGCCTCACGCGGCAGGACACCAGTGGCCAGGGGCAGGTCCATCGCCATGCTCTCGGCGGCGATGGTCCATTGCCCGCCGCCGATGCGCGCCCTGTGGGTGCCCTGGAAGTCGATCCGCAGCGTGTCGATCCAGGGCAGCGCCGTGCTGAAGGTCAGCAGGTCGAAATCAACGGCGATCCCGCGCGGGATCGTCAGCGCCCCGCCTTCCAGCGAGAGCGAGCGCACGCCGAGTTGCACCGTGAAGGGCCAGCCGCCTCGGCTCGGTGGGGCGTGGCTGACGAGCCAGCCCTGGGCGCGCCGCTGCTGGACCCAGGCCATGAAGCCCTGCTCGACCTGTTGCGCCATGAATCGCCAAAGCAGCGCCTGGATGCCCCCCAGGATCACGAGCGTGACCGTCGCGATCAGAACAATGCGTGTTCGAGACAGCCTCAACTCTTTTCTCGCCACCTCTGGGGCATGACTTGCGTCGTTGCGGCCTGCATACACCCTCGCGGCAGGCCCGTGCAGCCGGAATTGCGCCGTCGGGCCGCCGGGCTAGAGCACGCTGCGTTCTGATGAACGCAGATCGTACTCTGGAAATCATTGAATCTAGAGCAAGAAACGCGTCCAAATGATTCCAGAAGAACGCATATTGCTCTAGGGTCTGTGGACAGTTGGGGCCGGGATGCAGCCGGCGAGGGATTTTTCGGGCTGGGAAGGCGGACAGCGGAGCCGATGGCTATCCATCGGCGAGCATGGCCAACGCGCCCAGCACGGAAAAGCACCGGCGGATGCGCCCGCAGCCCAAGTGTCCACAGGTCCTAGTGCGGGTTGCGGGGCTCCGCCAGGAGGCGGGCCGTCTCACCCTCGATGAGGTCCTCGAGGACCGGGAGCAGGGAGGCCCGGGCGCGCGAGACCTCGACGGCCGGCAGGATGGACAGGCGGATCACGCCCGGCCACTTGCGGAAGGTGCGCCGCCCCCAGACTCGCCCGCTGTCGGTGGCGACGGGAATGACAGGCGCCGTGGTCGCCGCGGCGATGGCCACGATGCCGGGCTGGTAAGGCACGCGCTCGCCGGGCGCGGTGCGCGTGCCTTCTGGGAAAATCACGATCTGCCGCCCATTGCGCAGCACCTCCGCGGCGGCGCGCAGCAGGCCGCGCAAGGCGGCACCGCCCCCCGAACGGTCGATCGGCAGCATGTCCAGGCGCCGCACATGCCAGCCATAGAGCGGAATCCGCAGCAATTCCTTCTTCAGGACATAGGCGGCATCGGGCAGCAGGGCGAGCCAGATGATGGTGTCGAAGGCGGATTGATGCTTCGCGGCGATCACGCAACTGCCCGCCGGCAGGTTGCCCAGGCCGCGGACCTCGACCCGCACCGCGCAGAGAACGCTCAGCAGCCATACGACGGCGCGCGCCCAGAAGCGCACCATCGCGATGGTGTGGCGCCGCGACATCAATTGCAGCGGCATCGCCAGCAGCCCCAGCAGCGCGGTGAGCAGGAAGAACAGCGCGTTGAAGAGGGCGGATCGAATCCAGATCAACAAGCGGGGCGCTCCTGGGGTTCCGGCAAGCCGTCGCCCCGCATCAGGGGAAGCGGCGCAGCCAACGCCGGACGGTGGCCTGCGCAGTACCCCATCCGATCACGAATGCAATGGCTGGCAGGGCCAGCAGGATGGGCCAGGGCAGGCGGGTCAGCCCGCCCCGTTCCTCCGCCATGCCGAGCCAGGGGCTGGCGATGTCCGACAGCAGGGCGAGGGCGGGCAGGGCCGCGGCCACCCCGAAGCTGGCGCCGAGCGCCGCCAGGGTGCCGAGCCGCCGGGCGAAGCGGCCCGCGATGTCGCCATCGCGCGCCCCGAGCCCGTGCAGGACCTCGATGGCATCGCGCCGCGCCGCGATGCCCGCCCGGGTCGCGACCGCGATGACGGCGATGGCGACGCCCGCGACCAGCGTCAGCACGGCCCAGGCCAGCGCCTGCAGGCTGCGTGCGAGGGTCGCGAGCCGCTGCACCCAGACGCCATGGAACTCGATGGCGGCGCCGGGCACCGCGGCCGCCAGCCGGGCGGCGAGAAGGTCCGGATCGCGCCGGGTCTCGCGCAGCTCGACCTCGATCAGGCCGGGCAGGGGGATGACGGAGCCCTCGCCCAGCCAGGGCTGGAGCAGGCTGGCCAGCCGCGCGCCATCGACGATGCGCGCCTGCGCGACCTCCGGCGTCGCGCGCAGCGCCGCCACCGCCCGCTCCAGCGCGGCCGGATCGGCGGCGGGGATCTGGACGGTGATCGCGCTCAGCGCGCCCTGCTGCCAGCGCTGGGCCAGCGCGGCCGCGCTCTCGGCGCCGGAGACGACCAACGCCGCCAGCAGCGCCATGGCGCCGACCAGGCCGGGCAGCAGCAGGCCCGAGAGGGCGCGGCGCAGCCCCAGCGGGTCGCGCGACATGCGCCGGCGTTCACTCCGCATCATCGACCTCTGGCGGCAAGCTGGTCCGGCCATCGACATCGCGGGCGCCGTCCGGATCGTAGAGCCGGCCGTGCTGCAGCAGCAGGCGCGGGGCGGGAAAGCGCGCCACCAGATCCTCGTCATGGGTGGCCACCACCACCGTGGTGCCCAGCCGGTTCATTTCGGAGAGCAGGGCGAGCAGCCGGCGCGCCTGGCGGGAATCGAGGTTCCCGGTCGGTTCATCCGCGACGAGGATGGCCGGGCGGTGCACCACCGCGCGCGCGATCGCCACGCGCTGCTGCTCCCCGCCCGAGAGCTCCGCCGGCAGGGCGGCCGCACGGTCCTTCAGCCCGACCCAGCGCATGATCTCGGTCACATCGGCGCGCAACGCCGCCTCGGGCCGGCCCGCGAGGCGCAGCGGCAGGGCGACGTTGTCGAAGGCCGAGAGATAGGGCAGCAGGCGGAAATCCTGGAACACCACCCCGATGCGCCGCCGCGAGGCGGCCATCGCCTCCCGGCTCGCGCGGCTGGTGCGCAGGCCCATCACCTCCACCTCGCCGCGGCTGGGGCGAAGCGCGAGGTGGATCAGGCGCAGGACCGAGGATTTCCCGGCCCCTGATTCGCCCAGCAGCCAGGTGAAGGATCCGGCCGGCAGCGAGAAGGTGACGTCGATCAGCGCCTCGGGCGCCACCGCCGCGCTGCGAAGCGCCGCGCCCGGACTCGCCCCGTAGCGCAGACCGACTGCCTCGAACCTGACCATGGGTCGTTCATGCCATGCGTCAGGCGCGGGCGCCACCGCACCGCCGCAACCGGGCGCGCACCCGCATGAAGGCTGGACGCCATGGCGAGTGCCGCCCTATGTGCGCTGGATGCTCGTGCAATGCCCCAGCTGCGATGCCGCCTATGAGGTGCCGGACCACCTGCTGAAGGCGGGGCCGCGGCTGATGCAATGCGCGAAATGCCATCACACCTTCCATGCACCGGCCCCGGTCCCAGCCCCGGTCCCAACCCCGGAACGCGCCCCGGCGCCCGCGCCGCTCCCCCCGCCAGGCGTAGTGGCGCCTGCCGAGGTCCCCCCGCTGTCCGCGCCCCGCCAGGGCGAGCCTGCGTCCACAACCCCGCCGAAGCCCCACCAGGCCCCGCCAGCGGTGGCCCCGGATCGGCCCGCGCTGCTCGGCTGGGCGGCAACTATCTGTGTGCTGGCCCTGGGCGGCACGCTTCTGGTGAGGCATCACGCCGCGCTCGCCCAGGCCTGGCCACCTTCCGCGCGCCTGTTCCAGTGGCTCGGGCTGGGCTGAGCGCTGGCACGCGAGAAGCTCAGCCCGGGGGCGTGGCCTGCAGAAAGCGGCGGGCCGCGGCGGCATCATCGGCGATCGCCGCCTTCAGCGCGTCGAGGCTGTCGAATTTCGCGTCGGGGCGCAGGAAGGCCAGCAGGCTCACGCTGATCTCCTGCCCGTAGAGATCGCCGCGCCAGTCGAACAGGTGCACCTCCAGCCGCGTCACCGGGTCGCCGCCCAAAGTGGGTCGGCGGCCGACATTCGCCACGCCCGGCACCTCGGACCCATCCGCGAGGCGCACCCGCACCGCATAGACGCCCCGGGCCGGCTCAAGCTGCCGGCCGAGCAGGATATTGGCCGTGGGCCAGCCGAGTTCCCGGCCCAGCCGGTCGCCGTGGAACACCTCGCCCCGCAGCGCCCAGGGGCGGCCGAGCTTGCGGGCCGCGCGCTCCGGATAGCCATCCTGCAGCACGCGGCGGATGCGCGAGGAGGAGATCGGGCCCTGATCGTCCACCACCGGGGGGACGATGGTCAGGCCGATGCCGCGCTTCTCGGCCTCCGCCGCCAGCAGCGCGACCGTGCCGCCGCGGCGATGGCCGAAGGCGAAATCCGCCCCGCAGGCCAGGTGGCGCACGCCGAGTCCCCGATGCAGGACCTGCTCGACGAAATCCTCCGCCGGCATGGACGCCATCGCCGCGTCGAAGGGCAGCGCATAGACGATCCGCACCCCGGCCGCGCCCAGCGCCTCGGCCTTGGCCGGCAGCAAAGAGAGGCGGAAGGGCGGGTCATCGGGGCGGAAATGCTCGCGCGGATGCGGCTCGAAGGTCAGCGCCGCCAGGGGCAGGTCCGGGCGCGCCGCATGCGCCGCCCGCAGCACTGCCAGATGGCCCAGATGCACCCCGTCCATGTTGCCCAGCGCGACGGTGCCGCCCCGATGGGCCGGGTCGATGCCGCGCCAGTCCCGGATGATCGCGGGGGTGGTCACGCCTGCTCCGGGCGCAGCCAGACCTGCGTGCCCTCGGGCGGCGTATAGGCGGCGAGTTTCTCGAGCGCCTCCTCGACCGAGGCAGCGCGCATGGCGAGCGGGCGCTGCGGCGGGCGGACGAAGCCCTCGGCCACCATGAAGTCCAGCGTGTCGAGGAAGGGCTTCCAGAAGCCCTCGACATCGAGGAACACCACGCCCTTCGCCTGGATGCCGAGCTGCGCCCAGGTCAGGGCCTCCACCGCCTCCTCCAGCGTGCCGTAGCCGCCGGGCAGCACGATGAAGCCGTCCGAGAGCTCGGCCATCATCGCCTTGCGCTCATGCATCGTGTCCACGACATGCATCTCGACGCCGCCGCCATGGCCGACCTCGCGCTTGAGCAGGCCGTGCGGGATCACGCCGATGACCTCCGCCCCTGCCTGCAGCGCCGCATCGGCGGCGATGCCCATCAGCCCGACCGCGCCGCCGCCATAGACCAGGCCGATGCCCCGCGCGGCCACGACCCGGCCCAGTTCGCGCGCCGCCTCGGCATAGGCGGGGCGCGCCCCGACAGCCGAGCCACAGAAGACACAGATGCGCGACAGCTTGGGCATGCGGCAGGGCTCTCCAGGAATGATCGGCGGGCGGATGATCTGGCGTAGCCGTGCCACAAAGGGTGGGCAAGCCTTCATCTGGCCGACGCATGGACAAGGCGGCGGGACACTGGAACAACTCCTCCGCACGCGACGCCGCGACCCACGGGAAACATCTCATGCCCACGACCGAACTTGGTTCTTCCGAACGTCTCCTGAACGAGTTGCGCCTCTGGGTGGAGCATGAGACGCCGACCACCGACGCGGCGGCCGTGAATGGCTTGATGGATCGCTGCCAGGCCGATCTGGCCGCGGTGGGTGGGCAGGTCGAGCGCCTGCCGGGCCGGGATGGCTATGGCGACACGCTGGTCTGCCGCACGCCGGGCCATGGGGCGCCCATCGTCATCGCCGGGCATCTCGACACGGTCTGGGATCACGGCACGCTGGCCGGGCCCATGCCCTTCCGCATCGAGGGTGCCAAGGCCTTCGGGCCGGGCATCTACGACATGAAGGCGGGCTCCTTCATGGCCTTCCACAGCGTGCGCGAGATCCTGCGCCAGGGCACGCGCACCAAGCGCCCGATCACCCTGCTGCTGACGCCCGACGAGGAAGTCGGCAGCCCGACCAGCCGCGCGCCGATCGAGCGGCTGGCGCAGGGGGCGCGCGCGGTGCTGATCCCCGAGCCCGCCGGGGCGGGTGGCGCCTGTGTGACGGCACGCAAGGGCGTGGGCCGCTTCGAGGTCGCCATCCAGGGCGTGTCCGCCCATGCCGGCGGCAATTGGAGCGAAGGGCGCAGCGCGGTGGTGGCCCTCGCGCGACTGATCACGCAGGTGCACGCGCTGACCGACCTGCCCGCCGGCATCACCACCAATGTCGCGCCGGTCTGGGGCGGCACGCGGCCGAACGTGATTCCGCCCGAGGCTGGCTGCGAGATCGACCTGCGCGTGCCGACGATTGCGGAGGGCGAGCGGCTGGAAGCGCTGATCCTCGGCCTGGCCGGGACCACGGATGGCATCACCATCCGCATCACCGGCGGCATGAACCGCCCGCCCTTCGCGGAGACCCCGGCGATCCTCGATCTCTACGAACGGGCCAAGGGCTTCGCCGCCACGCATGGCTATGCCTTGCCGACGCAGCATCGCGGCGGCGGCTCTGACGGCAATTTCACCGCCGCGCTCGGCGTGCCGACGCTGGATGGGCTCGGCTGCACCGGTGCGGGGGCGCATGCGCCGCATGAGCACATCCTCTGGCCGGACCTGGCTCCGCGCTGCGCCACGCTGTGCGATCTGCTCGAGAGCATCGACTAGAGCAATATCCGATCTGACTGAATCAGTCAGATCGGATTTCTTGCTCTAGAAACAATCAGTTATAGAGCACGAGATCCGTCCAACGGGACGGATCGTACTCTAACCCACGCCCTTCAGGAAGGAACACGCCATGCCGAAGGACGCCCAGGGCCTGACGCTCACCACGGCTTCCGCCGCCGCGGCGGCGGCCTATGACCACGCGATCGAAGGCTTCCTGAAGTATCGTTTCGATACCGGGCAACGCCTCAAGGCCTTCCTCACCGCGGATCCCGAGGCGCCGCTCGGCCAGGTGATGGCGGGCTGCTTCGCCATGCTGGCCTATGACCGGGCGCTGCTCGGCCGGGCGCAGGCCTCGCTGGAGCGCGCGCGAGCCCTGCCCGCCACGCCGCGGGAGCAGGCGCACATGGCCGCACTCGCCAGCTGGATCGCGGGCGATCCGGACAAGGCGCTCGGCATCTGGGAAGGCATCGTCGCCGAGGCGCCGCAGGACCTGCTGGCCTTCCGCCTGCACCACTTCACCGCCTTCTGGATGGGCCAGCCGGAGCGCATGCTTTCGCTCGCGGAAGCCGTGCTGCCGCATTGGTCGGCTGACCTGCCCGGCTATGGCAGCGTGCTCGCCTGCCGCTGCTTCGCCAATGAGGAATGCGGCAACTACACGGTGGCCGAGCATGCGGGCCGCGCGGCGGTCGCGCTCGATCCCGGCGATCTCTGGGCCACGCATGGCATCGCCCATGTGCTGGAGATGCAGGGAAGGCGCGGCGAGGGCATCGCCTGGATCACCGGGCAGGAACGGCACTTCGACGGCGGCAACAACCTGATGCACCACATCTGGTGGCACCAGGCGATGTTCCACATCGAGCGCGGCGAGTTCGACGCCGTGCTCGCGCTCTACGACACGCGCTTCCGCAACCTCGACTCCAAGGTGACGCAGGCGCAGCCCGATCTCTACATCGACATGCAGAACGCGGCCTCGATGCTGTTCCGGCTGCAGCTGCGCGGCGTCGATCCCGGCGATCGCTGGGGAGAGCTTGCGGACAAGGCGGAGAAGCGCATCGGCGACACGCTCTCGGCCTTCACGCTGCCGCACTGGATCATGGCGCTGATGGCGGCGGGGCGGCATGAGGCGGCCGGGCGGATGCTGGGCACGATCGAGGAAGCGGCGCAGGCGCCCGGCCACCATGCGACGATCCTGCGCGAGGCCGCGCTGCCCGTGGGCCGCGCGGTGCGGCTGCATGCGCTGGGCGACTACGACGCGGCGGTGCAGGCGATGCGCCCGGCGCTGGGCGGCATGTACCGGCTGGGCGGCAGCCACGCGCAGCAGGAGGTGCTGGAACTGCTCTTCCTCGACGCCGCGATGAAGGCGGAGCGGCGCGCCGATGTGCGGCTGATGCTCGAGCGCGTGGCCGGGCGCCATCCCGTCCCGCCGGCGCGGCGCATCGGCTTCGCCGAGGCGGCGCTGGCGGTGCCGTTCTGAGCGGCTATTTCTGCAAGGACTCGGCGAAGGCGCCCTCGCGCACCACCACGCGGCCTCGGGCGATGACGGTGCGCGACGGCGGGGTGGCCACCACCGCCTCCGCCACCGTCTCGGCTTCCAGCAGCACGAGATCGGCGCGCGCGCCGACAGCGAGGCCGTAATCCGCGAAGCCGCAGGCCGCGGCGGCCGCATCGGTCACCATCGCGAAGGCGACATCGATCTCGTCATCGCGCCGGAACTCGTTCTTCAGCCCCACCAGCATCGCGCGCTGCAGCATGTCGGGCATGTTGTAGGGGGTCCAGGTGTCGCGGATGCCGTCATTGCCCGCGAAGATCTGCCCGCCGGCCGCGCGCACCATCTTCACGCTCGGCACGGGGCGCGAGGGGGGCGCGGTGGTGGCGATGCCGATGCCGGCCTCGGCAAGGGCGGCGCAGAGCGCGGGCGCGCGCGCCACCTCGCCGAGGCAGAAGGCGTGGCTGACCACCACCCTGCCCTGCAGGCCCAGGGCGCGCGTGCGCTCGATGATGAGGTCGAGCGCGAAGGCGCCAAGCTCACCCGGTTCATGCAGATGGATGTCGAGCGGCACGCCGTGCTTCGTGGCGAGGCCGAAGATCGCATCGAGATGCCCGACCGGATCGCGGTCGATGCCCGAGGGATCGAGCCCGCCCAGTATGTCCGCGCCGTTGCGCAGCGCCCGTTCGAGCAGCTCGAGCGTGCCGGGGCGGATCAGCAGGCCGGATTGCGGGAAGGCAACGACCTGCAGATCCATCGTGCCGCGCAGCCTCTCGCGCAGCGCCACCAGCGCGTCGCTGTGCGCGGTGCCGATCTCGGTATCGACATCCGCATGGGTGCGGATGCGCGTGGTGCCGCGCAGCAGGAATTCGCGCGCCAGCCGCAGGCCCTGGCGCGCCGGATCGAGGCCGAGGCGGCCACGCTCGGCGCGCTCCGTCTCGATGCGGTCGATCAGGCGCGGGCCCACCTCGTTGCGCCACCAGCCCATGCCCCAGAGCGATTTGTCGAGATGCGTGTGGCCTTCGACGAAGGCGGGCAGCAGCAGGCGGTTCGCCCCCGGCTCCACCATCGCGCCGGCGGCGTCCAGGCCTGGGCCGATCGCGGCGATGGCGCCATCGCGGATCAGCACATCCACCGGCGCGCCGCCGAGCGGACGGACCTGTTGCAGCAGCAGCGTCGCGCTCATGCCAGCACCCAATCGCGGAAGAGGTCGAGATCGATGTTGCCGCCGCAGAGGATGGTGGCGACGCGCCGGCCACGCATCGTCGCGGCTTCCTGCAGCAGCGCGGCCAGGGGGGCCGCGCCCGCGCCTTCCGCCAGATTGTGCGTGTCGGTCCAATAGGCGCGGATGGCGGCGGCGACTTCCTCATCGCTCACCGTGACGATGCGCGCCGCGCCACGCGCGATCAGGGCGAAAGCGGCAGGATCGGGGATGCGCGTCGCCATGCCGTCCGCGCGCGTATCGGCGCTCGGCGTCGTCACCACATGCCCGGCCGAGAGGCTGCGCGCATAGGCATCGGCCTTGGTGCTCTGCACGCCGATGATCTCGGTCTTCAGCCCGAGCAGGTCACGCGCCATGATGCAGCCGCAGATGCCCGAGCCGAGGCCGATCGGGACATAGAGCGCATCCAGTGGCGGTCCCACGGACGCCACATGGCGAAAGAGTTCCAACGCATAGGTGGCCACGCCCTTCACCAGATCCGGCGCGAAGGAGGGCGCGAAGCGCAGCCCGCGCGCCTGGGCGAGGCGCATCGCCTCCTCCCGCGCCGCGTCGAAATCGACGCCATGCTCGATGAGTTCCGCCCCCTGGGCGCGCATCGCCGCGTTCTTCTCGCGGCTGTTGCCGAAGGGGACGACGATGGTCACCGGCACGCCGTGGCGCGCGCCGGCATAGGCAAGGCTCTGCCCGTGATTGCCGCGCGTGGCGGAGATGATGCCGCGGCAGGCGGGATCCTCGCGCTTCAGGCGTTCCATGAAGACCAGGCCGCCGCGCACCTTGAAGGCGCCGGTCGGCGTATGGTTCTCGTGCTTGACCCAGACTTCCGCCCCGGTACGGGCGGCGAGGAGTGGCCAGGCGAATTGCGGCGTCGGCGGGAAGGCGCGGTGCACAAGGGCCAGCGCGTCTTCGAGATCGGTCAGGGTGAACATGCCGCGAGGCTAGCGCACCTTCGCGGCGACGCGAAACCGGGCTGGCGCTCCCCCGAAGCGCAAAGGGGGGAGCGCGGTGCCGCTAGAGCAACATGCGTTCAGATGGGTCGTGGCGCTGCCGCGACGCTGAACGCATTTCTTGCTCTAGAATTAATGATTTCTAGGTGTTTAGTCCCGGCATTTGGTGGTGCGGATTTTGTGTGAAGCGGTCGGGCTGGTCTGCCCACGCCTTGCAGAT